>NZ_DAMBKV010000014.1:0-96650 GCF_032066555.1 Stenotrophomonas sp.
GCCCCTCTCCCGCTTGCGGGAGAGGGGTTGGGGTGAGGGCAGCTGTTGCGGTGTTGGCGGGAAAGCCTCTGCCGAGCATGGCTCGGCACTACCTTGTTCCGGCATGCTCTAATCGCGCACCTGCTGCTGAAGGATGTTGTCGTTGTCTACTTCTGCTTTCCAGCCTGTGGCGGCCAATGAGCGCATCGCCACCTTGGACGTGCTCCGCGGCTTTGCCCTGTTCGGCATCCTGCTGATGAACATGGAAGCCTTCAGTGGCCCGTTGGACATGTCCTTCACCGGCATCGATCCGCATTGGCAGGGGGGCGACTACTGGGCCGATGCCTTCGTCTATGTCTTCGTGCAAGGCAAGTTCTTTACCCTGTTCTCGCTGTTGTTCGGTGCCGGATTCGCGGTGATGGCACAAAGGGCCAGCAGTGCCGGGCGCGACTTCACCCGCTTCTACCTGCGCCGCAGCCTGGGCTTGCTGATCATCGGTGTGTTGCACGCGCTGCTGCTGTGGTCAGGTGACATCCTGGTTGCTTATGCGCTGCTGTCCTTCGTACTGCTGGCCTTTCGCGAGGCCGCGCGCAGTTGGTTGCCGGCATTGGGAACACTGGCTTATCTGGGCGCAGCTGTACTGATGTTGCTGCTGGGAGCCTTGATGCAGTTCGCCCCTGCCGATGCCGCAAGCACACAGGCCGCTGCTGCGGTGAATGCGATCGAAGCGCAGCGGCAGGCGTACGCGCATGGCAGTTACCTGCAGGCGGTGGCGCAGCGCCTGCGAGACGTGGGGGCGTCACTGGGGGCGCTATTGGTCGTGGGCCCTCAGGTGTTGGGCATGTTCCTGATCGGCGCGTGGTTCGCGCGCAGTGGCGCCATCGCCGACACTGCGCGCTATCCGCGGCTGTGGGCGGGACTGCGTTGGTTGCTGTTGCCGGCGGGCCTGATGGTGATGCTGCTGGGTGTCTGGTTGCATCCGTATAACGCGCCGGGGCGATTCGATATGCGTAGTGCCGGTGCCTATGCGCTGACGGCGGTTGCCGGTTTGATGATGTGTCTGGGCTACCTCGCATGGGGTGTGCGCTGGAGTCGCCATCTGCAATGGTTGGCGCCGGCCGGGCGCATGGCTTTGAGCAATTACCTGGGGCAGTCCCTGGTGTGCACGCTGGTCTTCTATGGTTATGGCCTGGGTTGGTTCGAACAGATGGGGCGCGCCGCGCAACTGCTGTTCGCGGTTGCACTGTTCGCCTTGCAGGTGCTGCTCAGCCAGCTATGGTTGCGACGTTTCCAGTATGGCCCGGTAGAGTGGCTGTGGCGTGGGTTCACATACTTGCAATTGCCACCACTTCGGCGCTGATGCATTCGGGATACTAAAATCCGGGGGGTGAACTCCCCCAAAGACGACGTCCTTGTTGTTGGCGCCGGTGCGACCGGCTTGGCCACTGCGCTGGCGCTGAGCGAGGCGGGCCGGCAGGTGCGGGTGATTGACGCTGGCAAACTTGGCGGCGCGACCTCGCACGGCAACTGCGGCACCATCACTCCCAGCCACGCACCGCCGCTGGCGGCGCCGGGCGTGCCGCTGCGCGCCTTGCGCTGGATGCTGTCGCCGCAGGCACCGTTGTATATCCCTCCGCGCCTTGATCCCGCGCTTTGGCGCTGGCTGCTGAAGTTCGCTGCGCGCTGCAATCGACACGACTGGCTGCGCAGCGCGCAGGGGCGCGCCGCATTGTTGAACGACTCGCGGCAACGTCTGGCCGATTGGGTGCAGCACTATCAGCTGGATTGCGAGTTCGCCGAGAAGGGGCTGGATTATGTGTTCCGCCAGCAGCGCAATTTCGACGTCCATGCGGCCGAATGCGGCGCGTTGGCCGAGCTGGGTATCGCCACCGAGATTATCGATGGCGGTGCGTACCTCCGTGCTGAGCCCGCGTTCAATGATGGCGTGGTTGGCGCGATCCGTTTCCCGGGCGATGCCAGTCTGCGCCCTGACCGCTACACCGCCGAGCTGGGACGGATACTGCGCGCGCGCGACGTGTTGATCGAAGAAGACTGCTCGGTGCGGTCATTCGAACCGCACGGGCACGGCGTGCGCGTGCAGACCAATCGAGGCAGCCGCGATGCCTCCGAGCTGGTATTGGCGACCGGTGCTTGGTCGCCACGGCTGGCGGCCCGATTGGGGTTGCGCGTGCCCATCCAGGCCGGCAAGGGCTATTCCATCACCGGCAGCTGCGCGATGCAGGTGCCGAGCCGGCCGGTGGTACTGAAGGATCGTTCGGTATTTGTCATTGCCTGGGCGGAGCAGATGCGCCTGGGCGGCACCATGGAGTTTTCCGGGCAGGACCCGCGTTTGAATGGAACCCGCCTGCAGGCGCTGGAACAGGCAGCACGGCAGTATCTCCGCCAGCCAATTGGTGAGGTCATCCATGAGCGCTGGTACGGCTGGCGGCCGATGACCTGGGATGACATGCCGATATTGGGGCGCTCACCTTTGCATGCTCACGTCTGGCTAGCAGCGGGTCATGGCATGCTCGGCATCAGTATGAGCAGCGGGAGCGGACAACTGATGGCTGATTTGATCACCGGGCGGGCGCCCGCAATCGACCCTGCACCGTATCGTGTGGAGCGTTTCCAATGAGTGCGCGCAATTACGATGTGGTGGTACTGGGGGGCGGCTCGGGCGGCTTGGCTGCCGCATTCCGCGCAGCATCCTACGGCGCCAAGGTGGCGATGCTGGAGCCCGCGCCGCTGGGCGGGACCTGCGTCAACGTGGGCTGCGTGCCGAAGAAGGCGATGTGGCTGGCCGCGGACCTGGCCGAGCGCATTGGACTGGCGCGGCGGATGGGTTTCGATGTGCCGGCGGAGCCGGGGCTGGCCTGGTCGACACTGCTGGAGCGACGCCAGCAGTACATCACCAATATCCACTCCAGCTATCAGAAGCGGCTTGATGAAACCGGGGTGGTGCGGATCAGCAATCGTGGGCATCTGATTGATGCGCGCACCGTCGAGTGCGAGGACGGCACCCAGTTCCGGGCCGAACACATCGTCATCGCCACCGGCGCGCATCCGCTGAAACCGACTTTGCCCGGGGCCGAGCTGGGTGGTGTTTCGGATGATTTCTTCGCGCTGCAGGCGCGGCCCGGTCGCGTCGCCTTGATAGGCGGTGGTTATATCGCGGTGGAGCTGGCCGGGGTGCTGCGCGCCTTGGGCAGCGAGGTTGCGTTGCTGGTACGTGGGCAGCGTCTGCTGGACAAGTTTGATGCGGAAGTGGCGGACCAGTTGGCGGAAAACCTGCGGCTGCAAGGCGTGGAGCTTCACTTCGGTTGCAAGGTGGAAGCGTTGCAGCGGCAGCACGCGCAGATCCGCGCGCAGCTGCACAACGGCCCCGAGCAGGCGGTGTTCGACACGGTGTTGTTCGCGACCGGGCGCGGCCCGAACACGCCGGGGCTGGGCCTGGAACGGGCAGGGGTGAAGCTGGGCGAGAAGGGCCAGGTCGAAGTTGACGATTACCAGAACACCTCGGTACCCGGCATCTATGCGGTTGGCGACGTTACCGGTCGGGTGACCCTGACGCCGGTTGCGATTGCTGCCGCGCGCAGGCTGATGGACCGCGTATTGGGCGGGCAGTCTCAGGCCAGGCTCGATTATGAGAACGTTCCCAGCGTCGTGTTCGCGCATCCGCCGCTGGGCAGTGTCGGTCTGAGCGAGGAAGAGGCAGGCAAGCGTTTTGGCAAGGTCAGCACCTATTACAGCCGCTTCCGACCGATGCTGCAGGCGCTGGGGCAGGGTGAAGTGCGCAGCCTGTTCAAGATGGTCTGTGTTGGCGAGGACGAGAAGGTGGTTGGCATCCATCTGCTGGGCGAGGGCGCCGACGAAATCCTGCAGGGGTTTGCGGTGGCGGTGAAGGCCGGGGTGACGCGCAGGCAGATGGAGGAGACGGTGGCGATCCATCCGACCTCGGCCGAGGAAGTTGTGCTGATGCGCTGAGGGTGAGTGGGCAGCAGCAAAAGCAACAGCAACAGCAACAGCAACAGCAACAGCAACAGCACAAAGGCACCCCTCCTCAATCCTCCCCTGCGCTGCGCGCAAGGGAGGAGGCTGATCCTGCAGTCGCCGACAATGCTTCGGCCGTTGCTCCCTCCCTTTGCCGTAGGCAAGGGGAGGGTTGGGGAGGGGTGCAGTTGATCTTGCTTCTTCTCCGGTAAGAAACTTGGTCCTATCCGCCAGCCCGTACAAATCCCTTGGCGCCCATAATAGAAAGCCATCTCCCCCGGATGCCGTAACAGCGTGACTGCTCTAAACCAGCGCGAGGCAACCATGGCCACGCCAACACTACCCACCAGCTCGCGTCGCCTGTTGATCAGCGGCCTGCTGTTGGCGGCCACCGGCGCCATCGCTGCTTCCGGCAAGGCCGTGATCGTCAAACTCGCCTACCGGCATGGTGCCGATGCCACCGCCTTGCTTGCGCTGCGGATGATGATCGCGTTTCCGTTCTTCATCGCCATGGGCATGTGGGCGGCAAGGCGTGCGCAACCCTTGTCGGCTGGTGATCATTGGCGCGTACTGCTGCTCGGCTTCAGTGGCTATTACCTGTCGAGCTATCTGGATTTCCTTGGCCTGCAATACATCAGCGCCACGCTGGAACGGCTGATCCTGTATCTCAGCCCCACGTTGGTGGTGTTGATCGCATTGGTGATGCTCAAACAACGGCCCACCCGCATCCAGATAGCTGCCTTGCTGGTCAGCTATCTGGGTGTCTTGCTGGCCTTCGGCCATGACATCCAGCTCGAAGGCCGGCGTACCTTGATTGGCTCGGCCCTGGTGTTCGCCAGTGCGCTGAGCTATGCGGTGTATCTGTTCGGCAGTGGTCAGGCGGTGGCACGGATCGGTGCGGTGCGCCTGACCGCCTATGCCAGCATGGTGGCCTGCGTGCTGTGCATCGGCCAATACCTGCTGTTCCAGCCGTGGGCAGCGCTGTGGGAGTACGCGCCGCCGGTGTACTGGCTGTCACTGCTCAACGGCACGGTCTGTACCGTCTTGCCGGTGCTGGCGATCATGATCGGGGTCAAGCGGATTGGTTCCTCGCTGGCCGCACAGGTGAGTATGCTGGGGCCGGTTTCCACGATTGTGCTCAGCGTATGGCTGCTCGACGAACCGATGGGCATTTGGCAAAGCGCCGGGACGGTGCTGGTGCTGCTGGGCGTGCTGCTGGTGGGCAGCGGCGTGGCGAAGAAGAAGTGATGAGCCCGGAGGCCAGTGCCGCCGCTGGGCATGCACGCATCCTCGAGGCGATTCGTGCCATTCCGCGTGGGCAGGTGCTTGGCTATGGCGAAGTGGCGGCCAAGGCCGGGCTGCCCGGAAGGGCAAGGCTGGTGGCGCGCCTGCTGGGCAACAATGAGGACCCGGAGCTGCCCTGGCATCGAGTGCTGCGCTCGGACGGTCGCATCGCAATGCCGGAGGGCTCGCGCGGTTGGCGCGAACAGAGCCAGCGGCTGCGGGCCGAGGGCGTGGCGGTGGAGAACGGCAGGGTGAAGCGGCCCAAACCGCCGCGCAGCCTGGACGAGGCGATCTGGGGTCCTGGCTAGCCGCTGCGGCTATGATGTAGCCAGTTTCCCCGGATGCCATCATGTTCCCGCGCCTACCCAAGATCACCCAGACGCTGTTGATCGCCAACGTCGTCCTGTTCCTGCTGCAGCAATTGCCGCAAACGGCGGGCATCTTTACCCAGTTGATGCTGTGGCCGTTGGGTTCGCAGCAGTTCTTTGCCGACTCACCGGGGTTTGAGCCGTGGCAGCTGTTGAGCTATGGCTTCCTGCATGGCGGCTTCGGCCACCTGTTCTTCAACATGCTGGCGCTCTTCATGTTTGGTGCGCCGTTGGAAATGACCTGGGGTGAGAAACGCTTTCTGACCTATTACATGGTCTGCGTGGTCGGTGCCGGCCTGTGCCAGTTGCTGGTGGCCGCATTTGCCGGTGAATACAACCCGGTGTTGGGCGCCTCCGGTGGCGTGTTCGGGCTGCTGCTGGCCTACGGCATGTTGTTCCCGAACCAGCGGGTGATGTTGTTGTTCCCGCCGATCCCGATGAAGGCACGCACTTTCGTGATCGTGTTCGGTGCGATTGAACTGCTGCTGGGCTTCACCGGCTGGCAGCCGGGCGTAGCCCACTTCGCGCATCTCGGCGGCATGTTGTTTGGCTGGCTGCTGATCCGCTACTGGCGCGGCCAACCGCCGTTCAACAAGCGCGGCCCACACCTGCGCCGCGTCAAATAACAGGCAACTGTAGTGCCGAGCCATGCTCGGCAGGGGCTCTACCAACAGAGCCGAAAGATGTAGTGCCGAGCCATGCTCGGCAGGGACTCTACGAACAGAGCCGAAAGATGCAGTGCCGAGCCATGCTCGGCAGGGGCTCCACCAACAGAGCTGAAAGATGCAGTGCCGAGCCATGTTCGGCAGGGGCTCTACCAACAGAGCCGAAAGATGCAGTGCCGAGCCCTGCTCGGCAGGGGCCTCACCGGTAAAGCCCCTGCCGAGCATGGCTCGGCACTACAGTAAGAATGCAAAAAGGCGCGGAGTCCGCGCCTTTTTGCTTGCTTCAATACCGCATCAACGCCAGATCCTGATCTGCTCGGCGTCGGTACGCTGCATCGGCTGGCCCGGCTTGCAGCTGAAGCTGGCGCCAAACGCCGGCAGGTTGGACAGCGGTGCATTGCTGCGCCAGCGGCCCGGGGCGCGCACATCGGTACGCAGGCGCTGCAGTGCCTCGTTCGGCGATAGCTGCTGCGCCCACAGGCTGGTCCAGCCCTTGAAGAAGTCCTGCTTGTCGGCCTGCTTGGCATCGGCCTGAGCGGCACTGAATGCCTCCCAGGCGATCTCCATGCCCGACAGGTCGGCCATGTTCTCGTCGCGGGTCAGCTCACCATTGACCTTGGCATCCTTGACGCCGGGGAACGGGTAGGCGCTGTACTGCGCGGCGACACGATTGCCGAGCAGGGTCCAGGCGCTCTTGTCGGCCGGCGTCCACCAGCTGCGCAGTTCGCCCTTGGCATCGATCATCGCGCCCTTGACGTCGATCGCGCGGCTGACTTCATGCGCGACCAGGCCGCCGAAGGCACCGAACTTCTCGGCATTGCTGGCGTTGCTGGCAAAAATCGGGCCCTGCAGTGCGGCAGCGGTGACGATCAGGCGGTTCTGGGCGATGTCATAGGCAATGGAGGGCTGCTGCGGCAGCACGTCCCAGCGACGGTCGGCGTTGCCCTTGCCGATGCGCTTCATTTCCTGGGCATGACGCCAGGTGGAGGCGATCAGGATGTTGCCGCCAAAGCTGCCGCGGCCCATGGGCTGCACGGTGTAGTCCAGGTCGCGCAGCGGGGTGCCGATCTCGATCTTCATCGCGGCCAGCTTGGCCTCGGCTTCGGTCTTGGCCTCGGCGCTGAGCCAACTGCTGCGCTTGACGGCAGCGATCTGTGCCTCGCGGACCTGGTCGACCATGACGCCGGCCTGGCGGCGGGTGTCGCGGTTGAGGTAGGTCGCCGCGTATTCGTGGCCGAGCATCGGGCCGGCGGCCACGTTGATGGCGTCGAGCACGGCATCCGGACGCGACGGCGCGATGATCTGGCCACGCAGCACGCGGCCACGGAACTCGAACTCGGCGTCGCGGTAGGCCTTGGAGAGGTACGGGGCCATCGCGTCACCCACGCGCCAGCGCAGGTAGGCCTTCCACTGATTGGCCGGCAGGCGGCTGACCATGCCATTGAGCTGCTGGAACAGGGAAGGATCGGCCAGTGACACCAGGTCGTCGTTCACACCCTGAGCCTTCAGGAAGGCATCCAGCTGCAGGTTGCGATAGCGGCTGTTCAGGTCCTTGGTGGCGACCGGTGCGTAGTTGTTGAACGGGTTGTTGATGTCGGCCACCGAGTGGGCGCTGCGTGCCAGTTCGGTTTCCAACTGGATGACCAGCGCCGATTCGGCATCGAGCTGTGCGGCCGGGGTGCCGGTCAGCGCCAGGATCTGCTTCACATACCCACGGTAGCGGCCCATCAGCGCGACGGTGTCAGCATCGGTACGGGTGTAGAAGGCCGGGTCCGGCAGGCCGGTGCCGCCCTGCATGAAGTAACCGATGTGGCGGTCCAGCGCCTTCAAGTCCACGTCCGGGGCGAAGTTGAAGGCCACCGGGATGCCGACCTGATGCAGCGCAGCGATCGAGGCCGGGATGTCCTTGGCCTTCTTGATGGCGTTGATGCGGGTCAGCAAGGGAGCGATTGGCTTGGAGCCGTCGGCTTCCACGGCGGCCTCGTCCAGGCCGCTGGCCCAGAAATCGCCGAGCAGCTTCTGCACATTGCCCTGCGGCGCGGTCATTGCGCGATCCAGCAACTGGCGCTGCTGGGTACGGGTGTTGTCCGCCAGGGTGCCGAGGGCGCTGACCGCGCCGGTCTGCGGCACCGGATTGGCCTTCAGCCAGTTGCCGTTGGTGGTTTCGTAGAAGTCCGTACAGGCCGCGCTCACTGCCGGTGCCCGTGCCGCAGGCTTCTTGCGGGCGGCCTGCGCATCGTTGGTGGACAGCACGGTCACCAGGGAGAAGGCCAGGGCCAGGGTAAGTGGGCGAACGTTGGGCATGTGGTGCATATCCGCAGAAGGACAAAGTGGGCGGAGTTTAACAAGCTGGCGGCGGATTGGTGCCGGGGCAGGGCACGGAATTGGGTACTGCATCAAAACCGGTGGTTGTGGGAGCGGTGTGAGCCGCGAAGCCACTGCGGATGATGCGGCTGGTATTGACTGGTTTGCGTTGATTTCTGGCGTCTTGGGCTTGCTCAGCTTAGCGGCTTACGCCGCTCCCACATTCCTGTTACGCGGGCAAAAAGAAGGCCCGGCATTGCCGGGCCTTCTTCGGTGCTCACTGCGGGGCAGCGGTTACCAGATCACCACCTGCTTGTCGCCGGTGCGGACCATCGGCGAACCGGCCTTGCACTGGAACGCCGCAGCAAAGGTCGGCAGGTTCGACGGCGCACCCATGGCGCGGAACTGCGCCGGGGCGTGCGGGTCGGTGGCCAGGCGGACCTTGGCGTTTTCAGCGGTGTACTTGGTGCGCCACACGGTGGCCCAGTTGAAGAAGAAGCGCTGGTCGCGGGTGAAACCGTCAACCTTGGCGTCTTCCTTGCCGGCCGACGCCTTCTGCAGGGCGTCGTAAGCAGTGGCCAGACCGCCGAGGTCGGCGATGTTCTCGCCCAGGGTCAGCGAGCCGTTGACCTTCTGGTCGCCCACCTTGTACTCGTTGAACTGGTTGACCAGCTTGCCGGTCAGGCCGGAGAAGCCCTTGGCATCGGCCGGGGTCCACCAGTTCTCGAAGTTACCGGTCGGCCCGAAGCGGCTGCCCTGGTCATCGTAACCGTGGGTCATTTCATGGCCGATCACCGCGCCGATGCCGCCGTAGTTCAGCGCGTCGTCGGCGTTCGGGTCGAAGAACGGCGGCTGCAGGATGGCGGCCGGGAACACGATCTCGTTCTGCAGCGGGTTGTAGTAGGCATTGACGGTCTGCGGGGTCATGCCCCACTCGGTCTTGTCCACCGGCTGGCCGATCTTGCCCAGCGCCCACTTGTAGTTGAAGGCGTTGGCGGCGCGCACGTTGCCCAGGTAGTCATCGTGGGTGGTGCTCAGGCCCGACCAGTCACGCCACTTGTCCGGGTAGCCGATCTTCGGGGTAAAGGTTTCCCACTTGGCGATGGCCTTGGCCTTGGTCTCGTCGCTCATCCAGGTCAGGTTCTGGATGCGGTCCTTCAGTGCGTCGGCCAGGTTCTTGACCAGCACTTCCATCTTCGCCTTGGCTTCCGGCGAGAAGGCAACCTTGACGTACATCTGGCCGAAAGCATCGCCGGCATCGTTCTCGATGGTGCCCAGCACCTGCTTCCAGCGCGGCTTGATTTCCTTCTGGCCGTTCAGTTCCTTGCCGTAGAACGCGTAGTTCTCCTGCACGAACTCATTGCTCAGGTACGGTGCGGCACCGTCCACGGTATGGAAGCGCAGGTAGGCGCGCCACGCGGCCGGGTCGGTATCGGCCAGCATCTTGCTTACTTCCTGGTGGAAGGCGGGCATGGCCAGCGAGAATTTCTCCGGCGCGGTGATGCCCTGGGCCTTGAAGAACTCGGTCCAGCTGAAGTTCGGGGTCAGCTTGTCGGCATCGGCAACGGTGACCGGGTTGTAGTACAGCGAGACGTCGCGCGACAGCTCGACGCTGGACTTGGAGGCCTTGGCCAGGCGGGTCTCGAACTTGATCACCTCCTCGGCCTGCTTGGCGGCGTCGGCCGCGGCCACGCCGCTTAGCTCCAGCACCTTGGCCACGTGGGCCTTGTAGGCGTTGAGCTTGTCGGCCTTGCTGGCGTCGGTGTAATAAGTGGTGTCCGGCAGGCCCAGACCGCCCTGGCTGGCGTAGGCCATGTTCATGGTCGAGTTCTTGAAGTCCGCTTCCGGACCGAAACCGAACAGGAAGTTCTCGCCCTTGGCGGCGGTGCTGCGCAGGTAGTCGGCCAGTGCGGCGCTGTCCTGCAGGCCGTCGATGGCGGCCAGGTCGGCCTTCAGCGGGGTGATGCCCAGGCTGTTGATCTTGGCTTCGTCCATGCCCGAGGCCCAGAAGTCACCGACGATCTTCTCGATGCCGGTGGCGTTCTTCATCGCCGCGGCCTGCTCGGCCAGCTGGTGCTGCACGGCCACCGAACGCTCGTCGAGGATGGTGAAGGCGCCCCAGCTGGTGCGGTCGGACGGAATTTCGTTGGCGGTGAGCCACTTGTCATTCACGTAGCCGCCGAAATCGGTACAGGCGTCCTTGCTGGGGTCCAGGTCGGCGGCGGTGAAGGCGTTGTAGGCCGGCAGCTTGGACTCGTCCAGCTTCAGCTCGGTGGCGGCCGGCGCAGCGGCGGTGGCGGCGGGCGGGGACTGCTCTTCCTGCTTGGGGCAACCGGTCAGCGCGGCGGCGACGGCCAGCGACAGCAGGAGAATCTGGGGTTTGCGAACGATCACGGGAAAGGCCTCCAGGCCGATTTCAGAGCATGAGTGAGGCCCCGAAGCCGGGACCGAAGCAGGAAGATACGCCTGAAACCGATGAGGAAAGGGTGTAGAAGGTCATGGTCGCTCCCGGGTCTTTCCTATGGGCGGCAGCCGCTCGCCGGTGCTATACAGCGGGAATGACCAAGACATCAAGCAAGCAGTGGGATGCGATCCTGATCGGCGGCGGCCATAACGGCCTGGTGTGTGCGGCGTATCTGGCCAAGGCCGGCAAGCGCGTGCTGGTGCTTGAGCGGCGATCAGTGGTTGGGGGCGCGGCGGTCACCGAGGAGTTCCATCCCGGGTTCCGCAACTCGGTGGCCTCTTATACGGTGTCGCTGCTGCAGCCCAAGGTGATTGCCGAGCTTGAGCTGGAGCGGCATGGTCTGCGGGTGGTTCCGCGCAAGCTCAACAACTTCCTGCCGCTGGGCAAGGATGACTATCTATTGGTCGGTGGCGGACGCACGGCAGAACAGGTCGCGCGTTTTTCCGCACGCGATGCCGCGCGCCTGCCCGAGTACGAGCAGCGGCTTGAGATCTTTGCCGACGTGTTGCGGGCACAGGCGCTGCAGGCGCCGCCCAATATCAGCGGCAACGGTTGGCTGCGTGCCTTGCCTGAACTTTGGAAGGCAGGGCAACTCGGCCGACAGCTGCAGCGTCTGGATCCGGGCTTGCAACAGGAGTTGATGGATCTGTTCACCATCTCCGCCGCCGAATACCTGGACCGCTGGTTTGAGAGCGCGCCGATCAAGGCCTTGTTTGGCTTCGATGGCATCGTTGGCAACTACGCCAGCCCATATGCGCCGGGTACCGCCTACGTGCTGCTGCATCACGTGTTTGGTGAAAGCAATGGCATCAAAGGTGCCTGGGGGCATGCCATCGGCGGCATGGGGGCGATCACCCAGGCGATGGCGCGTTCGGCGGTCGAAGCCGGTGTTGAGATTCGTACTGATGCTGCCGTCAGCAAGGTGCTGGTCGAGCAGGGGCGTGCGATTGGTGTCGTGCTTGCTGATGGCGAAGTGCTGCGTGGCAAGGCCATCGTTGCAAACGTCAATCCGAAGCTTCTCTACGAGCGGCTTTTCGATCCTGCCGATGTTCCGGCGGCTACGTTGGAGCGCATGGCCAACTGGCGCTGCGGCTCCGGAACCTTCCGCATGAATGTGGCGTTGTCAAAGTTGCCGGATTTCAGCGTTTTGCCGGGGCAGGGCGACCATCTGACCGCAGGCATCATCATCGCGCCCAGCCTGGACTATATGGACCGTGCGTATCTGGATGCCCGCCAATATGGTTGGTCGCGTGAGCCGATAGTCGAGATGCTGATCCCCTGCACGCTGGATGATTCACTTGCACCGCCAGGACAACACGTCGCCAGCCTGTTCTGTCAGCACGTAGCCCCGCAGCTGCCAGATGGACGCAGCTGGGACGACCATCGCGAAGAAGTCGCGGATCTGATGATCGCTACTGTAGAGAAGCACGCTCCAGGCTTTGCGGACTCCGTCCTGGGCCGGCAGATCATGAGTCCGCTCGACCTGGAGCGCACCTTTGGGCTGATAGGAGGCGATATTTTCCATGGAGCACTGAGCCTCAACCAGTTGTTCAGTGCCCGCCCGATGTTGGGGCAGGCCAACTACCGTGGCGCAATCCCAGGGCTATATCTCTGCGGATCAGGTACCCACCCAGGCGGCGGCGTGACAGGTGCGCCGGGGTTCAATGCGGCCAAAACCTTATTGGCCGAGTGCTGACGGGGACGATTGTGTGACACCAGGAACGATAAACAAAGAGGAGGCGACTTGCGTCGCCTCCTCTTCTTGCAACTCAACTTCAACTGCTTATCAGAACTTGTACTTCAGACGCACGAACGGGGTGCGGCCGTAGTAGTCGTACTGCGTAGCGAACGCAGGCACATTGCCGTAACGCGTGCCGGCGCCGGTCGAGATTGATGGCGGCTTGGCATCGAAGACATTAGCCACGCCAACCAGAATCTGCCAGTCCGACTGGTCGTACGTCATCGACGCAGTATGGTAGTAGCGAGCGTCAGCAGTGATGTCGCGGTAGGAATCAGGACGGCCGAGATAGGTGAACTGTTCCTTCAGGTCCTTGTTCTTGGTTTCGGCGATGTACGAGGTCAGCCAGTTGAAGCTCCAATCGCCACGCTTGAAGGTCAGCCCCAAATTGGCGACCAGATCCGGACGGCCAATGAAGCCCAGCTGGTCCGAATTGCTCAGGCCGCTGGCCTCCGCGCTGTCGAACAACTGCATCACGTCTTCCAGCGTGTAGGTGACCTGCGAATCCACCGTGAACTTGCCGAAACCGAACTCGTGTTCCCAGTTTGCCGTCAAGTCCCAACCACGGGTGCGCTGCTTGTTGATGTTGATGTACTGCGCATGCACTTCGGTAATCCGGAAAGGTTCATTCGGATCAGTCGAAGGGTTACGGCTCATCAGGTCGCAGAACTTGTTCGGGAACGCCGTGGACCCGTAGCAGCCACCGACGATGTCGCTCGCATCCAGCGAGGCAATCTGGTCATTGACTTCATAGTCGAAGTAGTCGATTGCCACATTCAGATTTGCAAACGATGGCGTGAAGACCAGGCCGACGCTCTTGGCACGCGAGGTTTCCGGCTTCAGTTGGCCTGCGCCACCACTGGTGTAAATCGTTGCGCTGGAGCCATTGCCTGCGTAGTCGGGAGCAATACCCAAGGAGCCGCAGTTTGCCGCCAATTGGTCATTGCTCTTTTCACCCCAGCGGATGCACGGGTCGATCGCCGTCTGTTGCTGGAACCCGGTCTGGTTTCCAAGGTACAGCTCATACAGGCCCGGGGCGCGATACGAGGTGCCCAAGGTGCCGCGAACACGGAGCGCGGAATTGATCTGCCAGCTGAGGCCGACCTTCCACACGCTGTCCGACCCATCGACCGAGTCGTACTGGAACATACGACCGGAAGCATTGGCAGTCAGCGACTCGATGCCCGTGATGCCCTTGAGCAGCGGCACCTCGAGTTCCACGAACGCTTCCTTGACCTTGTCATTGCCCTTGGTCACATCTGCGCTGGAGGAGCCCCAGATGAAGCCATCGCGCGAGACCTGGCTCGGTTGATCGTCAATCTTGTAATAGCGGTACTCCAGGCCGGCAGCCATTCCCACAGCACCTGCTGGCAGGTCGAACAATTCACCGCTGAAAACGGCATTGACGGTAGCCTGGTCAAAGGTGGTCTTGCCTGTGTGCCAGATGCCGAGGATATCAACCAGCTCATCAACCTTGGCGCCACTCAGATAGCCTGGGTCGAAGAAATTCCCGGCGGGCGTACCACTATCTTCATAGCTGAGGTCGCCAGTCAGGCGAGTGTCAATGCCCAGGTTACGATAGGTGCCGCTGGAGCGACTGTAGTTCGCATTGACTTCCCAGCCCCAGGAATCTGTACCGGCAAACAGACCATCCAGCTTGTTGGCCAGGTAGTAATAGTCCACCTGGACCTGGGTGATGGATTTGAACGGCATGACGGGCTGGGCCATTCCGTTCACGGTGCCCGGTGCTTCCAGGATGGGGAAGAACTGACGCCAGCTGAAGTTCTCGGTGTCGCGCTGGTTGTAGAGGAACTGGCTCCTCCAATTGAACGAATCGAAGCCGAAATCAGCGGCCAAGTAAGCGGATTTACGCTCCTGGCGGTTGATGATGTGGGCTTCACCCCAACGATTGAAGTTGGATGGGATCTGCGTATAGGCCTGGGTGCTGCCGTTTGCGTAGGTCTTGTCCTGTCTTGGAGCATAGCCAGCGAACGGACCGTTTGTGCTGCCGTTTGCGGTAGGTACCCAAACCTTCGCGGTGCCGTATTCCGCGATGTAATTGTGTTGCAGGTTCAGACAGAACGGGCGCGGGCCGTAGATCGAGGCATCGGTGCGGTCAATACGGTTGCCGTCCGCATCCGTGACCCGATCTTCCGAGCAGTTGAGGAAGTCTCGCTCACCGCGGGTCAGTTCGTTATGGCGGTACCACTCGACGGCGGCGACGACGCTGCCCTTATCGAAGTTCCAGCCGTTGGCCAGCGAGGCGGCAAATACTTCGCCACCACCGTGCTGTGGGATGCGCGAGGTGACGGTCAGTTCAGGGCGCTCGAAATTCTTCTTGGTGATCAGGTTGACCACGCCAGCGACCGCGTCGGAGCCGTAGATCGAAGACGAACCGTCTTTCACAATCTCAGCGCGCTGCAGAATGGCAGTCGGGATGACGTTCAGGTCGAACGCGCCCACTGCACCACGGGTGCCTGCCGGGCCGGGACGCTGGCCGTCGAGCAGCACCAGGGTGCGATTGGCGCCAAGTCCACGCAGCGAGAAGGTCTGGACGCCAGTACCGCCATCAACCACGAAGCCACCAAACTGGTGGGTGATCTGCGTTTCGGCAGCGCCGATGGCGGACTTCTGCAGGAATTCGCCAACGTTGACCTGGCCTTGTGCCGTGTTGGTCTCGGTCTCGATGGTGAAGACGGGGGAAATGGTGTCGTAGTCAGCGCGGCGAAGCAGAGAGCCGGTGACGGTTACCTTGTCAAGGTCAGTTGCTCCGGCGTTCGTCTGCTGCTGACTTGACTTGTCGCTCTCGGAAGTAGTGGCTTCCTGTGCGAAGGCGGGAGCCGCCTGGAGGCAGGCCAGAACCGCAAGTGTCAGAGGCAGGCGAATTGGCGAAGTGTGTCCATTTGCTTTGCGCATGCTGCTTTTTCCCCGTCTTGTTATGTTTCGGTTAACTGAGTCTAGGTAGCAAGTAATGTAAATGCAAGGTGAATATCAAACATTTGTAACTATTTTTGTTGCAGGCCCATTCAGCCCTTCGCGAGGCGAAGGGCTGGGGAGGGGGGTCAAAGCCCGTTCGGGCCGCAATCGCTGCGCAGGAAGCTCTCCATCAGCGGAAGCGTTGCCTGGTAGTGCCGGGGGTACCACGGCATGCTGTGGGGCATGTCCGGGATCAATTCGAACTTGGCTGCTACCTTGCCTTGGACCGCGTTGTAGAAGCCGCGGGCATGGAAGGCGGGTGTGCGTACATCGCGGTCACCCACGTAGAGCAGTACGGGGATGTTGGCGTTGGCGGTGTGCTGCATTGGGTCCATGCCCTTGACCGTTTGCCCCTGGAGGATGCGCTGGAGGCGGTTTTCGCTCCAGGACACGCCAAGGCGAGCCAGGTCGGTCACCGGGGCGCCTGCAATGGCGCACTGGAACGGTGAAGGACTGCGAACTGTGGCTGCTGCGGCGGCAAAACCGCCATAGGAGTAGCCAAAGATGGCAATGCGGTCCTTTGCTGCGATGCCCTGGGAAACCAGCCAGGCGGCAGCATCATCGTTGTCATCCTGCATGGTCAGGCCCCACTGCTTGTCGCCTGCAATCCAGTGGTCGCGGCCGAAGCCGGTGCTGCCACGGTACTGTGGGCGGACTACCGCGTAGCCGCGGGACGTGAAGTACGGGACCCAGCCGGATACGTCCCAGCCTGTGTAATCACGTGCCCACGGACCGCCGTGCGGGTGCACGAGCGCCGGCAGGGTGGCATCACCCTCCTTCCAGCCTGCTGGCAGGTCAAGAATCGCCGGGATCTTGCGGCCGTCGCGCGCTGTGTAGGTGATCCAGCGTTGTTCGCCGATCTGATTGCTGTCGATCCAGGGGCGTTCGCTACCCAATTGGGTCACGTTCTTCTTGTCTGTAAGGACAAAGTAGGAGGTCGGTTTGCTTGCGCTGCTGGTGGTGTAGAGCACCCTGGACAGGTCGTCGTTATAGCCTGTGATGCTGACGTACTGCCCTGGGTAGGCCTGCTTCAGGCTGTCGCTCAGTGCCTTCATCTGTGGGTCGACGTAAATGGCTTCGCGGCGCGGGCCGTCTACGTAAAAGCCGAGAACCTGATTGAAGTTGCTTGGGCGTGTGCCCAGGATCAGGTTGCCGATTGGGTACTCGGGGTGAGCTGCCAGCGGTTCCTTGTCAAAGGCTTTGGTCGCAGGGTCGTACTGCCATGCCTGGACCTGATCAGAGAACTTGTCAGTCAGGATGTAGAGCTTGCCCGTAGCGTCATCGATTCCGGCCACTTCCATGGTGTAGCGGTCGCTGAGCTTGGTTGTAAGGGCATCGTGCTTGTCGAATTGCCCGTTGCCCTTGTTCTTGATCAGGATCTGCTGTTCGTAATCGTTCGACCCAAGGGGTTCGATCTGGCTGCGGGTAAGCAGTTCGCCGTTCCGTGGATGGAAGAGGCCCGGTGCGGAACGTGTGCCGCCACGGAACAGTAGTTCGGTCTTTCCGGTGACAAGGTTGAAAAGATAGTAATTTGCCGACAAGGTCAACTCATTCATCTGCGAGATGATGACTTTGTCAGGATCAAGCGGAAGCGAGTGGACCAGCGATGCAGAGCCGGCCAATTCCAGGCAGCGCTGTGTCTGCTCGCTGACGCCGAGCTTGCGGGTGTTGTCGGCGAACGCTTCGTCGAACTTCGTTTGGCTTGGGTCTGTCAGATAGGCTTTGGTCAGGAAGGTCTTGGTGGCGCCAGTGGAGTTGCCCTCGCCACAGCCTGACAACTGGCCGGTGAATTCCTGACGGCCAATGACCAGTGTCTTTCCTGCCTTGAGTGCGCTGGCGGCGATGAACTTCATTCGATCACCCGAAGGGGTGATGGAAGTGGGGCCGCTGCCCAGCTTGTCCATGTCCCAGTTGGCCAGTGCGGTATCGCCATTGTTGCTGCCTGGCGCGGCGATGATGGCGACGAGCCTTTTGCCATCCGCGCTCATTGTCACGGACTGAATGGCCGGGATCTTCGCAAAGCTCTCCGTCGGTAAGGGGGTTGGGGCGGCCTGGGTGGTTGTCGCAGCCAGAACAATGCTGGCTGCGAGGGCAAACTTGGCGCACTTGAGTTGTTTCATCGATGTGACGTCCTTGGCTGTGGCTTATGTGCCGAGTCGTGGCACATTTGCGTCGAAGATGAATGAATGCTGTATTTTCGTCAATGCTGTGGCTTGTTTTTACGTGGGGGTCTTTGATTTTTCTCGCGAAAGTCGGGTGTGGCACTATCTCGGCCAACTCTTTTGAATTCTTCACGTCATGCAGCTTTACGATCAGTCCCGCCCAGCCACTCATCGTGTGCAAAAGGGGCTCTCCCCCCATCCGCGTATCCGCAATGTCATTGCGGTCGGTTCGGGCAAGGGCGGGGTGGGCAAGTCCACCACGGCGGTGAATCTGGCCTTGGCGCTGAAAGCGCTGGGCGCCAGGGTTGGTGTGCTGGACGCCGATATCTACGGCCCCAGCGTGCCGGCCATGCTGGGCCTGAGCGGGCGGCCGGAGAGCCCGGACAACAAGTCCATCGAGCCGCTGCGGGCATTCGGGGTCGAGGCGATGTCGATCGGTTTCCTGATCGAGCCGGACTCCCCGATGATCTGGCGCGGTCCGATGGCCACTTCCGCGTTGACCCAGCTGTTCAACGACACGTTGTGGGGTGACCTGGACTTCCTGCTGATCGATCTGCCGCCGGGTACCGGTGACATCCAGCTGACGCTGTCGCAGAAGATCCCGGTGGCCGGCGCGGTGATCGTTACCACGCCGCAGGACATTGCCACGCTGGATGCGCGCAAGGCTTTGAATATGTTCGAAAAGGTCGAGGTGCCGGTGTTGGGCATCGTCGAGAACATGGCCATGCACACCTGCAGCAGCTGCGGTCATGTCGAGCATCTGTTTGGCGAAGGTGGCGGCCAGCGCATGGCCGAGCAGTACGGGGTGCCGTTGTTGGGCTCGCTGCAGCTGGACATCGGCATCCGCGAGCAGGGTGATGTGGGTGCGCCTATCGTGGTTGCGCAGCCCGATTCGGCCGCGGCGAAGGCCTATATGGCGGCGGCGCAGCGGATGGCGGAAGAATTGGCCAAGCGCCCACGCGCCAGCATTCCAATCCTGTCCTCGTTGATCTGAGGCAGTCGCCAGCTGGGTAGCAAGCAAGGCCCGCTCAGCGGGCCTTGCCTTATATAGAGTGTGCAGAAATTGCTGGCAGGCGATTGCTTGCCGGCTCCTGGCCGGCTCTAGGCTAGAATCGACCACCCCCGGCCGCAGGCATGCTGCGGCACAACGTGAACAGGATCACTGAATGAGCATCAAGAGCGACCGTTGGATCCGCCAAATGTCCGAACAGCAGGGCATGATCGCGCCGTACGAAGCCGGCCAGGTCAAGCAGGTGGATGGCCAGCGCATCGTCAGTTACGGCACCTCCAGCTATGGCTACGACGTGCGTTGCTCGCGTGAGTTCAAGGTGTTCACCAACATCAACTCGACCATTGTCGACCCCAAGCACTTCGACCCGAAGAGCTTTGTCGATATCGAGGCCGATGAATGCATCATCCCGCCGAACTCCTTTGCGCTGGCGCGCACGGTGGAGTTCTTCCGCATCCCGCGTGACACCCTGGTGGTGTGCCTGGGCAAGAGCACCTACGCGCGCTGCGGCATCATCGTCAACGTCACGCCGCTGGAGCCGGAATGGGAAGGCCACGTCACCTTGGAATTCAGCAACACCACGCCGCTGCCGGCGCGCATCTACGCCAACGAAGGCGTGGCGCAGATGCTGTTCTTCCAGGCCGACAAGGATGACATCTGCGAGACCTCGTACAAGGATCGTGGCGGCAAGTACCAGGGCCAGACCGGTGTTACCCTGCCGCGCACCTGAGTGCGGCCTGGGCTGAAATGAAAAAGGCGCCGTCAGGCGCCTTTTTCTTTATGCAGGATCCGGCGGAGCGGCTTATTTGCCGCGCCCGAACAGCATGCCGATACCGACGGCCACCAGGATGGCCGGCCACCAGGTGGCGAGCATGGTGCCGATGTTGCCGTTGATCCAGCCGAGGTTCTTGGCCAGGAAGAACAGGCCAACGATGATCAGGATCAGGGCGGCGATCAGATTGGAGCGCATCGGCTTGCGGAGTCCGTAAGGAAGAAGGTGCTTATCGTAGCCGCTGGCGCCAGATTTCGACACGTTGGGCCAGCACCTCCGGATCGAAGCGCTGTGCCTTGCCGCTGCCCCAGACCGGGCCCGGCCACGCGGCGTCGTTCTCGTTGCGGCCGATCAGATGCACATGCAACTGGCGCACAATGTTGCCGAGCGCACCGATGTTGATCTTGCTGACGTTTGGCTTGTGCTTGAGGTGCTGGGAGATCTGGTTGATCTCGGCCAGCAGCAGGCGTTGCTGGGCACCGTCCAGGTCGATCCACTCGCTGGCATTGGGCACGCGCGGTACCAGCACGACCCAAGGGAAGCGGTCGTCGTTCATCAAGCGGATCTGCGACAGGGGGCCATCGGCAATCAGCACGCTGTCGGCGGCAAGGCGGGTGTCAAGTACGAAATAGGACGTCACAGCTTCGGTCATCGCAGGTTCTCGCTGAAGAAGGCCAAGGTGCGTTCGCGCGCCAGGTCGGCGCTGGCTGGGTGGTAGTGCATGCCGACCTCGCGGTTGAAGGCGTGGTCGGCTGGATAGACATATACAGGCAAGTCGGGTTGTTTTTCACGGTGCGCTGCAACGGCGGCGGCCGGGATCGAGGCGTCCTGGTCGCCAAAGTGGAAGATGGCCGGGGCTATGAACGCTGTGTCCAGGAACGGCACGTTGCGCGCGCCGTAGTAGCTGGCCGATGGCAGGCCCAGCCGTTGCGCGGCCAGCATGGCGATGGTGCCGCCCCAGCAATAGCCGACCGTGCCGACCTTGCCGTAGGGCGCCAATGCCGCAGCGGCGGCTTCGACCACGGTTACCGCGCGGTCCACGCCCAGCTCGTCGACCAGCGCCTTGCCGCGGCTGACGCCGTCCGCGTCATAGTCCAACTGCAGGTCCGGCTCGATCAGATCAAAAAAGGATGGCGCCAGCACCGCATAGCCCTCGGCGGCGTACTGCTCGGCGACATGGCGGATGTGCGCGTTGGCGCCGAAGATTTCCTGTATGACCACCAGGCCGGCGCGTGGGCTGCCGGAGGGCAGGGCCTGCCAGGCGCGGACCGGGTCGAGTGGGGTGGGGAGGGTGATCCACTGAGACATGAGGGGCTCCGGGGTAAGGGGCGAAAGGCGGAGTTCCTTCTCCCGCCTGCGGGAGAAGGTGCCCCGAAGGGGCGGATGAGGGGAGCTTTTAGAGCGGGGTCTGCTTGCTAGAAGCTTCCCCTCACCCCAACCCCTCTCCCGCTCGCGGGAGAGGGGCTCTAGTCAGTCATTCCCGCAATGAGACTGATTATCAGCTCTCCTGCGTATTAAGCCAGCCGCAGGGCGTCGCGGCCGTGGCCCGGTATACTGCCCGGCTTTCCGGCCCTGCTGCCATTCCGGCCCGGCCCCAGGATTTCCAGATCATGTCCCAGCTGAACCCCAAAGTCGGCTTCGTCAGCCTTGGCTGCCCGAAGGCCCTAGTCGATTCCGAGCGCATCCTCACCCAGCTGCGGGTGGAGGGCTATAGCATCGTGCCGTCCTACGACTCGGCCGATGTGGTGGTGGTCAATACCTGCGGCTTCATCGACTCGGCCGTGGCCGAATCGCTGGATGCGATTGGCGAGGCGATGAACGAGAACGGCAAGGTCATCGTCACCGGCTGCCTGGGCAAGAAGGGCGACATGATCCGCGAGCATTACCCGGACGTGCTGTCAGTGTCCGGTCCGCAGGACTACACCACGGTGATGGAGGCGGTGCATGCCGCGCTGCCGCCCAAGCACGATCCGTTCGTCGACCTGGTGCCGGACTACGGCATCAAGTTGACCCCGCGTCACTACGCGTACCTGAAGATTTCCGAAGGCTGCAACCACCGTTGCAGCTTCTGCATCATTCCCTCGATGCGTGGCGACCTGGTGTCGCGCCCGGTCGACGAGGTGCTGCGTGAGGCCGAACGTCTGGTCAAGGGCGGCGTGCGCGAGCTGCTGGTGGTGTCGCAGGACACCTCGGCCTATGGCGTGGACCGCAAGTACGCGCCGGGAACCTGGCGCGGCAAGGAGTACGCCACCCGCATGAAGGCGCTGTGCGAAGGCCTGTCCGAGCTCGATGCCTGGACCCGCCTGCACTACGTCTATCCGTACCCGCACGTCGACGACGTGGTGCCGCTGATGGCCGAGGGCAAGATCCTGCCGTACCTGGATATTCCGTTCCAGCACGCCAGCCCGCGCATCCTCAAGCTGATGAAGCGCCCGGGTGCGGTCGACAAGACCCTGGAGCGCGTGCTGCGCTGGCGCGAGATCGCGCCGGACATCACTGTGCGTTCCACTTTCATCGTCGGCTTCCCGGGCGAGACCGATGCCGAGTTCGAGCAACTGCTGGACTTCCTCGATACCGCACAGCTCGACCGCGTCGGCGCCTTCGCCTACTCGCCGGTGGAAGGTGCTACCGCCAACCAGCTGCCGGACCCGGTACCGGAAGAAGTGAAGCAGGAGCGACTGGCCCGCTTCATGGAAAAGCAGGCCGCCATTTCCGCAGCCAAGCTCGAAGCCAAGATCGGCAGCGTGCAGCAGTGTCTGGTTGATGGCATCGAGGACGGCATCGCCGTGGCTCGCTCCAAGGCCGATGCGCCGGAGATCGACGGTCTGGTGCATATCCAGAATGCCGATGAGGCCAAGCTGCGGGTCGGTGACTTCGTCAACGTCGAGATCACCGACAGCGACGAGCACGATCTGTTCGGTGATGCGCTCATCGAAGCCAAGGCTGCGCCGTTCGACCTCAAGGTGCTGTGACCACAGCGCCGGCCGCAAGCGATGCCGGCGTGGGCCGGCGTCGTTTTATAGCGCCATTGCGCGGCCAGGTGGATCCGCGCTGCTTTGATCATCCGCTGTTCGCGGATTTCCACGGTTTTGAAGCAATGATGCATTCGGTCGATTGGCCGGGCATCGATGCGTTGAATGCGCTGTTGCCCGTGCAGGGCAAGCGCTTCGTGACCCAGGACGACGCGCTGCTGGATGACGGCTTGCACTACGAACAGCGTATTGCGCAGGGCCGTATCGCCACCCGCGCGCAGAACTGGCATGACCTGTTCAACGCGCTGGTGTGGGCACGCCACCCCGTGATCAAACGCGCACTCAATGCGCAGCAGTGCCGGCATATCGCAGTGATGGGGGCAAGCCAGCGCAATCGCGCGCAGGCGGCGTTGACCCAGTTCGATGAAACCGGGCTGATCGTGCGTGTCCGCGATGCAGGCTTGCTGACGGCATGGGATCGACATGACTGGTCAGCACTGTTCGATCCGGATGGCTGGCGCGAAGGCGATATCGCGGTCTGCGCGGTGATTGGCCATGCGCTGATGGAGCAGGCCTTGCTGCCCGATCGATTGCTGGTAGGGAAGTGCCTGGTTGTCGTTGGCGATGACGAAGTGGCTTGCGTCGCCGCAGTGGCGGCGGCAATCGAAGGCGATGCCTTGCTTGTCGACCCTGCCGAGTTGCGGCCACTGCCGCTGGCCGGCATCCCCCATTGGCATGCGCCCCAAGACGCGGCCTTTTATCAATTGACCGACTACTTTCGCCCGCTACGCGAAGGGCGGGTTTATCCGCAGCCGCTCAGGCTCAGCCGTAGCTGACGTCGAGGATCGCGAAGCGGGTCAGGCCGCCGGGCAGTTCCACAGCGAATTCGTCATCGATGCGCTTCTTGAGCAGCGCCCGTGCCAGCGGCGAATCGATGCTGATCCAGCCCGCTGGCGCATCGGTTTCGTCGGGACCGACGATCCGGTAGATGACGGTCTGTCCGGAGTCGACGTTCTCCAGCTCAACCGTCGCGCCGAAGAACACGGCTTCCGGGTCGCTGGGCGTGGTGTCGACCACACGCAGGGCTTCCAGCCGCTTGCTGAGGTAGCGCACGCGGCGGTCGATCTCGCCCAGCTGCTTCTTGCGGTAGGTGTACTCGGCGTTCTCCGAACGATCACCTTCGGCGGCGGCCGCCGCCAACGCCTTGACCACTTCCGGCCGCCGTTGCCGCCACAGTTCGTCCAGCTCGGCCTTGAGCCGGGCATGGCCCTGGGCGGTGATCAGGGCGGTACTTTTTTCTGCAGGGGGACGCCAGCGGCTCATTGCGGTCATGCATTGCGTGGATGCGGGCATGGTAGCCGGGCTTGCTTGCGCAAGGCCAATCGATGCCCGAAGCTTCGCGTTCTCTGACAAGGAAGTTCGGTCGATGTTGATCCTGCCGCTGCACAAGCCACTCAACCTGAGCACGCTGCCCGTGGTGACCGTGTTGCTGGTGCTGGTCAATATCTATGTGTTCTTTGCCTGGCAGGCCGGCGACGAAGAAAAGGTACAGGCGACGCAGGCCTGGTACCAGCAGTCGGGACTGGCGGAGTACGAAGTGCCAGCGTATGAAAAACACCTGCGTCTGGGTGCACAAAGCGAAGCGCTGGCCGAACTGCAGTCCGTTCCTGTGGCACAGCGGGGCGGTTACGTTGGCATGGCGACTTTGAGCGATGTCGCGTTCCAGCGAGCGCTGGAGAACGGTGGCCTGTTCGAGTCGGAAGACGAGCAGGCGGCTTGGGCGCCGTTGCGCCGCGCGTATCAGGCGCAGCTGGACCAGGTATTCACCCTGCGGCATATCCTGCGCAGTTCGGAGTGGTCGCCGAAGCGACTGCTGTCGGCGGCGTTCCTGCACGGCAGCGTGATGCACCTGCTGGGGAACATGCTGTTCCTGGTCGTGTTGGGGCTGTTGCTGGAAGGTGCACTTGGCGCCTGGCGTTTCCTCGGGCTGTATCTGCTGGGGGCGGTCGGCTCCAGTGTCGCCAGCGTGTTGTGGCGTTGGGGCGAGGTGGGGGGCGGATTGGGGGCATCGGGCGCGATCGCGGCCGTGATGGGTGCCTTCTGCGTGGTATGGGGAATGCGGCCGGTGCGCTTCTTCTATTGGTTCGGGGTCATCTTCAACTATGTGCGCGCGCCGGCGATCTGGCTGTTGCCGCTGTGGCTTGGTTGGGAAGTGTTCAACCTGCTGACCAATGACGAAGCCGGAATCGGCTTTGATGCCCACGCCGGCGGTTTGATCTGCGGTGCGCTGCTGGGTGCCGTCCTGGTGTTGACCCGGCAGACCCGCGAAGCGTTCATGGCCGACGAGGTCGAAGCGTCGGCAAGCGATCAACGCTGGGAACAGGCGCAGCAATACATGGGACGCCTGGAGAATGCCGCGGCCGAGCGCGTGCTGGCTGAGCTGGCCGTCGAGCAACCGCAGCGGTTGGATGTTGCACTGGCGCGTTATCGCGTGGCGGCCAACGCCGGCAAGTTGGACGATCAGCGCGTGCGCGCAGCGGACGTGCTGCGGCTGGATGCTGATGATGCGAACAGCTTGGCCGCGCAACGGGGCATCGTGCAGCAGCTGCTGCACGAGGGTGTCGTCGCCGAACTGGCGCAACCTGCGTTCGAGCGCTGCCTCAAGGCCGGCTGGCTGCAGGAAGCGGAAGCAGTATGGGAACAGGCGACGCAGTTATCCGGTGAGGCGCAGGCGCAGGGGTGGCTCCGGCTGGCCTTGCGACACGGCGAGGCGCATGCGCATGCGCAGCGCCGCCGCCTGCTGGAATTGCTGCAACAGCGGTTTGGTAGCACGCCGCAGGCCGGCAAGGCGCGTTTCCTGCTGGAGAACGACTGAAGGGAGTGCCGCATCAGCTTCAAGGCGAGCAAGGTCGGTCTGCTGGTACCACTCCGTAGCCCGGGTAAGCGCAGCGCACCCGGGGCTGCTGCCGCACGAACGGAGATCCGCCCAGATGTCCTTGCTTCCCGGGTGCGCTGCGCTTACCCGGGCTACGTTGGCTGTGCGGCGGTGCTCGCAAGCGTGCTGCGTCAGGCCGGACTGACCTGCAAGGCCTGCCTGGCGGCCTCGAGCTTGCGGCGCTGCTCCTCGTCTTCGCAGCGTTGCAGCGCCTCGTCGATCAGTTGCAGTGCCTCGGCGTCGCGGTTGTAGCGTTCGCCCAGCAGCAAGGCGGCCTGCAAGGCCCATTGCGCTGCCTCCGGCGCACGCGGCCACGCCTTGAACATGGCCCGCAAGGTATCCATCTGCAGTTGCAGCTGCCCGCCGAGGCGCGCGCGTTCGGCCAGTTGTGCGGCCTGCTGCGGATCGGCCGGGGTAAAGTCCGGGTCGACTTCGAGCATGTCGCGCAGTACGTTCATCGCCTCGCGCTCCTGCTTTTCGATCAGAAGACGGTTGATGTACTGGCGGGCATGGTCGCGCAATGCATCCGATGCGCCCTTGCGTCGAAGCAGGCGTTGGTACAACTCGTGCACTGGCAGACTCACCGCGCGTGAGCGCACCGAGCCACGCAGGGCATCCAGGGCGGCATCGAGTTGGCCTTCGCGGACGAAGTGCTCGGCCTCATCCAGCAGCCGCTGGTCCGGGTCATGCAGCGCCAGGGTGTCGTAAGCACCTTCCGGTTCGAAACCCAGCGCCTCGTGGTACTGGTAGACCAGATAGCCGAGCAGGTGGAAGGCGCTGAACAGGCCCCAGATGCTGAAGAAATTGAGTACCAGCTCGCCGACAACGGGCGGCATGAACGTGTGCAGCCATTGGCCGGCAGTCAAGGCGCTGGCCTGGATGACGAACAGCAGCAGGAAGGCCGCCAGGTAAGGCCAGCCGATGCGGAAGGCGATGGTGATCGAGGTGGCCGGATTGGCGGCGTGGCGCAGGCTGCCATCCATCGCCAGCGAGATCACGCAGCCCGGCTGCAGCAGGACCACCGCACCCAGTGTCAGCAAGCCGATCACCGGGCCAGTGAAGATCGCCACCGCCACCACGAAAATGCCCATGAGTATCATCAGCCCCAGCAGCCGGATGACGGTGCCATCGCTGCTGCTGAGGGTGTTCTCCGGGGAGGACATGCGGCCGTTGGCGGTTTCGCGCAGCACCTCGAAGGCGTAACGGTAGATCGCCACCCAGGTGATGATGCCCAGCAGCCAGCCAATCGCCGGCAACCAGGTCAGCAGGGTGCACAAGGTGAGCGCGATCAGCGAGTACAGCGCCGGCCCTCGCACAGGATAGAGCGTGATCGCAGGCAGTCGCTGCCAGAACGGTTGTGGACGTTGCGCGCTCGCGCCGCGTTTGCGGTCTTCCATGACATCCCCCTGGGTCAGGCAATGATTGTGGCCGTAGCGGGGGTGGGCCGGCAATGGGCCGGTCAGTGCGGTAGCGGGCCGGCCCATTGCCGGCCCGGTATTGCTGCTCAGCGCTTGCCGCCGAAGATGCTGCCGAGGATGCCGCGCACGATCTGGTTGCCCAGTTTGGTGCCGACGGTGCGCGTGGTCTGCTTGGCCATGGTTTCGATCATGCCCTGGCGGCGCTTGGTACCAAAGATCGCATCCTTGATGCTCTGGCCGAAGCCACCTTCCTGTGCCTCGTCCTGCTGGCGCGTACGCGCTGCGGGTGCCTGTTCGGCGGCCTTCTCCGCGCGTTGCGCCAGCAGTTCGGCGGCGGACTCGCGGTTGACGGCGTTGTCATAGCGGGTGCCGACCGGGCTGCCGGCACGCACCTGGGCGCGCTCGGCATCGGTGATCGAGCCCATCCGGCAGCGCGGCGGCGCGATCAGGGTCTTCTGCACCGGCGAGGGAATGCCCTTGTCCTGCAGCGTGGACACCAGCGCCTCGCCGGTGCCTAGCTGCGACAGGGTGGCGACCACGTTGAGCTTGGGGTTCTGCACGAAGGTTTCGGCGGCGGTCTTGACCGCCTTCTGGTCGCGCGGGGTGAAGGCCCGCAGCGCATGCTGCACGCGGTTGCCGAGCTGGCCAAGGATGTTGGCCGGCACGTCGTCCGGGAACTGCGAGCAGAAGTACACGCCCACGCCCTTGGAGCGGATCAGGCGTACCACCTGCTCGATGCGCTGCACCAGCGCCGCCGGCGCGTCGTCGAACAGCAGGTGCGCCTCGTCGAAGATGAAGACCAGCTTGGGCTTTTCCAGGTCGCCCACTTCCGGCAGCTGCTCGAACAACTCTGACAGCAGCCACAGCAGGAAGGTGGAATACAGGCGCGGCTTGAGGATCAGCTGGGCGGCGGCAAGGATGCCAATCACGCCGCGGCCATCGTGGTTGACCCGCATGATGTCGGCCAGTTCCAGCGCCGGCTCGCCGAAGAAGGCTTCACCGCCGTCCTGCGACAGGCGTAGCAGCGAGCGCTGGATCGCCGCCACCGACTGCGCGCTGACCAGGCCGTATTCGGTGGAGATGTCCTTGCGCTCCTCGGCCACCAGGCCGAGCAGGGCGCGCAGGTCGTCCAGGTCGAGCAGCAGCAGGCCGCGGTCATCGGCCAGCTTGAAGACGATGTCGAGCACGCCGGACTGGGTGTCGTTGAGTTCGAGGATGCGGGCCAGCAGGGTAGGGCCCATCTCGCTGACGGTGGTGCGCACCGGATGACCGAGCTTGCCGTACAGGTCCCAGAACACCACCGGGCTGGCGGCCGGGGCAAAGCCGTCGACGCCGATCTCGGCGGCGCGCTGGGCCAGCTTCTCGCCGCCTTCGCCGGCAACCGCAAGGCCGGCCACGTCGCCCTTCACATCGGCCATGAACACCGGCACGCCCAGCCGCGAGAAACCCTCGGCCAGCGTCATCAAGGTCACCGTCTTGCCGGTACCGGTGGCGCCGGCCACCAGGCCGTGACGGTTGCCGAAGCGCGGGAGCAGGGTGACGGCGATGTCGTCGGTGACGCCTTTGCCGAGCAGGATCGGGTCCATGGAGGCACTCATTGATGAATGAAGGAAGGATTCTAACGGCCGACTGTATCGCGGCGGTGGCAATGTTGCCCCCGGGTCAGTCTGCCAGCTACCCTGCCTCACCTTTGTCATGCAGTGCTGCTGATGCCCGTATCCCTGTTACCTGCTCGTCGTTGGTCGTTGCTGCTGGCGACCTCGTTGTTGACCGTGGCTCCGGCCGCCCAGGCGATCTCAGCCCGCGACAAGGTCAAGGTTGATGCCATCGAAGCGCGGATGACGGCGGCCGAGAAGCGTTACAGCGATGCGCTGGTGCTGGTTGCCAATGCCGACCCCAAGGGCACTACCGAGGGCGACGCGGCGCTGGAAGACATGGAGGACGTGATCAGTGCCTGCATCGCGCAGAAGGGCTGCCAGGTCAGCAACCTGCTGGCGACCTATAAACGCCTGCTCAAGCAACGGGCTGATGCCAGCGGCGACGCGGAAGGTGAAGATGGCGGCCCATTGGAAGCCGATCCGGACCATATCGCGCCGTTGGTGGCCGACGTGCCTGAAGCCGCGCGTGCGGCAGCACTGCTGAACGATCATCGCCATGCCTTCGACGACATGGTCGAGTACAACCCGGCCATCCAGGCCGGCATCCGTCGCTGGCTCACCGATATGCGGCCCTCGCTGCTGACCAGCTATGAGAACTACATGAACCTGCGCGGGATCATGTGGCCCGAATGGGAGAAGGATGGCCTGCCCGAAGCGCTGCTGTTCGGCATCATGGCCAAGGAATCCAATGGTCGCGTGCATGCCTCCTCGCGCGTTGGCGCGGCCGGGCTGATGCAGTTCATGCCGGCCACTGGCCGCCGTTTCGGATTGGGTCCGGACGGCACCGGCTTCGATACCCGCTTTGATCCGCGCAGCGCAGCCAGTGCCAGTGCCGATTACATGAATGAGCGCATGCGCGGGCTCAACAAGAACATCGAATACGCCTTGGCTGCCTATAACGGTGGCGAAGGCCGTGCCGCGCGCATCTACCGCGAAACCGGCGGGCAGAGCTTCTGGACCGATACCTCGTACAACCAGTTCCCGGGCGAGACCAAGGATTACGTGCCGATGGTGATCGCCGCTGCGTGGATCTTCCTGCATCCGCAGCAGTACGGCGTGGAATTCCCCAAGCTCAACGCGCAGCCGGCGACACTCCGCCTGGCCAAGTCGACCACCATCTACGAGCTGACCATCTGCCTGGGCAGCACCGGTACCCGTGACGGTTACATGCGCGCGCTGCGCAATCTCAATCCGCGTTATGAGGCCGATGGCTGGATTCCGGGCGGCACCACCATCAATGTCACCACTCGCATTGCTGGCTTGTACAACCGTTACTGCGTCAGTGGCCCGCGCGCCGATCTGGCCCGTGCGCTGATAACGGCGGACCTGAATGCCGCGATCAAGCGCCCCTCGGCGGCGACGGTTACCGGTAGCGTGGCAGTGGGTGATGTACAGGCGATGCAGGCCGCGCAGGCGGTGGCGCCGGTGGCAGCGCCGGCACCGCGTCCGGCTGCGCCGGCACGTCGGCCGGCAGTACGCAGCTACAAGGTTGCCCGCGGCGACACCCTCGGCGGTATCGCCAACCGCTTCCAATGCGAATTGCCGGCCTTGGCGCGCGCCAATGGCCTGCGCGCGCCGGCTTACGCACTCAAGCCCGGGCAAAGCCTGAAGCTGGAAGGCTGCGGCCGTTGAACCAGGAAGGGCGCCGAAAGGCGCCCTTTTTTGTTTGGTTTTGTAGGAGCGGCGTAAGCCGCGAAGCTGGGATGATTTCAGCGCTCAGAGCTTCTGCAGTCTGAGGGCCTATCTGCTTCGCGGCTTACGCCGCTCCTACAATCGGACGCGCCGCTGTCAGCGCAGCTTGGCCAGCGCCTGTCCCAGCTGCACGGGGCTCTCGGCCGTCAGCGAGGGGTCAAAATCGGCAACGCCCGGCGGCAGCAGCACGATCACGGTCGAGCCGTAGTTGAAACGCGCCATTTCGGCAAAACGCTCCAGGGTGATGCCCTTGCCGCGCCAATCCTTGCGGGTGATGCGGTCGCCGTAGGCGGGGATTTCCTCGCCACTCCACACCGTTTCCACGCCGCTGACCAGCAGCGCGCCGACCATCACCTGCACCATCGGCCCGAAATCGGTGTCGAAGTGGCAGACCAGGCGCTCGTTGCGGGCAAACAGGCGCGGCACATTGGCCACCGCATCGGTGCCCACGCTGAACAACCGACCCGGTACGTGCACGGTCTCGCGCAGGGTGCCAGTCCACGGCATGTGCACGCGGTGGTAGTCGCGCGGCGACAGGTACACGGTGGCATACAGACCGTTGTTGAACGGCACCGCGTCGGCGGCGTCGCCGAGCAGTTCGGCGGCGGTGAACGACTGGCCCTTGGCCTGGAAGATGCGGCCATCCTCGATCGGCCCCAGCTGGCTGATGTGGCCGTCGGCCGGCATGGTCAGGGTGCGCGGATCGGCGGCGGGCACGCGTGCGCCCGGCTTCAGGGCACGGGTGAAGAAGGCATTGAAGCTGGGGTAGCTGCGTGGGTCCGGATTGGCGGCTTCGGCCAGGTTGACGTTGAACTTGGCGGTCACCGTGTCGATCAGCCAGCGCGAGATGCGCGGGTTCTGCGAATAGGCCAGCGAGCGGGCCATTGACGACAGCAGGCGGTGCGGCAATACGTAGGTGAGGCGTGTAACCAGACTCATGGTGCGGATTTCTCGGTGAGCTTGATCAGGTCGCTGGCAATTGCCTGCGGGTTGAACGGGGGGCGCATCAGGCCGGCCAGCCGGCCCTGCGGGTCGAGCACGGCGATGCTGGCGGAGTGGTCCATGCTGTAGTCGTCCGGGTTCTGCTCGAAGTGCTTGCCCGGGGCCTTCTGGAACACCATGCCCAGCGAGGTGGCAAAACGCTCCAGCGAGGGCACGTCGGCGGTGGCGGCAATGGTGTCCTTGTGGAAGGCATGGGCGTACTCGCCCAGGCGGTTCGGGGTGTCACGCTCAGGGTCCACCGACACCAGCACCACGCGCGGGCGCAGGCTGTCGGGGATGGTTTCCCATTGTTTCTGGGCCTGGGCCAGCTCGGTCAGGGTGGTCGGGCATACGTCCGGGCAGGAGGTGAAGCCCAGGAATACCAGGGTCCAGTGGCCGCGCAACTCGCCGGGGATCAGGCGGGTGCCATCGGATTGGGCCAGGTCGAACTCCGGCAGGGTACGCGGGGTGCCATAGAACAGGATGCTGCTGGTGCCCTCGCTGCCCTTGTTGGAGGGGCCGAAGACCTTCTGCGCCAACAGCAGGCCGAGGCCGGCGGCCAGGGCGATGGCCAGGATGATGCCGGTGTTTCGATTGAACATGCGCGCGGGCTTCCGTTCGGGTACGGCGGCAGGACAGGGCGTCCGCCGTGGGCGGGATACGGGAGTGTAGGGGATTGCAGGCGTACATCCCGGTGGTTTGGCCGGCGTTTGGGTGCCTTTTGGAGGCCAAAGCCGAAGTTTCGGCTGCAACTGGGCAGTCAATATACCGGTCGGATGCCTATAATCGCAGACCTTTCAAGTATTTCCGTATTGCCATGACTGCCGAAGCGGCCGCTGAACTCCATACGATCGTCGATCTGATCCGCTACGGCGCAAGCCGTTTCAATGCTGCCGGGCTGAGCTTCGGCCACAGCTATGACAACGCGCTGGACGAGGCCACCCAGCTGACCCTGCACAGCCTGCACCTGCCACCGGACCTGGGCCCGGCCTATGGCGCGGCCAAGCTGTTGCTGGAGGAGCGGCAGCGGGTGCTGGCGCTGTTCCAGCGCCGCATCGACGAGCGCCAGCCGGCCGCCTACCTGACCGGTGAGGCCTGGTTTGCCGGCCTGAGCTTCAAGAGCGATGCCCGCGCGCTGGTGCCGCGCTCGCCGATCGCCGAGCTGATCCTCAATGGCTTCGAGCCGTGGTTGGCTGGCCGTGACGTCCATCGTGCGCTGGACCTGTGCACCGGCTCGGGCTGCATCGCCATCGCCATGGGCCATTACTACCCCAACTGGCAGGTCGATGGCAGTGACGTCAATGATGCCGCGCTGTCGCTGGCAGTGGAGAACAAGGAGCGCCTGCTGGCCCACAACGTGGAGCTGGTCAAGAGCGATCTGTTCGCGGGACTGCAGGGTCGCGTCTACGACCTGATCGTGACCAATCCGCCCTACGTCACCAATGACGAGACCGACGCGCTGCCCAAGGAATACCAGCACGAACCGGATCTGGCCCTGCGTGCCGGCGACGACGGCCTGGATCTGGTGCTGAGGATCCTGCGTGACGCGCCGGATCACCTGACCGAAGACGGCCTGCTGATCTGCGAAGTGGGCGATTCCGAACAGCACCTGATCAAGCTGCTGCCGGAGGTCTACATGTCCTGGATCGAGTTCAAGGTCGGGCAGATGGGCATCTTCGCGGTCGAGGCGGCTGAACTGCGTGCGCACCATGCACGCATCGCCGAGCTGGCAGCTGCGCGGGCGTAAGCCTGTTTTTGACGTCATCCTCGCGCAGGCGGGGATCGCTCTTGCCTTGGCGCAGGAGTCGCAATGAAACAACCCGCCGTCTATCTTCTGGCATCGAAGAAACACGGCACGCTCTACATCGGCGTCACCAGCAACCTGGTGGCGCGGACCTGGCAACACCGGCAGCATTTGGTTGATGGTTTTAGCAAGCGCTACAACGTGGACAAGCTGGTCTGGTACGAGCTTCACGGGTGCATGGAAGCGGCGATTCTTCGAGAGAAGCAGCTGAAGAAGTGGAACCGGGAATGGAAGTTGCGGTTGGTGGAAGAGGTGAATCCCGAGTGGCGGGATTTGTGGGATGAGATAGTTGGGTAGTGTTTTGGTTTTGGTTTTGGTTTTGGCTTTGGCTTTGGCTTTGGTTTTGGTTTTGCTTTTGGTGTTGGCTTTGGCTTTGGCTTTGGCTTTGGCTTCGAGCCCTTGCTTTCAAGGTCGTCATTCCCGCGAAGGCGGGAATCGCTCTGGCTCCGGCCTTTGCTTGGCTGGCGTGAGGCAAGAGCACAGGCAAAAGCAAAAGCAAAAGCGATTCCCGCCTTCGCGGGAATGACGGCTTAAGGGCAACCGCAAGAGCAACCGCAAGAGCAACCGCAAGAGCAACCGCAAGAGCAACCGCAAGAGCAACCGCAAGAGCACAACGGCATTGAATACCTTCGGACAACTCCTCCGCGTTACCACCTTCGGTGAATCCCACGGGCCGGCGATCGGCTGCGTGATCGATGGGTGTCCTCCCGGTCTGGAGATCACGCCCGAGGAATTCGCCCACGATCTGCAGCGCCGGGCCACCGGCAAGAGTCGCCATACCTCGGCACGCCGTGAGGCCGACGAGGTCGAGATCCTGTCCGGCGTCTATGAAGGCCGCACCACCGGTACGCCGATCGCCCTGCTGATCCGCAACACCGACCAGCGCAGCAAGGACTACAGCAACATCGCCCAGCAGTTCCGCCCGGGCCATGCCGACTACAGCTACTGGCAGAAGTACGGCATCCGTGACCCGCGTGGCGGTGGCCGCTCCTCGGCGCGCGAAACCACCATGCGCGTGGCCGCTGGCGTCATCGCCAAGAAGTGGCTGCTGCAGCGTTTCGGTGTCAGCGTGCGCGGCTATCTGTCGCAGCTGGGCGAAATCACCCCGGCCGGTTTTGACTGGAGTGCGGTCGAAGACAATCCCTTCTTCTGGCCCGACGCCAACCAGGTGCCGGCGCTGGAGGCCTATATGGATGCGCTGCGCAAGTCCGGTGATTCGGTCGGTGCGCGCGTCACCGTGGTTGCCGACGGCGTGCCGCCGGGCTGGGGCGAGCCGATCTACGGCAAGCTCGATGGCGATATCGCGGCGGCACTGATGAGCATCAATGCGGTCAAGGGCGTGGAGATTGGCGACGGCTTTGCCAGCGCCGCGCAGAAGGGCACTGAGCACCGTGACCTGATCACCCCGCAGGGTTTCCAGTCCAACCATGCCGGCGGCATCCTCGGGGGTATTTCCACCGGCCAGCAGATTGTCGCGGCCATGGTGCTCAAGCCAACCTCCAGCCTGCGCCTGCCTGGTGCCACGGTGGATACGGCCGGCAACGCGGTCGAGGTCATCACCACCGGTCGCCACGATCCCTGCGTCGGCATCCGTGCAACGCCCATCGCCGAGGCGATGCTGGCACTGGTGTTGATGGATCAGGCCATGCGCCATCGCGCCCAGTGCGGCGATGTCGGTGACATCAGCCCGCGTATTCCCGGTCAGCTCGATGGCTGATCGGCGGCCCCGCGTCTGGGTATCGCAGCCCCTGTTCGACGATACCGTCGCGCAGCTGGCGGCGTACTGCGACGTGGTTGCCACCGCACAGGTGAGCGCCCACAGCGGCGCTGAAATCGCGGCCCGCTTGGCCGAGGTCGACGGCGCCCTGGTCACCCTCAACGACCGCATCGGTGCGGCGGAAATCGCCAATGCGCCAGCGTTGAAGATGATCGCCAATGTCGGCGTTGGCTATAACAACCTGGATGTTGCCGCGCTGAGCGCGGCCGGTATCGTTGCCAGCAATACCCCCGACGTCCTCACCGAAACCACCGCCGATCTAGGTTTTTCGCTGCTGATGGCGGCGGCACGCCGCATCGTCGAGTCCGACCGCTGGCTGCGCGAGGGCCAGTGGGGGCAGTGGTCGTTCACCACCATGCTCGGTGCCGACCTGCACGGCAGCACGCTGGGCATCCTGGGCATGGGCCGGATCGGCCAGGCCATTGCCCGCCGTGGTCACCACGGCTTCGGCATGAAGGTGCTGTACCACAATCGTTCGCAGCTGCCGGCCGAACAGGAGCAGGCGGTCGGTGCCCGCTACGTCGATTTCGATACGCTGCTTGCCAGCGTCGATCACCTGGTGCTGGTGTTGCCGTATACCGCGCAGAACCATCACCTCATCAATGCCGCCGCACTGGCCAGGATGAAGCCCAGCGCGACGCTGGTGAACATCGCCCGTGGCGGTATCGTCGATGAGTTGGCGTTGGCCGATGCATTGGCCAGTGGCCGGCTGGCGTCGGCGGCACTGGACGTATACGAGAACGAGCCCAATGTGCGCCCGGAGCTGTTGGCGCTGCGCAATATCGTGCTGACCCCGCATATCGGCAGCGCCTCGCTGGCAACGCGCCGGGCGATGGTGCAGTTGGCGGTCGACAACCTGCTGGCCGGCCTGGGCATCGGTGCCGATGCCGGGCAGCCGGCCAATGCCCTCAATGCCGAACTGCTGACCAACGGCGCCGCGCGTCTGTGCGTGGCCGGCAAAAAAATCGACGACAAAAAACGATAGGGAGCCTCCGTGGCTGTGCGCTGGAGGTTCCCCGAACCTGGCTCGATGTGTGTCTACCCCCTCCTATCTTTCGAGTATCCCCATGAGCAATGAAGCCCGTCGTTTCCACGTAGCCGTTGTTGGCGCCACCGGCGCCGTCGGCCAGACCATGCTGGCCATCCTGGCCGAGCGCAATTTCCCGATCAGTAAGCTGACCCTGCTTGCCTCCGAGCGTTCGGCCGGCCAGCAGGTCGACTTTGAAGGCGACAAGATCACCATCCAGGACCTGGCCACGTTTGATCCGGCTGGCGTGGAGATCGCGCTGTTTTCGGCCGGTGGCGGCATTTCCAAGGAGTTTGCGCCGAAGTTCGCGGCTGCCGGTGCGGTGGTGATCGACAACTCCTCCACCTTCCGTTACGACGACGACGTGCCGCTGGTGGTGTCCGAGGTCAACCCGGAGGCAGCCAAGAACCGTCCGCGCGGCATCATTGCCAACCCGAACTGCTCGACCATGCAGCTGATGCCGGTGCTGGCCCCGATCCACCGTGAGTACGGCATCGAGCGCATCAACATCGCCACCTACCAGTCGGTGTCCGGCGCAGGCCAGACCGGCATGGAAGAACTGGGCAAGCAGACCGCGCAGCTGCTGGGCTTCCAGGAGATCGAGCCGAAGAAGTTCCCGATGCAGATCGCTTTCAACCTGATCCCGCATATCGATGAGTTCCTGGACAACGGCTTCACCAAGGAAGAAATGAAGCTGGTCTGGGAAACCCGCAAGATCCTCGGCGACGACAGCATCCTGGTGAACCCCACCGCGGTGCGCGTGCCGGTGTTCTACGGCCACTCCGAGGCTGTCAACATCGAGACGAAGAAGAAGATCAGCACCGAGCAGGCCCGTGAACTGCTGGCAGCCGCGCCGGGCGTGAAGGTGGTGGACGAGCGCAAGGCAGGCGGCTATCCGACCCCGGTGACCCACGCCTCGGGCACCGATCCGGTCTATGTCGGCCGCATCCGCGAGGACATCTCGCACCCGCGCGGGCTGAACATGTGGGTGGTGGCCGACAACATCCGCAAGGGTGCCGCGTTGAACGCGGTGCAGGTCGCCGAACTGGTCGCCAACGGCGGCTGAGGCACGCAACGACGCCGGCTTGATGCCGGCGTCGTCGCTTCCGGGCGGTACAGCGGTATTCGAAAGCCGGGCCAGCCGTTATATTGGCCGCCATGAAACTATGGGGCAGGGGCGCGATGCGCCCATTACAAGGTGTGCTGGTGCTCGGCCTGGCGCTGTTCAGTAGCGCTGCGATGGCATTGGGGCTGGGCAACATCCGGGTCCTGTCCAAGCCGGGCCAGCCCTTGCTGGCAGAAATTCCGGTCATCACCAGTGATCCGGGCGAGCTGGACAATGCCAAGGCCGGGCTGGCCTCCGCGGCAACCTTCGAGCGCGTGGGTCTGGCCGCGCCGACCGGCCTGGTAGGGGAATTGCAATTCCAGTTTGCGCAGGACCGCGATGGCCGCGCGGTGATCCGTGTCACCAGTGCCGCGCCGGTCGAAGTGGCGGCAGTGGGCTTCCTGATCGAGGTTGATTGGGGGCAAGGCCGCCTGGTGCGCGAGTACTCCGCGCTGGTGGCGGCACCCGAGGCTGCAACCGCGGTGGCCGAACCGGTGATCGAAGCGCCGGCAGCGGCACAGTCCAACCTGATCGTACGCGAACCAGAGCCGCTGCCCACGCTGCCTGCGCCGGCGCCAGCCACGCCTGCGCCGACCCCGGCGGTTGTCGCTGCACCACCAGCGCGCCCCGTACCGGCCGCGATCACGACCAGCGAAGGCCAGCTGGCCCCGGTGCAGCGCGGTCAGACCCTGTCGCAGATCGCCCGCGAGTTGTCGCGCGAGAGCGGCGTCTCCTTGAACCAGACCATGGTCGCGCTGATGCGCGCCAATCCGGAAGCCTTCATTCGCGGCAACATCAACCTGCTCAAGCAGGGTGCGGTGTTGCGTACCCCGGCACAGGAAGAGCTGGCGCGGGTGGATGCTTCCGAGGCGCGTGCCATCGTTCGTGACCAGGCGGCGCAGTGGCGGCAGGCGCGGGCGCCGATCCCGCAGCCGGCAGTCGCCGATGCGGCGCAGGCACCGGCCAAGGCCGCTGCAACCGCAGCGTCGGGTGCGCTGCCCCCGGGGGCGCGCCTGGAAATCGCCCCGGCGGTGGCCGGTGCGCAACAGACAGCAGGAATGACGACCGGTCTTGATGCCGGTGGTGAGGGTGACATGTTGGCCAACGAACAGCTGCAGCAAGCCAAGGAAGAGCTGGCAACGCGTGACGCGGAACTGCAGGAACTGCGTGATCGCGTCGGCGAGCTGGAGAAACTGCAGAAGCAGCAGCAGACCTTGATTGCGATGAAGGATTCGGACCTGGCGGCTGCGCAGCAGAAGCTGGGTGAGGCGGCCAAGCGCGATGGCGCAGGTTCGTTCGGCTGGGCTTGGCTCGGACTGGTGCTGTTGCTGCTCGGTGCGCTTGCCTGGGCACTGGGACGGCGCCGCAAGCCGCTGCCGGTAGCGCCGCCGCGTGATGACGTCGCCGGTGACCGCCTGGCTGCTGCACTGCCGGTGATGGGTGCCGCCGCAGCCGTGCCGGAACAGCTGGATCCGCAGGCCTCTGATGCTGTATTCGATGCGATGGAGGACACGGATGTGCAGATGCCGCCGGCCGCGCAGCCAGCTTCGCCGGAGGCTTATGAAGAGCCCATGCCGGCGTGGCTGAAATCCAGTCCCACCGCTCGCGTGGAACCGGTGTTGCCGACCGCAGCGCCGCAGGTACCGCACAAGCCGGTGCTGCTGTTTGAAGCCTCGCGTCAGTTCGATGTCGTCGCCGAGCCGGTGCCCGCGCAGCCTGAGCCCGCAGCCGCCGATGAAGCCAGTTGGCTGGCAGGCGACGTGGCAGCGATCGCGCCGTTGAATCCGGCACCTGCCGGTCGTGAGCGCCTGGAACTTGCCATCGCCTATCTGGATCTGGGGGATGCCGAAACCGCCCGGACCCTGCTCACGGAAGTGGCGACCAGTACTGACCCGCAGGCGCGCAACGAAGCGCTGGAACTGCTGGCCCGCATGGTTTGACGGAGACTCCAGATGAAGCGCGAACGCCGGATTGACTATGTGGAATTTGCGTCGCGCGACCCGGCGGCCAGCCGCGGCTTTTTCGAGCAGGTGTTTGGCTGGAAGTTCGAAGACTACGGGCCCGATTACACCGCCTTTGATGATGGCGAGCTGCAGGGTGGCTTCTTCCGCGGCACGCCGTTGACCGCCAGCGCGGGCGCTCCATTGGTGGTGCTGTACGCTGCCCAGCTCGGCCCGATGCTGGCGGCGGTGACTGCGCAGGGGGGCGACGTGGTCAAGCCCATCTTCTCGTTCCCGGGCGGTCGCCGGTTTCAGTTCACCGAGCCGGGCGGCAACGAGCTTGCGGTGTGGTCCGAGCGCGACAGCGACTGAGTCGCTCCTGGATCGCGCGGCTCCAACAGGATTATCAGAGGTTCAATGATGCGCTATGCGCTGGGCGTGGAGTACGACGGCAGCGAGTTCAAGGGCTGGCAACAGCTCGGTGAGAGCGGCTGTGCAAGTGTGCAGGCTACCTTGCAGGAGGCCTTGTCCTCGGTCGCCAATGCACCGATCAGTGTGGTCTGCGCCGGGCGTACCGACGCTGGCGTGCACGGTGAATGCCAGGTGGTGCATTTCGACAGCGACGTCGAGCGCGCCCCGCGCGGCTGGGTGCTGGGTACCACCACCCGACTGCCACCGTCGGTGTGCGTGCGCTGGTGTGTGCCGGTGGTGGATGATTTCCACGCGCGCTTCTCGGCCAAGGCGCGGCGTTACCGCTATCGCATCCTCAACCGACAGGTGCGGCCGGCCCTGTACCGGCAGATACTGAGCTGGGATCGACGCCCGCTGGACGCCGATGCCATGCATCGCGCGGCGCAGGCCCTGCTCGGCGAAAACGATTTTGGCGCGTTCCGCAGTGCCCAGTGCCAGGCCCTGCATGCACGTCGCGAGTTGCAGTCGATAGCCGTGCATCGCCAGGGCGAAGTGGTGGAGGTCGAAGTCCAGGCCAACGCCTTCCTGCATCACATGGTGCGCAACATCGTTGGCTCGCTGCTGATGGTAGGGTCGGGCGAAAAGCCGGAAAACTGGATCGGCGAGTTGCTGGCAGGGCGCGATCGCAACCTGGCCGGTCCAACCGCGCCGCCGCAAGGCCTGGTATTCGTCGGGCCGCTGTATCCTGAGCACTGGAAACTGCCGGACGAGGTGACCCTGTGAGCCGTACGCTGTTTCGCACCCGCATCAAGTTCTGCGGCATGACCCGCGCTGGGGACATCCGCCTGGCCAGTGAGCTGGGCGTGGACGCCATCGGTTTCATTTTCGCCAAGGGCAGCGCACGCCGGGTTGCACCCTCGGAGGCGCGCGCGATGCGCCAGGCAATTGCGCCGATGGTGGAAGTGGTCGCCCTGTTCCAGCACAACAACCGCGAGGAGATCCGCGAGGTGCTGCGTGCGGTGCGGCCGACCCTGCTGCAGTTCCATGGCGACGAAGACGATGCCTTCTGCCGCAGTTTCAACATGCCTTACCTGAAGGCGATCGCCATGGGGGGGCGCAGCGAGGTCACCGCGCGTGGCCTGCACCAGATGTACCCGCATGCAGCGGGTTTTCTGTTTGACAGCCATGTGGCGGGTGGCAGCGGTGGCACCGGGGTGGCATTCGACTGGTCGCAGATTCCACCGGGTGTGCATCGGCCGTACCTGCTGGCCGGGGGCATACGCCCGGAAAACGTGCATGACGCCATTCTCGCCACCCAGCCCTGGGGTGTGGATGTGTCCAGCGGCATCGAGGTGTCGCCGGGGATCAAGGACGGCTACAGGATGCGGCAGTTCGTCGAGGAAGTGCGCCGTGCCGACCTGCATGTCGAGCAGGACTGAAGATATCTGCTGAATACGCAGGCGTGTTTCACGCGGCAGTACCGCGATATGTCGCACTCTTTGGGACACGGCTGCGGGCCACGTCCGCGCTGATTCCCTTATGATGGCGATCTCGGCGACAAGCACGGATGCCTGCGGGGAGGGGCGGTAGCTGTTGCGGCTTCGATGCCGGGACAGGTCTCGCAAGGCAGCTGGGCGCCACAAGGAAAGTGTGCATGGTGGAGTTTCTGGAAGTAGCGCTGTCCTACCCGACGTTGCCGTACAGCGTCGTGTTGTCGTTTGCGGTCATCTACTGGCTGCTGGCAGCGACCGGCATCGTCGATGACGGCGGAATCGGCAGCGGTGACGGTGCCGACTTTCATTCCCATGGCGGCGAACATGGCGCGACCGGCATTGCCGCGATGTTCGCGCGGCTCGGCCTCGGTGGTGCACCGACCATGCTGGTGGTGTTGCTGCTGGCCTTTTTCGGCTGGACCATCACCTATCTGGTTCAACTCTTCTTCCTGCAGTCATTGCCGGCGCCGTTGCGCTGGGGCATCGGCACGGTGGTGGCCATTGCTGCGCTGGTTCCCGGTGCGGTGGTATCGGCCTGGGTGCTGCGGCCAATACGCCGACTGCTGCTCAAGCTTCGCCCGGTTGCCCAGGAGTCCATCCTCGGCCGGCTTGCCCAGGTGACCTCACCGGAAGTCACCGCCACGCAGGGCTATGCCAGCATGGACGACGGCGGCGCCGGTCTGATCCTGCATGTGCGTGTACGCGATGGCAGCCGTTTGCCGCGTGGCCAACGTGTAAGGCTGGTGGAATACCTGCCCGACAAGAATCACTACCTGGTGGTCGCCGATACCGACCTGCCAGGCTTGGACGTTTTCCCTTCTGATGTATCAGGCGACAAGGAGATCCACTGATGAGTACTGCTGCGCTGGCCCCTTTCATTATCGGGGTTGCTGCCCTGCTGGTGTTTTTCCTTGGTTTGGCGGGCTTGTTCAAAGCCTTCTACAAGAAGGTTGACCAAGGCACCGCGCTGATCGTCAACGACATGAGCTCGCAGCCGAAGGTGCACTTCACCGGCGCCTTGATCATTCCGGTGCTGTACCGCGCCGAGCACATGAAGATCAGCCTGATCACCCTGCAGGTTGATCGTCGTGGCAAGGAAGGCCTGATCTGCCGCGACAACATGCGTGCCGACATCACCGTGGCATTCTACCTGCGCGTCAACGAAACCCAGGCCGACGTGCTGCGCGTGGCCAAGGCCATCGGCGCTGACCGCGCCTCGGACAAGAACGCGGTCGACGACCTGTTCAACGCCAAGTTCTCCGAAGCCCTGAAGACCGTGGGCAAGAAGTTCGACTTCACCCAGCTGTTCGAGAAGCGCCAGGAATTCCGCGACGAGATCATCGCGGTGATCGGCAATGACTTGAACGGTTACGCGCTGGAAGACGTGGCCATCGACTACCTGGAGCAGACGCCCAAGTCGCTGCTCGACCCGAGCAACATCCTCGACGCCGAAGGCATCCGCAAGATCACTGAACTGACGGCTGCGCAGAACGTGATCACCAACGAACTGGCACAGAACGAGCGCCTGGCGATCACCAAGAAGAATGTAGAGGCCAAGGAGGCCACGCTGGCCCTCGAACGCCAGCAGGCCGAGGCCGAAGCACGCCAGCGCCGCGAGGTGGAAACCATCCGTGCCCGCGAGGAAGCCGAGACCCTGAAGGTGCAGGAAGAGCAGCGCCAGCTGTCCGAGAATGCCCGCATTGAAGCGCAGCAGCTGATCGACATCCGCGACCAGAACCGCCTGCGCGAAGTGGAAGTGGCTGAGCAGAACCGCCAGCGCGCCGTCGCCATCGAAGTCGAGCGCGTCGCACGTGCCCGCCAGCTGGAGCAGGTCACCACCGATCGCGAAGTGCAGCTGCAAGGCGTGGAGCGCGACAAAGTGGTCGAGCAGGGCAAGATGGACGTGGCCAACATCACCCGTGAACGCATCTCCATCGACAAGACCGTGGCGCAGGAAGAAGAGCGCATCAAGGAAGTACGCCAGGTATCCGAGGCGGATCGCCTGAAGCAGGTCGCCATCCTCGAAGCCGAGGCGCAGGCGCAGGAAGCCATGCTCAAGCAGGTCAAGGAAGCCGAGGCCAGCGAAGCCGCGGCCAAGCACCGCGCGGTGGAGATCACCACGCTGGCACAGGCCGAGTTCGATGCCGCCGGCAAGCAGGCCGAAGCCAAGAAGGCACTGGCCGATGGCGTGCGCGCCGAGCGTGCCGCACCGGGTCTGGCCGATGCCCAGGTCAAGGAAGCCAGCGCGCTGGCCATCGAGAAGGTCGGTATTGCCGAAGCCCGCGTGGTCGATGCGATGGCCGATGCCAACCTGAAGCAGGGTACGGCCGAAGCCAAGGTGCTGGCCGAGCAACTGGCCGCGCGTGCGCAGGGCGAAGAGCAGATGGGCCGTGCCAAGGCAACGGCAACCGAAACGCTGGGCGTGGCCGAAGCCACGGTCATCGAGAAGAAGCTGTTCGCCGAAGCCGACGGTTTGACCCGCAAGTTCCAGGCCATCGATTCGCTGGGCGATACCGCGCGCGGCCACGAAGAGTTCCGCATGACCCTGGAGACCGGCCTGCGCCAGGCCTTGGCGGCGATCGATGCCGGCAAGGAAGTGACCAAGGAAAATGCCGAGGTCATCGCCAGCGCGCTGCGCAACGCCAAGATCGACATGGTCGGCGGCGACGGTGGCATGTTCGAGAACCTGGTCAAGGCGGTGTCGCTGGGCAAGTCGATTGAAGGCCTGACCGACAAGAGCCCGATCGTGCAGGACCTGATGCAGCGCTACCTGGGTGTGGACATGTCCGCGCGCGGCTTGCCGGCGCGCCGTATCGGCGATACGTCTGCAGCGAATTCGGACGCAGGCTGAGTGAAGCCATGCCCCGCGCGGTTGTACCGCGTGGGGCGTTGATGCGCCGCCTGGCTGAAGCTGGTGGCACACGAGGATGAGGGCGTCAGGGATTCCGTCCCGAGGGCGGAATCTGCCGATGTCAGAGCAGGGAACAATCGATGGCCGATACAAATCTGGACGCCGCCAACACGTCGGAAGGCGGCTCCATCGCCGACCAGGCGGTGGCGCAGGGCGGTGCCTATGAGGTGCTGCGCAAACGCCTGAGCGATCAGGGCGCACGTCTGCGGCAGGTGGTGGACGCGCTGAACCAGCGCCGGCTGCAGGAGTTCGGCGACAGCCGGATGGAAGTAATCGGACGTTTCCGCATCCGCAGCGAGAACAACTGCGTTGGCCGCGATGTGGTGCAGGTCGGCGATGACCTGCTGCTGTTCGGCTACAACGTCTTCATCGGCTTGAAGACCCAGACCCGCATCGAGGATGTGTTCGGGCTCTACCGTCTGGTCGATGGCGCCGAAGGCTACGACGTCACCCCGGTTGACCTGAAGAGCAGTTTCCTGGCGCAGGCCGGTTTCGTCCATGACTTCGGCGAGCTCTACGCGTACTACAAGAATGCGCGCCTGTTGCAGCTGATCGTGCGCGACGGCAAGTTGCTGGCCGCGTTCCAGATCGGCGAGCGCAGCACCGACGTGCGTGTATTCCGCTGGGCGATGGCGCCCAGTGGCGAGCTGACCTATATCGATGCACGTGGCGAGCGCGATATCGCACTGCCGCCGCCCTTCGATTTCGAGTGGGTGCGTGCTGGCCGTGACATGTTGATCACCGGCCGCTTTCCGCACCTGAACATCCTCGACACCATCTTCGTCGAGACCACCGGTGGTGACCTGACCATCAAGGTCGAGAACAATACCGAGACAGGGCAGGGCGTTTACAGCGAGCCGGTCGAGGACAGCACCCAGTCGGTGGACGACGCGACCATTGATTTCGCCAGGGTCGGTTCGCTGATCCTGCTGAAGATCCAGCCCTACCGCGAAGATAGCTGGCGTGGCCTGATCTACAACACGCTGACCGGCAAGGTGGTGCGTAACGACGCCATTGTCCAGGCCTGCGTGCAGCTGCCCGATGACCATGGCGTCATCTTTCCCGGTGGCTATTACCTGCAAAGCGGCGAGCACAAGGCGTTCGACGCCTCGATGCAGGGCATGCGTTACAAGCGCTCGATCCGTTCGCCCAACGGCGAGGACATGCTGTACATCTTCTACGAGCGCGAAGCCGGCAAGTCGGCGCTGTTCGTCTACAACAGTATCCAGCGCATATTGCAGAATCCGGTGTTCGGCTTGGGCTACGCCTTCATGCGTGATGGTCGCATGGTCCTGTTCAATGCCGAGAATGACGAGCCTACCCGCGTCCATCCGATGCAGGTATGGCAGACCCCGTTCAGCAGTGATGAGTTTGCTGCGCACACGCCGACCGGTACCAGTTTCATGGCCCGCATCGGCAATGCCGAGCTGGTGCGTGGCATCTCGAATCTGCTCGATCTCGGTCGCGAGATCGACAGCCGCGAGGTGTCGTTGCCGCGCTACGAGCTGCTGACCCATAACGCGCGCCGTCTGTTCGACGCCCACCATTGGCTGGACGATGCCAACTGTGACGGTGCCGCGACGCTGCTGCGCGAGATCAGCGCCACCGGCGAATCGATGCTCGACGAGTATGAGAAGGTCGAGAGCATCCGCAAGCAGTCGGCGCAGGCGATGGCCGAGGTCACCACCGCGCACAAGACGCTGCTTGGGCGGTTGCAGCCGCAGAACTGGACGAAGATCGGCGAGTTCGTCGAATCGCTGGGCGAGATCGGCAAGCTGCGTGGCCGCCTGCTGACCGTGCGTGACTTCCGTTATGTGGACGTTGCCGCCATCGACGCAATGAATGCGTCGCTGCAGGAGGCGCATGACCGGGTGGGTGCAGCGGCGGGTGAATTCCTCGGCAGCGACAAGGCACTGCAGCCGTTTGCCGATCGACTGCAGGAGCTGGACGCGGCCGCACAGGTGGCACAGACCGCCAAGCAGCTGTCCGAGCAGATCGCGCAGATGCAGGGGATGTCGGGCGATCTGGATATGTTGTCCGAGCTGATGGCCAGCCTGAAGGTGGACGATGCCGCGCAGCGCACGCGCGTTGTCGAAGCCATTTCTGCCATCTACGCCAAACTCAATCAGGCGCGCGCACGTGCGGACCAGCGCCGTCGTTCGCTGGGCTCGGCCGAAGCCGTGGCCCAGTTCGGCGCGCAGTTCTCATTGTTCAGCCAGGCCATCACCAGTGCGCTGGGACTGGCTACCGATCCCGAACGTGCCGATGAGCAGTTGTCGCGCCTGATGGTGCAGTTGGAGGAGCTGGAGAGCCAGTTCGGCGAGCACGAACAGTTCCTCGGTGACATCCTCAACAAGCGCGAGGAGCTGCTCGATACCTTCGAGTCGCACAAGCAGACGCTGCTGGATGCGCGCCAACGCAAGGCGCAGTCGGTACTGGACGCCGCCAACCGCATCCTTGATGGCCTGGCCAAACGCACCGAACGCTTCACCACCGTTGATGAGCTGAACGCTTTCTTCGCCGGTGACCCGCTGATCCTGAAGTTGCGTGAGCTGGCCGATCGCCTGCGCGACTACAAGGACAGCGTCAAGGCCGACGACGTGGAAGCGCGGCTCAAGGGTGTGCGCGATCAGGCGGTGCGGGCGCTGCGGGATCGCAGTGACCTGTTCGAAGGGGGTGGCAATGTCATCCGCCTGGGCCGGCACCGTTTCAGCGTCAACACCCAGCCGCTGGACCTGACCATCCTGCCGCGCGGCGATGGTCTGGCCGTGCATCTGACCGGCACGGATTACTACGAATCCATCGTCGATCCAGAACTGGACGAACTGCGCGACTATTGGCCGGTGACGCTGGATTCGGAGTCACCCGTACTCTATCGCGGCGAGTATCTGGCGGGCCTGCTGCTGGACGCGGCCATCAACGGTCGCGATGGCCTCAGTGTCGAGTTGTTGCTGCGCGATGCCGCGCAAGCCGATGCATTGGCCAAGCGGGTACGTGATTTCGCTGCGCCGCGCTACCGCGAAGGCTACGAGAAAGGCATTCACGATCACGATGCCACGCTGATCCTGCAGGCGTCATTGCCGCTATACCAGGCGGCAGGTTCACTGGTGCACGCAGCGGGTCCACGCGCGCTTGCCTTGTTGTTCTGGGCGCGCGAGGGCAAGCGTGAAGAGGTCAGCCAGTGGGTGGAGCGTGCCGCCGGCGCGTTCGCCATCGCCAAGTTGTTCAGTGTGCGGGACGGGCTTGAAGCCTTGCGTGCGGAGATCGCGCTCGCATTGCTGGCCTTCCAGGAAGAGCATGGCTTGCCGTTCGACAGCGGCGTGCCCGCCTTGGCCGCCGAGTATCTGCTCGCCGAGCTCGGCAACGGCGAGCCGACCTTCTCCTTCAGCGGCTATGCACGGCAGCTGCTCAGTGGCCTGCGCGAGCAGCTGCAGGCTGCCGGCCAAGCCGATGCATTTGACCGCAGCCTGCAACGGTTGAACACGCGACTGGCCCTGCAATGGGCGCAGGCGCTGCAATGGTTGCAGGCAATGTGCGGCCAGCCGAAGTTCGCCGCCATGGCCGGCTATGTGCCGGAAGCCGCTGCGATGCTGCTGGGCGAACGGGCCTTGCGCAGCCAGGTACGCGAGGTGACCTTGATTGCCGATGTTGCTGGCCTGCTCGGTGAGCATGCGCGCGTCACCCAAGGCCACCTGCAGTTGGCGGTGGATGATTTCCTGCAGCGCTGGCAGTCGCATCGCCGCCAGTTCCAGCCCGGTTTTGAGCGCTACCAGGCGCTGCGCCATCGCATCAGTGCGCGCGAACGCGATTCGCTGCGGCTGAGCGAGTTCCAGGCGCGGCCGCTGAGCTCCTTCGTTCGCAACAAGCTGATCAATGACGTCTACCTTCCCATCATCGGCGACAACCTCGCCAAGCAGATGGGTACGGTGGGTGAGAACAAACGCAGCGACCTGATGGGCCTGCTGATGATGATCAGTCCGCCCGGTTACGGCAAAACCACGCTGATGGAATACGTGGCCAACCGTCTGGGCTTGGTCTTCATGAAGATCAATGGTCCGGCGCTGGGTCACGAAGTGCGCTCGCTGGATCCGGAGCAGGCACCGGATGCCACCTCGCGGCAGGAGCTGCACAAGCTCAACCTGGCGCTGGAGATGGGCAACAACACCATGCTGTATGTCGACGACATCCAGCACACCCATCCGGAGTTCCTGCAGAAATTCATTTCCCTGTGTGACGGCACCCGGCGCATCGAGGGCGTGTGGAAGGGCCGCACCAAGACCTATGACCTGCGCGGCAAGAAGTTCTGCGTGGTGATGGCCGGCAACCCGTACACCGAGTCCGGTGAAGTGTTCAAGGTGCCGGACATGCTGGCCAACCGTGCCGATATCTACAATCTCGGTGATGTACTCGGCGGCATGGAAGAGGCCTTCAAGCTCAGCTATATCGAAAACAGCCTGACCTCCAGCCAGGTGTTGGCGCCGATGGCGACCCGTGACCTGGCCGACCTGTACCTGCTGGTCGACAAGGCCTTGGGCAAAGAGGTTTCGACCAATGCGCTCAGTCACGCCTACAGCGGCGCGGAGATCAACGAGATCGTCGCCACCCTGCAGCGGCTGATGCAGGTGCGCGAAGTGGTGTACCGGGTCAACCAGCAATACATCGCCAGCGCCGCGCAGGCCGACAAGTACCGTGTCGAGCCGCCGTTCCGGTTGCAGGGCAGCTACCGCAACATGAACAAGCTGTCGGAGAAGATCTCGCCGGTTATGAATGCCGCCGAGCTGCAACAGCTGGTCACCGACCATTACCTGGGTGAATCGCAGTTGCTGACCAGTGGCTCCGAGGAAAACCTGCTCAAGCTGGGTGAGCTGCGCGAAGTATTGGATGCGACGCAGCTGGCGCGCTGGGAGCAGATCAAGCGCGACTTCATGCGTGACAAGGCGATGGGCGGCGACGATGCCGACACCGGTGCGCGGGTGGTGGCGCAGTTGGCCGATATTGCCAGTGGCCTGCAGGGCCTGCGTGCTGATGAGCCCGCGCCGGTTGCTGCGGTCGCGCCGCAGGTCGAGGCACCGTGGGAGCAGATCGTGGCCTTGCTGCAGTCGGTTGCCGAGCGTCCCGCAGCGGTGGTCGCAGCACCACCTGCGGCGGTGGCGCCGGTTGCACCAGTGCAGGATCTGACCCCGTTGTTGCAGGTATTGGCGACAGCCCAGCAGCGCCAAGGCGAGGTTGGCGATGTCCTGGCCGGCCTGGCCACGCAGCTGCAGGAGTGGTTGTCCAAGGACGGCGGCGCGGGCAGCAAGCCAGCACCACGCGTGCGGCGCGCGCGCACGCCGGAAGAGAAGGCACTGGACGAAGCGCTGATGCGGCATTTCTACGGCGGCAATGTGGTGGTGCCGGGGCAGCAGGGCAGTCGTGGCAATGCAACGCCGGACGATGCCTGATGTGACGCCGCCAGTGTTGCCGCTGCCTCCGCAGCCAGCGCTGCAGCCCGATGACGCGCTGGCCGTGGCCAGCTACGGCGCGGAACTGCTGGACGCGATCGAGCAGATGCTGGGTACGCCGCAGACCGGCGTGGCGGCAGCGCGGCTGGTCGCGGAGATGGACAATATCCGCCAGGCGATGTCGGCAGCCGATGGTCGCCAGCTCCGTCGTTCCGTTGGCTTGCTGGGCCGATTGCTGGGGCGTGATGTCGAGGCGCAGGCGCGGGCTGAGCAACTGGCGAGGCAGTTGGATGTCTGCTTGCTGCGTGCCGATGGCTGCGTACAGGAGTTGCTGCAGGAGCTTGAGCTAAATCTGCAGCAGGTCGCCCGGATGCAGGTGGCGGTGGCGGCTATCGAGGAGTGGGCGGGCGCCGGTGAGGCGATTCCGGCGCCGGTTGACACCCTGGCACAGGCCGCGCTGCAGCGTCGTCTGCAGCACCTGCGCGGGCTCGCCCAGTTGCGCTATACCGAGGCCAGGCAGCTGCGTTTGCTGCACGCCCAGGGGGTGGAGCTGATCGAACGCTACCAGCGTATCCGCGACGTATTGTTGCCGCTTTGGCGGCAGCAAAGCCTGGCTCTGCGCGCAGCCGACAGGCAGGCGCAACTGGAACAGGCTGCGCAGGCACAGGCCCGGATTCTGGACGAGGTGACGGCGATGCAGGCTAGACTGCGCTGAGAACCTTCCCGCACATGATTGCTTGCGCGCCGCGTGGCGCCACTTGCTCAAGGAGAACTGCTGATGACCCAGGATACATTGCCGCTGCCGGCCGGCCCCTCCGCCGATGTTGATGGCACCCTGCTGGTCGCCTTGGGCCTGAGCGAAGCGGACCGCCCGCAGATCGCGCAGATCGTGCGCACGCTGGACGACATCAGTCCGGGCAACCTGCATGTATTCGGCCGCGAGGCGGCGGGCAAGAGTGCGGCCTTCTCCAGTCAGTTGCTGGACCATGTGCGCAACCGCGACCTGGATGCCTCGGGCGAAAAGCTCGGTGAGGTGGTGCGCATTGCCCGCTCGCTGAAGCTGGACGGTTTGAACGAGCGTTCCAAGGTGCCGGTGATCGGTGGCCTGATCGACCGCATGCGTGCCTCCAAGGGCGAGCTGGTACAGAAGTTCAGTGACACCAACCAGCAGATCGAACAGTTGCTGCGTGATGTCGGCGCGCAACAGGCGCTGATGGGCCAGCGCGTCGGCGAGTTCGATCGCATGCACACCATCGTTCGCGACGAGCGGCAGAGCCTTGGCCTGCACATCGCTGCCGGCAAACAGCGGCTGGCCGAACTCAACAGCGAATTGCACGCGCTGGTTGGCCTGGAGGATCCGCAGTCGCGTATCCGTCGTGGCGAGATCGACAATGCGATCCGCCTGCTCGACAAACGCGTGGGTGATTTGACCGTCATGCAGCATGCGGCCGACCAGACGCTGCCGATGATCCGCCTGATCCAGGCCAATGCGATCCAGCTGATCGAGAAATTTAACGCCGTACGCGACATCACCATCCCGTCGTGGAAGCGCCAGTTCGCCATCCAGCTGTCGCTGGGCGAGCAGAAGAACGCGGTCGATCTGTCCAATGCCATCGACGATGCCACCAATGAGCTGATGCGCCGTAACGCCGATCTGATGCGGCAGACCTCGGTGGAAACGGCCAAGGCCAACCAGCGTGCGGTGATCGATGTGGCCACCTTGCGTCATGTCCACGAGCAGTTGATCGCGACCGTGGAAGAGGTGCGCAGCATCCACCGCGAAGGCATGCAGCAGCGGCAACAGGCGGAGGTCGAGTTGGCGCGCCTGCGCGAAGATGTGCAGCAGCGGCTGGCACAGCCGACGCAGGGCAGCTGAATTTAGGGGGGCGTTGTTTGTGGGGGCGGCGTAAGCCGCGAAACCGCTGATGCGTCAGACACCGCTGGCACCAGCGCAGTCACCCCCTCTCTTTGCCGAAGACAAGGCTTGTCTCCCTCCCTTTTGCGCAGCAAAGGGGAGGGTTTGGGAGGGGTAGGCTTTCAGGCCTTTCAAGCATTGCCAGCTTCACGGCTGACGCCGCTCCTACAAATGCCTAAAGCAGCTGCTTGCGCAGCCAATCCGCCAGTGCAGCCACACGCGGGTCCTGCTGCTCGCCGGTCGTGCACAAGGCCCAGCAGCCTTCCGTCTCAACAAAGCCCCACGGCGCGATCAAGCGGCCGTTGACCAGATCGTCGGCGACCAGGGGCTCCGGCGCAATCGCGATGCCCAATCCGGCGACTGCCGCTTCCAGCATGTAGTACAGGTGCTCCAGGCCGGTCCCATAAGTCAGCGCATCCGCATCAATGCCATTGCGTGCAGCCCAGGTTGGCCAGGCCTGGGGGCGCGAGCGCGTATGCAGCAGCGCATGCTCGCGCACGGCATCGACAGGCTGCCGGGCCAATACATGCGCGCCATGCATTGATGGGCTGAACACCGGGCCGATCCGCTCGGGTGCCAGCGTGTGTACCTGCCAGCCGTTGGGCCAGGGCGCCTGGCCGAGCATCAGCGCTGCATCCAGCCCATCCAGGCGCGGGGCGAAATCGCCATCCTGTGCCGCCAGGTGCAGGGTCAGGCCGGGCAGATCACGCTGCAGGTCCTGCAGGCGCGGGATCATCCAGCGGGCCAGCAGGCTGCCGGGGCAGCCCAGCACGAAGGCATCGGTGCGCTGCGGTCGGCGCAGCGAGGAAATGCAATCGCGCAGTTGCGAGAACGCGCCTGAGGTTGCTTCCAGCAAGCGATGGCCGGCGGCGCTGGGGCGGATGCCGCGGCCGTCGCGTTCAAACAGGGTCAGTCCCAGTTCTTCCTCCAGTGCCCGCAGTTGCCGGCTCACCGCGCCATGGGTGACATGCAGTTCGGCGGCAGCCTGGCTGACGCTGCGCAGCCGTGCCGCGGCCTCGAAGGCACGCAAGGCATTGAGCGAGGGCAGGGATTGACTGGTCTTCATGTGAGTTTTTCTAACATGAGGTGGCTGAATTATCCATTTTTATGACATCGGCCCTGCGTTAGAGTGCTTGCCTGTTCCTTGTAGCCGTGACGCCATGACTGATCCGTCGATCTCCGATTTCCACGCCTTCCCTGATGCGCGTGGGCACTTTGGCCGTTTTGGTGGCAGCTTCGTCGCCGAAACCCTGGTTGGGCCGCTGCAGGAACTGGCAGCTGCCTATGACCAGGCCCGGGTCGATCCGTCCTTTATTGCCGCCTACGACAAGGATCTGAAGCACTACGTTGGCCGCCCCAGCCCGATCTACCACGCCGAGCGCCTGAGCAAGGACGTGGGCGGCGCGCAGATCCTGCTCAAGCGCGAAGACCTGAATCACACCGGCGCGCACAAGGTGAACAACACCATTGGCCAGGCCTTGCTGGCCGCGCGCATGGGCAAGACCCGCATCATCGCCGAGACCGGTGCTGGCCAGCACGGCGTGGCCTCGGCCACAGTTGCCGCGCGGCTGGGCCTGGAGTGCGTGGTGTACATGGGCGCCACCGATATCGAGCGGCAGAAGATAAATGTCTATCGGATGAAGTTGCTTGGCGCCACCGTGGTGCCGGTCAGCAGCGGCTCGGCCACGCTCAAGGACGCACTCAACGAGGCGATGCGCGACTGGGTCACCAATGTGCGCGACACCTTCTACATCATTGGCACCGTTGCCGGTCCCGACCCGTACCCGCGCATGGTGCGTGACTTCAACGCCATCGTTGGCCGCGAGGCGCGTGCGCAGATGCTGGAGGACTACGGCCGTCTGCCCGATGCGATCACCGCCTGCGTCGGTGGCGGCTCCAATGCGATCGGCCTGTTCCATGCCTTCCTCAACGACCGCGAGGTCAAGATCTACGGCGCCGAAGCTGCCGGCGATGGCATCCATACCGGTCGTCACGCCGCCTCGATCTCGGCCGGTCGCCCCGGCGTGCTGCACGGCAATCGCACTTATGTGTTGTGTGATGACGATGGCCAGATCACCGAAACCCATTCGATTTCCGCCGGGCTGGATTACCCCGGTGTCGGCCCCGAGCACTCCTTCCTGTCCGATACCGGTCGCGCCCAGTACGTGGGTATCACCGATGAGGAAGCGCTGGCTGCCTTCCATCGCTTGACCCGCATCGAGGGCATCTTGCCGGCACTGGAATCCAGTCATGCGGTCGCCCATGCGATCAAGCTGGCGCGTGAATTGCCCAAGGACGCGCTGGTGCTGTGCAATCTGTCCGGTCGTGGCGACAAGGACGTGCACACCATTGCCGCGCGCGAAGGTCTGGTGCTGTGATGGCGGGCCTCCCGTGCAATCCATTGTTGCGCACGCCGTTGCTGCTGGGTCTGGCCGCGGCCTTGGCAGCGTGTGCGCCGTCCTCCCCGGCGCCGGAACCGGCGGCACCTGCAGCGGCGACCGATCTGCCGACGGCGCCGGCGGCTGCACCGGCTCCGCCGGCCCCTGCGCCGAAGCCTGTCGCCAGCGTCCCGGTCGAGCTGGGCCAGGTGGGCGAGCTGCGCATCGGTGCGCCGTTTGGCAAGGCTCCTGGCGACAAGGCCTTCGTCTCGGCCGGCATGCGCGAAGCGATGGAAGGCGATTGCGAGTATTACGACAAGGGCTCGCTGCCTGAAGGCATGTCGATGATGGTGATTGCCGATCGCATCGCCCGTTTCGAGGTGGACGCTGTCGATGACCCCGGCGAGCGCGTGAGCGCACCGCCAGCCGGTGCAGTGGCGTTGCCATATGGCTTGTGGGTCGGCATGACCGTCAGTGAGGCCAAGCAGCGCTTGCCGGCCGGTGTGGTCACCAGTCCGCACGCTTACAACTCGCCGAACGGCGACTACCTGACCTGGACCGACAAGGACGCCAAGCTGGCCCTGCGCCTGGAAACACTCAATGGCCTGGTTACCTCCATCTACTGGGGCCGGCCCGATGCGGTTGAACTGATTGAAGGATGTGCCTGAGATGGCTGTTACCCGAATTGATGAATGCTTCGACCGCCTGCGTAGCTCCGGCCGCAAGGCACTGATTCCCTTTATTACCGCCGGCGATCCCTCGCTGGAGGCGACCGTGCCGGTGATGCATGCGCTGGTTGAGGCTGGTGCTGACGTAATCGAGCTTGGTGTGCCGTTCTCCGACCCGATGGCCGATGGCCCAACCATCCAGCGCAGTTCGGAACGCGCCTTGGAACGCGGGGCGGGGCGGCAATACGTGCTGGATACGGTGGCGCGTTTCCGCCAGACCGACACGACAACCCCGGTGGTGTTGATGGGTTATCTGAATCCGGTCGAGATCCGTGGCTATGCGCGTTATGCCGAGGAGGCAGTGGCCGCAGGCGTGGACGGCATTCTGCTGGTCGATCTGCCGCCGGAAGAGGCTGATGAGCCGCGCGCCGCGTTTGCGGCCGCCGGGCTGGCCTTGATTCTGCTGGCCTCGCCGACCAGCAGTGATGCGCGCCTGGACAGTCTGTGCCAGACGGCGCAGGGCTATCTGTATTACGTGAGCTTTGCCGGGGTGACCGGCGCGTCCGAACGCCTGGACAGTACGGCCGCCAGCGAGCGCCTGCGCCTGTTGCGTAGTCGTTCAAGTGCACCGGTGGTAGCCGGCTTCGGCATCAAGGACGCGGCCAGTGCGGCGGCGATGGCGGTGGATGCTGATGGCGTGGTGGTTGGCAGTGCGCTGGTCTCGGCAATGGTTGAGACGGCGGACCCGGCGGCTGCGGCGGCGACGTTCCTCAAGCCGCTGCGCGAAGCCCTCGATCGCTGAGCCGCGTGACCGGTAGTGCCGAGCCATGCTCGGCAGGGGCTTTCCCGGTAAAGGTGCAATGTAGTGCCGAGCCATGCTCGGCAGGGGCTTTCCCGGTAAAGGTGCAATGTAGTGCCGAGCCATGCTCGGCAGGGGCTTTCCGGGTAAAGGTGCAATGTAGTGCCGAGCCATGCTCGGCAGGAGCTTTCCCGGTAATGCCCCTTGCCGAGCATGGCTCGGCACTACAGGGGGCTAAACATACGCGGCAGTAGGGGTTGCGCCAGATTCGGTGCTGCGACTTGGTCGCACTGGTGAGCTAGACTGTGGGCCCTGTCGTGGCCGCAAGGCCGCCCTGAACGGAATTGTCATCCCGCATGAGTTGGCTCAGCAAGTTGATGCCGTCCGGCATCCGTACCGACAACACGCCCTCCAAAAAACGCAGCGTCCCCGAGGGGCTGTGGGAAAAATGCAATAGCTGCGGCGCGGCCCTGTACCGCCCGGAGCTGGAAGAAAACCTTGAGGTCTGCCCGAAATGCGGGCACCACATGGCCATCCGCGCGCGCGCGCGTCTGGCCGCGCTGTTCGATGCGGACAGCACCAGCGAGATCGCCGCCCGCCTCGGGCCGACCGATGTGCTCAAGTTCAAGGACCAGAAAAAGTACGTCGAGCGCATCAAGGCCAGCCAGAAGAGCACCGGCGAGTACGATGCGCTGGTGGCCATGCGCGGCCTGCTGAAGGGGCGCCCGTTGGTGGCGTCGTCCTTCGATTTCGCCTTCATGGGCGGCTCGATGGGGTCGGTGGTCGGTGAGCGTTTCGCCCTGGCTGCGGAAACCGCGCTGGAGATCGGTTCTCCTTATGTGTGCTTCTCCGCCTCCGGTGGTGCGCGTATGCAGGAGGGCCTGTTCTCGCTGATGCAGATGGCCAAGACCTCGGCCGCGCTGGCCAAGCTGCGCGAAGCCGGTCTGCCGTACATCTCGGTGCTGACCCATCCCACCACCGGTGGCGTGTCGGCCTCGTTCGCGATGCTGGGTGATATCAACATCGCCGAGCCGCAGGCGCTGATCGGCTTTGCCGGCCCGCGCGTGATCGAACAGACCGTGCGCGAGAAGCTGCCGGAAGGCTTCCAGCGTTCGGAGTTCCTGCTCGAGCACGGTGCCATCGACCAGATCTGCGACCGTCGCGAAATGCGTGACCGCCTGGCCGACCTGCTGGCCATGCTCGGCCGTCAGCCGCAGCACGAAGAAGCCGCTGCCTGATGAGTACGCGCAAGTATTTTGGTACCGACGGCATCCGCGGCCGGGTCGGCAAGGGCGTCATTTCCGCCGATTTCGTGCTGCGGGTCGGCAATGCGCTGGGGCGTGTGCTGGTTGCACGCAGTGGCGACGCCCAGCCGACCGTGGTGATCGGCAAGGACACGCGCATCTCCGGCTATATGTTCGAGTCGGCGCTGGAAGCGGGCCTGGTTGCCGCAGGCGCCAACGTGCAGCTGATCGGGCCGATGCCGACCCCTGCGGTGGCCTTCCTGGCGCATACGCTGGGTGCCGATGCCGGCATCGTCATCAGTGCCTCGCACAACCCGCACTACGACAACGGCATCAAGTTCTTCTCGGCCGAGGGCGAAAAGCTCGATGACGCGACCGAGCTGGCACTTGAGGCGGCGATGGACCAGCCGTTTTCGACGGTGGAATCCGAGCAGTTGGGCAAGGCGGTGCGGGCGCGCGATGCGGTCGGCCGTTACATCGAGTTCTGCAAGGCCAGCGTGCCGCGTGATTTCTATCTGCGCGGGCTCAAGGTCGTGCTCGATTGCGCCCATGGTGCTACCTACCACGTCGCACCGCTGCTGTTCCGTGAGCTGGGCGCGGACGTGACCGCGATCGGCGCCGAGCCGAATGGCATCAACATCAACGATGGCGTTGGCTCCATGCACATCGACAACCTGGCGCGCAAAGTGACCGAGGTTGGCGCCGATATCGGCATTGCCTTCGATGGCGATGGCGACCGCGTGTTGATGGTCGATCACACCGGTGCTGCGGTGGATGGCGACGGCTTGCTGTACGTGCTGGCCAGGGCATGGCAGGCCAATGGCCGCCTGCGTGGTCCGGTAGTCGGTACGCTGATGACCAATTACGGGCTGGAGCAGGCGCTGGAGCGTCTCGGCATCCCGTTCATCCGTGCCAATGTCGGCGACCGCTATGTGCATCAGGCCCTGGTTGAAGGCAATGGGGTGCTTGGCGGTGAGGCTTCCGGTCATATTCTGTGCCTGGACCGGGCGACCACTGGCGATGCCATCGTCAGTGCACTGCAGGTGCTGCAAGTGCTGGGTGACGCTGGCGTCAGTCTGCGCCAGGCACTGCAGGGCCTGGTGATGGTGCCGCAGAAGACGATCAATGTGCGCCTGGAGACGGGTGCGCGCGAAGTGGTCGCGAGTGCGCCGGTACAGGCCGCGCTGGCTGCCGCGCAGGCGGCGGTGGCCGGGCGGGGCAGGGCATTCCTGCGGCCGTCGGGTACCGAGCCGGTGGTGCGGGTCACAGTCGAGGCCGATGAGGCCGGGTTGATGAGCGCTACGCTTGAGGCGCTGGCCGCTGCGGTTCGTTCGGCTGCCGCACAGGTTTGAGCTGGATCATAGTGGTGTTGCCGGGACGTCGGTTTCAATAGCCGGCGTCCCGTTCCCTTCTTTGGAGTTTTGTATGAGTTCCCGCATTCCCACCCTCGACATCACCCGTTTCGATACCGACCGTGACGCCTTCGTGGCTGAGCTGGGCGCGGCGTATCGTCAGTGGGGTTTTGCGGGCATTCGCAACCACGGCATACCACAGGCGGAAATCGACGCCGCATATGACGTGTTCAAGACATTCTTCGCGTTGCCGGAAGATGTGAAGAAGCAGTATCACATCGCCGGCGGTGGCGGTGCGCGTGGCTATACCCAGTTCGGCGTGGAAACCGCCAAGGGTTCCAAGCACTTCGATCTGAAGGAGTTCTGGCATATCGGTCGCGAGATCGCCGACGACTCCAAGTACCGCGAAGTGATGCCGCCGAACCTGTGGCCCAGCGAGGTGCCGGGGTTCAAGGAGCATGGCTACGGCCTGTACCAGAAGCTGGACCAGCTGGGCTCGCGGGTGCTGTCGGCGCTGGCCCTGCATATCGGTCTGCCGGAGAACTACTTCGCAGACAAGACCAACAACGGCAACTCGATCCTGCGCCCGATCCACTATCCGCCGATCACCACCGATGACATCCCCAACGTGCGCGCTGGCGCACATGGCGACATCAATTTCATCACCTTGCTGGTCGGTGCCAGTGCGGCTGGTCTGGAAGTGCAGTCGCATGAAGGTGAGTGGGTCCCGTTCACCTCGGATGCCGACACCATCGTGGTCAACATCGGCGACATGCTGCAGCGCCTGACCAACCATGTGTACCCGTCCACCATTCACCGCGTGGTCAATCCCCCGGGTGAGCTGGCACGCCAGCCGCGCTACTCGGTGCCGTTCTTCCTGCATCCGAATCCGGATTTCCTGATCGACGTGCTGCCATCGTGCATCACTGCCGAAAACCCGAGTCGCTACCCGCAGGCGATCACCGCCCACGGTTTCCTGGAAGAGCGCCTGCGTGAGATCAAGCTGAAGTAAGGCGGGGTCGGCCCTACGGCCTGTTGCATGAACGCCGCCGCGGCCCCTGGCCCGGCGGCGTTTTTTTTGCATCTTGTCTTCCGTTGTCTGCAGTTTGTCCTGTTTATGTCCGCATATCGGCTATCCTTTGCCGATACTTTTCATCGGGGAGTTATGCCTGAATGCGCCAAAGAATCGTTGCAGGTAACTGGAAGCTGCACGGCAGCCGTCAATTCGCCACCGACCTGGTCGGGCAGGTGGCCGCCGGTCTGCCGTTGCCGGGGGTGCGTCTGGTGATCCTGCCGCCGCTGCCGTATCTGGGCGATCTGGTCGAGGATTTCGAGGCGACCGAGCTGGCGTTTGGCTCGCAGGATGTCAGCAGCAACGAGAAGGGCGCCTATACCGGCGAGGTGTCAGCCAGCATGCTGGTGGACGTTGGCGCCACCCACGGCCTGGTCGGGCATTCCGAGCGCCGCCAGTACCATCACGAGAGTAGTGAGCTGGTGGCGCGGAAATTCGTGGCCGCCATCAATGCTGGCCTGGTTCCAGTCTTATGCGTTGGTGAGACGCTGGAGCAGCGTGAAGCAGGGCAGACCGAGTTGGTGATTGCCTCCCAGTTGGCGCCGGTGCTGGAGCTTGCCGGGGTGCAGGCCTTCGCCAAGGCCATTGTGGCCTATGAGCCGGTGTGGGCGATTGGCACGGGTCGCACGGCGACGCCAGAGCAGGCGCAGGCGGTGCATGCGTTCATTCGTGGCGTAGTGGCAGAGCGCGATGCTAGAATTGCGGATTCGTTGTCGATCCTTTATGGCGGCAGCGTCAAGCCCGACAACGCAGCAGAGCTGTTTTCACAGCCTGACGTAGATGGCGGGCTGGTAGGTGGCGCTTCGCTGGTGGCGGCTGATTTTCTGGCCATCGCGAGGGCAGCGGCCGGTCGCTAACGGGTAATTGTCCGGGACGGATTTCAAATGCTGATGTTGATCCTCAATGTGGTCTATGTGCTGGTGGCGCTCGCGATGATCGCGCTGATCCTGATGCAGCGTGGTTCGGGTGCTGCCGCGGGTTCGGGTTTTGGCGCGGGCGCGTCGGGCACGGTGTTTGGCGCGCGTGGTGCGTCCAACTTCCTGTCCAAGAGCACCAAATGGCTGGCCGTGGTGTTCTTCGGCATCAGCTTGTTCATGGCCTGGTATGCCAGCCACGGTTCGCGTCCGGCGGACCAGGGTGTTGGCCTGATGGGTGCGGTTGAGGCGGCTGCTCCGGCAGCGACGCCGGCGGCACCGGCGGGTGAGTTGCAGTCCGTTCCGGCCGCCCCGGCGGCGGCAGCGGTGGGTGAAGTGCCGCAGGCGACGGCTCCGGCGGAAAATATTCCCGCCAAGAGCGAAGAAAAGCCCGCTGAACCCGCACAGAAAGACTGAAGACGGTTACAATACGCGGCGCACTGCGAAGCAGCTGTGCTGACGTAAGCCCAGGTGGCGGAATTGGTAGACGCACTACCTTGAGGTGGTAGCGACGAGAGTCGTAGGGGTTCGAGTCCCCTCTTGGGCACCATTGTTTTATGCGGGTACACGGGTTGCAGCAGCGGCCCGTCGTGGCAAGTCCCGTTCATCCCCCATGCCTTGGCACCTGCAGGTGTCCCGGGCAGAGGCAAGAGAGAATCGCTGTGCTGGCCGAATATTTGCCGTCTCTGCTGTTTCTGATCGTCGCCACCGGCATTGGCGTCACGCTGATGTTGATCGGTCGGTTCCTCGCTCCGCGTTCGCCGGACACCGAGAAACTCTCCGCCTACGAGTGTGGCTTCGAGGCGTTCGAGAACGCGCGCATGAAGTTCGACGTGCGCTACTACCTCATCGCCATCCAGTTCATCGTCTTTGACCTGGAAATCATCTTTATTGTGCCTTGGACCCAGGTGTTCATGGAGCTCGGCGCGCGTTCGCTGGTCACCATGGGCCTGTTCGTGGGCATGCTGTTCCTCGGCTTTATCTACGTGTGGAAGAAGGGAGCGCTGGAATGGGAGTGATCCAAACTCTCGACGGCCTGATGAACAACCCCGTCCCGGAAGGGCGGGTTGATGACATTCTGCGGCCTGAAGGCGACAACCCCCTGCTCGAGAAGGGCTATGTGACCACCAGCGTTGACGCGCTGTTGAACTGGGCACGTACCGGCTCGATGTGGCCCATGACCTTCGGTCTGGCCTGCTGTGCGGTGGAGATGATGCATGCCGGTGCAGCGCGTCTGGACCTGGACCGCTACGGTGTGGTGTTCCGCCCCTCGCCGCGTCAGTCCGACGTGATGATCGTGGCCGGCACCTTGGTCAACAAGATGGCCCCGGCGCTGCGCAAGGTCTACGACCAGATGCCGGACCCGAAGTGGGTCATCTCGATGGGTAGCTGCGCCAATGGTGGCGGTTATTACCATTATTCCTATGCCGTGGTGCGCGGTTGTGATCGCGTGGTGCCAGTGGACGTGTATGTCCCGGGTTGCCCGCCGACAGCCGAAGCGCTGGTGTACGGCATCTTGCAGCTGCAGAAGAAGATCTGGCGTACCCAGACCATCGCACGCTGACCCCCTTTCAAATCAAGAGCACGCCAGCCCCCATGGCCCAGCAAGCACCTTCTCTCATCGATAAACTTCGCGCCCGTTTTGCCGGTGCGCAGGTTGTGGTGGTCGAACCGCGCGGCGAAGTAACGCTGGAAGTGGCTGTTGCCGATTGGCACGCAACCGCTCTGGCATTGCGTGACGAACTCGGTTTCGAACATGCCACCGACCTGTGCGGCGTCGATTACCTCGGCTACGGCAGCGACGAGTGGGATACCTCGGACGTTTCCTCGCATGGCTTCAGCCGTGGCGTGGAAGGCAGTGGCGCCGGTCGTTTCGCCTGGGGTGAATTCCCCAGTCACGAAACTGCCGAGGGCGCGCAGCCGGACGCCATGCCGAAGCAGCGCTTTGCGGTGGTCTGCCAGCTGCGTTCCTACCAGCACAACCAGCTGCTGCGCATCCGCTGCTACGCGCCGAGCGAGTCGCTGCCGGTGGTGGCCTCGCTGACCGATATCTACCCGGGCCTGAACTGGTTCGAGCGCGAAGCGTTCGACCTGTACGGCGTGATCTTCGAAGGTCACCCGGACCTGCGTCGCATCCTGACCGACTACGGTTTCGTGGGCCATCCTTTCCGCAAGGATTTCCCGCTGATCGGCAACGTCGAAGTGCGTTACGACGAAGAAAAGAAGCGTGTGGTCTACGAGCCGGTGACTTCGGTCGAGCCGCGCGTAGGCGTGCCGCGTGTTATCCGCGACGATGCCCGTTTCCAGACCGCTGAAGGCGAGCGCGCGCAGACGGAGGCAAGCAAGTGAGTGCGGACGTAAAGAGGGAATTCCACCAGGCCTCGCAGGCCTTTGCGAGCAATCCTGCCGAAGCGAAGCAGGAGATCCGCAACTACACGATGAATTTCGGCCCGCAGCATCCGGCCGCGCACGGTGTGCTGCGCCTGATCCTGGAAATGGATGGCGAAACCATCATGCGCGCCGATCCGCATATCGGCCTGCTGCACCGCGCGACCGAAAAGCTGGCCGAGTCCAAGCCGTTCAACCAGTCGATCGGTTATATGGATCGCCTGGATTACTGCTCGATGATGTGCAACGAGCACGCCTATGTCCGCGCCATCGAAACCCTGGTGGGTATCGAAGTGCCGGAGCGTGCGCAGTACATCCGTACCCTGTTCGATGAAGTCACCCGCATCCTGAATCACCTGATGTGGCTGGGCTCCAACGGCCTGGATCTGGGGGCGATGGCGGTAATGCTGTACGCCTTCCGTGAGCGCGAAGAGCTGATGGATTGCTATGAGGCAGTCTCCGGCGCGCGCATGCACGCGGCGTACTACCGTCCGGGCGGCGTGTACCGCGACCTGCCGGACACCATGCCCAAGTACAAGGAGTCGCGTTGGCACAAGGGCAATGCGCTCAAGCGCCTGAACGCCTCGCGCGAGGGCTCGCTGCTCGACTTCCTGGAGAACTTCACCAATGAGTTCCCCAAGCGCGTCGACGAATACGAAACCCTGCTGACCGACAACCGTATCTGGAAGCAGCGTACCGTTGGCATCGGCGTGATCACCCCGGAGCACGCGCTGGCCTGGGGCATGACCGGCGTGATGCTGCGCGGCTCGGGCATTGCCTGGGACCTGCGCAAGAAGCAGCCGTATGCCAAGTACGACGCGGTCGATTTCGACCTGCCGCTGGGTACCAACGGTGACTGCTACGACCGTTACCTGGTCCGCGTTGCCGAGATGCGCGAATCCAACCGCATCATCAAGCAGTGCGTGCAGTGGCTGAAGGCCAACCCCGGCCCGGTGATGGTCAAGAACTTCAAGGTCGCCCCGCCGGCTCGCGCCGAGATGAAGGACGACATGGAAGCGCTGATCCATCACTTCAAGCTGTTCAGTGAAGGCTACTGCGTCCCGGCTGGTGAAACCTATGCAGCGGTCGAAGCGCCCAAGGGCGAGTTCGGTTGCTACCTGGTGTCCGACGGTGCCAACAAGCCGTTCCGCGCGCACCTGCGCGCACCGGGCTTCGCCCACCTGTCGTCGATCGATTCGGTCGTGCGCGGCCACATGCTGGCCGACGTGGTGGCGATGATCGGTACCTACGACCTGGTGTTCGGTGAGGTTGACCGGTAATGCCGGCGAGCCACACATCGCCCGTTGCCTGCGCAGCCCTGCTGCCGCAGGCATCGGTTTTTCAGAATTTGGTATTCGTTGAGGTCGGCCGATGAAGGCGACGGGTAATTACGAGGCGGCGCGCGACGTCGACCCGATGGTGGTGTTGAGCGACAAGACACGCGCTCACATCGATCACTGGCTGACCAAGTTCCCGCCGGAGCGCAAGCGTTCGGCGGTGCTGCAGGGTCTGCATGCCGCGCAGGAGCAGAACCAGGGCTGGCTGAGCGACGAGCTGATCGCCGCTGTTGCCAAGTACCTGGACCTGCCGTTCGTGTGGGCCTACGAGGTTGCCACCTTCTACTCGATGTTCGAGACCGAGAAGGTGGGCCGCAACAACGTCGCCATCTGCACCAACATCAGCTGCTGGCTCAACGGCGCCGACGACATCGTCCGCCACTGCGAGAAGAAGCTGGGCATCAAGCACGGTGAATCGACTGCAGACGGCCGCGTCTACCTCAAGAAAGAGGAAGAGTGCCTGGCTGGCTGCGCGGGCGCACCGATGATGGTCATCAACGGTCATTACCACGAGCGCCTGACGCTGGACCAGGTCGACGCGCTGCTGGACGGGCTGGAGTAAGGCATGGCACACCACGAATCCAAGGGCCCGGTCGGACCGGCGCCGCTTCCGCACAACGTGGTTTACACCACGCTGCACTACGACACCCCGTGGTCGTACGAAAGCTATCTGAAGACCGGTGGCTACGCCGCGCTGCGCAAGATCATCGAAGAGAAGATCGCGCCGGCCGACGTCATCGAGATGGTCAAGCAGTCCGGCCTGCGCGGCCGCGGCGGCGCAGGCTTCCCGACCGGCCTGAAGTGGTCCTTCATGCCCAAGGGCGATGTGCAGAAGTACATCCTGTGCAACTCGGATGAATCCGAGCCGGGTACCTGCAAGGACCGCGACATCCTGCGCTACAACCCGCACTCGGTGGTGGAAGGCATGGCGATCGCCTGCTACGCCACCGGTTCGACCGTGGGCTACAACTACCTGCGTGGTGAGTTCCACCACGAGCCGTTCGAGCATTTCGAGCAGGCCCTGGCCGATGCCTACAAGCACGGCTGGCTGGGCAAGAACGTGCTGGGCAGCGGCGTAGACATCGACATTTATGGCGCACTCGGCGCTGGCGCCTACATCTGCGGCGAAGAAACCGCATTGATGGAGTCGCTGGAAGGCAAGAAGGGCCAGCCGCGTTACAAGCCGCCGTTCCCGGCCAACTTCGGCCTGTACGGCAAGCCATCGACGATCAACAACACCGAAACCTATGGTTCGGTGCCGGCGATCATCCGCAACGGCCCGGAATGGTTCAAGAACCTGAGCCTGACCAACAACGGTGGCCCGAAGTGCTTCTCGGTCTCCGGTTGCGTGACCAAGGGCGGCAATTTCGAAGTGCCGTTGGGCACCACCTTTGATGACCTGCTGGCGATGGCCGGTGGTCTGCGTCCGGGCCGTACGCTGAAGGCGGCGATTCCGGGCGGCGTGTCGATGCCGGTGCTGACCGCCGAGCAGCTCAAGGGCCTGCCGATGGACTACGACACCATCCGCGCACTGGGCTCGGGCCTGGGTTCGGGGGCCATCGTGGTGCTGGATGACAGCGTCTGCTGCGTCAAGTTCGCCTGTCGCATCAGCCAGTTCTTCCACAAGGAATCCTGTGGCCAGTGCACCCCGTGCCGTGAGGGCACCGGCTGGATGCACCGCGTGCTGGAGCGCATCGTTGCCGGCCAGGCCACGATGGAAGACCTGCATCAGCTGAAGACGGTGGCCGGCCAGATCGAAGGCCACACCATCTGTGCGTTCGGTGAGGCGGCAGCGTGGCCGATCCAAGGCTTCCTGCGCCAGTTCTGGAACGAATTCGAGTACTACATCGTCAACGGTCATTCGATGGTTGACGGCAAGAAGGTGGAGGCTGCTGCCGCATGAGCGCGCAACCGGTAAATCCCAACGTACCGCCGGATCACGTCACCATCGATATCGATGGCCAAACCCTGGTCGTACCCAAGGGTTCGATGATCATCCAGGCCGCCGACAAGGCCGGCATTCCGATTCCGCGCTTCTGCTACCACGAGAAGCTGCCGATCGCCGCCAACTGCCGCATGTGCCTGGTCGACGTTGAAAAGTCGCCCAAGCCGTCGCCGGCCTGTGCCACCCCGGTCATGGATGGCATGAAGATCCAGACCCGCAATGAAAAGGCGCTCAAGTACCAGCGTTCGGTGATGGAGTTCCTGCTCATCAACCACCCGCTGGACTGCCCAATCTGCGATCAGGGTGGCGAGTGCGAGCTGCAGGACGTGTCGCTGGGCTACGGCCGCTCGGTCAGCCGCTTCAACGAGCGCAAGCGCGTTGTGGTCGACGAGGACATGGGGCCGCTGGTCGCCACCGAGATGACCCGCTGCATCCAGTGCACCCGCTGCGTGCGCTTCACCGCTGAAGTCGCTGGCACCTACGAGCTGGGTGGCATGTCGCGCGGTGAAAACCTGCAGATCGGCACCTACGACGGCAAGCCCTTGACCACCGAGCTGTCCGGCAACGTCATCGACGTGTGCCCGGTCGGTGCGCTGACCAACAAGGTATTCCAGTTCAAGGCACGTCCGTGGGAACTGACCGCACGCGAGTCGCTGGGTTACCACGACGCGATGGGTTCCAACCTGTTCCTGCACGTGCGTCGCGGCGAAGTGCTGCGCGCCGTGCCGCGTGACAACGAGCTGGTTAACGAGTGCTGGCTGTCGGACCGTGACCGTTATTCGCACCAGGGCCTGTATTCGGCTGATCGCGCGGTCAAGCCGCTGCAGAAGGTCAATGGCGAGTGGAAGGAAGTGAGCTGGGCCGAAGGCTTGGCCGCTGCCCGTGAAATCTTCGAAGCCAACCGTGGCGACGAGCTCGGCGTGCTGGTGCACCCGGCGACGTCGAACGAGGAGGGCGCATTGCTGGCCCGCCTGGCCGCTGGCCTGGGTTCGAACAACATCGACCACCGCATCAACAACCGCGATTTCTCCGACGCCCCGGTTGCCGAAGTGTTCGGCATGTCGTTGGCCGAGATCGAGCACGCCGACCAGATCGTTGTGCTGGGTAGCAATATCCGCCACGAACTGCCGCTGCTGCACGCTCGCCTGCGCAAGGCACAGACCACCAACGGCGCCAAGATCCATTCGATCAACCCGGTCGATTTCGACTTCGCGTTCAAGCTGGCTGGCAAGCACATCGTTGCACCGTCACGCTTCGTCGAGACGCTGGGCAACGCGCAGCTGGTCGATGCAGTGAAGGCTGGCAACAACACCGTCATCATCGTCGGTGCGATTGCCGAGAATCATCCGCAGGCTGCTGCGATCCGTTCGGCCGCCAGCGCGTTTGCCGCTGCCACCGGCGCCAAGCTGTGCCGCATCCCGCAGGGTGCCAATGCCGTGGGCCTGGCCCAGGCTGGCGTGCTGCCGGCCGGCAAGGACGTCAATGCAATGCTGGCGCAGCCGCGCAAGGCCTATGCCCTGTACGGCATCGAGCCGGGCTTGGACTTCGCCGATACCGCCGCTGCCCGCAAGGCGCTGGCCGGTGCCAAGGTTGTGGCCTTCAGCCACTTCGCCTGCACCTCGACCCGCGATGTGGCCGATGTGATCCTGCCGATCGGCGCGCTGCCGGAAATCGACGCAACGCTGACCAATCTGGACGGCCGCAACCAGGTCGCCCGTGCGGGCGGCAAGCTGCAGGGCGAGGCCCGCGAGGGCTGGCGCGTACTGCGTGCGCTGGGTGGTGACATGCAGCTGGCCGGTTTCGGTTTCACCGATCTGGCGGGCCTGCGTGCTGGCCTGCAGCCGGTCGCGGTCAAGGTGGCTGCTTCGGCGCAGCCGCAGCTGGCGGGCGAGGGCTTTGAAGTGGCCTCTACCCCGGCGATCTACCGCACCGATGCCGTCGTGCGTCGTGCGCAGGCATTGCAGTCGCATCCGCTCAACAATGAGCCGCGTATCGTGCTCAATGCCGATGACGCCGCGCGCCTGCAGCTGAGCGAAGGCCAGATGGCCAAGGTCGGTACCGACGCCGGTCGCGCCACCCTGTCGGTGGTGGTCGATGCGCGCGTTGCCGCCGGCACGGTTTGGATTGAATCGGGCCACGGCGCAACCGCGCCGCTGGGTGCCGCTCGGGTAACGGTGGTGGCTGCATGAACGAGTTGCTGTTGAACGCGATCGATCCCTTGTACCAGTGGTTCATGGCCCTGGGCGACATCGGCATCGTGCTGTGGACGGTGATCAAGATTCTCTTGATCGCCATGCCGGTGATCATTTCGGTTGCCTTCTACGTGCTGTGGGAGCGCAAGCTGATCGGCTGGATGCATGTCCGCCACGGGCCGATGTATGTCGGTCTGGGTGGCCTGCTGCAGGCCTTCGCCGACGTCACCAAGCTGTTGTTCAAGGAAATCATCGCTCCGGCCAGCGCACACAAGGCGATGTACATCATCGCCCCGCTGATTGTGCTGGCCCCGTCGTTCGCGGCGTGGGCGGTGGTTCCGTTCGACTACAAGCTGGTGCTGTCCAACGCCAACGTGGGCCTGCTGTACCTGCTGGCGATGACCTCGCTGGGCGTGTACGGCGTAATCCTGGCCGGTTGGGCCTCCAACTCCAAGTACGCCTTCCTCGGTGCGATGCGTTCGGCCGCACAGGTGGTCAGCTACGAAATCGCAATGGGCTTCGCTCTGGTCGGCGTGATGATCGCCGCCGGCAGCCTGAACCTGACCGACATCGTGCTGGCGCAGAAGGGTAATTCGGGTCTGTTCGACTGGTTCCTGCTGCCGCTGCTGCCGCTGTTCGTCGTGTACTGGGTGTCCGGCGTTGCAGAAACCAACCGCGCGCCGTTCGACGTGGTCGAAGGCGAGTCGGAAATCGTGGCCGGCCACATGGTGGAGTACTCCGGCGGTGCGTTCGCACTGTTCTTCCTGGCCGAGTACGCCAACATGATCCTGGTCAGCTTCCTGATCTCGATCTTCTTCCTCGGTGGCTGGTTGAGCCCGCTCCAGGGTTGGATCACGGCAGACATCTCGCCGTGGATCAACTGGATCTGGACCGGCGGCTGGCCGTGGCTGCTGCTGAAGGTGCTGTTCTTCGCCAGTGCGTACATCTGGTTCCGTGCCAGCTTCCCGCGCTTCCGCTATGACCAGATCATGCGTCTGGGCTGGAAGGTGTTCATCCCGCTGACCATTTTCTGGATCGCGGTGACGGCACTGATGGTGTTCTACGGCGTGATCCAGAAGGGCGTTTGATTCATGAATAAGATCACCCACTATTTCAAAAGTCTGTTGCTGCTCGAGTTGCTCGGTGGCCTGTGGCTGACGCTGAAGTACGCGTTCAAGCCCAAGTACACCGTGATGTACCCGATGGAGAAATTCCCGCAGTCGCCGCGCTTCCGTGGCCTGCATGCCCTGCGCCGTTACCCCAACGGTGAAGAGCGCTGCATCGCCTGCAAGCTGTGCGAAGCGGTGTGCCCGGCACTGGCCATCACCATCGACTCGGCCAAGCGCGAAGACGGCACCCGCCGCACCACGCGTTACGAGATCGATCTGTTCAAGTGCATCTTCTGCGGCTTCTGCGAAGAAAGCTGCCCGGTGGACTCGATCGTCGAGACCCACATTCTCGAGTACCACTTCGAGAAGCGTGGCGAGAACATCATCACCAAGCCGCAGCTGCTGGCACTGGGCGACCGGCTTGAAGCCGAAATCGCCGAGCGCCGCGCCGCCGACGCCGCCTTCCGCTGAGGTCTTGAGATGGATTGGGTAAATATTTGTTTCTGGTTCTTCTCCATCATTGCCGGCATTTCCGCGGCAGCGGTGATCAGTGTGCGCAACCCGGTATACGCCGTGCTGTGCTTGATCCTGACGTTCTTCTCCATCGCCTGCGTCTGGCTGCTGGTGGGGGCGGAGTTCCTTGGCGTCACCCTGGTGCTGGTCTATGTCGGCGCGGTGATGGTGTTGTTCCTGTTCGTGGTGATGATGTTGGACATCGACACCACCAACCTGCGTGAAGGCTGGGTGCGCTACCTGCCGGTCGGCCTGGTGGTCGCGGTGGTGATGCTGGTGCAGATGCTGACCCTGATCGGGGTCAAGGCGCGCACCGCACCGTTCCCGGTGGACAACGCCGCGGCGGTGGCTGCCGATACGTCGAACATCACCTGGCTGGCACGCAGCCTGTTCACCGAATACCTGCTGCCGTTCGAGTTTGCTGCCGTGATCCTGACCGTGGCCGTGGTGGCAGCCGTGATGCTGACCCTGCGCCGTCGCCAGGGCCTGAAGACGCAGAACCCGACCGCACAGACCATGACCAAGGCAAAAGATCGCCTGCGCATGGTCAAGATGGCCGCCGAAAAGCCGGTGGTGCAGGTCGATACGCAACATGACGGTGGCGAGGAGGCCAAGCCATGATTTCCCTGGGCCATATGCTCGCACTCGGTGCGGTGATGTTCTGCATCAGCGTTGCCGGCATCTTCCTCAACCGGAAGAACATCATCGTGCTGTTGATGTCGATCGAACTGATGCTGCTGTCGGTGAACATCAACTTCATCGCCTTCTCGCGTGAGCTCGGCGACACCGCCGGTCAGCTGTTCGTGTTCTTCATCCTGACCGTGGCCGCAGCCGAAGCTGCAATCGGCCTCGCGATCCTGGTGACCTTGTTCCGTACTCGCCACACCATCAACGTGGGCGAAGTCGATTCGCTGAAGGGCTGATCCGAAGATGGAAATCACTCTCTCCAAGAGTCTGTTGATTGCAGTGGTGCTGGCACCACTGTTCGGCAGCATCATCGCCGGCCTGTTCGGTCGTCAGGTGGGGCGCAAGGGCGCCCAGTACATCACCATTCTGGGCGTGGCGATCAGCTGCGGCCTGTCGGCCTACATCTTCTCCCAGCTGTTGTGGGGTGGGGCGCAGCCGTTCAACCAGAACGTCTACACCTTCTTTGAAGTCGGCCAATATGCGGCGCATGTCGGTTTCATGATCGATCGCCTGACCGCGATGATGATGGTGGTGGTGACCTTCGTGTCGCTGCTGGTGCATATCTACTCGATCGGCTACATGGCCGAGGACGATGGCTACCAGCGCTTCTTCAGCTATATCTCGCTGTTCACCTTCTCGATGCTCACCCTGGTGATGAGCAACAACTTCCTGCAGCTGTTCTTCGGCTGGGAAGCGGTGGGCCTGGTGTCGTACCTGCTGATCGGTTTCTACTTCAAGAAGCCCACGGCCATCTTCGCCAACATGAAGGCCTTCCTGGTCAACCGCGTTGGTGACTTCGGCTTCCTGCTCGGCATCGCCGGCATCCTGTGGGCCTTCGGTTCGCTGGATTACGCCACCGTGTTCGCCAACGCCAGTACCGTGCTGGGCTCGGATGTGACCGGTCACGCGATGGTGCAGCTGATCGGCGATCACCAGTGGAGCGTAGCGACCATCATCTGCATCTGCCTGTTCATCGGTGCGATGGGCAAGTCGGCACAGGTTCCGCTGCACGTGTGGCTGCCGGACTCGATGGAAGGCCCGACCCCGATCTCGGCGCTGATCCACGCCGCGACCATGGTCACCGCGGGCATCTTCATGGTCACCCGCATGTCGCCGCTGTTCGAGCTGTCGCAGACCGCGCTGGACTTCATCCTGTTCATCGGTGCCACCACCGCGTTCTTCACCGGCCTGATCGGCATCGTGCAGACCGACATCAAGCGTGTGGTTGCGTATTCCACGCTGTCGCAGCTGGGCTACATGACGGTTGCACTCGGTGTGTCGGCCTACTCGGGCGCGGTATTCCACCTGATGACCCACGCCTTCTTCAAGGCACTGCTGTTCCTGGGTGCCGGTTCGGTCATCATGGGCATGCACCATGAGCAGAACATGATGAAGATGGGCGGCCTGCGCAAATACATGCCGGTTACCCACATCACCATGTGGATCGGTACGCTGGCCCTGGTGGGGACGCCGTTCTTCTCGGGTTTCTACTCGAAGGACACCATCATCGAAGCGGCCGCGATGCATGCGCACGCTGCCGAGGCTGGCTGGGTTGCCCTGTACGGTTACTGGGCGGTGCTCGGTGGCGTCATCGTCACCAGCTTCTACAGCTTCCGCCTGCTGTTCCTGACCTTCTTCGGCAAGGAACGCTTCCGCGACGCACACGATGATCACCACGCTGATCATGGCCACGGCCACGATGACCACCACGGTCATGGTGCGCACGAGCCGCACGAGTCGCCGCTGGTGGTGACCGTGCCGCTGATCCTGCTTGCCATCCCGTCCATCCTCATCGGCTTCTTCACCATTGGCCCGATGCTGTTTGGTACCGGCTGGGATGGTCATGCTGCCGCTGCTGGCATCCCCGGCCAGGCCATGTCGTTCTTCACCGGCATCGTCGATTTCTACGACCCGGCGCGCGACACCATCGCCGAGGTGGGCAAGGAGTTCTGGCACGGTTCGGTGGCCTATGCGATACACGGCATGCAGATGCCGGCGTTCTGGCTGACCGTTGCAGGTTTCGCGCTGGCCTGGGTGTTCTACATCTGGAAGCCGGAACTGGCAGGGCAGGCTCGCAAGACCCTGGCACCGGTGGTTTCGGTGCTGGAAAACAAGTACGGCTTCGACAAGCTCTGGATCGACGGCTTTGCCGGCGGTGGTGTGCAGCTCGGCAAGGCCGCCCGTGCCGTTGATAGCACGGTCGTTGATGGGGTGATGGTCAATGGTTCGGCGCGTCTGGTCGACCTGGCTGCCAACCTGTTGCGCCGCACCCAATCCGGTTTCCTCTACCACTACGCGTTCGCGATGATCATCGGCCTGATTGCCCTGTTGGGCGTGCTGATGCATTTCTGGCGTTGACCTGTACGGAATAGAAGACGTGTCGAACTGGCCTCTACTTAGTATCCTCATCTGGCTGCCGATCCTCGGCGGTGCGTTGATCCTCGCTGTGCGCAACGCCCAGGCCGCCCGTTGGGCGTCCCTGGCGGTGGCATTGCTCACCTTCCTGCTCAGCCTCGGCCTGCTCAGCGGTTACGACCGCGGCGCTGCCGATGTGATGCAGTTCGTCGAACAGCACCCGTGGATCCCGGCGTTCGACATCGGCTACAACCTGGCCGTCGACGGCATCGCCATCGCCCTGATCCTGCTGACCACGCTGATCGGCGTGCTGGCACTGATCGGCGCCTGGGGCGTGGTCGACAAGCGCGTCAACCAGTACGTGGCCGCCTTCCTGATCCTGGAAGGCGTGACGGTCGGCATCTTCGCCGCGACCGACGCGATGCTGTTCTACGTGTTCTTCGAAGCCATGCTGATCCCGATGTTCCTGATCATCGGTGTCTGGGGCGGCCCGCGTCGTATCTACGCAGCCATGAAGTTCTTCCTGTACACCTTCCTCGGCTCGGTGCTGATGCTGGTGGCGCTGATCTACCTGTACCTGAAGGGCGGCAGCTTCCAGCTGGTCGACCTGTACCAGCTGCAGCTCTCTGCCAAGGAGCAGACCTGGATATTCTTCGCGTTCCTGATCGCCTTCGCGGTCAAGGTGCCGATGTTCCCGGTGCACACCTGGCTGCCGGACGCGCACGTGGAAGCGCCCACCGCCGGTTCGGTGATCCTGGCCGCGATCGCACTGAAGATCGGTGGCTACGGTTTCCTGCGCTTCAACCTGCCGATCGTTCCCGATGCCAGCCACGAGTGGGCATGGCTGGTGATCGCGCTGTCGCTGGTGGCGGTGATCTACGTCGGCCTGGTGGCGATGGTGCAGGACGACATGAAGAAGCTGATCGCTTATTCGTCGGTCGCGCACATGGGTTTCGTCACCCTGGGTACCTTCACCGCACTGTGGCTGGTGCGTGACGCCGGCAATGCCGACGCCGCCCGCCTGGGCCTGCAGGGCGCGATGGTGCAGATGGTTTCGCACGGTTTCGTGTCCGGTGCGATGTTCTCCTGCGTAGGCGTGCTGTACGACCGCATGCACAGCCGCCGCATCGCCGACTACGGCGGCGTGGTCAACGTCATGCCCTGGTTTGCCGCCTTCGCGCTGCTGTTCTTCATGGCCAACTCCGGCCTGCCGGGTACCAGTGGCTTCGTCGGCGAGTTCATGATCGTGCTGGCTGCGTTCCAGTGGAACCCGCTGGTGGCACTGGGTGCTGCGACCACGTTGATCATCAGCGCTGCTTACTCGCTGTGGCTGTACAAGCGTGTGTTCTTCGGTGAGGTGGGCAATGCGCACGTTGCCGAACTGAAGGACATGAATGGTCGTGAGTGGCTGGTAATGGGCGTGTTTGCCGTTGGCACCTTGGTGCTGGGCTTCTATCCCAAGCCGCTGACCGACCTGATGGAGCCGTCCATCGCCCATCTGGCGATGCAGATCGCTTCGAGCAAGCTGCTGTAAGCGGCCCGTCGAGAGTATTGATTCCAGGATTTGATGATGACCACGCCGACGCCTCTGCCGTTGACCATGACCGACCTGCTGCCGTTGCTGCCCGAACTGGTGGTGATTGGCGGTGCCTTTGCCCTGTTGATCCTTGATCTGTTCATCAGCAACCGGCACAAGGTCTGGACCCACTTCATCTCGGTGGCCATCCTCGCTGTCGCCTTCATCATGCTGTTGAATGGCGTGGGCGGGCAGGGCGAGGTGTTCCACGGGATGTTCATCCGTGACAACGCTGCCGACGTCATGAAGACCGTCGTGGTGCTGGTCAGCGGCCTGAGCCTGATCTACGGCTGGAGCTACCTGCGCGAGCGCAACCTGTACCAGGGCGAGATTCCTGTGCTGATGTTGTTCGCCACCGCCGGCATGATGATCCTGGTGTCGGCCGGCAGCCTGCTGATGGTCTACCTGGGCCTGGAGCTGTTGGCGCTGTGTTCCTACGCGCTGGTTGCCAGCAACCGCGAGAACAAGCTCGCTGCCGAAGCTGGCATGAAGTACATCGTGCTGGGCTCGCTGGCCTCGGGCCTGCTGCTGTATGGCATGTCGCTGATCTACGGTGCCACCGGCTCGCTGCACCTGGATGTGATCCACGCCGCCATCCCCCATTCCGACGAGCGTCTGCTGTTGTTGACCGGTGCGGTGTTCATGGTTGCCGGCGTGGCCTTCAAGCTGGGTGCTGCCCCGTTCCACATGTGGCTGCCCGACGTCTACCAGGGGGCGCCGGCGCCGGTCGCGCTGTTCATCAGCTCGGCGCCGAAGCTGGCGGCGTTCGGCATGGCTTACCGCCTGCTGGAAATGGGCGTGGGCCCACTGTCGACCGAACTGCAGTACGTGCTGGCTGGCCTGGCGGCACTGTCGCTGGTCGTCGGTAACCTGATGGCCATTGCCCAGACCAACCTGAAGCGTATGCTGGCTTACTCGACCGTGTCGCACATCGGCTTCCTGCTGATGGGCATCGCCGGTGGCGGTGAGCAGGGCTATTCGGCCGCGCTGTTCTACGCCATTGCCTACGCCATCATGTCGACGGCCGCGTTCGGCGCGATCATTGCCTTGTCGCGCGCCGGGTTTGAAGCCGAGAACATCGAGGACTTCAAGGGCCTGAACGCGCGTAGCCCGTGGATGGCCGGTCTGGTCCTGTGCATCATGGCCTCTTTGGCGGGTATCCCGCCGTTCCTCGGCTTCTGGACCAAGTTGTCGGTGCTGAGCGCGGCCATCAATGGCGACCTGCTGTGGCTGGCGATGGTAGGTGTGATCTGCGCGGTGATCGGTTGCTTCTATTACCTGCGTGTCATCAAGGTCATGTACTTCGATGAGCCGGTCGGCGAGCCGCTGCCGCGCAACAATGACCGCATCCTGGGCATCGTGCTGGGCGTGAATTCCATCCTGTTGCTGTTCCTGCCGCTCGGCTTGGGTCCGCTGATGGAGTGGATGCGCAATTCTTTTGCACATTTGTAATAAAAAACGTTACAAATCTGCGCGAAGTGTGTATTATTCATCTCCTGAGTTGACGGCCTCACCGCCCAGCGGGAAGGTCGGAATCACCTGATAAGTGATTCAACCGGAAGGGTTTTTCCGGGTTTCTCCAGCTTCTTGTGAGAAACGCGAAGTAAATAAGTCTTGCATTATCGACTTGGTTACTTCATAATTCCGCTTCTGATGCGGGGTGGAGCAGTCTGGCAGCTCGTCGGGCTCATAACCCGAAGGTCGCAGGTTCAAATCCTGCCCCCGCTACCAGCTTCGGTCTTTGCAACACGATGTGTTGATGAGGCAAAAGTTGGGCTCGCAAGAACGGCTGCTTCCGTTCTTGCAACCGGGATCCGGTCATCGGATCCAAACGGACAAAGGGCCCATGTGGGCCCTTTGCTGTTTCTGGAAATCAGAAACCCCGGTTGGGTGACAACCGTTCTCTAACTTACGAATCAAGGCAGGCTGTGAGCGACAAGGCTACTGAAATCGCGAATCTGCTGAGCCCCACCGTGCAGGCGTTGGGGCTCGAGTTGCTGGGCGCCGAGTATCTGCCGGCACCAGGCGGTGCAACGTTGCGCCTGTATATCGATGTGCCGATGGCTGAGCAACCCGAGCGCATGGTCAATATCGACGACTGCGAGCGGGTCAGCCGCGAAGTGTCGGCCCAGCTTGACGTCGAAGACCCCATCAGCGGCAACTACACGCTGGAAGTGTCTTCGCCGGGTGTGGATCGTCCGCTGTTCACGCTGGCCCAGTTCGAACAGGCCATCGGCGAATCCGCCAAGGTCGGCCTGAAGCTGCCGCAGGAAAATCGCCGTCGCCTGCAGGGCGAGATCGTCGCGGTGGACGCGGCCCAGGGCACGGTGACCTTTGTCGTCGACAACAAGCCGTTCGTGGCCTCGTTCGACAACATCGACAAGGCACGCATCATTCCGGACTGGGCCGCGCTTGGCCTGGCACCGACCAAACCGACGGGTCCGGCCCCCAAGCAGGGCAAGGCCAAGAATAATTCCAATAACGAAACGGCGGCCAAAAAGCCGCGCGCGGAGTGAGCCGATGAGCAAGGAACTTTTGCTGGTAGTTGACGCAGTCGCCAACGAGAAGGGCGTGCCGCGCGAAGTCATTTTTGATGCGATCGAAGCGGCATTGGCTTCGGCGGCGAAGAAGCGCTACCCCGACCAGGAAGTGCTGGCGCGCGTGTCGATCAACCACAAGGACGGTACCTACGAGACCTTCCGTCGCTGGGAAGTGGTTGCCGATGACGTGGTGATGGAGTCGCCGGATCGCCAGATCCGCCTGATGGACGCCGTGGACGAGGCCGATGGCGTCGAAATCGGTGATTTCATCGAAGAGCAGATTGAAAACCCCGATTTCGGCCGTATCGCAGCGCAGGCTGCCAAGCAGGTCATCGTCCAGCGCGTGCGCGAAGCCGAGCGCCAGCAGGTGGTGGATGCATGGAAGGATCGCGTTGGCGAACTGGTCACCGGTGTGGTCAAGCGCGCTGAGCGCGGCAACATCTACGTGGACCTGGGTGGCAATGCCGAAGCCTTCATCCCGAAAGACAAGGGCATTCCGCGTGACGTGCTGCGTGCCGGCGACCGCGTGCGCGGCTACCTGGCCGAAGTGCGTTCGGAGCCGCGTGGTCCGCAGCTGTTCATCAGCCGCGCCGCCCCGGAATTCATGATCGAGCTGTTCAAGCTGGAAGTGCCGGAAGTCGGCCAGGGCCTGGTCGAGATCAAGGCCTGTGCACGTGACCCGGGCGACCGCGCCAAGATCGCCGTGCTGGCCCACGACAGCCGCACCGATCCTATCGGCGCCTGCATCGGCATGCGCGGTTCGCGCGTGCAGGCCGTGTCCAACGAGCTCAATGGTGAGCGCGTCGACATCGTGCTGTGGAATGACAATCCGGCCAACTTCGTCATCAACGCGATGGCGCCGGCCGAGGTTCAGTCGATCATCGTCGATGAAGAAAAGCACTCGATGGATCTGGCCGTGGCCGAAGACCGCCTGGCCCAGGCCATCGGCAAGGGCGGCCAGAACGTGCGCCTGGCCAGCCGCCTGACCGGTTGGCAGCTGAACGTGATGACCCAGGACCAGGTGACCGCCAAGTCGGAAGCCGAGCAGGGCGTTGCCCGTCAGCTGTTCATGGACAAGCTGGAAGTGGATGAGGAAATTGCCGGCATCCTGGTGTCGGAAGGCTTTGGTACGGTGGAAGAAATTGCCTACGTGCCGGTTGGTGAGTTGCTGGCAGTGGAAGGCTTCGACGAAGATATCGTCGAAGAACTCCGTGCCCGCGCCCGCGATGCGCTGCTCAATGAAGCGCTGGCGGTGGAAGAGGGGGCTGACGGCGGTGTGCCGGCAGCCGATCTGCTGGCACTGAAGGGCATGGATGAGGCTACTGCGTACGCGCTGGCTGGCCACGGTGTGCGCACAAGTGAGGATCTGTCGGACCTGGCTGCCGACGAGGTTCTGGAGTTCGGCATCGAGGGCATGGATCTGGAGCGCGCCGCGGCGCTGGTCCTGGCAGCCCGCGCCGAGGAGATCGCCCGCCTGGAGCGTGGCGAATGAGCCAGCGATGAACAGTGCCCTGAGCCGCTCAGGGCGTAGACTCCGCGCTGCCTTCGTTCGTGACGAGGGAGCGCAAACAAGATCATAGGATCCGAATGTCGCAGCAAACCACCATCCGCAAGCTCGCCGAACTGGTCAACACGCCGGTCGAGAAACTGCTTGAACAGCTGTCCCAGGCCGGGATGAAGTTCAGCGGTCCCGACCAGGTCGTGACCAGTACCGAGAAAGTGAAGCTGCTTGGCTTCCTCCGCCGTTCACATGGCAAGGAAGAGCAGCCGGTCGAAGAGGCTGATGCCGCATCGAAGAAGATCACCCTGAACCGCCGCAAGCATCAGGAAGTGACCGTCAATGCTGGCCGCAGCAAGACCACCGTCAATGTCGAAGTGCGCCAGAAGCGTACCTACGTCAAGCCGGAAGGTGGCAAGGCTGCGATGACGCCGGACGAGGAGCGCGCGGACATCCTGCGGAAGCTCGAGGAATCGCGTCAGCGCAATCTCGAAGAGCAGCGCATGCTGGCCGAGAAGGACCGCGCCCGCGACGAAGGCATTGCTGCCCAGAAGGCGGCCGAAGAAGCCGAGCGCGCCCGCGTCGAAGCCGAGAAGCGGGCTGCTGAAGAGGCGGCCAAGGCCGCCGCTGCAAAGCCGGCCCCGGTTGAGGTCGAGGCGGATGCACCGCCGGCGCGCAATGCACGCCACGCGCCGTCAGCGGCTGCCCCGACCCGCGCCCCGGTGCGCGAGGATCGCGGCAACAACGCCAATGCCAATGCAAAGCCGGGCAAGCGCAACGAGGGTGGCGATGGCAACCGTTTCGGTGGCCAGTTGCACCTGTCGGCGTCTGATCGTGCCCGTCGTGGCAACAGCAACAACAGTAATTCGCGCGGTCGTCCGGGTGCGCGTGCACCGCAGGGCCGTCGCGGCAATGACGCATCGCGTAGTGGTGGCGGCAGCCACGCCTTCGAACGTCCGACCGCACCGGTGGTGCGTGAAGTCGCCGTTGGCGACACCATCACCGTGGCCGATCTGGCCCAGAAGCTTGCCCTGAAGGGCGGCGAGGTGGTCAAGGCGCTGTTCAAGATGGGCGTGATGGCCACCATCACCCAGTCCATCGATCACGACACCGCTGCACTGGTTGTCGAGGAACTCGGCCACAAGGTCGTGCGTGCCAACGACAACGACGCCGAAGACGCACTGCTGGCGATCAGCGATGCCGACGAGCGCGTGGCGGTGCCGCGTGCGCCGGTGGTGACCATCATGGGTCACGTCGACCACGGCAAGACCTCGTTGCTGGATTACATCCGCCGCACCAAGGTTGCCAATGGCGAAGCCGGCGGCATTACCCAGCACATCGGTGCGTACCACGTGACCACGCCGAAGGGTGTGATCAGCTTCCTCGATACCCCGGGCCACGCCGCGTTCACCTCGATGCGCGCCCGCGGTGCGCAGCTGACCGATATCGTGGTGGTGGTTGTCGCCGCCGACGATGGCGTGATGCCGCAGACCAAGGAAGCCATCCAGCACGCTCGCGCCGCCAACGCGCCGATCGTGGTGGCCATCAACAAGATCGACAAGGCCTCGGCCGACCCGATGCGCGTCAAGAACGAACTGCTCGCCGAGCAGGTCGTTGCCGAAGAGTTCGGTGGTGACGTGCAGATGGTGGAAATCTCGGCCAAGACCGGCCTGGGCATCGACGACCTGCTGGATGCGATTTCGCTGCAGGCCGAAGTGCTGGAGCTGAAGGCCGTGGCCGATGGTCGCGCCAGTGGCGTGGTCATCGAATCCTCGCTGGACAAGGGCCGTGGCCCGGTCGCAACGGTGCTGGTGCAGCAGGGCGTCCTGAAGAAGGGCGACTACCTGGTGTGCGGTATCCAGTACGGCCGTGTGCGTGCACTGTTCGACGAAACCGGCAGCCAGGTCGGCGAAGCGGGCCCGTCCATTCCGGTGCAGGTGCTGGGTCTGTCCGGCGTGCCGGAAGCCGGTGATGACTTCGTTGTGGTCGAGGACGAGCGCCTGGCCAAGGACGTTGCGCAGACCCGTGAAACCAAGCGTCGCGAGTCGCGTCTGGTCGCCACTGCGGGCAGCCGCATGGAAGACATCATGGCGCAGCTGGGCAAGGGCGAAGGCCAGCAGGTGCTGAACCTGCTGATCAAGGCCGACGTGCAGGGTTCGGTGCAGGCACTGAGCCAGGCGCTGGTCGCGCTGTCCAACGACGATATCCGCATCAACGTGATCCACTCCGGCGTGGGCGGCATCACCGAGTCGGACGCCAACTCGGCCGTGGCTTCCAAGGCCACCGTCATCGGCTTCAACGTGCGTGCGGACGCTTCTGCCCGTCGCATCATTGAGTCCAACGGTGTTGACCTGCGTTACTTCTCGATCATCTATGACGTGATCGACCAGGTGAAGCAGGTGGCCTCCGGTCTGCTCGGCGTGGAAATCCGCGAAGAGATCATCGGTATCGCGCAGGTCCGCGACGTGTTCCGCAGCTCCAAGTTCGGCGCGGTTGCAGGCTGCATGATCATCGAGGGCGTGGTGAAGCGGAACAAGCCGATCCGCGTGCTGCGCGACAGCGTGGTGGTGTTCGAGGGCGAGCTGGAATCGCTGCGTCGTTTCAAGGAAAACGTCGAGGAAGTTCGCAACGGTACCGAGTGCGGTATCGGCGTGAAGGCTTACAACGACGTCAAGCCGGGCGACCAGATCGAGTGCTTCGAACGTATCGAAGTGCCGCGCACGCTCTGACGGCTGGGATTGGGGAGTCGGGAATCGGGATCCGTTGAAGCGGGTCCCGCGAACGGATCCCCTGCCGGCCGGGGTTGGGAATCAGGTGCTGTGGCCGTGAATGCGGCTGCAGCGGGTGGTCCCCTCCGGTTTCATTGAAATTCACTCTTTATTGCTGATACTTGCCTGATGCCTAAGACTTTCCATCGTACCGACCGTGTTTCTGCGCAGATCCGCCGTGATCTGGGCACTCTGGTGCATGCTGCCGTGCGCGAGTTCGGGCTGCCCTCGGTCAGCGTGTCGGACGTGGAAGTCACCCGTGACATGGCCCATGCCAAGATCTTCGTGACCGCGCTGATGCCGGAGCGTGCGGATGAGGCGATGAAGGGCCTGCGTGAGTTGTCGGTCGAGCTGCGCATGTCGCTGGCCAAGGCAATGAAGCTGAGGCATGTGCCGGAACTGCATTTCCACTACGACGACTCGGTCGATCGTGGCGAGCGCATCGACAATCTGCTGCGCGACCTGGCGCCGCCGCCCGAGTCCGACGCCGACAAGGGCAACGATAAAGCGTAATCGCAGCAGCCCGTAAGGGCTGTTGTCATGTCTGGCCTACGCAAGCTGGCGTAGGTGACTTTCCTGTTTTCTGCCGGCTGCGCCGAACCCGCAGCGGCCTGCCCATGGTGTTGCATGCGTCCCCGAATCCAATTCCGCCGCCTGGATGGCATCGTTCTGCTCGACAAGCCGGCCGGCATGAGCTCCAACACGGCGCTGCAGGTTGCGCGTCGTCTGTTCCGTGCCGAGAAAGGTGGGCATACCGGCAGCCTCGATCCGCTGGCCACTGGCCTGCTGCCGCTGTGCTTCGGTGAGGCCACCAAGATTGCCGGTCTGCTGCTCGGGTCGGCCAAGGCCTATGACGCTGAGATCCGCTTGGGCAGCACCACGGATACCGATGATGCCGATGGCGCGGTGCTGCGCGAGCGGCCGGTGCCTGAAATCAGCGACGCGCAGTTGCAGGCGGCCTTGGCCAGCCTGACGGGCAGCATCCTGCAGCGGGCGCCGATCTACTCGGCATTGAAACAGGGGGGCGAGCCGCTGTACGCCAAGGCGCGCCGCGGTGAGGCCATTGAAGCCCCCGAGCGCGAAGTGCAGGTGCAGTCCATTGAAGTGCTGGCCCGTGAAGGCGAGTGCCTGACGCTGCGGGTGACGTGTGGCTCCGGTACCTATATCCGCAGCATTGCGCGGGACCTGGGCGAGCTGCTCGGCTGTGGTGCGCATGTCACCGCGCTGCGCCGGCTGTGGGTGGAACCGTTCATGGCGCCGAAGATGATTGGTCTGGATGCCCTGCGCGGGATAGCTGAATCCGGGGATGAAGCCGCTCTGCTGGAATGGTTGCTGCCGATCGAACAGGGCCTGAGCCAATTCCCCCGGGTCGAGCTGGACAGTGCACAGGCCGCCCGGTTCTGTCTCGGGCAGCGTCTGCGCAATCCGGCCTGGCCGCCAGGCCTGGTGGTGGTTTACGGCGACGGTGGCCAGCCGCTGGGACTGGGTCAGGTCGAGGAAGGTGGGCGACTGGGGCCGCAGCGTCGGTTCAATCTCTGAACGGGCAGGAGCGGATCCAGGCTTGCCGGTGAGGTTTGCCTTGTCCCGGATGGTCGTGACCGTTACAATTTTGCGGCCCTCAAAAGGGCAACTGCCCACCTCTATGGGCAGCCTATTAATCGGCGAGCTGTGCGGTGCGTCTTGAGACGTTCCTGCTGGCCCCGCATCTGAAGAGAAAAATCATGTCGATCGACACCCAGAAAGTCATTGAAGAAAACAAGCGCGGCGCTGCCGACACCGGTTCCCCGGAAGTGCAGGTCGCCCTGCTGACCGCTCGCATTGAACTGCTGACCGGCCACTTCAAGGAACACAAGAAGGATCACCACAGCCGCCGTGGCCTGCTGCAGATGGTCAACCGCCGCCGTAGCCTGCTCGACTACCTGAAGAACAAGGATGTCGCACGCTATAAAGCATTGATCGAAAAGCTCGGCCTGCGCCGCTAATCGATATCCGCCGCGGCGCAGCGATGCGCCGCGGCTTTGTTTTAAGCGCTTCAAAATCGTAGTAGACGGCCGGAACCGCCCGGCCAGCCGCTGCCAGCATGGGTTGGCATCGGACCAATCTAAGAAAGCATTTCAAGGATCCCCCGTGGCAAAAATCACCAAAACCTTCCAGTACGGCAAACACACCGTCACGCTTGAGACCGGCGAAATCGCCCGTCAGGCCGGCGGCGCAGTCATCGTCAAGATGGACGACACCGTGTTGCTGGTCACTGCCGTCGCCGCCAAGAGCGCGCGCGAAGGCCAGGACTTCTTCCCGCTGACCGTCGATTACCAGGAAAAGTTCTACGCCGGTGGCCGTATCCCGGGTGGCTTCTTCAAGCGTGAAGGCCGTGCGACCGAAAAAGAGACGCTGATTTCGCGCCTGATCGATCGTCCGATCCGTCCGCTGTTCCCGGAAGACTACAAGAACGAAGTGCAGATCATCGCCACGGTGATGTCGCTGAACCCGGAAGTGGACGGCGACATTGCTGCCCTGATCGGTGCTTCGGCCGCCCTGTCGCTGGCCGGTACCCCGTTCAAGGGCCCGATCGGCGCTGCCAAGGTCGGTTACAAGGACGGCCAGTACATCCTCAACCCGACCGTGTCGGAGCTGAAGGAGTCGCAGCTGGAGCTGGTGGTCGCTGGTACCGCCAACGCCGTGCTGATGGTGGAATCCGAAGCCGCGCTGCTGTCCGAAGACGTGATGCTGGGCGCCGTGACCTTCGGTCACCGCGAAATGCAGAAGGTCATCAACGCGATCAACGAGCTGACCGTTGAAGCCGGCACCAAGCCGAGTGACTGGGTTGCCCCGGCCAAGAACACCGCGCTGATCAGCGCCCTGCAGGAAGCCGTCGGCGGCAAGCTCGGCGAAGCCTTCCAGGTGCGTGACAAGCTGCAGCGTCGTGACGCCATCTCGGCGATCAAGAAGGACGTGGTCGAGACCCTGGCTGGCCGCGTTGCCGCTGAAGGTTGGAACCCGGCCGAGCTGTCGAAGGAATTCGGCGAGCTGGAATACAGCACCATGCGCAACGCGGTGCTGGATACCAAGGTCCGCATCGACGGCCGTGCGCTGGACACCGTCCGCCCGATCGCCGTGAAGACCGGCGTGCTGCCGCGTACCCACGGTTCCTCGCTGTTCACCCGCGGTGAAACGCAGGCCATCGTGACCATCACCCTGGGCACCGCCCGTGATGGCCAGGTGATCGACGCCGTTGCCGGTGAGTACAAGGAAAACTTCCTGTTCCATTACAACTTCCCGCCCTACTCGGTCGGTGAGTGCGGTCGTTTCGGTGCGCCGAAGCGTCGTGAAATCGGCCACGGCCGTCTGGCCAAGCGCGGTGTGCTGGCTGTGATGCCGTCGCTGGAAGCCTTCCCGTACACGATCCGCGTGGTGTCGGAAATCACCGAATCCAACGGCTCCTCGTCGATGGCTTCGGTCTGCGGCTCCTCGCTGGCCCTGATGGACGCGGGCGTGCCGGTCAAGTCGCCGGTTGCCGGTATCGCCATGGGCCTGGTCAAGGAAGGCGAGCGTTTCGTCGTCCTGTCCGACATCCTGGGTGACGAAGATCATCTGGGCGACATGGACTTCAAGGTCGCTGGTACCGCCGAGGGCATCTCCGCCCTGCAGATGGATATCAAGATCGAAGGCATCACCGAAGAGATCATGAAGCAGGCACTGCAGCAGGCCAAGGCTGGCCGTCTGCACATCCTGGGTGAAATGGCCCACGGCCTGACCTCCCCGCGTGCCGAGCTGTCGGACTACGCGCCGCGCCTGCTGACCATCAAGATCCACCCGGACAAGATCCGCGAAGTGATCGGCAAGGGTGGTTCCACCATCCAGGCCATCACCAAGGAAACCGGCACCCAGATCGACATCCAGGACGATGGCACCATCACCATCGCTTCGGTGAACAACGCCGCTGCCCAGGCTGCCAAGGCCCGCATCGAGCAGATCACCTCGGACGTCGAGCCGGGCCGCATCTACGAAGGCAAGGTCGCCAAGATCATGGACTTCGGTGCATTCGTCACCATCCTGCCGGGCAAGGACGGTCTGGTCCACGTGTCGCAGATTTCCAGCGACCGCGTCGAGAAGGTTGGCGACGTGCTGAAGGAAGGCGATGTGGTCAAGGTCAAGGTGCTGGAAGTCGATAAGCAGGGTCGTATCCGCCTGTCGATGAAGGCCGTTGAAGAAGGCGAGGGCACCCCGGCCGAATAAGGCTGCGGTGTTGTATCGCTGAGAAGAAAAGCGGGCCTTGTGCCCGCTTTTCTTTTGCCCGAAAGACAACGCTCCGATGTAGTGCCGAGCCATGCTCGGCAAAGACATCCCAGCATCCCTTGTAGTGCCGAGCCATGCTCGGCAAAGACATCCCAGCATCCCTTGTAGTGCCGAGCCATGCTCGGCAAGGGCGTTACCGGGAAAGCCCCTGCCGAGCATGGCTCGGCACTACCGGCACCAGCTGCCAATCCTGATCCGTCTTCACCCGCTTCCACCGATGGAGTGCCGGCATTCGCCTGCCAGCATTGATCGTGGCGTCAGTGGAGATGGAAATGGCCGTTCAACCGGGCACCAATCGCCCATCACGCCCCGAGGGAAGCATCGTGCTCGCCGGCAAGGCGACGGCCATTTGCTTCCTGGTCGGCATCTGCATGGCCATCCTGGCACCGGGTTTGCCCCCGGCGTCCCTGCGATGGCTGGCACTGCTGGCAGGAATGCTGCTCTGGTTGGCAACGCCGCGATGGCGCTGGCTGGGTGCAGTGCTGGCCGGGCTGGGCTGGACCTGCCTGCAGGCAGGCTGGAGCTTGGAGCAGCAGTTGCCTGTGGCCAGGGAGGCGCAGGAGCTGACACTGACAGGCGTTGTAACCACGCTTCCCCAGCATGAGATCCGACGCACGCGGTTCCAACTGCGCCTGGATACCCACGTGGATATCCCTGCGGACTTACGCGGACGGCTGTTGCAGGTTTCCTGGTACGACCCGTTTGCTGCAACGGAACCCGGCCCGCGGATGCAACTGCGCGCGGGTGAACGTTGGCAGATGAATCTGCGCCTGCGCGCGCCGCGCGGGTTGGTCAATCCAGGTGGCTTCGATGCGGAGCGATATGCACTGGCGCAGGGCATCGCCGCCAGCGGCATCGTCCGTCAATCGCCGCCGCCGTTGCGGGTGGGGGCGGCAGGTGGCCTGGCGGCTTGGCGTGAACGCATGGCCGCGCGGATAGTGGCACAGGTGCCGGCGGCATCGTCGCGTTATGTGCAGGCCTTGGCCTTGGGCGACACGCGTGGACTGGGCGAGGCTGACTGGCAGGTGCTGCGCGCGACCGGCTTGACCCATCTGATCGCGATCTCCGGCTTCCACGTTGGAATGGTCGCGCTGTGCGCCGCATGGCTGGTGGCCGGGCTTTGGCGCTTGCTGCCTTGGTGCGGGCGCTATTGCCCGCGTCCGCTGGCTGTCGCAATCGGTGCACTGTGCGGTGCCGGCGCATATGCGGCGGTGGCTGGCTTTGGATTGCCGACGGTGCGCACCGTGTTGATGGTTGCCGTGGTGATGCTGGCACGGCTCGGTCGCCGACCGGTCGACGTTGCCGGCGCCTTGGCCCTGGCGGCCTTGGTGGTGTTGTGGCTGGCGCCCTTGTCGGTGCTGACCGCTGGTTTCTGGCTCAGTTTTGCCGGGGTGGCGTGGCTGCTTTGGTGCCTGCCGGAGCGCGTCCACTGGCTGCGTGGTTTTCTGTCCGCACAGCGGGTGGCGACGTTGGGACTGTTGCCGCTGACTGTAATGCTGTTCGGGCAGGCCTCGGCGATCGGGCCACTGGCCAATTTGGTGGCGATCCCCTGGTGGAGCCTGCTCGTGGTGCCGTTGGCGCTGGTCGGCACTGGCCTGGAGGCGGCTGTTGCTGGTGCAGGTGGCATGGCCTGGCGCGCCTCGGCATGGTGTTTCGATCTGAGCTGGCCCTTGTTCCAGATGTTGGGCGACGCCCACTATTCATTGTGGTGGCTGCCTGAATCAAGGTGGTTTGCCTTGCCGCTGGCCTTGCTGGCGGCGGCATGGGCATTGCTGCCTGCCGGGGTCCCGGGCAAGGGCATGGCCTTGCTGTTGTGGTTGCCGCTGTGCCTGCCATGGCGTGACCGGCCCGGATCCGGTGAATTCGAGCTGGTTGCGCTGGACGTGGGACAGGGTCTGGCGGTGCTGTTGCGTACCCAGCATCACGCGCTGTTGTTTGATGCCGGGCCGGCGGTGGCGGATGGTTTCGATGCGGGAGAGCGGGTGGTGGTCCCCGCGCTGCGTGCCTTGGGTGTTCGCCGTCTGGACCGACTGGTGGTCAGCCATGGTGATCACGACCATGCGGGTGGATCGGCGGCGGTCATCAACGTGCTGCCCCCGGCCAGTGTGTTGATGCCGCCTGGCCTGACGTTGGCGGCTGCGGGTGCGGCGGCGACCTGCGAGGCAGGCCAGGTCTGGCAATGGGACGGTGTGCGCTTCGAGTTTCTACACCCGCCGCCGGATTTCCCCTATCTCGGCAACGAGTCGAGTTGTGTGTTGCGGGTGCAGGGCCGCTACGGTGCGGCGTTGTTGAGCGGCGACATCGGCGAAGTGATAGAGCAGCGTCTGCTCAAACAGGTGCCGGCAAAGCTGAGCGCGGACGTGGTAGTGGTCGCCCACCATGGTAGCGGCGGTTCATCCAGCGCCGGCTTTGTCCGCGCCGCCGGCGCGCGTCTGGCATTGATCTCCAATGGCCACGGCAACCGCTTTGGCCACCCGCGCGGTGACGTAGTGGCGCGTTGGCAGCGTTCCGGGGCGGAAGTACTGGCTACCGCCGATAGCGGGATGCTGCAGGTCTGGCTGCACGAGGAGGGGGTGCAGCTGCGTGAGCGCAGAATCTGGCGTTCAAGGCTATGGGACGCCGCTGAGCGGGCGCGGTCGGCTGCTATCCTATCTGACATCGAATAGGCGGCCACGGTGCCGGAGGGTTGAAACGTGTGGGAATTGGTCAAGGCCGGCGGATGGCCGATGGTGCCGTTGCTGCTATTGGGCGTGCTGGCATTGGCAATCGTCCTGGAGCGTTTCTGGAGCCTGCGCCGTAACGAGGTGCTGCCACCGGGGCTGGGTCAGGAGGTCCGCAACTGGGCCGCGCGCGGCAAGCTCGATGCCTCGCATATCGATTCCCTGCGCGCCAATTCGCCGCTCGGTGCCTTGCTGGCGGCGGCGCTCGAAGCACGCAACCGCCCGCGTGACCAGATCCGTGAACGGATCGAAGACACCGGTCGTCATCTGGTGCACCGGATGGGGCGCTTTCTCAATGCATTGGGCACCATTGCCTCGGCCGGTCCGTTGCTGGGCTTGCTGGGCACCGTGGTCGGCATGATCCAGATGTTCCTGGGCATCCTTGATCATGGCGTGGGCGATGTGGGCCAGCTGGCCGGCGGCATCGGCAAGGCGCTGGTGTGCACCGCGACCGGCATGATGGTCGCGATCCCGGCCTTGATGTTCCACCGCTACTTCCGTGGCCTGATTGATGGTTATGTGATCGAGATGGAGCAGGAAGCCAGCGCGTTGCTGGATGCGCTTGATGGTCGGCCGGCGGTGATGGCTGCCAGCAAGGCTGCCGCGCCGCGCCCGGCGGCAACCGAGAAGGCCTGAGCCCATGCGGATTGGTAGCAATCGTACGCAGGATGAGCCGCATATCGATCTGGTGCCCCTGATCGATGTGATCCTGGTGCTGATCATCTTCTTCGTGGTGACCACCACCTTTGATGCGCGTTCGACGCTGCAGGTGCAGTTACCCACGGCCAGTGACCAGAAGACCAGTGCGCCGCAGAGCGCCTTGAGCGTGTTGGTTAATGCCGACGGTCGTTACTTCGTCAATGACCAGGAAGTCCTGCGCACCGATATCGAGTCGCTCAAGCAGATCATCGCGCAGCTGGCCGGCGCGGATCGCGAGCAGACCGTGCTGCTGCGTGCGGATGCGCGGACGCCTTATCAGGCGGTCGTGACCGCACAGGATGCCTTGGGTCAGTTGGGGTTCCGGCGGATAGCGATTGCCACCGCACCGGAAGCCAAGCAATGAGTGACAACGCGTCGCCCTGGCAGGTCTACAAGCGTTTGCTCGGCTTTGCCAAGCCGTATCGACCGCTGCTGTTGATGGCCGGGCTGGGCATGCTGATCGAGGCGGCTGCGGGCAGTGGTTTCCTTGTGCTGATGAGCCCGATCACCAACAGTCTGGTGAATCCGCAGGACATCAACCAGTGGATGCCGTTGGCCGTCATTGGCTTGTTCCTGTTGCGAGGCGTGGCCGGCTATCTGACCGATATCGGCATGGGCAAGGCGGCACGCAGCATCGCGCGCGATTTCCGGGTGCTGGTGCTGGGCAAGTATCTGCGCTTGCCCGGTCAGCGCTTCGATGCCGAACCGGTGCCGTCGATGCTGGTGCGGCTGGGTTCGGACAGCGATCAGGTCGCGCAGGCTGCGATTGATGCGATGAAGGTTGTATTGCAGCAATCGCTGCAGGCGCTTGGGTCGCTGGCGGTGATGTTGTACTACAGCTGGCAGGTGACGCTCGCGATCTTCGTGCTGGCGCCGCCGTTGGCATGGGTGATGAACAAGGTGGCCAAACGCTACCGGCGCATCAGCCATCGCATCCAGGAAAGTGGGGCGGACCTGCTGCAGGCGGCGGACCAGGCCCTGTCCAGCCAGCAGGAAGTGAAGATCTACGGTGCGCAGCCGGCCGAGTTGGAGCGCTATACCGGGTTGGCCAATACCAATCTGCGCCTGGCGATGAAGGTTGAGGCAACGCGCAGCATTTCCTCGAGCATGGTGCAGCTGATCGGTGCGGTAGGCCTGGCTGCACTGCTTTTGATCGCCGGGCATGAGGCGGCTGCCGGGCGGCTGACGGTGGGTGATTTCGTCGGCCTGCTGATGGCGATGCTGGCGATCATTCCCGCACTGAAGCAGCTGACCAACGTGCAGAACATGACCCAGCGCGGCATCGCCTCGGCGCAGCGGCTGTTCCATGTCCTGGATGCGCAGGACGAAGTGGATAGCGGCAACCTGCCGCTGCAGCGCGCCAATGGCCTGCTGGAGTTCCGCAATGTCACCGCCCGCTATGCGGGGCAGGCCAAGCCGGCACTGGAAGACATCAGCTTCATCGCACGGCCGGGCACGGTAACCGCCATCGTTGGCCGTTCCGGCAGTGGCAAGTCGACCTTGATCAAGCTGATCCCGCGTTTCTATGAAATCGAGGCTGGGCAGATCCTGCTCGATGGGCATCCGTTGCAGGACTACAGGCTGGCCGATCTGCGTCGCCAGATCGCTTTGGTGGGCCAGCAGGTCACCTTGTTCAATGGCAGCATTGCCGAGAACGTTGCCTATGGTGAATTGCAGGAGCGTGGCCAGGCACAGTTGCAGAAGGCGATCGAGGGAGCCAATGCCAGCGAATTCGTCGAGCAGCTGCCGCAGGGTGTGGATGCGCCGGTGGGGGCCAAGGGCGGCCGCCTGTCCGGCGGTCAACGTCAGCGTTTGGCGATTGCGCGCGCAATGCTCAAGGACGCACCCATCCTGATCCTGGACGAGGCCACTGCCGCGCTGGACAACGAGTCCGAGCGGCTGGTGCAGGACGCGCTGCAGAAACTGATGCCCGACCGCACCACGCTGGTCATCGCCCATCGCCTGTCCACCATCGAGCACGCCGACCAGGTGCTGGTGATGGACCAGGGGCGCATCGTCGAGCGGGGGACCCATGCCGAATTGTTGGCCTTGGGCGGTTTGTACGAACACCTGCATAGCATGCAGTTCCGCGACAGGCAGGAATGATGGCCAAGCAAGGACCGCAAACGCCGGCCTATTGGTATGGCGATGCGCCGGTGCCGTTGCCGGCCCGGTTGTTGGCGCCCCTGTATGGCGCGGTGACCGGTCTGCGCCGCAGCCTGTACCGACGCGGCTGGCTGCGCGCCGGGCAGGTGCCGGTGCCGGTGATCGTGGTCGGCAATATCACCGCCGGTGGTACCGGCAAGACGCCCTTGACCATCGAACTGGTCAATCGTCTGCGTGAAGCGGGCTGGAAGCCTGGTGTTGCCAGCCGCGGTTATGGCCGCGATGAGGCCGATACGGCGCGCTGGGTCACTGCCGATATGGACGTGCGTCTGGGCGGCGATGAGCCGGTGCTGATCGCCTGGAAGACCAGCGTTCCGGTACGGGTGGACAAGGATCGGGTTGCGGCCGCCAAGGCCTTGCTGGAGGCCGGCTGCGACGTGGTGGTCTGCGATGACGGCCTGCAGCATTACCGTTTGGCCCGCGATATCGAGATCGAAGTCGTTGACGCGGTGCGTCGTTATGGCAACGGCAAGCTGTTGCCGGCCGGACCGTTGCGTGAACCCGCATCGCGCGCGGCGCATTGCGATTTCCGCGTGGTCAATCTGGGGCAGGCCAGCGATACGCATGCGGCGGTGGCCGACTCGGGATTTGGCGAGTGGGCAATGCGCTTGTCGATCGATGTGGCGCGGCCGTTGAAAGGTGGTCGCGACAAAGCGCTGAGGGCGTTCGCCGGGCAGCGCGTGCATGCGGTGGCTGGCATCGCCAACCCGCAGCGGTTCTTCCAGATGCTGCGCAGCCGCGATATCGGCGTCGTACCGCATGCCTTTGCCGATCATCATCGCTACACGGCGGAAGACCTGTCCTTCGGCAGCGAGTTGCCGGTATTGATGACTGAAAAAGACGCAGTCAAATGCCAGGGCTTCGCCACGGCATGGCACTACGCGGTACCGTTGCAGGCAGAATTGCCGGCGGCGTTCTGGGTGGCATTGCTCGACCGCTTGGGCAAGCTTGCCCGCGGCTGAGGCAGGCCGTTGTCGGTGTGTTGGAAGGAGTTGAAATGAGCGTTGTTCCTGAATTCGTGGTGGCCATTCCGGCGCGCTATGCCTCCACCCGTTTGCCCGGCAAACCCCTGGCGCTGATCGGCGGCGAGCCGATGGTGCTGCATGTGGCGCGCCGTGCGCTGGCGGCGGGCGCGCGCGAAGTCTGGGTGGCCACTGATGATGCGCGTATCGCGCAGGTGGTGGCGGGGCTGCCCGGTATTCATGTTGCGATGACTGACCCGGCACATGCTTCCGGTACTGACCGCCTTGCCGAGTGCGCGCGGCAGGCCGGCTGGGCCGACGATGTGATCGTGGTGAACCTGCAGGGTGATGAGCCGTTCGCCCCGGCGGCGGGAATCCAGGCGGTGGCGGCGATTCTTGCCGACAGCGGTGCGCCGATGTCGACGTTGGCGACCCGGGTGGAAGACGCCCCGACCCTGTTTGATCCCAACGTGGTCAAACTGGTGCGCACCACGCAGGGCGATGCCTTGTATTTCAGTCGTGCGCCGATTCCGTGGCATCGTGACGGTTTCGCCCACAGCCGCGACGTATTGCCCCCCGGCCAGTGGCTGCGGCATATCGGTATCTACGGTTACAGGGCTGGCTTCCTGCAGCAGTTCGCAGGGATGCCACCCGGTCATCTGGAACAGCTCGAATCGCTGGAGCAACTGCGCGTGCTCGAGGCTGGCTTCCGTATTGCCGTGGGCCTGTCTCCCGCACCGTTCCCGCCGGGGATCGATACCCCGGAAGACCTGCAGCGCGCTGATGCGCAGGTGAGGGCTGGGCAATGAAGTTGCTGGTGGTCTGCCTGGGCAATATCTGCCGGTCGCCGATGGGTGAAGGGATCTTGCAGGCGCGGATTGCCGAGGCAGGTCTGGACAGCTGGGTGCAGGTTGATTCGGCCGGGACCTCGGGCCATTGGCATGCCGGACGCGGTCCGGATCCACGGGCCGTTGCCTGTGCCCGCGGCCATGGCGTGGATATATCGGCGCAGCGTGCCCGCCAGTTGCTGGCCGAGGATTTCGAGGAATACGACCTGATCCTGTGCGCTGACGACGACAATCTGCGCGATGCCCGGGCGTTGGCGCCTGCCGGACTGGAAGCGCGCGCGGTGCTGTGGTTGCCGTGGGCAGGCATCGATGGGGCGGATGGGGTGCCGGATCCCTATTACGGTGATGTGAGAGATTTCGAAACCAGCTGGGCATTGCTCGATGCTGCGGCCCAGGTCACGGTGCGCCGCCTGTCGCGGCGCGACGACTCCGGCATAATCCCTGCATGAACGAAAACCGCGTAACGGAACTGCCCACGTCCGCTATCTGGCTCAATGCAGCGCCTGCGACCTTGCAGGACATGCGTGGTCGCCCGCTGGTACTGGCCTTCGTCAACGGCGCCTCTGTGTGGTGCATGCAGCGGCTGGCCGAAGTCATGCGCTGGCAGGCGCGCAATCCTGGCCGGGTGCAGTTGCTGGTGGTGCAGGTGCCGCGGTTCGAATTCGAACGCGAACCGCAGCATGCGTTGAAGTTGCTGCGTCGGCAGGGCGTCAACGCGCCCATCGTGCTCGATGCGCAGTGGGATGCCTGGCGACGGTTCGATGTGCAGTCTTGGCCAACCCTGCTGTTGCTCGACGCCTATGGGCAGGAACAGGAGCGCCTGGTCGGCTCGAGCGGCGATCTGGAGCGGGCCTTGAACAACCTGGGCGAAGGCCAGATGCGGCCGCTCGATGACGATGCCTATGGCATCCGCGAGATCAACGCCGAGCCGCGCCTGCCGCTGCTGTTCCCGGGCGGGCTGGTGGCCACGGCCGATCGTCTTTATGTGGCCGATACCGGTCACCATCGGGTGCTGGAGTGCAATCATGCCGGCCGGGTGTTGCGTCAGTTCGGGCTGGGCAGTGCCGACCTGATCAACGGTGGCGTCGGTGAGGCGGCCTTCAATCGACCACAGGGCCTGGCCTTGGTGCGCGAGATCCTGTACGTGGCCGATACCGGCAACCATGCCTTGCGCAGTATCAACCTGATCAGTGGCCAGGTGGACACCTTGTGCGGTACCGGCCGTGCCGGTGATCCGCGCGCCGGTGTGCTGGCCCAGCCCTGGGACAGTCCGCTCAATCATCCGGCAGCGGTGGCGGTGGCGGACAACCAGGTCCATATCGCGATGGCGGGTGACAACCATATCTGGAGCTACGACCTGGGCACCCGTGAGCTGCGCTGGCGGGCCGGTGCCGGCGCAGTGGAAGTGCGCGACGGCAGCGGTCATCTGGCTGCGTTCGCGCAGCCCAGCAGCCTGGTCGCGGTGCAGCAGACCTTGTATGTCTGCGACGCGCTCGGCTCGGCAATCCGTTCCGTGCAGCTGCGTGGTGACCTGGTGCAGACCCTGGTCGGGCAGGGGCCGTGGGAGTCGGGCAATGTTGATGGCCCGCGCCTGCGTGCACGCCTGCAGTACCCGTTGGCATTGGCAATGGGGCCGGATTCGCCGCTGCTGTGGATTGCTGATGCCGGCAATGGTTCGCTGCGTACTCTGCGCCTGGGCGGCGGTGACCTGTCCACCGTCAACCTGCCGCGTCGCCTGCATGGCCCGGCCGCGCTGGCGGTGGCCGCCGGGGCGATCTGGATTGCCGAGGCCGACGCGCATGCGGTGCTGCGTTTTGACCCACTCAGCGGTGAACTGAGTGAAGTGCCGATTGAAGGATGACCGACGTCGTTGCCAATGAATTCGATGGCAAGGCCTTCGCGGCGGCGCTGAGTACCGCGCCTGGTGTGTACCGGATGTACGCTGCCGACGACACCTTGCTGTACGTGGGCAAGGCCGGCGCGCTGCGCAAGCGCGTAGGCAGCTATTTCAACGGCTCGCCGAAGAGCCGGCGCATCATGATGATGCTGTCGCAGGTGGCGCGGATGGATGTCACCGTGACCCGCACCGAGGCCGAAGCACTGCTGCTGGAAAACCAGCTGATCAAGTCGCTGAACCCGCGTTACAACGTGTCGTTGCGTGATGACAAAACCTATCCGCAGGTGTTGCTGACCCGCGAGCAATGGCCACGGATCGCCCTGCATCGCGGTCCGCGTGCGGTGCCCGGGCGCTATTACGGGCCGTATCCGGGCGTCGGCGCGGTGCGTGAAACGCTGAACCTGATGCACAAGCTGTTCAAGTTGCGCAGCTGCGAAGACAGCGTGTTCCGCAACCGCTCGCGGCCCTGCCTGCAGTACCAGATTGGTCGTTGCAGCGCTCCCTGCGTGGAACTGGTGCCACAGGCCGAGTACGACGAATCGGTGCGGCGTGCGGCGATGTTCCTGGAGGGCAAGAGTGACCAGCTCGCCGACGAATTGATGCAGGCCATGCAGCAGGCCAGCGATACGCTGGAGTTCGAGCGTGCCGCGCGGCTGCGTGATCTGGTCGCTTCGTTGCGCAGCATGCAGAACCGCCAGTATGTCGATGGCCGCGCCGCCGATCTGGACGTGCTGGCCTGCGCAACCCAGGGTGCCAGTGCCTGCGTGATGCTGCTGGCCTTCCGTGATGGCCGCAATCTCGGCACGCGCGCGTTCTTCCCGCGCACCAACGGCGAGGACAGTGCCGAAGAGGTGCTGGCCGCGTTTGTCTCGCAGTACTACGTCGAACATGAGGCGCCGGCTGAAGTGCTGCTGGATCGGCAGATTCCAGATGCGGAGATGATCGAGGCCGCGCTCAGTGCGTCGGCCGAGCGCAAGGTTGCCTTGAAGTGGAACGTGCGCGGCGAGCGCGCGGGCTACGTCGAGCTGGCCAGTCGCAACGCGCAGATCACCCTGGTCGCCGAGATGGACAGCGCGGGCGCGCAGCAGGCGCGCAGCGAAGCCGTGCGCGAGATGCTGGGGCTGGCCGAGCCGGTCAAGCGCGTGGAGTGCTTTGATATCAGTCACACCATGGGCGAGGCCACCGTTGCCTCCTGCGTGGTCTTCGATGCTGCGGGCCCGGTACGTGCGCAGTACCGGCGCTACAACATCAGCGGCATCGAGCCGGGCGACGATTACGCCGCCATGCGCCAGGCCATCGATCGGCGTTTCCGTCGCGCGGTGGAGGAGGGTGGCGTACTGCCTGACGTGTTGCTGATCGACGGCGGTGCTGGACAGTTGGCGCAGGCACAGGCAGCGCTGGCCGATCTGGGTGTGGAAGGGGTGATGCTGGTGGGTGTGGCCAAGGGAGTTGAACGCCGCGCTGGTCACGAAGCGCTGGTATTGCCCGATGGCCGCGAGCTGCGCCCGGGCGCGGCGTCACCGGCCCTGCAGTTCATCCAGCAGGTGCGCGACGAGGCCCATCGCTTTGCCATCACCGGCCATCGTGGGCGTCGCCAGAAGGCGCGCATGACCAGCAAACTCGAGGATATTCCAGGTATCGGTCCGCGTCGGCGTGCGAGCCTGCTCAAGCATTTCGGCGGCATTGCCGGCCTGAAAGCGGCGGGCGAGGCCGAAATTGCCCGCGTGGAAGGCATCAATGCCGCCCTGGCTGCACGTATCTACGCTAACCTTCATGGACTGTCGGTACCCGATCCGGCAGCGGAGTAACGTTGTAATGAAATTGACCATCCCCACCTGGCTGACCCTGCTGCGGATCCTGATGATCCCGGTACTGGTGCTGGTGTTCTATCTGCCCTATGCCTGGACCAACTTCGCCTCGGCGGCGATTTTCGGCCTGGCGGCGATCACCGATTGGCTGGATGGTTGGGTGGCGCGGCGTTACCAGCAGCATTCGGCATTTGGTGCCTTCCTTGACCCGGTGGCGGACAAGTTGATGGTGGCGGTGGCCTTGTTCCTGATCGTGCAGGGGCACCCGACGCCGTGGATGGCGTTCTGGGCGGCGGTGATCGTCGGTCGGGAGATCGCGGTATCTGCCCTGCGCGAATGGATGGCTGAAATCGGCCAGCGCGCCAAGGTGCGGGTGGCGATGATCGGCAAGGTCAAGACCACCGCGCAGATGGTGGCGCTGCTCTGCCTGCTGTATTCGGTGTCACCCAATACCTCTTACAAAACCATCTGGATGGGCGAGCCGGTTTTCCATATCGGTGACTGGATGCTGGCCATCGCCGCTTTGCTGACTCTGGTGTCTGCATTGCAATACCTGCGTGCGGCCTGGCCGAGCCTGCGTGAAGACGAAAAGGCCGCCCGAAATGGTGCAGTCAAAAAGTGAACGGGCTGTTGACACTGCGCCCAATGCATGTAGAATTTCGCCTCCCAAGCGGGAATAGCTCAGTTGGTAGAGCGCAACCTTGCCAAGGTTGAGGTCGCGAGTT
>NZ_DAMBKV010000015.1:0-8343 GCF_032066555.1 Stenotrophomonas sp.
CCCAGTGCGCTCGGTTCGCTGGACGCCTACATCGGTGCCGTGCACCAGATCCCGGTGCTGTCGGTCGATGAGGAGCAGGAACTGTCGCGTCGCTTCCGTGACGAGCAGGATCTGAACGCCGCGCGTGAGCTGGTGCATTCGCACCTGCGCTTCGTGGTGCACGTGGCCCGCGGTTACAACGGCTACGGCCTGCAGCTGGGCGACCTGATCCAGGAAGGCAACATCGGCCTGATGAAGGCGGTCAAGCGCTTCGACCCGGACATGGGCGTGCGCTTGGTCTCCTTCGCGGTGCACTGGATCCGTGCCGAGATGCACGAGTTCATCCTCAAGAACTGGCGCATCGTCAAGGTCGCCACGACCAAGGCGCAGCGCAAGCTGTTCTTCAACCTGCGCAAGTCCAAGACCCGCCTGGGCTGGATGAACGCCGCCGAGGTCAGCGCTGTCGCCAAGGATCTGAACGTCTCCGAGCGTGAAGTGATGGAGATGGAATCGCGCCTGTCCGGTCGTGACATCGGTTTCGATGCGCCGTCGGATGAAGACGATGATCATGCGCCGCCGTCGCCGGCTGCGTATCTGGTCGCACGCGATGAAGATCCGTCGCAGGCCTATGAGCGCGAGGACAGCGAAGACAACCAGCTGAGCGTGCTGCGTGAAGGCCTGGCCAAGCTTGACCAGCGTTCGCGCGACATCATCGCCCGCCGTTGGCTGGAAGCCGACAGCAAGGTGACGCTGCAGGAACTGGCAGATGAGTACGGCGTTTCGGCTGAGCGCATCCGCCAGATCGAAGCCAACGCGCTGAAGAAGATGAAGGCACTGTTCGCCGCCTGAGCAAGGCTGCCGCAGTAACACGAGGGCCCGGGGAAACCCGGGCCTTTCTTTTTTGTAGTGCCGAGCCATGCTCGGCAAGAGGCCTTGTGCACGAATTTACCCCCTGTAGTGCCGAGCCATGCTCGGCAGAGGCGTTACCGGTGGCGGTTGGTCCGTGCATGGAGCCCCTGCCGAGCATGGCTCGGCACTACGGACGGGGTGCTGGTAAAGCCCTTGCCGAGCATGGCTCGGCACTACGGACGGGGTGCTGGTAAAGCCCCTGCCGAGCATGGCTCGGCACTACCGGTGAGCTTTCCCGTGTAGATTCGGCATTCCTCTTGCAGATGGAGCTGGTGATGAAAGGGAACTGCCTGTGCGGTGCGGTCGAAGTGATCGCCAATGAGCATTCCGAAATCGGTCTATGCCATTGCAGCATGTGCCGACGCTGGTCCGGTGGGCCGCTGTTCGCGGTGCATTGCGATGACCAGGTACAGGTCATCGGCAGTGCGTTGAAGACCTATCGATCCTCAGACTGGGCCGAGCGCGGTTTCTGCTCACAGTGCGGCACCCACTTGTACTACCGGTTGGTGCCGGACGGCGAATACTTCGTGCCGGCCGGGCTGTTCCAGGAACAATCGTTCGAACTGGCCAGCCAGATCTTCATCGACGAAAAGCCGTCGTACTACGAGCTCGCCAACGAGACGCCGAAACTCACCGGGCGCGAAGTATTCGAGCAGTTCGCCAACGGCAACAGCTGATTGCCGCTGGCTTGGCTGCGATCAGCCCGCGGGTTCCTTGCCATCGCCCTCGTCGGCATCGCCGAGGATGATGCGCGCGCTGCGCTGGTAGCTCCAATACGCCACCGCCCAGTTGAGCAGCACTACCAGCCGGTTGCGGAAGCCGATCAGGAAGAACACGTGCGCGGCCAGCCAGAACCACCAGGCCAGCAGCCCGGACAGTTGCAGCTTGCCGACATGCACGATGGCCGCCATGCGACCGATGGTGGCGAGGTTGCCCTGGTCGTTGTAGCGGAATGGTGGCGGCGCCGGCTTGCCGGCCAGGCGCGCGCGGATCACCTGCGCAACGTAGCTGCCCATCTGCTTGGCGGCCGGGGCCACGCCCGGCACCGGCCGGCCATTGGCCTGCATCAGCGACACCAGATCGCCACCGGCAAAGATCTCGGGGTGGCCGGGGACGGTGAGATCCGGCTCCACCTGGATGCGGCCGGCGCGGTCCAGCGGTACCTCCAGCGTGCGCGCCAGCGGTGAGGCAGCGACACCGGCGGCCCACACCACGGTACGCGCCGGTACATGCGTGTCACCGAGCTGGAAACCCTGTCCGTCGATATGGTTGACGGCGGTGCCTGTCAGCACTTCCACGCCCAGCTTCTCCAGCTGGCGGCGTGCCTTCAGCGACAGCACTTCCGGGAACGAAGACAGCACCCGCGGCCCGGCTTCGACCAGCCGCACCTTGGCATCGGCCGGATTGATATGGCGGAACTCGTTTTTCAAGGTATGCCGGGCGATCTCGGCCAGGGTGCCGGCCAGTTCCACGCCGGTGGGGCCACCACCGACGATGGCAAAGCTCAGCCAGGCTGCACGTTTGGCTGGGTCAGGCTCGGCCTCGGCGCGCTCAAAGGCCAGCAGCAGCTTGCGGCGCAGGTAGAGCGCATCGTCCAGGGTCTTCAGGCCGGGCGCATCGGCCGCCCATTCGTCGTGGCCGAAGTAGGCATGGGTGGCGCCGCTGGCGACCAGCAGCAGGTCATAAGCGATCTGGCTGCCATCGCCGAGCTGCACCTTTCTGGCGTGCTTGTCGATGGACACCACTTCGCCCAGTCGTACCTCGATATTGCGTTGCCTGCCGAGGATATGCCGCAGTGGCGCGGCGATATCCGGCGAGGACAGGCCGGCGGTGGCGACCTGGTACAGCAGGGGCTGGAACAGATGGTGGTTGCGGCGATCGACCAGGGTGATGCGCAAGGGGGCATCGGCCAGTGCTCGGCTGGCCCAGAGCCCGGCGAAACCTCCGCCGATGACGACAAGGTGCGGGTGTTGCGGCATGACGTACTCCGGTGGGGCCGGTGAACCGGCCGTGGGGGCGGGTTGTCAGCGCCCATCATCGCATTGATGTGCTTTGAAACAGCGATGACCGATACTGGCGGTCAGCTTGCCGCCATGGAGTCACCCCGTGTCTGAGCCCGAAAAGCGTATCGCGTTGTTGATCGACGCCGACAACGCACCGTCATCGAAGATCGACGAGATTCTTGTGGAAGTGGCCGCCTTCGGCGTGGCCAACGTGCGCCGAGCCTACGGCGACTGGAAGAACCCACGCTTGAAGGGTTGGGAAAGCGTGCTGCATGAGTTCGCGATCCGACCGATCCAGCAGTTCGCCTACTCCAAGGGCAAGAACGCCTCGGACATGGCGATGGTGGTGGACGCGATGGACCTGCTGTACGCGCGCAACCTGGATGGCTTCGCGATTGTCTCCAGCGATGCCGACTTCACCCCGCTGGTGATGCGCATCCTCACCGATGGCGTGAAGGTGTATGGCTTCGGCGAACAGAAGACGCCCTTGGCCTTCGTCAACGCCTGCTCGAAGTTCACCTATCTGGAAGCGCTGGGCAACGATGCGTCCGAAGTCGTCGAGCAGGTGGCCACCAGCAGTGTGCCGCCTGCGGCGGCTGCAACGGAAGTCTCCGAGCCGCCTGCGGCACCGATCAAGCCGCGCAGCAGCAATGAACTGCGCGGTGACACGCGCTTGTTGAACCTGCTGCGCGGCGCGGTGGATGCGGCGGCGGATGAGCAAGGCTGGGCACTGCTGAGTTCGGTCGGCAACCAGATTGCCAACCGCGCATCGTTCGACTCGCGCAATTATGGTTATCGGAAGCTGAGCGAGTTGATCGATGCCACCGGCCTGTTCGAGGTCAAGCGTGCAGGCAAGGCATCGGCGGTACGCGCGCTGCCACGCAAGGGTGCGCGTGATGAAGGTTGATCTGGAAGGAGTGGATGCATGTTGAAGATATGGGGCCGGCGCAATTCCAGCAATGTGCGCAAGGTGCTGTGGTGTGCCGAGGAGATCGGCCTGCCGTATGAGTCGATCGAGGTGGGTGGTGCATTTGGCGGCACGCAGACCGCCGAATACCGCGCGATGAACCCGAACGGCCTGGTGCCGGTGATCGAGGACCATGGCCTGCCGGTGTGGGAGTCCAACGCCATCGTGCGTTACCTGTCCGCGCGCTATGCACTGGATGTGCTGTATCCGGCCGATCCGATGGAGCGTGCGCGCAGCGAGCAATGGATGGATTGGACCACGTCGAGCTTTGCGGTGGCCTTCCGTGATCTGTTCTGGGGCGTTGTGCGCACCGCACCCGCTGATCGTGATGAGGCGCGTATCGCTGCGGCGTTGTTGCGTTGTGGTGAGTTGCTGACGCTGGTTGATGCGGCGCTGGAGAAGCAGCCGTGGCTGTCCGGCGAGCGCTTTGCGATGGGCGATATTCCGCTGGGCGCCTTCATCTACGCCTGGTTTGAAATGCCGATCCAGCGCCCGGAACTGCCGCATCTGGCGGCGTGGTATGCGCGCTTGCAGCAGCGGCCGGCGTATCGGAAAGGGGTGATGACGGCGTTGACTTGAGTTGATGCGAAGATTTTGGGTGCGGGGGTGCGGGGGTGCGGGGGTGCGGGGGTGCGGGAGTGCGGGGGTGCGGGAATGCAGGAATGCAGGAATGCAGGAATACTAGCCCCTCTCCCGCTTGCGGGAGAGGGGTTGGGGTGAGGGGAGCTTTTGACTTTGCCTTGTGGTTTCTTTGGCAGGAAATGCTGTAGCAACAGCAACAGCAACAGCAACAGCAACAGCACCCCCATCCGCCCTTCGGGCACCTTCCCCCGCAAGCGGGAGAAGGAAAGGCTGCTTCCGTCGCTCTTTGCGGTATCTGCAAAGAAAAAGCCGCGCTGTTGCCAGCGCGGCTTTTCATTACCTCCGTGCACTGGGCACGGCTACAACGCCTTAGAACTTCCAGTTCACGCCGAAGTAGACGACGCGGCCAGCGTAACCGTTGGAGTAGAAGCGGGCCTTGGTGTCGTTGCCCAGATGCGTGCGCGTCTCTTCCTTGGTCAGGTTCAACACCGAGGCACTCAGGCTCAGCGCCGGAGTGATGTTGTACGCAGCGTTCAGGTCGATCTGCTGGTAGGGCTCCTGGTAGAGGTTCAGGCCGCTGACCAGGCCCTGCACCACTTCACCGCGACGGTTCCACGAGGCGCGCAGCAACAGCTTTTCCACTTCATAGAACACGGTGAAGTTGGCCTGGTTTTCGGCACTGCCTACCAGCGGTGACTTGCCGATCTCGGTGCCGTCTTCCAGGGTGATGGCCGCTTCGTTGGTGTCGTTCCAGGTGTAGTTCGCCTGGAAGCCCAGACCGAAATCCAGCGTGTGCTGGGCATAGAACTCCAGGCCCTGCGACACCGCGTCACGACCACCAGCGGTGGTGGAGTAGTTCTGTACGACCACGCTCTGGCCGCCGACGTTCTGGGTGACGTCCTGCACCACCGGCACCGAGAAGTTGCTGACGTCCTTGCGGAACAGGCCCAGGCCCAGCACCGAGCCGGGCTGGAAATACCATTCCACGCCGATGTCGTACTGGGTGGCCTTGTAGGCTTCCAGGTTCTTGTTGCTGCCCGAGCCGTACCAGCCCTGCTCGCTGGCACCACCGGTGAGGCGACGGTCATTGACGTATTCGGGGCTGAAGTACTCCAGGCTGCCCGGTGCGGCGATGTTGTTGTAGCTCGGGCGTGCGATCACCTTGGAGGCTGCCGCACGCAGCAGCAGGTTGTCGGTCAGGTCATAGACGATGTTGAAGCTGGGCAGCACGTCGGTGTAGCTGCGGTCCAGGCCGCTGACAGCGAACGACTCGACGCGCGCTTCGCTGTCGGAGAGACGCCAATAACCTTCGGTACCGCAGTAGGTACGTGCCGGTGCGGCACCCGGTACCGTGTCACCGGCCTGGCAGGCCAGCGGGTTGCCGTTGGCGTCGTCGTAGAAGTAATCGTTGTACGAGGTGACCTTGTCGGTGGAGTCGGCGTGTTGGCGGGTGCTGACCACACGCACGCCGACGTTGCCGCGCAGGCGTTCGGTGCGGAAGTTGGCCTGCAGGTAGGTGGAGTAGATTTTTTCGTCCACGTTGTAGACGAAGTTGTCTTCGTTGCGCGTCTGCATCGGCCCGTAGGTCTTGTTCAGATGGGCGATGTAGGCCGGGTAGTTGATGGCCGGGAACGCGCTTGCATTGATGCCGCCGGCCAGGTTGCCCATGCCGTAGATGAAGTCGGGCGAGAACTGCAGGGCGAGGTCGTTGCAGCCGCCGTTCCAGTAGCGGTTCTCGTAGTCGCTGGCATCGGTGCCCGGGCAGGCCCAGTAGCTGTTGCCGGTGCTGCGGTGGATGCCACCGTCACGGTACTTGACGCCGAACTGCAGCGATTCCAGGAAGCCGCTGTCGTTGTGCCAGGTGGTGTCGATCTGCGCGTACTTCTGCTGGTTGGTGTTGCGGGTCCACGACGAGCCAGTGGAGCCGAGGTCAACCTGCAGGATGCCGTTCTTCAGGTTCTGCATCAGTTCCGGCGAGAACGCCATCGACGGGGTACCAGCCAGGCTCCAGGCGCTGGCCAGGTTGCCCAGGTTCCAGCTGCCGTCGGCATTCTGGCTGCGCGGCTTGAGCGGCACCGAGAACTGCAGCGACGGGCCGCCCTTGGCCCAGGTGCGGCCACCCTTGAAGGCGATGTCGACCGACTCACCGCGCCATTCGGCGGAGAAATCGGCGGTCTGCGACAGTGCCTTTTCGCGGTTGTAGCTGCCGGTGATCTGCGGGGTCGGCACGGTGCAGTCGTCGGAACCCCAGCCGCCCGGCGCCATGCCGCCGGCGGCAGCTTCATCCTCGCTGCAGTAGTAGGTCTTGCCCGGATGCAGGCTGTAGTCGGCACCGGTGACAATGGTGCCGCTCGGGTCCATGGTCAGCCCGTCGAGCAGGCGCCCGCCAGCCCAGTTGCCGTCGCCCCAATAACGGGCGATGTTCCATTCCGGCACCTTGATGGTGTGGGTCTGGGAGTCCTGGGACAGGTCGAAGCGGAAGTAGTTCGCGGTCAGGGTGAGGTTGTCCAGCGGCTTGAACTGGAGGGTCAACTGGCCGCCCTTGCGCTCGCGTTCCTCGTCCTTGACGTCAAGGTTCACCGAGGTCGGCATCATGAAGCCGGTGTAGTACTTGCCGTTCTGGTCGTAGAAGCCGGTGCCGCCCCACCAGTTGGAGTTGAAGTCCGAGGGATTGCCGTGGACATCGACCGCGGTGCCGCCTTCGTCACGGCCATACCAGGACCAACCTTCGGTGCTGGCGCCCATGGTGCGGGTGGTGCGCTTCTGGTCGGTATAGCCAACGAACACGCCAAAACGGTCGTCCTTGTCATGCCAGGCGTAGGAGGCGGAAAGCTGGCCGTCGGTCTTCTTGGTGGTGTCGGCCCAGGTGCCTTCAACGGAGACGAAGCCGGTGTTGGCTTCCATTTCCAGCGGGCGGCGCGTGTGCAGGATCACCGTACCGCCGATGCCGCCTTCGTCGATGCGGGCTTCCGGCGACTTGAACAGCTCGGCGCTGCCCAGCATGTTCGACGGCAGCAGCGTGTAGTTGAACGAACGGGTCGGGTCGCCGTTGGATTCGGCAGTGGCCACGTAGTTGCCGTTCAACTCGGTCAGGGTCAGCTCCGAGGACAGGCCGCGCACGCTGACGTTCTTACCTTCGCCGCCGCTGCGGGTGATGATCACGCCGGGCACGCGCTGCAGCGCGTCGGCCACGTTCTTGTCGGGGAACTTGCCGACGTCTTCTGCGGTGATCACCTCGACCACGGCATTGGCGTCGCGCTTCTGCTCAAGGCTTTTTTCGATGGCGTAGCGGTAACCGGTGACGTTGACGCTGTCGAGCGTGGTGGCATCGGTGCTGGTGCTGGCCTGTTGCGCAAATGCAGCGCCGGGAACGGCAGCCACGGCGAACAAGGCGACGGCAATGGCAGCGGACAAAGTGTCGCGGCCGTGCTTGCGTGTGATCTGTTTCATTTCTCTCCCTCTCCTGGATTGAATCGCTAACTGTCACGTTGATTTGGACTTGTATCGATCTAAAAACGGGTGAAACCGGGGCCTTGTTGCGTTCGCTCAATGATTGGTTTGGCGCTCGAGCAGGGTTCCGTTGCCGGGATCGTGGGGGTGTCGATTTGGATCGATCTAAACGATTGGCGCGCATTTTTTAGCACAGCCAAGGGTTTGACGCATGTTGCTACGCAATATGGCCGGGGCGATGGGCTTGGCGAGGGGCGGGGGGAGGAGGTAGTGCCGAGCCATGCTCGGCAAGGGGCCCTACCGGGAATGCTTTGTGCCGAGCATGGCTCGGCACTGCGCTTGGCTCCCTCCCTTTGGCCACAGGCCAAGGGGAGGGCTGGGGAGGGGTTGGCTGTTGGGGCTTTACCGGGAAGGCCTCTTGCCGAGCATGGCTCGGCACTACGCCTGGCTCCC
>NZ_DAMBKV010000015.1:8443-95873 GCF_032066555.1 Stenotrophomonas sp.
GGCTGTTGAGGCTTTACCGGGAAGGCCTCTTGCCGAGCATGGCTCGGCACTACGCCTGGCTCCCTCCCTTTGGCCGCAGGCCAAGGGGAGGGCTGGGGAGGGGTTGGCTGTTGAGGCTTTACCGGGAAGGCCTCTTGCCGAGCATGGCTCGGCACTACGCTTTGCTCCCTCCCTTTGGCCGCAGGCCAAGGGGAGGGTTGGGGAGGGGTTGGCTGTTGAGGCTTGACCGGGAAGGCCTCTGCCGAGCATGGCTCGGCACTACAAGCCCCTCTCCCGTTTACGGGAGAGGGGTTGGGGTGAGGGCGGCTTTCGGGCTTTACCGGGAAGGCCTCTGCCGAGCATGGCTCGGCACTACAGGGGGATTTTCGCTTCGATGTTGCGCCGCAGAATGCGCTGGGCGAAATGCTCATGCTTTACTTGGATCGATCTAAATTTTCGGCAATGTGATGCGGGGGAAGCAGAAGGGGCTGCGAAGGGCGCGCCTTTGTCTGCCGCAACTCACTGAAAACATTGCTGCAAGCACGCTTTGCATGGCCCGTTGTTCGGTACTCGCACCCACCAGCCGCTGTCGTGACGGCTGTCGGGGCAGGTGCCGGGGCCGCCCGTTTTTGCTGATGCCTGGCATCTCTCCCCATCCCGTTCCCGGATGGGCTGGACATCAGCGGCCCGGCTGGTCCGGGCCACCCTATGCCGCAATGCCATCCACGCCACACCGACCGACCCAAGGATCCAACGCATGAGCCGATCGCCGACCTTCGCACCTCCCCGCCGCCTGCTGGCAACGGCAGCCTGCCTGCTGGCGCTGGGCGTCGCACCGCTGCTGCAGGCCGCACCCTCGGCTGCGCTGGAACGCGAGGTCAATACCTTCATCGGCAGCAAGGACGACGGCAACACCTTCCCGGGCGCATCGGCGCCGTTCGGCCTGATCCAGGTCAGCCCGATCGGCAGCCACTACTCCGGCTGGCGCTATGACGACGAGAAGATCCGCGGCTTCGGTCATTCCTTCATCTCCGGCGCAGGTTGCTGGGAGCAGGGCGGGCAGGTCTCGGTGTTGCCGGTCACCGGCAGCATCGGTCCCGGTGGTGATTTCGATACCAAGGACCCCAAGCGCTTCGACCACAAGAACTACGCCTCGGCGTACAGCCACGATGGCGAAGTCGGCCAGGCTGGCTACTACAAGGTCCGGCTGACCGATTACCGTGGCATCGACGTGGAAACCACCGCGCTGACCCGCGCCGCCGCCGAGCGCTATACCTTCAGCGCGGGCGTCAGCGAAGGCCAGGTGCTGGTCAATGTGGCCCAGGCCAACGAGCGCCATTCGGTGATCGGCAGCGTCATCGACGTGGTCGGCGACCGCGCGGTGGAAGGCAAGCTGGTCACCAAGAGTTTCTGTGGCGGCCACCAGTACACCACCTGGTTCCGCATCGAGTTCGATCGGCCGTTCAAGGCCCATGGCACCTGGGGTGAGGAAGGCGGCCTGCCCGGCGCACGCCACAGCATGGAAGGCGAAGCCAAGCCCAATGGCGCGTGGTTGAGCTTTGATCTGGCCGGCGGCCGCAGCGTCACCGCTACCAGTGCGATCTCGCATGTGGATGCCGAAGGCGCACGCAACAACCTGCGCAGCGATGGCATGCAGGGCGGCAAGCTGCTGAGCTTCGATCGCATGCGCGCGCTGTCGCAGGCGCAGTGGCGCGAACAACTGGGCAGCGTCAAGGTAGAAGGCGCAAGCGCCGATGATCGCACCGTGCTGTACACCGCGCTCTACCATGCGCTGCTGCAGCCGATGACCGGCAGTGATGCTGACGGTCGTTATCGCGGCTATGACGATGTCATCCATCGCGCCGATGGTTGGACCTACTACGAGTACTTCTCGCTGTGGGATACCTACCGCACGCAGAACCAGTGGCTGGCACTGACCCGCCCGGAAGTCGCGCGCGATATCGGCCGCAGCCTGCTGGCCATCAACGAACAGGGTGGCTGGTTGCCGCGCTGGGGCTATGCCAACTTCGAAACCAATGTGATGACCGGCGACCCGGTGACGCCGTTCATGGTCGACCTGTGGCGCTTCGGCGCGCTGAAGGGGCGCGAGGCGGAAGCCTGGGGCGCGCTGCGCCGCAATGCCTTCGAGATGCCGCCGATCAATTCGCGTATGGCCGGCCGTTCCGGCAATGCCAGCTATCTCGCCAATGGTTATGTGGCCTATGACCGTGCTTTCCCCTCCAAGGGCATGGACGTTGATCCGCACCACGGCGGCTCGGCAACGCTGGAATATGCCCTAGCCGATTGCGCGCTGGCGCAGATGGCCGATGGCCTCGGCCACGCCGACGATGCAGCGACGCTGCGCGCACGCGGTGGCAACTGGCACAAGGTATGGGATGCGGATGTACGCGATGCGGAAACCGGCTTCACCGGCTTCCCGCGTCCGCGTGACGAGAACGGCAAGTGGTATACGCCGGCCAACGGCCAGTACAGCCCGCGCTCGCAGCATGGCTTCCACGAAGGCACGGGTTGGCAATACCAGTGGCTGGTGCAGCAGGACGTGCCCGGCATGTTGCAGGCGATGCATGGTCGCGAGCAGGCCGGCAAGCGTCTGGATGCGTTCTTCGCCTATGACGCGCTGCTGCAGTCACCGCTGACCGCTGCCCGCAAGGAATGGGTGGTTGGTCCGTACAGCTATTACAACCAGTACCGCTACAACCCGAACAACGAGCCTGACCTGCATTCGCCGTGGATGTATACGCTGATCGGCCAGCCGTGGAAGACCGCCACCGTGGTCCGCGCCGCGCAGCAGCTGTTCACCAATGCGCCCAATGGCGTCACCGGCAATGATGACCTTGGCACGATGTCGGCCTGGTACCTGTTCAGTGCGCTGGGCCTGTACCCGGCAGTGCCGGGCAGTGGCCAGTTCCTGCTGCATGCGCCGCGCTACAGCAAGGCAGAGATCACCCTGGGCAATGGCCGCACGCTGCGCCTGCAGGCACCGGGCGCCGATCCGCGCAGCCTGCAGTACATCCAGAGCGTGCAGGTTGATGGCAAGCCGCAGCCGGCGGTGTGGCTGGACTGGCAGCGCCTGCAGCAGGGCGGCGATGTGCGCTTCACCCTGGGTGCGCAGGCACCGGAGCAGGGTTGGGGCACCGCACAGGCCGACCTGCCGGTGTCGTACTGCGCCACCCCGGGCAGCGCCCAGCCGTGAGCACGGGCAGCGCCAAGACCGGGAAGAAGGGCACGGGCAGCGCAAGCGCTGGCCGTGATCCTTTAGGCTTGGCGCATCCCGGAACCGCAGCGGAAATGATGAAAGACACTTCTACCGGCGCCAAGGGCGCACGCAAGGCCGGCCAACGCGCGGTCACCGTCACCGACATCGCACAGGCGGTGGGCGTGTCGCGGGCGACTGTGTCGCTGGTGCTGCGCGGCAGCCCCCTGGTCAATGTCGACACCCGCGCCAAGGTCGAGGCGGAACTGCGCAAGCAGCGTTATGTGTATAACCGCACCGCTGCAAACCTGCGCCGGCGTACCTCGTCGTCGATCGCGCTGGTGATCAATGATCTGTCCAACCCGTTCTTCGCCGAGTTTGCCTCCGGCGTGGACGAGGCCTTGGGTGGCAAGGGCTTCGTGACCCTGCTCGGCAGCACCGGCGAATCGCCGCAGCGCCAGCAGGCGGTGTTGAGCACGCTGATGGAGCACACGCCGACCGGCTTCATCCTGTCGCCGGCTGAAGGCAGCGATGCCGAAGAGCTGCGGCATGTATTGGGTGCGCATGCCAACGTGCTGTTGTTCAACCGTGAACTGGTCGGCGCAGACTGGGACTTCCTCACCTTGGACAACCAGCACGGCGCGTACATGGCGACCCGTCACCTGATCGAACGCGGTCATCGTGATATCGCGTTCTTTGGCGGGCATGGGGAATCCAGTTCCTGCGCGCAGCGCCGCCTCGGCTACCAGCAGGCCTTGAGCGAAGCCGGCTTGCCCTTCCATGCGGACTGGTTGATCGAGTCCGCACCCAATCGTCTGGAAGCGGCTGCACGTACCGGCGAATTGTTCGAAGGCGCACAGCGCCCCAGCGCGGCGGTCTGCTACAACGACACGGTTGCACTGGGCCTGATGCTGGGCCTGACTTCGCGTGGCATACGCCCGGGCGGCGACTTTGCCGTTACCGGCTTCGACGATATCTCCGAGGCCGCGGTCGCGGTACCGCCGTTGACCACGCTGACCGCTGATCCGCGCGAACGTGGCCGGCAGGCTGCAGCCCTGTTGCTGCAGCGCCTGGACAACCCGGATGCGGCACCGATGCGCACGGTCGCACCGGTGCACCTGCGGATCCGCGAGAGCAGTGCAGCAAGACCAAGCTGACTCCTCAACCCCATTTCCCGATTACCGTATCCAGGCAGCCCACATGCACATACCAACATCGCCGTCATCCACATCAAGCCAGTCGGCGCCCGTCGTCAATACACGTGTGGCCTTGGCGGTGGCGACCACCATCTTCTTCATGTGGGGCTTTCTTACCTGTCTCAATGACATCCTGATCCCGCACCTGAAATCGGTGTTCGAGCTGAACTACACCCAGGCGATGCTGGTGCAGTTCACCTTCTTTGGCGCCTACTTCCTGATGTCGCTGCCGGCCGGTCGTCTGGTGGCGAAACTGGGCTACAAGCAAGGCATTGTGGCGGGACTGGTGATCGCCGGCATCGGCGCACTCGGCTTCTGGCCGGCGGCGGAGCTGCGTGTTTACGGCGCCTTCCTTGCGGCTCTGTTCGTACTGGCGACCGGCATCACCGTGTTGCAGGTGGCCGCCAATCCCTATGTTGCGCTGCTTGGCCCGGAACGCACCAGCTCCAGCCGTCTGACGCTGGCGCAGGCCTTGAATTCACTGGGTACGGCGATCGCACCGATCTTCGGCGGCATGCTGATCCTCGGCAACACGGTCAAGAGCGCCGACGAGCTCAAGGCATTGCCGCTGGCCGAGCAGGTGGCCTACCGCGCGCAGGAAGCGCAGTCGGTACAGGGGCCGTATCTCGGCCTGGCAGTGGCCCTGTTCCTGCTGGCGCTTTTCGTGTTCCTGTTCCGTCTGCCGGCGCTGAGTGAGAACAGCGAGCAGGCCGACAGCGCACGCCACAGCTATGGCGATGCGCTGCGCCACAAGCACCTGCTGTTCGGCGTGCTGGGCATCTTCTTCTACGTGGGCGCCGAGGTCTCGATCGGCAGTTTCCTGGTCAACTACCTGTCGCTGCCCAATATCGGCGGCTTCAGTGAACAGCAGGCCACGCACTATGTGTCGCTGTACTGGACCATGGCGATGATCGGCCGCTTTGCCGGTTCGCTGCTGCTGGTACGCTTCTCGCCGCGCAAGTTGCTGGCGTTGTTTGCGCTGATCAACGTGGGCTTGCTGGCACTGACCATGGGCACCGAAGGTCACGTGGCCTTGTATTCGGTGGTGGCGATCGGCCTGTTCAACTCGATCATGTTCCCGACCATCTTCGCGCTCGGCATCGAGCGCCTGGGGCCGTTGACCAACAAGGCCTCCAGCCTGTTGATCATGGCCATTGTGGGCGGCGCGGTGGTGCCGTTCCTGCAGGGCGTGCTGGCCGACCGCATCGGTGTGCACCATTCATTCGTACTGCCGTTGCTGTGCTACGGCTACATCATTTTCTACGGGCTGGTCGGTTCGCGTACCAGCACCGGCGTTACCCAACAGGACTAAGGCCAGATGGGCAAGATTGTTTGTTTCGGCGAGATTTTGATCGATCTACTAGCGCAGCCGCCGGCCTCGGCGGACACCCCGCGCGCGTTCCTGCAGTACGCCGGCGGCGCCCCTGCCAACGTCGCCGTGGCTGCTGCCCAGCTGGGGGCGAGCAGCCATTTCGCCGGCATGCTGGGCCGCGACATGTTTGGCGACTTCCTGCTGGAGAGCCTGCAGCAGGCCGGGGTCGAGACCGACTGCATCGTGCGCACCGACGCAGCCAAGACCGCGCTGGCCTTTGTCGCGTTGGACGCACATGGCGAGCGCAGCTTCAGCTTCTACCGGCCGCCGGCGGCGGATCTGCTGTTCCGCGCCGAACACTACCTGCCGGCCTGCTTTGATGGCACGGCCTGCTTCCATGTCTGCTCCAACAGCCTGACCGAAGCGGATATTGCCGCGGCCACGTTCGAGGGCATGCAGCGTGCTCGCGCCGCTGGCGCCGTGGTCAGCCTGGATCTGAACCTGCGCCCTGCGCTGTGGCCGGCGGGTGTCGATCCCTCACCGCGGCTGTGGCAGGCGCTGGAACGCGCCGACCTCATCAAACTCTCGCGAGAGGAACTCGATTATCTCGCCGCGCCACTGGGCGCCGATGGCGATGCGCAGGTGCTGCGTCGTCTGCTGGCCGCGCAGGCGCGCTGGGTGATCGTCACCGACGGAGCGGGCGTCCTGCGCTGGTATACCCGGCATGGGGAGGGCGAGGTGCCGAGCTTCCGTGTGCATGCGGTGGATACCACCGCTGCGGGTGATGCGTTTGTCGGCGGCGTACTGGTCGGGCTGGTCGAGCGCGGTGGTGCAGGCGCGGGTTTCGCCGCGTTCTGCCAGACCCCGAACGCAATCAATGGCACGCTGCGCTTTGCCGCAGCGGTGGGCGCATTGGCGGTGACCCGCAAGGGCGCCTTTGCGGCAATGCCAAGCTTGAACGAAGTGCAGCATCTGCTGCAGCAACAGGAAGCCCTCGCATGACCACCACGCCCGATTTCCGCTCCCCAGCCTTCCTGCGCGCGCATATCGCCGACACGATGGCCTTCTACCATCCGCATTGCATCGATCCCGATGGCGGCTTCTTCCATTACTACCGCGACGACGGCAGCATCTACGACCGCAGCCATCGCCACCTGGTCAGCAGCACCCGCTTCGTCTTCAACTATGCGATGGCCTACCGCGAGTACGGCACCGCCGAGTATCTGGATGCGGTGAGGCATGGCGTGCGTTACCTGCGCGAGGTGCATCGCAATCCGGCCACCGGCGGCTACGCCTGGACCTTGCGCGATGGCAAGGTCGAGGACGACATGAACCACTGCTACGGCGTGGCCTTCGTGCTGCTGGCCTATAGCTGCGCGCTGAAGGCCGGCATCGAGCAGGGCCGTGAATGGATGGACGAGACCTGGCAGCTGCTGGAGCGCCACTTCTGGGAGCCGCAGCACGGCCTGTACCGCGACGAAGCCGACGCCAACTGGAACTTCACCGGTTACCGCGGCCAGAACGCCAACATGCATATGTGCGAAGCCATGCTGGCCGCGTTCGAGGCCAGCGGCGAACAACGCTACCTGCAACGCGCACTGCAGCTTGCCGACAACATGACCCGCCGGCAGGCGGCCAAGGCCGGCGGCCTGGTCTGGGAGCATTACGACACCGATTGGAACATCGATTGGGACTACAACCTGGACAATCCCAAGCACCTGTTCCGTCCCTGGGGTTTCCAGCCCGGTCATCAGACCGAGTGGGCCAAGCTGCTGATGATCCTCGACCGTCATGTCGATGCCGATTGGCTGGTGCCCACGGCAAAGCACCTGTTCGATACCGCGGTAACCCGTTCCTGGGATGCGCTGCGTGGCGGCCTGTATTACGGCTTTGCACCGGAATCGCGTCGCCAGCCCAACATGGACGGTGCGGCGATTGGCGGTGACAGCTTTGTCTGCGACGACGACAAGTACTTCTGGGTGCAGGCCGAGTCGCTGGCCGCCGCCGCGCTGCTGGCCAAGCGCACCGGCGATGCCGGCTACTGGGAGTGGTACGAGCGGCTGTGGGCGTACTCATGGCAGTACTTCGTTGATCATCGCTACGGCGCGTGGTTCCGCATCCTCGATGCCGACAACCGCAAGTACGACGACGAGAAGAGCCCGGCCGGCAAGACCGATTACCACACCATGGGTGCCTGCCACGAAGTGTTGAATGTGGTGCGCGAGGTCTGACGAATACTGTTCGTGCAGTGCTCGCAATAATCCAGTCGTCATCCCCGCGAAGGCGGGGATCGCTCTGGCTCCAGGCTCCAGTAGTTGAATTCAGAGCAAGAACAGCTTTTGTTTTTTGGTTTGTCGGCCGTTGCTACTCGGTTTAAAAAAGCGGAAGCAGCACCAGGGAGGAGATGGCATGCAGCAAGCGCATACGAAGTTTGGATCGATACAAATTCTCGCTCAACGCGCATGCCGTGGCCTGTTGCTGTGCGCGTTGTCGCTGGCGTCCAGCGCAGCCGTGGCCGCACCATTGCAGGCCCAATGGAGCTTCCGTCTGCTGCCCGGTGATGCGCAGCTGCAGGCGCATCCGGGCATGGATGCATGGAAACCGGCCACGGTGCCGGGCAGCGTGCATACCGACCTGATGGCGGCTGGCCTGATTGCAGATCCCTACGTGGGCGCTGCGGAAGCGGGGCTGCAATGGATTGGGCTGGGCGACTGGGAATACCGCGCCCGCTTCGACGTGGATGCCGCAACCCTGGCGCGTCCGCACGCGGAACTGCGCTTCGATGGCCTGGACACCTTCGCCGAGGTCCGCCTCAACGGCGAGCCGCTGCTGAAGGCCGACAATGCGCACCGCACCTGGCGTGCCCGCGTCGATGGCCGCCTGCGCGCGCAGGGCAATGAACTGCAGATCGTATTCCGCTCGCCGATCCGCACCTTGCTGCCGCAGGTACAGGCGATGCCGCACAAGATTGCCGGCAACTATCCTTCGCCCTACGGCGATGAGCCCAGGGACGCGATGGTCGGCAACTTCGTACGCAAGCCCGCCTACCACTTCGGTTGGGACTGGGGCCCGCGCTATGTCACCGCCGGTGTCTGGCGACAGGTGCACCTGGACAGTTGGGATCAGCAGCGCATCACCGATCTGGCCGTGCGCACCGAGGCGCTGGATGCGGACCAGGCCCGCTTGAATGTGATGTTGCAGGTGGAGCAGGCCGATAGCGCCGCCACCGGTCAGGTCGTCATTGATGTGCGTGACCCGGACGGCAAGCCGGTGGCGCAGATCACCCGCGCTATCGCCTTGAAGCCCGGTGAAAACAGGGTGTCGCTGCCGCTGCAGATCGACAAGCCGCGCCGCTGGTGGCCGGTGGGTTATGGCGCGCAGGATCGCTACACCGTGCAGGCGCGCCTGGGTGAGGGCAAGCAGGAGGCCTTGCAGTCCAGCATCCGTATCGGCCTGCGCAGCGTGCAGCTGCAGCGTGACGAGGACAAGGACGGTGGGCAGGGCTTCGGCTTCGTCATCAATGGCGTGCCGGTGTTCGCCAAGGGCGCAAACGTGATTCCGTTTGATGCCTTCCCGGCACGGGTCACGCGCGAGCGCCTGCGCCGCGACCTGCAGGCCGCACGCGATGCCAACATGAACATGCTGCGCAATTGGGGCGGCGGTTACTACGAAGACGATGACTTCTTCGACATCGCCGACGAACTCGGCCTGCTGGTCTGGCAGGACTTCATGTTCGGCGGCGGCATGCAGCCCGGCTATGACCCCGCGTTCCGCGCCAATGTGGTGGCCGAGGCACGAGACAACATCCGTCGCCTGCGCCACCACCCCAGCATCGTGCTGTGGTGTGGCAACAACGAGGAAGAAACCGCGTGGAAGGATTGGGGCCACGGCAAGACCTTGAAGGAGGCCGACCCGGTGTTTGCCGCGAAGGTCTGGCAGGGTTATGTGGACCTGTTCGGCACGGACCTGCGCAAGGTCGTTGCCGAGGAAAGCCTGGGCGTGCCGTACTGGTCCAGCTCGCCCAGCAATGACCTGGACAGCAAGGCCAACGACTCGCGCCGCGGTGACAAGCATTACTGGGAAGTCTGGGGCAACCCGGCGCTGCCGCCGACGGCTTACCTGAAGGAAACCCCGCGCTTCATGTCCGAGTACGGCCTGCAGGCCTGGCCGCAGCTGTCGACCATCAACGTTTTCGCCACGCCGGAAGAGCAGCAGGTGGATGGGCCGGTGATCCAGGCCCACCAGAAGTTCCTGGCTGGCAAGGGCAATGAGCGCTTGCTGCATTACATCGAGATGGAATTCGGTACGCCGCGGTCATTCCCCGACTTCGTTTACCTGAGCCAGATGATGCAGGCCGAGGGTATTGAGCTGGCGGCACTGCACCACCGTGCCTCGCGTCCGTACACGATGGGCTCGCTGTACTGGCAGCTCAACGATGTGTGGCCGGGCGCGTCCTGGTCCAGCCTGGATTACTACGGCAACTGGAAGGCGCTGAATTTCCACGCACGCCGCTTCTTCGCCGAGGTGGCGGTGGCGGCGCTGCGCGATGAAGGCAGTACCCGGTTCAGTCTGCTCAACGACGGTCGTGCAGAAGTGCAGGGGCAGTGGCGTGTGCGCGTGCTGGATTTCGATGGGCGGGAGTTGCAGCAGCAGCGCAGGCCGATCAGCTTGCCCGCACTGTCGGCCACCGAGGCTGCACGCTTCAGCGACGCCGAGCTGCTGCAGGGCGCAGACCCCAGTCGCAGCGTCGCCGTATTCGAACTGCTGCGCGGTGACGCAGTAGTGGCACAGCGCCTGGTCTACTTCGTTGCCGCCAAACAGCAAGCCTTGCAGCCGGCACAGCTGCACAGCGCGCTGCGTGCCGAAGGTGACCACTACGTGCTGGAGCTGCGCGCCGACACGCTGGTGCGTGGCATCTGGATCGGCTTTGACAAGGCCAACGCCAGCGTCGAGGACAACGCCTTCGATCTGCTGCCCGGCCAGACCCGCACGCTGCTCGTGCGCAGCACCGCACCGCTTTCCACCCTGCGCACAGCCCTGCACCTGCAGACGCTGGGCGACACCCTGCAGTCCCGTCCCGTTGCATCGCAAGACAACGCTTCCGTCGAGAGGATCCACTGATGACCCGTTCCCTGCGTACCGCCCCCCTGGTCGCCGCGCTGATGCTGGCGCTCTCCGCCTGCAGCCAGCAGGCCGCCGCTCCCGCCACCACTCCGGCTGCACCGGCCACAGCTGCTGCTCCGGCCGATGCCGCCCTGCCGGCTGTCGATGACGCCGAAGCCGCACGCATGGCCGAGCAGGTCCGTGAAGCCACCCGCCACGCCTGGCAGGGTTACATGCAGTACGCCAAGGGCCATGACGACCTGAAGCCGCTCAGCGGCCAGCCGCGTGACTGGTATCCCAAGCCGCTGCTGATGTCGCCGGTCGATGCCCTGGACACGCTCCTGCTGCTCGGCCTGGACAAGGAAGCCAACGAAGCGCGCGAGCTGATCGTCACCCAGCTGTCCTTCGACCAGGACATCGACGTGCAGAACTTCGAGGTCACCATCCGTCTGCTCGGTGGCCTGCTGTCGGCCTACCAGATGACCAACGATGAGCGCCTGCTCAAGCTCGCCGATGACCTGGGCACACGCCTGTCGCCGGTGTTCGACAGCCCGACCGGCCTGCCGTACACCCACGTCAACCTGCATACCGGCAAGACCAGCGGCAAGGTCAGCAACCCGGCCGAAACCGGCACGCTGCTGCTGGAGTTCGGCACCCTGGCCAAGCTCACCGGCAAGCAGGCGTACTACGACAAGGCCAAGCGTGCGCTGGTGGAAACCCACAAGCGCCGCTCCAAGATCGGCCTGGTCGGCCTGAACATCAACGTCGAAACCGGCGAGTGGACCAACAAGGACGCCTCGATTGCCGGTGGCATCGACTCGTACTACGAGTACCTGCTCAAGTGCTGGAAGCTGTTCGGCGACGAAGACTGCAAGAAGATGTGGGACGAGAGCATCGGCCCGATCAACCAGTACCTGGCCGATGAATCGCGCGAAGGCGAGCTGTGGTACGGCCACGCCGACATGGATACCGGCGCCCGCACCTCCACCACCTATGGCGCGCTGGATGCGTTCATGCCGGGCCTGCTGGCTCTGGGCGGTGACCTGGATCGCGCCAAGCGCCTGCAGGAATCCAACCTGAAGATGTGGCGCCTGCACGACATCGAACCGGAGTCGCTGGACTACGCCAAGATGGAAGTGCGCTCGCCGGGTTACGCCCTGCGCCCGGAGATCGTCGAGTCCGCGTACTACCTGCACCACTACACCGGTGACGCACGCTACCGCGGCATGGGCAAGCAATTCTTCGATGACTTCGTGCGCTACACCCGCACCGATCATGGCTTCGCCGCGCTGAAGGATGTTCGCAGCAAGGAGAAGGACGACTCGATGGAGAGCTTCCTGTTCGCCGAGACGTTCAAGTACTACTACCTGCTGTTCGCCCCGGCCAAGACCCTGGACTTCGACGGCATCGTCTTCAACACCGAAGCCCACCCGCTGCGTCGTACCTGGTAAAGCCAAGCAGTTGCAACGCTTGAGCCCCTCTCCCGCACGCGGGAGAGGGGTTGGGGTGAGGGCAGCTTGTGCCCTTGGACTTCCTCCCCTTGGTTGCCAATGTGGAAAGGCTGGGCGTTGCCAGACTGCCCTAACCAGCTTAAGCGCCTGCCCCCATCACAAGCCAACCGTAAGAGCACGCTAAACTCCGCCACAACGGAGACCATGGCGGGGGCCGATGGAGCTGTCTTCCATCCTGATCATCGACGACGACGCAGCTTCGCTGGCGAGGCTGGTCAGGCTCGTGTCCGAATTACTGACGGACCAACAGACACGCATTCACACCGCCGACAGCCTCGGCAGTGCCATTGCACTCCTGCAAGCCCATCAGTTCGACCTCGCCCTGGTCGACATGCAACTACCCGACGGCACCGGCATCGAACTTGTCGGTTGGATGCAGCAGCATGTGCCGCAACTGCAAGCAGTGATCGTGTCCGCGTTTGCGGAGGAAGAGAGCATCTTCGCCGCATTGCGCGCCGGCGCCGCAGGCTACCTGCTCAAGGACCGGGAGGACATCGAGCTGACGGTTGCACTGCGCAGCCTGCAACGCGGCGGCGCGCCGATCGACCCGATGATCGCGCGGCGCATTCTGTCCTTGCTGCCCGTTGTGCAGGCACCGGTTGCTGCACCAGCTACGCCAAGCGTGCACCTGTCCGAGCGCGAACTTGGCATTCTCAACCATGTCGCGCAAGGCTATGGCAATCGCGAGATCGCCGAGTTGCTGGGGCTCTCCCGGCTGACCATAGAGGCGCACACCCGCAATATCTATCGCAAGCTTGCGGTAGGTTCGCGGACCGCTGCGGTATACGAAGCCCGTGCGATGGGATTGCTGCCTTGATCCGCTGGCTGCTGCTGGTGCTGTTGTCGGCGTGCGCGGCCCTCGCCCATGCACAGGAAGCGGAGGTCATCCGCATTGCCCATGCAGAGGCGGTGCGCGCGGACTGGCAGTCGCCCGCAGCGCCCGTGCAAGGCTGGGTGCAGGTGCCATTGGCTGACCAGTGGCAGACCCGCTGGCCGGATCATGATGGCGTGGTCTGGTATCGACTGCGCTGGCAGCAGGGGGACGCGGACCAGCCCACTGGATTGCTGTTGGACTACACCTGCATGGCTGCCGCGGTCTACCTCAATGGCAGCCTGATTGATCGCGATCCCTCGCTGGTCGAACCGCTATCACGCAGCTGGCATGTGCCGCGCTATTTCCTGTTGCAGTCGCCGTTGCTGAAACAGGGCGAGAACGAACTGCTGGTGCGCGTGTCTGGCCTGGCGGCCTACCAACCTTCGCTGGGGGTGGTGGATGTAGGCGACCCGCAGGCCTTGCAGGCACGCTTCCGCAAGGAGGTTTTCGTCCGCCATGACCTGCAGGTGCTGGATAGTGCGATTGGTTTCGTGCTGGCGGCAGTGATCGGCATGTTCTGGCTGCTGCGGCGCAAGGAGTCGATGTATGGCTGGTATGCGTTGAGCGCGGTGTTCGGACGCCTGTACGACAGTAATTTTTTTGCCAGCAGCCCGTGGCCGTTCCCTACCACCGATGGCTGGCAAGCCTTCATTGGTGCCTGCTACGTGGCCGGCGCTGCTGCCCATACTGTCTTCCTGCTGCGGTTCTGCGAGCGGCGCTGGCCGCGTTTGGAGCGCGTGTTGCTGGCCATTGCAGTGCTGGTGATGGCGGGTGCCTTGCTGTGGCCGCAATGGATGGGGCCGAACCGCAACCTCTACCTGGTGCCGACCATTGCCTTCCTGTACGCGGTGTCGTTTACCTTCATGGGCTATGCGTTGCGCAGTGGCCGGCGTGATTACCAGGTGCTGGCGTTGTGCATCATCCTGCCGATCGCGGTCTCGCTGCATGACCTTGGCGTGTACATGGGTTGGTATGGTGGCGTCAGCTACCTGGGTTCGTTCACCTCACCGCTGATGCTGCTCGGCATGGGCTTCGTGCTGGCGTACCGCTTCGCCAACACCATGCAGCGGGTGGAAGGCTTCAATGCCGAGCTGCGCAATGAGGTGCAGCTGGCCACCACGCAGTTGGCGGACAACCTGCAACAGCAGCATGCCTTGGAACTGGCCCATAGCCGCGCCGGTGAGCGTCTGCAGCTGGTGCGTGACCTGCACGACGGTTTCGGCGGCACCTTGGTAGGCGCCATCGCCCGCCTGGAACAGGCGCCGGAGGACATGCCGCGGCAGGAGGTCATCGGCGTGCTACGCGAAATGCGAGATGACCTGCGCCTGGTGATCGACAGCACCGCCCGCGAACAGGCGGATCTGGCCGAGCTGCTGGCGCCGCTGCGCCACCGTACCAGTGGCTTGCTGGATGCGGTGGACATCCAGGCCCACTGGCACCTGCAGGACATCGATGGCATCGAGCTGGGTGCCAGCCGCAGCCTTGACCTGTTGCGGCTGCTGCAGGAAGGCCTGACCAATGTGTTCAAGCACAGCCACGCGCAGCGCGTGGACGTCTATCTGCGCAGGCAAGGCGACCAGCTGCAATTGCATATCGACGACGACGGCGTTGGTCTGGCGCAGGGCGCTGACGGCGTGGTTGCGGTGCGTACAGGGGCAGGGTTGGCCAGCATGCGGTTGCGCGCCCGTAGGCTCGGTGGTGAGCTGCAGGTATCACCTGCTGACAACGGCACGGGTACCCGGCTGGCACTGGTGCTGCCGCTGATGGCGTGACCGTCCTACGGTACGCCGACTACCTGATTTCGTGGATGCGCGATTGGCGGGCCCGGCATTAGCTTTCTCCCTTGCTGATTCGGGGGATTCCACAATGAACCGTCATGTCGTTACCAAGGCTGGGCCGCTGGCGGCGGCTGCCATGCTTGCTTTGCTGCCATTGTTGCCGGCGCAGGCCGCTGAAGTGGTTGGCGGCACGTCGCCGACGGCGCCCTGCACCCAGGACACCGCCACCGGTGCCATCGCCTGTCAGGACGGCAGCCGGGTGGGCAGCGACGGCCCTGCAGGCCCGAACATGCTGGGCTGGAGCACCTCCGCTGGCGGGCTGGGCAATGCCACTGGCAACACCGCTTTCGGGCAAGGCAGTTCCGCCGGCTTGGGCGGCCAGGGCTCAAATGGCACCGCCGGGGGGACCGGCGGAATCGGTGGCAATGGAGGGACCTACAACCTGGCGTTCGGCACCAACAGCAGTGCGGGCAACGGAGGCAGGGCCGGTCAGGGCAGCGCCGGTGGCACGGGTGGCAATGGTGGCGCCGGCGGCAATTACAACATCGCGTTGGGCAATGGCAGCCAGGCCGGCAATGGTGGCAACGGCAACGATATGTGCTGTGGTTTCCCGGCCCCCACGGGTGCTGCGGGCACGGACAACAACGTCGCCATTGGCAGGAACGCGGTAGCTGCCGGTGGTGGCTCGGTTGCGCTGGGCGCCGGCAGCAGCGATGAAGGTGCCGCCAACGTGGTCTCGGTGGGTTCGGCAAGCCTGAAAAGGCGCATAAGCAACGTGGCTGCTGGCATCAACGGCAGCGATGCGGTCAATCTCACCCAACTGGGTGCGTTGGCAGCTGCGCTTGGTGGTAACGCGAGCTACGTTGGCGGCACCTTCACCGCTCCAGGCTACATCGTCCAGAACATCAGTTATCAACAAGTAGGGGCCGCACTGGGAGCGTTGGACAGCGCGCTGTCCACGCAGAACAGCAGCTTGGCTGCGATCGCTGCCAGCGGTGATGCGGCGACCCTGGTCTCTGCAATGCAGTACACCGACCAGCAATTGGCCGGCGGCCAGGCCGTCGCCCTGCAAGCAGCACAAGCCCATGCCGATGCAGGTGATACGGCAACCCTGGCGGCAGCCTCGGGCTATACCGACACCCGCGTGGCTGCGGTGCGCGCGGAAGTGAATGCCGGCGACAGTGCAACCCTGGCATCGGCCAACCAGTACACCGATACGGCGACAGCGCAGTCGCTTGGCAGCGCGCGGGCGTATACCGATGCAGCCGTTGCTGCGTTCAGCGATGACTTCACCCGTTTCAACGATGGGGTGAATCGACGCCTGCATGATCAGGACCGGCGCATCGATCGGATGGGGGCGATGACATCGGCGATGACCAACATGGCAATGAATGCAGCCGGTGGGCAAAGCGCGCGTGGTCGGGTTGCGGTGGGTGCGGGTTTCCAGGGCGGCGAACAGGCGTTGTCGGTTGGCTATGGCGTGCGCTTGGGGGCGCGTGGTTCATTCTCGTTGGGCGGCGCCTTCGGTGGCGGGGAAAAATCCGCAGGCCTTGGTTTTGGCCTCGATCTTTGATGCCGGCGCAGGCGGATGGACGGCTGCGCCTCATCGCTTGTGCGCGACGCACGAGGCGGGGAAACCAGCGACCGGTCTGGCATGTCCCGGCAGGCCGTGACACGGCCTGCGACGAGAACCTGCTGCAGCCGATGGATTTTCCACGACGCCTGCATCCGCAACCTGATTGAAGGGACCGCCGGCAGCGAGGCGTGGTGTGTGACCGTGCGCGAACAACTGGCCATGCAGTCGCTATTGCAGCGTTGAGTAGACCGGTTCCAGCACAACTGGGGGCGGGGCCGGCCGCCGATTTAAACCTTTTCAATGCTTCCTGCATCCAAACCGGAAGTGGGAGTGCACAGCGCCCCGCTGCGACAAACTCCTGCCGCCCACAACCGGAACCAGACAATGCAATTTGCCGCACCACGCGTCCTGCTGTGCCTGCTAGCCGTGCTTCTCTTCCATTCTCCATCCGCACTCGCTGCAACGCGCGACGCTGCAGATGAGGCGGCGCGCCGCTTCATCGCGGTGACGATGAAGGAGCGCGGTATTCCCGGCATGCAGGTGGCGGTGGTCAAGGACGGCCGCGTGGTGTTCTCCGAAGCGCATGGCCTGGCCAACGTGGAGAACAAGGTGGTGGCGACATCGAGCACCCTGTTTCCGATCAACTCGGCGACAAAGGCGTTTACCGGGGTGGCGATCATGCAACTGGTCGAGGCGGGGAAGGTGGATCTCGATGCTCCGGTATCCACCTACCTGCAGCAGCTGCCGGCCGCATGGCAAGGCATCCGCGTACGCCAGTTGCTTGCGCACACCTCCGGCCTGCCGGACATCGTCGATGCGGATGGACTTGTAGGCGGTGGCTCCGAAGCACAGGCCTGGCAAGTGGTGGAGCAGCAGCCGATGCAGGCGCTGCCCGGCGCGCAGTTCGTCTACAACCAGACCAACTATGGCTTGCTGGCCAGGATCATCATCCAGCGCAGTGGCAAAGCCTACGAGGACTATCTGGCCGCTGGTCAGTTCGAGCCGTTGGGAATGCGCCACATCACGTTCGGCGACAGCTACGATCTGGTGCCGAATGCGGCAACGATCTACAGCTATTTCCCGCGCAGCAGCGATGCGGCCGATGCACCGCCACGGCTGTCGCACTGGTTTTATGACATGCCGCATGGTCTATGGGCCGGCGGCGGCATCCAGGCCAGCGCAGGTGATCTGGCGCAATGGTTGGCTGCCTTGCTGCAGTATCGCCTGTTGAGCGCGGACAGCCTTGCACGCATGTGGACGCCTGAGCGTTTGAACGATGGCAGTGTCGGTGCCTGGTCAGCAGGTTGGCCGGTGTCCGAAGCGCAGGGGCGGCGCCAGATCAGCAGCTTCGGAGGCGCACGCGCGGCGTTGCTGGTTTACCCGGATGAAGACTTGGCGGTCGTGGTGTTGACCAACCTGGTCGGTGCCAACCCACAGCAGTTCACCGCACAGATCGCCGATTTTTACAGATAGCAGCGTAGTGCCGAGCCATGCTCGGCAGGGGCCTTCCAAGCAAAACCAACGTAGTGCCGAGCCATGCTCGGCAGGTGCTTTCCAAGCAAAACCAACGTAGTGCCGAGCCATGCTCGGCAGGTGCTTTCCAAGCAAAACCAACGTAGTGCCGAGCCATGCTCGGCAGGGGCCTTCCAAGCAAAACCAACGTAGTGCCGAGCCATGCTCGGCAAGAGGCTTCACCGGTAATGCCTCAGCCGAACATGGTTCGGCTCTGCAGGCTCCTACAGCCCTCAGTACAGATCCATCGGGTCGACATCCAGCGACCAGCGCACACGCCGCGCCTGCGGCAAGCCATAGGCCTGCAACATCAGTCCGTCCAGCGCTGCATGCAGCGGTCGCCGCTGATCGGCCGACAGCAGCAACTGCGTGCGTTGGAAACCGGCGCGTCGCGGCATTGGTGCCGGCATGGGTCCAAAGCGTTCGACATCGTTTTGCTTTGGAAGCAGGTGCTTGAGCGCGGCAAGGAATTCATTGGCCTGCTCCACCTGTTTGGCTTCGGCCCGCAGCAGGGCCATGTGCGCGAACGGCGGAAATCCGGCCGCTTCGCGTTGCAGCAATTCGGCATCGGCAAAGGCGTGGTAGCCGCCGTTGACCAGGGTGTGCAGCAAGGCATTGTCCGGGTGATGGGTCTGCAGCCAGACCTCGCCGGGGCGTTCGGCGCGACCAGCGCGTCCGGCAACCTGGATCAACTGTTGTGCCAGCTTTTCGCTGGCGCGGAAGTCGGCAGAAAAAAGGCCTTCATCAATGCCAACCACAACCACCAGGGTCAGCTTCGGCAGGTCGTGTCCCTTGGCCAGGATCTGTGTGCCAACCAGGATACCGGGTTGGTCGCCCAGCGTTGCCAGCGTCTGTTCCAGTGCATCGCGGCGACTGGTGGTGCTGCGGTCGATGCGCAGCACCGGGTAGTCCGGGAACAACTGCAGCAGCCGTTCTTCCAGGCGCTCGGTGCCAATACCCTGCGGTTGCAGCGCCAGGCTGGCGCAGTCGGGGCAGGCCAATGGTACCGGTTGGCGGGCGCCGCAGTGGTGGCACTGCAGGCGGCGACCGCCCCCATGCACGGTCATCGGTGTCTTGTGCAGCGGCGTGCTGCAGCGTTTGCATGGCGCGGTCCAGCCGCAGTCATGGCAGAGCAGCACCGGCGCATAACCGCGACGGTTCTTGAACACCAACACCTGGCTGCCGGCCTTCAGGTGCTGCTCGATGCCGACCAGCACTTCCGGTGACAGACCATCCTGCAGCGGCCGCTTGCGCACGTCGAACACGCGTACGCCCGGCGGCTTGGCATCACCGGCACGCTGTTGCAGGCGCAGGTGCGTGTAGCGACCGCTGCGTGCGTTGTGCAGGGATTCCAATGATGGCGTTGCACTGCCCAGCACCACCGGCACGTTCAAGGCCTTGCCACGCACCATGGCGAAATCGCGTGCGTGGTAACGGATGCCATCCTGCTGTTTGTAGCTGCCGTCGTGCTCCTCGTCGATGACGATCAGGCCGGCCTGCGGCAGTGGTGTGAAAATCGCCGAGCGGGTGCCGACGATCACCTGTGCTTCGCCGCGTGAGGCAGCTGCCCAGACGCGTGCACGTTCGTTGTCGTTCAAACCCGAATGCAATGCATGCACCGGAATGCCCAGGCGGCTGCGGAAACGCTGCAGGGTCTGCGGGGTCAGGCCGATTTCAGGCACCAGCACCAGCGCCTGCTTGCCTTGCTGCAGGCAGTGGCAGATCGCCTGCAGGTAGACCTCGGTCTTGCCACTGCCGGTGACGCCATCGAGCAGGAAGGGCTGGAAGCCATCGGCCGCCTGCAAGGCGTCGATGGCCAGCTGCTGTTGCGGGTTGGGTTGCGGGCCGGGTTGGATCCGGGCCTGCGGGATTACCGCCGCGACTTCGATGCGCTGCGCATGTTCGCGCTTGAGCAGCGCGCGCGCGGCGCTGCGCCAGTCTTCCAGCTGTGCGTCGAGCAGGTCTTCATTGATCGCACCGCCGAGCAGCAGCGTGGCCAACCGGTGCGGACGGGTGCCGCTGCGCAGGCGCCCGTAGCCGGCGTGACCGGCTTCGGTCAGCTGCCAGGCCCAGCCATGGGTGTCGGGCAGTGGTTCGCCGCGGCGCAATGGGGCTGGCAGTGCGGTGGCGATCACCTCGCCCAGTGGCGCGTGGGTGTAGCGGGCCAGCCAGCGCAGCGACGTGCTGAGCTCGCCCTGCAGCACGGGGGCCTCATCCAGCCATTGCAGGGCCGGCCTCAGCGCAGCCGGATCATCGACCTGGCCAATGGCCTCGACCACCCCTATCAGTTCGCGCGGGCCGAACGGCACCCGCAACCGACGTCCCACATCGCTGGCCTGGGGCACAGCGCTGCCAACGGGCGGCAGGTAGTCGAACAGCTGCGGCAACGGGACCGGCAGGGCGAGGCGCAGGGTGGGGCAGGCAGGCATGGGCCAAGTTTAGCGGTAGCGGCGGGTTTGGCTGCCGCCATTCACCTGCATCCAGACCCTGTGAAGTCCTGCATAAATGCGGCGTAAACGCTGGCTGCGCATGAAGATTTATTGTTATCCACATTTCCTGTGGATAACTCTGTGGGTGAGCAATGTGCTCCACGCGTGCACGGCGATGGATCAAGCCTTTGGGTCAACTTGGTCAAAAAATAGCCACATCAATTATCTGTTTAAAATCAACAGGTTATCCGTGAAACAAAAAAGAAATACAGTCTCACGGCGGCTTGCATGCTGGCCTTGTCATGGCGTATTGACGCTGTGCACAAGTTGTTGCAGAGGCTTGCAAAATCGGTCCGGTAGTGCCTCGGGGCGTCGGCAGCCGGGTGTGCGCTGGGTATCATCACGGCATGACGGAGTTCACATGATGGCTGCACCAGCCCCTCTCTCGCCGGCCGCAGCCAATGCTCTGTCCGCCTTTTTACGCGGCGTGGAACGTCGTGCTCTGGTCGTTGCTGAATTGCAGGCCGGTGATGTCACCGTCGGAGAACGCGCGGTGGCAGTGGCCATGCGGGCCTTTGTCGGGCCTGCCTCGCAACTGTTGATGGTGGAATGGCCGGCCCGTTTCTGGGGCCTGCTGTGCAGCACCCCGCAATTGTTGAAGCCTGCCGGCCCAGGTAACTGGGCGCCGGAGGTGGCGCACCTGGCCACGCTGGCAGCGGGTGAGCGCCTGGCCTTGCTGCTGCGGATTGGTGCCGGTCTGGATGAAGCGGCGGCCTCGGCCGTGCTGGGTGTGGATGCGGAGGCTTACCGGCAAGCCCTGGCGGGAGCCTGCCCGCTGGATGCTGGTGGCCGTCCGGATGCCGCCAGCTGGCGCGCCTTGGCCGAGCAGGTGCAGGCACGGATCCGCGACCTGTCACCACCGCGCCTGCAGCAGCTGGAGCAGCTGCGCGAATCGGTCATTACCGGTGCAATGCCGTCGCCGTCGGTACCTGCCGCTGCGGCTGCCAGCACTGCGCGCAAGGAGGACGGGCGCCGTCGCAAACCCGCAGGGCGACGCAAGCAGGCCCGTCCGTGGACGCTGCGCACCTGGCTGCTGCTATGCCTGCCGCTGCTGTTGCTGGCGATGGTGGCATTGTGGTGGTGGCGTTCGCATACGGTGGTGGGCGCTGATCCGGGCAGTGGCGGTGGTCTTGTCGACAACGGCCCGGTGCAGGTGGAACCGCTGCCCGACGACAGCACCCCGGCGGGGCCGGGCGAGGATCCGCATGCCGCTGCCGATGCGGCGATGCTGGCCGATCCCGCCCTGGCGCTGGCCCGCGACGCGGATTTCTATGCCTGGTATGCCGCTGGTGGTCCGATGCCGGTGGATGAATCGCAGCCGCAGCCGAGCCGGCCGGAACCGGCCGGCGCAGCGTTGGAGACGAGCGATGCCGATGAATAAGTGGGGCTGGGCCGGTCTGCTCCTGGCCGTCGTATTGCCGCTGCATGCCGCCGCGCCGACCGCATTGCCGGGCCTGCCGGCGGGCACCAGTGCAGCCACGCCGCACAACAGCTGGGCAGCGATGAGCGTGGCGCAGAAGCGTGAGCTTCGTAGCCGCTACGCCGCCTGGCAGACGCTGCCGGCCGCCGAACAACAGCGCATCCGCCAGGCCGCGGCCGCGCTCGCTGCACAGCCGAATGCACAGCGGCAGGCGCTGCGTGCGCGCTACATGAGCATTGACCAGATGCATCGCGATGGCTGGTTGCTGGGACCGCAGCTGGGGGTGTTGTACCCACGCCTGCAGCCCTTGTTTGGCTACCTGCCCGCGGCCGAACGCGAGCCGGTGATCGCGCTGCTGCGAGAGCTTGATGCCTCACAGCTGGAGCAGTTGAGCCTGATCTCACAGCGCACCCCGCCGCAGCAGCGCGACGAACTGCGGACCCAACTGCTGGCATTGGCACCGGCGCAGCGCGATGCCTGGCTGCGCGAGAAGGTAGGCCGCTGACGCCCCCGCCGTGGCGCCTCGCATCCGCTGTTCATCCGCGGTGCGGGGCTGCAACACCGTTGCCACGCTAGAATGGGCGGCCCGCGACCCGGCATCTGTGCGCTTCCTGCGCCGGCCGCAGTCCGCGTCTGTTGCTCTTATGTCCATGTCTCCCGCTACGCCGCGCTTCCTGCAGGAAGTGCGGACGACCGGTCTGCTCGCCCTGCCGCTGGTGCTGGGCCACGTTTCCACCGGTCTGATCGCCTTTGTCGACAACACCATCGCCGGCCACCACGGCACCGATACCTTTGCTGCGGTCAGTATTGGTACGGCGCTGCTATGGCTGCCGATGCTGGTGCCGATCGGCACCTTGATCTCGCTCACCGCCTCGGTGTCGCAGCTGCACGGCGCTGGCCGTGACCGTGAGATCGGCCCCTTGTTCCGCCAGGCGCTGTGGTTGGGTGTAGGCCTGAGCGCGCTGATGTTTCTGTTCCTCAGCGTGGTGCCGGCCTTCCTGCCGGCATTCGGTATCGCCCCCGAGATCGTGCCGGGTGCCACCGACTTCCTGCATGCCATCCGCTGGGGCGTACCGGCGCTGACCCTGTACTTCTGCATGCGCTACCTCAGTGAAGGCATGCATTGGACCCTGCCGACCATGCTGATCGGCTTCGGTGGCCTGCTGGTGCTCGGGCCGCTGGGCTATGCGCTGTGCAACGGCAAGTTCGGCTTCCCCGAGCTGGGAGCCGCCGGCCTGGGTATCGCCTCCTCGGTGACCATGTGGGTGCAGGCGCTGGCCTTCGCCACCTACCTGTGGACCACCAAGCGCTTCGCCCACCTGCAGCTGTTCAGTCATTTCGAACTGCCGCGTCCGCGCGCGATCTGGGACCTGCTGCGTACCGGCCTGCCGATCGGCATCACCGTGCTGATGGAAGGCGGTCTGTTCATCATCACCGCGCTGTTGATTGGCCGTATCGGTGCCACCGAGGCCAGCGCCCACCAGATCGCGATCAACGTGGCGCAGCTGTGCTTCATGATCCCTATGGGCGTGGCCGAGGCCACTACCGTGCGCGTCGGCCATGCGGTCGGCAGCAATGATCCGCTCGGCGTGCGCCGCGCCACCTGGGCCGGCTACGCCATCGTGCTGGTGACCCAGCTGGTGTCGATCACCGCCTTGTTGCTGGGCCATGACGCGGTGGTGGGGCTGTATACCGATGACCTTGCGGTGGCCGCTTTGGCCTCCACCTTGTTGTTGTATGCGGCCACCTTCCAGATCCCCGATGGCATCCAGGTGCTGTCAGCGGGTGCCCTGCGCGGACTCAAGGACACCCGCGTGCCGATGTTCATCGCCATGTTCGCCTACTGGGGCGTGGGCATGCCGCTGGGCGCCGGACTGGGCCTTGGCCTGGGCTGGGGCCCGCAGGGCATGTGGATCGGCCTGATCATGGGCTTGACCGTGGCGGCGGTGCTGTTGGGCTGGCGGCTGCGGGTCAGCAGCGGCCGTCTGATCCGCCAGGCCGCCCCCTGACTTAAAGGCCATGCCGGCTGCGTCCGGTTATGCGTATCCTGACTTGCAACCAGCCCCAATCGGAGCGTCCATGAATCCCCCCCCTGTGCCACGCCGCAATCCCGTTGCCAGCTTCTTCATCGGCATCTGGGACGTGATGAACTTCACCCGTCGGTTGATCCTCAACCTGCTGTTCTTCGGCTTGCTGTTCCTGATCCTGATCGGCTTGATGGTTGCCGTGGGCAAGGGTGCTTCGTCGACGACGGTGCTGCAGGAAGGCACCACCCTAGTGATCGCGCCGGAAGGCCGTCTGGTCGAGCAGTACAGCACCGACCCGCTCAGCCGCGCGCTGGGCAAGGCACTGGGTGAAACCAATGCCGAAGAGCTGCAGCTGCGCGATCTGATCCGCGCCATCGAAGCGGCCAAGGACGACAAGAAGATCAACCGCGTGGTGCTGCAGCTGGACAAGCTGCAGCCCAGTGGTTTCGCTTCGATGCGTGAAGTGACCGCCGCGTTGCAGGATCTGCGTGCGGCCAACAAGCAGGTCGTGGCCTTCAGCGAAAACATGGGCCAGTCGCAGTACCTGCTGGCCGCGCAGGCCGATGAGGTCTACCTCGACCCGATGGGCGGCCTGTTGCTGGAAGGCCTGGGTCGCTATCGCCAGTACTTCCGCAGTGGCCTGCAGGACAAGCTGGGCGTGGACGTGCACCTGTTCAAGGTGGGCGAGTTCAAGTCCGCGGCTGAGCCCTATGTGCTCGACGCCGCCTCGCCGCAGGCCAAGGAAGCCGACCTGTTCTGGATGAACGACGTGTGGCAGCGCTACCTGGGCGACATCGCCAAGGCACGCAAGCTCGACGCCGCGCAGCTGGCCGCCGGCATCGACACCCTGCCCGAAGGCATTGCCGCCGCCGAAGGTGACCTGGCCCGCTTCGCCCTGCAGCAGAAGCTGGTGGACGGTCTGAAGACCCGCGAGGAAGTGGACGCACTGCTCACCGAGCGCGGCGTGGCCGATGGCGATGCTGACGGTGGCTACCGCCAGATTGGCCTGGGCGACTACCTGACCCAACTCGACGCACGCCGCTCGCCGATGGACTCGCGTCCGCAGGTAGCCGTGGTGGTGGCCGAAGGTGAGATCTCCGGTGGTGACCTGCCGGCTGGCCGTATCGGTGGCGTCTCGACCTCGGCGCTGCTGCGCGAGGCACGCGACGACGACGACGTGAAGGCGGTCGTGCTGCGCGTGGACTCGCCGGGTGGCGAAGTGTTCGCCTCCGAGCAGATCCGCCGTGAAGTGGACGCGCTCAAGGCCGTCGGCAAGCCGGTGGTGGTGTCGATGGGTGACATGGCTGCATCCGGTGGTTACTGGATCAGCATGAACGCCGACCGCATCTATGCCGACGAATCCACCATCACCGGCTCGATCGGCATCTTCGGCATGATCCCGAACTTTGCCCGCAGCCTGGACAAGATCGGCGTGCACACTGACGGTGTCGGCACCACCCGTTTTGCGGGTGCGTTCGACGTGACCCGGCCGATGGACCCCGCCGTTGGCCAGGTGATCCAGTCGGTGATCAACAAGGGCTATGCCGATTTCACCGGCAAGGTGGCAGCGGCACGCAACAAGCCGGTTGAAGCGGTGGATGAAGTCGCACGCGGCCGGGTGTGGAGCGGTGCGCAGGCCAAGGAGCGCGGTCTGGTGGATGCCTTCGGTGGTTTGAAGGCGGCCGTTGCCTTTGCGGCAGAGCGCGCCAAGCTTGGTGAAAGCGACAAGTTCCGCGTGCGCTACATCGAGAAGGCTGCGACCCCGTTCGCGCAGTTCATGACCGGCTTTGCCGGCAGCCGCGCAGGCGCCTGGATGTTGGCCGACTCGGGCATTGCGCGCATGCTGATTGCCAAGCAGATGCCGGAGCTGGACACCCAGCTGCGCTTCGTCGAGGACGCAGTGAAGGACCGCAATGGCGCACCGGTGAAGTCGCTGGCGTACTGCTTCTGCGGTTTGTAAGCGCGCCTGCGTGATGTGCAACAACAACGCCGCCCAAGGGCGGCGTTGTTGTTTGTCATGTAGTGCCGAGCCATGCTCGGCAGAGGCTTTCCCGGGAAGCCCCAATGCCGAGCATGGCTCGGCACTACAGGGATCTTTGCGGTAAAGCCCCTGCCGAGCATGGCTCGGCACTACAGGTGACGCGCGCTACTTGGCGGTCTCGGTGCCGCCAATTGCCGCATCCAACTCGGCCTGCTGCGCCTTGCTGGCCTGCTCGGCCGCTGCTGCGGTGGCTTTGGCCTGATCTAGGTCCTTCTTCATCGCATCACGCAGAGCGGTGGCCTGCGGGTCAGGACGGCGCTCGGTATCCGGCGCTTGTGGCTTGCACGCTGCCAGGGCAAGCAGCAATGGCAGGATCAACAGGGAAAAGCGCTTCATCGGCATGCTCCGCTGGGCTCAGGCAGCTATCCTAGCCCCATCTTCCCGCAGCGTCCTTTCATGGGCGCCGCCCCCGCATCGATGAGGAAACACAATGAACCCGCAGCGTTGGCGCCTGGATGGGCAAACCGCCTTGGTCACCGGTGCCAGTGCCGGCATTGGCCTGGCTATCGCAGGGGAACTGCTGGGTTTCGGTGCCGATGTGCTGATCGTCGGGCGCGACAGCGATGCGCTGGAAACCGCACGCGATGAGCTGGCTGATGCGTTTCCCGAGCGCGCCATCCACGCCCTGTCAGCCGATGTCAGCGATGACCAGGATCGGCAGGAGATCCTCGATTGGGTCGAAGACCACAGTGATGGCCTGAACATCCTGGTCAACAACGCCGGCGGCAACATCACCAAGCCGGCAATCGAATACTCCGAGGACGAGTGGCGCGGGATCTTCGAGACCAACCTGTTCTCGGCCTTCGAGCTGTGCCGCTATGCGCACCCGCTGCTCACCCGGCATGCCTCCTCGGCCATCGTCAACGTCGGCAGCGTCTCCGGCATCACCCACGTGCGCAGTGGCGTGGTCTACGGCATGACCAAGGCGGCGATGCAGCAGATGACCCGCAACCTGGCCTGCGAGTGGGCCGAGGATGGCATCCGCGTCAACGCGGTGGCGCCGTGGTACATCCGCACCCGGCGTACTTCCGGGCCGTTGTCCGATGCCGACTACTACGATGAAGTGATCGCGCGCACGCCGATGCGGCGCATCGGTGAACCGGAAGAGGTGGCCGCTGCGGTGGGCTTCCTGTGCCTGCCGGCATCGAGCTATGTCACCGGCGAATGCATCGCGGTGGACGGTGGTTTCCTGCGCTACGGCTTCTGAGTGCTGCAGTCGCTGCCTTCAAGCAGTGACTGCAGGCGTTGATGGTGCTTCTGCAACTGCTCGGCCTGGCTGGCGGCTGCAAAGCGCCATGCAGACTCCGCCTCGTTGACCCATTGTTGCCAGGTGGCGCAGCGCTGCGCCGGGTCGATCGCCGTGCAGGTGTCGCGCATGACCTCGCAGGCCTCACCGGCACCGGTGTTCGGGTTGCCATCCAGACCGGTGACCTGCATCGCCACACAGCGTGAGGGTGGCTCACTGCTTTCGCTGAAATAGGTCTGGCCTTCGCGGGTGCGACATTGGAACAGGTCGGGCAGCGGTACCGGTGGCGGGGCCACCACCACTGGCTTCGCCGGTTCCGGCGGCGCGACAACGGGCGCTGCCATCAATTGCGGCAGCGCTGGAGGGAGCGGGACTGCGAGCGGTGGCGGTGGAGGCGGGGTTTCCACGGCCTGCATGACTTTTCGGCTCTGTGTTTGCATGCCCTTCGGGCACGGCATGTTCTGCACGGTGAGTGCCCCGCTGGCATCGGTGCAGCGGTAGAACACGATCTCGCCGGCCTGCGCCGAGGCGCTGGCAAGCATCAACAATGCGACCAGGCAGCGCATCAGGTTCCCCCGCAATCCTGTTCAAGCCGCGCGTCGATGCCGCGTTGTTCGCGCATCAATTGCTGGCGCTCGCTCTGCAACGCGCTGTTGTAACGGCGGATCAGTTCCCAGCGCCGGTCGCGCAGCCGCGCGCAGACTTCCTGCGGTGGCAGCGCATGGCAGCTGTCGCGCACCAGCACCGAGCCCATCGGAACCGCGACGCCGGCTTGCCACGGGATGCCGCCGCCAGCGGGTGGTCGCGGCGGGTGTGGACCGCCGTGGCCGGGACCGTGGTGGCTCGGGTAAGCGTAGCCCCAGGTCGGTACCCAGCGCGGATTGCCGTCGTTGTTGTCGCTGGTATAGCGCTCGCCTTCGCTGGTGACGCATTCGTACATTGGCTGCGGCGGCTGCACCGTGACTACCCGCACTTCGCGCTGGATCACTGGTGCGGTTGTAGGTGTCGGTGCTGTGGTGGCCTGCCGCGGTGGTGGATCTTTCGGTCGCGTCATATCCAGCACCTGCTGCTGGGCGGCCTTGGTGCAGGGTGCATCCTGCAGCGACACCGCGCCGTTGCTGCCGACACAGCGGTAGATGCGGACATTGTCTGCCGGGCTGGCGGGAGGCGGGTCAACCGCCATGGCCGCACCGGGCAACCAGATCAGGCAACCGAGCAGGGGCAGGCGAGCGCGCATGCCGGCAGTGTGCCATGACGGCAGCGATGGTGTGGTTATGGGAGCGGCGTCAGCCGCCAAGCTGACAATGCGGGGTCTCGCTCCTGTAGCGCCGAGCCATGCTCGGCAGAGGCTTTGCCGGTGAGGCTCCTGCCGAGCATGGCTCGGCACTACGCTTTTGCTCTCTCCCTTTGGCGTAGCCAAGGGGAGGGTTGGGGAGGGTTGGGGAGGGGTAGGCTTTTCGGGTATTGCAGGTAGTGCCCTGTAGCGCCGAGCCATGCTCGGCTGTGGCTTTACCGGTGAGGCTCCTGCCGAGCATGGCTCGGCACTACGTTTTTGCTCCCTCCCTTTGGCGTAGCCAAGGGGAGGGTTGGGGAGGGGGAGGTTTTTCAGGTATTGCCGGTAGTGCCCTGTAGCGCCGAGCCATGCTCGGCTGAGGCTTTACCGATGAAGCCCCTGCCGAGCATGGCTCGGCACTACGTTTTTGCTCCCTCCCCTTGGCGTAGCCAAGGGGAGGGTTGGGGAGGGGTAGGCTTTTCAGGTATTGCGGGAAACGCCCGGTAGAGCCGAGCCATGCTCGGCTGTGGCTTTGCCGGTGAGGCTCCTGCCGAGCATGGCTCGGCACTACGTTTTTGCTCCCTCCCTTTGGCGTAGCCAAGGGGAGGGTTGGGGAGGGGGAGGTTTTTCAGGTATTGCCGGTAGTGCCCTGTAGCGCCGAGCCATGCTCGGCTGAGGCTTTACCGATGAAGCCCCTGCCGAGCATGGCTCGGCACTACAGGTGGCGCGCTTGGCGCTCAGTCGCGCAGGACCTCGCCAGTGGCGGCCACGCGGATGCGGGTCGGTTGGGCAAGGCCGCCGGTGGCGCCGTCCAGCAGGCCATCCAGCAGGACCAGCAGGGCCGGGTCCAACTGCTCACGGGAGCGCGCCGGGGGCTCGCCGGCGAGGTTGGCACTGGTTGATACCAGCGGGCCGTCCCAGGCCTTGCACAGGGCCTGTGCCAGCGGATGCGCGCTGACCCGTACGGCGATGCCGGTGTGCTCGCCAGTGATCCAGCGTGGGGCACGTGGGCCGGCTGGGACGATCCAGGTGTTGGCGCCGGGCCAGCTGTCCAGCACCGCTTGGCGGCGATCGGCAGGCAGGGCATCCAGCTGCACCCAGCCTTCCAACTGCGCTGGACTGGCGGCGATCAGGATCATGCCTTTCTCGACCGGGCGCTGTTTCAGCGCCAGCAGCTTCATCACTGCGGTTTCGTTGGAAGGATCACAGCCCAGGCCCCAGACCGCTTCGGTCGGGTAGGCGATCACGCCGCCGGCCTTGAGGGCCGGGACGACGCTGTGCAGGTCGAGTTCGAGCATGGTCAGCACCGTTGGAGGGCCAGCGCGTTCGATGGCGCTGGTCCGCGAAAGGACGCAAAGCAAAGGCCGCCCGGTGGGCGGCCTGCTGCGGGTGGCGCTGATTATCCGCTTGTTGGCGGGGGAGGGGAGATGAAAGCAGTAGCAGTGCTGGTTCCCACCCTCGGGAGCAAAGCCTACCCTCATCCGTCCTTCGGACACCTTCTCCCGGAGGGAGAAGGAAGTGCAGGTTCAGAACGGCGGTGCGTCGTCGGCGGCCGACTTCTTCACTGCCTTCTTGGCGACGGTCTTCTTGGTGGCCTTCTTCGCCGCGGTCTTTTTGGTTGCGGCTTTCTTGGTGGCCGCCTTCTTGGCCGGGGCCTTCTTCGCGGCGGCCTTCTTCGGTGCGGCTTCCTTCTTGACCGTGGTCTTCTTGGCGGCCTTCTTGCCGAAGCCCTTGCGCACCGGCTTGCCGGTTTCGGCCATCAGCTGCTCGACTTCGGCCAGGGTCAGCGAGGCCGGCTCGCGGTCCTTGGGAATCTTGCCGTTCATCTTGCCGTCGCTGATATAGGGGCCGAAGCGACCGTTCAACACCTGGATGTCCGAGCCCTCGAACTCCTTGATGATGCGGTTGCGGGCGATCTCTTCCTTCTCTTCGATCAGGAAGATGGCGCGGGCCAGGTCGATCTTGTAGGGATCGTCTTCCTTGGTCAGCGAGGCATAGGTACTGCCGCGCTTGGCGAACGGGCCGAAGCGGCCGATGCCGACGGTGACTTCCTCGCCATTGGCGTCGGCGCCAAGCTTGCGCGGCATGTCGAACAGCTTGAGTGCTTCTTCCAGGCTGATCGAGTAGATGCTCTGGCCCGGCTGCAGCGAGGCGAACTTGGGCTTTTCCTCATCATCGACGGTGCCGATCTGCACCATCGGGCCGAAGCGGCCGATACGAGCGGTGACGTCCTTGCCGCTGACCGGGTCCGGGCCGAGCACGCGCGCGCTGCCGGCATCGGTGCGGTCCAGTGATTCGCTCTTGTCGGTGACCAGTTCCTTGAACGGGCCCCAGAAGCGTTCCATCAGCGGCACCCACTCTTCCTCGCCGCGCGACACCGCATCCAGCTCGTCCTCGAGCTTGGCGGTGAAGTCGTAGTCGACGTACTGGGTGAAGTGGCTGGACAGGAACTTGCTGACCGCGCGGCCCACGTCGGTCGGCTTGAAGCTGCGGCCTTCCATCTCGGTGTATTTGCGGAACAGCAGGGTCTGGATGATCGAGGCGTAGGTGGACGGACGGCCGATGCCGTATTCCTCAAGCGCCTTGACCAGTGCTGCTTCGGTGTAGCGCGGCGGCGGCTGGGTGAAATGCTGGTCGGCGACGATACGGTCCAGCGGCACGCGGTCGCCGGGCTTCATCAGCGGCAGCTTGCGGCCTTCGTCCTCGTCCTCGGCGCTCTTGCTGTCCTTGCCTTCCTCGTACACGGCAAGGAAGCCGGGCACCACCACGGTGGTGCCGCTGGCGCGGAACACGTGCTCGCTGCCGGCCGACAGGTCGACGCTGACGGTGTTCAAGGTAGCCGGGATCATCTGGCAGGCGACGGCGCGCTTCCAGATCAGCTCGTACAGCTTGCGCTCGTCATCGGTGAGGTACTTGCCCACCTGCGCCGGGGTACGCAACGCGGAGGTCGGGCGCACGGCTTCGTGGGCTTCCTGCGCGTTCTTGGATTTGGTGGTGTATGTGTTGGGCTTGTCCGGCAGCGCGCTGATGCCGTAGTCGCGGGCAATCACGTCGCGGATCTCGGCCAGCGCGTCCTGCGACAGGCTCACCGAGTCGGTACGCATGTACGTGATCAGGCCAACGGTGCCTTCGTCGCCGATCGCCACGCCTTCGTACAGTTTCTGCGCCACCTGCATGGTCTTGCGGGTGGTGAAGCCGAGCTTGCGCGAGGCTTCCTGCTGCAGCGTGGAGGTGGTGAAGGGCGCGGCCGGGCGGCGCTTGCGCTCCTTGCTGGCCACATCGGTGACATGCAGCGCGCCCTGCGCCGCCTGCTGGATGCGCAGGCGCGCGGCCTCGGCGGTGTCGCCATTGGTAATGGTGAACTGCTCGAACTTCTGTCCGTCCAGCTTGATCAGGCGGGCATTGAAGTGCTGCGAAGGATGCGCACAGGCGGCCTCGATGCTCCAGTACTCGCGCGAGATGAAGGCTTCGATCTCTTCCTCGCGCTCGACGATCATGCGCAGCGCCGGGCTCTGCACGCGGCCGGCGGACAGGCCACGCTGCACCTTGCGCCACAGCACCGGCGACAGGTTGAAGCCGACCAGGTAGTCCAGCGCGCGCCGTGCCTGCTGGGCATCGACCAGGTCCGAGGCGATCTCGCGCGGCTGGGCAATGGCTTCCTTGATCGCACGCGGGGTGATTTCGGTGAACACCACGCGCTGCATCGGCTTGCCATCGGACAGGCCGCGCTGCTTCAGGATCTCGGCGATATGCCAGCTGATGGCTTCCCCCTCGCGATCCGGGTCGGTCGCCAGCAGGATGTCATCGGCGCCCTTTGCGGCTTTGGCGATGGCTTCGACGTGCTTCTCGTTCTTCTCGATCAGGTCATAACGCATGGCGAACCCGTTCTCGGGGTCGACCGCGCCTTCCTTGGGAACCAGGTCACGCACATGCCCATACGAGGCCAGGACCGTGTAGTCCTTGCCGAGGTATTTATTGATCGTCTTGGCCTTGGCCGGTGATTCGACGATGAGCAGGTGCTTGGGCATGTCAGTACATTCTTGGGGCGGAACGCCCGTGTGGGGGCGCTAGGGTGGCTTAAACCGGGACGATAGTGAAGCCGATGTTTGGGTTGTGCATAAGCCGACGCCCGGGTTGCGGCCCGGGCGTTCAGCTTGGTTCCTTATTAGAGGAATCATGCCGGAGGGGCTTGTGTCAAGCCGCCCCCGGCAATTTGTCAGTTGAAGCCAGCTGCGGCAATGCCAATGATCACCACAAGCCCGATCAGGCAAAGCATGCCCAGGCCAACCAGCGACAGGATCACGATGGTGACCGTGCCCAGGCCCTGCTGCTGCCACTCCGGATGTTCGGTGAAGGCGAACTTGTCCACCACCAGGGTGTCGCAGATGATGTCATGCAGGGCCTGCTTGCGCTCGGTGAAGGCGGCCATCACAAAACCGATGCACAAGGTGATGCTGCTCAGGAGGTAGGCGAAGAAGCGGCCCACCGCGCGACCGAGGGTCAGGCGCTCACCGTTGCTGCGCACTACCTTGATGCCCACGGCCATCTTGCCCAGCGTGGCCTGGTACTTGGACGAATGCATCCATGCCGGATACATCAGGTTGCCGGCGAAGATCAGCAGGTAACCGACGCCCATGGTCACGATCATGCCAATGGAGCCGGCGGCGGAGTCCGAGCTGCCGGCCACACCGCCGACAATCGCGCCGAGGATGCTCAGCGGGATCAGCACGATGTAGGTGAACATCGTCATGATCACATAGTCGATGAAATAGGCGGCGACACGCTTCCAGAAGCCTGCCTGCACCACCAACCCGCCCTGTACCGCCGCCGGGTCCACATCCTGCGGACGGCTGGCGGGCGCGGCATAGGGGGAATGCGCATCGGTGTCGGTCGACACCGGGGCTTCGGCCGCAGTGACCGGGGCTACCAGCGCCTCGCCGCTTTCGATGGCGGCATAGTCGTTGCGCAGGTCGATGCCGGTGTTGGCCTGCGCCAACAGCTGCAGTTCGTCGGTCACCGTTGAGAGCGACTGCCACTGCGGCATGCCTTCACGCCATACCAGGGTGTCCAGGTCGATCTCGCCCGCGCGGAATTTATCGCGGAGGGCGTCCGCTTCAATCGGACCATGCCGCTCGCGCTGGGCATCAGCGTAGTACCACTGACTCATCATTTTCCCCATGAAAGTTGTAGCCGTTGCCAATCAACCGCGACAGTTGCTTGGCAGGTATCGGTCTTCGACATCGGAGCTGCATTGCCACGTGCCGGTCTGCGTATCGTAGTCGAGCCAGATGCTTCTGCCGTCAAGCTGGGCCTGCTTGGGCGCGTGCAGGCGTGCTTCCAGCCCGCAATGCGCCTCTTCGAGACGGCCGATACGGACCTGGGCGATGTCGCCGTCGGCATAGCTTTCCGGGCTGCCGAAGCCTTCGTCGTCGTTGATCGGGCAGCGCTCGTTGGCGGCCACGAACGCGACCACCTGTTGTTTCAGGTCGAGCAGCTGGCCCTGCACCATGGTGGTCTTGGAGCGCAGCAGATACTCCTGGTAAGCCGGCACGGCAATGGCCGCGAGAATGCCGGCAACGGCCAGCAGGATGACCCCGACCACCGCCGCGATGATGCCGGCAATCGCGCAACCGGACATTCCCGGCCGCGGTGCCGCCGAGGCGGCGCTGTGGATTGCGTGCGGGCCCTGCGGCAATGCTGGCGGAACCGGCTGCGGGCTTGCCGGGGCAGTCCGTTCCAGTGTGAGCCCAAGCTCGCTGGCGAAACCGCGCAGCGGCTGCCAGTCGCTGGCGCCCTCGCGCCAGACCAGGGTGTCCTCGTCGATGCGACGGGAATGGAACAGCGCGACGATATCCTCGTCGCTGATCGGGCCGCGGCGTTCGCGGTTGCCCTCGGCGTAGAACCACTGGCTCACGTAGGTGTTGTCCTTATGCATCCCTGCACGCCGTTGCCGGGCTTAGTGCAGGGGTTCGGGTTCGTCGACGAACATCTGGGTTTCCATCCATGCATAGGCAGCTTCCGCGCCGGGCTGGTTGAACAGCACCATCAGCACCACCCACTTCAGGTCGTCCAGATCCAGTTCGTCCTGGTCCAGGGCCATGGCGCGATCCAGCACCAGTTCGCGCTGGTCGGCGTCAAGGATGCGCTGCTGTTCAAGAAACAGCAGGAAGCCGCGGCTTTCCACATCAAGCTTGTCCAGCTCCGGGCCATGGAATACGCGCACCGGCCCGTCAACGCGTGGCTGTGCCACCGCGGGGCGTTGTTCTGCCAAGGCATCGAGCCAGTCGAAGGCCTTGTTGATTTCGGCGGGACTGAAACCGGCCTGGATCAGGCCGTTCTGTAGCGAGTCGCGGTCTCGGATGAGATCAGCATCTTCGCTGAAATAGTGTTCAAACAGGTACAGCAGGACGTCCAGGATGCTCTCTTTCATTGCCCCTCGGCCTGCGCCATCGGCGCTGTGGAGGTGAAGAAACCTTCAGGTGCGGGTGTAACGGCCGTGCGCGGACGACACCCTCCCTTCCAATTCCATGAGCAGCAGCATGGAGGACAGGCTGGCGGCCGTCAATCCAGTGCGCTCGATCAGTAAATCCATACCGGTTGGGTCATAACCCAAGGCATCCCACAATCGCTGGTAGTCTGGGTCCGGTGGCGTGACGGCCGGGTGCTGGCCGGACGGTACAGGGGAGATGGGGGTCTGAAGCCGGGTTTGCAAGGCGCAGGCCAGTTCGCCGGCCAGATTGGCCACGCCTTCAAGAATGTCGTCGATGTGTGTCACCAAGGTTGCACCTTCGCGTATCAGCCGATGGCAGCCGCGCGCCATCGGGTTATGGATGGAGCCGGGCACGGCAAAGATCTCGCGCCCGGCTTCGCTGGCCAGGCGGGCGGTGATCAGCGCGCCGGAGCGTTCAGCGGCCTCGATCACCACGGTGCCCAGTGCCAGTGCCGCCAACAGCCGGTTGCGCGCAGGGAACTGGCCGCTGCGCGGCGGTGTGCCGGGCGGGTATTCGCTGATGACGGCACCTGCGGCGGCGATCTGCGCCTGCAATTGGCGGTGATGGCGGGGGTAAGCCAGGTCAGGGCCGGTGCCGATCACCGCATAGGTACTGCCGTTGCAGGCAAGTGCTGCCCGGTGCGCGGCGGCGTCGATGCCGGCGGCCAGGCCGCTGGCAATGGTGAGGCCGTGCCCCGCCAGGGCGGAGGCGAAGTCGCGGGCGATGTCGCGACCGCCGGCGCTGGGCATGCGGCTGCCGACGATGGCGATCGCCGGTTGCCAGAGACTCGTGGGGTTGCCGGCCAGGAACAATGCCAGTGGCGGATTGGGGCTGTCGCGCAGCAGGGATGGGTAATCCGGGTCACCCCAGCCGATCAGGTGGTGTGCATCGTCGGCCAGCCACGCGTTGGCGCGCGCCCAGTCGTCGGCAGCGGGCTTTGCCAGGGCTTGGCACTGGGCCGGTGTGCAGCCCGCCGCCTGCCAGCCTTCCTTGCCGGCGGCCATCGCGGCGCTGCCGGTGCCGTGCTGGTCGAGCAGTCTGCGCAACGCGGACAGGGGGCCGCCGGCCAGGGCCAGGGTCAACAGGTCGGGGCAACAGGGCGGGGCGGGGGGAGCGGTGATGATTGTTCGAGGCATGCCCCAGCCTGCCGCTGCAAACAACAACGGCGCCCTCGGGCGCCGTTGTCTTGAAGCGTAAGGCTAGCGCTTACTGCGCGTCCGGGTGCTTCAGCTCGTAGCCAAGGCGCGCCGGCTTGGTGCCTTCCATGATGAGTGCGTAGCTGACCTTGTCGAAGGTGCGGAACACCATCGCATGGGCCGCATACTCGTCCGGCAGGGCAACCCGGCCTGCGCCACCCTTCAGTGCGTCGTCGGCACGCGAAGAGCCCGGGTACTGCATGCGGTGGGCAACGTGGCTGCCGCTGCGCCAGATCGAGAACACCGTGCCGTTGTTGATGCCCTCGCGTGCGCCACCGGAGATGGCGATGACATCGCGCGGGCCGCCGCTGGTGAAGGTGTCGGTCACGGCAAGCACGCGCAGCTGGCCCGGTGCCGGGGCGGTGGCCGGGGCATGCGGGATGAACTGCAGGTCATACGGGTTGATCTGTACCGGCATCAGGCGGTCGCCCCGGCGCACTTCGCTGCCGCTGGCTTCCAACTGCAGGGTGGAGGCCTGCACATCGCCGCTGGCGACCTGGGTCAGGGTGCCGACATTGACCTGGGCCAGCTCGTAGCCGAGCACCTCGTTGCGGTCATTGGTGGCAATGAAGCTGCCCCAGAGGTTGCCGCTGCCCGGGGTGACCTTGCCGCGGTTGTCCAGGTCCTCGGTCGGCTTGGGTTGGGCAAAGCGCACGGTCGGACGCACCACCATGTAGCGCTGGCCGGCCTGTGCACCGTCCAGGCCCATGACATAGGCCTTCTGCCCGGCGCTGGCGCGCAGGCGGTTGTCTTCCAGGCCGACCACATAGGGCAGGTCTTCGAAGCTGTCGACGACGTTCAGGTTCTTAAGGAAAGGCTCAACGTCCGACAGCGGTACGCCGGTGATCGGGGCTTCCTGGCGCGGGCCGGGCTGGGCCGTCACGCGGTCCAGATAGGCCAGGCTCAGAACGTCGCCCGGATAGATCAGGTGCGGATTCTTGACCTGCGGGTTGGCCTGCCAGATTTCCGGCCAAAGCCACGGCTTCTTCAGGAAACGTGCCGATATGTCCCACAAAGTATCGCCCTTGCGCACCACGTAGGTGTCAGGGTGAGTGCCGTTCATTTCGACGGCCACGGCATAGGTCGTGACGGTCAGCATCGCCACGGCGGCGACCGTACGTAATTGTTTCAACATGGTTGCGATCTGCCTGATTCCCCAACAGGTTGTCGCACTATATTGCAGAAACGGGCGCGCCGGGCAAGCGCAAGCGGTAGAATTGGGACATCTTGCCGAAATAAGCGGCATCCCAGATTGGTATCGCCATGGCCCTCCTGCCCATTCTTGAGTTCCCAGACCCGCGCCTGCGCACCAAGGCGGCCCTTGTCGAGGCTGCCGAAGTGACCACGCCGGCCTTCCAGCAGTTGATCGACGACATGCTGCAGACCATGTACGACGCTCCCGGCATCGGCCTGGCCGCCAGCCAGGTGGACGTCCATAAGCGCTTCATGGTCATCGACGTCAGCGAAGAGCACAACGCGCCGCAGGTATTCATCAATCCGCAAATCGTCAGCGCCAGCGAAGGCGGCCGCGTCTATCAGGAAGGCTGCCTGTCGGTACCGGGCATCTATGCCGATGTCACCCGTGCCGATTCCATCGTGGTGCGCTTCCTCGACCGTGAGGGCAAGCCGCAGGAGCTGGCCGCCGATGAGCTGTTGGCCACCTGCATCCAGCACGAGATGGATCACCTGGACGGCAAGCTGTTCATCGACTACCTGTCGCCGCTCAAGCGCGAAATGGTGCGCAAGAAGCTGGCCAAGTCGCGCAAGCACGTAGCCTGATTCAAGGGTGGGATCGGGGCGTCGGGATTGGGGATTGGCAAGAGCAGGTTGTGCCGCGCCTCCCGGATGTCCTGGCGCTCTGTTCTATCTCCTTGACCTGCACGCTCCTTTTTTGATTCGCGATTGTTGGCAGCTGCCGCTGCGTTGTTCTTGCCAATCCCGGATCCCGAATAGCGAATCCCCGCCCAATGAAAATCATCTTCGCCGGTACGCCGGAATTCGCCGTTGCCTCGTTGGCTGCCGCTGCGCGCCAGCATGAAGTGGTAGCGGTCTACACCCAACCGGATCGCCCGGCTGGGCGTGGTCGCGGGCTGATGCCCTCGCCGGTGAAGCTGGACGCCATCGCGCGCGGCATCCCGGTGTTCCAGCCGGAGAGCCTGAAGACCGCCGAAGCCCAGCAGCAGCTGCGTGACCTGCAGCCGGACCTGATGATCGTGGTGGCCTACGGCCTGATCCTGCCCAAGGCGGTGCTGGCCATTCCGACCCATGGTTGCTGGAACGTACATGCCTCGCTGTTGCCGCGTTGGCGCGGTGCGGCGCCCATCCAGCGCGCGATCGAGGCCGGCGACGCCGAGACTGGCGTCTGCCTGATGCAGATGGAAGCAGGGCTGGATACCGGCCCGGTGTTGTTGCGCCAGCACACCCCGATCAGCGACACCGATACCGGTGGCCAGTTGCATGACCGCCTGGCACAGTTGGGCGCGCAGGTGCTGTCCGACGGTCTTGGGCTGTTGCGTGCTGGCCTCAAGCCGGTGCCGCAGCGCCAACCGGAAGCGGGCGTCACCTATGCGCACAAGCTGGACAAGGCTGAAGCCAGGCTCGATTGGGCGGAGCCGGCAGCTGCGCTGGCGCGCCGCGTGCGCGCCTTCAATCCTTGGCCGGTGGCCGAGGCCATGCTGGCCGGCGAGCGGGTACGCATCCACGGCGCGGTCGCCATTGACGACAATCATGGCCAGGCCCCGGGCACGGTGATCGGCGCCACGCGCGAGGGTATCGACATCGCCTGCGGGCAGGGCGCGTTGCGCCTGCGTGTGGTGCAGCGCGAAGGCGGCAAGGCGATCACCGCGGCGGACTACCTCAACGCGCGCCGCGATCTGCGGGTCGAGGGCTGAGGCGATGACGGTGGTGAGTTCTTCGCCGTGGGGAAAATCCGCGGCGGCACAGCCCGGCGTGCAGACCCGCGCGCTGGCGGCCAAGGTGCTGGCGGCCGTCATCGGCAAAGGCCGCTCGTTGAAAGCCGAACTCGGTGCGGCCCTGCCCAGGCTCGACGATGGTCGTGACCGGGCACTGCTGGAAGCCATCTGTTTTGCCGTGTTGCGTCGGCGCGCGGTCTACGATCAGGCGCTGCGGCAGTGGTTGCAGAAGCCGCTGGGCGCACGCGACAGCGATCTGCGCGCATTGCTGATGGCGGGCTTCGCACAGTTGGATGTTCTGCAGCTGCCCGCCCACGCCGCGCTGTCGGCGACGGTGGACGCGGCGCGCGCGCTGGGCCGTGAGCGGCAGGCCGGCATGGTCAACGCGCTGCTGCGCCGCGCGCAGCGCGAAGGCTTTGCCGAGGCACGCGCCGAGGATGCGTGGCCGGCATGGTTGTTGGCACAGGTGCGTCGTGATTGGCCGCAGCAGGCGTCTGAAATCATCACGCAAAGCCTGCAGCCGGCACCGATGTGGCTGCGGGTGAATCGGCAGCAATATGCGCGCGATGCCTATCTGGTGCTGTTGGCCGAGGCCGGCATCGACGCCGTGGCCGAGCCCTTGTCCGCCGACGCGGTGCGCCTGCCGGTTGCCGTGCCGGTGGCAAGTCTGCCGGGTTTCGCACAGGGGGCGGTATCGGTGCAGGATCTGTCCGCGCAACAGGTGGCCGATGCCTTGCAGGCGCCGTCCGCGGCGCGTGTGCTCGATGCCTGCGCCGCGCCGGGCGGCAAGTCCGCGCATCTGCTTGAACGCGATCCCTCGTTGCGGTTGCTGGCGCTGGATGTGGATGCACGACGCCTGCAGCGCATCCGCGAAACCTTCGCCCGTACCGGCGTCGGTGCGCAGGCGCAGGTACTGGCGGTGGATGCCGTCGATACCGCCGCCTGGTGGGATGGCGTGGCATTCGATGCGGTATTGCTGGATGCGCCCTGTTCGGCCACTGGCATCATCCGTCGCCAACCCGATGTGCTGCTGCATCGTCGCGCCGAGGACATCAGTGCGCTGGCTGCATTGCAGGCGCGGCTGCTGGACGCACTCTGGACGGTGCTGCGCCCGGGTGGCGTGCTGCTCTATTCGACCTGCTCGATCCTGCGCCAGGAGAACGGCCAGCAGGTGGCCGAGTTCCTCGCCCGTACCCCTGATGCACGGGTGCAGGCCTTGCCTGATGCCTTCGGGCACGACGTTGCCGGCAGCCGTCAACGGCTGCCGGGCGAGCAGGGTGGTGACGGCTTCTTCTATGCGCGTTTGTTGAAAGCGGACTAGACGGCAGAACCTGGATTTCGTCGAAATCCGATCAAGCCCGCGGCGCCGCTGCCGATGAAAGGAAAGCCCCGTCGCACTGCGCTGGCGGGCAGGTATGAACGAGGGATGGACGCTTGCTGATCAGGTACTATCATGGCTCGCAGCTGTGCTCAGGATGGCTCCTGAAGCGTCGGGAGCCTGTGTTGATTCTTCTCCAGGATCGCTTCGCGCAATGACCCGGCCGTCCGCTGATATCCCCTTGTATGTCATCAACCTGCCGGCATCGGTCGATCGTCGTGCCTCGATCCTGCAGCAGGCGGCGGCGCTGGGCCTCGAGGTGACGGTACGGGATGCCGTCAATGGCAGTGAGCCGCACCCGCTGTTTGCGAAAGTGGACGAGAAGCGTCGGCTGGCCTGCAAGGGTCGCCCGTTCCGTCCCGGCGAGATCGGCTGCTGGGCCAGCCACTATCTGTTGTGGCAACAGTGCGTGGACAGCGGCCGGCCGATGATCGTGCTGGAAGACGATATCGTCATTGATCCGCGTTTCGTCGACGTCCTGCGTGACCTGCCGTCACTCCCGGACTCGGTAGGTTATTTCCGCCTGCATGCGGCGGCCCGGCCCAGTTCGCCCTGGGTGCAGTTCGGTGACTTCGTATTGCATCGTTACTGGCGCAGTCCCTTGTGCACCTTCGGTTACTACCTGGCACCGTCGGCGGCGGAAAAGCTGCTTCGTCATGCCGATCGCTGGGTGTTGCCGGTCGACGACTACATGGACCTGGCCTGGTTGCACGGCGTGGAATGCCTGGGGCTCAAGCCCGGCGTGGTGCGTAGCGGTGACCTGTTTGCATCCGTGATCCAGGTCGGGCGCAAGGCCAAGCCGGGTGTCAGTTTCTCCGGATGGTTGAGCCGCGAAGCCTACCGCGCCGGCCTGAGCGTGCGCTGGTTTGCCTATAACCTCGCATCGCGGCTGCGTTGGCGTGCACGTGCGAGCAATGGCTGATCGACCGGGCGCGGCTTTGGGCGCCGCTCAGCGGCGCCGGGCGGCACGTCCGAGCAGGATGCTGATCGCCCGTTCGTAGCGCTTCCACCATGGTGCATCCCCGCGCAGTGCGATGTTGGCGTAGCGTTGCCGTTCCTTGCGGCTTGGTTGTGGTTTGGTGCGGTACTCGCGTTTGGCCAGGCTGCAGCACCCTGGGTCCAATCCGCTGCGCGCCGCGTATACGCGGACGATGCCGTAGTTGCGCAAGCCGTCGCGGTACAGGCTGATGGGTTCGCGGCGGCTGGCCCACCAGCCGTTGTTGCCATGGGTGCGGTACTCCACGCAGGCGGTGGGCAGGTAGTACTTGCGCGCCCCCAGGATGCTGGCGCCGTGCACCACACAGGCATCGGCGCACAGTTTCCATTGGCGACGGAAGCTGTGCGGCAGGTCCAGTACGTTCTCGGCCCAGCCGCGGCGCAGCGATAGTGCCGAGGTCGGTGCGCCATACCAGGGCACCAGGAAGTAGGTGCTTATCGCGGTATAGCCCAGATCGATGGGCGTGGTGCTGTGCTCATAGCGGATATCCAGCGTATCGACACCGAAGGTCTGCAGGTCGCTGAAGACGAAGTCGATGTCGCGACGGGCATCGTAGAGCGCACCGATCTTCTCCAGGTAGCCAGGCTTCCAGCGATCATCGGCATCGAGGAAACAGATCACGTCGGCGGTGGCGGCGGCCACGCCGCGCTGGAATGCGGCCAGCTGTCCTTCGTTCTCGCCGAACAGCAAGGTGACCCGCGCATCGTCGCCATAGCGCTGGCGCAGCAACGCCGGCGAGCCATCGCGGGAACCATCATCCACCACCAGGATCTGTGTTGCAGCACGGCTCTGTGCCAAGGCGCTGTCTATCGCCTCGCAGACGAAGGCGGCGTAGTTGTAGTTGGTGATGACGACGGCGAAGGTGGTCATGCGTTGTCTCCGGCCAGCAGTTTGCGGAAGTAGGCGATGGTTTCCTTCAGGCCGTCTTCCAGTGCGACCCTGGGTTGCCAATCCAGCTTTTCACGGGCCAGCGCGATGTCGGGCTGGCGCTGGCGCGGATCATCCGAGGGCAGTGGCCGATACACCAGGCGCGAACGGCTGCCGACCAGGCGCACGACCGTCTCGGCCAGTTCCAGCATGCTGAACTCGCCGGGATTGCCGATGTTGATTGGACCGGTGAAGCCGCGCTCGGTATCCATCATCCGCAGCATCGCCTCGATCAGGTCATCCACATAGCAGAAGCTGCGGGTCTGGGTGCCGTCGCCGAACAGGGTGATGTCCTCGCCGCGCAGTGCCTGCACGATGAAGTTGCTCACCACGCGGCCATCGTTGGGATGCATGCGTGGGCCGTAGGTGTTGAAGATGCGCACGACCTTGATGTCCAGTGCGTGCTGGCGGTGGTAGTCGAAGAACAGCGTTTCGGCACAGCGCTTGCCCTCGTCATAGCAGCTGCGCACGCCGATCGGATTGACCCGGCCCCAATAGGCTTCCTGCTGCGGATGCACCTCCGGGTCGCCGTAGACCTCGCTGGTGGAGGCTTGCAGGATGCGCGCATCCAGGCGTTTGGCCAGGCCCAGCATGTTGATCGCGCCATGCACCGAGGTCTTGGTGGTCTGCACCGGATCATGCTGGTAGTGCACCGGCGACGCCGGGCAGGCCAGGTTGAAGATGCGCTGCACCTCGACATACAGCGGGAAGGTGACGTCGTGGCGCAGCAGCTCGAAGTCGGGATTGCCCAGCAGATGGGCGACGTTGCGCTTGCTGCCGGTGAAGTAATTGTCCACGCACAGGACGTCATGGCCTTGCTGGATCAGCCTGTCGCATAAATGAGAGCCAAGAAATCCCGCACCACCTGTGACCAGGACGCGTTCCATGAAAGGCTCTCTGCATGTGGAGGGATGCCGGTGCTGTGTTCAGCCCCTCGCCGGCAAGGTCATTCTGCCATGGTCCGCATCCAGCGGCGGAGAGGAACGCATGAAAGCGTTTGTCAGGTGCTGCTGGCGGGGCTGACAGGGCTGCCCCGCCCCGGCATCAGGTCCAGGCCCAGCGCCGCGGAAAATGCCGCCGAGCCCCAGGCCGCCCATTTGACCGCGTCACGGCGGCGCAGCAACAGGCTGTAGACCACCACGGCCGGGACTGCTGCGACCATCAGCTTGGCCAGGTGCATGCGGCCGGCGGCGTCGCCGACATAGCGGCGGATCGCGATCTGGCGCGAGCGTGCATAGTGGAAGCGTTTGATGAAATCGGTGCGCAGGCTGGGGGTGGAAGACGCACCGCCCTTGTGGAAAGCACGTGCGGCAGGCTGCAGCAGGCATTGGTAGCCGGCCTGGGCCAGGCGCAGGCAGAGGTCATCGTCCTCGTAGTACAGGAAAAATACCTCATCAAATCCGCCGATGTCGCGGAATGCGCGGGTTCGCAACAGCTGGCAACAGCCGTGGATCCAGTCGGCGCTGATGACCTTGTCCGGCACGGTGCATGTGCTGTCGACATCAGGCTTGAAGAACGCCTCGCGATGCGAGATCTGCGGGACCGTCTCGCTGCGCCAGTTCTGCGGACCGACCACGCCAGCCTGCGGGTGCGCCTGCATGCAGTCCAGCAGGCACTGCAGGTCCTGCGGGGCGATGACGCAATCAGGATTCAGCAACAATGCAAAAGGGGTCTGCACCGTTGACATCGCCTGGTTGTTGGCGCTGCCATAGCCGGCGTTGGCGCCACGGCTGATCAGACGTGCGTGCGGGATATGCCGGGTGATGCGCGCCACGGTATCGTCGCTGCTGCCGTTGTCGATGATGACGACATGCGGGAACGCGGCCAGGGTTGCGCCCATTGCCTCCGCAAGAGTCGAACTGTTGTAGGTGACGCAGACGATGGTCACCTCATCAAACGACGGGCTGGGCTTCATGAGGTGGGGTCGCGCTCTCTGCCGATACCTTGCCAGGGGAAGCTGCCCAGCGGGACGCATGCCATCAGCAGGACGAAGACGTGGCGATGGGTGAAGTTGCTCCATAACCCATTGGCCAAGCCTGCCGCGACATAGATGATGAGGATGCTGGCAAAGATACCCTTTTGTGGGTCGCGCAGCTTGTTCACGTGGCCGGCAAAACAGCACAACAGCACGGCGAAGATCAGCAGGCCTGCGGCGCCCTCCTCGGCGAGGATGAGCAGTGCCTCCTGGTGCGGGTGGCCGGTGATGAACGGTGCCGAGCCGGGGATGTCGCGCATCTGCTCCAGATAGAGCGGCTCCCATTGGTTCAGGCCGTGCCCGAGCACCGGTGCGTCGGCGATGATCGGCAGGGTCTGCTGCCACAACCACAGGCGGATGCCGCTGGAGGTGGCCTCACGGGCGATGAGGTAACCATCCACCTCTTCGGTGACCGAACTCAGCATGCGTTCGCGGATGCTGGGAGTCGACCATAGCGTGCCGATGATGAGGATGACCAGGCCGCCGCTGATCAACAGCGTGCGCCAACCATTGAAACGGTGTGCGACCAGGCGGTAGATCCAATATCCCAGCAAGGGCAGCAGCACGATGTAGGTGGTGCGGCTTTGGATCAGCACGACCACATTGAACAGCACCAGGGCGGCACCGGCCAGGGCGGCAATCCGCCAACGCCGGTCAGTGCTGTTCAGGCCCACGGCGACCAGCATCGACATCAGGATCAGGCTGGCCAGCCCCTGCTGGGTGTACTCCTTGAATACCGTGTTGCGCATCGAGGAGTGGACCTCGGCAATCGCTCGCTGCGGCACCAGCCCGAACTGCATCAGGTAGGAGATGACCACCACCAGGCCGGCGGCAACGGCGAAGGCAGCCAGTGCGCGCCAGCGCCAGCGCGAATCGCGCAGCAAGCTGGCGATCAGCGCCGGGTAGATGCAGCCCCACATGGCAGCGTCGCGAAAGGCCGGGTCGCCACGGCTGATCCATGCATGCAGCGCGCTGGCGAACAGCACCCCGAACCAGACCAGGAAGCCGATCACCACCGGTTCGCGCAGGGCGGCGCGCCAGCGCGGCAGCAGTTCGGCACCGGCCAGCGAACACAGCAGGCTCAGGCCCAGCAGGATGTTGGTGGCCGGCTTGTTGATGGGCGCGGCAAACACGCTGAGCACCGCGCACCACTGCCCGACCGTCAGCAGCCGTGTACGGAACGCCTGTAGCAGGGAAGGGGGTCGGACCGCAGACAAATGATTCACGTAGGGGATCACACCGGTTGGGCGTGGGGACGCCGCGGGGGAAAGTGGCAGTGACAGCGGGACGGCCACCGGGCAACCAGTCTGATTCTCAGTCGGCAGAACTTACAATTCTAGCGATGGGCACCTGCATCTTCAACGAACCGCAAACCATGTTCAGGAGGTATGCGGGCCGGGGTTCAGCAAGTGCCCGAGGGCCCCACAGCCACGCTATTTATGGGTGTTGCCATCGGCCGGTGGGGTCACCAGCGGCTGCCCGTTCTGCAACAACCACAGCATGATGGTCTTCTGTCTTACGTAGTTGGCGCTGACGAAGGCCTCGATCAGCCCCGGCCAGCCATCCAGGAAGCCGCGCTTCACCACATAGCTGCGGATGAAGCGCCAGCTCGGGGCGATGATCAGCTTGCCCAGGCTGGCGCGCTTGCCCTTGCCAAACTCATGTTCGGCCATCATCCGTGCGTACTTCTGCTTCTTGTCCAGCAGTTGCAGGAAGCTGCGGTAGGGGTGGTGCAGCAGGTCGCCCTTGAGCAGCGCGGCCGGGCCATCCAGGGTGACCGCTTCGTGGATCTCGCGATCGCCGCGCCAGCCACCATGGCGGCGGTCGAACAGGCGCAGCACCCGGTCCGGATAGGCGGTGCCATGGCGCAGGAAGCGGCCGAAGTACTCCGAGCAGCGCGCGAAGCGGTAGCCGACGGCGCGGTTGAAGCCGGCATCGCGTTCGGCCTCGATGGCGGCGCGCAGTTCCAGGTTGACCCGCTCATCGGCGTCCAGGCACAGCACCCAGTCGTGGCTGGCCTGCTCCACGCAGAATGCCTTCTGGCTGCGGAAGCCGGTGAACGCCCGCTGCACCACGCGCGCACCCGCAGCTTCGGCCACGGCGACGGTGGCGTCGCTGGAGAAGGAGTCCACCACCACGATCTCGTCGCAGAACGCCAGCGAGGCCAGGCAGTCGCCAATGCGGTCGGCTTCGTTGAAGGCGATGATGCAGGCCGACAGGCGCGGGCGCTGGGCGGGCAGGGTGGTGCTTGGGCTGGGCATGCGGGGGCTGGCATTGGGGAACGGGCCAAAGCCTAGCAGCGACGGCTTCCACTGGCGATGCGATAATCGCCGCATCCCGCGAAATCCAGGAGCCCCCCTCCGTGCCACGTCACTATCTGCTGTACGGCTCCGAGCGCTACGCGCTGGCCATCCTCCGCCCGCTGCAGGCGGCGATCCGCGCGCGTGGTGATGAGGCGGCATGGTTCTTCGATGGCCCCGGCGCCAGTGACCTGACCGCCGATGAGACCTTGCTGACGGTAGAGCAGGTGCGTGCATGGAACCCCTGTGCGGTGATCACCTCGTCCAACGCGGTGCCGCACTTCTTCCCCGGGGTGAAGGTCGAAACCTTCCACGGCTTTGACGCCGGCAAGCCGCGCCATATCTATATCCGCGGCTTCTTCGACCTGTACTGCACCACCGGCCCGCGCGATACCGCTGCGTTCTCGGAGCTGGCACAAAAGGCCGGACATTTTTCGGTGGTGGAAACCGGCTTCCCGAAGATCGACCCGTTCATGAGCCAACTCAAGGACGAGCCCGATCCCGTGCGCGAGCCGCCGGTGATCCTGTACCACTCGACGTTCTCGCCGTCCTGGAGCGCCGCGGGCATCCTGTACGACGAGATCAAGCGGCTGTCGCAGACGGGTGAATGGCGCTGGATCGTTACTTTCCATCCGAAGATGGACCCGGAAATCACCGCCAAGTACCGCGCGCTGGAAGGCCCCTACCTGCGTTTTGCCGATGACGACAACATCCTGGACCTGTTCCCGCAGGTGGACATGATGTGCTCGGACACCTCCTCGGCACTCAACGAATTCCTGCTGACCTACAAGCCAGTGGTCACGTTCAAAAACCGTCGCCCGGGCCCGCAGTTGCTGGACATTGATGACCCGGCACAATTTGAACCTGCGATTCGCACCGCCTTGTCGCGGCCGCCGGAGTTGATGGCGGCGGTGCGCCAGTTTGCCGATCAGCTGCACCCTTACCGCGATGGCCAGTCCAGCGAGCGCATCCTGCAGGCCATTGATGACTTCATCGCCAAGGGCGGGCGCAACCGCAAGCCCAAGCCGCGCAACTGGTGGCGCAAGATCAAGCTGCGCAAGCGTATTGGTTACTGGGGCCCTGCGCGGGTTTGAGAACCAGCAACTTCGCTTTGCCACGATGCCGAGGGCGAAGTCGGGGTGTGGCGACACGGTTGTAGCCCGGGTAAGCGCAGCGCACCCGGGAAGAGCGCTCAATTCGGTAACTCGGCTTGACGCCTGATGCGGGTTCTGGAGAAGCAGGTTTTCCGTTGCGAGACTTTGGCGTGCCTCCCGGGTGCGCTGCGCTTACCCGGGCTACGGAACTTTCCCCTCTCCCGCCCCTTCGGGGCACCCTCTCCCGCAAGGGGAGAGGGGATACGGCTGCAATTGCAGGCATTGCCTCAACTCGCAGTGGCCTCTCCCTCTCCCCTTGCGGGAGAGGGTGCCCCGAAGGGACGGGAGAGGGGGAGCCTCACCAGCGCAGCTTGCGTCGCACCATCTCCCGTTCCAGCTGCGCCATCAACGTGCGCGCCTGCGCTTCCTCCAGGAAACGCAGCTGCAACGCCGGGGCTCCGCCCGCGCCAGCGGTATCCAGCGTCAGCGTCGCGGTACCAAAACGCCGGTCCAACGGGGAACGGTCCAGCCGCAATGCCTGCAGCTTGTCCAGCTCGGCCACCCGCCACCAGCGATTCCACCAGCCGCCGCGGATGGCCACACGCTGCGCGTCGATGTTGTAGCCGATGCGGCTTACCTGGCGATGCGCCTTCAGTGCCGACCAGGGCAGCCACAGCAGCGGCAACAAGCCCCATGCGCTGCGGGTCTCGTACACCAGCAGCGCCGACAGGACGCCCATCAGAAACAAGGCTGGCAGGCAGAGCCGCCACCAGCCGCGGGTGCTTACCGGCAGCCATTGTCCGGGCGGCCATTGCACTTGCGGCAGCAGGTGCTGCAGCAGGCCGTCGCAGACGGCCGGGGTCGCCAGTGGCGCCAGTTCCTTCAGTGCGCGGCCGTCCTGTTCCTGCTGTTGGCCGCCGCTGGCGATGTCCACCCGCAGTTGACGACGCTTGAACAACCGATGCAAGGCGCCTTCGCGCAGGGTCCAGGCCTGGATACGACGCCGCGCGACGCTGCTGCGCACGCGGGTGAAAAGACCACGTTCGACGGTGAGGCGACGGTCGGCTTCGCTGAGGCGGAAGCCGTAGTACTGCACGATCGCCAGGCCTACCGACAGCAGCCGCATCAACACCAGGGCGAATGCGAGCAGCAGGATGCCGGTAGCGATCATGGTCAACGTGCCCAGCTGCAGCTGGCTGGCATAGCCAAAGGCGTGGCGGCCCTGTTCCTCGATGAAATCGGAGGTGGCACGACGTGGGAACAGCTGGTAGGCCGCACCGATTGCCGCCGCCACAACGACCATTGCGCGATTGGAGATCAAGCCCTGCCGTATCAGTTCGGGCAAGTCCAGGCTCAGCAGCACGCCATCGGCGGCAGCATCGCTCCGTTGGTCGGTAGTCGCCGCTTCGCTGCCGCCCTGGCGGATCAGTCGTTCCAGCTCAAGCGCCTGTGCCAGCTTGAGCACGCGCATTTCCGCTTCGGGCTTGTCGCCGCCAGCCGATTCCAGGCGCAGCTCGGCCACGCCGAACATGCGGTGCAACAGGTTCTGGTGCACCACCACGTTGTGGATGCGCGCGAACGGAATCTCGCGGCGGGTGCGTTCGAAGATGCCGCTGCGGATGCTCAGCGCATCATTGCCGATGCGGTAGCGGTAGCTCAGGTATTGCAGCACCGCCGTGGCGACCAGGGCCACCACGATCGCGGCGCTGATCCAGTGGTGGTAGGGCAGGTCATCGTCGCGGCGACTGCCAAACACCAGCAGGGCAACCAGTGGCAGCAGGAACTGCTGCACCTGCTGTTGCAGGGCGAACAGCCACGACCACGGATGCAGTCGCTGCTCGTTGCTGGGGATGGGGGGCGGCAGTTCGCTCACAGCGCGTCGTCGTCGTGGTCGAGCTGCCGCGCCAGGCGATCACGCAGGCGTTCGGCATCGGCGTGTGCCAGCCCGGCCACGGCGACGGTGTTCATGCGGGTACCGGCGGTATGCACGATCAGGGTCGCCAGGCCGGCCATGCGCTCCAGTGGGCCGCGGCGCAGGTCCAGGTGCTGCACGCGCGAGACCGGGACATGGCTTTCGCTCTGCCACATATGACCGCGGCGCACGCCCAGCGATTGTGCATCCAGCCGCCAGAAGGTGAGTCGATGCCGACGCCAGCCGAACCAGGCGCCAAGCAGGGCGCCGACGCCTGCGGACGCCGGCGGGCCCAGCAGCCAGTTGGATTGATCGGTAGCCAGCATCAGCACCACGCAGGCGGCGCCGAACAGCAAAGCCATGCTCAGTGCCGCACCCGCGGCGGCGAACAGCGCGCCGCGCGGTGGCAGTGGCTGCCATTGATGGTGTTCCGGCGGGGGCGTATCGAAGGCAGCAGGTTCAGTCATGCGCAGACGATATAACGGCGGGGCCGTACAACGGTAGGTGCGATGGCGGTTTTGGGAGCGGCGTAAGCCGCGAAGCCGATGACGCGGCAGGCCCAGGAAAGCCTGCGTTCGATATTTCAAGGTTGGGCGCCAATGCTGGCGCCGGATGCGGCAATGGCTTCGCGGCTTACGCCGCTCCCACAAATGCCGCGAAAAGCGAGGCGCTTACTGCGCCGCCATGATCAGCGCATCCACATCCAGGTGGTGGCCGGCACGTGAGGCCTTGGTGCGCAGGTACTGCTCGTTCTCGTGGGTGATCTCGCCGGTCACCGGCACGCAGCCAACGACTTCGATGCCGGCCTTGCGCAGGTGCTGCACCTTGGTCGGGTTATTGGTCAGCAGCTGGATGCGCTGCACGCCCAGCGCGCGCAGCATCGCCACGGCGCTGCCGTAGCGGCGTTCGTCGGCGCCAAAGCCGAGTTGCGCATCGGCATCGATGGTGTCGAGGCCTTCGTGCTGGTAGCCATAGGCACGCATCTTGGCGGCGATGCCGGTGCCACGGCCTTCCTGGTCCAGGTACAACAGGATGCCGCCGCCCAGCTCCTTGAGCGTGCGCAGGCCGCGCCGCAGCTGGTCGCCACAATCGCATTTGAGCGAGCCGAACAGGTCGCCGGTGAGGCAGGACGAATGCACGCGCACCGGCACGATGCCGCCCATGTCCGGATTGCCGACGATCACCGCCACCTGGTCACGCTGTGCCACGCCGCCACGGAACACGGCGAACTCGCTCATGCCGACGTCACGCAGCGGCACGGGCGAGCGCGTTACCAGTTCGTAGTCCTGGCCTGCCTGGCCAGCACCTTCGTACAGCGCGGTGGTGTCCAGCTGCAGGCAGTCATCAAACGGACTGCCTGCCGCATCCAGTTCCACCGAGATCATGGCCGGCAACAGCAAGCCCAACCGCGCCACTTCCACCGTCGCTGCATCCAGCGCATTGCCATTGGCTTGCGCATCGGCCGGCGCGACTGCATCGCGCAGATAGGCCAGCGCTGGCAGCTCGGCAAACGCGCGATCAGCCAGTGGCAGGTGGATGCCGTTGGCGGCGTTGATGCCCAGGGTCTGCGCGCGCGCCGCGCTCAGGAACAGGTAATGGCGCCCTTGCGCGGCCTCGGCGAAGGCGGCGTAGCCTTCCGGCGAGCTGCTGTCCAAGGCAATGCTGGCCAGTCGCTGCCGGCCATCGCTGATCACCACCGGGCGGCCCGCACGGAGTTCGGCGGCGGCGCGTTCGCAGCGGATGGCGGCGGTCTGGCCGAAGTAGGACGGGCTGGCGGAAACGGGGCTGTTCATTTGAAACCTTATGGGGGCCGTTGGCTGTCGAATCAATCGAGCGGCACGGGTGACGCAGTGTTGCAGCAGCAGGTTCAGTGCGGATGACGGGCAGTGGCGTAGGGGTCGTGTTCACCGCTGCCCGGTGGCCGTAGCGTGTAACGCTTGTAGGTCCACTGGTACTGGGTGGGATCGCGACGCGCGATGCGTTCGATGCCCGCGCTTAGCGTGGCGACCGCGCGTGGCAGGTCAGGATCGGCGATCCCGGCTTCGGCCGGCTCGATGTGCAGGGCGAAGTCAAGATTCGGCCCGGTGCGTTCGCACCAGCCATACAGCAGCGTGGCGCCGGTGCGCTCGGCCAGGCGGTTGACCAGGGTCATGGTCAATGCCTGGATGCCGAAGAACGGGACGAACACACCGTCGCCGTTCTTGGGCTGCTGGTCGGGCAGGATGCCGGTGGCGCCGCCTTCCTTGAGTACCTTGAACAACTGCCGCACAGCGGGGCCTTCGGCGCGTACCTGACGCACGTTGTCGCCGCCCCGGCACAGCTGCAGGAATTCATCACCGACCGGGTTCTCCGGCGGTGCATAGACGATGGCGATCGGGCCACGCGAGGCCAGCCACTGGTTCAGCAGCTCCCAGTTGCCGTAATGCGGGGCAATGACGATCACGCCCTTGCCCGACGCCAGCGCGGCGTCGTAAAGCGCCTCGCCGTGGCGTTCGCGCAGGTGCCGGGACAGGTTGCGGGCCGGGTCATGAGTCCACAGGTACAGGGTTTCCAATGCCTGGCGGGCGGTGGTGCGCAATACCTCGCGGTGCAGGCGCGCGCGCTGGGCGGCGTCCAGTTCCGGGTAGACCAGCTCCAGGTTGCGCCGGGTTACCCGGCTTTCGCGGGCATTGATGCTGCGCCACAGCCAGGCCACGGTGTCGGCCAGGGTCCGCTGCCAGGACCAGGGCAGGTGAGTCAGGGCGCAGGCGAGGCGGTAATAGAGCTTGGCGGTGGATTGCGGTTTCATTCCCCCAAGTTTAGCCGCTGGCGCGCGGTGCTATGGTGCGCGGCCCCCTGCAGGAGTTGCCGATGCTTTGCCTGATCCAGCGTGTTACCCAGGCCTCGGTCACCGTCGATGATGCGGTGGTCGGGCAGATTGGTCCGGGCCTGTTGGCGCTGGTCGGGGTGGAGCCGGGCGACGATGAGGCGATGCTGTCGCGGATGGCGGACAGGCTGCTCGGTTACCGGGTTTTCGCCGACGATGCCGGCAAGATGAACCGTTCCTTGCGCGATACCGGTGGTGGCTTGCTGCTGGTCAGCCAGTTCACCCTGGCCGCCGATACCCGTTCAGGCATGCGCCCGAGCTTCACCAGCGCCGCGCCGCCGGCCGAGGCTGAACGGCTTTTCAACCGATTGGTGGCTATCTGCCGTGAAAAACACAGCCCAGGGGTGGAAATTGGCCGCTTTGGTGCCCATATGGTTGTCAGCCTGATCAACGATGGGCCCGTAACCTTTCTGCTCAGACCGTAGCGCGCCGCGAACCCACCGCCCCGGCAAGCGCTATGCTGCGCTGGTATAATGCTAGGTTCCCATCTTCACAATCGCCGGTGGCGCGAGCATTACATGGCCAACGAACGTCCTGCCCAGCAAAACGACATCAAGCTTCTGATCAGCAAGGGCCTGGAACAGGGCTACCTGACCTACGCCGAAGTTAACGATCATCTGCCCGACGACATGGTCGATCCGGAGCAGATCGAAGACATCATCGGCCTGATCACCGGCATGGGCATCGATGTCCACGAAGTTGCCCCCGACGCCGACACGCTGATGCTCAGCGACGGCAACACCGGCAACCGTGAAGTCGATGATACCGCCGCTGAAGAAGCGGCTGCTGCACTGACCGCACTCGACACCGAAGGTGGCCGCACCACCGACCCGGTGCGCATGTACATGCGCGAAATGGGTACGGTCGAGCTGCTGACCCGCGAAGGCGAAATCGCCATCGCCAAGCGCATCGAAGAAGGCCTGGGCCAGGTGCAGGCTGCCCTGGGTACCTTCCCGCTGGCCGTTGAATCGGTGCTGGCCGATTACGAAGCACACAAGGAAGGCAAGAAGCGCCTGGCCGAAGTGATCGTCGGCTTCAACGACCTGGTCGAGGAAGCGCCGGCACCAGCTGTTGCCGAAGACACCAGCGAAGACGCCGATGCCGACGGCGATGAAGACGACGACGGCGACGACGTCGAGGAAGAAGCCGGCCCGACCGGTCCGGATCCGGTGGAAGTGGCTGCCCGCATGGAGCAGCTGGCCGCCGACATGGCCAAGTTCAAGAAGGCCCATGCCAAGGGCGATGTAAAGGCCCAGGCCAAGCTGCGCGAGGAGATCTCGGCCACCTTCGTGACCCTGAAGCTGCCGCTGCCGCTGACCGACGTGCTGGTGCGCCTGCTGCGCGACACCATGGCCCAGGTCAAGTCGCAGGAGCGCCGCGTGCTGCACCTGGCCACCATCACCGCCCGCATGCCGCGTAAGGATTTCATCCGTTCGTGGGAAGGCAACCAGACGAACCTGGAGTGGGTGGAAGACGCCATCAAGCGTAAGCAGAAGTGGTCGTCGGCGCTGCGTGACGTCAAGGACCAGATCGTTGCCGAACAGCAGGCCACCATCGACCTTGAGAAGGACACCCAGCTGAGCCTGGACGAGCTGAAGGAAATCAGCCGCGTCATGGCCTACGGCGAAGCCAAGGCGCGCAAGGCCAAGAAGGAAATGGTCGAGGCCAACCTGCGTCTGGTCATCTCCATTGCCAAGAAGTACACCAACCGCGGCCTGCAGTTCCTGGACCTGATCCAGGAGGGCAACATCGGCCTGATGAAGGCCGTCGACAAGTTCGAATACCGTCGCGGTTACAAGTTCTCGACCTATGCCACCTGGTGGATCCGCCAGGCGATCACCCGTTCGATCGCCGACCAGGCCCGCACCATCCGTATCCCGGTGCACATGATCGAGACGATCAACAAGTTGAACCGCATTTCCCGCCAGATGCTCCAGCAGTACGGCCGCGAGGCCACGCCGGAGGAACTGGCCAAGGAAATGGACATGCCGGAAGACAAGATCCGCAAGGTGATGAAGATCGCCAAGGAGCCGATCTCGATGGAAACCCCGATCGGCGACGACGAGGATTCGCATCTGGGCGACTTCATCGAGGACACCAACGTGGAGTCCCCGATCGAGAACACCACCAACATCAACTTGTCCGAAACCGTGCGTGACGTGCTGGCTGGCCTCACCCCGAGGGAAGCCAAGGTGCTGCGCATGCGCTTCGGTATCGACATGAACACCGATCACACGCTGGAAGAAGTGGGCAAGCAGTTCGACGTGACCCGCGAGCGCATCCGCCAGATCGAGGCCAAGGCGCTGCGCAAGCTGCGTCACCCGAGCCGTTCGGAACAGCTGCGCAGCTTCCTCGACATCGAGTAATCGATATCGCTGGATGGCAACGAAAAACCCCGCTTCGGCGGGGTTTTTTGTTGTGCCGCATGCGCCCGGGATACGGGATACGGGATACGGGATACGGGATACGGGATACGGCATACGGAAGCGGTGGCTCCGGTGATGCAGGTGTCATCGCACCCGCGTCCGGGCGGCGCAGCGCGTTGCACGCCGGTGCGCAGCGGCCGGCGGGGGTGGCCCGTGGCCGCGACCGAACCGGCAGGCGGGCCATGCAGAAAACAGGAGAGCGGCCATTTGGCCGCTCTCCTGTCGAGACAGCGTCCCGAACAGCGCCGGCACCATAATGCCGACGCTGACCGGAACGGGTTGCGGATCAGAACGAGTAGCGCGCACCCACGTAGAAGCGGCGTGGCTCGTTCCAGGCGGAGGCCTCACCGAAGCCATAGGTACCGCCGGAGACCAAGCCGGAGGCCGCCGTTGCCGACTGCTTGTCGAGGATGTTGAAGATGTCCAGGAAGAACTCCAGCTTTCCGAACGGCAACGCCCAGTTGTACTTGGCGCGTACGTCCAGGGTGTAGTTCGAGGGACCTTCATTGGCGCCGACCGAGCCCGGCAGCACCCAGGTGTCATAGACGCCGCGATCGATGTATTCCTCGCCCATGACCGGCAGGTAGCGTGAGCTCACCAACTGTGCGGTGGTATAGAGCTCGCCACTGTTCCAGTTGAACACGCCGCTGACTTCCAGGCCGTTGTCCCAGGCGTAGGAAGCCCATGCCTTGAACTGGTGCTTGATGTTGCCGGCCTGCGGACCCCACATGTTCGGGGCACGCGGATCCAGCGCGATCCAGTCGCCCTGGTAGTCGGCGTTGCTGTCGGAGTTGGTGTTGCCCTTGGCATCGTTGTAGGTATACGACACCGAGCCCTGCCAGTTGTCCTTCCTGAACTTCTGCAGGGTGATTTCGTAGCCCATGTACTCGCGCTTGCCGCCGGCCAGCGTGCCGATCACGTAGTTCGAATTCGGCGCACTGTCATAGCCGAAATAGGAAAGCGGCAGGTAGTAGAACGAGCCGGGTGCGGCCAGTCCGTAGTTGCCGATCGGATCGGAGGGGTCGAGCGAGGCGTCGGAGTACAACGCCAGATCGTAGTCCTCGAGGATGTCGCGGGTGACGCGCTTGGTGGCGGTGACGGTCAGGCTCAAGTCGTCGCGGAACGTGGTCGAGAAGCCCAGCATCATTTCGTCGGTATACGGCGTCTTGGTGGAAGGCGAGAACAGTGCATCGGGTTCCTTCTCACCGCCGCGTGTGCGGAAGGTCAGCCACTGGTCGCCCAGGAAGATCTGCTCGGCGTAGCTGGGGCCGGTCAGGTTGCCGGCGAAATCGGACATGTTGTTGCGGATCGGATCGTAGTAACGGCCATAGAAGCCCCAGACCTTGCTGCGTCCATCGCCAAACAGGTCATACACCACGCTCAGGCGCGGCGCGAACTCCCAATCGAACTTGGCCGATTCGCCGCGCTTGGAGTCGTAGTGCTTCCACTGCTCGGCACGCACGCCGGCATTGACGGTCCACTGGTTCAGCGTCCACGTGTCCTGCAGGTAAAACGTCTTGCCCTTGGATTTGACCGTGTAAGGGGCGGTCTGGGTTTCGGCGATGCGGTAGTTGTTGAGGAAGCCACCGGGATTGCCCGCGGTGCTGGTGAGCTTGTACGCGCCCAGTTCCGCCGTGGACACCGCGCCGTCGCCATTGGTATCTAGCAGCCCGAGAAAATACGCCTTGTTGCTGCTGTCATTGATGCCGTTGATGATGCGGCCATAGTCCGTTGCGGCGATGGGGCGCGTGGTCCAGGCATTGCCGGTGGCATTGTTGACCGCCTGGTCCAGCGTCAGCCCGCTGTACTGGTTGTCGATGGAGGTATAGCGCGCCTTGTCACCGGTATAGACGGTGTCTTCGAAGTATTCGTTCTCGGTGCTGGTAAGGCCCAGCTTGAAGCTGTGCGAGCCATAGGCGGTGTCCAGCCAATATTCGACGCTGGCACCGAACTCATCGCGGTTGCGCTCGGTGATGACATCGAAGCCGAGGCCACCCAGGTTGCGCTGTGCCAACGACGCCTGCGCCGAGGAGCGGAAAGCGATGGTGTTGGTTGCCGAGGGATCGGCCGCCGAGTCCGACAGTTCGCCTTCATGGCGGAAGCCATAGGCGGTCAGTCGGAGGTTGTCCCAGTCATGGCTGTACTCGAGCTTGTAGTTGTCGCCGCCCTGCTTGCGCGAGTAGTCGCGGTTGTTCAGGGTGCTGGAGGCGGTGGTGCCGGTGATGTCGGTCGGATCGTTGAAGAAGGTGCCGGTCAGGCGATCGTTCTCGGTGATCTGCCAGGTGGCCTTGAAGAAGCCGTATTCCGCGTCGCTCTTCACGGTGCGCATGTAGTCGCCGGTCTGCGCGTTGACCACATCGGTCTCGCGGTACTTCTTCTGGTAGGAGGTGAAGAACCAGAGCTTGTCCTGCAGGATCGGGCCGCCCAGGGTGAAGGCGGTGTCATAGGTCGAGAAGCCCGACGCGGTGTTGTGCTTGTTGTCGGCGACGAGGCTGTCGTTCTGGAAGTAATAGTTCAACGAGCCGTGCCAGTCGTTGGAGCCCGACTTGGTGACGACCCTGGCCACCAGGCCGGAACCGCCGGCATATTCGGCTGGGACACCGCCGGTGATGACCTGCTGTTCCTGGATGATTTCGGAATTGAAGTTGGCGCCGAAAGTACCGGTCGACGGGTCGGTGACGTCCACGCCGTCGAGCATGTAGACGTTGTCGGTGGAGCTGCCGGTAGCACCGCCGATGTCCGAGTAGTTGACGCCGGACTTGGAAGAGGGGTTGCCGGTGGCACTGGGCTTCACGCCCGGGACCAACTGCAGGTAGCTCTGGTAGCTGCGACCGGTCGGCAGTGATTCCACCTGCTCCAGCGTCAGCACGCTGCTGACGGTTGCGGAGGTGGTGTCGATGGCCGCCAGGGCCGCGCCGGTGACCGTCACTGTGTTCAGTGTGGTGGCGTCGCCGGAGGAGGCGGTCGCTGCATTGTTCAACTTGTAACCCAGGTTCAGCTCCTTGCCACTTACGACGGCGACATTGGCCGCGGTGAAGTCGCTATAGCCCGGTGCTTCGATCTGGATCGTGTAATTGGTTGCCGGGTCCAGGCCGCTGAGGCGGACGCGACCAGCGGCATCGGTGACGCCGGTTTTGGATACCAGGCTGTCAGGGGAGCTGACCTTCACCGTGGCGCCGGCCAGTGGCTGTCCGCTGCCGTCATTGATGGCGATGCGCAACCCGCCGGTGTCGGCCCAGGCGGCCCCGACGAAACACATGCCGAGTGCAACACTGAGTGCTTTATGCCGGAACTGATGCAAGTGATTTCGTTTCAAGAATTTTACTCCCCGGAGAAATGGAGGGCCTGTGGATGACCCTGCGCGGGCATGACGAAAGTCATGCCGGGTCGATCTTAAGGCAGCATTCAGGAAACTTCGCCGGGTTGCACGGGTAATTAATGCGATATTGGTCACAAATTGAAACTTAATGCATGCTTAATCGCCAGATTCTGGCAAGTCTGTGTCGGGAAATTGAGGTAGCGATGTCTTTTCCTGTCCCGAAGTGCGCTGTCGGGACTGGCTTCTGTCCCGACGAGCGTGCCTCGCCGCGTCTTCTGGCGAACAGGCGAAGGACTACCGTGATGCGTTGAGTCCCGACGCGTCGGGATACGCTGGCGTTGAATGACGCTTGCCGGGGCGGCGTGCCCCCGGGGGCACCGGGGGATGCCGAGAGCACATGCCATGTGAGCCGATCGCGCAATGATTCCGGCAGCTCGGCGACAGCGGGGGATGGGCAGCCACCGTTGTGGCCAAGCGGTTCCGTCCAGCTGGTGCTCCTGGTTCAACGACATCCGTCCTCGGCGCGACGGCGTCAGAACATCAGCCGCATTGATGTCCGACGGATCTCGCTCTCAGCGCTTTGAGGCGATTCCGAAGATGGATCGGGTGTGAACAGTCATTGCGGGATGCATGACATGTCCGCTGTACCGGTGAACATCGTTTGCCGCACCCAGACCTGCCTCGAAATGATGGTGGATGGAAGACAAGACCAATGGGGGAACGGTACACTCACGCCGCTTCAATGCACGACGTGATGGATGCCTACCAAGGCGGGCACATCAGCAACAGGGTTGCACGGAACAGCACCGGCCCTCGAATAGTCGACTTGAAAGTCCTGCAGGGCCTATAGCTCAACGGTTAGAGCAGAGGACTCATAATCCTTTGGTTCCAGGTTCGAATCCTGGTGGGCCCACCATTTCATAGTCCGGCGAAGTCCAGTGAAGCCCGGAAAGTGACTGAAATATAGGGTTTTATAGGGGTTTTTCGTCCGATCTAGTTCGATGTCGTCCGGCGGCATCCGATTGGATTGTGAGTAACGGTGTGAGTAAGATTGCGGGGCTGGCCTCCGTTACTCACAATTGCGTTACTCACACACATGCTGACTGACACCAAGCTCCGTAGTCTCAGGCCTCAGAACAAGGTTTTTCGACTCGCAGATGCCAATGGGCTTTGCATCGAAGTGCGGACGACGGGCGCCAAGATCTGGCGCTACCGCTACCGATTTGGCGACAAGGCCAACATGCTGACTATCGGGGAGTATCCGCTTGTCTCTCTGGCGGAGGCGCGCGCTGAGCGTGATCGCGCCCGAACATTGGTAAAAAAAGGTGTGGATCCGAGTCTGGTGGCGAAAGTGGAGCGTGCTGCTAAGCAAGAAGAAGCAGGCAACACGTTCGGTAGCCTCGCCGAAGAGTTGATGCTTCAACGTGCGAAGACGCTCAGTCCTGGTTCGGTTGTTCGCGAGCGTCGGATGCTTGAGAGAGATCTCGGAGGCATCGCTGAGTTGCCGATCCGCAGTATCACTGCGCCGATGCTGTTGAAGGCACTCAGGAAGATTGAAACGCGCGGAGCGGTGGAGACGGCGCACCGCACCAGGGCTGCCGCAGGCCTTGTTTTCCGCTACGCCATTGCTACGGGGCGCGCTGAGAACAACCCTGCGCTTAGCCTTGTGGGTGCTTTGTCTCCAGCGAAGACGACGCATTTCTCGAGCCTGACCGAGCCTGAAGAGGTCGCCAAGTTGCTCATAGCCATTTATGGCTACCAGGGATCCCCTATTGTTTCTGCGGCCTTGAAGCTATCTGCGCTCCTGTTTGTTCGCCCCGGGGAGCTCCGAGCAGCGCGTTGGTCAGACATCGATCTGCAAGCTGCTGAGTGGCGCTACACCACCAGTAAGACCCATACGGCGCACATCGTCCCTCTGGCACGTCAGGCCATCGAAGTTCTGGAGGAGGTCCGCCCGTACTCGAGGCGCAGTGAGTACGTGCTTCCCAGTGTCCGGAGTATTTCGAAGTCGATCAGCGAGAACACGATCAATGCTGCCCTGCGAAATCTGGGCTTCGACGGCACGATGATGACTGCTCACGGTTTCCGAGCCATGGCTCGAACGTTGTTAGACGAGGTTCTTGGGTTTAGGCCAGACTTCATCGAGCATCAGCTCGCCCATGCGGTTCGAGACCCTCTTGGCCGAGCGTACAATCGTACGACGCACCTAAAAGAGCGTAGGAAGATGATGCAGGGATGGGCTGACTATCTGGATAATCTGCGAGGTCAGAAAACTGACTAGTGGACCTCGGTCTGTCTCATTTACAGCGGCGCTCCCAACTGCTCAAACACGGTCCCTCTCCACGCCCTAGTTCCCGACAAAGTGTTGGTGCGCATCGGCTCGGACGCACGAGCGACGCATACAACAACGAAGGTGGCACGGATGTAGATTGCTCAAACCCTTCCAGGTCCGCGCCGCCAAACAATTCGCCGACCGCTACGCCTACGTTGCTGGGCACGTCTACCGTCCCACGCCGAAGGGTTCGTTGCCGCGGCCTTTTTAAAGCGCTAGGCGTTGGAGTTTGGGCATGCTTAGTTTCAGGAAGAACAGGAACAGCATTCCTGGCTTCTCTAGGTCAGATCGATTTGGGCCTGTTGCCAGAACTAAGCAGGCAAATCACCGGGGGTAAGCTCCTGCGCGGCGGGAGATCTATCGCGCCGGGCGGGGGGGGACTGTCAATCCTCGGCGACGCGCGGGCTGTCGTCCGCTTTGTAGGAAGGGCGGGGAGCCGGCGGCAAAGCGCGATGGATTGCACTGGCAGCAATGGCGGCATGGCCGAACGCTACAGCAATCTGGTTAAGGTCGGTGACCACGTCTCCAATGGCGTAAAGGCCTGCGCGAGAGGTTTCCATGTGCTCATTGGTCAGCACGGCACCTTCGTCGTTAAACTCGACCCCTGCTTGCCGCGCCAACTCCCCGCGCGCGGGGGCTCCCATGGCCGCGTAAACGAAATCGAAGCGGTGCGTGTCTCCGTTGGCGTCGATAAGGTCCCACCCTTCATCCCGGCAAGCCAAGGACCGAAGGGTGGGAAGAACGAGCAGGCCCTCGGTTTCGGTCTGGGAGTTGCTGTCGCCTTGGTCTGGAATCGGGACGACGCTGACGTCGCCGGAGAACGTACGCATGTAACGGGCGTGGGCAATTGCCCTGATGAGTGGCCCCACCACGGCTAGGCGGCGATCAGTAGCCTCGAAGCCGTCGCACAGCGCGCACGAGCGCAGCAGGCCGCTCCTCAAGGCTTCTTCCGCGTCCCCAGACGTGAGCTCCGGGAGCCGATCGACCACGCCCGTGGCCAACAGCACAACGGGTGCCGCGAACCGCCCGTCGTCCGATTCAGCTTCCCATCCTCCATTGACCTGGTGCAAGGATGTGACCCGAGTGGGGTGGAAGGTAGCTCCGTAGTTGGCCGCTTGGTCCCGTAGGCGTTGGAGGAGTTCAGTCCCCGAGACGCCCAGTGGGAAGCCAGGGCAGTTGTGGCTCTCTGGGATCCAACGTGCCCGGCTTCGGCGGTCGTCGAACACGACGACGCGCCGGTGCAGGCGCCGAAGATAGGTGGCGGCCGTCAAGCCCGCTGGGCCGCCTCCGACGATGATGCAATCCAAGTCCATGGGTTGGTTGAAGAGGAATGTCAACAAAGGTTGCCACGAACGTTGGCTCTGCGCACTGACGCCGCCATCACGGAATCCGTGTCGTCATTAGGCAAGGCAGGCCGGAGTGCGAGCCACCGACTAGGAGTGCTTATGGGACATTTCGATTCTGACCACTTCCACCGGCTGGTGGCCCTTCTCAACCGGTCGGGTGGCGTAGGCGAGTGCCTGCCGTACCCAGACATGACTCCGGTTCCGGCTGGGTTCGACGAGTTCGCCCATCGCGATTCACAGTCGGAATTGGATTGGTCGGACGTGTGCCCTGCTTACGCCTTGGCCTTGGTGACCGCAGGCAGCTACGCGCTGCCTCAGCACGAATCAGACATGGAGGTGCTCTGGGACGAGTTGGGCGGCAACTCCACCCGCCTGTGGTCCGACGTGCACGAAATCGTTAAGCGGGCATGGGCATGGTTGGACGCACACCACGTGGCCTCAGCGACACAGCGCTAATCGTCTCTGGAATTTCGCTTGCGCCACATAACCCACTGGCCTACCAAGGCGGTGAGCAGGATGAGACTGTTGGTGGTGATGAACGCCCAATTGTGCAGCAACCAGCTGTAGAGAATGAAGCCCACGGATGCGGCCATTTGGCCGAGGAAGAGCCATTTTGAGTGCCGGCCGCGTTGTCCTCCGTGGCCAGTTGGCCCGTTACTCGGAGCTTGACCCGAAAGCCGCGGTCCTGCAGTTCGGTGGAGACTATGACCTCGGCTGGGTCAACCAAGGGTGGCGCCGAGCGCGGTCACCTTCAGTGCCCTAAGCCATGTGGTGTGACATCGATTTCACACCCGCGGCGCTATAAGAAAAATTCGCATCCGCTGGAGCCTGTAATGGCCCGCCCGATCTGGACCGGATCGCTGTCGTTCGGTCTGCTCAACATCCCCGTGTCCCTTATGTCCGGAGAGCGCCGAACGGACCTGAGCTTTCGCATGCTCGATTCACGGGACAAGAAGCCCATCCGGTTCGAGCGGGTGAATGCCGATACCGGTGAGGAGGTGCCGTGGAAGGACATCGTCAAGGCCTTCGAGTATGACAAGGGCAACTACGTCGTCATCGAGAAAGAGGATATCGCCGCCGCCGCGCCCGAATCCCATGAATCAGTGGATGTAGAAACGTTCGTGGATGCCTCCAGCATCAATCTTCGTTATTTCGAGAAGCCCTATGTTCTTGTTCCCGGAAAAAAAGCCGAGAAAGGCTACGTGCTGCTGCGCGAGACCTTGAAGAAGTCGGGGAAGGTCGGCATCGCCCGGGTCGTCATTCGCACGCGGGAGTATATGTGCGCAGTCATGCCCGACGGTGACGCGCTGGTGCTGATTCTGCTGCGCTACCCGCAAGAGCTCGTCGAATTCGATGAATACAAGCTTCCCGAGGGCAAGCCGGCGGACTACCGCCTCGCGCCGAAGGAACTGGAGATGGCTGAGCAGCTCATCGACTCCATGACCTCCGAGTGGAACCCGGCCGACTACCACGACGAGTTCCGCGCGCGCCTGTCCGACATCATCAAGAAACGCATCAAGTTGGCCGGCGCCACCACCAAGTTCGAAGAGCCCGTGCCACGCGAGGACGCCGCCACCAACGTGGTGGACTTCATGTCGCTGCTCCAGCAAAGCCTGGACACGAAGAAACGCACGCCGGCCAAGGGGGCGGCGAAGAAGGCGCCAGCCAAGGCAGCGAAGGCCCCCGCAAAGAAAGCCAGCAAGGCTGCGAAGAAATCCACAGCCCGAAAGGCCTCTTGAGTCAACCCAGAAAAGGAGCACTGCACATGTCCGACGACAAGAGCAAGACCGGTTCGCCCGACCGAGATCGCATCAACCTCAGCGAAGACTACGAGGTCCAATACTGGACGAAGGAACTTGGCGTGTCGGAGCAGGAGCTGCGAGACGTCGTGAACGCTGTGGGCGACACGTCCAGGGCCGTGCGCGAGCGGTTGGGCAAGTAACGCCGCACCATGAGCCTGACGGACTACCGCCGCAAGCGCAGCTTCGACAAGACGCGCGAACCGGAACCGGGCAAGGCGGTCCCGAAAGGGCGGCGGGCCATCTTCGTGGTCCAGCTCCACCACGCCAGCCGGCGGCACTACGACTTCCGGCTGCAAGTGGGCGACGCCCTCAAGAGCTGGGCGGTCCCCAAGGGCCCCAGCTACGACCCCAGCGTGAAGCGTATGGCGGTGGAGGTGGAAGACCACCCCGTGGACTACGCCACCTTCGAGGGCGAGATCCCCAAGGGCCAATACGGCGGCGGGCATGTGGCCCAGTTCGATCACGGCGTGTGGGCAACCGACGGCGATCCAGAGGAGCAGTTGGCCAAAGGCCACCTGCGATTCGAGCTGTTCGGCACGAAGCTCAAGGGCGGCTGGCACCTGGTGCGCTCGGGCAAACTGGCCAAGCAACCCCAGTGGTTGCTTTTCAAGGACAAGGACGACTACGCCGGCAAGCTGGAAGCCGACGATCTGCTCGCCGACGTGACCAAGGCCCCGGCCGAGGACCTCAAGCGGGCGGGCTCGGGCAAGACGAACAAGAAGAAGCTCACCGCTGTCCCTGTGAAGAAGGGACGCAAGAAGGACTGGGCGAAGAAGGCAGCTGCCCTGCCCAAAGCCAAGAAGACCGCAGCGCCGACCGGACCGTTCGAACCCCAGCTCGCCAAACTTGGGGAAAGCCCTCCGCAAGGCGAGCAGTGGATCCACGAACTGAAATGGGACGGCTACCGGATCCTGGCCACCATCGCGAAGGGCGAGGTCAGGCTGTGGTCACGCAACGCACTGGAGTGGACGGACAAGATCCCCGACATCCGCGACGCGGTGGAGGCGCTGGGCCTGGAGTCCGGTGCGCTGGACGGTGAACTCATCGCCGGCACCGGCACGAAGCGGGACTTCAACCTGCTCCAATCCACGTTGTCCGGCGAACACTTGGGCAAGCTGTCTTACGCGTTGTTCGACATCCTCCACCTCAATGGTGTGGACGTGTCGGATGCGCCCCTCTTGGAGCGCAAAGCGCTGCTGCAGGAGCTCTTGGAAGACGCGCCCGCCCACTTGGCCTTCAGCTCCCACATCAACGGCGACGGGCAAGCGGCCTTCGAGCTCGCCGGCAAACAGCACTTTGAAGGGATTATCTCCAAGCGTGGCGATCAGCCCTACCAAGGTGGGCGCAGCGAGGACTGGCGCAAGACTAAGCAACTGGCCAGCGATGAGTTCGCCGTCGTGGGATACACGCAGCCGAAAGGCAGCCGCACCGGGTTTGGATCGCTGCTGCTGGCCAAGCCGGACCCTGAGTGCGGCTGGCGCTACGTGGGTCGGGTGGGTACCGGATTCAACGACCAGTTGATGCGCGAGCTCACCAAGAAGCTGACCAAGGGTGGTGGCAAGAAACCCACGGCTCATGTGGGCACGACGGACACCGATCTGCGCACTGCCACTTGGTTCCCTCCGCGCTTCGTGGTGGAGGTGTTCTTCCGCGGCATGGGACGGCAGGACCTACTGCGTCAGCCCTCGCTCAAGACCATACGCGAGGACAAGGATGTGAAAGATCTGGCCGACAGCGACCGTGCTAAGAATCCGTCTAGAGCGGCAAGCTTGGCCAAGTCCCGCAAGAAAGTCACCAAGAGGGGCAAGAGGGGTGCTGCAACCACCGAGCTTCCCAAGCTCTCCAGCCCCACGAAGATCCTGTTCCCCGACAGTCGCGTCACCAAGCGGGATGTGTGGGACTACTACCTGGCGGTGGCCGATCACCTCCTGCCGGAAATCGCTGGGAGGCCGCTGTCCATCATTCGCTGCCCCGCCGGCATTGAGCACCCCTGCTTCTTCCAGAAACATCTGACCGCGGGGCTGGAGAGGGTGAACACCGTGAAGCTCAAGGAAGAATCGGGCACCAACGCCAACTACCTGGTCGTCGAAGACCTGCCGGGGCTGATGGAGTTGGTCCAGTTCAACGCGTTGGAGTTCCACCCGTGGGGCTCGCACGCCAAAGAACCCGATAGGGCTGACCGGGTGGTGTTCGACTTGGACCCGGGCGAAGGCGTCCCCTTTTCGGAGATCACGAAGGCGGCCAAGGACATCCGCAAGTTGCTGGAGCAATTGGAGCTGGAATCGTTCCTGCGCGTGTCGGGAGGTAAGGGGCTCCACGTGGTGGTGCCGTTGAATCCCGGCTGCGACTGGGACCTGACCAAGCGCTTCGCCCACGGGTTCGCCGACGCGCTCGCCCGTTCGGAGCCGGAGCGCTTCCTGTCCACCGCCACCAAGAGCAAGCGTAACAAGCGAATCTTCGTGGACTACCTGCGCAATGGACGCGGCGCCACCGCAGTGGCCTCTTATTCCATGCGTGGGCGTGCCGGGGCGCCTGTGGCGATGCCCTTGGCTTGGAGCGAGCTCTCCAAGCTCACTAAGGCCAATGCCTTCACGATCAAGGACGTGCCGGCCAAGTTGAAGCGTCGCAGGAAGGATCCGTGGGACGGGATCGACAGGGTGAAGCAGAACCTGGCGCGTTGGGCGCAGGGTGAGTAAGAGCGCCTCTGGCGAAGACCTCTCATTGGGCAATTACATCCATGGTCGTCTGCTTGGTGGTCGTTGTAGAGGCGACGAGACGGAGTCAGGTGTCGAGTCGCCCGGTGCGGACGAGATCACCAAGACCCAGGTGCCGATGCCTGGGCCGCGGTCCTTCACGGCAAGCCGCCATTCGTCACGTTAAACGCCCCCCTAGATGGCTTCCACTTCTACAACGGGAACTGGCTGCGCGCACCGTTAGTGCTCGGTCCTCAACGACGACGTCATCTAGTGCGTGATTTCCGCCGGCAGCGTGCGCGAAGAGAGATCATGGGTGTGGAATACATCGTCAGTGTTGAGCTGTTCGCTGGGCTCTCAGAAGACGAAAAAGCGGTCTGGCTCAACCACGTCCATGAGGTGAAGTCTGGAACTTTGGTCGCACCGGGCCTGCCCGAGGTCGCCCAGCATGAGCTGATGACCGAGTTGGTAAGCACTAACGGCAAGACGGGCACACCTGACACACGGACCAGGGTCTCAAGCTGCCCCTCTGGCCGGCCTGCGGGCCAGGGTGGGCTTGACTGGCACCGTTCGAGTAGACGCCAGCTTTCCAAGGCGACGCTCTTGGCTGGGGCCTTCCAAATACATCGCTACCGATCCCATGGCTGCATCCATATTGGTTAGGTTGGTAGATCCCGCGTTGGGGCGCGGGATTGGGATTCTTTTCTCATCAGGAGGAAATCCTTGTGCAGGCGCGAAGCGCGCCGCGCAGTTAAACGAAGATCGCTTGCGCTGTGACCCCCAAGCGCTCGCCAATCCGAGCCATCTCGTTCGCAACCTTGATGCACGAATCACCAGTACGCTTCTGTGCTGCAACCTGCAACTCTTGGTACACCTGCCAGAAGCCAGGCCCATTTCCATGAGCTTTGTAGGCGGCGTGCAGCTTCATCCATTCATCGTTAGACAGGTACTGTGCGCTGTATCCCATTTCAATCTCCTTCGCGTCCTGCCCCTGTTCCCTGAACATAAGCAGTGCAACCTTGCTGAATCGTTAAAGCGGCCGCTAATTCGCCGCATGTGTGATGGGCAGCTCAGTCTCCGATCACCGGACGTGGAATCACCAGCATTCATATTGGGCCACGCACCCAGACCGACCATTTGCCTGGACAGCCCCGATACACAGGGCAGTTCGTCACGCAGTGTGCGCTCCGCTTACCCTTCAGCGAAGGCTCCTTGGTCGTGCGCTTGGCGGACTCGCGGTACGGTGGACCCTGCGAACTCTACACGCTGATCCTGCACCAATCAGAGTCGTGCAGCTTCACGCTGGTAAGCCTAGGCCTAGTCCCGCCAATGAATGCGTAGTCGCGCTATTCGTTGGAAATGACACCATGCCCAAGATCGAGCGCTGGCGTGATGCAGTTAGGAGCAGCCTGGAAGAGGGAGGAATATGTGGGCGACCCGGATGTTACCGCCCTTCCAGGCCTGTTCAGCAGGTCGCATGTGCTGAGTGTCGAACTCGGCCTTCCCACCAAATAGCTCAGAAGGGGTGCAGACGTGCTTGCCACCAGTGCCGGCAATCATTGATAGCGTCTTCTGGGTAGCAGGCTTGCCCAGGTCGGTGGTCAGCCCTGAAATGCAGCTATCCCGATCATTGATCACCATTCCGACCATCGCAGCGATTGGTTGGTTCGTGGCGTATTGCCCGTTCACGAATCGGCCCAATCCCTCCGGACCTCGGTACTTTCCCCGACTACTTGATGCTGACGTGAGTTTCTTGAACTCGTATATCAGATCCAATTGCGGCAGCTTGGCGTTGGAGAAGTACGTGATGTCCATACGCATGCGCTTCACCAGCTTCTTCGTGGCCGGATCAAGCACCATTCGATGGCGCTCGTAGTTCCATTGCCCCGTGAGCCTGCCCTCCGGCTCGCTGGCGCGATCCAGGTACCACCAGAAATTCTCCGTCAACTTGGGCTCGAGAAGCTTTGGCTCCAAATGGTCCGGATACTCCTCGATGATGCGATGCCAGGTGTCCACCAGAAATGCGGTCGCTTGGCGTGCCTCATCCAGTGGAAACATCGCCTGCCAGGGATCGGTAGATGTGCTGTCCATAGCGTTCCTTAGTGCTCCAAGGCCCTGGTGTACCGCACGATTCGTTCGGCGTCCCGCTGGGCTGAGCCTGTCATCCAGAATCGGCTGATGAAAGGTTTGACCAGGTAGATGGTATTGCCGCGGCGAACAATCACATCACCCATTACGTACAGTGACTCACCCCAGCCAGCAGGCAGGAGATCGTTATTACGGAGCTCTTCGACTAGCGCCAGAACGGCGCTGTCAGACTCAATAGTGTCCACTCGCGACTGGGTGCTCAGATCAGGCGTCATGCGGACAACGCCGATGGGTCCGCGTGCACCGGACACATTGAACACCAGGTCGGAGTCAATGGAGCCCACTCCACCGGAGGCCTGCTGCCACTCCTTAAGTTCAGAGCTGAGCGCAGAGCCGTAGTTCTGGACGTCTTGTCCGGTTGGGCGGCGGTGCAGAGCAGTATTGAGGTCTGAGATCGTACCCGGCTGCACGCTGTCGATCACAAGCGTGCTGATCTCCTCAATTCGAGCGCGTTGCTTGGAGGTGAGTTCGAAATAGTCTGCCAGCAGGCCTTCGGCCTCCTGCTGCTTTGCTTGGTACATGCTCTCATGGAGAACGGAAGAGCGAGACTCAATTGCGCCCAACAGCACGGTGAGCTTCTTGATGATCGCGCGGGCCAGCTTTGGATCCCTGTGCTTGTCCGGTGCGACGAAGGGCAGTGACTTCAAATCGCTCAGGCTGACACGCTCGCGCTCGAACGCGACCTGATAGGCCGTCATGAGGAGGAAGTACCTGGCCAGATCAGACTGAAGGTAGAAAGCCATGAACCGCAGCAGGCCGTCCTCTCCTGCAGGAGCAGTGATCGTGCCAATGCTGCTGGTGAAGCAGAAGCGCTCACTTGAGTATGCTGCGCAGACCCGCCTGTCGGTGCTCATGCCATCGGTCAGAACGATTCGCGGGACCGAGAACGCCTGAAGCAACGTCGCTGGAATCCGGGCCACGGTGGGCCACTTCGCTGCCGGGAATGGAGTCAATACCTCTGGTGCTAGGATCGAGCCGACGCTGCTGAAGGAGTTTGCATCGAGGAACTTCATCCCCGCAAGCGGCTCGGAGGAAGCCGGCGCTTCCACGGAAGAGTCCTTGACGTGGAATCCCTTCATGCTTGACCAGCCGTCATTGCGCAGCAGGGCACCCAAGGTCCCTTTCATTCGCAGTTGACTGATCATGGAGGCATCATGGCTGTTGCCCCAGAACAGGGTGGTCAGCAGTTCGTTGCTATAGGCAATCGATTGCGCGCGAATGCGGCTGCGATCGGCACCGTGAATGGTAAGGCGGCCAAAGGCCAGGCTGACGTCTGCCTTCGGGGTCCAGTAGTCGATCTGTTCGTCCCTTGCCGGGGCCAATTGGTCGGGCGAACGTGGCGTGGCAACCATCACTAGCGTTGGTTGTCGCGCAGAGGAGAACAGAAGCTTGCGGACGTCGCCGAAGTTGATCAGCTTTTCCACTCTATACCGATCGAGGAGATCGCGGACAAAGTTCTTGCTGCTTGGCGCTGCGAGCAGGCTTACGGGCAGGATGAAGCAAACCTTGCCTGACGGAACCAGGCAGTGCTTAGCCCTGAATACGAAGGCGGCCGCAGTGTTGCGGCGAGGCAGGTCGACGCGCTCCGCTTTGGCCCACGTATCGCTAGTCAGCGTGATCTTCTTCGGAGGCTCAACCCAAGGAGGATTGGAGAGGAAGATCGTGCAGGTTGGATGCCTTGCGTGCGGATTAGCCTTGTCGAAGAAGTCGCCGGCAACTTCGCCGCCACGAAGATTCTTCCCAACCAGCTTCGGCAGCTTGGCCTTGCCCTGGGCCGCCAGCGTTGCCAGATCTGCCGGGGCAAGCCCTTCCAGGACAGAAAGATAGAGACTGAAGGCGGTAACTCGGCACGCAGAGAGGTTCAGGTCCGAGCCGAACATCGAGCGCTCAAGAAGCTCTACGCGCTCGCTGAAGGACAGGGCCTTCCCCTTGCGTCCCTGGGCATAGCCGACCAGGCGGCGGAAAGCCGTGGTCAGCAGAATGCCGGATCCGCAGGCCCCATCGTAGACGCGCTCGCTCAAGGGATCAGCGGAACCCTCAAAAGCCAAGTCCACGGCCAGCATGGCCAGATGGCGCGGCGTGTAGAACGCACCCACTTCCTTCTTGTCTTCGGACAGGAAGGATTCGTAAATGCCGGAGATCAGTTCCACTGGAATGAAGCGGAAGTTGTACTGCCAGAAGCTCTTCTGCCCACTTTGCAGGTCATCGTGCTTCAAGAAGCCGTGCAGACTATCCAGCGTAGCTGTCGTGAGGCCCTTCCAGAAACGATCCAGACGCTCGCCGGGTTCCAGCAGGTCGCCATTGAAGTCTTGCTTGAGCTGGCGGAGCAGCTTGACGATGCCCGGCAGGTCCTTGCACTCAACGAGTGCATTGAGCTGGCCCACCTCGTGGTCAGCACGGTACTGGTCGCCAATGATTCCGCGATGTTCCAGATAGGAGACGAACATGACCTGGGCCATCAGCAACTGCGCGTCGGTCTTGGACAGGCCTTGTTTCTGGAGGATGTCGACCATCGCCTTCAAGGACCGCAGCAGCACTTGGTCCACCCGGTTCTCCGCGGCGAACCATTCGGGGCGATCGTTGAACACCGTCCCGGACTGGACATCTGCGCTGGAGAAGGGCGTGAGCGCCCCGGCATGCTGGCGCGAAAGATCCACCGGCTGAGCCAAGCGTGCGCTCACCGGCAGAGCGCTTGCACTGCCCTTGTCGATAATTAATACGATCGAGATCAGGTTCTGGTTCCAGATACGCTCGCGAATTCCGTCGAGGATCGCGTGCTTCTGGAGGCGGGCATTGTTGGAGAGGAAGCAGACAGTGGGCACACCGTCTACGTCAAAGACCGCCCGCGCCTGGATGTCCCCCTTGGGGTCCAGTAGGTCGTCGATCTCCCGCGCATAAGGATGATCCCCAGGAACCTTGCCGGGGCGATGAAGGCTGTCAGCGTCCTGCAGGTATCCCCACGCATCAAGCCAGTTGTCGAGAGAGCCAGCTTTCACGGCAAGCCTTTGCCCTGATTAACAGCCCAATGGTAGCATAACAGTGGAGGCAATCAAGTTGTGTGATAGCATTCAGACGAGGGCACCACTCGTCCTGATGGGAACGCCGACTGTCGATGAACGAACTCTCTCCAGCGCAGGTCCAGCGATTCAGGTTCATCGAAGCCCGGCTGCTCTGGGAGGGGGCACTTCAGCGCAAGGATCTTTGCACCGCATTCGCGCTCACCCTCAATCATGTAACGCGAGAAATTACCAACTATCGAGACCGCTACCCTGGCAATCTGACCTACGATCCGGGAAGCAGGACCTGGCGGGCGGCTGGCGGGTTTGTGCCCCACCATGCTTCCGGTGCCGCCGAGGAGTACCTCGAGTTGCTGTTGGCCTTCTCGCTCAGTGGCGATCCGTCAATCATGGCCGGTACCGGTCCTGCAGTGCCCGTCCAGACGCTGCCCGCCTTAGGCGGGGTCATTGGTGCCGATGTGCTTAGGCCATTGGTTGCAGCCATCGGACACCAGCAGGGTCTGGACATTGTGTATCAGTCCTTCTCGGAGCCTGAGCCGCGACGCCGCACGATCTGGCCACATTCCTTGGTGTACGCGCTGTCGCGCTGGCATGTGCGCGCCTACGACAAACAGAAAGAGCGATTTGCGGATTTCGTCCTAAGTCGAGTTCTGGACTGCTCACAGCCGGCCGCGCCTGACGGAGGCAATGCCGCGCCGGCCAAGGACCTTGAATGGCATCAGATGGTCGTCGTTGACGTCCAGCCCGCCACACACCTGTCTACCACACAGCAGGCTGTCATCGCCAAGCAGTACGGAATGAACAAGGCCAAGCAAGGCTGGAAACGGTCCGCCAAGATTCGGCGTTGCCTGGTGAAGTACTTCTTGCACCAGCACCGGCTGGATGTCCGTGCCGGCGATACAGGGATCGCCCGCATCGCGCTATGCGATCCCACTTTGATCGAGAAGCATAGCTTTCAGGATGACTGAGGCTTATCGGTCCCGCTCGCCATCGCATGGCTGTGCCAGCGCTAGGTGCTGTGCTTGGTCGAAGACGATTGACCAAGTGCATCTTTCGAAGATTGATCCGCTCTCTGCTCCTTGATCTTTTCGCTCAGCGGCTTACTCAAACTTTCCTGAAGAGCCGCCCGCGCCTCCCACGCGTCTCTCTGTTCCTTGATCTTGGCCTCGATGGTATGGCGCCTGTCCTCGGGTATCCTTGTCAGCCGTGCTCCCAGATCCGTGAGTTCTGTAGGATTGTGCTCGCGCGATGCGAGATCGGCCTCGATCTCATCCGCTTCGCGCTCTTGGGCATCCATGAAAGCGCGATGTAGCTGCGCTGCGCGAGTCGGCTGGTAGCCCCCCTGCAACAACCACGCATCGTGCGCGTCGGCAATAGCTGTTTCGGCGAATTGCAGGTGCGGCCACGGTCTGAAGAATCTGGAGATCAATTCGCTGAACCCAATATCCTTATCAAGTGACTCCGCCAGCCGCTCGAAGTCGGTATCGGTAGGAAATTCCGTCGCGCGTTGGTCCTTCATCCTCTTGCTCCTTCACATGGGCACATGTTGATTGTCGCGTGGCACAACAGCGTGTAGCAGCCAAAATCCATGGCTCAGACACACGTCCGGTAGTGAAGTCTTGCGTCGCTCCAAAGGCCATGCATGGTTAACTCCACAATGGGAAGCAGTCGAACCAGAAAAAGGCGTAGCTTGAGATCGTGGCTACCCTGGCGTCAATGCGGGCAGCCTGTCCATTGCTACATCGCGATGGGCAGAAGCTCTCGCCCCCCCATGCCGGCCGCGGATCGGGGTAATCGAATTGCTCCAAGGAGACAATAACACCACTGCTAGGTGATCCCTGCCGCATAGACCTTGCCATATCGAGGGCCAGCAATGTTGCAGCACCTTTTGTTCTTCTTGAGTGAGCCGCAGGGGCATGGCTCATTGCGAGAATAGCGACGGGACAACTCGGGCTGAAGCCGCCCTTTGCGCGTCATCTGCGTCAGCATGTCCGCCAGGATCCCTTCAGATTCCATCAGCTCGTGGGCCTCGGCGATGTGCTCTGCGTCAAGAGGGCCGTCGTACCTTGCATAGATCATGGTTTCAGAGCGGCCCCCTGTAGCATCATGAGTCTGCGCGCCGAGGATGACGAACTCGGTGGCATCTTCAAACTTGAGAGGCGCAACGATTGCGTAAGCTCTCATCACCGAAAGGCGATACGAGCGGTACTCTTCATAGGTCGCCTGGTGCGGAATCCAAGGAACAAAGACGAAAAGATAAACCCGCCCGGGGTGGCATGACGAAGACACTGCCCTTGAGCTCCGCGCTCCGGGAGGTACTCTCCGGTACTTCTCGGAGAACGCGGTTCCGAGCCGCGAGCGCGACGCAAGGTTCTCCGAGGCTGCAATGCGGAGCGTGACTTCATGCATGTCCAAAGGGGTGTCGTTGGCCTCGCCAGTATCAGCGGCCAGGACCGCCGTGCTGAAGGGGTCGATGAGGTCATGCCACTCCCGCGCAAGCTGCCTCATGCGCGTACGCACGCTGTAGGCGGGTGAGCTTTCGTAAGCCCGCCACTCCCCCTCCGGAATCCTGATCCAGTCGTGAGGACTAAGCTTCTGATGGGCAAAGGGCAGGCAACCGTATCCATTGGGGAGCGCTTCCTGGAGGTAGAAGGCCAGCAGGTCCTCCTCACCGTCGTACATCCGCAGTTGTCCGCTTCGGACAGCTGCTTCCTTCTCGGTGAGATAGTGAACAAAGTCACCGATGGTGCCTAGTTCGCTCAGCACCCGGTCGAGGCACTCTTCGTCTAGGATATGGATGTAGGGCTTTTTGACGTCCAGGTCGCCCACTACGAAAGGTCGCTTTCCGTCCACTATGTCGGGCAAGCCGAAGGCATGAACCAGCGTGCCGCTACTTCCGGGACCGCCGATCTTACTGAAGTAGTCGCGAGCCGGCACGGTGCTATTGGCTGCCACTGCGACTAGATGAATCCGCGTCCGACTTGACAGGGCGGGCAACGGGAATGGCAATTGGCAGCTAGCATCAAGGTAGATGTCTGGATTCGGTCCGCGGAGGTACTTCGCAGCGCCCCAGAGCTGCGTGGCAGAAGCCAGGATGGATTCGCGATACCAACGGCTCCATGCGACCTGTATGTCTGGGTGCGGCGGCCATGCAATGTCCTTGTCCGAGAACAGGATGATGTCGTCGCCGAAGATCACTGTTAGGTCGGACAGCTCCTTGTTGACGCCCTTCTTTGCCGGGCGCGTCAGCCCAGGATAAGACCACAACCCAAAGAACTGGTCAGATGCGAGTCTGGCTAGATGGCGTTCTCGGGCGGTTGTGCCCTCGTTCTGGATGATCGGCTCGAGCACTGGCAGTCCCCTGTTCTACTGGATTACGACGGCAACGTCGGTTCGTGGTTTCAGCTACAAGTACCCCGGAGTATGCGCGCTGATGGGGCCGGCTGGGATGGACCTTGCGCACCCAATCTGGCCTATCTCGCTTCCAGCTGACGTGCCGTGTATGTGCGGATACCCGATCGCAGGATTCACGGACGGCAGCGGCGGGTAGCCTCGCCAGCGTGGTATGCGGAAGGCCGCCCCTCAGCATTACTTCATTGCGCACCGCAGGCGCGTGTATGCCGATGCGGGCGCGGCTGTGCACCAGCGCGAGGTTCATGCGGACAATCCAGGTTGCGGATGGAACGATCAACATGCGCAGGCAACCGAGCCCGTTGAATCAGCCAAAAGATGAAGTCGATGTCAGGCTATGCCGCTGATTCGAGTCTCGCACCCTCATCGATGCCGGTTGCCAAGGCGATAGGATGTTTGCCGCTATGACCCGTGTATCGGCTTGCTGATCCCTCTGGAAGCGCCCCCCGCGCGTCAGTTCGTGAACGCGCGTTGATCTCGGTAAGTGTCCGCTTTTTGGCCGGGAGCTGCCGTTCGGCGTGTCGAGCTTAAGTGTTTGGCCTCATCGAGATGCTGTCTTTGATTGAAACTTGTTTCAGACCCTTAGTACTACGTTGAAGCGGGATCCTCCTGCTTTGCGTGTGCGTCGCGCATCGGCGTATCGCTTCGAGTACTAGGTATGAAAGATAAGTCCGAGTTCCTCTACTGTGTCTTCATTGTGGCTGCAGCCATCTTGTCGGCCGTAGCCCGTTGTTCGTTTACCCGCCCCGACCAGTTCGGTCGCGATTCCTACGACTAAACCAACAATTCAGATAGACGCACAAGGCCCGGCACTGTCCGGGCCTTGTGCGTTATGCCGTCTATGAAAGGAGACCGAGATGCATCACGTTGAAACCATGGCCTATGCAGGCCAAGTCCCATGGCATGGCATCGGAAGCCAGTTGGCTCCAGGGCAGTCCATTGAAGTATGGCGCGAGCGCGCCGGCATGAACTGGTCCTTGGAGGAGGCTGAAGTGCGATTCGCAGCCGAGGCCGAAGATGAGTATCCCGTTCGGGCGTTCCCCGGGCAGAAGGTGCTTTATCGCTCTGACACCAAGCGACCGTTGGCCGTGGTGTCCAAGCGCTATCAAGTAGTCCAGCCGCGGGAGATACTTGAGTTCTACCGCGACCTGACGCGGTACAGCGGCTTTGAGCTGGAAACGGCAGGCGTTCTTCGTGGAGGGCGGAAGTTCTGGGCATTGGCCCGTACTGGCCAGGGTGTGGCCCTAAAGGGCCAGGACCAGGTCAATGGCTACCTTCTTCTGGCTACGGCCTGCGACGGAACACTGGCGACCACTGCTCAGTTCACCTCAGTTCGGGTGGTTTGCAACAACACCCTGCAGATCGCTGTTGGGGATCGAACCGGAGCCATCAAGGTCCCGCACCGCAGTGCCTTCGATGCTGACAGGGTCAAGAGCCAGTTGGGTATTGCAGTCGAGGGCTGGCACGGCTTCGTGGAGCGGATGCGCATCCTCTGTGAGACATCAGTGGACCCTGACTCGGTCGATGGCGTGCTGCGGAACTTGCTCACGTATCCAGCGGCTCAGAATGGAAAAGTTATCGTGAACGAGCAGGCTGTAGCCAAGGTGCGGGCGCTATACGGCGGGGAGGGGAGAGGCTCAAGCCTAAGAACCAGCAAGGGCACAGCCTTCGGCCTCCTCAACAGCATCACCGAGTTCGTGGACCACCATCGGCGGGCGCAGAGTACGGAGAACCGCTTGGATGCAGCCTGGTTTGGTCAGGGGGCATTGCTCAAGCAGAAGGCTTGGAGGGAACTGTTGGGGGAAGCCGCATGAACGTCTCGCTGCAGAAGCAACGCCTGGAAGAGCTACTTGGTGGTTTGAACGAACGTGACAGCACCATCCTCTCTCAGGCATTGGAAATTCTTGAGAGCAGAGCAATGGTGAGTGGCCGTTTATTGGGAGATCCGGATGTTGCCGGCAGGTTCTTCCGCCTGCGTTTAGGGCATGAGATCCGCGAGCACTTCGAGGTGGCGTTCCTCGATGCCCGCAACCGTCTGATCGCCGTAGAGCGGCTGTTCTCAGGTTCCATAGATGGTGCTGAGATCCATCCTCGGATCGTCGTTCAACGTGCCTTGGCCCTGAACGCAGCAGCGGTCCTACTGGCTCACAACCACCCCAGCGGGCATTGCGAGCCGTCAGAAGCAGATCGAGCCATCACCAAGCGGTTGAAGGAAGTATTGGCGATGGTGGAGGTGAGGGTCGTCGACCACCTTGTGGTGTCGGCAAGCCAAGGGACCTCGATGGCTCAGCTCGGGCAGATCTAAGGCCCGGATACTAGGAGAACAGCATGAAGGAAACGGAGACGTCCTGGTCATCGACCAGGGTGGCAATGGCTCGTGCCAAAGCAGCTGATCTCGACCGACAGGCCCGGGAGGTAGAGCGCTCAGCTGCCGACGGAAACTGGCGCATGAAGGCTCGGGCTAGAGAGGCCGCTACCGGGCTTAGATTGCGAGCTGGGAGGTACTTGGTGGAGGCTCAAAGTCACGAAGAGCAGGATCTCCCACTCTTCCCCTAGCCCGCAGGAGGGGACTTGCCTTCTGCGTAGCCCTTGATCAAGTTCAGAACGGCTTGTTGTCTTGATGCTGGAAGACGTGCGACCAGAAGGATGACTTCTGCCAAGACGTCGGATGTGGCGTGGAAGTAAGCAACAGGAACGCCGAGCGCCTTGGCCAATGCTTCAGCGGTCTCGGGATCAGGATCTCGTAACCCCAGCTCGTAGCGCGAGATACGTGGTGCGGCGCTATTGGAATCTTCCAAGCCCAAGACGGCCCCCAAGTCAGCTTGACTCAACCCAGCTTCCAGTCGGGCCGCGCGCAGGCGACGACCAAAGACGGATTTTGGAATGGACGGAGCAGGCATGGAAACGACACGAAGCAAGCGGTGTCCAAGTCTGCCTGTTTCATCATCGCATCACATTTGCCATTATGGCAAATAGTGGGGCGGTGGTCTTGTCCAGCCGATCCCGTAGCAACCAATCAGACCTTTCAAGAGGCGCGTGCGCCTAAGGATTGACAGATATCCAAATGTCACAAGAGGACCACTACGAAGTCCTCGGGGTACGCCCCGAGGCACCCCTCTGGGAAATTGAGCTGGCCTATAGGGGCCGGCGAAGCCAGTACCACCCTGACCGCTACGTCGCGGGAGACGCTTCGTCCGTGGCATGGGCAACGGCCAAGATGCAAGCGGTCAACAAGGCTTACGCCGTCCTCAAAGACCCGGACCAGCGCGAACGCTTCGACCGTACCCAAGCGTCGCCTAGCCCGAGTCCACAGCCGCAACCGGAGCGAGCCAAGGCCCCAGAGCCTCCACCGCTCCGCTCACTCCGAGAAGCACTAGAAGGGCTGGAGTTCAGTAATGAGCCCTTCGAGCGCGTGTTCGTGGCTCCGCACATCCCAAGGAAAAAGCTCCAGGGAGCCCTGGACAGCTACGGGGAGAGGCTGCGTGCCCAAGACGTTGTCGTGCTCATCGACGACACCGTGTTCGGCGGTGCCAGGGAGGGCGTACTGATCACCGAAACCCAGATTCGGTGCAAAACCAAGTTCGAGCAGGCTGAGATCCGGTTACTGGGTTGTCTGACCGAGATTACCGCCCAGGGTGCGCACATCCGGATCCATGGCGAGCCCTTCATCACATTGAGTGTTCCCAACGCCGATGACCTGCGACGGCTGTTCAGAGCCGTCAGCCACTACTTGCAAGAAACCAACTGATCTCAACCAACAGGGGAATTACATGAAGTACCTGATAGGCCTATACGGCGTGACCGTGCTGATCGCGGCCATATGTTTCGATATCTGGGGGCGCTATGCCTACAAGGGGTTCTTCTACAACCTCGGGCAGGGCCTGGTCTGGCCCGTAGTGGTCTTCCCGTCATTCGGAAAGCTGATCGGCGGTGTGGTCTGGATCGTGGTGATCTTCGCCCTGCTTGTCCTGGTGAAGAGGCGATAGACATGACTCTTCGGAAACGAGCACTTCTCCCAATGGTGATCGTCGTGCTGGCACTCAGTGCCTGCAGCAGCGAGCTGGACAAGGTCCGAGGCCAGTTCATAGACAACTGCATGAGCAGCGGCGCACCGAAGTCCAACTGCAAGTGCGCCATCGACAAGCTGCAGAACCACTACGGCGAGCAGGGCCTGGTGGCCATAAACAGACAGGGTTACCCACCGTCCGACTTCGCCGAGCAGCTGTTCGTTGCTGCGGGCCAGTGTCGGAACCCGTGATAGCGCCTGACGTCCTGGCTTCGAAGTAGGGCGCCGACCGTGTCACTCGTTACCTCTGACGACCGAATGTCGGCCGCCCGAACATACAGACAAGGAATTCCATGAAAAGTATCAACTACGTTGCAGCCATGCTGGCTGCGCTTCTTCTTGGTGGATGCAGCAAACCAGTCCTGGACTGGCGCAACGCAGAGCTGAGTAACGGCAAAATCTACGAATCCGGCTCCAATGAACCCTTCGATGGACGGGTGACCGGTGTACCGCACAAGCAGCTCGAACCGCTCCTGGGCTCTCTGAGAACCATCCTTCAGAACCTCAATACCAATCAGACCACCAGCATGACCGCACTGCTGGGCAACTTGAACTATGTCTGCGATGTGGAGGTGGAAGAAGGGTTGGTAGGTGGCCAGTACACCTGCCGCTATCCGCAGTCACAGGTCATCGCCTACGAAGGTAAGCGGACCGACGGCGGTCTGGATGGGGAGACCGTGTTCCACACAAAGACGGGCAGTCCTGGCGTCATCCTGACGATGCAGAACGGGCGCGTGGAAGGACCGATCAAGATCTACTTCGCCGAGAAGCCCGGGCAGCTCTCTTATCAAGCCACGGCTGTGAACAACGGTCTGGAAGGAGAAGCGATCAGCTACTACCTGAATGGTCAGGTCAAGGTAAAAGCCAACTTCAAAGGCAGCGTGCCTGTAGGGCTGTGGGAAGCCTACTGGGAGGAGAACGGAGCCGTCTCGGAGCGGGGCCTGTACGAGGGTGGAAAGCTGGTCTCACAGACCCACTATCTGCAAGACGGTACGGAATACCTGACGGAACCGGAGATGTGGGCACTCCACCGTTCAATTTCGCAAAGCGATGATTTCGCTCTGACGCCCAAGCAGGAAGTTCTGCTTACAGAGGCGGAGAAGCGATACAACGCAGTACGCCTGCTGACGCCGGCCCAGCGCGAAGCGAAGTACCAGGCGGAGCAGGAGAGTATCCGGGCCGACAAGATCGCTCGCGGACTCGATCCGGACTGCTGGGTATGTGACGGATCGGACAAAAGGAACTGACGGGTAAAGAGGGTAGATAGCGGGCGTGCCGATGCACGCCCGCTGCGTGCGCGTGCTTTGATTTTTGCCAAAGGATCTCAGGAGAGACGATGAGGAAGGTAGGTATGTTGGTAGGCGCCGCGTGGGCCGTACTGGCGTTAGCGGGTTGCAAGAACGAATCGGCGCTCACCCAGGCAGGTGACATCAACCTTGCTGGATGCGAAGTGCCGGCGGGTTTGACGCCGGTGCAGGCAGAAGCGGTTAGCTGCGCACCTGCGCAAGCTGAGCCGCAGATCACAGCAGAGCCCTCTGCAGCTGCTCCGGTGGAGAGTGTCATCAATGAAGCACTGGCTCGAGATGCTTTCATCTTCAATCAGTCAGAGGAAGACGTAGAAGCTAGGCGCTTCGCAGAGGGTGACCTCAATGGCGACGGTGTCAGTGACAAGGCCGTGCTGTTCGTACTGCAGGCCACTGATGGCGGTAATGCTTATGCCACGCACCTGGCCGTCTTCCTCAAAGAAGGTAATGGTTTGACGTATGCAGACTCACTGCCTGTGTCGGGTTATGGGGAGGGAGTTCAGGAGTTCGCAGTGCAGGGCGGGATGGTTGTCATGAAGATCCTGGTCCAAGGACCGGGTGATGCCACCTGCTGTCCCTCGGTGGAGAAGAATGTCAGCTACGTTCTTCATAACGGGAAGTTGATTGAGGCTAAGCCTGTCAGTGCGGCGTACTGATTGAACTACTGCTCGGAGCAGGGTGAGTAGTTTCTTACTCTTGGGCGCATAAGGTATGAGAGAAGCCGGCTGCTAGTACTTACATGACTACCCCCAATGACGTGCACTACATGCAATAGAAGGGAGGGGGGAATGCAGAGCGCGCACTTGCCGTTTCTCCAAACTCATCAGGCTAAGTAGCTTTCTAGCCACCCCATAGAGGCCAGTGACCAACGTCACTGGCCTTTTTCATTCCCGACATAGAGGTTAACCATGAAGATCTTCCATTTGCAGCTAAAGACTGGCGCCAAAGGCAAAGCGGTAGGGCATAGTGACTACATACGCCGCGAAGGAAGGTATCGGTCACGGGAGGATCTGGTCGACGTTGGGTGCGGGAACCTACCTTCTTGGGCAGAGGGTAATGCTCGAGCGTTCTGGGCCGCAGCGGATGCATACGAGCGCATGAATGGTGCCGCGTACAGGGAGTTCATCATTGCACTCCCAAATGAGCTTGTTGGCACCAGGTCGACGGACCTAGTGCACGATCTTATTTGTTACCTGGCAGGTACGAAGCCCTATCAGTTCGCGGTCCATGCACCCGAGGCGTCCCTCGAAGGGGGGATCAACTTGCACCTGCACTTGATGATCTCAGATCGCATGCCGGATGGGATCGATCGACCGGCGTCGCAGATGTTCCGCAGGTACAACCCTGACAGACCCGAAGCGGGCGGACGCAGGAAGGATGCGTGCGGAAGAACTAACGAGCAGGTCAGTGAGAGCGTGATTGAAAGCCGTTACATGGTTGCGAAGATCATCAACGAGCACTTGGAACGCAATGGCATTGCGGAGCGTGTTGATCACCGGACACTGAAAGAGCAGGGCATCGAACGTCAGGCTGAGCGTCACTTGGGAGCATTCCGGATTCGGGGGATGTCCGAAGACGAGCGGCTAGCCTACGTGACGGCCAGGCAAGCTATGCGCGGGCGAGGGGAGCTTTGAGAATGGTGGGGCGGGAGCCCGGAAAACCGTGCGACTTTGCCCCAGCTGGGGCAAAGTCGCATCGTGTGCATGCCCATTTTGTGTGAAAGTCCGAGGCCGCTCCGCCCTGGTGGTCACCAGAATAAAGAAAGGCCGCCCCTCATGGGGCGGCCTTTACTGTGCGGACGACTGAGGTCAGAGCGCCCCGGGGCGGTCAAAGAAGTCGGGGTTGAACTCAATCACGAGCTTGCCACGTCCGTAGCGGCGTTCAGGTACTACGCGGATGACATCCTCCTCCTCCAGTAGGTCAAGTGCGGCGACAAAGCGTGACTGATGGCGAACAGGGCCATCCTTGCGAATGTCATTGCGGTGGGCCCACTTACGACAGCGGACCCAGTACTTCGTGCGCATGTACTCCATCAAGGCCCGGGCGTCCTTCTCGTCCTGCGGAAGATCATTGTGGTCGCCGAACTTCTCGCGGAACTCATCGTGATAGAAGCCCGTGACGTTGATGGCGCGCTGCAGCGTCGCACGCTCGATCACCTCACCTTCGATACCCTCAAAGTGGTGGAAGATGCCGGCGATACGGCTGGCGATCTCCATGGTCTTGGAGGCTGCATCACGGATGCTGTGGTAGGCGCGGCCCTTTGCGAGCTGCGGTTCGATCATGTCGTAGGTCTCCTTCCACAGTGCCTTGGCATCGGTCGAGAAGCGCAGCACCTTCTTGCTGTAGTTGCCATTGGCATGGCGCTGGTCTCGGGCTTCCAAGAGCGCGGTCATGCGCTTGTGGAAGGCCAGGATGTTAGCGCCGTGCACCGGCTCTTCGCCGGTCAGCTCCGTGGCAGCACGGTAGCCCTGGGTCGACTCGGGATGGCAGAACACGAAGCGGGCGAGGAAGCCTGATGCACGCGCCGTGCTGTTCTTCGTCTTCAGAAAGTCCTGGAACAGATCCTCCTGGATCATGAAGCTGAGCGTCAAGCGCGGATCCGTGACCTGGACCACCTCGTCGGCGCGGTCAAGCATGATCATCGAGGGGGCATCCCACAGCTTGTTCAGGGTTGCCGAGTTGCGGAACGCACCGCTCTTCAGGAGCGTTGCCCCCTCATCGCTGAGCATGGCAATGGACTTGCCATCTCCCTGCACCGCATTGATCAGGCCGCGCTCGGTGGCGTCCTGCACAATCATGCGATTGCATGCAGGTTTCACCGGTTCGGCTGCCTTGTGCATCGCAAAGCGCTGACGCAACTCGGTCGTGTCATTACCCTTTGCGAGGGTGCTGGTAATCAGGCGATTGATCGCCTTGCTCTCGATCTCCCAGAAGCCGTGTTCAACTTCGTACTGCTCCGTCGCAGCCTTGTACGCATTGGCATACGAGCGCTCGTAGTCGTAGATCGGCTTCATGACAAGCTTGTCCGTGGCCGTCTTGCGCTCGCCGGAGTCGGCAACCGTTGCCAGATACAGAGCACAGGGCGTCGTGGTGGCATGCGGAAGCATGACATCGACGTCGGACTGGCATGCGATCGACATGCCAGTCAGGAACGAAGTGGCAACCAGGGCATCCGGTGCCTGGATGGCCTCCATGGTCTCCTCAATGGCCAGGGCCACGGACTTATAAAACTCGTTCACCGGGAACGGATAGGTGGGGATACGCTTGTTCATTAGAGTGCCTTGTCGGTGCTGGAGGTATGGGTGGTGCCGGCCTGCGCTGCCATGAGTTCCTTGAAACGGGCGGGGTGCAGCTTCAGGCCCTGGGTTTCCAGCACCTCCAGGATCGCCTTCTGGCTCACCTGCTTGTTCAGCAGTTCCACGATGGTCGGGTACAGCAGTGCGAACAGCTGCGCCTTCTGGTGCTGCTGCTTGGGCTGCAGTGCTTTCAGTGCATCGGTGCAGCGGCCGGCCTGCTCCAGCAGGCGGTCATCGGCATGCGTGACGGGGTTGTTGTCCGAATTCATCTGCCTTCCCCTCAGTGCGCCGGCTGCGCGGCAGCGCAGGCCAGGACGTAGGCCATCACTTCCGAGCGCCACCAAGCGGTGGGCGAACGGTTGGAGGTACCGAGCTTGAAAGGCTTCGGAGCGCGGGCGTCGTATCCCGGCAGGCGCGCATTGAGGCGGGCATACCAGGTGCTCTTGGACAGGCCGACGATCGACAGCACCTCGGGCAGGCGGATTGCCTCGTCCAGCACAGGGCTGCGCTGAAACGTCTGGAGGATGGCCTCCAGACGTTCCAGATACGGAGTGATGTTCTGCGGCGCTAGGTGGACCTCGTGCGCGGCGAGACGAGTATTGATTTCGATGTGGCCTGCCATGTCTGTTCCTTGAATTTCCCAAGCGCACCGTGCGCCTGGGTCCTAGCAAGGCTGAAGCAAGTTTGGAATAAGTCCAAAAGAACGGCTAGTTGATACATTTACAATGTTCTATCGCTGTGATAGCTGGCTGACAGCTCGGCGCGCTAGCTTCTGGAAAGCGTTGCGAAACTCAAGATAGTCGCTGTCCTTAGTGCCCCAATTAAGGATGGTGTTTGCCAGTCGAAGCGCCACTTCGCTTTGAGCGTTGCCTGCTCTATTCGACCAAGAGTCGTAAGCCATGACTGCCTCAGCGTGAATCGGCTCCTTGCATATGCGATTGGAGATTTCTGCGGCGAGATCGTAAGGGTGCTTGAACTTCTTATCTGCTGGCAGCGTGGCAAGAGTTTGTATCGCTATACGTGCAATCGCATCTCGCTTGTGCGTATTTGCTCCGATCGATCCAAGATCACTCGCTCTTTCCGAAGCAGTTCTGGGGCCGGATGCTATGCCTACATAGAAGGTACATTCCATGAGCGCATATAGAGCGCGCTCGGGATCATTGGAGTTGTGTGCGTTCCGTGCCTCGATCCAGAATGCGACTGCAATTCCGAGTACTTGCTCTGTCTTCGGCGTTGCCTCTGGGCGAAGTGCCTTTAGCTCTTCCTGCCGTTCGCTGACCTTGCCGGGAGCGCCGGATACAGAAATTCCAGGGCGGTCGGGGCGTTCTATGTTGTTAGAGAAAGCTTCAACAAGCTGCTGTTGCAGTGCTGCTTTCTTCTTGAATCTTCTGCTCAATCGTAGGTTAACTTTGTGCAGGTAGATGGAAGCGTTCCCTTCCTTCTGAAGCTCCCTGCAGATTTTTAGCCAGAAGACCTCAAATGGCTTGGGGTGCTTTGGTCTTTCGTTATGAATAGACCTGATGGTGTTGAGCAATCTATCGAAAACTAGCTCTATGTCCGGGAGTATCGGGCCGCTGTCATAGCGCGAGGGTACTCCGCGAGATGGCCTGCCAATGGCTGTAGGAACCAGCTCGCGGCTCCTTGAGGACAATTTGGAGCCGGGAAGTATAGTGTCACCATTCTTTAGTCGTTTCATGACCAGGTCGAAGATCCATGTCGCAGTTTTTTAGCAGCCACTGACAATTTTTGCGCTCAATCCGTGGCGGTGTTTCTTGTATCTAACTGTGTCACAACACCACCCTCGGAATCGAACGTGTCAAGCCTTGAGGATGCCAATCCTTCATCGCTGCAATGAGTTGCCTAAGTTGTGGGTGCGTATCGCAACCTACCTAGGATCCGGTACTCGCTGGGTTAGTGGCTTTCCCTATCCACTAGCGTCCGCGATAGGTCTAATTTAAGCTTGGGCCCTTATGTTCCTGCTCCCTCGCAATCAGTTCATATTGCCGTCGTCGAGGATGAAGACGGGCTGAGGGAGTTGCTCGTCGATGATCCGCGCAGTCGTGGGCATGCGATCGAGGGGCTTGCTAGTGCCGAAGCCTTGTGCCTGCATCTGAGTTTGCATCCAATAGATATCGTAATCTTGGATGTTGGTTTACCGGGTGAGGATGGCTTCAGCGTAGCCTCTCACCTGCGGCAGCTTGTGGCAGTGGGCATTATCCTGTTGACCGCACGTACCGGGGCAAAGTCGATGCAGCGTGGCTTTTTGGAAGGTGCTGACATATACCTGACCAAGCCAGTCGATTACGACGTGCTGGAAACTGCAACGGTCAACCTGCACAGAAGGTTGAGTTCCTCTGCCGCTGCCGAAGGAGCGTATGCGGATTTTTGTGTAAACACTGTTCTGGATCTCCCTCGATCTCGTACGAGGCAGGCATTCGGATGTCGGCTCTTGGCCGGAAGTGGACGGATGTGGGGCAGGGATTAGGGGGCGTTATCGGGGGTAAAGGTTGCGTTCTCGTTTTGTGAAGAGCTGCGGCTTCATGTCAGGGATAGTGATTTCTGTCGGCCTTTTCAAGAGCCGCTGAGGTAGGTGAATTCAGAGCTTTTTACTTGTCTTCACAGAAAATTTAGGTCGACTTGGCCAGCGTGGTGACTCACCTTCATCGGCAGGTCGCCATGGCACGCCCTATCTGGACTGGAACCCTGTCATTTGGCTTGTTGAACATTCCTGTTTCGTTGATGTCCGGCGAGCGGCGTGTGGATTTGAGTTTCCGCATGCTGGATTCCCGCGACAAGAAGCCCATCCGTTTCGAACGGGTGAATGCAGATACCGGTGAAGAGGTGCCCTGGAAGGATATCGTCAAGGCGTTCGAGTACGACAAGGGCAGCTACGTGGTGGTCGAGAAAGAGGATATCGCCTCTGCTGCGCCACAGACGCATGAGTCGGTTGATGTGGAAGCCTTCGTCGACCGCGACGAGATTGGCATGCGGTTCTTTGAGAAGCCCTACATCCTGGTGCCTGGCAAGAAGGCGGAAAAGGGGTATGTGCTGCTGCGTGAGACGCTGAAAAGCACCGGCAAAGTCGGCGTCGCGCGGGTAGTGATCCGGACGCGGGAGTATCTGTGTGCCGTTGTTCCCGAGGATGATGCGCTGGTGTTGATGATGCTGCGTTACCCGCAGGAGCTGGTGGAACCGGACGACTACAAGCTACCCACCGGCAAACCCAGCGACTATCGTATCGCGCCGAAGGAAATGCAGATGGCCAAGGACCTCATCACATCCATGGAAGCGCATTGGAAGCCGGAGACGTATCACGACGAGTTCCGTACACGCTCGGAGGCAATCATCAAGAAGCGGATCAAAGCGAAGGGTGCAACCACGAAGATCGTGGAGCACGAAGCGGAGAGTCACGAAGACGCCGCTACCAATGTCGTTGACTTCATGGCGCTGCTGCAGAAGAGCCTGGAGAGCAATCGCCGTACACCAGCCAAAAAGAAGTCGGCAGCCAAGAAACCGGCCGCGAAGGTAGCGAAGAAGGCTGCGAAGAAGGCGGTACGCAAGACCTCCTGACAGCGCTATGAGCAGGCGAATCGTGCCACTGGAGGGACTGGGTACGGGCCCGCGGGGACAGACGTTTCTCTACATGTTTCCGGTTGCTGGTGAGGATTTTG
>NZ_DAMBKV010000016.1:0-83457 GCF_032066555.1 Stenotrophomonas sp.
TCAGCGCCTTCTTCGTAGGCTGCGACGTTTCCGTCGTAGCGAGCCGCCCATTATAGCCGGCTTTTCTGCTTCGTCAACACCTTTTTGAGAGGCTGTTGACTCGGCGGCTTCAAGGTTGAGCCCGAAGGCTTTTCGTCGAAGCGAGCCGCCTATTATGGCAGGCTTTTTGTTTCCGTCAACACCCTGTTTCGAGGTTGCTGACGTCGCTGTTGGGTTCCGGCCACTTGCGTGATCGGCGCCGTGAAGCGAGGAGGTGGATTCTAGACATCTTTGTGAAAACCGCAATCACTTTTTGTTGCAGAGCGGCAAATTGGCGGCTGGGGCCAGAGTTGGCAAAGTGCGGCGGTGCCTTGAGCTTGCTTTCGCTCTTTTGCCGCCCCACTGCTTCCTGGTAGCCAGATCTGGAGCAAGGGTCGATGCCTTGCTGGGCGGGTAGTGCGGAACGCTCGGTTCACCTGGTTGGGCGCTGCCCAGCTTCAGGGCGAAGAGCTGCCCTCACCCCAACCCCTCTCCCGTAAACGGGAGAGGGGCTTACTACTCCGTCTACCTTTACTGGGACCGTAGAGCGGCTTGCTGGGCCACAATGCGGGTTGATCCGTTGCACCTCCATATAGATGACCAATCCGGCTCCGCGTTCGTTCTTTCGTGATCTTTCGTTGCCTGCCGTGGTTGCCGGCTTCATTACCGTGCTGGTGGGCTTTGCCAGCTCGGCGGTGATCGTATTCCAGGCCGCGCAGGCCGTAGGTGCCGGGCAGGCCGAGATTGCGTCGTGGATGTGGGCACTGGGCATCGGCATGGGCGTGACCTGTATTGGTCTGTCATTGCGTTACCGGATGCCGGTGGTGACGGCCTGGTCTACCCCGGGCGCGGCGATGCTGGTGGTCGGGGCGACCACGCTGCCGCTGTCCGATGCGATCGGCGCCTTCGTGCTGGCTGCCGTGATGGGCGCCGTGGCCGGGTTCTCGGGCGTATTCGAGAAGGCGATGCGGCGGATTCCGGTGTCGCTGGCCTCGGGCATGTTGGCAGGGGTGCTGCTGCGCTTTGGCCTGGATGTCTTTGTATCGGTGAACACCCAGCCATTGCTGGTGCTGCTGATGTTTGCCACCTATCTGGTGGGGCGACGCTGGTTGCCGCGCTATGCGGTGATTGCAACACTGCTGGTCGGCGTGGCGCTCGCCAGTGGCAAGGGCTTGATGCACATGGAACAGGTGCAGCTGCAGATGGCGCTGCCTGTGTTCACCCTACCAACGCTGTCCTGGGCGGCGCTGTTCGGCATTGCCCTGCCCTTGTTCATCGTGACCGTGGCCTCGCAGAACGTGCCGGGCGTGGCGGTGTTGAAGGCCTCGGGTTATGACGCGCCGATATCGCCGGTGATCGGCTGGATCGGCGTGGTCAACACGGCACTGGCGCCGTTCGGTGGCTATGCCTTGAACCTGGCCGCGATCACTGCGGCGATCTGCATGGGCAGGGATGTGCATGAGGATCCGGCGCGGCGCTACACTGCAGCAGTGAGTGCCGGTGTGTTCTATATCGTGATCGGCTTGTTCGGGGCGACCGTGGCGGCCGTGTTTGCGGCCTTCCCCAAGGAACTGATCGCGACGCTGGCCGGTATCGCCTTGCTTGGCACCATCGGCAACAGTCTGGCCGTGGCATTGAAGGAAGAGGCCGAGCGCGAGCCGGCGCTGGTCACTTTCCTGGTAACGGCGTCGGGATTGTCGATGGCCGGCATTGGTTCTGCGTTCTGGGGGCTGGTGGCCGGCGTGATCACCTTGCTGGTACTGCGACGTTGATTGGTAGCGGGCGACACCACTGCCGCAGTCAAGCGGTAACGAGTTCCGCCTACCCTCTCCCCAACCCCTCTCCCGATGGGAGAGGGGCTTCCAGGCTCAGAGCGGCTTCACTTCGAACACCTGCTTGAGGGTGTGGCGTCCGCCGGGTGCCAGCTCGATCACGTCCGGGCCGGCGTTGGCAGCCTCCACGCAGACGTAGTTGCGCCACGCTGCGCCGATGTCGTCCATCTTCGCGGCACCGGCTTCGCCGGCATTCCAGACCACGGCGGTGCGGCTGCCACTGGTGCTGATGTCGATGGCCCGCTTGAAGCCCGGGTCGCGCAGCACGTAATGGCCGCCGGCCTGGGTGTAGAGGCGGTCGCTGCGGCCGGGATCACGCGGATCACGCAGGTTCCAGTCGCCCTTCTGCACATGGGCATTGCCGTTGTCGAGCTTGTCCAGGTAGGTGAGCCCGTCCAGTCCGGTGACATCCACCTTCAGGGCATCACTGACATTGAAGTAGTTGTGCAGGGCCTGGGTGAAGGTCTGCGCCTGGCTGCCGGTGTTCTCGGTGATCAGCTCCTGCTGCAGGGTGCGGCCGATGCGCACCACCATCTGCAGGCGTAGGCCGAGGTTGTCCATCGGTGGCGGTGCAAGAGTCACCACCACGCTGCCATCGGCTTCGCGGCGGGCATCGCGCAGCTCCCAGGCGACGGTACGCACGAAACCATGCGCAGGCACGTCACTGCCCTGCCCCTGCCGCGAGAAGTACGGCCAGCACACCGGCGCACCACCGCGGATGGGCGTGGGTGGTTGCTTGGCGCTGGGCGAAAGCCACATCACGTCCTGGCCGCCACTGGGCACGAAGGACAGCAACTGCCCACCGAACACGCTGATGGCCGCGGTGGAGAACGGGGTTTCCACCTTCCAGGCGGTGAAACCCTTGAAGTCGCCTGTGCTCAGGCCCTGCACATCCTTCATTGAAACGCTGCTCCGTACGATCGGTGATTGGACAAGTTGCGGGTAGTTGGGCGGCAGCTGGAACGCGGTGGGCTGCGCCGGTTTGGCGTTGCGCAGCGCCTGCAGGATGCGGGTGCCGGCACGGCCGTCTGCGTTCTTCCAGCCGAGGCGCTGCTGCTCGACCTGGATGGCGCGGCGGGTGGCGGTACCGACCATGCCATCGGCGCTGCCGATATCGTGGCCGCGCGCGAGCAGCAGGGTCTGCAGCTCGCGACGCTCGTCGCGGCCGATGCCGGGGTCATCGGTGGGCCAGGCCGCACTCAGACCGCTGCCGCCGCGCAGGCGGTCGGCCAGGGTGGCGATCGCCAATGCGTAGCTCTCGGCGGCGTTGTAGGAATAGATCGCGTCGTAATTGCGGAACACCAGCAAGGCCGGGCCCTTGGCACCGGCGGGCAACAGCAGGGCGGCATTGCCGTCGTCGGCGATGGCCGATACCTGCAGCGGCTTGCCATCGGCCAGGGTGATGCCCAGCGCGCGCCAGTCGGCCAGCGGTTTGCGCTTGGTGCGGCCTGCGAGTGCGGCATTGAAATTGGCCGGGATGCGGACTTCCACGCCCCAGGGCTGGCCGGTGCGCCAACCGGATTGCTTGAGGTAATTGGCAGTAGAGGCCAGTGCATCGGGAATGCTGGCGACCAGGTCACGACGCCCGTCGCCATCGCCATCCACGGCGATGCGGGCATAGGTGGACGGCATGAACTGGGTGTGGCCGAAGGCACCTGCCCAGGAGCCGGTCAGGCCGGCGGGATTCAAATCACCCTTGTCGATCAGTTTGAGCAGGGCCAGCAGTTCGCCTTTGAAGAAAGGCTGGCGGCGACCGTTGCAGGACAGGGTCGCCAGCGACTGCAGCAGTGGGCGCTTGCCGAACACGCGACCGTAATCGCTCTCCACACCCCACACCGCGACGATGGTGGCTGGATCGACACCGTACTGGGCGCTGACCTGGTCCAGCAGCGCGCGGTGCTGAGTGAGCAGCGCGCGGCCATCGTTGACGCGGCGGCTGTCGACCAGCGAGGCGAGGTAGTCCCAGATGGGGGTGGTGAACTCGGGCTGCGCGTCGAGCAGCGGCAGCACGCTCAGGTCGGGGGTGATGTTGCTGAAGACCTGATCAAATTTTTCGCCGCTGATGCCCTGGGCAATGGCGGCGCTCTTGAGTGAGGCACCACAGCTGCCGAAGTCGGTGACTGCGGCGTTGGCGGAAAGTGCCAGCGTCAGCGCTGCCATCGTGGTGCCTGCACGCAGCAGGTTGATCGGGTTCATCCATACGCTCCTTGCACTGGAGCTTGATGATAAGCGCTGCGGGTATGTGGTTGCGGCCGGTTTTGTTTGGTTGTGGGAGCGGCGTGAGCCGCGAAGCTGGGGATGGTTGAGGGCTGCGAAGAGCCAAAGGCACCCCTCCCCAGCCCTCCCCTGCGCTGCGCGCAAGGGAGGGAGCGGTAGTGCCGAGCCATGCTCGGCAGGGGCTTCACCGCTAGAGCCCAGCCGAGCGTGGCTCGGCTCTACCACGCGAAACCCGCCGCCCTCCCTTCGCGGTGCTGGGACACCGGGTGCTTCAGCCGGCGGCGTCCAGGTAGTACCAGCGGCCGTCGATACGCTGGAAGCGACTGTGTTCGACCATCTTCACCGCGCTGCCGCCGCCTACGCGGTAACGGGCGGTGAACACGACCTCGGCGGTGTCTTCGCCGGTTGCTGCATGGCGCTGCACGCTCAGACCCAGCCATTGCGTGCGTTGGCCAGGGGCGTCTTCCAGCGAGAGCGTGGCTGGGCGGGTGTCGGGGTGCCAGCTGGCGAGCAGGTAGGCAATGTCCTTGAGCACATAGGCGCTGTAGCGCGAGCGCATCAGCGACTCGGCATCCGCTGCGGCCTGGCCGGCGTGGTAGCGGCCACAGCAGGCGGCATAGGTCTGGTTCCGGCCGCAGGGGCAGGGAGACGTGGGAGATATCTGCATGCTTCCATTTTCATCCACACACGGCGCCGTTCCAAGCGATGCGCCGCTGCACTGAGCGTATGCTGTCGCGCCCTGCGCCGGAGTTGCCATGCTGGAGTTGATCCCACCCGAACTGCCCTGGTTGCTGGTCATCGCCTTCATCGCGGGGCTGGTGGATGCGGCGGTCGGTGGTGGCGGCCTGATCCAGTTGCCGGGTTTGTTCACTGCCCTGCCTCAGCAGACACCGGCGGCCTTGCTGGGCACCAACAAGTTCAGCTCGGTGTTCGGTACCGGCGCGTCGGCGCTGCGCTATGCGCGCGCGGTGCGCTTCCCGTGGCGGCCGGTGCTGTTGGCAGCCGCTGCGGCGTTTGCGTTCTCCTTCCTGGGTGCCACCGCGGTGACCCTGCTGTCCAAGGAGGCGGTGCGGCCGCTCGTATTGACCCTGCTGATCGTGATGCTGGGCTATACGCTGGCCAAGAAGGATTTCGGTGCACTGCACCGGCCGCGCGAGGTCGGGCGCCGTGAGTTGCTGATCGCGCTGGCGATGGGCGGCGTCATCGGCTTCTACGATGGTTTCTTCGGACCCGGCACCGGCAGCTTCCTGATCTTCCTGTTCGTGCGGTTTTTCGGGCTGGACTTCCTGCGCGCCTCGGCCGCCTCCAAAGTGGTCAATCTGGCAACCAATGTGGCGGCATTGTCGTTCTTCGTGCCCAGCGGAAACGTGTTGCTGGCACTCGCCGTGCCAATGGCGGCGGCCAACATCCTGGGTGCGGTGACCGGCACCCGGCTCGCCCTGCGCGGCGGCACGCCATTGATCCGCAAGCTTTTTGTGGTGCTGGTGGTGGTGCTGATCGCACGCATGGCCTGGGACACCTTCCGCCCGGCGTGAAGACCCGCCTGCACATAGCTAAATCTTCCTCACTGGAAATTCTTGACGTACATCACATAGTGGCGCCGTAAGAAGCCAACCTGGGGATGGCGCCACCATGAAGAATCGATACCAGATCGCTGCATTGTTGCTGCTCGCCGCCGCGATACTTGCCTGTGTGCCGGTGCTGTACTCGCTGCATCAGGCACGCAAACAGGCGATCCGCGAAAAATACGTGCTGCTCGATGACGTCTCGGCGAGCATCAGCCGCCAGGTCGGCAGCACCATCGACGTGATCGAACGCCTGCGCGCGGAAATGCGCAGCAGCGGCGACGCTCCCTGCAGCCCGGCCGGGCTGCTGCGCATGCAGCGCTTCGGGATCAGTTCGCAGATCGTCAAAAGTACGCTGTACCTCGAACAGGGCAAGGTGATCTGCTCCTCCGGTGGCCTGCTGATGCAGCAGATCGTGCTGGGCCCCCAAACATCGCGCGCGCTCGACGGTGTCCGCGTCTACACGCAGGTGCAGGTGCCCGGCTTGCCCGGGCGGGAATACGTGGTGCTGGAAAAGGACGGCTATGCGTTGCTGATCTACCCGGATGGCTTGATCGCACCCTTCGCCCGTCCGGACCTTTCACTGGCTCTGTTCAACAGCGTTGATGGCCGCTACACCGCGCGTCACGGCGCACTGCCACAGCGCTGGACCACGGCGACCATGGACAAGGACAACGACGGCCACTTCACCGATACCGAGTCGGGCTACCTGGTGGTGCGCAGGCTGCTGCGTCCCGGTGGCACCGGGGTAATCGTGGCCACGCCCCTGGCGGCGATCAATGCGCGCATGGCGCAGTTTGCCCATTGGTTCATTCCGATCGGCATCATCGCCGGGCTGGCGGTCCTGGGCATGGCGCTGGTGATGATCCGCCGCCAATGGTCGACCCGCGCCGAGTTGCTGCGCGCGATCAACAAGGGGCACTTCTTCCTGATGTACCAGCCGGTGTTCTGCCTGCAGGACGACACCTGCATCGGTGCCGAGGCATTGCTGCGTTGGCAGCACGAAGACGGCACCGTGGTACCACCGGACCGCTTCATCCCGTTTGCCGAGGATGCCGGATTGATCCAGCTGGTTACCCGGCGGGTGCTGGAACTGGTGGTCAAGGACCTGAGCGGCTTCTTCCGCCAGTACCCGGGCTTCCGCCTCGGCGTGAACCTGTCGCCGCGCGACCTGCAGTCGATGGACACTCCCCAGCTGCTGGCGGACATGCAACGCGCCATCGGTCCCGGCAATGGCCGCTTCGTGGTCGAAGCCACCGAACGTGGCCTGCTGGAGGAAGCCAGTGCACAGGACGTGGTGGCAGCGATCCATGCACTGGGCATCGAGATCGCCATCGATGACTTCGGCACCGGCTATTCCAGCCTCGCCTACCTGACCACCTATCGCTTCGACATCCTCAAGGTGGACAAGAGTTTCACCTCCACCGCCTGCACCGAGGCGGTCACCAGCCAGGTCGCCACCCACATCATCGAACTGGCACGCAGCCTGGGCATGCAGACCCTGGTGGAAGGCATCGAGACCCAGGAGCAGGCCGACTTCTTCCGCAACAAGGGGGTGATCTATGGGCAGGGTTACTTCTTTGGCCGGCCGATGCGGGCGGCGGAGTTGAGTGCATTCGTGCCGCTGCACACCCATCCTGAGCAGCATGCCGGCACGACAACGCAGCCACGCGGCAGGCCGGCCGCTGCACTGGATTGATTCCACGCAATGCGCATGCGCGGGAAAAGCGCGACGCTGATCACATGCGGAATGACCGCAGCTGTGGAAGCTTTCCATGCAATACGATTTTGCCGGCCGCATTGCGCTGGTTGCCGGTGCCGCCTCCGGCATCGGCGAAGCAGTGGTGCGGCAACTGGCCGCGCGCGGCGCGCAGGTGATGGCCGCCGATATCGACGGCGATGCCGCCACCGCGGTGGCGATGTCACTGGGTCCGCAGGTCCAGGCCCTGCAGGTGGATGTCAGCGACCCGGATGCGGTGCGGCTGATGGTCAACACCTGCAACGAACGCTTCGGCGGCCTGCACCTGGCGGTGAACAATGCCGGCATCAGCGGTGCCAGCCTGCAGACCGCCGATTACCCGCTGGAAGAATGGCACCGCGTGCTCGGGGTCAACCTGCACGGCGTGTTCTATTCGATGAAGTATGAGATACCCGCGATCCTGGCCAGCGGCGGCGGTGCCGTGGTCAACATGGCCTCGATCCTGGGCAGCAATGGCTGGGCCGGCGCCGCTGCTTACGTGGCCGCCAAACACGCGCTGATCGGCATGACCAAGAGCGCGGCGCTGGAATACTCCGCGCGCGGGCTGCGGATCAATGCGGTGGGCCCGGGTTTCATCGATACACCGCTGCTGCAGGGCATGGACGAGCGAAGCCATGCCGGCCTGGTCGCACTGCACCCGCTCGGACGATTGGGTACGGCCGAGGAAGTGGCTGCAATGACCTGTTTCCTGTTGCCGGACAAAGCCTCGTTCATTACCGGGAGCTACCACCTGGTCGATGGCGGCTATTCATCGCGATGAATTGATGTAACTGCAGTTTCATTACGCGGATTCAGGTCCGCGTTGAGACGTCTCCGCTTGTCTGCGCCTAACGAATTGCTTACAAATCGGCTACGCCCGTCATGGTGGCGGGCACGTAGTCCGGCAATCACCAGGAGCATTCCGATGACGTTGTTACCGCTACGCCCGCGCCGCCTCAGCTGCGCTGTCCGCTTGTCATTATTGTGTCTGCTGCCCGGCGCGGCCTTCGCGCAACAGGCCCCCGACACCGCCCCCAAGACCCTGGACAGCATTCAAGTCACGGGTACCCGCATCAAGAAAGCCGAACTGGAAACCCAGGTCCCGGTGCAGGTACTTACCCGCGAGAGCATCGAACGTACCGGTTACAGTTCGGTCGCCGACGTGGTCCAGCACCTCACCGCCAGCGGCGCGTCATTGAGCACCAAGCTCAACTCCAGCGGCAACTTCGGCTTTCCTCCCGATGGCGGCGGTGTCGGCGCCGGCGCGGCCACGGTGGACCTGCGTCACCTCGGACCCAAGCGCGTGCTGGTACTGGTGGACGGCATCCGCTGGGTCAATGAATCCTCCGGCTCGGGCGTGGGCTCGTCGGTGGACTTGAACACCATTCCGCTGGCGATCGTGGATCGCATCGAAGTGCTGGAAGACGGCGCCTCCTCGATCTACGGTTCGGACGCGATTGCCGGCGTGGTCAACATCATCACCAAGAAGGGCGCCGAAGGCGGCCATGTCGAGGTGCAGTATGGCGACTACAACCTCAAGGGCGGTGATACCAGCAGCATCGACCTGAGCTTTGGCGGCAGCAGCGAGCGCGCGCAATGGATTGTCGGCGCCTCGTGGTTCAAGCAGAAGGAAATCTCCTCCCGGGAATACGAATGGGCCACGGTGCCGGTACCGGGCACCGGTCTGGCCAACGGCAGCTCGGCCACCCCGCAGGGTCGCCTGGTGTTCGCCGACCCCAGTGGCAACACCTACAACATCACCTCCAACAGTGGCGTCACCAATCCGGTATTCGACCCCAGCCAGACCGGCTGTACCCGCACAGATGACTACCACTGCTTCACCACCGCAGACCGCTACAACTTCGCCCCCAACAACCTGCTGCTGACCCCGAACGAGCGCAAGTCGGTGTTCGGCCAGGTGCGCTTTGAATTCACCCCGAACATCAGCGGCTGGTTCCGTGGCTTGTACAGCGAGCGCGAATCGGCCAACCAGGCTGCGCCGGAACCGTTCTTCCTCGGCACCGATGCCGGTGTCTACAACGATTGGGCCGAGACCAAACTGGTGATCTCGGCCAACAATCCCTACAACCCGTTCGGCTTCGACCTGACTACGATGGGGGCCAACCCCAACCTGTTCCTGATCGGCCGACGCCCTGTCGAAGGCGGTCCGCGCCGCTACGAGCAGGACGTCAAAACCTGGTATGCCGCCGGCGGGCTGGATGGTGTATTCGAGGTCAACCAGCGCACCTGGAACTGGGACGTCAACGTGATGTCGAGTGAGAGCAAGGCCACCCAGACCAACACCGGCAGTTACAACATCAAGCACATCAACCAGGCCCTGGGCGACCCGGCGGCCTGTGCCGCGATTGCCGGCTGCGTGCCGCTGAACCTGTTTGGCGGACCGGGCACCATTACCCCCGAGATGCTGGCCTGGATCTCGCCGATCGTGCGTGACCGCAGCAAGAACACGCTGTCACTGGGCTCGGCCAACATCACCGGTGAACTGTTCGACATCTGGGCGGGCCCGCTGTCCTTCGCCGCCGGTGCCGAGTGGCGCCGCTACAAGGGCGAATACCATCCCGACCCGATCACCGTGGCCGGTGAGTACAACGGCGTACCGTCGGGCGTGACCATCGGCAGCTACTCGGTGAAGGAAGCCTATGTCGAGTTCGACGTGCCGTTGGCGCGGGAAGGCTTCTGGGGCAAGAGCCTGGACCTGAGCATCGCCGGCCGCTACTCGGACTACTCCACCTTCGGCGGCACCGGCACCGGCAAGATCGGCCTGCGCTGGCAGCCGGCCGATGAGCTGCTGCTGCGCATGTCCTTCGCGCAGGGCTTCCGCGCACCGTCGATCGGCGAGCTGTACGGCACCCTGAGCCGATTCGACGCGACCATCGTCGACCCCTGCAACAACGCCGCCTCCACCACGCCCAAATGCGTCGCCGATGGCGTGCCACCGGGCTATGAGCAGGCCAATCCACAGATATCGGTGGTCACCTCCGGCAACCGCGAGCTGGAGCCGGAAGAAAGCCGTTCGTTCATGGCCGGCGCGGTGTGGAGTCCGAGCTGGGCCGAGGACAGCAGCTGGGCCAGCAAGCTCGACCTGGGTGTGACCTTCTACCGCCACACCATCGACAAGGCGATCCAGGCACCGGATGCGCAGGCCATCATGGACCGTTGCATCGACAGTCGTGATGCCACCGCCTGCGCCAGCTATACCCGCAACGACCGCGGCCAGATTGTGCGCTTCGAGGACATCCTGGCCAATCTGGGCACCATCAACACCAGCGGCTGGGACTTCAACGCCCACTGGCTGCTGCCGGAAACCGGTTGGGGCCAGCTCGGCTTTGACTGGAAGGCCACCTGGGTGACGCGTTACGAGCTGATCAACGAATCCGGGCAAGCCGAGCCGAAGGGCCCGGGCATCGAAGTCAGTGACAGCTCGATCCCGGAATGGAGCTCGACACTGACCACCAACTGGGACTTCCACAACTGGAACGTGAACTGGACGATGCGTTACATCGACCGGCTGCGCGAAAGCTGTGCCGGTGCCAACGGCTTTGCGATCTGTACCGACAGCGTCGCCGACCAGCATTGGCTGGGCGCCACCACCTATCACGACGCACAGATCAGCTGGCGTACCGATGCGTGGATGAAGGGCGTGAAGGTGAGCGTTGGCGTCAACAACGTGTTCGACAAGAACCCACCGATCTGCCTGAGCTGCACGCTCAATGGCTATGACCCGGGCACCTACGACCTGCCCGGCCGCTACACCTACGCCAAGCTCAGCATGGATTTCTGAGTTGGAGAACGACCAAGGGAGCCGTAAGGCTCCCTTGGTTTCAGCATTGTTCTTGTGGGAGCGGTGTAAACCGCGAAGCTGGCAATGCCTGAGGCCGTGCAAGCAATGCAATTGCAGGCCAGGCTGCAGCTGCGAGTCCATGAGCTTCGCGGTTTACACCGCTCCCACAAAAAAGCAGGAAGAAAGGTGCAGGATTGCTCAGCGCAGCAGCGCGCCAGCGAGCGCCATCAACAGCAGCACCAGCACCGGCAGCATCGACAGTCCGAAGCCAAGACCGCGGCTGGCGGGTTTGCCGACATAGGCACGCCAGTAGATCAAACGGCCGACCAGATACACCGCACCAATGCCTGCCACCCACTCGGCCGGCCAGAAGCGTGCCGCGATCAGCATCGACGGGATCAGCGCGACCATCAATTCCAGGGTATTCATCTGCACGCGGTACATGCGCTCGAAGCCATCGTGACCGGTGACGGCCGGTGCCTTGACCCCATAGCGACCACGCGCGCGGCCAACCATCGCGGCGAAGAACAGGTATTGCAGCACCACCAGTGCGGTGATGATTTCCACGTAATGCATGCTGATCTCCGTTGCGTGTGTTTTCAGATGGGCAAAGGGTAGCAAGCGCAGCGATGGTGTTGCTGTGCTCCCTCTCTTTGGCCGAAGGCCAAGGGGAGGGTTGGGGAGGGGTGCTTTTGCTTTGGCTCAATGCAACAGCCCAAGCAAGATCAACAGCGCCCCCCATCCGCCCTTCGGGCACCTTCCCCCGCAAGCGGGAGAAGGGATGGGGTTTCATTGCTACGGTGCGGCAGCCGCCGTGCACTCCTCCCTCCCGTATGCGCAGCATAGGGGAGGGTTGGGGAGGGGTGCGCTGGCTCTGGTTTGCAGCTAAAGCCCAGGCAGGATCACAAGCGCCCCCTTCCACCCTTCGGGCACCTTCCCCCGCTTGCGGGGGAAGGGAAAGCCTCGGTGCCCTGATTTTCAGGGGGGCCCTTGCTGTCAGGCCGGAATATTCTTCTTCGTCGAAACCTTCTTCGCAGCTTTCTTCACTGCACGCTTGGCTTCCACTTCCTCCGCCGCAGCTTCAACAACCGGCGCGTCACCCTCAGCTTCAGCGGCCGCAAGGGGCGCGGTCACAGCTTCAGCAGCACTCGGCACATCCACCACGTCCTCCGCACTGGCCTGCGCCATCGCGCCACGTGCGCGCGCCGGCAGCTTCAGGCGGTTGCCGGCGTCGTCGTACTCGATCAGCAACACGCCCGAATCATGGCGGCCGCTGATCTCGACGAAGCAGGCGCCGCCGATGAACGGCTCCAGCGTCATCACTGACTTCAGCGGTGTTGCCACCACCATCTGGAAGCCGAAGTTCTCGAAGATGTTCATCGCCAGCGCGGTGAATTCGTTGTCGGCCTTGTCGAAGGCTTCGTCCAGTACCACCGCGGCGTAGCGCGGCAGTTCGCCGTCTTCGCCGCCGAGCTGGTAGCGCAAGGCGGCCGCCAGACAGGTCGTGGCCAGCTTCTGCCGCTGGCCACCGGACTTGCCCGCGCCACTCCGGTAGATCTCAACCTGCTCGCGGGTTTCAGCATCCAGTTCGACACCGATGAACTCCACGTGCAGGCGCACGTCCAGCACCTGCTCGCGCCAGCGGCGCAGCTCCGGCTCCTGCGCGCCAAGACGACGCACCAGCTCGCGCAGCACGTTGAACTGGGATTCGGCCAGCGAGCGATCCTCGGTCTGCTGATGGGTCAGCACCGCACGCAGCTGCAGCTGGAAATCCTGCACTTCCGGCAGGCGCCGATCGTGCACGTCGATGGCCAGCACGGTGCCGCGGTTGAACGCCACCTGCTCCAGCGAGGCATTGACCTCGTCCATGCGCTGCTTGATCGCCTTGTGCGCTTCGGCGGTGTGGCGCTGCAGCGCGAGCAGGTTGTTCTTGCTCTGGGTCTGCAGCAGCTCGAAGAAGCGGCCTTCGTGGCGCGGCAGGCCGTCGCTCTCGAGACGGGTCAGGCGCGCGAGGAAGTCGTCGGCGCTGGTCAGCGACACGGTGAAGTCACCGGAATCCTCCGGCCACTGCTGGGTGTATTTGCGGAAGCAATCCAGCAGGTGCTGGGTCAACTTGGCATCGCGGCCCTGGCTGCTACCCAGTTCCTCGGCCAGGCCACGCTCGATCACCCGGAAGTGGCTTTCCAGCGTTTCCAGGTTCAAGCCCGGCAGGATCTGCAGGCGTGCCTCCAGGCCCTCGCGCTGCTGTTCGGTCAGCGGCGCACTGGAAACGCGCGACTGGCCGTTGTCACGCTGCTGCTCCAGGCGCACGCGCTCACGCGAGAACTGCGCACGTTCCAGGCGCACATCTTCATAGGTGCGCTTGCCCTGGTCGCGCAGGCCGCGGGTCAGTTCGATCTGCTGGCCGATGCGGGCCAACGCGCTATCGCCTTCGCGCAGGTCAACCAACTGCTCGTCGATATCACTCAGGCGCTGCAGACGCGGGCCGACATCGATCTCGTCCCATTCGCGCTCGATCAGCGAATGCGCGGCCAGCTGCTTTTCGTGGCCACTTTCGCGCTGCTTGCGCAGCATCGCCACGTCGGCCTCGCTGCGCGCGATGCGCTGCGCAAGCTCCTGGCCCTCGCGCTCGAACACGCGGCGCTTGTCGCGGTTGTCATGGCCCAGCATCCAACGCTTGCGGTCATTGACCGCGTGGCGGTCATCCTTCTCGTAGCGGTCGCCGGGATGCTTGATCTGGCCTTCGCGGGTGATCGCGCGGTCTTCGTTGCGCAGCTGGCCGGCGTTTTCCACGCAGGTGTAATCGAAACGACGCTGCAGCTCGTTGTAGACCCAATCGCCATACGGATGATCGCGCAGCTGCAGCTTGTGGATCAGCGAGCGCTTCTCCGGCTCGCGTGCGTGCAGCAGCTCGTTGTCGCGGATGCGGAAGTAAACCAGCTTGGTACCCAGGTGGGTACGGTTGGCCCACTCGGCGACCTGCTGGTGATTCTTTTCGTCGACCAGCAGCGATTGCGCGAAGCCATGCAGCACACGCTCGATGGCACCGCGCCAGCCGATCTGGTCCTCGCGCACCTGGATCAGTTCGCCGACGAAGGGCAGCGAAGACTCGGACAGGCCGGTGTCATCGCACAGGCGCGCGCGCAGCTGCTGCAACGGCGCCGGGATCGAACTCGGCGCGGCCTTCAGCGATTCCAGTTCCACCCGCAAGGCGGCGAAACGTTTCTCGTCATCACGGCGCTCGGCCATGCGCTCGGCAATGGCGTCGTCCACCGTACCGGCGCCGGACTTGGTGCCATCGATCAGCGCACGTGCCTGTTCCACCTGTTCGGAGAAGCCGCTGGCGGTTTCGGCCAGGACCATGCCGAGTTGGCGGCAGGCACCTTCCAGCTGCTTGCGGCGGCGACTGCGTTCTTCCACTTCGCGTTCAATGCGGGCGCGTTCGCGCTCCAGCTCGTCGACGCGTTCACCGCCCTGCTCGCGCTGCTGGCGTTCCAGCTCGACCAGCTTCAGTTCGTGGTTGTCCAGCGACTGCCGGCGCTGCCCTTCCTCGCCCATCAGGCCGCGGTCGAGCATCTCCACTTCCTTCAGGCGCTCGTTGACCAGCTCCAGGCGCTTTTCCTCGCGGAAGCCGTCGATGCCGATCTGCAGGTCGCGCAGGGTCGCCACGCCCTTGCGCAGCGTCATCAGGTCCTGGTGGAAATCACGCGCCGGGGTCAGCGTTTCAACCTGGCGGCGGGCGGTGACCACCGCGTGGTGGGCGCCATCGAGTTCGGCGAAGTCTTCGACCAGGCGATCGGCCGCCTCGAAGGTGCGCGGCTCTTCCAGCATGAAGCCCCGCAGGAAGCCATTGAGATCGCCAAGGTTCTTGGCCGACTGGGTCTTGTGCAGCAGGCGCAGCGCCATGTCGTTGCCGATGCCCAGCAGATGACGGAAGCGCTCGGCATAGCCGGTGAAGCTGTCGAAGTGGCCGACGTCCTCGCCCAGGCGGCCGCGCAGCTTGCGCAGGTCCAGGTCGAAGCCTTCCATCTCGGTGGCCAGGTCGAAGCGACGCGGGATCACCATGTAATGCTTGCGCACATCGTTGGCCGAGGTGCCGGAGCCGGCAATCCAGAACAGGCGCACGATCGACACCGCATCGCCGCGGGCGTTGAGGTATTCCAGCGCCAGCGCACTCCAGGTAGCGCCCTTGCGCAGGTACTGGGTGGCGATTTCGCCGGACTCGCTGTCCTGCTGGTCGGCCCAGGCACCACGCACATACGACACCAGCGAGCGGTCACGACCGGAGCGCTCGGCTTCGCGTGCGGCGGCGTTGAAGTCGACGATGCTGGGCGGCGTCAGCAGCGCGCTCATGCCATCGAGCAGGGTCGACTTGCCCGAGCCGGAGCGGCCAACGAACAGGAAGCCACGCTCGGCGATCGGCACTTCGGTCAGGCCGGAGAACGTGCCCCAGTTGAGCACCTGCAGGCGGCGCATGCGGAACTGGTTCGCGCGCGCATCGCTGGCCGGGTCGTTGAACAACGCGGCATTGGGAAGCAGGGTGTGGGAAGTGGTTTCCATACGGCTCATCCTTCAGCCGCCACGCAAGGCGCGGCGGTGGTCATTCTGGTCAGCGTGGCGTGGGTGCCAGGCATCATTCGGCGGGGGTGCCGCTGGTGTTGTCTTCATCATCGGCAACCGCCTCGGTGGCGGCATCGCCGTCGCGCAGCTGGCGGTAAGCCTCGACCAGGGTCTGCACGTCCTCGGCCGAGAACAGCAGCTTCAGCGCCGGCGAGACTTCGTAGCGGTCCTCGCTGCCGCGCAGCTTGGACAGCAGCTGGTTCTCGCGCAGCTTGGCGATGGCCGCCGCCACGCGCTTGCCGTAGCCGGCCTGGTCGGTGGAGACGTTCTTCTGGTAGATGCTCATCGCTTCCACCAGCTGGAACTCGGCCACCACCGCGCGTTCGCCGCGGGTATCGGCTTCGGCCAGCTGCTGGCGCAGGAACAGCAGCAGCACCGACTCGATGAAGGTCAGCGGTGCGGCGCGCAGCAGGTTGGGCGAGTCGAGTTCGGCGGTGTCGAACTGACGGGTGAAGGCAACGCCGCCGTCGCGGTCCAGTACCAGCTCCAGGAACAGTTCGCACAGCAGGCTGCGCACTTCGTCTTCATTGCGCAGCAGTGCCGCCCACTGCGCCGGCTGGCGCTGGGCATCCACGCTGGGGCCGGCCAGCAACAGGCACAGCGCGCGGCGTGCATCGACCGGCAGGCGGCCGCTGTCGCCGACGAACAGGGCACCGCCGCTCAAGGTCGGTGCGGCCGGTGCCGGCGCGGTTTCCATTTCGGTTTCGGTCTCAGACCAGTTCATCGCGTCTTTCCTTGAGGAACCAGATCAGCGGCACGCGGGCGCGTCGCACCACGCCGTCACCGCCGGTCCATTCCACGGTTTCCAGTTGGTCGGTCATCACCCTGCCATGGCGGGTGCCGATGGAGAGATAGCCGATGACGCTGCCCAGGCCCTGCCGCGCCGGCCGCTCGCGCAATACCTGCGAGATGCTCAGGCGCGGGCGCGAACCCAGCAGCATGAAGAGATTGTCTTTCAGCGTGCGCACATCGATTTCCGACTGCGCGACCAGGTCGCCGACGCTGTCGAGGGTGATCTCGGCCGCTTCGGCGTAATAGATGGAGGTGTCTACCTGATGCGTGCGCGGGTCATGCAGGCGCCACTGCCCGATCGAGCGGATGCGCGCCGAGGACAGCGGCAGCACGAAGCCGGTGGGCGCGGTCGGCCGCACTTCGTCGCGCAACTGCAGCGCCTGGCCCTGGGCCTGCTTGAGCAGTTGGTTGAGGCGGCGCTGTTCCAGGTAGCCACGGCTCTGCACGAAGCCACGCAGGCTGCGGGCGAAGTGCTGCATCACCTCGTGCACCTGGCCACCACGCTCCAGCAGGGTGCTGGTGAAGTTGCGCAGGAAATTGCGCTCGTTGCGGTCCAGCTTGCGGGTGAAGCCCCGGTTGAGCACGGTGTCCAGCGCAACGTCGAGTTCGGCGCTGCGCTGCGGATCGTTGAGCAGGTCCCAGAAGGCCTGGAAGCTGCGCCCGGCATCGGACTCGCCAATCACATCGACGCCGTTGAACAGGCGGTCGAGCACGTCGCCGCGCGCGCCTTCGTCGTCGATGATGCGTTCGCGGAAACGGCGGTTGAGCTGCTCGAAGTCATCGCGCACGCGGCGGAAGTCCTCGGCCAGGTCATCGGCCAGGCGGATCACGTCGCGGGTGCGTTCCAGCGCGCGCTTGCCGTCCAGCGCACTGACCTTGCCGGTGGACACCTGGGCGATCTCGGCATCGATGCGGTCACGCTCGGCCTTCAACGCGGCCAGCCGTGCTTCCGGATCGGCCTCGGTCTGCTGGGCCAGCTGCGAGATCTGCTGCATCACCATCGCCAGCCGGCTCTCGGTGGCCAGGCTGGCATTGTGCTCAACGCCGGCGATGAAGCGGATGGCCTGCACGGCCTGCCGCGACAGCTCGTATTCCTCCTCGCTCGCACCCTCGGGCAGGCGCCGTACCAGCCAGCCCTGGGCCAGCCAGTAGGCGATATAGGCCTGCGCGGTGCGCGGCAGCTCGACATCCAGCTCCTCGCCATTGAGCGCATCGAGCTGCTGCTGCAGGCGTTCGGCGAGGATGGAGCCGGGGATGCGGCGGTCCGCTTCCAGCAGCAGGCCCTGCAACAGGCCCACCAGCACCGGCGCACGGTCGGAGGCCAGCAGTTTCCATAGCGGCTGCTCGCGCAGACGCTGGTAGCCGGCGATACGTTGGCGGTACTTCATCGAGCGCGTGCGTTCCCTGGGCTCAGCGTCGGGCGTGGCCGACTTCGATGAAACGCAGGAACTCGGCGCGGGTACGCGCGTCGTCGTGGAAGGTGCCGCGCATGCGCGAGGTGACCATGCTGACGCCACGCTTGTGGATGCCACGGGTGGTCATGCACTCGTGCGCGCCTTCCACCACGATGCCCACGCCCATGGGCTGCAGCACGTCCTGGATAACGTCGGCGATCTGCGCGGTCATCTTTTCCTGCACCTGGAAGCGGCGTGCATAGGCCTCGACCACACGCGCCAGCTTGGAGATGCCGACCACGCGGCCGTTGGGCACGTAGCCGACATGCACGCGGCCGATGATCGGCGCCATGTGGTGCTCGCAGTGGCTTTCGTACTCGATGTCACGCAGCACGATCATCTCGTCGTAGCCGGCCACTTCCTCGAAGGTGCGGGCCAGGTACTCGCGCGGGTCGTCGTTATAGCCCTTGAACCAGTCGCCATAGGCCTCGGCTACCCGGCGCGGGGTATCGAGCAGGCCTTCGCGGGTGGGATCTTCACCGGCCCAGCGCAACAGGGTGCGCACGGCCTCTTCGGCCTGGGCTTGGGTGACGGACGGGTTCTTGGAATCGGCCATTACAGAACTGCGCTTGGATTACGGGGTAGACATGCTACCAGCCGGGGGTGTGGAGGGCATGGAGAGGCCGGCAACGCGCCTGTCCGCTCATTTCGGAATTGTTGCAAGCCATTGTTTTTAATTAAATTATCTCTGAACGTGCGGCACACCTCAGGGGCGGCTCCATCGGGAAGCCCAGGCCAGTGCGTCGGTGATAGGGCCGTACACGATTTGCCGCAGCAGCCGCGCCTCACCCGGATCTACCTGATGGGTGATGCCCTGCTCATAGGCCTGCAACAGTGCCTGCGCTTCCCGCCACAGGTCCTTGGCCAGGTGTTCCAGCTCCCGCAGGGTCAGCCCCACCGGAATCCCGATGCTCTGGCCAAACGCCCCAACCTCCGCCTTGGTGACATCGGCAAAGCGCGCGGCACTGCCCATCGGGAACACCAGGGTTTCGGCGCCCCAGTCGGGTGCCCGGTATACCGCGGTGCTGAGCAGGTCGTAATGCGGCGCCAGCTCCCAGCCGTTCTGACCCCAAAGGAAGCTGAGATTCTTCAGATGGGCGTCGGCATTGCCAATAAAGAAATTGAACAACTGCCAGCGCAGCAGCGCCAAACGTGTAGCTGCCGGTGTTCGGGTGATACCCAACAGCTGCCGCAGGGCCAGGCTGCTGGCTTGTTGGTATTTGAACGCCGCGTCCAGCGATAGCAACTGGCAGCCATCCAGCGCATAACGGCGCCGAACTTGCAGCCCCTCGCCCTCCCGGTCGAAGCGACGTACCAGATAGACCGGCTCCGGCACCCGCCGCACCTGCACCTCCGGTACCGGCAAGCCGCAAGCGGCAGCCAGACGCATGCAGAACCATTCATTGACCACGCTGTGCGGGTAGTCATCCACCTGCTCGTGGTCTGGCTTGAGGATGTGGGTGGAGGCGGCCTGCCCGATCGGTTCCCACAGCTGGTTGTGGTCGAACACCACAGCCAGTTTGTGTTGCGCGCCGGCCAGCGACATGCGCTTTGGCGCGCCATGGGACAGCGGCTGCCTTGGCAGCGCCTGGATACGTGCCGAGAGCTCGGCATCGGGCAAGGGCCGCAGATCCGGCGGCGGCAACTGCTGCCCGGGCGACAACAAGGTCAATGCGCCTGCCGATTCCGGGCCAAAACGCTGCAGCAGGCCGAATGCGTCGGCGGCATTGATACCGGCATCGGCGGCAACCAGCTGGCGCCCGCCCTCCTCCGGCAGCAGATTGTCGAAGAACCACTGCACGGGACGCTGGCTGCCACCGTCCTGGATCTCGCCCGCAGTGCGCGGCAGGGCCGGCGACAGGTCAAAACCCGTGGCGCGCCAGACCGGATCGTAATGGAACGCCCACAGGTTGCCCTGCTCGTACAGCTCACCGATGCGCTGTTGTTCCAGCCACACATCGAGCTGACGCGGTTCGATCTCGATCTCGGTCACCATCAGCCGCGCTCCGGCGGCGGCAGCTCCACAGGCAGATCAAGCTGCACGCGAATGCCCAGTTGGCGCAGCAATTCGAACACCCGGCCGATCTGCACGGTGTCCTTGCCCCGCTCCACATTGCCCAGGACCACGTGGCTGGTACCCGCCATTGCTGCCAGATCATCCTGGCGCAGGCCCTGCGCCTTGCGCACAGCGCGAACGTATTGGCCGATGTCTGACGCCTGGTCGATCTGCACCTGCATGGCTCGCTCCCTGAAATATAAAGCAGGCTTTAGATTGCTCTATTAAAGTGCCCAGCTCAAGAGAAATCTAAAGCAAACATTAGAAATATCCCTTTCGAGCCATCGCAGCGCAGAAATCTAACGTATACGTTATATATCATCGCAGAAGCATCAAATGCTCCAAAAACCTAAAGTAGGCTTTATTTTTTCCCAACAACACCGTCGGTATCGCGCTGTAGCGCCTGCAACAGGCTGGGCGCACGCGGGGTGGCGATATCGGCAACGCGCCAGCTGCTGCCCTGGCGTTGCAGGGTCAATTGCAGCTGCAAGGGCTGCTGGGCATCGTCGAGCTGGGTGCTGGCGCGGAGCTGGCCGCCTGCCAATGGCTGGATGTCGAAGCTGAGCTGGCGCAGGTCCTGGGCGGTGTCCTGGCAGTCGCAGAGGGGATCGCCGTCCAGATAGCCGACTTCGCCGGCGTACGCGTCGCTGTTGGCCTGCATCGCAGCGATCAGGGCCGGCGTGTAGACCTCTTCGTCGGGCAGGATGGCGTCCAGCCCGGCATCCGGGTGGTAGCCGGCGTAGATGTGGCTGAGGAAGGCGCGGGCGCTGCTGACGTCATCGGCGCTGGTACTGGTCGCCGCCGGGTTGGGTTCGGGCGTGGCGCTGGCAGGGGCGTCCTTGTTGCAGGCGGTCAGGGCCAGCAGCAGCGTTGCGGTGATCAGGGCTTTCATGGGCGTCCTTGCGGTGTTCTGTGATCGGGTCTTTTTAGGCGAGACTGTTGGGGAAAGCAAAGGCTGCAGAGCCAACCCCTCCCCAGCCCTCCCCTTCGCCTACGGCGAAAGGGAGGGAGACAAGCGCTGCGCCCCCTCCCTTTGGCGCAACACCGTAGCCCGGGTAAGAAGCGCAGCGCACCCGGGGCTGTTGGCTGGCCGCCTGACAGACGCCGAGAGCCCCGCCTCCCGGGTGCGCTGCGCTTACCCGGGCTACGCGACTGCGGCTTACAGAGAAGGAGACAGCCGCTGCGCCAGGCCTGACCAGCGGCTGGCATGGCGGGCCAGGGCGGCCTCGATGACCTCGGCGCTGCCGGCCAGGTGCAGGCCGTTGCGGGCGCGGGTGATGCCGGTGTACAGCAGCTCGCGGCTGAGCACGCGGTTGTCGCGGCGTGGCAGCTGCAGCCAGACCTGGTCGAATTCAGAGCCCTGCGCCTTGTGCACGGTCATCGCGAACGCGCTTTCGTGCAGCGGCAGCGCCGCCGGGTGGAAGGCGCGCGGGTTGGCCGGGTCGTCGCCGGGGAACCAGGCGCTGATGCCGCTGCCATCGCGCAGGCAGATGCCGACATCGCCGTTGAACAGGCGGTGGCGATAGCTGTTCTCGCCAATGATCAACAGGCGGCCGTGGAACCAGCCCGGGCCCAGCGTGCGGCCACGATTGCCCCCCAGCAGTTCCTCGATGCGGGCATTGAGGCCACGCGCGCCCTGTGGGCCTTCGCGTACGGCGGTGAGCAGGCGCATGCGGCCGGCGAGCGCCAGCGCATCGGCCGGCGTGGCGGCATCGGCCAGCGCCTGCCAGTACTGCTGCAGCGGCTCACGCCAGGCCTGCAGGGGGTCAATATCGCCTTCGTGGAAGTGCACGCCGGTGAGTTGCGCGTCGCGCAGCAACTGCAAGGCCTGCAGCGCGTCGCCGTCGCGCATGGCGCTGGCCAACGGTGCCAGCTGCAGGGCTTCACTCTGCCGATAGCCGCGCTGCAGCTGCACGCGGGCACCAGCAAAGTCCTTGGGGTTGGTTTCCACGGCGTCGGCGGGCAATTCGCCCAGCAGCGGGCGCAGTGCATCCGCATCCGTAGCCGTCGTGCGCCGGCCATCGCCGGCGGCACGCAGGATGGCACTGAGCACGTCGCCGGCTTCCACCGAAGGCAGCTGGTCCGGATCGCCGAGCAGCACCAGACGGGTGCCGGGGGCGATGGCTTCGACCAGCTTGGTCATCAGCGGCAGGTCGATCATCGAGGCTTCGTCGACCACGATGACGTCATAGGGCAGCGGGTTGTCGGCGTGGTGGCGGAAACGCGGCGAATCCGGAATCACGCCGAGCAGGCGGTGCAAGGTGGTGCCGGTGCTGGGCAGTTGTTCGCACAGGGTGCTGTCGATGCCTTGCGCCGAAAGCTTCTGCAAGGCATGGCGCAGGCTTTCGGCCATGCGCTCGGCGGCGCGGCCGGTTGGCGCGGCCAGGGCGATGCGCGGCGCGGTCTGGTTTGCGGCCTGCGCCTGTGCGACCAGCAGCACCAGCAGACGGGTGATGGTGGTGGTCTTGCCGGTGCCGGGGCCGCCGGTGACCAGCAGCAGATTGTGGCGCAGGGCGGTGGCTGCGGCTCTTGCCTGGTGGTCCAAAAGCTTCCCCTCATCCGCCCTGCGGGCATCCCCGCCTTCGCGGGGACAGGCCCTTTGATCTCCCGCAGGCGGGAGAAGGGAGAGGTCCAGCTGCGCTTGCATCTGCAGGTCTTCCGGCGCTGCCTGCTTCTGGCCCCCTCTCCCGCCGGGAGAGGGCTGGGGTGAGGGTGCCGCCTGCCCCGGGAACAACCGAGCAAACACCGCTGCCAAGCCAGCCACATCACCACCCGCAACCGGTGCCTGCCCGATCTTCTGTAAACCGCTCGCCAAGCGGCGCTCGTATTCGCGATACCGACGCAGATACAGCAGCCCGTGCTCCCACACCAGCGGCGCCTGCGGCGACTCCACGCGGTTATCCACAGCTGTGGATATCCACTTGGATGCCTCCAGCTGCGCAATCCATTCTTCGGCGGCCGGCCATTCCACGCCGGCATCCACCAATCGCTGCGGCTGGGTCGGATCAAAGCCGGCATGGCCCTGCGATACCGCCAGCGACGCCAGCGCAGCCGCCGCCAGCACCACGTCCGGCGTGTCCGGATCCAGCCGACGCAGGCTCTGCGCCAGCGCATGGTCCAGCGCGCGCAGCGCGCCGGCTTTGTTCAATGCGGCCAGCAGGCTCATGCCTCGCCTCCCAGTCGTGCCAACAAGGCCGCATGGCCGTCGCGGCCACCGGCAAACAATTCATCCACCGCATGCACCAGCTCCGGTGCGAAGTTGTGCGCGTACAGGCCCGGCGACTGCGGACGCGTTGCATCCAGGCCACGGCAGAACAGGTAGCGGATGCCACCGAAATCCCGCGCATAGTCGTAACCGGCACCGATGCGGAAGCGCAGCCAGCGGTGCAGGGCCACGGTGTAGATCAGCGCCTGCAGGTCGTACTCGCTATGGCGCATGGCCGCGTCCAGCTGCGCCGGGGCGTAATCGGGCAGCCGGTTGGATTTGTAATCCAGCACATACCAGCGCCCATCGCGGACGTAGGTAAGGTCGATCTTGCCGGTCATCAGTCCTTCCAACTGACGGCGCAGGCCGAAGCCGTTGCGGCCGCGCACCACCCCGTGGGCATGCAGCACGCGCAGCAGGGCCGGTACCGTGGTCGGCTGCATGGCGAAGTGGAACTCGATTTCCGCGCGACGCTCGCCTTCGCCCAGCGAATGCAGCGCACCGCCCTCGGGCAGTGTGACGGTCAGTGTCTGGCCGATCAGCTCGGTCAGCAGCGCTACGCCGTCGTCGATTTCTTCGTCGATATAGCCATCGGCGCGCATTGCCCTGGCGATGATCTCGGCCTGCCCTTCGGGTGCCTGCCCGCCGGGCTGCCAATCGCGCCAGATGCCAAAGTCGACATTCTCCAGCGCCGCGTGCAGCACGTTGCCGAAGCGGCTGCCGGCAAAGCGCGGATCGAATACTTCCGGTTGTGCAGCTGCAGCTTCGGGGGCCGGCTCGGCATCCACATCGACCTGCGCCGGTTCGTCGGCGGCGCCGCCGCTGTCTTCGGTGGCGGCGGCGGCGGTGTCGTGGCCGCCTTCGGCATGGGCGAGCTGGGTGAAGCTGTAGACCCACCAGTCGTGCGGCACGCTGCGGCGTACCTCGCGCACCGGCGGCAAGGCCTGCTCGCGCTCGGGCAGCAGGCGCGCGGGCAACCCTGCGCTCTCGCCTTCGATCACCTGGATGTCGGCATGCTCGGGCAAGCCCTGCAGCATCGGCCCGAGCCGCGAGCTGGCCAGGCCAGTCAAGGCACCGCCACTTATCCACAAGGCATGTTCGGCGCGGGTCAGGCCGACATAGAGCAGGCGCGCGGTTTCGGCCTCTTCATCGTCACTGACCTGCTGGCCGACGGCCTTCCAGGCCGGGTCTTCCTTGTCGATCTTCCAGTGCAGTACGCGTTGCTCGCCGTCATGCACGGTGCGGTGGTTGCTGCTGTCCGGCGCATTGGTGGCGATGCCCACAAAGGGCAGGTAGACCAACGGGTATTCCAGGCCCTTGCTCTTGTGCAGGGTGATGATCTGCACGCGGCGGGCATCCGATTCCAGCCGCAGCAGCTGCGCTTCGTCGCCTTCGTCAGCATGGGCGATCTGGGTCTGCAGCCAGTCGAGCAGGCCGTGCAGGCCGACGCTGCGGTTGCTGGCTTCCTGCAGGGCTTCGGCCAGCTGCAGGTAGTTGGTCAGGCGGCGCTCGCCGTCGATCAACAGCAACAGCCGCTCGGCCTGTTCGGCACACAGGTCCGACAGCAGGGCGAGCACGCCGCCACGCTGCCAGCGTTCGCGCCATTGCAGCAGGCGTTCCTGGTGCAGGCGCTGCTGTTCGCCTTCATGTTCCATCGCGGCGATGGCGGCGGCCCTTTCGCCCAGCAGCACCGTGGCCAGCGCGGCGCGCAGACGGCCTTCGTCGGCCGGTTGCAGCAGGGCCAGCAACAGCAGCCGCAGTTCATGCGCCTCGGTACTGGCAAACAGGCTCTGCTTGCCTGCAGCTACCGCAGGGATGCCGAGCGCGGCCAGGGCCTGCTGCACGCGCGAGGCCTCCTTGTGCGAGCGCACCAGCACGGCGATATCGCCCGGCTGCACCGGCTTGCCATCGACCAGTGCGCGGTCTTCACGGGCGGCGCTGAGCACCCTGTGGATATCTGCCACGCAGGCGGCGGTGGCGGCATCGCGTGAAGCGTCGGCTTTCAGTGGTTTGCCGTCGGCATCACCTGCAATCAGCTGCAGGGTGAGGGCCGGCGCGGCCTTGCCGTCGAACAGGTAGTCGGCGTCGCTGCGTTTGCTGCCCGGCAATACCGGCTCGAACTGGATGCGCTCGTCGAGGAAGGCTTCGGGGCCGGCGTTGTCGTACAGCGCCTGGATCGCGCGCAGCACGCCCGGGCGTGAGCGGAAGTTGCGGTCCAGTGCCGGCGCGGCTTCGGCCAATGCCTTGGCCTGCAGATAGGTGTGCACGTCGCCACCACGGAAGCCGTAGATGGCCTGCTTGGGGTCGCCGATCAGGAACAGCGCAGCGTCGCCATCATCGGCGGCGAACACGCGGCGGAAGATGTCCCACTGGCGCGGGTCGGTGTCCTGGAACTCGTCGACCAGGGCGAAGCGGTACTGCGCGCGCAGGCGTTCGGCCAGATGTGCGCCATGTGGCCCGTGCAAGGCATTGGCGACGTTGTCGATCAGGTCGTCATAGGTCTGCTGGCGGCGCAGCTGCTTGAGCTGGGCCAGCCGTTGGCGGACTTCGCCGCGCAGCTGGTGCAGCAGCACGATGGACTGCTGGCGCTGCCACTGCGTCACCTGCACCAGCGACTGCAGGTAATCGGCGATCAATGGCTGCAACGGCGATTGCGGGGTGCTGCCGGCCTTGGCCTTGTTGGTCTTGGCGGTAAGCGCCTCCAGCGTGAGCCGCTCCAGCCGCTCGTCCAGTTCGGCGCCCGGGTCCGGATGCCGGCTCCATTGCAGCAGTTGCTGGAACAGCGGCTCGATCCAGTCGGACTTGTAACTGGACTTGTTGAGGATGCCGCCTTCCAGCGCGCCGCGAAGCTGCTGCAGATAGGTTTCGCCGTGCTCGGTAATGCCGGCGGCCAGACGCTGTGCCGCGCCGTCGCGGAAGTGGCGCGGGTCTTCGAGCAGAGTTTGCGGCGGCTGTGGATAAAGCGGCAGCTCGGCGGCCAGGGCGGGCAGATCGCGGGCCAATGCATCGGGACTTTTCCACAGTCCAAGCAGCGCCTCCAGGTGCTCGCCCTGCCCTGCGTGCAGGCGCCACAGGTCGGCTGCCAGTTCGTCATGCAGCGCACGGGTATTGGCCAGCAGCTCCGGCGCGGCGAAGGTGTGGCCGCTTTCCAGTGCGTATTCGCCCAGCACGCGGGTGCAGAAGCCGTGGATGGTGAAGATCGACGCCAGGTCGGTTTCTTCGGCGGCAATGCGCAGGCGCCGACCCAGCTGCGCGGCGCTCTCGCTGCCCTGCTGCAGGTGGCGTTGCAGGATGGCGCGGGTGAGCGTGGTTTCCGGGCTGTCATCCTCTGCGGGATGGCTGTCGACCACGCGCGCGGCCAGTTCCAGGCGCTCGCGGATGCGCTTGCGCAGTTCCTGGGTGGCGGCGTCGGTGAAAGTCACCGCCAGGATCTGGCCCATGCGCAGGCCCTGCTCCACCACCAGCCGGGTGAACAGCGTGGCCAGGGTGAAGGTCTTGCCGGTGCCGGCACTGGCCTCGATCAGGCGCAGGCCGTCCAGAGGCAGGTGCAGATACGAATCCTGCTGCAGCTCGGCGCTCATGCGACACCTCCGCTGGAGGCCGCGGTTTCAGCATCGAAATCGGGCAATACGCGGCCCTCGCGCAGGGCGGTGAATATCAACAAGGCGTTGTGGATAAATCTGTGAGTAGTGATTGGCGATGCGAACGGATCGCTGCCGCGCAAGGCCAGTTGCAGGGCTTCGCCATTGCGCTCGCCCCAGCTGTGTTCGCTGCCGAACCAGCGCGACTGCGCGGCGTTTTCGCGCTTGTCCGGATCGGCGTTATAGACCTCCCAGCCGGTGTAAGGGGCAAACAGCAGCGGTGCCTGCATGCCTTCGGAACGCAGGCGCAGCAAGGCTTTCAAGGCTGTTTTTGCCGCCTCGGGTGACAGTTCCGGCAAGCGGTGCGGGCCATAGCCGGCCTGCCCGTTGTCATGGAACTGCAGCAGCGCGGTGGGCACCCCGGCGGCGTTGCGCAACAGCCAATCCAGTCCGCCGCGCAGCACATACGCCACCCCGGGTGCACCCGCCTGGAGACGGATCAGGCCCTGTGGATGAATTTGATCGACACGCCCGTGCAGGCGCACGCCATCCGCCTCTACCTCATAGCGTTGCGAGTCCAGCGGCTGGCCGTCGTACCACTGCGAAAACGCCTCCGCGCAGGGCCGGATGCGGCCGAGCATGCGCTCGAACTGCTGCCGCCCCAGCGCACCGGAGGGCAGCAGCGCGCGCGCCCGCAGGCGCGGGTACAGGCCGGCTTCCTGGCCCTGCAACAAGGCGCTGAGCACGTGTTGCTGCAGGGAGGAGTGCAGGCGGCCGCCGCCGGGCACCAGCAGCGGTTCGATGTCTTCGCTGTCGTCGATTTCGCCGGCCAGGCGCAGGCCCAGGCGTTGGCTGAGGAACTGCCCAGCGGGGTCACTGATGAAACGCCGCAGCGCATCCAGCGACAGGCTGTCGTCATTGAGCGCGGCCGGTAGCGGTGCGGCCAGCGGGCCATCGAACCACGGCGCCAGCCGTTGCCGGCTGCCCCCCACCGCGCTGGCGGCCGGGTGCCACTGGCGCCGGTAGCTGAAGCGGCGCGGCTCGCCATCGCCGCCAAATGCCGCCGGGGCGAATGGTTGCAGCGGGTGCCGCACCACCAGTTGCTTGCGCGCTGCGGTGGAATCCTGGTGGTAGGCGGCGGCCGCATTGACCAGTTCGCTGACCAGTACCGAGGGCTCGCGCACGCTGCCGTCGCGGGCATCGGCACCCAGATAGCTCAGGTAGAACACCTCCTGGGCCGAGGCGAACAGCTGCAGGAACAGGAAGCGATCGTCCTCGCGCAGTGAGCGGTCGCCGTAACGGCGACGGTCGGTGCCGAGCTCGGCGGTGAGTCGGCTGAGGCCGGCGGCCGGGTCGCGGCGCGGGAAGTCGCCGTCGTTCAAGCCCAGCACGCAGATCACCCGGAACGGCAGCAGGCGCATCGGCACCATGCGGCCGAAGCTGATGCCGCCGGTCAGCAGCGGTGCGCGGGTATCTGCCTCGGACAGCACCGAGGCGAAATGCGCGCGTACTACTTCCGCCGGTACCGGCGCGTCGAAGCCGGCGCTGCTGGCTTCCTCGGCGAATTCGTTGACCAGCTTGCGCAGGCGATCCAGTGCGCGCACCGCAGACGGTTCGGTTGGAGTCTCCGGCAGCAACGCCAACAGCAGGCCGAGCAGGCGCTCGCGCCATTGGTTGGGGCTCAGCGCTTCGGCCAGGGTCTTCTGGTGGCGGGCCAAGACCCGCAACAGGCGGATCAGCGCATCGAGCGCGGCCAGGCCGCCACCTTCCAGCTCCGGCCACGGCGCGACACCGCCGATGTCCTCGTCGCTGCCGCTGGCGTGGCCGAGCAGCAGCCGGTCCAGCGCGAATTGCCAGGTGTAGGCGTCATCGGCCGGTGCCAAGTGCTGCTTGCGGTGGCCGGCATCCAGGCCCCAGCGTGCGCCCGCCGCCTGCAACCAGGCGTGCAGGCGTTCGAAGGCGGCCGCATCCAGGCCGGAGGCCGATGCCAGTGGCGCGCTGGCCAGCAAGTCGAGGATTTCATTGAGGCCAAAGCGCGATACCGGCAGGCCCAGCAACTGTACGAATACCTCGGCCAGCGGCTCGCCCTGCAGTGGGCTGGCATCGGCCAGCGCCCAGGGAATATGTGCGTCGTTGCCACCGCGGCCGCCGAACACCGACTCCAGGTAGGGCACGTAGGGATCGATGTCCGGCGCCAGCACTGCGATCTCGCGCGGCTGCAGCGGCGGGTCGAAGCGCGGGTCTTCCAGCAGCGCGCGCAGCTGGTCGTGCAGCACCTGCATCTCGCGCAGGCGGGTGTGGCAGGCGTGGATCTGGATGCTGGGGTCGTCCAGGCGCAACGCTTCCCGCAGGGGGGGCGAGGGCAGCGCGCGGCGATGGAACAGGTCCGCCTGCAGCCGGTGCAGCAGGCTGTCGCCGAGACCTCCCTCGTCCAGGCCCGGCACCGGCACGCTTTCCGGGTCCACATAGGCGGCGATTTCACCGCTGGGGTGGACCACTTCGTAGTCGCCCAGCACCGCCATGAAGTCGCGGCCGGCCTCGCCCCAGGCCTGCAGCAAGGGGTTTTCGCCGGCCTCGATGCCGAACGGCTCGGCCAGGCCGCTGCGCAGCTTTTCCTTCAGCGTCTGCAGATCGCCCCAGTACGAGCGGGTCGGCGTCGGCATATAGAAATGCAGCGTGCCGACCCGCGCCTGGGTGGCGATCACCCGCAGCACGTCCGGCGAGACATTGAGCGTGGCAAAGGCGAACAGCCGCTGCGGCAGGCCCTGCGGCAAGGGCTGGTGCGCGCCTTCGAAGCGGGCCAGGTAGTCGTTGATACGGCGCGCGCGGTAGTTCTGGCCGCCGGCGATGTAACGCCACAGGATGGCCTGCGGGTCGTCCGGCTCGGCCCCGTCCTCCCAGCGCAGCAGCCAGTCGCGGCGCCAGGCCTGGTATTTCTCGAACACCCCACCCAGCTCGGCGGCCAGTGCCCATGGGCGCAGCGGGTCATCGCGGTCCAGGTAGGCGCGCAGCCCGGCCATCGCCGGTTTCTGCATCAGCGTGCTGTCGGTCAACGCCCCATAAAGCCGCCAGTGCAGGCCGCTGGCGCCCAGATCATCGCGCTCGCCGGGCACGTTGGCCTTCAGCGCCTTGGCGACAAACTCGCCAGGGGTCAGGAACTCCAGGTTGGCCGACACGCCATATTCGGCGGCCAGCGTCGATTGCAGCCAGCGCCGCATCGCCACCTGCGGGATCAGCACGATATCGGCGGCCAGCACGGGCTGGCCGGGCGCCGGCTCACGCAGCGCGTGGGCCAGCAGCTGGGCCAACACATCCAGGGCATTGGAGTGGTACAGGCGGAAATCAGGGGCATTGCTCATCGCGCCATCTTGCCGCAGTGGGATGGTTTCGACGAGCGATATGGGGGCCTGGGGTGGAACGATGGTGGGGTGGCAGTGTTGGATGGACTCCGGCAAAGCTCAATCACCCGCACGTTACGCAGCCCCATCGAAGCCGCCGCAGAGTGTGCGTTTGCCTAATCGAATAGGTATGACCTCGACGGCCCCGTGCCCAGCCGCTTCTCTTTGCTTGAATGGTTATCGACAAGAATGACTTGGGGGCCCTGTCTGCGGAAGTACTCCACAGGCAATGCGATGTCCTTGTCACCCACATTGATGAGCTCCAGCTCTACTCGAATCGTCTCACCAGCGAAGCTGCAGGGATCATCGATCAAGCAACGTGCCCGCAGCTCAAGTTTTGGTTGCGCCCCTGTACACATCGCGACCGCAGGTGCCATCGCTAGTACCGCAACGATGCCACTGAGGAAATGGCGAAGGGAGCACCATGCTCTGTTCTTCGGGAGCTTCGATCCCGGATTTGTTTTCAAACTCTCAATCACCTCGCATGCTCTTCTCCCGATTTATCGTCGAATCAACGGCCATCCAGAATTCGTAGCTCGGCGGTGGCAAATACCTCATCAGCCTGCCCCGCAACGGGAGCCAGATAGAAGTTGAACCTCACAGTGAGGTCGACCGGCCGCAACGCAAACATCGAGATGTCGTCTGCCTGAATTCTCCACGGGACGCGAATCGATTTTCCTGGAGGGAGAGTTTCCATTTTATTGAATAGTTCGCGCATCGGCGGCCCCATGCGGAAACGCTTTTCTTTGCCGGAGTGGTTATCCACAAAGATCATCTTGGGACCTTGCTCGCGGAAGTAGCGTAGTGGCAGGTCCACTCCTTCCTCCCCTCGATTCTTCAACTCCAATTCAACATCAATCACCTCACCCATGAAGCGGCAGGGGTCACCGTAGAGGCAGCGCGCACGTACTTCGATCATGGCTTCAATCTCTTCGCTGTGAGCGGGAGTGGTTTGCAATAGGAGAATCACAAGTGCTAAGAACGCACGGCAGAACATAGAACCTCCCGTTCAAGCTTTCTGCTTAGTAGCTCCCTCACTTCGATTCCTATATTCCAAACATGCCGAGGCTTGAGGGTTGTGCTGTATCGCTCCGACATCATGGTTGCCTCTGGATCAGCATCTATTTCTGCGTTTCGTGCCATGACGATTTCAGTTCCTGAAGTCCCGTCCGGCATTGCGAACTTGATGATCTGCTCAGGCTCATCTCGATCCACATATTCGTCAGGCAAGCCCAGGCAGTGCATGAATTCGTGCACGTATACCCAAGGGGTTGTAGCAACGGAAACGTTGATCGTAGTGCCAGTCACATTTTCGCGTTCATAGTGATCATGCAGCTTCATGACATAGTCCTCGCCAGTGCTCACGAAGTCAGCCTCATAGCGGACCGTAAACGAGCGCGTCCCGCATGCACCATCCGTTATCTGCAGGATGAATTTGTTGTTGATTCCCAGCTCGATACCTCGTCGTAAACGCTGCTTGGCTGTTTCGGCATCGCTTTCTTCTACTCGCCCCCACTTCACGAGTCTTATCTTTGCCGTGACCACGATATCGCCACCCGATTTCAATGGGACATCAATTCGGTAGCCACAGGTATGGTCATTCTCAATGCGTGTGCCATCCGCCTCATAGGCCTCAAAGTAACGGCCATCGGGATACTCCAGCACTTGACCACTGTGATCTTCCAGCCAGCATCGGGCAGACTCAGCCGGTGGCGTATCCGTGCCAGTCAAAGAGGACGCAATAGGCCGCATTGAAGAAGCGAGCGCCGAGCGCGTCGTATTGAGCGCCGCAACCGACGCACCACCCGCACTGACATGCGCCAACTGCTGCTTGCCTGCCAACAGTGCACAACCACAACTAGCCTTGTCGCCATGGCGCGCGACCGGGTGGCCGTCGATATCGGTCTGCGGCGAGCCGGTCAGTACCGAGCCGCCGGCTTGCAGGGCATCGCCCACTACGATCAGCGTCCTTGCCATCGTGCTCGGCCCCTCCGTGGCCGGTGCGGTGATTGCAGTCGGACTCGACCTTAGTGGCCTGGCTCTTGATCAAGAATCGGATGTGTCTGGAAATCGGCTCATACCACCGCCCGGCTGCTCGTCGTACTTACGGAGCTTGGCCGCGGGCATTGTCCCGGGGACCGGACCCATCACGCCTTGTGCACAGTTTCCGAACCCCGATTCGACCACTGGGGAGACAGTGTGTTGCCGCCAATACCGACCTTGAGTGCATGCCGGACGGCGCACGGGGTGCGACAATACTGCACGGTCCAGTACGCTTATGTTCAGGCATTGCTGGCAATCCTAGAACGTTGGTTTTCCGTTAAAGGCCACCATGCCCTCAGCTCGGACTCCCTTGGTGCAGTTGTCCAACGTGCGAATCGATCGCGGCGGACGCACCATTCTGCGCGACGTGTCGTTGCAGGTACCGCGCGGCAGCATCACCGCCGTGCTCGGCCCCTCGGGCAGCGGCAAGTCGACGATGTTGGCGGCGCTGACCGGTGAGTTGCGGCCGGTGTCAGGGTCTGTGCAACTGTTCGGTCAGGATATTCCGCACGGCAACCGCGACCTGCTGGAGATGCGCAAGAACGTCGGCGTGCTGCTGCAGGGTAATGGCCTGTTGACCGACCTGAGCGTGGCCGACAACGTGGCCTTGCCGCTGCGTGCGCATACCAAGCTGCCCGAGCCGGTGCTGCGCCGCCTGGTGCAGATGAAGCTGCATGCGGTTGGCCTGCTGGCCGCTGCCGATGCCTGGCCGCGCGAGTTGTCTGGCGGCATGGCGCGGCGCGTGGCGCTGGCCCGTGCACTGGCCCTGGACCCGCCGTTGATGATCTACGACGAGCCGCTGACCGGGCTGGACCCGATCGCCTCGGGCGTGATCATGAGCCTGATCCAGCGTTTGAACGACAGCCTGGGGCTGACCAGCATCATCGTCAGCCACCATGTGCATGAAACCCTGCCAATCAGCGATCAGGCCGTGGTGATCGCCAATGGCGGCATCGTGTTCTCCGGCACACCGGACGAACTGCAGGCCAGCACCGACCCGCTGGTGCGGCAGTTCCTGCATGGCCAGCCGGACGGCCCGATCCCGTTCGATGCGCCCACGCGCAATTACGGGTTGGAGAACGCGTGATGACGACGCTGCGCGAAATGCGTGATTCCTGCCCCCTCTCCCGCATGGCGGGAGAGGGCTGGGGTGAGGGCGCTTTTAAAGCACGTAGAGCAAAAGCTCCCCTCATCCGCCCTTCGGGCACCTTCTCCCGCACGCGGGAGAAGGATGTCTCGTCCAGCGTGATCAGCGCTTCTGGAGCAGCTTCCTGATGCCCTTCACCTCCTCCATCCGCTCGCTGGGCCGTGCCGGGCTGTTCTCGCTGACGGTGCTGCGTGGCTCGCTGCCGACGCGTGACTTCCTGGCCGAACTGACCCGCGAAATCTACAAGATCGGCGCACGTTCGCTACCAATCATTGCTGTTGGCGGCGCGTTCGTCGGCCTGGTGCTGACCCTGCAGGGCTACCGCACGCTCACCACCTTCGGTGCCTCCGATGCGCTGTCCACCCTGCTTGGCCTGTCGTTGTACCGTGAACTGGCACCGGTGCTGACCGCGCTGCTGTTCATCGGCCGCGCCGGCAGCTCGATCGCCGCCGAGCTCGGCCTGATGCGCGCCACCGACCAGATCAAGGCGCTGGAGCTGATGGCCATCGACCCGATCGCCAAGGCCGTGGCGCCGCGCTTCTGGGCGGCGGTGCTGACGGTGCCGCTGCTGACCGGCATCTTCTGCTCGCTGGCCATTGCCGGCGGCTACTTCGAAGCGGTGCATATCCTCGGCCAGGACAACGGCACGTTCTGGTCAGGGCTGCGTGGCAGCGTCGACTTCTGGGACGACTTCGCCGTCGCCCTGCTCAAGTCGGCGATCTTCGGCGGCACCGCGGCGCTGGTGGCGGCCTATGTCGGCTTTCATGCCGAGCCGACCATCGAGGGCACCTCGGTGGCCACCACCCGTGCGGTGGTGAACGCCTCGTTGCTGGTGCTGATGTTCAACTTCGTGCTGTCGGCGCTGCTGTTCCAGTGATGCGAGTCCTTCGCAGAAACCCGCACATCGCTGTGCAGGGATCAAACAAACAACCGAACAACCCGCTTCGCCCTGCGAAGCACCAGATGGATCAGGAGTGAGACACAACATGGCCATCCGTGGACCCAGACTCGAATTTTCCGTCGGCGCCTTCCTGCTGCTGGCCCTGGCCTCGCTGCTGGTGCTGGCCGTCGCCTCCACCAACCAGCGTTTCGGCATGGGCGGCGGTGACTATGAATTGAAGGCACGTTTCAGCCAGATCGGGCAGCTGCGCAAGCAGGCGCCAGTGAAGGTTGGTGGTGTGACCATCGGCCAAGTAGCTGATATTCAGCTGGACCCGATTAAATACGATTCCATCGTGACCCTGTCGCTGGACAGCAAGTTCAAGGACCTGCCGGCCGACACCTCCGCCGGCATATTCACCAGCGGCCTGCTCGGCGAAAGCTATATCGGCCTGCAGCCCGGCGGCGATCCGGATGTATTGAAGTCCGGTGATGAGATCGTCTTCACCCAGCCGGCGGTCGACCTGCTGCAGCTGGTTGGCAAATACATGTTCAGCGGCGGCGGCAACACCGGCGCAGCTGCAAACGAAACCCCCGGCGCAGACGCGCCCGCAACGGAACCGCAACCATGAAAGTGAAACTGCTTACCGTCGTGCTCGCCTCTGCCCTGCTGGCCGCCGCACCGTCGGTCACGCTGGCGCAGGCACGCCCGGCCGCCACCGCCGCGCAGCCCTCGGCCGCCGCGCGCACCGTGCTGGATTCCAGCACCCGCATCATCAACGCCCTGCAGACCCGCCGCGCCGAGTTCCGCGCCAATCCGGCGACCCTGCGCAGCTTCATCGATGGTGAACTGAGCCGTGGCTTCGACCGCGACTACGCCGCCCGCCTGGTGCTGGGTGTGCATGGCCGTGGCGCCGCTGATGCCGACGTCAAGCTGTTCGCCGATGCGATGGCCGACAACCTGATGTCGCGCTACGGCTCGGCCCTGCTCGATATCCAGGGCCGGCCCAGCTTCCGCTACAAGAGCGAGCAGCCGCTGCCGGGCAACCGCGGCGTCAAGGTCTCCACCGAGCTGGTGCGCGCAGGCAGCGAGCCGACCCCGGTCGAATACCTGATGCGCAATGTTGACGGCCAGTGGAAGATCTTCGACGTGATGATCGAAGGCATCTCCTACGTGCAGACCTTCAAGAACCAGTTCGACGCCCCGCTGCGGCAGAAGTCGATCAAGCAGGTCGCCACCGAGCTGCGCAGCGGCAGCATGCAGGCCAATGCCGGCCCGGCTCCCCGTGACAAGTAAAGCCAGCTTCCGCACCGAAGGCGACACCCTGCTCCTGGCAGGCGTGATCGACCGCGCGGCGGTGGTTGCACTATGGCCGCAGCTGACGCGCGCGCTGGCGCCCGTGCGTCGGCTCGACCTGGCTGCGGTTGAAGGCATCGACAGCGCCGGACTGGCGTTGCTGGGTGAGCTGGCTGCACGTTTGCGGGCGCAGGCTGGCGGCGACGTCAGCGGCAGCCCGGCAGGACTGGCCGAACTGTGTGCCGCCTACCGGCTGTCACCGTCCCTCGATTTCAACGCCTCTTCGGCAGGAAGCTGACATGAAACTTTTCCGTACCGTCCTTCTTCTGCTTGCCCTGGCGCTGCTTGCTGCCTGCGCCGGCAAACCCGCACGCGATGCGGTGCCAGCGTCCACGCTGGTTGCGCCACAAGCCACGGAACAGGTCGTCGGCAATACCGATGTTGTTCCCGCTGAAGCGGCGCAGGACGCCGCAACCGCGACGCCAACCGACGCCACTCAGAACGGCGTGACTGCCAGCGACGACACCGCACCGACCGGCGCCGAAGATGACTTCGCCGCACTCTACGGCGGCCCTGCGCCAGGCAGCGAGAACGCAGACGGCTCCAGCACCACCGCCATGACCTACGACCCGTGGGAGAAGTACAACCGCGGCGTGCATCGCTTCAACAATGCAGTCGACCGCGGCGTCGCGCGTCCGCTGGCCACGGCGTATGTGAATGTCGTGCCGCAGTTCGCGCGTACCGGCGTCAGCAACTTCTTCAGCAACCTGCGTTCGCCGTTGACGATGGTCAACCAGCTGCTGCAGGGCCATGCCGATGATGCCTGGGATACGCTGGGCCGTTTCCTGATGAACTCCACCTTCGGTATTGGCGGCCTGTTCGACCCAGCCAGCAAGGCGATGGTACCCAAGCGCAGCGAAGACTTCGGCCAGACCCTGGGGACCTGGGGCTGGCGCCGTTCGCGTTACGTGGAACTGCCGTTTTTCGGCCCACGTACCGTGCGTGATGTGTTCGGTCTGGCCGGTGACATTCCGTTGTCGCCGATGCGCCAGATCGAGATGGACAAGGTCCGCATCGGCCTGCAGGGCCTGCAGTTGGTGGACATGCGCGCCCAGCTGATGGCGGTGGATTCCCTGCGCGATACCGCGGTAGACGAGTACGCACTGACCCGCGATGCCTGGCTGCAACGCCGCAACTACCAGATCGAGAAGGATCTGCGTCATGGTGGCAAACGTGACGACGACGACCAGACCACGATTCCGGTGGACGCGATGCCGATGCCGAACTGGGGCGATTGATCCCGGCTGTCGCTGGATGAAAAAAGCCCGGGGAAACCCGGGCTTTTTGTTGTCCGCCTTTTCTTTTGTGGGAGCGGTGTCAACCGCGAAGCTGATGAATCAGCAGATCGCGGTTGGAACCGGTTGCCAAGCAGTTCCAGCTTCGCGGCTTATGCCGCTCCCACAACACAACGATGGCTGGTTTACGCAGCCAACGCTGCGTCGATGGCCTTGCGCAGGCCTTCGTCGTCGGCGCTGGTGTCCGGGGCGAAGCGGGCAACGACACTGCCGTCCTTGCCGATCAGGAACTTCTCGAAGTTCCACAGGATGGCCGGGGCCGGGTTGGTCTCGATGCCGAAACCGGCCAGCTTCTCGCGCAGCGGGCCATCGCCGATGGCAGCCGGCTGTGCTGCGGTCAGCTGCTGGTAGAGCGGGTGGATGTCGGCACCGGCGACGCTGATCTTGGAGAACATCGGGAAGCTGACATCATAGGTCAGGGCGCAGAACTGCTTGATCTCTTCTTCGCTGCCCGGCTCCTGCCCGTTGAAGTTGTTGGCCGGGAAACCCAGCACTTCCAGGCCGGCGTCCTTCTTTTCGCGGTACAGCTTTTCCAGGCCTTCGTACTGCGGGGTAAGGCCGCACTTGGAGGCGGTGTTGACCAGCAGCAGCACCTTGCCGCGGTAGTCGCCCAACGATGCCGGAGCGCCGTCGATGGTGGTCAGCGCGGTGTCGTAAACAGAAGCGGTCATGCGGTTGCCTGCTGGGGGTTGGGGAAAAGCCAAGGATAAACGGCGCCGTCGGCGCTGGCACGACCATCAGGTTGTAACGCTGGGTTCCGCAGTGGTGCCGATCCCATGCGGCGAGCGCCCGCCTGTAGTGCCGAGCCATGCTCGGCAGGGGCTTTCCCGGTGGCGCGTCTGCCGAGCATGGCTCGGCACTACATTGAGGTTTGCCTGGAAGGCCTCTGCCGAGCATGGCTCGGCACTACATTGAGGTTTGCCTGGAAGGCCTCTGCCGAGCATGGCTCGGCACTACCTCAGCTTTCGCTGCTTTCGGGGCTGTCTTCCTCGCCCTCGTCGTCCATACCCAGCATGGCCTGCGAGGCGTCGCTGGACAGCGACTCCACGCCGCGCAGCTTGCGTTCAATGGTGCGGGTCTTGCGGCTGGCGTCGCCCAGGCTCTTGCCGACGGTGTTGATCTGCTTCTCGGCCTTTTCGAGGATGCCGGCAAACTTGCCGAACTCGCTCTTCACCGCACCCAGCAGGCTCCATACCTCCGACGAGCGCTGTTCGATGGCCAGGGTGCGGAAGCCCATCTGCAGGCTGTTGAGCAGGGCGGTGACCGTGGTCGGGCCGGCAATCACCACGCGGTGCTCGCGCTGCAGTGCGTCCACCAGGCCGGCACGGCGGATGATCTCGGCATACAGTCCCTCGGTAGGCAGGAACATCACCGCGAAGTCGGTGCTGTGCGGCGGCACGATGTACTTGTCGCTGATCGACTTGGCCTGGATGCGGATCGCCCGCTCCAGCTGGTTGCCACTGTTGCGTACCGCCTCCACGTCGCCGGCTTCCTGCGCATCGAGCAGGCGCTCGTAGTCCTCGCGCGGGAATTTGGAATCGATCGGCAGCCACACCGGGGTATCGCCATCGCCACGGCCGGGTAGGCGCACGGCGAAGTCGACCATCTCGCCGCTGTCGGCGCGCAGCTTCACCCCGCGGGCGTACTGCTCGGCGGTCAGGGTCTGCTCGAGGATGTTGTCCAGCTGCACTTCGCCCCAGCCGCCACGGTTCTTGACGTTGCTCAGCACGCGCTTGAGGTCGCCCACGCCAGTGGCCAGCTGCTGCATCTCGCCCAGCCCGCGCTGCACCTGCTCCAGCCGTTCGGAGACCAGCTTGAACGAGGAATCCAGGCGAGTGTTGAGCGTGCTCTGCAGCTTCTCGTCCACGGTCTGCCGCATCAGCTCGAGCTTGGCCGCGTTGTCGCCCTGCAGGTCCTTCAGCCGCGCTTCCAGGGTCTGGCGCATTTCGGTGATGCGCTGTTCGTTGCGCTGGGTCAGCTCGCCCAGCTTCTGGTTGAGGGTCTCGCCGAAGCGCAGCTGGACCTGTGCACCTTCTTCGCGGCCCTTGCGCGTTTCCTCGACCAGGCTCTGCTGCAGGCCGGCCAGCTGGCGCGCGAAGGCTTCCATGCGTGCTTCCTGCTGCTGGCCGAACACGTCGAGCTGGCCGCGCACGTCCTGCAGCCGCGTGCCCAGCAACTGGGCCAGCAGCTGCTGGGCGTTGGCGGTCTCCTCGCGGCCCTTGCGGGCGTCGTCGTTGAGGCTGTCGCGCAGCTGGTCCAGGCGCTGGTCGGTGCGGGTGGACAGGTCGGTGAGGTTGCGGCCAAAGCCGTCGATGCGGGTGTCCTGCTGGCGCGCCATGCTTTCCAGCTGCTCGCGCAGTTCGCCGCGGCCGTTGCGCTGTTCTTCGCGCAAGGTGTTTTCCAGCACGGTGTTGTCATTACGGCGCAGCAACAGCAGCAGCTGCAGCACGAGGACGACGACCAACAGGCCGCCAAGGATCAGGGTTTCGGTTTGCATGGGGAGAAGTGTAGCCCTGCCTGTCTCAGAAGCTGATCCTGCAAGCAGCCGACCGCTGGCGAAAACAGCCATCGGCGCCTATCTGCGATCATGTGCACCCCCACCCGCCCTATCCCCACCATGAAGTTGCCCTCCCTGCTGCTGTCGAGCCTGTTGTGCCTGCTGCCGATGGCCGCCCTGGCCAGTGACTCGCAGACCATCACCTCGCCCCACGCCCTGCCCGCCAATGACGTGCGACCCAAGGTGTTCCTGGCTGGCAGCATCGAGATGGGCAAGGCCGGCGATTGGCAGCAGCAGGTGCAGGCTGCGCTGGCCGACGAAGGCGTGTTGATGCTCAATCCACGCCGCGCCGACTGGAACCCGGCCTGGCGTGCCGAGGCCGATGAGCCCGAGTTCCGCCGCCAGGTGGAGTGGGAACTGGCCGCGCTGGAACAGGCCGACATCGTGCTGATGTACTTCGCCCCGGGCACGCAGAGCCCGATCACCCTGCTCGAATTCGGCCTGTATGCACGCTCGGGCAAGTTGCTGGTGGCGGCACCGGCCGGCTACTGGCGCAAGGGCAACCTGGACATCACCGGCGACCGTTATGGCGTGCCGCGTTTTGATGACCTGCAGGCGTTGGTCGCCGCAGTGAAGCAGCGCATCGCCGACCAGCGCGCGCACTGAGCCCCACGGAGAGCCGCCATGCCGTGGATGGGCATCAACGACCTGGGCACCTTCGTGGTGGCCGTCATCCTGTTCCTGATGTTGCCCGGGCCGGGCACCTTCACCCTGCTCACCGCCACCGCGCGCGGTGGCGTGCGTGCCGGTTACGCCACCCTGGCCGGGCTGATGCTGGGCGACCAGATCCTCATCGCCATTGCCGCCACCGGTGTGGCCGCGCTGCTGCAGGCGCATCCAGTGCTGTTTGCCGGGCTGCGTTACGTGGGTGCGGCCTATCTGATCTGGGTCGGCATCAACCTGCTGCGGGAACCGACGGCAGCCGCTGGCGAGGCTGCGCCGGTGCAGCACGGCCGGCGCTGGTTCCGCCAGGCGCTGTTGGTGGGCGTGCTCAATCCCAAAGCCATCCTGTTCTACATGGCCTTCTTTCCGCTGTTCATCGACCCGCTGCGGCAACGCGGTGCGCTGACCCTGGCGACGATGGCGGTGCTGATCGCCCTCCTCAGCATCGGCTGGTGCTCGGTGCTGATCTTCGGTGGGCAGTTCATTGCCCGCCGCCTGGCCGGCTATCCGCGCGTTGGCGTGTGGCTGCGGCGTGCGGTCGGCGTCTGCCTGGTGGTGTTCGGGCTGCGCCTGGGTATCGCCGAGTAAGGCACTTGGATGGCGCAACCTGCTGGCGTCGGGGCGGGCCTGCAGGGTCCGCATCCGACGGTCGCCGCCGCGGGCGATGCCCTGACTTTCATTTTTTATGCCGAATTCGGCGCGATGACACCTATACGCGGTAAAAGAGCGCCAGATGTCGGGTTTTTCTAGCTTTGCTGCACTGCGTTAAGCCAAACTCGGCCGCTTCCCCGAACCACCACGAACCGTGAGGTCCGCATGCAGTCCTGGCTCCGGCGCAAGCCCATCGACCAACTCACCGAACACGAAGAAGGCCGTCGGCTTGTTCCAACGCTGAGCTGGCCTCACCTGGTGGCGCTCGGCATCGGCGCCATCGTCGGCACCGGCATCTACACGCTGATCGGCGTGGGTGCGGACAAGGCCGGCCCTGCGGTGCTGCTGTCCTTCATCATCGCCGGTGCGATCTGCGCCTGTGCGGCACTGGCCTATGCCGAGCTGTCGACGATGATGCCGGCCGCCGGCAGCGCCTATACCTACAGCTACAGTGCGCTGGGCGAGACCATCGCCTGGGTGGTGGGCTGGAGCCTGATCCTGGAGTACTCGCTGGTGGTGAGTACGGTAGCAGTCGGTTGGTCCGGCTACTTCGTCGGCTTCCTGGAGTGGCTGCACACCTCGTTCGGCTGGAACGTGGCCCTGCCGCAAGCCCTGGCTGCCGGTCCGCACGTGGAAGGCGGCTTCCTCAACGTGCCGGCCATCGTCATTACCTTCCTGGTCGCCGGCATGCTGATGGTCGGCACCAAGGAGAGCGCCACCCTCAATGCGGTGCTGGTGGTGTTCAAGCTGATCGCGCTGGCGGTGTTCGTTGCGGTTGCGCTGCCGGCCTTCAACGCCGAGAACCTGCAGCCGTTCATGCCCTATGGCTTCCCCAAGTCGATCAGCGCCGATGGCGTGGAACGCGGGGTGATGGCGGCGGCGGCGATCATCTTCTTCGCCTTCTACGGCTTCGATGCGATCTCCACCGCCGCCGAGGAAACCAAGAACCCCAAGCGCGACCTTTCGATCGGCATCATCGGTTCGATGGTTGGCTGCACCATCATCTACCTGCTGGTGGCCTTGGCCGCAGTCGGTGCGATGAGCTACACGGTGTTCGGCAAGAGCGCCGAGCCGCTGGCCCTGATCATGCGCGAACTCGGCCACGGCACTGCCGCGCTGGTGATCGGCATTGTCGCCATCATCGCCCTGCCGACCGTGTTGTTGGCCTTCTTCTACGGCCAGAGCCGCATCTTCTTCGTGATGTCGCGTGATGGCCTGTTGCCGCGCGGCCTGTCCAAGGTCAACCAGCGCACCGGCACGCCAGTGGTCATCACCCTGTTCACCGCCGTGCTGGTGGCCGCGCTGGCCGGTGTGGCGCGCCTGGATGAAATCGCCGCGCTGGCCAATGCCGGCACCCTGGCCGCGTTCACCGCCGTGGGCCTGTGCCTGCTGGTACTGCGCAAGCGCGAGCCCAACCGTCCGCGCACCTTCCGCACGCCGCTGGCCTGGGTGGTCGGGCCGCTGGCGATCGGCGGCTGCATCTACCTGTTCATCAGCCTGCCGATGCGCACCCAGCTGTGGTTCCTGGCCTGGAACGTGTTCGGCCTGCTGGTCTATGCCGTGTACAGCCGCCGCAATGCGGTGCTGGGACGTGGCAAGTAATCCACAAGCTGTTGTGGATAACGCAGAAAGCGGGCTTCGGCCCGCTTTTTGTTTTTGGGGGTTTGTGGGTTCTGCTTGAAGAGCACCCCTCCCCAGCCCTCCCCTTGCCTGCGGCAAAGGGAGGGAGCAGAGCCGCCCCTCCCTTGCGCTTAGCGCAGGGGAGGGTTGAGGAGGGGTGCCTTTGCCTTAAAGCTTTAAAGCCTTGCAGCTCCCCACCTGTGGATAACCCACTTATCCCCACCAAGTTGTGGATAAAAACAAAGCGGGCACTAAGCCCGCTTTGTCATTCCACTTATCCACCAGCGCGCGCTCAGGACTTCTTCTGTGCCGCCGCATAGTCCTGCGCCTGGCGCATCACCCGCAGCACGTTGCCGCTCCAGATGTTGGCAATCTGCGCATCACTCAGTCCACGGCGCTGCATCCACGCGGTGATCTTGGGCAGGTCGGCCGCGTCTTCCATGCCGGTCACACCGCCACCGCCGTCCCAATCCATGCCGATGCCGACATGATCCGGGCCGACCACGTCGAGCATGTGGCCGAAGTGCTGGAAGAAGTCATCCAGCGTGGCCTTGCGGCGCGGGTATTTCTGGTCGAGCTCGGCCATCGCCTTGCGCAGTTCCACGCCCTTGGCCATGGTCATGTTTTCCCAACCGCCCAGGCGCTTTTCCAGTTCTTCTTCGGCCTGCTTGCGCTCGGCGCTCTTGGTCTCGTCGACCAGGTAACCACCGTAGGCATTGGCCTGCACCACGCCGCCCTTGGCGGCCAGCTGGCGCAGGCGCGCGTCGTCCAGGTTGCGCGGGTGGTTGAACACCGCCTTGGCCGAGCTGTGCGACAGGATGAAGGGCACCGGCATCATCTCGATCAGGTTGTCGAACACCGCATCGGAGGCGTGCGACTGGTCGATCACGATGCCCAGCTTCACTGCCTCGTTGACCAGCGCCTTGCCGGCCGGACTCAGGCCGTTCCACTCCGCACCCTTGGGATCGGTGGCCGAATCGGCGAACTCGTTGTTGGCGAAGTGCACCGTCGACATCAGCCGCAGGCCGGCCTTGTAGTAGTAACTCAGCAAGGTCGGGTCGGCGACCAGCGGGCTGCCGTTCTCCATGCTGATGTAGACCACGCGCTTGCCGGCGGCCTTGATCCTTGCAGCATCGTCAGCCGTCAGTGCCAGCTGGAACTTGTCCGGGTTGGCGGCGAGCATCTCGTGGATTTCCTGCATGCGCTGCAGGCCGTGGTCGCGCTCGGCGATATGCGCGGCCGGGCTGCGGTCGCCCTGGTCGGTGTAGATGGCGAAGAAGCCGCCATCCAGCGCACCTTCGACCATGCGCGGGTAGTCCACCTGCGACAGCGCATTGTGGTCGTGACGCTGCATGATGTTGAAGTCGGCACGACCGAAGTTGGCCGGCGTATCCAGATGCGAATCCAGGGTCAGCAGTTTCTGCTGCAGAGCGGTGGCCTTGCTCAGCTCAGCCTGGCTGAACTCCACCGCCGAGGCGGCCAGCGGAACGCACAACGACAGGGATACCAGCAGGGACAGGGGACGCAGCGTCATGAGGCCTCACCGTGAAGGGAAAGGCCAGACCTTAGCGCTGTAGTGGAGCCGCGGGCCAGTGACGGACGGCATGGAGGCGGCTCTTGTAGTGCCGAGCCATGCTCGGTTGGAGCTCTACCGGGAAGGCCGCTGCCGAGCATGGCTCGGCACTACACGGTGCGGAGCCCTCCCTTTCGCGTAGCGAAGGGGAGGGTTGGGAGGGGTCGCTTTTGCCTCAGTCCAGCACGCGGCAGAACACCGCCTTGAGGTAACGCGATTCCTGCACGTGGGCCATGAACGGATGGTCCGGGCCGGCGCCGGCTACCTTCAGGATCTGGATGGTGCGGCCGGAGAAGTACGCGGCACGGCGCAGCATGTCGAGGAACTGGTCCTCGGCCACCAGGCCGGTGCAGGAGAAGGTGGCGAACAGGCCGCCAGGCTTGACCACGCCCAAGGCCAGCTTGTTCATGTCCAGGTACTTCTTCAGCGCGGTGATCACCTGGTCGCGGTCGCGGGTCATCTTGGCCGGGTCCAGGATCACCACGTCGTACTGGTCGCCACGGTTGGCCGCATCACGCAGCCACGGGAAGATGTCGGCCTGCACGAACTTGGGCTTGGCGTTGTTCAAACGCGCATTGCCCTTGGCAATGTGGATCACGTCCTGGTCGATGTCCACGCCCAGCACCTCGGCGGCACCGCGCGCTGCGGCATACACCGCGAAGCCACCGGTGTTGCAGCACAGGTCGAGCACGCTCTTGCCTTCCACCTGCTGGCTCAGCCACTCACGGTTCTCGCGCTGGTCGGCGAAGAAGCCGGTCTTGTGTGCACCGGCCGGGTCGGCACGGAACTTGATGCCGTACTCGGTGATCACGGCCGGTTCGGTGGTGGTGTTGCCGTGGAAATCGAAGCTTTCCTGCTTCTGCACGTGTTCGTCGGCGAAGCTGTGGAAGCGGCAGCCCGGGAACAGGTCACGCAGCGCCTCGTAGATCCATTCGCGGTGGCGGAACATGCCGGCGGCGAAGAATTCCACCACCAGCAGGTCGTCATAGCGGTCCACCACCAGGCCGGACAGGCCGTCGCCTTCGCTGTGGACAACGCGCCAGGCATTGGAGATGGCGTCCAGCTTCAGCACGTCACGACGCAGCGACACCGCCTGCGCCAGCTTCTGCGCGAACCAGGCCTGGTCCACCGCCACGTCCGGGTTGGTTTCCAGGATGCGCACGGCGATGCGCGAGTGGCCGTTGTAGAAGCCGCGGCCAATCCACTCGCCGTCCACGCCGACCACATCGACGATGGTGCCGGACTTGGGCTTGACGGTCGGCTTTTCGACCAGTTTCTGGAAAATCCACGGGTGGCTGGAGCGCCACGCGTTCTTCAGGCGTACGACGGGGAGTGGGGTATTCATGGCCGCTATTGTAGCCGGGCGCTGCCCCCTGCCTGCAGCGTATTCATTGACTGTAATGGGCACAGGCCGCACTATTCGCTCCAGAAGGGGAGTAGCTCCCAGACGTTGTCGCCGTCAATTCGAGTCGCAAGACTCCGGTGCAACGGCAGTCCCGCCCATCGGGACTGTGAGCAAGACCTTCGCCGCATTGGCGAAGCTCTGTCCCCGGTCTCCCCGATTCCGTGTCCAGCTCTTGGCCTTTGTGGTTCCGAGATACCCCCGTTCACGACCGGAATTTCATCATGATGCAGACAATTGGTAATCCTTGGCTGTGGGGCGGCTTCATCGTCGTCGTCATTGCCGCGCTGTTGATCGACCTGGTGCTGATGCGCCACGGTGGTCCGCACAAAGTCACCTTCAAGGAGGCCATCTACTGGTCGCTGGGCTGGGTGGCGCTGGCCTTGGCCTTCAATGCGGGCCTTTGGTACTACCTGCACGAGACCGCAGGCGCGGCCGTTGCCAATGAAGTGGGTCTGCAGTTCCTGACCGGCTACCTGATCGAGAAGGCGCTGGCGGTCGACAATATCTTCGTCTTCCTGCTGATCATGGGCTACTTCGCGGTGCCCGAGACGCAGCGCCAGCGTGTGCTGATCATCGGCATCCTGGGCGCGATCGTGCTGCGTACGATCATGATCTTCGCCGGTTCCGTGCTGGTTACCCAGTTCCATTGGCTGCTCTACGTGTTCGGCGCCTTCCTGCTCTACACCGGCTGGAAGATGTGGTTCGCCGCCAGCGAGGAGCCCAGCCTGGATAACAACCCGGCGCTGAAGTTCATGCGCAAGCACCTGCGTATCACCCACGAGTACAACGGCAACCGCCTGGTCGCCGAGAAGGACGGCGTGCGCTGGTTCACCCCGATGTTCGTGGTGCTGATCCTGATCGCGGTCACCGACGTGATCTTCGCGGTGGACTCGATCCCGGCCATCTTCGCCATCACCACCGACCCGTTCATCGTGCTGACCTCGAACGTGTTCGCGGTGCTGGGCCTGCGCGCGATGTTCTTCCTGCTGGCCGGCATGGCCGACCGTTTCCACCTGTTGCCCTACGGCCTGGCCGTCATCCTGGCCTTCATCGGTACCAAGATGCTGCTGATCGACATCTTCAAGATCCCGGTCCCGGTTTCGCTGGGTGTGGTGGCCGCGATCCTGGTGGCCACGGTGATCCTGAGCCTGAAGATCCCGCCGAAGGGCGGACACAAGGCCTGATGTCAGCACCACCGGCGGGATTGTCCCGCCGGTGGCACGCCAGATCCCAAGCGCGGCGCCCTTGGCTTTCGCCCAAGGCGCCGCAATCCCTTGAACATGGACACGCCAACTCTGCCCGATACCGGCGACACGCCGGCCACCGTCGCCCGCAACGACCGCAGCCGGGTGCTGCGCGCGTTCAACATCAGCCTGGGCTTCGTCCTGCTGCTGGTGGCGATGTTCGCCCTGCAGAGCAGCGGCTGGGATTGGCGGCCGTGGGCGGTAGCGCCGCTGGAAGCCAGCGGTCTGGCCGGCCTGCTTGGCGCGCCCCTGCTGCATGGGTCGATCGAACACCTGGGCGCCAACGCGGTCGCCCTGCTTATTCTTGGTACGTTGGCTGGCAGTGTTTATCCCAAAGCCACCCTGCGTGCCCTGCCCTTGCTGTGGATAGGTTCCGGCCTGGGCGCGTGGATGCTGGGCGAGGCCGGCAGCCGCCATCTCGGTGCCAGCGGCCTGACCCACGGCCTGATGTTCCTGGTGTTCGTGCTCGGCCTGCTGCGGCGCGACCGGCCGGCAATTGCCGCCAGCCTGATCGGCTTCCTGTTCTACGGCAGCATGCTGATCACCATCCTGCCGCATGAGCCGGGCGTGTCCTGGCAGTCACATATGGGCGGTGCCGCCGCCGGCGTGATCGCCGCGCTGCTGTTCCGCAACGCCGACCCGCGCGCTGAGCGCAAGCGCTACAGCTGGGAAGACGAGGAAGACGCCGAGCAGCTGGCCGAAGCCGACAACGAACTGGAACCGCCCGCACCGGGCCAGGTGCCGGTGCTGTGGCAGCCGCGCGAAGGCCGTGACTATGAGGTAGTGGTGCCGCTGCGACGCCGGGATTCGAACGAACCGTCCTAAGAGCAGAAGCGGTAGTGCCGAGCCATGCTCGGCAGAGGCTCTACCAGCAATCCATCAACCTGCAGGAGCGGCATCAGCCGCGAAGCTGCCGATGCTTGAAAGGCCTAAAAGCCAACCCCTCCCCAGCCCTCCCCTTGGCTACGCCAAAGGGAGGGGGCGGTTCCTGGCGACTGACAGCATGCAAGGCAGCCGCTTGGCTCCCTCCCTTTGGCGCAGCCAAGGGGGTGAAGAAGGCCTGCTTGCGCGCCATTGGCGCGCGGCCTGATGAACGACCGAAGGCTGTGCCTTCGGGCCGGACGGGTTGGGGAGGGGTCGCTCTTCAGCTTTTAAGAACCGCCATCCACCGCCCGTCGTCCCAGCGCCGGATCATCGGTGAAGAACGCATCAATACCCGCCTGCAGATAGGCGCGGATCTCGGCCACCGAGGCTTCCGGATTGCGCGCATTCTCCGCCCCTTGGCGCAATGCCGGTGGCAGGAACGGGTTTTCCGGGCGGAAGCTGTAGGCCACTACCTGCAGGCCGACGGCATGCGCGTCGCCGATCAGGGCGGTAGGCGCAGCCAGTTTGCCCTGTGCATCCAGCGGCACCAGCGCGCGCCGTTCCACGCCGATCGCATCGGCATAGCTGGCGATATCGCGCAGGCCGGCTGGCGTCATCATCTGTGCATAAGTCAGGCTGCCACCGGCCAAGGCAATGTCAGCCGGCTTCTCGTCGCTGGAATCGAGCAACTGCAGCAGGCGGATATTGCTGTCCTTGCCGAGCTTGCTGCGGATCTGGCGCAGGTTGGCCGTCTCGAAGGACTGCAGCAGGATCGGCGCGACCTTGGTGTAGCTGTTGCCCTGCAGGCTGGCCAGCAGCTTGTCTTCCATCGGCAGGCCGATGCTCTTGAAGTAGCTGCCGTGCTTGATCTCCGGCGCCAGGCCGATACCGCGGTTGGCACGCCCGGCCTGCTGCACCAGGAAGCTGATGATCTCGTCCAGGGTGGCAATGCGGAACTGTCCGTCGAAGGCGGTGCCGCGGATCTGCGGCAGGCGCTCACGCGCGTACAGCGTCTTCAGCTCGGCGACGGTGAAGTCTTCGGTGAACCAGCCTTCGACCTGCTGGCCGTCGATCAGCTTGCGGGTGCGGCGGCTGGCGAACTCGGGGTGGCTGGCGACATCGGTGGTCGAGCCGATCTCGTTCTCGTGCCGGGCCAGCATCACCCCGTCCTTGCTCATCACCAGGTCCGGCTCGATGTAATCGGCGCCGTCGCTGATGGCCTGTGCATAAGCGGCCAGGGTGTGCTCGGGCAGCAGTGCGCTGGCACCACGGTGCGCGTACACCGAAACCTGGGGATAAGTCTGCGCGGCTGAGCTGTCCATTGCCCAACAGCATGCCACGCCAACCCCCACCGCCATCAACCAGGCCCAGCTTCGCACCGTCACTACTCCAATCGAAAACAAGGCGCGCAGCATGACGGCTGCATGTGACGCGCGTAAGAACACCGCGTCACTGATTGCGTTGCCACTGCCAGCCATCCGCGTCGGCCTGCAGGCGCGCGGTGATGCCGATGGCCTGCAGCAGTGCCTCGTCATGCGAGACCAGCAACAGGCTGCCCTGGTATTGGCGCAACAGGTCTTCCAGAGCCGCCAGCGCATCCAGGTCCAGGTGATTGCCGGGTTCGTCCAGCAACAGCAGCTGTGCCGGTGGATCGGCATACAGCGCGCAGGCCAGGCCGGCTTTCAGTCGCTGCCCGCCGCTGAGCAGGCCAGAAGGCATCTGTACGTGGTTTGCATCCAGGCCAAGCAGGGCCAGCCGGCTACGCAACTCGCCCTCGGCCATGGCTGGATTACGCAGACGCAAGGCGTCCAGCACGCTGCTGTGCGCGGGTAGCAGCTGCAGCTGCTGATCCAGCAAGGCAGCAGGTACCTGCACGCTCACCTTGCCAGCCCGCACTGGCAGCTGTCCTGCCAACACCTTCAGCAATGTCGACTTACCCACACCGTTGGCACCGGTGATGGCAACGCGTTCGCCACGGCGCAGGTTGAAGTCCAGCGCGCGCAGCGCCGGTGCCACATGCGGCAGCTGCAGTCCGCTGGAACGCACCACCCACTCCGGCCCGCTGGTTTGCACATTTGGGACCAGCAACACCGGGGCGGCGGCTTCGCTGTCGGCCTGTGCCTCGCGCACGGCGTCGTGCAGCTGCACCTGCCGCTGATCCAGCTGCGCGCGTGCCTTGCCGAGGCTGGCTTCGGCACGTTGCCGCTGCAAGCCAAGCAGGATCGGCGCCTGATTGGCGTTGGCGGCCTCGCGGTTGCCGCGCGCGCTGCGTTGTTCCAACCGCTGCCGTTGATCGCGCAGAACCTGCTCGCCCTTGCGCCGCTCATGCCGGCGTTGCTGCAACAAAGCTTCGGCTGCGGCACGTTCGCCAGCGCGCGCCTGTGCATAAAAGGCATGGTTGCCGCCGTAGCTGCGCAGCCCCTGCGGCGACAGTTCGACGATGCGCTCCACCTGTTGCAACAGCAGCCGGTCATGGCTGACCAGGATCAGGCCCTGCTTTCTCGCGCGCAGCTGCTCGGCCAACCAGTGCCGGCCGGCGTGATCGAGATGATTGCTGGGTTCGTCGAGGATCAGCCACTCCACCGGCTGCAGCAACGCACCCACCAAAGCGACGCGCATGCATTGCCCGCCACTGAGCTTATCCACAGGTGTATCGGCATCAACGCCGTGCAAGCCTGCATCAGCCAAGGCCTGCTGCAGGGTTTCGCACAGGCTCCATTGCTCGCCAATCGCGTCGAAATCCGCTTGCTGCGTGCTTCCGGCTTCAATCCTGCGCAATGCATCCACACGCTTATCCACAGCCGCGAGTTCGGCTACACGCTGTCCTGCTCGTGGTTGTACCTGCTGTGCGAGGTAGTAGGCCTCACCGATGCGACGGCAATGCCCGGCACTGGGCTGACGCAATCCAGCCAGTATCTGCGCGAGTACGGATTTGCCCACGCCGTTGCGGCCGACCAGACCGGTGGGCCGGTCATCGAACTGTGCGGTGAGGTTGGAGAACAGGCTGCGCCCATCGGGCGTGTGCCACGCGACGCCATCCAGCGTCACGGAAATTGAGTGTGTCATGCGGTATTCCATCGATGCCCGAAGCACCCGGCCGCCAGCGGCAGCAGGGACTGGTAGGGACCGTCATCAAGACGGTGGCATCAATGGCGCATTGGACTGACTCCGTTGGCGGGGGGATCCCGTAACAGGGCCTAGCCTAACGGCGGCAAACAGAACTGTCAGTAACCGGCGGCGCGTAGTGGTCCGCGCCGCCGCTGTGGGGAAAGCTGATGCTCAGGCCTGGGCCGCACGGTGCGTGGCACACAGCTTGTTGCCGGCCGGATCGCGCAGATACGCGAGGTAGAGTGGGCCGAATGGGCTTTGCCGCGGTCCCGGCGGGTCTTCCACGCTCACACCACCGTTGCCAACACCTGCCGCATGCCAGGCCTCGACCACCTCCGGCGAGGCGCAGCTGAAGCCGATGGTGCCGCCATTGGCGTGCGTTGCGGGCTCGCCGTTGCGCGGATGGCCGACGATCAGCAGCGCGCCGCCATGGCGGTACACCACGTTGCCCTTGGGATCGACGAAACCCGGCTTTGCGCCGAGCGTGGACAGCAGCGCGTCATAGAACGCCTTGGATGCCTCGATGTCATTTGCCCCCACCACGATGTGCGAAAACATCAACTACCTCCTGACTATTGCGTTGGCTGGCCCCTGCGGGCCGATGGCTCCACAGCGGCATTATTTGCCGATGCAGAAGCTCGAGAAAATCCTGCCCAGCAGGTCGTCGGCGGTCATGCGGCCGGTGATTTCGCCGAGCGCATCATGCGCCAGCCGCAGTTCCTCGGCGGCCAGTTCCAGCTGGTCGTAGTGCAATTGCCCATCGGCCGCGTCGAGGTGTTCGCTGGCCAGGGCCAGCGCTTCGACATGGCGCAGGCGCGCGGAGAACTCGCCCTGCATGCCCTCGCCTGCGCCATCGCTGGCGATCTCGCGCAGGCGCGCATGCAGCTGCTCCAGACCCACACCATTGGCGGCGGACAGGGCGATGCTGTCGGCGTCCAGCGCCTGCGGCCAGTCCGGCAGCAGATCGCATTTGTTGTAGATCCACAGCTGGCGGGCAGCCTGTGCTGCGGCATCGCCAATCGCGGCCCTGCCCGCCTCCGGATCGCGGGCATCGAGCACGACGATGGCCAGGTCGGCGCGCTGCATCTCGGCGCGGGCGCGGCGCATGCCTTCGCGTTCGATGGCGTCACCGCCTTCGCGCAGGCCGGCGGTGTCGACCAGCTCCAGCTCCAGGCCGTCGATGCGGATGGTCTCACGCAAGGTGTCGCGGGTGGTGCCGGCGATATCGGTGACGATGGCGCGCTCGCTGCCGGCCAAGGCATTGAGCAGCGAGCTCTTGCCGGCATTGGGGGGGCCGATCAGCACCGCGTGCAGGCCATCGCGCAGCTTGCGGCCGCGTTCGGCGTCGATGCGCAGCTGGGCCAGCAAGGCCTTGGCCTGCTCGATGCCGGCGCGCACCTGCGCGCCGCCCAGCGTGTCCAGCGGCTCGTCGGCGAAGTCGATGGCCGCTTCGACGTGGATGCGCAGCCGCACCAGTTGCTCGCCCACCTCTTCCACCCGGCGTGAGAACACGCCGTCCAGCGAACGCCGCGCGGCACGCGCGGCGCGTACGTCGCCAGCGGCGATCAGGTCGGCGATGGCTTCGGCCTGGGCCAGGTCGAGCTTGCCGTTGAGGAAGGCGCGCTCGCTGAACTCACCAGCGCGGGCCTGGCGCGCGCCCAGCTCGATGCAGCGGGCCAGCAGCTGGCGCAGCACCACCGGGCTGCCGTGGCCCTGCAGTTCCACCACGTCCTCGCCGGTAAAGCTGCGCGGGCCGGGGAAGTACAGGGCGATGCCGTCGTCGATGACCTCGCCTGCCTCATCGCGGAACCTGGCGTAATGGGCGTGGCGCGGCTTGAGCTGTGGACAACCCAGGGCAACGGCGATGCGCAGCGACTGCGGGCCGGACACGCGCAGCATGCCGACGCCACCGGCAGCAGCACCGCTGGCGATGGCAACAATGGTCTGGCCTGTGAACACGTCGCTCATGGCTTACAGCTTCTGCAGTTGTGCGCGGGCCTGCGCGGCGCCGCTGCCCTGCGGCTGCAACTCCAGGTAGGTCGTATAGGCCTGCTTGGCCTTGGCCTTGTCGCCGGCATTGAAGTAGGCGTCGCCAAGATTCAGGTAGGCCACCGCGCGCGAAGGATCGATCTTCAAGGTGTTCTCCAGCCAGCGCGCGGCTTCGGCATAGCGCTGCTGGCGGTAATAGACGAAGCCGAGGTTGTTTGCCGCCTGGGCGAAATCCGGCCGCAGCTTCAGTGCCTCGGTGAACTGCGCCACCGCCTCGTCGTAGCGCTTCTCGCGGTAGAGCTGCAGGCCGCGGTCATTGGCCTGCTGCGCGCGCTGCCGGTCCGAGGTCGGTACCGCGGCCGGCACCACCAGGGTGCTCTTGCCACCCTGCAGATCGGCCACCGTCACTGGCGCCTCGGTCTTGCCTGCAGGTTTGGCATCCTGCACGGCATCGACACGACTATTGAGGGCGATGGCGTCAGCCGAGAGCTGGCGGGTATCGGCGTTGAGGAATTCCTGGCTGTCCGGCACCTGGAACACGAACTCGCCGCCCTGCGAACCGGGCAGGCTGCCGAAGGCCGGGGTCTGCCGCGATACCGCCGATACTGCCGGCGCCACATACGCCGCCAACTCGGTGCCGGTAATCAGGCCATCGCCATTGAGATCGCCCTTGCCGGCCAGCGCCTGCAGCAGCACCCAGGTGAATACTGAATGGCCGTTCGGGCCGCTGTCGGCGACCTGCTGGTCGGCACCACCGGCGGTCAGCATCTGCCGCGCGCTGCGGCGTGCGTTCTCGCGCAGGAAGGACGACGAACTGCCACCGCGGGTCAGGCCCAGCCCGCTGTAGCAGGCATCCATCACGAACAGCACGTGCTTGGCCTGCATGCTCTCGGCGATGTTCTGGATATCGGTCATCGCGATCGCATCGGTGGCGAACTCATTCGGGTCCGAGTCCACCGGAATGATGTAGCCGAGGTCACGGCCGGAGGCGAGCTGGCGGGTCGCGCCATGGCCGGCGAAGAACACGAACACGCGGTCGTTCTTGCCGGTGCGCTCATCGGCCAGGCGGTCGTGGAAGGCGGCCAGGATGTTGTTGCGGGTAGCCTGCTGGTTCTTCAGCACGATCACCTGCGAAGACGGGAAGCCGAACTGGCCGGTCAGCGTATCGGCGATGGACTGCGCGTCGCGGCCGGCATATTCGAGCTTGGGCCATTTGGCGTAGTCATCGATGCCAATGACAATCGCCCAGGATTTTTCGTAGCCGGTGGTGACCGTGGTATCGGCGACCGCGCCCTTGCGCGCGCGGCTGACGCTGAAATCACGGCCGTTCCAGCCGGCGAACTGGTAGCCGTCGGCGATCAGCTTGTCGAGGATCTGCGGTAGCGCCTTCACCGCGCGGTCGTGGATGTCATGGAACAGGATGATGCCGCGCTGTTCCTTCTGCACCTGGTCGACCACGCGCTGCACGATGGATTCGGGCACCGGATCGGCCCAGTCCATCGAGTCGATGTTCCACATGATGGATTTCAGGCCGGCTTCGTTGAGCAGCTGCAGGCCTTCGGCATTGCGCGCCCCATACGGGAAGCGGAACAGCGGCGCGCGCTTGGCATCCACGCCCTTGAGCAGCGTGTCGGTATCGAGCACCTGCTGGCGCAGCGCATCGCCAGTGGTGCGCGACAGCTGCGCGTGGGTCAGGCTGTGGTTGCCGACCGCGTAGCCGTGCTCCATCAGGCCACGGCTGATGTCCGCCATCGGCCCGAGCTTGACCTTGCCGTCGGCCTCGACTGCGCCGAGGTTGCGGCCCACTTCGAAGAACACGCCCGGCACGTCGTAGCGTTGCAGGATGGCCACGACTTCATCGGTATAGGCCTTGTGCGGGCCGTCGTCGAAGGTCAGCACCACGGTCTTGGCGGGCAGGTCGCGGCCGAAGATCTCGCGGTCGCTGTCCTGCATCGACATCGGGTAGGGCTCGATCACGCCGAAGTCGCGCAGGATGGCGTCGCGCTTGTACAACGTGTTGAGGTGGGCGACGTAGTCGTCCCACTTCTCACGCTTGAGCTCGATGGCGCGGGTGCGTTCGAAGCGGCTGAAGATGCGGGTCAGTTCCTGGTTGTAATTGCGCTCGATCTCGTCCAGCGCTTCCAGGTCCTCGCCGATGCGCTGGTGCAGCTTGACCGCCGGCAGCGACGAATCCGCGCCCACGCGCTGATGCAGCTCACGCAGTATTTCGCGGAAAGCTAGGCGATCAGCGTCGTAGAGCTCGGGTGAGGATTCGATGTAATCCAGCACCGTGCCCAGGGTGGCGAAGCGCTGTGGATTGGGGTCACGCAGCAAGGCGTCGAACTGTGCGGCAATGGCCTGGCGTTGTTCCAACCCGTCATGGAACAACTGCTGGCCAATGCGGCTGGAGGTCTGGCGGTCAGTCGGCGATTGCTGTGCTTCGTCGGCCAGCAACACGACGATGCGGCGATGGCCATCAAGCTGTTTCTGCAGTGCGGTCAACAGCGGTGCCGCCGCTGGATTGGCTGCGGCTGCGGCCTGCGCGCTGGCCTGGGTAGGCGTCGCGGTGCCTGCCTCGTCCTTTTTGGAACAGCCGGCGACCGTCAAAGCGGCAAGCAACATGGCAGGCAGGATCAGGCGGCGCAACGACGAACGGGGCATGGCAGGCTCGGGGGTGAAAGGGTGCAGCAGAAGTGGTGATTCTAACGCCACAGGCGAAAGGCCAAGCTTGCGGCGCTGTTCGGCTGTTGGGCTGTTTGTGGGAGCGGCGTAAGCCGCGAAGCAAGCACAGCGTCAGATCGCATAGGTTCCAAGGGTTCCAGCAATGTCAGCTTCGCGGCTTACGCCGCTCCCACAAACAGCCGAGCAGACAGACAGCCAAACGGCCTGTCTTCGCGCGGCTTGGCCCAGATGCGAAAAGCCCGCCTTGCGGCGGGCTTTTGCTTACTTGGCTTCGATCACCTTGCTCGGCGCGTCTTCGCCGTGCTTCTTGATCATCCACCACTGCTGCAGCAGGCTCAGGCCGCCGTTGACCACCCAGTACAGGACCAGGCCGGACGGCATGAAGGCCATCATCACGCCGAATACCAGCGGCATGAACTGCATCATCTTCTGCTGCATCGGGTCCATGCCCACAGCCGGGGTCAGCTTCTGGGTGAACCACATCACCGCGATGTTGATGATCGGCAGGATGAAGTACGGGTCACGTGCGGTCAGGTCCTGGATCCAGCCCAGCCACGGCGCCTGGCGCAGTTCCACCGATTCCACCAGCACCCAGTACAGGGCGAAGAAGATCGGCATCTGGATCAGCAGCGGCAGGCAGCCACCCAGCGGATTGATCTTCTCCTTCTTGTACAGCTCCATCATCGCGGTCTGGAACTTCTGCTTGTCGTCGCCGTAGCGCTCCTTCAGCTGCGCGATGCGCGGCTGGAACTTGCGCATCTTGGCCTGCGACTTGAACTGCGCATTGGCCAGCGGGAACAACGCCATCTTCAACAGGATCACCAGGCCGATGATGGCCCAGCCCCAGTTGCCGACCAGCTTGTGCACCTGGTTCATCACCCAGAACAAGCCCTGGCCGATGATGGCCATGATCGAGAAGCGGCTGTAATCGACCACGCGGTCCAGGCCCTTCACGTCTTCCTTGGCGATCTGGTTCACCAGCTTCGGGCCCACCCACAGGCGTGCTTCGGTGCTGACCTTCTGGCCCGGGGCCACGGTGAAGCCGGGGCCACGGGTTTCGATCACGTTGCGCGGACCGTTCTGCGACAGCAGGTACAGCGCCGACTGGTCAGCCTGCGGAATCCAGGCAGTGAAGAAGTGGTGCTGCAGCATCGCCACCCAGCCACCACTGATGGTCTGGTTGATCGGGCCGTCTTCCATGTAGTCCTTGAACGCACGGCGCTGGTAGCCATCTGCCGGGCTGAACCAGGTAGCGCCGTTGAAGCTGAAGGAATCCGGGTTGGTCATGCCCTTGCTGATTACCGGCGGCACGCGGTCCAGCTTGCGGAACACATAACCCTGCCACGGAACAGTACCGGTATTGACCACTTCATCCTTCACGCTGATGGCGTAATCGCCACGCTTGAAGGTGTAGGTGCGATGGATGCTGACACCATTCGGGCCATTCCACACGAACGGCACCTGCACTTCGTTCTGGCCATCGGCCAGGGCCACGGCGGTGACGCCCTGCGCCGGCTGGAAGCCGTTCGCGCCCGGCACCGGCGAATTGTTCTGGCTGGCCCAACCGGCGGTGGCGCTGTACGGATGCGCCTTGTCTTCGGTCAGCAGCTGCACCGGCGGGCTACCGGCGGCCTTGGTCTGCGGGAACTGCAGCAGATCGGCGTCCAGCACGCTGCGGCCATCGAGCACCAGCTTCAATACGTCGGTGGTGACGGTCACGCGCTGTGCGCTGGCGGCCGCTTCCATGCCTGCCGGCGCGGCAGCGGCCGGCGGCTGGCCCGGGACGGAAGCCTGCGGCACATCACCGGCGACCGGCGCATGCAGATCAACGTCATTGGCGCCCGGCACGGCCGCCTGGGCGGTGGCCACGGTTGCCGGATCCGGTGCGGCCTTTTCGCGACCCCATTCCATCCACAGCAGCACGGCTACCATCAGCCAGGCAAAAATCAGGAATACACGGGTCTGGTTCATCAGCAGGCAGGCTCGGCTCGACCGGAGGAGGTATCCGGTACGTTCAAAGGAAGAGGGGTGTCAGCGCCCTCGTGCGGCGGCATTGTGCCGCCCGCAGCTACGGGGGGCAATGCGCCAGCGCGGCGCAGCAGGCGCTCAAACGCCTCACGGATCTGTTGATTGCTGGCGGTCTTGGCCGCCGACCGGGCCACGATGACGTAATCGCCACCTTTCAGGCACGACCGTAGATGGCGTGTTGCATCCCGCAACACACGCTTGATACGGTTACGACCGACCGCACGCGTATCCACCTTGCGTGACACAGCCAGACCGAGTCGAGCAGGGCTATCCCCTTTCAACCAGTGGAGTGTCATCAAGGGCTCGGATACACGGCGGGCGCCGTTGAAGACCGTTGTATATTCGGCACGCGTACGAACCCGCGCAGAGCGAGGAAATCGCTTGCGCGGGCAGGTACTGATCACGATCGGGGTTGCGCTTGCCGCTTCACGCGGCAACGCAATCAAGCGCTGAGGACTTTGCGGCCCTTGGCGCGGCGACGCGACAGGATCTTGCGGCCGTCGGCGGTCTTCATACGAGCACGGAAACCGTGATCGCGCTTGCGCTTGAGGTTGCTGGGCTGGAACGTGCGCTTGGTGGCCATTGGGGCACCTGTATGAAGTGGACGGAAAGAACCGGAAATTCTATAGACCCCCTCGGGGTCCCGTCAAGTCTGGCTTGACAAAGCTATCCACAGGCCGGTGTACATCTTGTGGATGAGCCTGTGAATAAAACCGGGACAAGCATTCCCGCATCGGGCCGGCGGTGGTAGTCTGAGCCATCCACTTTCCCCCTTCCGGCCTGTGGCCCGGCGGCTTTCTGCGCCCGGCTGGCAAGCCTTTGACGATTATTGCTGATGGATGCCTGGACACGTTGTCTTGAACGTCTGGAGGCGGAATTTCCGCCCGAAGATGTCCACACCTGGTTGAAGCCGCTGCAGGCCGACCAACGCGCAGACAGCCTTGTGCTGTACGCGCCCAACGCCTTTATTGTCGATCAAGTGCGCGAACGCTACCTGTCGCGGATCGGCGAACTGCTGACCCATTTCGCCGGTTTTGGCGAGGTGATCCTCGAAATCGGCTCGCGTCCGCGGGCACCGGAGCCGGCGCCGCTGGTCGCCCCAAGCACCGGTTCCGTGCCTGCCGCTCCCGTCGTGCCGTTCAACGGCAACCTCGATGCGCATTACACGTTCACCAATTTCGTCGAAGGCCGCAGCAACCAGCTCGGTCTGGCGGCGGCATTCCAGGCGGCGCAGAAGCCGGGCGATCGTGCGCACAACCCGCTGCTGCTGTACGGCGGCACCGGCCTGGGTAAAACCCACCTGATGCTGGCCGCAGGCAATGCCATGCGCCAGGCCAATCCGGCGGCAAAAGTGCTGTATCTGCGGTCGGAACAGTTCTTCAGCGCGATGATCCGTGCGCTGCAGGAAAAGACCATGGACCAGTTCAAGCGCCAGTTCCAGCAGGTCGACGCGCTGCTGATCGATGACATCCAGTTCTTCGCCGGCAAGGACCGTACCCAGGAAGAGTTTTTCCATACTTTCAATGCGTTGTTCGATGGCAAGCAACAGATCATCCTGACCTGCGACCGCTATCCACGCGAAGTGGAAGGCCTGGAAGCCCGCCTGAAATCGCGCCTGGCCTGGGGTTTGTCGGTGGCCATCGAGCCGCCGGACTTTGAAACCCGTGCTGCCATCGTGCTGGCCAAGGCCCGCGAACGCGGCGCCGAGATTCCGGACGACGTGGCCTTCCTGATCGCCAAGAAGATGCGCTCCAACGTGCGTGATCTGGAAGGTGCGCTCAATACGCTGACTGCCCGCGCCAATTTCACCGGCCGCGCAATCACCACCGAGTTTGCCCAGGAAACCCTGCGCGATCTGCTGCGTGCCCAGCAACAAGCCATCAGCATCCCCAATATCCAGAAAACGGTTGCCGACTACTACGGCCTGCAGATCAAGGATCTGCTGTCAAAGCGGCGCACCCGTTCCCTGGCCCGTCCACGCCAGGTGGCCATGGCGCTGACCAAGGAACTGACTGAACACAGCCTGCCGGAAATCGGCGACGCCTTTGCCGGCCGCGACCACACCACGGTGCTGCACGCCTGTCGGCAGATCCGCACGTTGATGGAAACCGACGGCAAGCTGCGCGAGGACTGGGACAAGCTGATCCGCAAGCTCAGCGAGTAAGCCCCGGCGCTGCCCTGTGGAAACGCTCATCGATGAAACAGGTGGGAAAACCATTGGGGCAACGAGGTCTGGGCCGGAAGTGCAGCGAATGATGCACCGACGCCACTGCGGCGTCATCGCACAAAACGGTGCATGATTCGGGGGCAGGCTCTGGGGAAGTTGTGGATAAAATTGGCCGGCAGATCCGGATCAAAATTATCCACAGGTTCACCCACCTGCTCAGGACCAGTAATACATGGGTTTCAGCTTCAATAAAACCTTTAAAAACAAACACTTGGGTGTGTTTTAAACCAAATCTGGCTCTACCAGCACCACCAAGCTTTTGATTTAATCCACATCTTTTAAAAGCATAGGGGCACGAAACCACATGCGTTTCACACTGCAGCGCGAAGCCTTTCTCAAGCCGTTGGCCCAGGTCGTCAACGTGGTTGAACGCCGTCAGACCCTGCCGGTTCTGGCTAATTTCCTCGTCCAGGTTCAGGGCGGCCAGCTTTCGCTGACCGGTACCGATCTGGAAGTGGAAATGGTCTCCCGCATTGCGGTCGAAGACGCCCAGGACGGCGAAACCACGATTCCGGCGCGCAAGCTGTTCGAAATCATCCGCGCCCTGCCCGATGGCAGCCGCATCACGGTTTCGCAGACGGGCGACAAGATCACGGTCCAGGCTGGCCGTAGCCGTTTCACCCTGGCCACGTTGCCCGCCAACGACTTCCCGTCGGTTGACGAGGTTGAAGCCACCGAACGCGTTGTCGTGCCGGAAGCCGCGTTGAAGGAACTGATCGAACGCACGGCGTTCGCGATGGCGCAGCAGGACGTGCGCTATTATCTCAACGGCCTGCTGTTTGACCTGCGCGACAGCATCCTGCGTTGCGTTGCCACCGACGGCCACCGTCTGGCCCTGTGCGAAACCGCACTGGAAAACGATAACGGCGCCAAGCGCCAGATCATCGTGCCGCGCAAGGGCGTGACCGAACTGCAGCGTCTGCTGGAAGGCGGCGAGCGCGAAGTCGAGCTGGAAGTTGGCCGTAGCCACGTGCGCATGAAGCGCGACGATGTCACCTTCACCTCGAAGCTGATCGACGGCCGTTTCCCGGATTACGAAGCAGTGATTCCGATCGGGGCCGACCGCGAAGTGAAGGTCGAGCGCGAAACCCTGCGCGCTTCGCTGCAGCGTGCGGCAATTCTCTCCAACGAGAAGTACCGCGGTGTTCGCGTCGAAGTGACCCCGGGCCAGCTGAAGATCAGCGCGCATAACCCGGAGCAGGAAGAAGCGCAGGAAGAAATCGAGGCCGACACCACGGTCAGCGACCTGGCTATCGGCTTCAACGTGAACTACCTGCTCGATGCGCTGTCGGCGTTGCGCGATGAGCATGTTGTCATCCAGCTGCGTGATTCCAACTCCTCGGCACTGGTGCGTGAAGCCAGCAGCGAGAAGTCACGTCACGTGGTGATGCCGCTGCGTCTCTGACCTGCAGGTTCCACGTGGAACACGAAGAAGCCCGGCTTACTGCCGGGCTTTTTTTGTTTCCGGCTGAGGTTCCACGTGGAACAGATGAGCCGATGCCCCACAAGTCACGGGGTTCTGGATGCTCAGCCAGGCCTGTCGCTTTTCGCCGTGCAAGGAGAAGCGGCCAATCTTCAGGCTGCGGAATCCCAGGTTTCGGCCAGGCAATGTGGTTGGCAATGATTCCGCTGTTGCGACCAGATACCGGCTTCAATCGGAAAAACGCTCGGATCTGCGATTTCTAAGGGCATAACCTCCCCTGCTGGAGTTCTTGCCCGATCGCTGCAGTGGCAGCTCGAAGCTTGGTCCTCCGTGCAAGCCCTACCCTGCAAGCGTATCCCCTGCCGTGGAACGCGCCTGGTGGGGTGAAGATCGCGGTTGCGCGCAGCGGGACTGAATCCGTAGCGCTCGAAGCCGCATAAGTTTCCCCCCTGCTTTCGCTGATTCCAACGCGACGCCCAAACGCGGGACTTGAGCCAACAGCGTGAACCTTGAAATTCCAGGCCAGGAACCCTGCGCGATGGATCAGATTTCAAGAAATCTGGAGCTGTGAAAGCGTTGTCTGGAACAGAGGACAGCGCGAGCTCGGAGTTCAAATCGGGCCGGGCCCGGATTTCTTGAAATCTGAAGCGGAGGCCTGGATCCCAGGCACCAGAATTGAAGGATTCAAAGCTCTGGCTTTTCGCCTTTCCTGGTTGCCGGTTTTCTCAGCTCTATGCTTTAAATCTGAGAATAAATCAAAAGCTTGGTGGTGATGGTAGGAGCAGATTTTATGTAAAACTAGTTTAAGTTGTTGTTTTAGAAAAGGTTATTGGTGCCGAAACCCCCTGTAAAACAGGGCTTCTAGCCTGTGGATATCTGTGGATAAGGCCTGGATGGGCTATCAACCCCAAATTTATCCACAGATTGCCCAACTTATACACAGGGTTTGTACCCCGACCTATACCGGCCCCTGAAAGCGCGAGATTTCGTGAAATCTGCAGCGGTACTGCCGTGCCCATCGATCAGATTTGAAGAAATCTTGCGATGTTCCACGTGGTGTGGATCGGGGGAATGGCAGCGCGCAGGCTTGGCCTGCTCAAACCGGACGGATGCTTTAAGCTGCGCATGGCCAGCCACGGCTCCCGTGCTGGCGTCGTGCTTTCTTTCGAGCGTCAATGCATATCGTCCGTGTTGCCTTGAACCGCGTGCGTCGGTTCGATTCAGTGGAACTGGCCCCCCGCCCCGGCATCAATCTGATCACCGGCGCCAATGGCGCGGGAAAAACCAGCGTGCTCGAAGCCCTGCACCTGATGGCCTACGGCCGCAGCTTCCGTGGCCGCGTGCGCGATGGTCTGGTGCAGAAAGGCGCCGAGAATCTGGACGTTTTTGTCGAATGGCAGGAGCGTAGCGACGCAGAATTGGGCGTTTCTACGCGGCGTGCCGGCCTACGACACAGTGGGCAGGCCTGGAAGGGCCGTCTGGACGGCGAAGATGTGGCTCAACTGGGCAATCTTTGCGCTGCGTTGGCCGTTGTTACCTTTGAACCAGGCAGCCATGCGTTGGTCAGTGGCGGTAGCGAACCCCGGCGACGCTTCATCGATTGGGGATTGTTCCACGTGGAACCTGACTTCCTTCCCCTGTGGCGGCGTTACACGCGGGCGTTGAAGCAGCGCAATGCGCTGTTGAAGATGGGCGCGCCCGGGAAACAGTTGGATGCCTGGGATTGGGAGCTGGCTGAAGCCGGAACTCCCCTCACCTCACGTCGCCAGCACTATCTGGAACGCCTGCAGGAGCGGGCGGTCGCAATTGCTGCAGATCTTGCACCTGGGCTGCAATTGAGTGCCCTGGAACTGCAGCCGGGCTGGCGCCGGCACGAAATGTCGCTGGGCGATGCTTTGTTGCTGGCCCGTGAGCGCGACCGTAGTGCAGGCTATACCTCGGTGGGGCCACACCGGGCCGACTGGAGCGTTGGTTTCACGCAGATCCCTGGCCGAGATGCTCTATCGCGCGGGCAAGCCAAACTCACTGCCCTGGCCTGTTTGTTGGGTCAGGCAGACGATTACGCCAGTCAACGCGGCGAATGGCCGGTAATCGCCCTGGATGACCTTGGCTCGGAGCTGGATCGCAATCACCAGCAGCGCGTTCTGCAATTCCTGGCTGCAACACCGGCACAGATCTTCATCACGGCAACCGAAACACCGGCCGCACTGGAAGCAGAACTGCAGCCGGCGGCTGTGTTCCACGTGGAACATGGCACCATCAAGGCCGCAAGTTGAGCCTTCAGGGCGGAAGTTCCCCCGGCAGGTATAATCGGAACGTCATCCCCTATCTCTCATGCCTGTTCCCCGGAACGGCGCATGACCTGCGGAGCCTACGGCAAGCGCAATGAGCGAAGAACAGAACACCCCGGTCAACAACGGCAATTACGACGCCAACAGCATCACCGCATTGGAAGGCTTGGAGGCTGTTCGCAAGCGTCCCGGTATGTACATCGGCGACGTCCATGACGGCACTGGCCTGCACCACATGGTGTTCGAGGTTGTCGACAACTCCATCGACGAAGCCCTCGCCGGTCACGCCGACAATGTGCTGGTCACCATCCATGCCGACGGTTCGGTATCGGTGGCCGATAACGGCCGCGGTATCCCGGTCGGCAAGCATGCGCAGATGAGCCAGAAGCTCGACCGCGAAGTCTCCGCTGCCGAAGTGGTGATGACCGTCCTGCACGCCGGCGGCAAGTTCGACGACAACAGCTACAAGGTTTCCGGCGGCCTGCACGGCGTCGGCGTCAGCGTGGTCAATGCCTTGTCGCAGAAGCTGATGCTGGATATCTACCAGGGTGGTTTCCACTACCAGCAGGAATACAGCGACGGTGCTGCATTGACCCCGTTGAACAAACTGGAAACCAGTGACCGCCGCGGTACGGTGCTGCGGTTCTGGCCGTCGGTGAAGGCGTTCCACGGCAACGTCGAGTTCCATTACGAAATCCTGGCGCGCCGTCTGCGCGAACTTTCGTTCCTGAACTCCGGCGTCAACATCACCCTGGTGGATGAGCGCGGCGAAGGCCGTCGCGACGACTACCACTACGAAGGCGGCATCAAAAGCTTCGTCGAGCACCTGGCGCAGGTGAAGACCCCACTGCATCCGAACGTGATCGCGGTGACCGGCGAAACCAACGGCATCGTGGTCGAGGCCGCGCTGCAGTGGACCGATTCCTACCAGGAAACGATGTACTGCTTCACCAACAATATTCCGCAGAAGGACGGCGGTACCCACCTGGCCGGTTTCCGTGCCGCGCTGACCCGTACGCTCAACAACTACATCGAGCAGAACGGCGTCGCCAAGCAGGCCAAGATCAGCCTGACCGGCGACGACATGCGCGAAGGCATGATCGCGGTGCTGTCGGTGAAGGTGCCTGACCCCAGCTTCTCCAGCCAGACCAAGGAAAAGCTGGTCAGCTCGGACGTCAAGCCGGCGGTGGAAAGCACCTTCGGCGCAAAGCTTGAAGAGTTCCTGCAGGAAAACCCGAACGAAGCCAAGGCCATTGCCGGCAAGATCGTCGATGCCGCCCGTGCGCGCGAAGCCGCACGCAAGGCACGTGACCTGACCCGCCGCAAGGGCGCGCTGGATATCGCCGGCCTGCCGGGCAAGCTGGCCGACTGCCAGGAAAAGGATCCCGCGCTGTCCGAACTGTTCATCGTCGAGGGTGACTCGGCAGGTGGCTCGGCCAAGCAGGGCCGCAACCGCAAGAACCAGGCGGTGCTGCCGCTGCGCGGCAAGATCCTCAACGTGGAACGTGCGCGTTTCGACCGCATGCTGTCCTCCGACCAGGTCGGTACGTTGATCACCGCGCTGGGCACCGGCATCGGCCGTGACGAGTACAACCCGGACAAGCTGCGTTACCACAAGATCATCATCATGACCGACGCCGACGTCGACGGTGCGCACATCCGTACGCTGCTGTTGACGTTCTTCTACCGGCAGATGCCGGAGCTGATCGAGCGTGGCTACGTGTATATCGGCCTGCCGCCGCTGTACAAGATCAAGCAGGGCAAGACCGAGTTGTACCTGAAGGACGACCCGGCGCTGGACGCCTACCTGGCCAACAACGCAGTGGAAAACGCGGCGTTGATTCCGGCTGCCGGCGAGCCCCCGATCGAAGGCGTGGCGCTGGAGAAGCTGCTGATGACGTATGCAGCGGCGCAGGAAACCATTGCCCGCAACGCGCATCGCTACGATCGCAGCCTGCTCGAGGCGCTGGTCGATTTCACTCCGATGGACCTGGAGCATCTGCGCTCCGCACCGGAAGGTGAAGGACTGGAGGCCCTGGCCAAGCGTCTGAACCAGGGCAGCCTGGGGACGCCGCGTTTCACCTTGGTGCTGCAGGAGCCGAACGAGCACCGCCCGGCCGCCGTGCTGGTGACCCGTCGTCACATGGGCGAGGAACACACCCAGGTATTGCCGCTGGCTGCCTTTGAGTCCGGCGAACTGCGCCAGCTGCATGTGGCCTCGCAGTTGCTGCATGGCTTGGTGCGCGAAGGTGCCACCATCAACCGCGGCAACAAGTCCTCCGAGATCACCGGCTTCGCCCAGGCCCAGGCCTGGTTGATGGAAGAGGCCAAGAAGGGTCGCCAGATCCAGCGCTTCAAGGGCCTGGGTGAGATGAACCCGGAACAGCTGTGGGATACCACCGTGAACCCGGATACCCGCCGTCTGTTGCAGGTCCGCATCGAAGACGCGGTGGAAGCCGACCAGATCTTCAGCACCTTGATGGGCGACGTGGTGGAACCACGCCGTGATTTCATCGAGAGCAATGCCTTGAAGGTCACGAATCTGGATATCTGATCCAGAGCAGCAATCCGCGTGGGCGCCGACAACGGCGCCCACCTTTTTTCCGCGCTACTCCCAGGTCCGCGATGTCCACCCTCCCCGACGTGCCGCTCTCCCCGTCCTCCTCGCCGACGCCCACCAACGGATCGCCGCTGCTCGGTTTCAGCCTGGACCTGCTGATCGGCATCGCCACCTTGCTGTTCCTCAGCGTGCTGGGCGGACTGGCCTGGGGCCTGGGCCGCGGTTTCGAGGTCGGAATGCAGGCTGCGCGTGAGGGAAACACCCAGGGGGCGGCGGCGTTGGCCAACTCGCTGGGCACGCCAGGTGCCTTGGCGCAGATGCTGATCGCGCTGTTTTCCACCGGCGGTGCTGCGCTGCTGCTGTACTTCCTGCGTCGCCGTGCCAGCCCGGCAGAACGTGCGCAATCGCATCAGGCAGTACGTCGTGCCTCGACCTGGGGCTGGACCGCGCTGGTCGCTGCCGGGGTATTTCTTGGCAGCAGTGGTATTGGTTGGGCCGCCAAGCAGATGGGGGTGGAGCCGGTGCCCACCAACCTGCTGTTGATGCAGCAGGCATGGGCGCAATACCCGCTGTTCCTGATTGCCTTTGCGGTACTGCTGGCGCCGGCCTATGAAGAATTGCTGTTCCGGCGCGTGCTGTTTGGGCGCCTGTGGGCGGCCGGGCGGCCCCTGCTGGGTATCGTGCTCAGCAGCGCCGCTTTCGCCCTGGTGCATGAAATCCCCGGCACCAGCCCCAACAGCTTCCCGGCGATGCTGCAGCTGTGGTTGATCTACGGCGGCATGGGGGCAGCGTTTGCCTGGGTGTATCGCAAGACCGGGACCTTGTGGGCGCCGGTGGTCGCGCACGCGGTGAACAACGCGATTGCCCTTGCCGCCATGGTCCTGCTGGGCACGCAATAACGCCGGCACCGGTTGACGAAAAATTAAGCAAGACACTCGCACACTGCAGATGTGAACGAGGGGATCCCTGATGAAAGCCATCGGACTAGCCGTAATTACCGCGCTGCTGCTCAGCGCGTGCGCAACCACAACCTCTCCCACCGGGCGGCGCCAGGTCGTTGGCGGTGTTTCGCAGCAACAGCTCGATCAACTCGGTGCCCAGGCCTTTGCTGAAACCAAGGCCAAGCAGACCCTCAACCGCGATGCCAAGCAGAACGCCTACGTGCAATGCGTGGTGAATGCATTGGTTGCGCAGTTGCCGCAGCAATACCATGGCGTACGGTGGGAAACCGCGGTATTCGTCGAGAAGGAACCGAACGCGTTCGCCCTGCCCGGCGGCAAGGTGGGCGTGAACACCGGCATCTTCACCGTCGCCAGGAACCAGGATCAGCTGGCTGCGGTCATTGGCCACGAGATTGGCCACGTGATTTCGCGCCACCACGAAGAACGCCTCACCCGGCAGCAGGGCACCCAGCTCGGGCTGGGCATCCTCGGGGCATTGGCCGGTGCCGCCTACGGCGATACCGCCGCCAGCGCGGTCAATCAATTCGGTGGCATGGGCGCCCAAGGCCTGATCCTGCTGCCCGGTTCACGGACCCAGGAAAGTGAGGCCGACGTGGTGGGGCAACGCCTGATGGCACAGGCCGGGTTTGACCCCTCACAAGCGGTGAATCTATGGCAGAACATGATGGCTGCCAGCGGAAATCGCTCCCCGCAGTGGCTTTCCACCCACCCGGACCCGGCCAACCGCATCCGTGAGTTGCAACGCGATACCCCTGCGCTTGAACCTGTATATCAGCAGGCGAGGCGCTCTGGTGTAGTCCCACGCTGCGGCTGAGGGTAGGGTTTTTGTGCAGTACACAATCGGAAGTGATTTCTCCGTCAAATAATTTCTGATACGTTTGTGTGCTCGGTTTCGTTCCGACAGTTTGAATTTCTACCGCCACGGCGGCCCCTTCGAGGTGAAACATGATCTTCCGCAGCCAAAAGCACGCCGTGCTCTCCATCCTGATCGCCACTGCATTGGGCGGTGTCGTCATCGCTGACGCTGCGGCACAGTCGCGTTCCTCGGAGCGTCGTGGCAACAGGGACAGCGCAAAGGCGGAAGTCCTGTTCCCGGAAGCCACCCGTGTCGAACCCAAGGGCAAGGCCTCCTCGAAGATGGCCAGCAAGCTCAACAAGCTGTTTGCCGCCTACAACAAGAGCGAGTACGCCGAGACCCGTACGCTGGCTGATGAAATCCTCGCCTCGCCCGATGCCAATGATTACGACAAGGCCGTCGCCAACCAGCTGGCCTCGCAGGGTGCCTACAACCTTGACGACAACGCCGCTGCCAAGCAGTACCTGCAGCAGGCGATCGCGCTGAACCAGCTGGACAACAATGGCCACTTCCAGGCGATGTTGATGCTGGCCCAGCTGCAGTTGCAGGACGACCAGCTGGCTGAAGGCCTGGCCAACCTGGACAAGTACTTCGCCGAGTCCAAGTCGAACAAGCCCGAAGAACTGATCATCAAGGGCCAGGCGCTGTACCAGAGTGAAAAGTACGCCGAGGCGATCCCGGTGCTGAAGGCGGCCATCGCTGCCTCGCCCGAGCCGAAGGACAACTGGAACCAGCTGCTGATGGCCGCCTACTCCGAAGCCGGCCAGACCGGTGAAGCGGTGAAGGAAGCCGAGGCACTGGCGGCGAAGAATCCGGCCGACAAGAAGGCCCAGCTCAATCTGGCCAGCATGTACATGCAGGCCGACCAGATGGACAAGGCTGCCGCAGTGATGGACAAGCTGCGCGCGGCTGGACAGCTCACCGAAGAGCGCGAATACAAGCAGTTGTATTCGATCTACGCCAACACCGACAACAAGGAACGGGACGTCATTGCGGTGATCAACGAGGGTATCTCCAAGGGCATCCTCAAGCCGGACTACCAGACCTATCTGGCGCTGGCGCAGTCGTACTACTACACCGAGCAGGTGCCGCAGGCGATCGAAGCCTGGAGGAACGCGGCCCCGCTGTCCAAGGACGGTGAAACGTACCTGAATCTGGCCCGGGTTTTGCATTCGGAAGGTCGTATTCCCGAAGCCAAGCAGGCCGCGCGTGACGCACTGGCCAAGGGCATCAAAAACCCGGCTGATGCAAACAAAATCATCAACCTGAAGTAAGCAGGAATAACGCCTGAACAGCTGCATTTTAGATGCGCAGCTGGTCAGGATTGGTATAAGCTTGGAGGTTCCTGCGGTGTCATGCACCGCTGAATCAGGGGTGGCTTCACACCACCACCCCGACCCCACTAAAGAGTTCTTGGCGCATGACGGAACAACTGGTCTTCCACCACAGGTATGACACCCAGAAAGAAACGGGCCTGAGCTGGCCCCGTATCGCGGGTATCGCATTTGTAATCGCACTGCATCTCGCAGCCCTGATGATGCTCCTGATTCCGGCCGTTGCCCCCAAGGCAGCTGCGGAGAAGGAACGCAACGTCATGGTGACGTTGGTCGACGCTCCGCCGCCGCCACCGCCGCCGCCGCCGCCGCCGCCGCCGCAGGATACCCCGCCGCCGCCGGTCAAGAATCTGGCTCCGCCGAAGCAGTCGCCGCTGCCGCCGCCACCGGAAGCACCGGTGATCGACGTGCCGGAACCGCGTCCGAACGACGTGGTTACGCCGCCGGCTCCGCCTGCCCCGCCGTCACCGCCGGTTGATATCCAGGCCAGCGTGGACATCTCGTCCAAGGCCATGAACCCGCCGCGTTACCCGCCGGCTGCATTCCGTGCCGGTATCCAGGGCGAGGTCATCCTGATCATTGATGTCGATGCCAGCGGCAACGTCACCAATGTGTCTGTCGAGAAGTCCAGCCGCAACCGCGACCTCGACCGAGCTGCAATGGAAGCGGCGCGCAAGTGGAAGTTCAACCCCGCCCAGAGCGGTGGATCGAAGGCAGCTGGTCGCGTCCGCGTCCCGGTCAACTTTGCGCTGAGCTGATCCAGGGGGCGGCTTCGATAGCCGCCACCAGGTCAGGTCAACATTAGCTACACCCTTTAACACCACACACAACAAAGGTAAGCGTCATGCTGCAGGAAATTTTCATCGCCGCTGCTGCCGGGGGCAACGCAAACAACGCTCTCTCGCAGATGGGCTTCGAGCATCTGATCCACGAAATGACCACCAAGCCGGGCGATTTCGCCGTTTCCTGGGTGGTGTTGCTGACCCTGGTGATCATGTCGGCCATGTCCTGGTACTGGACCGTCATCAACATCTTCCGCACCGCTCGCCTGAAGTCGGCTGCTGATCGCGTGCCGTCGCAGTTCTGGGATGCCTCGAACGCACAGGACGCCATCCGCGCCATGGAAGAACAGCCGGCTTCGGAGCCGTTCTCCAAGATCGCTCTGGACGCAGCCCAGGCTGCTGCCCACCACCAGCAGGCTGGTGCTTCGGAAACCCTGAGCCGTTCGGAATTCGTTGACCGCGCCCTGCGTCAGGCCGTGACCCGCGAATCCAACAAGCTGCAGGGCGGCATGATCCTGCTGGCCACCGTCGGTGCAACCGCTCCGTTCGTGGGTCTGCTGGGTACCGTGTGGGGCATCTACGGCGCGCTGATCAAGATCGGTGCAACCGGTTCGGCCTCGATCGACGCCGTTGCCGGCCCGGTGGGTGAAGCACTGATCATGACCGCCATCGGTCTGTTCGTGGCTATCCCGGCCGTGTTCGCCTTCAACTTCTTCAGCAAGATCAACAGCGCGACTGTCAGCAAGTTCGACACCTTCGCTCACGATCTGCACGACTTCTTCGCCACCGGTTCGCGCGTTCGCTAATCCGGCACGTCGAGTAAGTCTTCGCAACGATATAGACGGAGCCCGTTATGGCTTTCAGTAGTGGTAACAGCAGCGGCCCGATGGCCGACATCAACGTCACTCCCCTCGTGGACGTGATGTTGGTGCTGCTGATCATCTTCATCATCACGGCTCCCCTGATGTCCCACAAGGTCAAGGTGGAGTTGCCGGAAGCCAACCTGATCCAGAATCCGGAAGATGCGCCTGATCGCAAAAATCCGATTACGGTGGCGGTCAAGGAAGACGGCAAGCTCTACTGGAACGACGAAGAGGTCTCGAAGGAGACCTTGGAGTCGCGTTTCGCGACTGCTGCCCAGCAGACGCCGCAGCCGCCGCTGAACCTGCGTGGTGACAAGACCACCAAGATGAAGGTGATCAACGAGGTCACCAAGATCGCGCAGGGCCAGGGCATGCTGGACGTCGGTTTCGTTGCCACCAAAGAAAAGGGGCAATAAGCCATGGCATTCAGTAGTGGTGGAAACAGGGGCCCAATGGCCGACATCAACGTCACGCCCCTCGTGGACGTGATGCTGGTTCTGCTGATCATCTTCATCGTTACCGCGCCGATCATGACGTACCCGATCGCCGTGGATCTGCCGCAGCGTGTGATCAACCCGCCGCCGCAGCTGCGTGAGCCGCCGCCGCCGATCGACCTGCGTGTCGACGCCAGCAACCAGGTTTACTGGAACAACAGTCCGGTGAACGTGGGCGACCTGCAGCAGAAGATGGAAGAAGAAGTACAGAAGGATCCGACCAACCAGCCGGAACTTCGCATCGAAGCAAGCCCGGATTCGGAGTACGACGTCATGGCCAAGATCCTGGCCCAGGCGAAGAACGCTCAGATGAAGAAGATTGGCTTCGTGCAGTAAGCAACATTGCAACACCAAGTCATGACGCGACTGGAAAACGCCCTCCTTTTGGAGGGCGTTTTTTTTGGCCTCTGTTGGGCGTTGCTGCATGCGCTGCGCCAATGTTCCTGCTGCGCGCAGCGCTTCAATGAAAGCGACTAGGCGCCTTACCCACTTGTCGGAACGGCGGCGCATGCGCGGCTGCCTTTCTGGAGCGGCACAACCGCCTGCCGTATGCCCTGCGGCACACTGGTCGCCGCGATCTGCCGGGCATCGCGGCGAGAGATCAGCGCCCTTTCCTGATCGATCCCGGCATGTGGATAAGTTGCCTGCGCAGCGCGCACGCTTGTCCACATCCCTCTGTGGATAGATCAGCGCTCAGTTATCCCAACAAAGCGGTGGATCACCCTGCCCCGCCTGTGGATTACATTGCCATGATCCACGTGGAAGTCGCCCGATCTTGTGATCGGCAAGCGTGCAGTGCCGTCGCGGCGTGTGGGTGCTTCTGCAAGAACAATGGACGCGCATCACTCATACCCTCGCCCTTGCGACCGCGATTACAGCTTGTGGATAAGCCAGGCTGCTATGGATGTTTTGCGGCAAACCAGGACGGTGCCGGCGTATCGGCATGTTGCAGGGGCGGCCCGCGCTCAGGACGGGGAGGCGCCGCGACTGGCCATTTGCAACTGCAAGACCTTGACCGTTGAAGTAGCCGATATTTCAGTAAATCGCCGAAATAGCGCCGAATTGAGGGTGATTTGGCGACCTTTCGGAGTCGCACTTTACCGGCCCGGATCTGTCAGGGCAGGTATCAGCCGAGTGCGAGCAGCGTGACATCCAACGATCCACTGGCGTTCTCCCACCAGCGGGGACTACCGGGATCGGCTCCCCAAGAAGCTCGTTCTGCGGGTTTCTGCCTGTGGATAAGCCTCCCAACGAAGCACTAGCAGGGGGCGCCTCACCGATTGCTGCTGCATGCAGGGAGCGCTCAAACGCTTTATCCACAACGCTTAGCGGTTCAGCAATATCCCTACCAAACGCTGTGGAAACGTATGTGGATAAGTGTGTGGATGCAATTTCATCCCGTTGTGCCGCGCGGGAACGTTCTGTGGGCTACACGCCCATCCATAGGCCAGAGCAACGGTTTGCGGCGGCGCATGCTCAACCGCCGCGACCCTGGCCCTGCCCCGCCACCGGCGATCAGCGGCTCAGGCTTTCGGCTTCGGCAATGGCTGCAAGATAGCCTGTCACGCTCGCTTCCAGGCCGGTATAGAGCGCTTCACTGATCAAGGCGTGGCCGATGGAGACCTCCAGCACGTTGGGAACGTGGGACAGGAACGCGGCCAGGTTGGCCTGCGACAGATCATGGCCCGCATTGACGCCCAGCCCTGCAGCCTGCGCGCGACGGGCTGCATCGGCGAACTGCGCCAGTGCCTGCCACGGATCACCCGCCGCATACGCTTCGGCATAGGGGCCTGTGTACAACTCGACGCGATCGGCGCCCAGTACGGCGGCCTGGGCGATATCCGGATTGTCTGCATCGACGAACAGGCTCACCCTGCAGCCGTACGACTTCAGCGTTGCAATCAGCGGGCGCAGGCGTTCACCGTCACGGGCGAAATCGAAGCCGTGGTCGGAGGTCAGCTGGCCGTCGCCATCCGGCACCAGTGTCGCCTGCGCCGGACGGGTCTGTTCGCACAATTCGAGCAAGCCCGGGTAGCCATCACGCGGTGGCGCAAACGGGTTGCCCTCGATGTTGAATTCAACGCCATGCTGCTGGGTAAGCGCAGAGAGCGTCAGCACGTCAGCTGCACGGATGTGGCGCTGGTCCGGGCGCGGATGCACGGTGATACCGTGCGCGCCGGCGCGCAGGCAGGTCATTGCCGCACGCACTACATCCGGATCGTTGCCGCCGCGCGAATTGCGCAGCACCGCGATCTTGTTGACGTTGACGCTGAGCACGGTCATGGCTGCGGCAGCTCGCGGTCGCCGGAACTGGCCGAAGGCGTTGCAGTTGCCTGCACGGTCGGCGCTGTTGGGTCAGGGCTGGCGGTGGGCTGCAACTGCGCACGCAGCGCCTGCAGCTCGGCGGCGTGCAGCGGGCGCGGCACCGTGTTCACGCTGCCAAAGCGGGCCACATACAGTCCTTTTGCCCACGCCAGCAGAAACAGCAAGGCGGCCAGCAGCGCCAGCACCAACAGCCACGCATGCGTGGTGGAAAAGGCCAGAAAAAACGCCCCAAGTGCGAGTAGTAGGAACAACCAGTACATGACGATCTCCCCGACAGAGGTGTGCAGTGTAACGGCGCTGGCAGCGCCGATTCCATGCAGGGATTCGCGCCTGGCGGCTGTACCGGTCAAATGGCGGTTCCGACCAGGCGAGACGGCCACGCCGCCGGCATCTCCCGCCGGCAACTCCCGCAGGCACGGATTTCCAGCCGGCCGCGCCTAGAGCAGGGGCGAGGCCAGGCGGGCAAAGGCTTCCGGCAGACGCTTGCGCCACAACGAGCGGTCGCGGATGGGCTGTACCTCCCCGGCGCTGTCGAACTCCGCCTGCAGGATGGCTTCCAGCTCGCCGGTGAGCTTGGGGTCGGTATACATCATCGACAGCTCGAAATTGAGCCGGAAGCTGCGATGGTCGAAGTTGGCGGTGCCGACGATGCAGGTATCGTCGTCGGCGATGAAGGCCTTGCTGTGCAGCATGCGCGGGCCGTATTCGAAGATGCGCACGCCGGCTTCCAGCAGCTCGTCGAAGTAGGAACGTGCAGCCAGCGTCACGAACCTGGAGTCGCTCTGCTTGGGCACCATCAGCCGTACATCCAGGCCGCCGAGTGCGGCCGAGGTCAGCGCCATCCGTGCGGCCTCGCCGGGAACGAAGTAGGGCGTCACCAGCCACACACGATGCTTTGCCTCCTGGATGGCCGCCACATGCAGGCGATGGATCGGCTCCCATGCGGAATCAGGGCCGGACACCAGCACCTGCGCGTCGATGCTGCCCTGTGCACGGGTCGGCACGTCGGCCGGGAACAGGTCGACGCGCTCGAACAACTCGGCGCCCTGACCGGTGGCGTAGATCCAGTCTTCCAGGAACACCAGCTGCAGGCTGTGCACAACTTGTCCGCGAATGCGCATATGCAGGTCGCGGTAGGCATTGGGATTGCGGCTGTCGTCTTCCTCATCGGTGACGTTGATGCCGCCGGTAAAGGCGACGTTGCCATCCACCACCACCAGCTTGCGGTGGGTGCGCATGTTCAACCAAGGTCGCTTCAGCGGCTTGAGCAGCTGGCGTGGGTGGAACCAGGCCATCTCCGCACCGGCATCCAGCAAGGGCCGCAGGAAGGCTTTGCGGACCTTCGACGAACCTACCGCGTCCAGCAGCAGGCGCACCTTGATGCCGGCGCGGGCACGTTCCACCAGCGCATCGCGCATGGCGGTGCCGGCGTGGTCGGGCTCGAAGATGTAGTACTCCAGGTTGACGTGGCGCTGCGCCTTGCCAATGGCGTCGATGATGGCGGCATAGGTCGCCGCACCATCCAGCAGCCAATCGACATCCGTTGCGGTGCTCGGCGACAGCCCGGTGGTGGCCTGCCCCACCCGCGCCAGTTCGGTACAGCTGGCATCGGGCGGGCATACCGCGTCATAGGTGCTCATGCCCTCGCGCGAGCGGCCGCGGCGCAGGCGCTGGCGCACGATCTTCTGCGGGCCGAACAGGTAGAACACGAACAGGCCGATGTACGGCAGCGCGGCCAGGGACAGGATCCAGCTCAGGGTGGCGACCGGCTCGCGCTTCTGCAGCACGATGTAGCAGGCCAGCACCAATAGATAGGTGACATAGGCGACGGCCAGGATCTGGGCGACGTGGGGAATGCTGGACAGACTTGTCCACAGGTCTTGGAGGGCTTCGCGCATCCGTCGATTCTAGCCATGGCCAATGACGGCAGGGGCCGCCTGTTTTTGTAGGAGCGGCGTCAGCCGCGAAACCACTGCTGGATCCAGCGCCGAAAGCGCTCGGCGGCCATGGAATCGGGTATGCACTTTGCGCGGTGGGATTTTCAGCTTCGCGGCGTACGCCGCTCCCACAAAAAGCGGGTTCCAACTTGTGCATTGCATCAATTTATACATAAATGTAATATACCGGGATGGATAAACCCCTTCCCGCCGCCGGCGGCTATGCCAGCATCGACCAGAAGCTGGCGATCAGCAGCGCCCGCCATCCCGGCTTCCCGCGTGACCAGGCCATGTTGGCGCGGCTGATAAAGCTGGTGCACAAGCTGTTCTGCGACCACGGCAACCAGCTGATGCGCGACTACGGCATCTCCCACCCGGAGTACAACGTGCTGATGATGCTGGACGGCTCCGAGCGTGGCCTCAGCCCGTCGGAGATCAGCGAGGCCGCCAGCGAGAAGTCCTCCAATGTCACCCGTCTGATCGACCAGCTCCTGGCCAAGGGTCTGGTCAGCCGCGAGCCCAGCGCCGAGGATCGGCGTAAGCTGGTGGTGCGGCTGAGTCCGGCCGGTGAGCAGCTGATCGAACAGGTGATGCCGGCGGTGATCCAGCAGCTGCAGCAGTTCTTCAGCGGCGTCGAGCCGGCGGAACTGCGCCAGACCGAAACCGTGCTGACCCGCATCCTGATGGGGCTGGAACAGCGGCCATGAGTGCACGACCGGCTGAGTACGCGCCGGGCGCGCAGAAGTCCCCCAACACGTTGCTGCGGACCGTCGCCCAGGCCATGAGTGGCGAGCGCGCGGTGTGGGCCTACATCGGCAAGGTGCTGGTGGCCTTGTACCTGTCCGGCTGGTTGGCGATGCGGCTGGGCATGAGTTCGCCGGGCACGGCGATGATCACCGTGCTGGTGGTGATGAACCGCAATACCGGTATGGTGCTGGCCAAGGCCTTCTACCGCGGCCTCGGCACGGTCGTGGGCTGCGCGATGGCCGTGCTGATGGTTTCGCTGTTCCCGCAGAGCCCGGTGATGCTGGTGACGGCGATGGCATTGTGGGCCGGTTTCTGTGCCGGTGGTTCGGTATGGAGCCGGGGCATGGCTTCATATGGTTTCGTGCTGTCCGGCTACACCGTGGCGATGATCGTCTTCCCGGTGCTGAACCACCCGCAGAATATCCTCAACAGCGCGCTGGAGCGCACCGGCGAAGTGCTGCTGGGCATGGCGGTGACCAGCGTGGTGTTCGACGTGTTGTGGCCCAACCGACTGCGTGCCGGACTGCGCGCGGCGGATGACGGCAACCTCAACGACTTCCTCGGCTTTGTTGCCGATGCCATCGGTGGACGGCTGCAGGGCTTCGAGGTGATCGAGCGCACCCAGAGCCGGGTGGTGCAAGGCGCGATCAACTTCGAAGACCTGCGCGCCATGGCCTGGTTTGATGATCCGATCCTGCGCAGCAGCAACGGCCAGCTGAAGCTGATCAACCAGCACTTCATGGCTGCCACGTCACGCTTCCAGGCGCTGCACCACCACATCGATCGCCTGCAGCGAAGCAAGGACGAAAGCCTGGTCGCGGCCATCCGGGCAAGCCTGAAGCCGTTGTCGCAGCTGTTGGACGACAGCGCCCTGCGCGATGACGTGCCGGCCCTGGCCAAGGCCATGCAGCAGTGGTGCCAGCAGCTGGATGCGGCCTTCGCCCAGGAACGGCGCGCGTTGCCGGTGGCCCAGCAAGGTCGCTTCGACGCCAGCGCGCTGCTGGTGCGCCGCTTCGCCGAAGAGCTGCAGGCCTATCTTGCCGCCAAGGCGCGCATGGAGACCGGCAACGGCCGCCTGCGTGGGCATGCCCCGCGCCTGGGCAAGGTGCGCTTCACCCGCGCCAATGACTGGTACGCAATCGCGCTGGCGGCGGTGCGCTGCTTCGTGGTGATGCTGGCGCTGTCGCTGCTGTGGTTGAGCAGCAGCTGGAACCAGGGCGGCTTGGCGGTGTTCGGCATGGCCGCGCTGGTGGCGATGTCTTCGGCTGCACCAGACCCGTTGTGGGTAGTGCGTCGGGCCACCATCGGCCATGTCATAGCGCCGTTCTTTGCGGTACCCGGCTTCATCGCGATGGCATTGGGATCGGACTTCCCGATGCTGGTGCTGCTGACCCTGCCGTCGATGATCGCCTCGCTGTACATCTCCACCCGGCCGCGCTTCGCGGTGATCGGCATGGCGCTGAACGTCGGCATCCTGGTCTCATGGAACATGGGGCCGCATTTCCATCCCAGCGCACAGGCCTATCTGGACAACTCGCTGACGCTGGCAGTGGGTGCCTTCATCGCCACCGGCGTGTTCATGCTGGTGCCGGGCCTGCCCGGCAGCAAGCAACGCCAGCGCCGGCTGCTGGAGCGCCTGCGCGCACAGGTGCAACTGGCGGTGAGCGCGCCGTTGTCCGGCTTGCTGCCGAAGTTTGAAAGCGTCAGCCGCGAACTGTTCCAACAGATAGCCAGCCGCACCGCGCCGGGCAGCCGGCCGTCACGGCAATTGTTCGAGTGGGCCTTGCTGGTGCATGAAGCCGGCCATTGTGCGATCGACCTGCGCCACGATCTGGCCGAGCAACAACTGCCAGCCACGCTGCACGTACAGATTGAGAAGGCGCTGGCACTGCTCGGCCAGCTCTACCGCGAACCGCAGGCACGCACCCTGCGCGATGCCAAGGCCAGCGTGCAGGCCGCGCTGAGTGAGCTGACCGGCCCACAACCGCAGACGCTGCGCGCGGTACGTGATCACCTTTACCTGCTGCAGATGAGCCTGGACGACAGCGCCTCGGTGCTGGCCGCCTACGTGCAGCGTTCCCGTCGCCAGCAACGCCTGAAGGAGGCCCGCCATGCCGTTTGAAGTATCCATCGGCGATATCTATTTCCCCGGCGCGCTGGTGCTGGTGGTGCTGTTGCTGCCGGTGTTCGGCCTGCTCGATTACGGCCTGGGCCGGGTCGGCCTGTACCGCCGCGCGCTGCACCCCTCGATGGTGCGCGTGGCCCTGTTCGCCAGCATCTATTGCAGTGCCCTGCTGCTGTTCCTGCCCCACTTTTCCTGATTGAGGATGTTTCGATGAAAACCGCCAGCCTGATACGAGGGGGTGTCACCAGCGTGGTGGTGCTGCTTGCCGCCGTGCTTGCCTATGTGGTCTGGCACCAATACATGCTCAGGCCCTGGACGCGCGATGCGCGGCTGCGTGCGGAAGTGGTGCGTATTGCGCCGGATGTGTCCGGCCTGGTCACAGAGGTGGCCGTGCATGACAACCAACTGGTGAAGAAGGGCGATCTGCTGTTCGTCATCGACCGCGACCGCTATGCATTGGCCGTGGCCAAGGCCGAAGCCGATCTGCAGGCCGCCGAAGCCGCTGCGCGCGCTGCTGGTGCATCGATCTCCGCCGCCAGTGCCGGTGCCAGTGCCAGCCAGGCCGAATACCAGATGCGCCAGCAACAGGCCCAGCGCCGCGCCCAGCTCGACGGCATCGTCTCACGTGAGTCGCAGGCCGATGCCCGCGCCGTGGCGCAGGCAGCACAGGCCAGCTGGAAGCAGGCACAGGCCAGTGCGCACGCTGCCAGCGCCAGCAGCCAGCAAGCCAGCGCCGCCCTGCAGCAGGCGCGGGTGACGCTGCAGCAGGCGCAGCTTGAGCTGGCCCGCACCGAAGTGCGCGCCAGCGCCGACGGCACCATCACCAACCTCGACGTGCGGATTGGCGACTACGCCGCTGCCGGCCAGGCACGGATGGCGCTGGTCGCCAGCGAAGGCATGTGGGTGTATGGCTACTTCGAGGAAACCAAGCTGCCCAAGATCCATCGCGGTGACGCGGTGGATATCCGCCTGATGGCCGGTGGCGTGCACCTGCAGGGCAAGGTCGAAGGCATCGCCACCGGTATTGCCGATGCGGCCGGCCCTACCAGCAGCAACCTGCTGGCCGAGGTCGAGCCCACCTTCAACTGGGTGCGGCTGGCGCAGCGCGTGCCGGTGCGGGTCAGCATTGATCCGGCCTCGGTGCCGACCGATGCGGTGCTCAGCGCCGGCATGAGCGCCACCCTGGTGATCAAGCCCAAGGCCGGCTGAAGCGCGCGCTGGCTGAATGCGCGGCGTCGCAGATCCTGCGACAGCCGCGCGTTAGCGTAGGCATATGCCTACCCCGATCAAGGGCCGCGGTGCCAGCACCTACCTGCCCGGCCGTTTTGAAACCCAGACCAGCGAAGCCGTCGACGACGGCTGGGCGGTTGATGAGAGCGAGGAATTCGCCGCCGCCCGGTTGCGCACCGATGTGCGCCCGGAAACCGCGCGCAGCATCATCAGCCGCAACAACTCGCCGGACGTGGGCTTCAGCCAATCGGTCAATCCATATCGCGGTTGTGAGCATGGTTGCTCCTACTGCTTCGCCCGGCCCACGCATGCCTATCTGAACCTGTCGCCGGGGCTGGATTTCGAAACCAAGATCTTCGCCAAGACCAATGCGGCCGAAGTGTTGCGGCGCGAGTTGTCCAAGCCTGGCTACGTACCGCAGCCGATCGCGCTGGGCATCAACACCGACGCCTACCAACCGATCGAGCGCAAGCTGGGCATCACCCGCCAGCTGATCGAGGTGATGCAGGAAACCCGGCATCCGTTCTCGCTGATCACCAAGAACGCCCTGGTCGAACGCGACATGGACCTGCTGGCGCCATTGGCCGAGCAGCAACTGGTCAGCGTGCACTTCTCGGTGACCTCGCTGGACCCGCATCTGTCAGCCAAGCTCGAACCGCGCGCCTCGGCACCGCATGCACGGCTGCGTGCGATGCGCCGCTTGAGTGATGCCGGGATCCCGGTCGGCGTGATGGTGGCGCCGGTGATTCCGTGGATCAACGACGCTGAACTGGAATCGGTGCTGGAGGCCGCGCGCGATGCCGGTGCCAGCAGCGCGGGTTATGTACTGCTGCGGCTGCCGTATGAAGTGGCACCGCTGTTCCGCGATTGGCTGGATGCGCACTACCCACAGCGCGCGGAACACGTGATGAGCACCATCAACCAACTGCGCGGCGGCAAGGATTACGACAGCCAGTTCGGCAAGCGCATGCGCGGTGAGGGTGTGTATGCCGACCTGCTGGCAAACCGCTTCAAGCTGGCCAGCAAGCGCCTGGGCTTCAACGCATCGCGACAGCAATGGCCATGGCTGGACTGCAGCAAGTTCATTGCACCGCTGCCCCCGAAGAAACCGTCCCTGCAAGGCGAGTTGTTCTAAGCCCCGCCGGTAGTGCCGAGCCATGCTCGGCAGCAGGCAATGTCACTTGTGGGTGCGGCGTGAGCCGCGAAGCCGACAGCAATGAAGCTGCGAGCATCTTTTCCACCTCGGTTGGATCACCAGCTTCGCGGCTGACGCCGCTCCTACAAGGCATTCAGGGCATTGCCGGTAATGCCTCTGTCGGGTGTGGCGTTGTTCTACAGTTGGTGGGTTACGCTGCCTGTTGAATTCTGCAGTCGGAGCGATTCATGCGGAGGCAATACCACTTCCGTAAAAGCGAGGCAGGTTTATTGGCCTGGGACGTGCATCGTTTGATCGCACTGAGCCATGATCTTCCCGTTTCCTACATCGCACTATCAGCGGTCGCCGAGCTGGACGAAGCTTATTGGTGGGACGCCGATTCACGGCCCCCGACATGCAGGCAGGTAATCGAGCATATGCAGCTGGTTGAAGCAGCGGACCTGCAGTATCCGATCATCCTCTGCCCACAGGGACGGGTGATGGATGGCATGCATCGCGCGGCCAAGGCATTGCTGTTGGGGAAGAAAGAGATCGCAGCAGTACGTTTGCGGGAGCTGCCTTCGCCGGATCATGTCGGCGTTGACCCGGACGATCTCTGCTACGACGAGATATGAGGCAAGCAGATCTATCAGTCCCCGCCGCCATCACCGCCACCTCCGTCGCAGGACACTGCATCACCGCAATCGCTTCCGCCGGCATGATGGCTGGGGATATCGCCAACCATCATGCCGGCGTCAGTTGCCTGGCTGCGTGCAGCGGCAGGCAGCAAGGATGTGGCGAATGCCAGGCAGAGCACCGCACCAATGACCGGTAACAGCCAGACCACAGCGAGTTGGAGCAGGCGTTGCGTACCGGTCTGACCGTCGATGCGGAAGACAAAGATGCTCGCTATCACATTGAGAAGAACTACCAGCAGCGCAAACAACGCAAGCCATTTCATTGGTGGGCACCTCTGTGATGACGCAAGGTTGCAGCAGTCTCTGTAGTGCCGAGCCATGCTCGGCAGATGCCTGACCGGTAGAGCCCCAGCGGAGCATGGCTCCGCTCTACCAAGGGCACATTGCTCAGGATGCAGGCCTCATCTGCACGACGCAGAGACTGCCCGGCCACCGGGCCAGGTGACCTCCGGATTTTTGTGTGTAGACCCCGGCTAGAAGTACATGGGCTTCCTTCTCGACGAAGAAAGGTGAGACGCCATCGATCCAGATGCCTTTGGTGTAATCGCGCGCGTAGATATCCACGCCTGCATCTGAATACAGCGCGGAATATTCGAAACCATGCGAGTAGTAGCCCGCGACGGAGACAGCGCGCCCTTCGTACTGTTGGCCGTTTGCGAGAAGCTCGCTGAGGGAAACGGGCTGAGGAACACCGATGTGGCGCTCACAAAAGCTGTTGACCGCAGGTGGGGCGTGTTTCATCTCTGGAGGCGGTGGACAAGCGCAGGCCGACAACAACAGAGAACTCAGAGCGAGCGGGAGTAATCTCATGCAGCGCCGTGGCCTGTCGTCTCGCCATACAAGCGCTGCGCCGACTGGAACAAGATCCAACTCGTCGCAATGAACTTGTCCCCACCCTGCGGACGATTGCCGCGATGGGTGTGGGTGAAGGCGGTCGGCGCAATCAGCAGGCTGCCGGTGCGAGGCACCACCTTGCGCTGCTGGAACAGGAACTCGGTTTCGCCCTCTGCGAAGCCGTCATTGAGATAGAGCGTCCACAGTAGATGGCGGTGCAGGGTTTCGCCGCCGGGATCGCGCGGAAACAGCTCGCAGTGCCAATAGGGATAGCCGCCCTCGCCTGCTGTGTACCACTGCAGGTTGATCGCGCCAGGACGCAGGCAGGTACGCGCGAGTTCGGATAGCGCGGCGTCGTCCATGCCATGGAAATCATCTGCACTCAATCGTCGCGCTTGGCCGCCGGCATCGGCTACCTGCAGCATCAATGGCGAAATCAGCACCTGTGGATAACGCCGCAGGTAATGCAGCATGCCGCTGAACACTGCCTGCTGCAGGCGCTGCTCGACATCGCGCCAGCCCTCGTTGCCGCTGATGCGCAGGTCGTGGCTGCGCTTGAGTTCAGGGAACACGCCGCTGCCGACCTGGCCGGGCTTGAGCTGGGTGCTGTGGCGCAGGCGTTCGACGATGGCGGCGCAGTCGGCATTGCTCAGCGCGTTGTCGTAGACCTCGATGAAGTCGGGCATGCTCATTGCGCGGTCTCCACCAGCCGTGAGGAATGCGAGGCCAGCATCTGCCATTGGCCGTCGCGCAGCAGCCAGACGCGGGTGAAGCGGAACCTGCCTTCCCAGGGTTTGCCATCGCTGATGGCGGCTTGCACGCTGGTGCCGGTGATCACCGCTGTATCGCCATGCAGGCGGACCTGCACGTCTTCGTTGTCGATGCGGGTGTTGCGGCGCTGACGTGTAGTCAGCTCGTGCAGATAGTCGGCCTTGTGCTGCACGCGGCCGTCGGAATGGGTGAGCAGCCAGTCTTCAGCAAGCAGTGGTGCTAGCGCTTTGGCGTCGCCTTGCAGGCGTAGTTGGTTCCACGCCGTATCGGCTTGTTCAAGCGTTGCCGGTGTTTGTGCCCCGGCCCAGCTGGGAAGCAACAACAACAGCAGGATCAATCCACGCATCGACGGTATCTCCGGAGAGCTGGCGTCGATGGTGGCGCGAACCGCCCCGCATGTGTAGTGCCGAGCCATGCTCGGCAGGGGCTTTCCCGGCAAAGTCGGAAAGGCCTTAAAGGCCACCCCTCCCCAGCCCTCCC
>NZ_DAMBKV010000016.1:83557-83702 GCF_032066555.1 Stenotrophomonas sp.
CTTGCCTGCGGCAAAGGGAGGGGGCAAAGGGGTAGTGCCGAGCCATGCTCGGCAGGGGCATTCCCGGCAAAGTCGGAAAGGCCTTAAAGACCACCCCTCCCCAGCCCTCCCCTTGCCTGCGGCAAAGGGAGGGGGCAAAGGGGTA
>NZ_DAMBKV010000017.1:0-21482 GCF_032066555.1 Stenotrophomonas sp.
TTGCCGGATTGACGGTTTATCGGTAAGGCCTCTGCCGAGCATGGCTCGGCACTACATTTGTCTCTTGGATATGACTGACAAGATCGCGTTGCACTACATCGACGAGGCGCTGCTGGTGGCGGAGAAGCCGGCCGGGGTGCTGTCCGTGCCCGGGCGCTTGCCGGAGAACCAGGATTGCGTCGTATCGCGTTTGCAGCGTGACTATCCCGATGCGTTGACCGTGCATCGACTGGATCAGGTGACCTCGGGGCTGATGTTGTATGCGCGGGGCAAGGCGATGCAGATTGCCTTGTCCAAGCAGTTTGAGCAGCGCCAGGTCAGCAAGCGCTATGAAGCGCTGGTGCAGGGATTGGTCGAGGGTGAATCCGGCGAGATTGATCTGCCGCTGATCTGTGATTGGCCGAACCGGCCAAAGCAGATGGTGAGCTTTGAACTGGGCAAACCGTCGCTGACGCGTTGGCGGGTGCTGGCGCGCGATGTCGCTGCGCAGACCACGCGGGTCGAGCTGGAGCCGGTGACCGGGCGCAGCCATCAGCTGCGCTTGCATCTGGCAAGCATTGGTCATCCGATCGCGGGTGACGTGATGTATGACGCGCAGCCCGCGTCGCGGGTTTGCCTGCATGCGCGACGGCTGGGGTTTGTGCATCCGCTGAGTGGTGTGCCTTTGGAGTTTGTTTCTGAGTGTCCTTTCTAAGGCGGAGGCTGTTCTTGCTGGAAGCTTCCCCTCGCCCCAACCCCTCTCCCGTAGACGGGAGAGGGGCTAGTAATGCGTAGGCTGCCAGTGCACTAGCCCCTCTCCCGCTAGCGGGAGAGGGGTTGGGGTGAGGGCAAGCTTTTAGCTTTTAGCTTTTGGCTCGTCGCCCAAGGCCCATAGTCCCGAAATTTCCGCCCCCGAGCCTTTGGTCTTAAGACCATCGTCGCAAGGAGTCCCCCCATCCTCCGGACTATGCTCGGCACACAGTCAGGGAGTTGCCGGAGGGTGTCGTGCAGTACGAGCAGATCTACCGCCGTTCCATTGAAGAACCAGAAGCGTTCTGGGCTGAAGAAGCCAAGGCGATCCACTGGCATCGTCCGCCGCAGCGGATCCTGGACTACTCCAATCCACCATTCCGGCGCTGGTTCGTCGGTGGCGAAACCAACCTCTGCTACAACGCGGTAGATCGGCATCTGGCCGAGCGCGCCGAGCAGTTGGCGCTGGTGGCCATCTCCACCGAAACCAACGTCACCCGCGAACTGACTTACCGCGATCTGTATCGCGAAGTGAATGCCTTCGCCGCGGTGCTGCTCAAGCTCGATGTCGGCCGCGGTGATCGCGTCGTCATCTACATGCCGAACATGGCCGAGGCGGTGTTCGCGATGCTGGCCTGCGCGCGCATCGGTGCGGTGCACTCCGTCGTGTTCGGCGGCTTTGCCGCGCACAACCTGGCGCTGCGCATCGATGACGCAAAGCCCAAACTGCTGATCGCGGCCGATGCTGGCATGCGCGGTGGCAAGGTCATTCCGTACAAGGCGATGGTCGATGCTGCCTGCGCTGAAGCCACTACGCCGCCACCCAAGGTATTGATCGTCTCGCGCGGTCTGGATGCAGCCGAGCCGCGCATCGCCGGCCGCGACGAAGACTACGCACAGCTGCGTGCGCAGGTCGGTGATGTCGAGGTGCCGGTGCGATGGCTGGAGTCCAATGAGCCTAGCTACCTGCTGTATACCTCCGGCACCACCGGCAAACCCAAGGGCGTGCAGCGCGATGTGGGTGGCTATGCGGTGGCGATGGCGCAGTCGATGCGCACCGTGTTCGACTGCGCGCCGGGGCAGGTGATGTTCTCCACCTCCGATGTCGGCTGGGCGGTGGGCCATTCCTATAACGTCTATGGTCCGTTGATCGGTGGCTGCACCTCGCTGCTGTACGAAGGGCTGCCGATCAATCCCGATGCCGGTATCTGGTGGGCGTTGTGCGAGCAATACGGCGTGCGCACGATGTTTTCCTCGCCCACCGCGATCCGGGTGCTGAAGAAGCATGACGTGGACTTCATCGATCGGCACGACCTGTCCGAGCTGAAGTACCTGTTCCTGGCCGGCGAGCCGTTGGACGAGCCGACTGCGAAGTGGATCACCGGGGCGTTGCACAAACCGGTCATCGACAACTACTGGCAGACCGAAACCGGCTGGCCGGCACTGACCTTGTTGCCGGGGTTGGAGATGAAGCCGGTGAAGTTCGGCTCGCCAGGATTTCCGAATCTTGGTTACAGGATGAAGGTGATCGACGAGCAGACCGGCGTCGAGGTGCCGGCCGGGCAGAAGGGCGTGCTGGTGATCCAGCCACCATTGCCGCCGGGCTGCATGAGCACGGTCTGGAACGATGACGAACGCTTCCTGAAAAGCTATTTCAGCCACTTCAAGGAGCTGCTGTACAGCTCGCTGGACTGGGCCATCCGCGATGACGACGGCTATACCTTCATCCTCGGCCGCACCGATGACGTGATCAATGTGGCCGGGCACCGCCTGGGAACGCGCGAGATCGAGGAGGCCATCTCCGCCCATCCGCGGGTTGCCGAGGCGGCGGTGATTGGTGTGCACGATGAGCTGAAAGGGCAGGTGCCGCTGGTTTTCGTGACCTTGAAGCACGCCCAGCCGAACGATGTTGCCGAGCATCTGGCGGCGGAGATGGTGCAGCAGGTCACAGGCTCGCTGGGCGCCGTGGCACGCCCGGCGCAGGTACATATCGTCAGCGCGCTTCCCAAGACCCGTTCGGGTAAGCTGCTGAGGCGTTCACTGCAGGCATTGGCGGAGCAGCGCGACCCGGGCGACCTGTCGACACTCGACGACCCGGGCGCCCTGGAGGAAATCCGCCGCGCGCTGGGGAAATAGCGCGCAACCAGGCCACCGGGCCGGGGTGTGGCGGTGCTCGCAAAGGGGGCGGTACGCAGGCAGAGATTGCTGCGGGTTCGGGAGCGGGGGCTCCCGAACGATGCGCGCGTACCGTATTGCGATGCACAAAAGAGGGAGGGGGGAATGGCATTCATCTATGCCAAGACGGCCGCTGGCCGCCTGGAGATCGAGAACCGTGGACTGAGGCTGGCACCGGCCTTGCGTTCGGTGCTGCTGCTGGTGGACGGCCAGCGCGATGAACGTGAATTGCTGCAGATGGCGCAGGGCCTGCGCGCGCCGGACGATGTATTGCTGCAACTGGCTGCCCAGCAGCTGATCGAAGCGATTGCCGGCAGCGCTGACAAGGCACCGACGTTGCCGATGACCACGCAGTTGGGCGATGACCCGCTGCGCTACCAGCAGCTGCGTGACTGGATGGCCGAATCGGTGCGCAAACACCTGGGCCTGAAGGGCTATCTGATCCAGTTGAAGATAGACCGCAGCAAGACGGCAGTCAGTCTGGAACAGCTGTGGCCGGAACTGGCCACCGCGCTGGGCAAGGCCAAGAGCCCGGCATTTGCCAGCCGCTGGTTGGAAGAAACGCGCGCACTGGTTGTGGGTTGAAGACGGCAGCGTCGCCGCACGCCGCCCCGTATCACCGTGACGGCCTGGGGTAGCAAGCGGCTGTGGCCGTGCATGGCACTATCATGGAGTCCAGTTCACCATGGGAGTGCCATGCATGGCGCAGGAAAGCAGCGGCGATATCAGCACTGCGGGTTGGGACGCGATCAACGCCGCAATGGCGGTGCTGTACCCGGGGCAGGAGCCGCGACATTTCGGCACGCTGCTGTCGCATACGCTGGGCGGCAACGATCCGTTGGACGGCATCAGCGTCTATTGGAGCGAGTCGCCGCGTCCACATTGGCACTACGTCAGCTACGGATTTTCCGAGCTGTACGACAAGCAGAGTGATGACCCACAGGAGAGCGGCTTCGGTTTCGAGCTGACGTTCCGGCTTGCTGCACAGGCAGGCGACGGCAAAAGCGGCGAGCCGCCGGCGTGGCCGATGAACCTGATGCAGAACCTTGCGCGCTACGTCTTCAACAGCGGCAACGTGTTCGAGGCGGGGCACCATCTCGACGCCAATGGCCCGATCGCGCTGGATACTGATACCCGGCTGCGGCACCTGGCCTTTGTCGCCGACCCGCAGTTGCCGGCCATCAATACCGCCAATGGCCGCCTCAATTTCCTGCAGCTGGTAGGGGTGACCGACGACGAGATGGCAGCGATCAGACGCTGGTCCACGCTCGGCGTACTGGCCGTGCTGGAGCCGGCGATGCCGCTGTGGATCACCGAGCTGGAGCGCGATTCATTGCTGCGCGATCCCGCCATTGCCGCGCAGCTGGACGTAGGCAGCCAGCGCGAAGGCTCCAGTACCGGCATGTTGTTTGTGGAAACACTGGACTGGTCGGTTGAAGGTGCAGTCACCACCCTGGTGCTGGGTGCAGGGCAGGTGCCCAGCGTGCTGGAACTGCTGCCGCTGCGGCTGCATCACGACAAGGCCCTGGTGCTGCTTGGCAAGGACCGCCAGTGGCGGTTCGAACCTGGACTGAGCGACGACATGCAGAGCGACGATGACAGTGCGCGCTGTGTGCTCTCCGATGCCAGCCTGCAGGCGATGCTGGATAGCGTGCGCGCCGAGCGCGGGCTCTATCCGCTAGCCACGGGCCAGCTGCAGATCGAGGTACGGCCGACGTTGCTGCGAGACGGGCAAGGGAATCCGATCCGCGAGATCGGATAATCCCGCGACCTTTGCGGCAGGCATTGTGCTGCCGCGTCAGCGCGGGCGTGCCGTGGGCAAGCCAAACGCGAATACCGCGCCATCGTCGCTGTCGAGCAGACGGATCTGACGATGGTGCAGCTGCAGGATGCGGTGCACGATCAACAAGCCCAGGCCACCACTGTCCGGTCGCTGGCTGCCCAGCGCCGGTAGCGTGCTGAACAATTGATCGCGGCGTGCTGCGGGAATGCCTGGGCCGGTATCGGACACTCTGACCTGCACATCGCCATCGAGCGCGCGCAACGCCACCGTGATGCGGCCGCCAGCCGGTGTATGCCGGATCGCGTTGTCCAGCAGGTTGGTCAGCACCCGCTCGATCAGGCCGAGGTCGGCTTCCACCGGTGGCAGGCCAACGGGAATCACCGCATCGAGTTGCTGCTGGCGTGACTGCGCGGCCAGTTCGAATTTCTGGAAGACGTCCTGGACCAGATCCGGCAGCGAGAACGCCTGCAGCTCCAGCACCACACCGCCGTGTTCCAGTCGTGCAAGTTCGAACAAGGCCTGTGCAAGCCGACCAACCTTGTGGCTCTGCGACAGGGCGATGGCCAGGTAGCGTTGGCGCTCCTCGGCGCTGAGGCTGGCGTCCTTGAGCGCGAGGGTTTCCAGATAGCCATGCAATGACGACAGCGGTGTACGCAGGTCGTGCGACAGGTTGGCAACCAGTTCGCGGCGCTGCAGGTCCTGCTGCCGCAGCTGCTGCCATTGTTCGCTGACGCGCTGGCTCAGATGGGCAAAGCTGTGCTGCAGGATGCTCAGCTCGTCGCGTTCACCGGCGCGCAGCGGTGTCGGCGGCAAGGGCAGGCGCGGATCAGCGCTGTCCACGTCGAAGGATTGGATGCGCCGGGTAAGTTGACGTAGTGGCCGTGTCACCCAGCGGAACGCGATCAGTCCAGCCAGCAGCCCGATCACCGCGACGATCGCCAGCGACCATAGCGTGGTGCGCAGATTGCTATTGGCAGCGATGTCAGCAGCCAGTGCTTCACGTTGCTCGCCGACCAGCACCACATAGATGTAGCCGACCTGGCGGCCCTGTACCCACAGCGGGGCGGCGTTGAATACCTTGCGGCCGCTGCTGCTGCGCGGGTCGTCGCCGAAGATCGGCAGTTTTTTGCCGTTGAGCAGTGCCTGCACCGGTGCCAGGTCAACGCGGTCCCGCTTGAGGTGGCCTTCCGGCGCGTCATGGCCAAGGATGCGGCCCTCGTCATCCAGCAGATAGACCTCGACGCTGGGATTGACCGACATCAGCTTGCCGAACAGGGCACGCACTTCGCCATCGCGGATGCCGCGTGCATCCATCAACTCGCCGCTGCGGGCGATGTGCTCGGCCAGGCCGCGTGACAGGCGCTGCACGGTTTCCTGCTCGTGCATGCGGTTGCCGCGCATCTGTATCCAGGCCAGCGCGCCGCAGCAGATCAACAGCAACGCGCAGAACACCAGCGTCAGGCGCTGCGAAAGCGTCAGCCGGTTCATGCCGTGCTCCCGCCGTCGCTCGCCAGTTTGTAGCCACGTCCCCACACCGTGAGAATGCGCTTGGGCGCTGCCGGGTCGTGCTCGATCTTGTTGCGCAGGCGGTTGATGTGGGTGTTGACGGTGTGTTCGTAGCCATCGTGTTGATGGCCCCAGACCTGGTTGAGCAGCTCCATCCGCGAATACACCTGGTCGGGATGGCGGGCGAAGAAATACAGCAGGTCGAATTCGCGCGGGGTGAGTTCCAGCGGGCGCGCTTCCACCTGTGCGGTGCGTGCGACCGGGTCGATGCGCAGGCCGGCAACTTCGATCGCGCCAGCATCGATGCGCGCGTTCTGTGCCATCGCTTCCACCCGCCGCAACAAGGCCTTTACCCGCGCCACCAGTTCCAGCATCGAGAACGGTTTGGCCAGGTAGTCGTCGGCACCCAGTTCCAGACCGAGGATGCGGTGCAGTTCGCTGGCGCGCGCGCTGGTGATGATGATCGGCGTGTAGCGCGTCATTGCACGGGCGCGACGGCAGATTTCCAGGCCGTCCACGCCAGGCAGCATAAGGTCCAGCACCAGCGCATCCCATTGCCCGCTTTCCAGCAGGCGCACGCCTTCATCACCGCTGGCCGCATGGGTGACCTCATAGCCTTCGTCACGCAGGTGCATGCGCAGCAGGTTGGCGATGTGGACATCGTCTTCGACGATCAGGATGCGTTTGCTGCTGCTCATCGACGCCTGCGGTCGTTGGGGATGACTGGCATTGTGCTTGGACCGGCGCGCGGATGTGTCACGAAGAATTTAACTCTGCGTGAGGATTCCTTGACCTGCCCGGGCGCAGCATGGCCACATCGTCCCTGGCTGGAGAACGTCCATGTCGCTCACCCGTCGCAAGCTGCTCGGTATCGGTGGCATGGCCGCCGCTGCTGGCGTGCTGGGCCTGACTGCCTGCAACGGTCCGGCACCGGCAGCACCCGTACGCGGCGCCGTGTTCGAGGTGATGCGCAGCGACGCCCAATGGCGCCAGCAGCTTACCCCCGCGCAATACGCGGTGCTGCGCCAGCAGGGCACCGAGCGGGCCTTCAGCAGCCCGCTCAACAACGAGCACCGGCGTGGCACCTTCAACTGTGCGGGCTGCGCGCTGCCGCTGTTCTCCTCGGCCACCAAGTTCGACAGCGGTACCGGCTGGCCCAGTTTCTGGGCACCGCTGCATGGCGCGGTAGGCGAGGACCGCGATACCTCCTATGGCATGACCCGGGTGGCGGTGCATTGCCGGCGCTGTGGTGGCCATCTGGGCCATGTCTTCGAAGACGGCCCGCGTCCGACCGGCCTGCGCTACTGCATGAACGGCGTGGCCCTGCAATTCGTCGCGGCCTGAGCGCCGCTTCCCTCATTCAAGAAGGACGTTTCCATGCTCCTGTTGGTACTGGCCTATCTCGGCGGTGTACTCACCCTGCTCAGCCCCTGCATCCTGCCGGTGCTGCCGTTTGTGTTCGCACGCGCGGACCGGCCATTCCTGCGTAGCGGGCTGCCGCTGCTGGTGGGCATGGCGCTGATGTTCGCGGTGGTCGCCAGCCTGGCGGCGGTGGGCAGTCAGTGGGTGGCGCAGGCCAACCAGATCGGGCGTTGGATCGCGCTGGTGGTGATGGCGCTGTTCGCCGTCGCGCTGCTGTGGCCGGCGTTGGCAGACCGGCTGCTGGCGCCGCTGCAGCGTCTGGGCGCGCGCCTGGGCGCAGCCGCCGATGCCGGGCAGGGCGGCGTGCTGAGCTCGCTGCTGATCGGTGTTGCCACCGGCCTGCTGTGGGCACCCTGCGCTGGGCCGATCCTTGGCCTGATCCTGACTGGCGCAGCGCTGCAGGGGGCAAATGTCGGCACGACCGGCTTGCTGCTGGCCTATGCGCTGGGTGCGGCGACCTCGCTGGCCTTGGCGGTGTGGATAGGCGGGCGTGTGTTCACCGCCTTGAAGCAACGGCTGGGCGTGGGCGAATGGATTCGTCGTGGTCTGGGCATTGCCGCGCTGCTGGCGGTGCTGGCAATCGCGATGGGCTGGGACACCGGCCTGCTGACGCGGCTGTCCACGGTCAGCACGGCCAGGCTGGAGCAGCAGTTGCTGGATGCGCTGCCTGCGCAACGACCCGCTGCAGGCCCGGCGATGATGATGATGGCGGGCGACGCCAAGGGCGATGCCAGCCTGCCGGTGGAAGGCGAGCTGCCGTCGCTGGCGGGTGCCACCGGCTGGTTGAACAGCCCGCCGCTGGATGCGCAGCAGTTGCGCGGCAAGGTGGTGCTCGTCGATTTCTGGACCTATTCCTGCATCAACTGCCTGCGTGCCATGCCCTATGTGCGCGACTGGGCCGAGCGCTACAAGGATCATGGGCTGGTGGTGATCGGCGTGCATGCGCCGGAGTTCGCCTTTGAACGCGATCTGCGCAATGTGCAGCGCGCGGTGACGGACCTGAAGGTCACTTACCCGGTCGCCATCGACAATGATTTCGCGATCTGGCGGGGCTTCAACAACCAGTACTGGCCGGCGCATTACTTCATCGATGCGCAGGGGCGCATCCGCGCCCATCATTTCGGCGAGGGCAACTACGCGCAGTCCGAGCAGATCATCCGTCAGCTGCTGCGCGAGGCCGGCAACAGCTTGCCGGGTGACACGGCACCGGCGATGCGCATGGCCGCTAATGGCGTCGAGCGGCAGGCGGACATGAGCAGTTTGAAGTCGCCGGAAACCTACATCGGCCATGGCCGCGCCGAGCACTTCGCCTCGCCGGGCGGCATGCACGCCGGGCAGGTCGCCGCGTACACCGTGCCGATGCAGTTGCAGCTCAATCAATGGGCGCTGGGCGGGCAGTGGCGCATCGGCGAGGAAGATGCACAGCTGGAACAGGCGGGCGGGCGTATTGCGTTCCGCTTCCATGCGCGTGACCTGCATCTGGTGCTGGCGCCGCAGGACCCGGCGCGGCCGGTGCGCTTCCGCGTGCGTATTGATGGTCAGGCGCCGGACGCCGCGGCTGGCAGCGACGTATCCGCGCAGGGCGAGGGCATGGTGGACCAGAACCGCCTGTACCAATTGATCCGCCAGAACGGCGACGTGCGCGAACGCACATTCGAGATCGAGTTCCTCGATCCGGGCGTGCGCGCCTATGCCTTCACTTTCGGTTGAAGCGAGGAGACACGTGATGAGAATCGCCACGGACAAGCTGGTCGCCGGCGGCATCGCGGCGATGGTTGCCGGATTGCTGCTGGCTGCGGTGTTCAGCATGGATCGTTCGGTGCAGGCCGCGCCGGTAGCGCCGGTGTCGATCAGGCTGCCAGCACCGACTGGCGCAGCTGACCTGCAGCAAGCCGGCGTCAAACAGGCAAAGGTGGTGTTTGCCGGCGGCTGCTTCTGGGGTGTGCAGGGCGTGTTCCAGCACATCACCGGCGTGGACAACGCGGTGTCCGGTTACATCGGTGGCAGCGCTGCCGATGCCACGTATACGCGGGTGAGCAGTGGCGGCAGCGGCCATGCCGAAGCCGTGCAGGTCAGCTACGACCCCTCGCAGGTCAGCTACGGACAGCTGCTGCAGGTGTTCTTCTCGGTGGTGCACGACCCGACCCAGCTCAACCGGCAGGGGCCGGACCATGGCAGCCAGTACCGTTCGGCCATCTATGCCGATGATGCCGCGCAGCGTGATGCGGCGCGCGCCTACATCGCGCAACTGCAGCGCAGCAAGGTGTTCGTCGCACCACTGGTCACCCAGGTCGACGGTGGCAAGGTGTTTCATGCGGCCGAGGACTATCACCAGAACTACCTGACCCTGCATCCGGAGTCGGCCTACATCCGCATCAATGATCTGCCCAAGGTCGCCGCGTTGAAGCAGCAGTATCCGGCGCTGTACCGCGAACGGCCGCGGCTGGTGATGCGCTTGTCGGCGCGATAGCAGCGGGGGAAAGCCACCAACGCAACGGGCCGCCGGTCATGCAACCGGCGGCCCGTGTATGTTCAGTGCTTATGCCTTGGATCAGCTCAGGCCTTCAGCCTTGAGCGCGGCCTGCACGGCCGGATCGGCCTGCATGCGCTGCTCGAAGCGGTCCAGTGCGTCCATGCCGGCAAGGTCGATCTTCAGCCCACGTGCCCAGCGCAGGGTCACATAGGTGTAGGCATCGGCAATCGACGCGCGCGGCGTGCCGCCCAGCCACTCGACCTCGGCCAGACGGTCATTGATGCGCTGGTACAGGGCCGTCAGTTTCTGTCGCGAGTTTTCCTGGGTACGGGCGATGACCGCCTCGTCTTCCAGGTACTTGGTCGAGCCGAAGATCGGGTAGTAGGTCGGGTGCAGGTCGGCGTTGACGAAGGACAGCCAGCGGTTGACCTCGGCGCGCGTACGCGGGTCGCTGCCACCTTCCAGACCAGCGTCCGGGGCCTTGTCGCAGATGTAATGCAGGATGGCCGCGTTCTGGGTCAGGATCCAGCCGCCGTCTTCCAGCATCGGCACGGCGCCGGCCGGGTTCATCTTCAGGTACTCGGGCGACTTCATCGTGGCGTAGTCCACGATCTGCAGCTCGAACGGCAGGCCGGACCAGATCAGTGCGATATGGTCGGCCAGCGAGCAGGCGCCGGGCTTGGTATAGAGCTTCATCAGGGCTACCTCGGGAGGGGAAAGACCCGGGCATTATGGCCACAAGCGCGTAACGCAGTGTGTCCATGCCTGGCACAGACAGTGCGCCAGACGTTCAGTCGGCTCAGGAAGCGCGCGGCTTCAACGACTGCACCTTATAGAAGGTATGTCCGCCGATGGTGGCGACCTGGTAGGCATTGCGCCAGCTTGGGCTGGCAATCGCATGCGCGGCGAAGTGGCTGGCACCGGGCACGATCTCCTTGCGCTGGCCATTGGGCAGGGCCCAGTTGCGCTCGGCGGCAAAGGCCACGTCCACGGCCTCGGCCCAGGCATCGTTGTTGCGCAGCTGGGTGCCGGGGGCGACCAGGGTCGGGGCGAACTGCTTGCGTGCAGTCACCACCTGGCACATCGAGTCACCCCACAGACCGCTGTCCAGCCGCCGCAGGGCGACTTCGGCCACGGCCTGCTGGCCGCGGAGGGTCTGGTCGCGGGCTTCCAGATAGACGGTGGTGCTCAAGCACAACGAATCGGCTGCTGGCTGCGGCAACATCTGCGACAGCCAAAGAATCCAAGCCAGTTTCATAAATCTCCTTGCTCCGTATGGGCCGCAGCCTGCCTGCCCCCGATGGGGGGCTGGACAGCGACGACTTGGCGTTATGGGGAGGCGGCCGTGGCATCGGGGCCGCCCCGTGGGCAGCCCTCAATCAGATTGGGGAGGGCTGCGCCTGCTCACCGGAACTGGTGGGTGAGCGGAAGTTGGCGCAAGGTAGGGGGGCAATCCAAAACTCATCCTGAACGGTCTTTGTTGACATTCAGGTTTGTTGGAGGGGCAGTTTTCGCCGAGGGTACGCGTATTCAGGTTTATGCGGGCACAGCGGCGGGGTGAATCGGGGTCACGTCGATCCGCTGCTCAACGCCGAAATAAGTGAGAGTTCTACCCCATTTCTAGGCGACTGCTGCATCGAACGCGTCGCCGGGGAAGCGCTGTGCTTCCGTGATTGGGGGCGTTGATATCGATGAGGGCGTTGAGCGAATCGTCCCGGGTGCGCTTGCGCTTACCCGGGCTACGACGGTGCTGTCCAAAATCGGACGGGGGGTTGTCTCAAAGTGCTGCGGCGAGGCGACTGCCCTGGTCGATTGCCCGCTTGGCGTCGAGTTCTGCAGCGACATCCGCGCCACCGATGACATGGACGCTGCGGCCGGTGGCCTGCAGGGCGTCGGCCAGCTCGCGGCGCGGTTCCTGACCGGCGCAGATCACCACGGTGCCGACGTCCAGCAGCTGCTCCTGGCCATCCACGCGGATGCGCAGGCCGCTGTCATCCACGCCCAGGTACTCGACGCCGCCGAGCATCTCCACGCCCTTGGCCTTGAGCGTGGCGCGGTGGATCCAGCCGGTGGTCTTGCCCAGCTTGGCGCCGGGCTTGCCGGGGCTGCGCTGCAGCAGCCAGGCCTTCCGGGCCGGGGCCTCGGGCTGTGGCCTGGCCAGTGCGCCGCGGCTCTCGAAGCTGGCGTCCACACCCCATTCGGCCATCCAGCGGGCCGGGTCCAGGGCCGGTGACGGGCCTTCATGCACAAGGAACTCACCGACATCGAAGCCGATGCCGCCGGCACCGATGATGGCCACCTTGTCGGCGGCCTTGATCCGGCCCAGCAGCAGATCCAGATAGCTGACGACCATTGGGTGGTCGGCACCCGGGAAATCGACCTTGCGCGGACTGATGCCGGTGGCGATCACCACTTCGTCGAAACCGTTGAGTGCGTCGGCATCGGCGCGGGTGTTCAAGCGGACATCGACTCCGGTCTCGGCCAGCTGATGGCGGAAGTAGCGCAGGGTTTCATGGAACTCCTCCTTGCCGGGGATGCGTTTGGCCACATTGAACTGGCCGCCGATCTCGTCGGCCGCATCAAACAGGGTCACCTTGTGGCCGCGGCTGGCGGCGACGGTGGCGCAGGCCAGCCCGGCCGGGCCGGCGCCGACCACGGCAACGCGCTTGGGCGCGCTGGTCGGCAGGTAGACCAGCTCGGTTTCATGCGCGGCGCGCGGGTTGACCAGGCAGCTGGCGCGCTTCTGCTGGAATACATGGTCCAGGCAGGCCTGGTTGCAGGCGATGCAGGTGTTGATCGCCTCGGGCTTGCCGGCCTTGGCCTTGGCCGGCCATTGCGGGTCAGCCAATAGCGGCCGCGCCAGTGACACCATGTCGGCACCACCGCCGGCCAGGATGCCCTCGGCCACGTCCGGCATGTTGATGCGGTTGGTGGCGATCAGCGGGATGCCAACGTGCGGCTTCAGCTTGGCGGTGACACCGGCGAAAGCGGCGCGCGGCACCGAGGTGGCAATGGTGGGGATGCGCGCCTCATGCCAGCCGATGCCGGAGTTGATCAAGGTGGCGCCGGCTGCTTCGATGGCCTTGGCCTGCTGCACGATCTCCTGCCAGTTGCTGCCATCCTCGACCAGGTCCACCAGCGACAGCCGGTAGATGATGATGAAGTCCGGCCCGCAGGCCTCTCGGATGCGGCGCACGATCTCCACCGCAAAGCGCATGCGCTTGGCTGCGTCACCGCCCCAGGCATCGCTGCGGGCGTTGGTACGCGGGGCGATGAACTCATTGATCAGATAGCCTTCCGAGCCCATCACCTCGACGCCGTCGTAGCCGGCATCACGGGCGTAGCGGGCGGCGCGGGCGTAATCACTTATATGGCGCTCGACGCCACCGGCCGACAGTGCGCGCGGGGTGAACGGGTTGATTGGCGCCTTGCGTTTGGACGGTGCCACCTGCAGCGGGTGGTAGCCGTAGCGGCCGGCATGCAGCAACTGCAGGCAGATCTTCGCGCCATGGCCGTGCACCGCTGCGGTCACCTGGCGGTGGCGGCTGACTTCCCAAGGCCAGGACAGCTTGCTGCCGAATGGGGTCAGCCAGCCGACCACATTGGGGGCGAAGCCGCCGGTCACCAGCAATGCCGCGCCGCCCGCCGCGCGCTCGCCAAAGTACGCCGCCAGCTTGGGGAAGTCGCGCGCGTGGTCTTCCAGCCCGGTATGCATCGAGCCCATCAGGATGCGGTTGCGCAGCAGGGTGAAACCCAGGTCCAGCGGGGCAAACAGGTGCGGATAGGCGGTGTCGTTGGCTGGCGTCATGGTGGATACGCTTGCGTATGGAATAGCCCATTCTGACTGGCAATGCGGCTGGCCTCAATCCTTCGCCCCCCACAACCGCCACTGGACACATCCCAAAAGGGTTACAGCGTCTTTACAATGCGCCGCCCCGCCGCGCAACGGACTGACTGCCGTGGAAACTCCATGCCTGTAATACCTTCCAACGTTGTCCCTTCAGAACGTGTTGTGCGGCTGTTTCCCCAGCTCTGGATGCTGGTGGTGGGGATGGTCGTGCTGGGCGGCCTGGCCCGCCTGTTCATGTGGTGGGACTACGCAGGCAGTGAGCGTGGCCTGGCCCTGCTGTGGCCGGCCATGACCCGTGGAATGCGTTATGACATGGTGGCAGGTGCGGTCGGTGCCGCGCTGGTCGGGCTGCTGACGGTTCCGGTCTGGCTGGCCGGGCGACGGGAAGCGGCGGTACGTCTGGCCCAGCACCTGTTGTTGGCGGTGCTGCTGCTGTTCGTGCTGCTCTCGCTATGTGAGCACTTCTATTACGCGTTCTATAAGACGCGCTTTGATCCCATCGTATTCGGCATGTTCGAGGACGACACCGGGGCGATCCTGGGCACGGTCTGGGACGACTATCCGGTGATCCGCGGAGTAGTGGGCCTGCTGACGGTTGCTGGCCTGCTGTACTGGGCCATTCCGCGCAGCGGCACCTGGCTGGCACGGCGCTGGCCGCGTGGTTCCGGCCGGTGGACGCGCGCCCTGCTGCTGGTGCTGCAATGTGTATTGCTGGTCCTGCTGGCACGCGGCAGTGTCGGCAACTTCCCCTTGATACGAAGGGATGTGACGGTATCGGCTGACCCCTTCGTCAACGCGCTTGTGCTGAACGCACCACTGACGCTTTACCGTGCGGCCCGCACGCGCGCCAAGGAGACGGACATCGGCAACGATCCGCTGGTAGGCGTGAAGCGGCTTGGATTTGCCGACCTTGGGGAGGCGGCCAAGGTGGCGGGGCTGGCCTCGGCGGATCCGCAGGCACTGCAGGCGGCATTGTTCCCGGTTGCGCCCGGGCAACCGCGCGGGCTGGCGCAGTCACCGCATGTGGTGCTGGGTCTGCTCGAATCGTTCGGCCAGGACCTGCTGTATACCGACAGCAAGGACAACGACATGCTCGGCCGCCTGCGTGCCGAGTTGCCCACCGGCCAGCGCTTCGACAATTTCATTGCGGGCCAGAACGGCACCCATCCGGAACTGGAGAACCTGATACTGGGCACGCCGATCACCCCGCTGGCGCTGGGCAGCAATGCCCGGCTGGCGTTCGATACCTCGGCGGCATTGCCGTTCAAGCGCGCGGGTTACCGCACCGTGTTCATCTACGGCGGCGGCAGTGATTGGCGTGAGCTCGGCACCGCGCTTCCCAACCAGGGCTTTGACCGGGTGTACGACGCGCGCGACATCAAGGCGCGTTTTGCGCAGGCGAGCGGTACCGAATGGGGCCTGTATGACGCTTGGCTGTTCCGCTTTGCGCAGACCTTGTTGAGCGAGGCCGATGCCCGTGGCGAGCGCTTGTTCATGGTGCTGCTGACGACCAGCAACCATCCCCCGCACGTCCTGGATACCCCCCGTCGGGAATACCCGCTGGATCCGGCCGCATTGGGGCCACGCGCGCTGGCCGATACGGGCGAGCTGCGGAAAATGTTGGCTACCTATCAGTACCAGGCCGATGAACTCGGCGCTTTCTTGCAGCAGCTGCGCGAGCAAGCCCTGGGCGAACGCACCATCGTGGCGATGGCGGGCGACCACAATCTGCGTTCGCATTACCGTTATGACCTGCCGGCCGAGCAGGTGGACGTGGATCGGGTGTTCGCCTGGCTACGCGTGCCGCCGGCCTTTGCGCCGGCCGGCAGCGTGCCGGATACCCAGGCCTTGGCCGGCCATGCCGATCTGCTGCCCACCCTGGTGGAACTGGCGTTGCCGGGCCAGCGCTACTTCGCGACCGGACGCAATCTCTGGCAGGCCGCACCCAACGGTGGGGAGGCGCTGGCGCAGTTCGACCGCCTGTATACCCGCAGCGGTCTGTTGTTCCCCTTGGACAAGCCGCGCCTGCACCGCTGGCGTGATTCCCGCCACCTGCAGGTTCAGGGCGAAGCGCCGGATCCGGTCAGTGCTGCGCAGGTGCGGCAGGCGGCGGCCTGGGTTGCCTTGCGTGACTGGCATATCCGCCAGCAGGTATTGCGCAATCGGCGCTGACGGCGCGCCCCGTTGATCACGCGGTCGGGGCAGCGGCCGTTGCGCGCGGCTGGCGATCAAACAAGGGCAGGGTGACGCCGCACAGGGGCCCGATCAGCAAGGCGAAGGCCAGCGTGCCCCAGCCGACATTGCCGCCCAGCCACCAGCCCACCGCCAGCGCGCAGGCTTCGATCAGGGTGCGCACCTTCCAGATCGGCCAACCGGTGCGGGCGTGCAGTCCGGTCATCAGGCCATCGCGCGGGCCCGGCCCGAAACGCGCACCGATATAGAGCCCGGTGGCCACGGCCAGCAGTACAAGCCCGGCGGCGAACAGCAACAACTGCCACCACAGGCCCTGTGCCGCGGGCAGCAGGTCCAGGCCGAGCTGTGCGCTGGGGCCGATCAGCAGTACGTTCAATACCGTGCCCAGTCCGGGCTTCTGCCGCAATGGCAGCCACATCAGCAGGACGCAGACACCGACCAGATTGGTGATCACGCCGAAGCCCCAGCCGCTGCGCAGGGCGATGCCCTGGCTCAGCACGTCCCACGGGGCAATGCCGATGCCGGCACGGATCATCAACGAGGAGGCGATACCAAACAGGAACAAGCCCAGCAGCAGCTGCAGCAGGCGTGACACAAGGCGCAAGGAGGACATGACGGGCCGCAAGGTGCTGGCTGCCGCTGACGGGCAGCCTCGATGGAGGGACGCCTGCGCCAGACGCAGTGCCGCGCTGGCGCAGGGGAAGCCGGGGGTTCTAGTCCCAGCCTTCCAGTGCCAGCTTGCCGATGGTGCTGCCGGCTTCCAGCTGACGGTGGGCTTGGCGCAGATGCTCGGCGTTGATCGTGCCAAGGCGTTCGCTCAACGTGGTCCGCAATTCGCCGGCGTCGATCAGGCTGGCAGCGCGGGTCAGGATGCGGTGCTGCTCGATCATGTCGGCAGTGCGGAAGCGGGCGCGGGCAAACATGAATTCCCAATGGATGCCGATGCACTTGGCTTTATAGGGATCGCCGATGCGCAACGCACCGGCAGGCTCGACGATCAAGCCGACATGGCCTTGTGGTGCCAACAGTTCCCCCAACTGCTGCCAGTACAGATCGGTGTTGGCCAGGTTGAGTGCCGCATCCACGCTGTTGATACCCAGCGCCTGCAGCTGCGCGGCCAAGGGCTGGCGGTGGTCGATGACATGCGCCGCGCCCATCTGCTCGCACCAGGACACGCTTTGCGGGCGCGAGGCGGTGGCCACCACGGTGAAGCCGGCGTGGCGGCCGAGCTGGATCGCCATCGAACCGACGCCACCTGCGCCGCCGATGATCAACAAGGTCTTGCCGACATTGCGGCGGCCGTCCAACTGGTAGGGCATGCGCTGGAACAACAGTTCCCACGCCGTAAGCGTGGTCAGTGGCAGTGCCGCCGCCTCGGCGAAATCCAAGGTTGTGGGCTTGCGCCCGACCAGACGTTCGTCGACCAGCTGCAGCTGGGCGTTGCAGCCCGGGCGGGTGACGTCGCCCGCGTAATAGACCTCATCGCCGACTTCAAATGCGCTTACTTCCGGGCCGACCGCGACAACGGTGCCGGCGGCGTCAAAGCCCAATATCCGCGGCGGATTCTCTTCGCCGGTTTTGGGCGCGCGGAGTTTCGTGTCTACCGGATTAACAGAAACTGCTTGAACCTGAATGAGAAGATCCTGGCCTTGCGGGGCCGCCGGGACCGGTAGGGTCAGATCCAGCAGAGCATCCGGATCATCGATGGCAAGGTAGCGGGTCAGGCCGATTGCTTTCATGCGGAAAAGTTCCGTTGCGGGGGAGCAAAATCATCATACCGAGCAAACGGTTCAGCTGGCGGTAACTGGGGGCGTAAGCCCCGTTTATTAAGGGTTTGTCATCTGAAACGAGCTGCGGCGCAGCATTTTCCCCGGAAGCCTTGCGACAGCTGGCTCTTGCGTCCTTTGATCAAGCTGTATACGTTGCGCCAAGCCGGACACGTAGGGGTCTGGTGGTCGCTGCATTTGTTACGAGCCTGTTAACATCGTCTTCACGGCCAAGCGCATAATGTGCACCGCGATGGCGTGAGGAAACGGCCGTCTCTGAACGCGACGAAGATTATCGCTGTGCTGGACCATGCCTCTACCGGTTTCATACCCCCGAAACAAGGAGCTGTATTTCATGAACAAGAAGATCCTTACTGCCGCGCTGCTCGGTGGTCTGGCTTTCGCCCAGGCCGCTTCGGCTCAGGAATTTGACGACCGCTGGTACCTGACCGGTTCGGCCGGTTTCAACTTCCAGGACGGCGACCGTGGCACCAACGACGCTCCGTTCGCCACGCTGGGTCTGGGCAAGTTCATCAGCCCGAACTGGTCGCTGGACGGTGAACTGAACTATCAGAACCCGAACTTCGACAACAACCAGGACCAGAACTGGTCGCAGTACGGCGTTTCGCTGGACCTGCGTCGCCACTTCATCCAGGAAGGCCGCGGCTGGAACCCGTACCTGCTGGCAGGTCTGGGCTACCAGAAGTCGGAAGAAGAATACCTGTCCGGCGCTGAGCTGAAGGATCGCAAGGACGGCAACCTGGCTGCCAAGGTCGGCGTTGGTCTGCAGACCACCTTCGAAAAGCGCGTCGCTGTGCGTGCTGAACTGGCTTACCGCGCTGACTTCGACGACCAGAGCATTGCTCCGCGCGCCGCTGGCGGCAAGCAGGAAGATTGGTTCGGCGACGTGCTGGCTTCGGTCGGCGTCGTGATCCCGCTGGGTCCGGCTCCGGTCGCTGCTGTTGCTCCGGCACCGACCCCGGTTGCTCCGAGCTGCGCAGACCTGGATGACGACGGCGACGGCGTCAACAACTGCGACGACAAGTGCCCGACCTCGCAGCCTGGTCAGACCATTGGTCCGGACGGTTGCCCGGTGCCGGTCTCGATCGACCTGAAGGGCGTGAACTTCGACTTCGACAAGGCCACCCTGCGTCCGGACGCCGTGTCGATCCTGAGCGAAGCCACCGAGATCCTGAAGCGTTACCCGGATCTGCGCGTTGAAGTTGCCGGTCACACCGACTCGAAGGGTACCGACGCTTACAACCAGAAGCTGTCCGAGCGTCGCGCCAAGGCTGTGTACGACTACCTGACCACCAATGGTGTGTCGGCATCGCGCCTGCAGGGCCCGATCGGCTACGGCGAGAGCCGTCCGATTGCTCCGAACACCAACGCTGATGGTTCGGACAACCCGGAAGGTCGCGCAAAGAACCGTCGTACCGAGCTGAACGTCCAGAACTAATCGGACGCTTCGGTTTCAGTACTACAGTTTGAGAACAAGGCCCGGCATCTGCCGGGCCTTGTTTTTTTTGCCCATGCGAATTCAGCGGGCAATTTGTGTGACGTTGGCAGGCAATCGCGGTTTGCGCGCATTTAACGGTTGAAAGCGCTGCGGGCGCTGCCTACACTCGCCGCGTTAACTTGCCGAATGGAAATCCAATGCTGCGTATCGCTCTGGCTGGTCTTGTCGCCCTGGCATCTGTGCCTGCCGCCCATGCAGCCGTGGATTGTTCGGCCAGTGCGGTGACGCCGGCGCCGCTGGCCACCTCGCTGATCGCACCGGTCGCTTCGGAGCTGTACGTGCGTCCGGGCCAGTTGGGCATGCCGTCTGGCGTATTGAGCGGTACCGGCGGTGAGGAGCAGTCGCTCGATCGCGTGCTGATGCGGCTGCGTGTCGAGAGCTGCAACAACGTCGCCAACGCCATCCCGGCGCGTCCGGCGATCAATGCCAACGATCCAACCGCCTACAAGCCGCAGACCGAGTTCGACAATACGCCGTGGCGTTTTGACATGAGCCAGAACGGCAAGCGCATGACTGCCGAAGAATTCGACGCATGGATGAAGGCGCGCGGCGTGCGCGTGGTCAAGGCGCGGCCGGCAGCCACCGATGCGGCGGCTGCACCGGCTGCCGCGCAGCCTGCTGCCGAGGTCAAGTAAGGCGGCAACGGCTGCCTGGAGACCTGATGGCGTCATCCAAGCCTCCGCGTCACCCGCCCGCCCGCCGCGCAACGCCCGGCGGGCGTTTGCTTTCGCGCGCATCCAACAACGCAACGTCTTCTCGCAACGCTGCCGCAGGCGGGGTTCGGCATGGCCTGGCACGGGTGCTGTCAAAGGCCGGCGTGTGCTCGCGCACCGAGGCGACTCGGCGGGTGCTTGATGGTCGCGTCAGCGTCGATGGCAAGGTGGTGCGCGACCCGGAGTTCCCGGTGGTGGCGGGTCGTCAGCAGGTAATGCTGGATGGGCATTCATTGAGCGCGCCGCGCCGCCTTTACCTGGCCTTGAACAAGCCGCGTGGCCTGGTGACCACGGTGCAGGACGAGCAGGGCCGCGATACCGTCTACCAGTGCTTTGAAGGCGCCGGATTGCCGTGGATGGCACCAGTGGGGCGCCTGGACAAGGCCAGCGAAGGCCTGCTGTTCTTCAGCAATGACCCGGAATGGGCGGCACGTCTCACCGAGCCCAGCACCGGCCCATTGAAAACCTACCGGGTGCAGGTGGATGCTGTGCCCGACGCAGCGCTGCTTGTGCGCATGCAGGTGGGTATCGAGGACGAAGGCGAACGCTTGGCGGCGCATTCGGTACAGCTGCTGCGGCATGGCGAACGTACCGCGTGGCTGGAGGTGGTGCTGGATGAAGGGCGCAACCGCCATATCCGGCGCCTGCTCAAGGCCCTCGGGTTGGAGGTGCTGCGCTTGATGCGCGTCGCGATCGGACCGGTACAACTGGGCGAGCTGGGCAAGGGCCAATGGCGTGAACTGAGCGCGGCGGAACTGAATGCGCTGGGCGCTGCCAGCAAGACTGGGCATGCAAACAGAAATGACTAATTTCAATTAATTCAGGCAAATAGCTGCACTTGCTTAGATGGTGGATTAGACTGCGACTCTAATTCCTTGAGGTTATTGCCATGCAAGCTCTTTCCCGTGTCTCTAGCATCGTTCTGGTAGCGGCTTCGGTTGCGGTGCTGGCCGGTTGCGCTTCTTCGGGCAAGAAGACCGCCAAGCATGACGACAAGCCGATCGAAGTGCGGGTGGAAACGCCGGTGGCCGAGAAGGATGCACTGGGCAATTACCGTTTCATGATGCAGCAGGGCGAGCAGAAGATGAGCGCCGATCAGTTCGATGCCTGGATGAAAGCCAATGGCATCCGCGTCGCCAAGGGTGCGGCCGTGCCGGCGCCTGCAGCGCCTGCCAAGAAGAATTGAACTGTAGTGCCGAGCCATGCTCGGCAAGGGGTTTCACCGGTAAGGCCTCTGCCGAGCATGGCTCGGCACTACAGGACAAAACAAATGCCGAGCATGGCTCGGCACTACAGGGCAAAACAAATGCCGAGCATGGCTCGGCACTACAGGGCAAAACAAATGCCGAGCAT
>NZ_DAMBKV010000017.1:21582-33259 GCF_032066555.1 Stenotrophomonas sp.
GGCTCGGCACTACAGGAAAAAAACAGGCGCCCTTGGGCGCCTGTTTTGCCTTCAGACCAAGGGCAGAAACACTCAGCCCTTGATCACGCCGAGCTCCAGGCCAATCCGGGTGAAAGCATCGATCGCGCGGTCCAGATGGGCGCGGCTGTGTGCAGCGCTGATCTGGGTGCGGATACGGGCCTGGCCCTTGGGCACCACCGGGAAGAAGAAGCCAATGGCGTAGATACCTTCTTCCAGCAGGCGCTGGGCGAACTTCTGCGCCAGCGGTGCGTCGTACAGCATCACCGGGCTGATCGGGTGCACGCCCGGCTTCACGTCGAAGCCGGCAGCGGTCATCTTCTCGCGGAAGTAGGCAGTGTTCTCGCGCAGCGTGGCACGCAGGTCATCGGCGGCGGCCAGCATCTCGAACGCCTTGATGCCGGCGGCCACCACATGCGGTGGCAACGAGTTGGAGAACAGGTAGGGACGCGAACGCTGGCGCAGCAGTTCAATGACCTCGGCGCTGGCGCAGGTGAAGCCGCCCAGTGCGCCGCCCATGGCCTTGCCCAGGGTGCCGGTGATGATGTCAATCTTGTCCAGTACGCCCTTCACTTCGGCCGAGCCGCGGCCGGTCGCGCCAAGGAAGCCGGTGGCGTGGCATTCGTCGATGTGCACCAGCGCGTTGTACTTCTTCGCCAACGCGGTGATTTCATCAAGCGGGGCGATGAAGCCGTCCATCGAGAACACGCCGTCGGTGGTGATCAGCTTGGTCTTGCAGCCGGCCGCATCGGCGGCCTGCAGCTGCGCTTCCAGGTCGGCCATGTCGCAGTTGGCATAGCGGAAGCGCTTGGCCTTGCACAGGCGCACGCCATCGATGATGGAGGCGTGGTTGAGCGCGTCGGAGATGATCGCGTCGTTCTCGCCCAGCAGCGGCTCGAACAGGCCGCCATTGGCATCGAAGCAGGCGGCGTAGAGGATGGTGTCGTCCTTGCCGAAGAAGTCGGCAATCTGCTTCTCCAACTGCTTGTGCAGGTCCTGGGTGCCGCAGATGAAGCGCACCGAGGCCATGCCGAAACCATGCGTGTCCAGCGCGTCCTTGGCGGCCTGGATCAGCTCCGGGTGGTCGGCCAGGCCCAGGTAGTTGTTGGCACAGAAGTTCAGCACCGTGCGGCCGTCGTCCAGGGTGATCTCGGCCGACTGCGGGCTGGTGATGATGCGTTCGGACTTGAACAGCCCCTGCGCGCGGATGGCGTCCAGTTCCTCGGCGTAGTGCCGGGTCAGCGGGGAGATGTTCGCGGTGTCGGTCATGGCAGGGTCTTGCGGTCAAGTGGAACGCTAATTTTAGCCTTCCCTGTGCCTCGGCGCTGTCGTCATGCGCAAAGGCTATAAGCGCGGCGGCCTAAGTCATTTCTCGGTAGTGGGTGTGCACCCGCAGCATCGTCTGCACACCCACCCACCAGGAGACGCCGATGACCGCCACACGCCCCCCATTCACCCTGCCGACCAGGAAGCTGTTGTCCCTCAGCCTGGCCCTGGCGGCGTGTGGGGCGGGGTCATCGGCGCAGGCGCAGCAACTGACCGTGGAGCAACTGCAGGAGCGCCTGCAACGACTGGAGCGTTTGGCCGGTGTCAGTGATGGCGCGACCGAAGGCGTAGGCCTGGCTGATCTGGACCAGCGTCTGCGCATCCTCGAACGTCGCTTGGAGCTGGCGGAAGAAGAACGCGTTGCCGCCGCCAAAAGCGCGCCGAAGATCGCCATCGACCAGAAGGGCGCCTCGTTCAAATCGGGCGACGGCAACTACGAGTTGAAACTACGCGGCCTGCTGCAGGGCGATGCCCGCGTGTTCCTGGGCAGTGATGCCAACCAGAACGACACCTTCCTGCTGCGCACCGCACGGCCCACCCTGGAAGGTTCGCTGGGCAAGCTGGTGGCGTACCGCTTTACCCCGGAGTTCGCCGGTGACAGCGCCAGCATCGTCGACGCCTATGCCGATCTGCGTTTCGATCCTGCGTACACGGTACGCGTCGGCAAGTTCACCTCGCCGGTCGGTCTGGAACGGCTGCAGTCATCCTCGGCACTGGTCGATGTGGAGCGCGCGCTGGCCAGCGAACTGGCGCCGAACCGCGACCTCGGTGTACAGCTGCAGGGCGAACTGGCCAAGGGCAAATTCAGCTATGCGCTGGGCGTGTTCAACGGCACCGTCGATGGCCGCGATGCGGTCACCAGCAATCCGGATGACGACTTCGAATATGCGGGACGCGTGTTCTTCGAGCCGCTCAAGGGCAGCAACAGCGCTTGGGCGGGCCTGGGCTTCGGCCTGGGTGCAAGCAGCGGTGAAAAGCATGGCAGCGGCAACAACTATCTGCCGCGCTATCGCACGCCAGGACAGGCCACGTTCTTTGCTTACCGCAGTGCGGTGGTTGCCGATGGCGAGCACCGCCGTTGGTCGCCGCAGGGCTGGTTCTATCGCAATGGACTGGGCCTGCAGGCCGAGTACATCGCCTCGGAACAGGAGGTGGCGCGCAATGGCATCCGCAAGCGGCTGGACAACCGAGGCTGGCAGGCCACCGCCAGCTATGTGCTGACCGGTGAAGATGCCAGCTATCGCGGCGTCACGCCTTCGCGCCCGTTTGGCAACAACGGTGGCCATGGCGCGGTGGAGCTGACTGCACGCTACGGCGAACTGCAGATCGATGATGCGGCGTTCCCGTTCTATGCCGACCCGACGGTGTCGGCTTCGCAGGTCCGCTCGTGGACGGTGGGCGCCAACTGGTACCTGACCGCCAACCTCAAGCTGGCGACCAATTACCTGCACAGCAGTTTTGACGCGGCTTCCGCTGGCGCGAAGTTGCCTGATGAAAAAGCTGTTTTCTCGCGCCTGCAAGTTTCCTTCTGACGGAGAGCCCTGATGACACATTCCTATCTTTCACGCCTTGCTACCGCAGCATTGGCGTTCGCCCTGACCTTGAGTGCAGGCGCCGCGTTTGCACGCGATGTGCAGCTGCTCAATGTTTCCTATGACCCGACCCGCGAGCTGTACCGCGATTTCAACGCCGCCTTCGCCAAGCACTGGAAGGAAACCAAGGGCGACAACGTCACCATCGAAACCTCGCACGGCGGCTCCGGCAAGCAGGCGCGCACGGTGATCGATGGCATTGAAGCCGATGTGGTCACGCTGGCGCTGGCCTATGACGTGGACGCCATCGCCGACAAGGCCAAACTGTTGCCAGCCAACTGGGAAAGCCGCCTGCCGGACAACAGTGCGCCGTATACCTCGACGATCGTGTTCCTGGTGCGCAAGGGCAATCCCAAGGGCATCCGCGATTGGCCGGACCTGCTGCGCAGCGGTGTATCGGTGGTGACGCCGAACCCGAAGACCTCCGGCGGCGCGCGTTGGAATTACCTGGCGGCGTGGGCCTATGGCGACCACATCTTCAAGGGTGATCGCGAGAAGGTGTTGAACTACATGCGCGCGCTGTTCCGCAATGTACCGGTGCTCGATACCGGTGCACGCGGGGCGACGACTACCTTTGTCCAGCGCGGTATTGGTGATGTGTTGCTGGCCTGGGAGAACGAAGCCTTCCTTGCCCAGGAAGAACTGGGCCCGGACAAGTTCGAGATCGTGGTGCCCAAGCTGTCGATCCTGGCCGAACCGTCGGTAGCGCTGCTGGATCGCAACGTCGACCGCCATGGCACCCGCGAGGTCGCCCAGGCCTATCTGCAATACCTGTACTCGCCGGAAGGCCAGCGCATCGCCGCACGCCACTACTACCGCCCGCGTTCGCCGCAATACGCGGCACCAGCTGACGTGGCGCGCTTCCCACAGGTGCAGCTGGTCACCATCCGCAGTGCCTTCGGCTCGTGGGGCAGGGCGCAGGCTGAGCACTTCGCCGATGGCGGTGTCTTCGATCAGATCCAGGCGAGCAAGTAGACCGTGTCAGCAACAGCGCAAACACTGCAGCCGCGTGTGCGAAGCCAACGCCGGGTACTCCCCGGCTTTGGTCTTGGTATGGGCATCACCTTGTTCTGGCTGGGATTGATCGTATTGATCCCATTGCTGGGCGTGTTCCTGAAAGCCGCGGGGCTGGGCCTGGGCGGGATCTGGCAGATATGGACCGAACCGCGTGTGCTGGCCGCGTTGCGGCTGAGCTTTGGCACCGCGTTCGCGGCAGCGGCGTTCAATACGCTGATGGGCACCCTGGTCGCATGGGTATTCGTTCGCTACAGCTTCCCCGGGCGGCGCCTGTTCGATGCCATGATCGATCTGCCGTTTGCCTTGCCGACCGCCGTGGCCGGCATCGCCTTGACTGCGTTGTATGGCGGCCAGGGCTGGATAGGGCAATGGCTGGAGCCATTGGGCATCAAGGTGGCTTACACGCCGTTGGGCATCGTGGTGGCCCTGGTGTTTGTTGGCCTGCCCTTCGTGGTGCGCATCGTGCAGCCGGTATTGGCTGAGGCCGAGCGCGAGTTCGAGGAGGCCTCGGCCACGCTCGGGGCCACACGCTTGCAGACCATCGTGCGAGTGGTGTTGCCAAGCCTGTGGCCGGCGATGCTGACCGGCTTTGCCTTGGCTTTCGCGCGTGGCGTGGGTGAGTACGGCTCGGTGATCTTCATCGCCGGCAACATGCCGAGCGTCACCGAGATCGCGCCGCTGCTGATCACCATCCGTCTTGAGGAGTTCGACTACGCAGGTGCCACCGCCATCGCCGGGGCGATGCTGTTGCTGTCGTTCGTGTTGCTGTTGCTGGTAAATACCTTGCAGGCCCGGCTGCAGCGCAGGGGGATGCGATGAACGAATGGGTGTCGGACTTGCCGGTGGCAATCGCGCGTGATGAGCGGGTGGCCAAGCCGCAGCAGGTGACCAGCGAGCCGCGCTGGGTGCAGGTGCTGCTGATCCTGGGCGCGTTGGGTTTTTTGCTGTCCTTCCTGCTGCTGCCGCTGGTGCTGGTATTCGTCGAGGCGCTGCGTGGCGGTGTGCTGGCGTTCTGGAACGCGATCAGTGATCCGGATGCACTTTCCGCGATACGCCTGACCTTGTTGGTGACAGCAATAGTCGTGCCGTTGAACCTGATTTTCGGTGTGGCGGCGGCATGGGTGGTGAGCAAGCACAGCTTTCCGGGCAAACGTTGGCTGGTGACCTTGATCGACCTGCCGTTCTCGGTATCGCCGGTGGTTGCGGGTCTGGTCTTCATCCTGCTGTTCGGTCGCGATGGTTGGTTCTGGCCGTTGATCGAGGACGGGCTGCGCCTGCACCTGCCGGTGCTGGGCGAAACCCTGCTGCAGCTGCCACGCATCGTGTTCGCGATCCCGGGCATCGTGCTGGCCACGGTGTTCGTCACCTTTCCCTTCATCGCCCGCGAACTGATGCCCTTGATGGAGCAGCAGGGCAGTGATGAGGAACTGGCAGCGCTGACCCTGGGCGCCAATGCCTGGCAGATGTTCTGGAAGGTGACCTTGCCAAACATCCGTTGGGGCCTGTTGTACGGCGTGCTGTTGTGCAGCGCGCGGGCGATGGGTGAATTCGGCGCGGTGTCGGTGGTGTCCGGGCATATCCGCGGCCGCACCAATACGCTGCCGCTGCACGTGGAGATTCTCTACAACGAATACGCCTACAGCGCTGCGTTTGCCTGCGCATCACTGCTGGCTGCCACCGCCTTGCTGACGCTGGTGGTGAAATCTTTCCTGGAATGGCGCCATGGTCAGTCACTGGCCGCCGCACACCGTCATTGAGGTCGCAATGAACATCCGCATACACAACCTGGGCAAGCAGTACGGCACGTTCCCCGCGCTCGACGGGGTGAGCCTGGATATCCGCAGTGGCGAGTTGCTGGCCTTGCTGGGGCCCTCCGGCTCGGGCAAGACCACGTTGCTGCGTGCACTTGCCGGGCTGGAACATCCCGAGCGTGGTGAGATCCTGTTCGATGGCGAAGACGCAACCGGCCTGAGCGTGCAGGCGCGCCGCGCCGGTTTCGTGTTCCAGCATTACGCCTTGTTCAAGCACCTGGACGTGCGCCGCAATATCGCCTTCGGGCTGGAGGTACGCCGCGGCGCCGAACGTTGGCCGAAGGCGCGCATCGACGCCAAGGTCGATGAGCTGCTGGCGCTGGTACAACTCGACGGGCTGGGCGGGCGCTACCCGGCGCAGCTGTCCGGTGGGCAACGGCAGCGCGTGGCGCTGGCCCGCGCGCTGGCGATCGAACCGCGCGTGCTGCTGCTGGATGAACCCTTCGGCGCGCTGGATGCCCAGGTACGCCGCGACCTGCGGCGCTGGCTGCGCGAACTGCATGACCGCACCGGGCTGACCACGGTGTTCGTCACCCACGATCAGGAAGAGGCGCTGGAACTGGCTGACCGTGTCGCCATTCTCAATCGTGGCCGCATCGAGCAGGTGGGTACGCCGGGCGAGGTGTACGACCAACCGGCGTCCCCGTTCGTGTATGGGTTTGTCGGCGAGGCCAACCGGTTGCCGGCGCGCGCGCAGGGGCAGACCCTGGAAGTGGCCGGAGCACAGTGGCCGCGCACGCTGCCGGTGCCGGAAGGCGAGGCACTGGAGGTATTCGTACGCCCGGAGGATCTGCTGGTCGCGGCCGATGGCCACTGGCAGGCGACGGTGGGGCTGGTGCAGCGCAGTGGCCCGCGCCAGCGCCTGCGCGCACGCCTGGATGGCATAGCAACCGAGCTGGAGGTGGAGTTGCCGCCAGGAGCGCCGGCTTATGCGACGGGACAGTCAATCCGACTCGCTACCCGTCGCTATGGAATCTTTCCACTGGCAGGCGGCTGAATAGGGCAGGGGCGGGGTAACGGGGTGAAATAGATGTTGCATCGCAATATACTTGCGGTTAAATATTTGTGAATCGGGTTCTGTCTGATCCCGATACCCCCACTTCCTGGAGAGATCTGCATGATGCACAACAAGCGTCTTGTCGCCGTGGCCTGTGCCGCCCTGTTGTCCGTTCCGTTTGCCGTCAGTGCCCAGGAGAGTGAGGAATCCACCTCTCCGTTCAGCGCCAGCTTCGGCGTGACCACCGACTACGTGTTCCGTGGCGTGTCGCAGACCGACAACGGCCCGGCGTTCCAGGCCGGCGCCAACTACACCGCGCCGTTTGGTCTGTACGTGGGCGTGTGGGGCTCGAATGTCGATTTCGGCGATGGCGGCCCGAACTTCGAAGTCGATTACAACATCGGTTGGAGCAAGGACCTGAGCGACAGCTGGAACCTGGACCTGGGTGTGAACCGTTACACCTATGAAGGCGCCTCCAGCGGTTACGGCGACATCGACTACAACGAGTACCTGGCCAAGGTAACCTGGAGTGGCCCAGTGACCGTCAGCGGCCTGCTCGGCTACGCCAACGACTACAGCAACACCGGTGCCAAGCAGACCTACAGCGCGCTGGAGGCCAGCTACGACATCGGTGACAGCGGCTTCTCGATCGGCGCTTCGGCCGGTTACACCACGATCAAGGAAAAGGCCAACGAGTGGCCGCGTCGTGCCGATTACTACGATGGCTCGATCTCGGTGTCCAAGGCCTTTGGCCCGGCGACCGCCACCCTGGGCTACTACGACACCTTCGGTTCGGATGCCTCGCTGCTGCGCCGCGAGTCGGACACCTACAAGCCGGGTGTCGTGTTCACCGTGTCGGTGGACGTGCCCTGATCCAAGCATGATGCGTAAAGAAAAAGGCGCCGAAAGGCGCCTTTTTCCGTAGTGCCGACCCATGGTCGGCAGCGGGGCATTACCGGTAACGCCAATGCCGACCATGGGTCGGCACTACCGATTCCGCCTGGGCTCAATTCCAGCTCAGCACGACCTTGCCGGCCTTGCCCTGTTCCATCAGGTCGAAACCTTCCTGGAAACGGTCCACCGGCAGCTGGTGGGTCATCACCTTGCCCAGCGGGAAACCGCTCAGCACCAACTGGGTCATCTTGTACCAGGTCTCGTACATCTTGCGGCCATAGATGCCCTGCACGGTCAGGCCCTTGAAGATGATCTTGTCCCAATCGCAACCCGCGCCCTTGGGCATGATGCCGAGCATGGCGATCTTGCCGCCGTGGTACATGCAGTCGAGCATGTCGTTGAAGGCGCGCGGGTTGCCACTCATTTCCAGGCCCACATCGAAGCCTTCCATGTGCAGCTCGGCCATCACGTCCTTCAGCGACTGGTTGGCGACGTTGACCACGCGGGTGGCGCCCATGTCGGCGGCCAGCTTCAGGCGGAAATCATTGACGTCGGTGACCACCACGTTGCGCGCACCGATGTGCTTGCAGATGCCGGCGGCAATGATGCCGATCGGGCCGGCGCCGGTGATCAGCACGTCCTCGCCGATCACGTCGAACTCCAGCGCGCAATGCGCGGCATTGCCGTAGGGGTCGAAGAATGCAGCCAGTTCGGAGGGGATCTGGTCCGGGATCGGCCACAGGTTGGTGGCCGGCATCACCATGTACTCGGCGAAGGCGCCATTGACGTTGACGCCGATGCCGACGGTGTTCGGGCACAGGTGCTGGCGGCCGCCACGGCAGTTGCGGCAATGGCCGCAGACGATGTGGCCTTCGGCCGAGACGCGCTGGCCGATTTCATAGCCGGTCACGCCCGGGCCGATCTCGGCGATGCGGCCGACGAACTCGTGGCCGATGGTCAGGCCCGGCTTGATGGTGCGCTGGCTCCACTCGTCCCACAGGTAGATATGCAGGTCGGTGCCGCAGATGGCGGTTTTTTCGAGCTTGATCAGCACCTGGTTCGGACCGGGCGTCGGCACCGGCACCTCTTCCATCCAGATGCCCTTGGTCGCTTCGCGCTTTACCAGCGCCTTCATCGTCTGTGCCATTGCAGGGGACCGCAGTGTGTGGAAAGAGGGCGATTATAAGCTTTCAGCCGTAACCGCCCGGTACTGACCGATGGCAGGGGAGGATGACAGTTGCAACGGCTACAATCGGCGCTTCCAAACTTTCGGAATAGCGTAATGCGCGTGAATTTTCTTGCGTTTTCCATCCTTGCTGGCCTGGGCCTGGCGCAGACCGCGCACGCCGCTGAAGGCATGTGGGTGCCGCAGCAGCTGCCGGAGATTGCCGGTCCGCTGAAGCAGGCAGGGTTGAAGCTGGACCCGCAGCAGTTGGCCAACCTGACCGGCGACCCGATGGGCGCGGTGGTTGCGCTGGGCGGCTGCACCGCCAGCTTCGTTTCGCCGCAGGGCCTGGTGGTGACCAACCACCATTGCGCCTACGGCTCGATCCAGCTGAACTCCACTGCCGAGAAGAACCTGATCAAGGACGGCTTCAACGCGCCGACCCTGAAAGACGAACTGAGCGCCGGCCCGAATGCCCGCATCTACGTGCTGGACGACATCACCGATGTCACCGCACAGGCCAAGGCGGCCATCGCTGGCGCCGGCAACGACCCGCTCAAGCGCACCCAGGCGCTGGAAGCCTTCGAGAAGCAGGCCATCGCCGCCTGTGAAACCGACGACGCCTACAGCTGCACCCTGTACAGCTTCTCCGGCGGCAACACCTACCGCCTGTTCAAGAACATGGAAATCAAGGACGTGCGCCTGGCCTATGCGCCCCCGGGCAGCGTCGGCAAGTTCGGCGGTGACGTCGACAACTGGATGTGGCCGCGCCACACCGGCGATTTCTCGTTCTACCGCGCCTATGTCGGCAAGGACGGCAAGCCGGCCGCCTTCGCCGCCGACAACGTGCCGTACCAGCCCAAGCATTGGCTGAAGCTGGCCAACCAGCCGCTGGGCGAGGGTGATTTCGTGATGGTCGCCGGTTATCCGGGCCGCACCGATCGCTATGCGCTGGTCAGCGAGTTCGAGAACACCGCTACCTGGACCTACCCGTCGATCGCCAAGGCCTACAAGGACCAGATCGCGATGGTCGAAGCGGCCAGCAAGGACAACCCGGACATCGCGGTCAAGTACGCCGCCAACATGGCCAGCTGGAACAACACCAGCAAGAACTACGACGGCCAGCTGGACGGCTTCAAGCGCAACAACGTGCTCGGCCAGAAGCAGGCTGCGGAAACCGCGGTGCTGGAATGGCTGCGGGGCCAGGGCGCTGCCGGCAAGCCGGCGCTGGATGCGTTCGCACAGCTGCAGACGCTGGGCCAGCAGTCGCGCATGAACCAGGCGCGTGACCTGAACCTGGCCATGCTCAACCGCACCGGCACCCTCGGCACTGCCGTGCGGCTGTACCGCCTGGCCATTGAAAAGGCCAAGCCGGACGCGCAGCGCGAAGAGGGTTACCAGGAACGCGATCTGCCGGCCATCGAAGGCGGCCTGAAGCAGATGGACCGCCGCTACGTGCCGGCCATGGACCGTCAGTTCCAGCAGTACTGGCTGCAGCAGTACGTGCAGTTGCCTGCCGGCCAGCACCTGTCGGCGTTCGACAAGTGGATCGGTGGCGTTGATGCCAAGGCGGTCGAAGCCACCGTTGCACGTCTGGACGGCTCCAGGCTGGGCAGCCTGGACGAGCGCCTGAAGTGGTTCGGTGCCGACAAGGCTGCGTTCGAGGCCAGCAATGACCCGGCCATCCAGTACGCGGTGGCGGTGATGCCGGCACTGCTGGAGCTGGAGCACCAGCGCAAGCTGCGCATGGGCGAGGAGCTGGTGGCACGTCCGCTGTTCCTGCAGGCCATTGCCGATTACAAGAAGACCAAGGGTGAGTTCGTTTATCCGGACGCCAACCTGTCGCTGCGCATCACCTTCGGCAACGTGAAGGGTTACACCGGCCTGGACGGCAAGGTGCAGCCGGCCTTCACCGATCTGGAAGGCATCGTCGCCAAGGAAACCGGCAAGGACCCGTTCGACTCGCCGCAGGCGCTGATCGATGCGGTCAAGGCCAAGCGTTACGGCGGCTTCGAGGACAAGCGTATCGGCAGCGTGCCGGTGAACTTCCTCTCCGACCTGGACATCACCGGCGGCAACTCCGGCTCGCCGGTGCTGGACGCGCACGGCCGCCTGGTTGGCCTGGCGTTTGACGGCATCTGGGAATCGGTCGCCAGCAACTGGGTGTTCGACCCGGTGATGACCCGCATGATCTCGGTCGACGAGCGTTACATGCGCTGGATCATGCAGGAAGTGGCACCGGCGCCGCAGCTGCTGAAGGAAATGGACGCCGCCTCGAAGTAAGTTCGAGTTGCGTGGTTCAAGTAAAAGCCCGGACGGGAAACCGTCCGGGCTTTTGTTTGTGCGCAGCACACAGCGTTGTAGGAGCGGCGTAAGCCGCGAAGTCGATAGCATCGAAACTAGCGGAGTGCGCGCAATCTGACGGATCAGGTGCTTCGCGGCTTACGCCGCTCCTACATTTGGCGGTACCGGTAACGCCTCTGCCGAGCATGGCTCGGCACTACGCTCTTGCCCCCTCCCTTTCGCGCAGCGAAGGGGGAGGGCCGGGGAGGGGTGAGCTTTTGGCCGCCTGATGGAGCCGAGGCTCGGCACTACGTTTCTGCCCCCTCCCTTTCGCACAGCGAAGGGGAGGGTTGGGGAGGGGGGAGCTTTTGGCTGGTTGATGGGGTCGAGGCCTGGCGACTGTAGTGCCGAGCCATGCTCGGCAAGGGCTCTACCGGCAAAGCCCCTGCCGAGCATGGCTCTGCACTACGTTTCTGCCCCCTCCCTTTCGCGCAGCGAAGGGGAGGGTTGGGGAGGAGTGAGCTTTTGGCTGGTTGATGGGGTCGAGGCCTGGCGACTGTAGTGCCGAGCCATG
>NZ_DAMBKV010000017.1:33359-54857 GCF_032066555.1 Stenotrophomonas sp.
CTCGGCAAGGGCTCTACCGGCAAAGCTCCTGCCGAGCATGGCTCGGCACTACGGGTTTGGCATTACCGGTGAAGCCTCTGCCGAGCATGGCTCGGCACTACCCATCAGCGATACGGTCCGGGCCCGCGCCACAGCAGCTCACCGTAGCGATAGACGTACATCACGATGACGAACTCGCGCGCATCGCCAATGTCCTGCAACTCCGGTGAACCGGCCTGCAGCATGCGGCACTGGCTGGAGCCACGGCGCAACGCCACCTCGGCCGGGCAGACCATCAGATAAGTGGTGCCGGGCAGCGGGATCGACAGTTCCTTCTTGCCATTGACCTCTTTGGCACCAGCCATCCAGGTGCGCAGCTTCTCCTCGCTGAGCAGGTCATAGATGATCTGGTAGCCGCCCACTTCCATGGCCGGCTCGCCGGCACTGCGGTCGATGCGCCTGCCGCTGTCATTGCCCTGGCCGGAGGAGCGGCCGTGGTCGTCCGGCGCGGTGGTCCTGTCCAGCGAACCGGGTGGGCGTCCGGTCCAGGTCTGAGGACGACGTGGCACGGTTTCCGACGGACTGGCCGCCGCTGCGGGCGCGGCCGGGGTCTGGGCCAGTTCCTGGGTCTTCGTTTCTTCCTGCTCCGGTTCGCTTGGCGGCTCGATGTAACGGGCTTCCGCTACCGGCTTGCGCTCCTCGCTGCGCCGCTGCGTGGTCGGCTTGGGTTGCGAGCGGGTGGTCTTGTTGGGCTTGTCCTTGGGCGGCACCTTGCTCTGCTCCGTGGACGGCGGTGCTTCGCCGACGAAATCGACCTTGGTCCGGCCGCCGCCGGAGGAGCCTTGCGGTGAGGAAACCACGGGTGGATTGGAGTACAGCAGGAGCAGCAGCATCAGCAGGTGCAGGATCGCAGTGACCAGCACCGCAATCCAGCGGTCGCGGCGTTCATGCCAGAGCTTGAATTTGAACTGCTTGGGAGAACTGGGGGTGCTGGTCATGCCGCGTTCTGGGGCCTTGAAGTTGCTGCCCTCGTGCGGAAGTCACGCCGTGCCACCGATAGGGAACCGGCATGGTAACGCCTGCGCCCGGCGCGCAACCGTGCCGTCGGTGATGTTGCCGGGTATCGGGGCAGTCTTATCGGACTGCGGCGGCAAACCGTGGATACAGTCGGGTCAGTTGCGGGTGCCGGATCCGTATCGAAGGTAACCGTGGGCGGTATCAGTGCACGGTCGGGCTATGATGCCCCTCCCGCCGCGGACAGCTGGCGGGTACCCCCACCTCAATGGAAACAGCTGCATGCGCATCCTGCTTGCCCGTCACGGCGAAACGCCGTGGAACGCCGAAGGCCGCTACCAGGGCCAGATCGACATTCCCCTCTCACCGGTGGGTGAGGCCCAGGCCAAGGCCTTGGGCGAGCGGCTGGCCGACGTGCAGATCACCCGCGCCGTGGCCTCGCCACTGAGCCGTGCGCAGGCCACCGCCAAGGCCGCATTGGGCAGCGCACGCGAATCCATGTTGCTGACCGAGCCGGACCTGCAGGAAATCGCCCACGGCGAGTGGGAAGGCTTGCTCGCCAGCGAGATCGACGAGAAGGACCCCGCACGCCTGCGTGCCTGGCGCGAGGAACCCGATACCGTGCTGATGCCTGGTGGCGAATCGCTGCGTCAGGTGCTGGACCGCAGCTGGCGTGGCCTGACCGCTGCTGCCGAAGGTCTGGGTGAAGATGACACCTTGCTGGTGGTCGCGCATGACGCGGTCAACCGCGTCATTCTGTGCAAGGTCCTCGGCCTGCCGATTTCCAAGCTGTGGAGCTTCCGTCAGGCGCCGACCACCTTGAACCTGCTGGAAGGCCCGGATGTCGAGCATCTGGAAGTGGTTCGCCTGAACGACTGTGCCCACCACACGCCGTTCTTTGGTGAAGCCAAGCACCGCGCGCTGTAATCGGGTCCCTGTAGTCCGCTTTGGGTAGTGCCGAGCCATGCTCGGCTGAGGCTCTACCGGTGAAGTCCCTGCCGAGCATGGCTCGGCACTACAGCCCCTCCCTTTGCTGCAGTTACCCCCTCCCTTTCGCGTAGCGAAGGGGAGGGCTGGGGAGGGGTTGGCCTTACCGCTTCTGATCCTGCAGTGGCTTCGCGGCTTACGCCGCTCCCACAAATTGGCTGGGGCTGATGGCGTGCGGGTGCAGCCCTGCCGAGCATGGCTCGGCACTACGCTCCCTCCCTTTGCCGTAGGCAAGGGGAGGGCTGGGGAGGGGTTGGCTTTACCGCTTCCGATCCTGCTGTGGCTTCGCGGCTTACGCCGCTTCCACAAATTGGCTGGGGCTGATGGCGTGCGGGTGCACCCCTGCCGAGCATGGCTCGGCACTACGCATACCGGGCCTGACATGCCGGCAAGCTTGGCGGCCGCGTGTAGCCGCCGCTGTATCATGGGCACCATTCCCGCGCGCAACGCGCAGCCGGCTTCCAGTGCCGGCCCACGATCCCGAGAGTCCTTCGCATGTCTTCCGTCCGTCCCGCCACGCTTGAACAGTGGCTCGCCCATATCGAACAGCAGCACCCGCAAGCCATCGCAATGGGCTTGGAGCGCGTGCGCGAGGTTGCCCAGCGCATGCAGCTGGGGCGGCCGGCCGAGCACTGCATCGTGGTTGGTGGCACCAATGGCAAGGGTTCGACCGTGGCCTTCATCGAGTCCATCGCCCGTGCCGCGGAGTGGAAGGTAGGTGCCTACACCTCACCGCACCTGCTGCGCTACAACGAGCGCGTGCGCATCGATGGCAAGGGCGTGGATGACGCCAGTCTGGTCGCCGGCTTCAACGCGGTCGAAGACGCCCGCGGCGACACCGCGCTGACCTATTTCGAATACGGCACCTTGTGCGCGCTGTGGCTGTTCCAGCAGGCCGGCCTGGACTTGGTCGTGCTTGAAGTCGGCCTCGGTGGACGGCTGGACGCGGTCAACATCATCGACGCCGATGTCGCGGTGATCACCACCGTCGATATCGACCACGCCGATTGGCTGGGCGCCGACCGCGAAGCCATCGGCCAGGAGAAGGCCGGCATCATCCGCGGCTGGAAGCCGGTGATCCTCGGCGAGATCGATCCGCCCTCCAGCGTGCTGCGCCGCGCCTACGTGCTTGGTGCCAATGCGATCCGCTTCGGCAGCGACTTCTTCGCCGAGGACATTGATGGCGAACTGTGGCGCTGGCGTGATGTCGCGTTCCGCCTGGAACTGCCGCAGCCCGCCTTGTGGGCGCCGATCCAGCGCAACAATGCCGCCACCGCGGTGGCGGCGTTGCGCGCCTTGGACAAGCCGGTGCCGCGCACTGCATGGGCGCAGGGCATTGCCGAAGCACAGATCACCGGGCGTCTGCAGCGCTTCCAGCGCGGCGGTGTGGACGTCTTGCTGGATGTCGGCCACAACCCGCAGGCCGCCGCTGCGCTGGCCACTGCATTGAAGGGCGAGCCGGCGCAGGGGCGCACGCTGGCGGTGTACGCCGCGCTGGCCGACAAGGACGCTGCGGGAGTGGTTGAAGCCCTGCAGCCCCAGGTCGATGGCTGGTTCCTGGCCGGGTTGGAAGGTGCGCGCGGACAGACCGCCGCGCACCTGCGCGAACGCTTGGCGCAGACCCATGCCGCCGAGGCCAATCTGTCCGCCAACGTCAGCGGGGCGCTGGACGCCGCATTGGCCCAGGCCCGGCCTGGCGACCGGGTGCTGGTATTCGGCTCCTTCCATACGGTGGCCGAGGCGCTGCCGGTACTCCGTTCAGCTGACTGAGACGCTGCCACGCGTGCCCCGCATATAATCACCGGGGCACTCCGCCGCGCCGCGCATACGCCAATTGTGGAAACTCCTCTGAAACAGCGACTGATTGGTGCCATCGTTCTGGTGGCGCTTGCCGTGATTTTCCTGCCGATGCTGGTCAAAGGGCCCGCACCGGACAGTGGCGTACAGGACGTGCCATTGAGCGCGCCTGCGGCACCGGCCGAAGGCCAGTTTGAAACCCGCGAACTGCCGCTGGTGGCGCCTGGCGCACCGGCCGGGGGCGCCGTGGGCATGCCCGCCGCACAGCCGGAAACCGGCGTGGCCAGCGCGGTCGAGCCGCCGGCCAATGGCTTGCCAGCGGCGACCGCCGCCGGCAATTACGCGGTCAATTTTGGTGCCTATGGCAGCGAGGCTGACGCCGATGCGGTGATCGCGCACCTGAAGAAGTCCAACCTGCCGGGCTTCCGCCAGGCCGACACCATCAATGGTCGCCAGGCCTGGCGTGTGCGCATCGGTCCGTATGCCGATCGTGCCCAGGCTGAGCTGGTGCGGCTGGAAGCCGGCAAGGTCCGCAACGACGTGAACGCGCAGGTGGTGGTGCTCAACGCTGCGGCCGAGAACGCCGTTCCGGCACCCGCCGCCACGCCGGCAGCCGGCAGCACCGCTACAGCTGCAGCCACCTCCGCACCGGTACGTACCGAGGCCTTGCCGCCGGAGCCTGCCAAGCCGGTGGTCGCCGCCCCCAAGCCCGAACCCAAGCCTGCGGCCAAGCCGGAAGCACCAAAGCCTGAACCGGCCCGGCCGGTTGCGGCAACGCCGGCCAAGCCGGCCGTCACCACCCCGGCTGCGCCGGCCGCCAGCGGGGTTGGCTTTGCCGTGCAGTTGGGAGCCTTCGGTCAGGCTGCCGATGCCAATGCGCTGCGTGATCGCGCGCGTGCTGCCGGCTTCAGTGCTTTCGTGGAGCAGGTACGCACCGACAACGGCGTGCTCAACCGTGTCCGTGTCGGGCCGGTGGCAAGCCGTGACCAGGCCGAGCAGCTCAAGGCGCAGGTCGCGGCCAAGGTCGGCGTCGCCGGCATGGTCCGCCCGCATCCTTGATGCGTCGCCAGACCCGGCTGGGCAAGCGCGTCCCCCTGTGCCGTACGGGCGGGGCGTGCAGTGATTGATCTGCTGCTGTTGGCGCTGATCGGCGTATCGGCGTTGTTCGGGTTGATGCGCGGGCTGTTGGCGACCGTGCTCGGCGTGCTGAACTGGCTGCTGGCCGGTGCAGCGGCGTTTTACTACGGCGAGCGCGCTGCCTTGATGCTGGCTGATCAAGCCACGCCCAGTGCTGGCGACTACGCAGGCGGCTATCTGCTGGTATTCATCGGTGTGCTGCTGGCGGCGACCCTGGTCGGGCGCCTGCTGCGCGGCGTCGTCGATGCCACCGTGCTGCTGAAATTGCCCGATCGCTTGCTGGGTTTGGCCCTGGGCATTGTGCGCGGCGTGCTGTTCGCGGTGCTGGCGGTACTGCTGCTGGGCTTCACCTCCATGCCCCAGGAACCGGGCTGGCGCCAGTCCAGCGTGGTGCCGTGGCTGCAGCCGACGGCCGATTGGCTGCGTGAAAAGCTGCCGCATCCACCTGAATCGCCGGCAATGGCGCTGATGGACTTGGGTAAGTCGGTGCTGGCAGGCGATAATGGCGGACCGAACGAAGCAGATGCGGGCAGTGGCTTGCTACCGGCGCCGTTGGAAGGGACGCGTTTTGATCCCCGCCAACGCAGCGCAGAAGAAAGCCGAGCTGACCCGGCGGGGGCGTTGCCCTCCAACATCGATCCGGCGCAGGTGCGCCCGGGTCAACTCAAGCCGATAAGGGTTGAGCCTCAAGGCCAGGCACGGCCACCTTCACGTTAACGGGCATCGCCCAGCGGAGATCGCGCAACATGTGTGGCATCGTCGGAATCGTCGGCAACCAGAACGTCGCCGGGCAGCTTTATGACGGCCTGACCGTCCTCCAACACCGTGGCCAGGATGCCGCCGGTATCGCCACCGCCGACGGAACCCGCCTGCGGGTGGAAAAGGCCAACGGCCTGGTCCGTGATGTATTCGACGAGCGCCGCATGGCGCTGCTGCAGGGCCGCATCGGCATCGCCCATGTGCGTTACCCGACCGCAGGCTCGGAAGGCACCGACGAGGCGCAGCCGTTCTACGTCAACTCGCCGTACGGCATCGCGCTGGCGCACAACGGCAACCTGATCAATACCGAGGCACTGCGTCGCCAGGTGTTCGAGGCCGACCGCCGCAACATCAATACCGATTCGGACAGCGAAGTGCTGTTGAACGTGTTCGCCTACGAGCTGGACGCACAGCGCATGCTGACCCCGGAAGCGGCGATCCGTGCCGTGGCCGGCGTGCACCGCCGCTGCAAGGGCGGCTATGCCGTGGTCAGCGTGGTGCTGGGCCTGGGCCTGGTGGCCTTCCGTGACCCGCACGGCATCCGTCCGCTGGTGCTGGGCAAGCGCGAGCATGCCGAAGGCATCGAGTACGCCGTGGCCTCCGAATCGGTGGCGCTGGACGTGCTCGGCTTCGAGCGCATGCGCGATGTCGCCCCGGGCGAAGCCGTTGTCATCACCGAGCGCGGTGAACTGTTCACCGAGATCTGCGCGACCAACACACAGCAGACGCCGTGCATCTTCGAGTACGTGTATTTCGCACGCCCCGACTCGATGATGGACAACGTGTCGGTGCACAAGGCGCGCATGCGCATGGGCCAGAAACTGGGCGAGAAGATCCTGCGCCTGCGTCCGGACCATGACATCGACACCATCATCCCGATCCCCGACACCTCGCGCGATGCCGCGCTGGAGATGTCCAACGTGCTCGGCGTGAAGTACCGCGAAGGCTTCGTCAAGAACCGCTACGTCGGCCGCACCTTCATCATGCCGGGCCAGGGTGAGCGGGTGAAGTCCGTGCGTCGCAAGCTCAACCCGATCCATCTGGAATTCCGCAACCGCGTGGTGCTGCTGGTGGATGACTCCATCGTCCGTGGCACCACCAGCCAGCAGATCGTGCAGATGGCACGCGATGCCGGCGCCCGCAAGGTTTACCTGGCCAGCGCTGCGCCGCCGGTGCGTTACCCCAACATCTACGGCATCGACATGCCGGCTGCCGAGGAACTGGTCGCGCACAACCGCAGCGTCGAGGAAATCGAGCAGCACCTGGGCTGCGACTGGCTGGTCTACCAGGACCTGGAAGACCTGGAAGTCGCGGTGCGCGAAGGCAACCCGGAGCTGAAGGAGTTCGATTCGTCCTGCTTCAACGGCGAGTACGTCACCGGCATCGAGCCGGGTTACTTCGAACGCATCCAGCAGCTGCGTTCGGATGAAGCCAAGAACAAGCGCCGCGCCTGATCTGAAAGCCCCTCTCCCTGCGGGAGAGGGGTTGGGGCGAGGGCAGAACGAAGCAGCAATGTGCGAGCACCTATGAACCGGCAACAAGCACAGCCTGCAGCTGCGGACACAAGCTACCTATCGCCGCCCGAAGCAGCAGACTTCTCCCTGCTCGACGCCGCCTGCATCTGCATGGCCGCCGTCGATCCACTTGAGAAAGTCGCGCTCACCCAGCACTACGCCGCGCGCTACCGCGCTGGCACCTTGAAGCTGCCCGCAGAAGCGCCAGAACCCGAACCGATCCGCGCGCCGGGTCGCCCGCCGCAACTGGTGCTGGTGCACCCCCGCGACCTGCCGCGTCGTGGCCTTGGCTCCGTGGATGGGCGTGCCGCCTTCATCCACGCCATCGCCCATATCGAACTCAATGCCATCGACCTGGCCTGGGACGCGGTCTATCGTTTCCGCGGCCTGCCGGGCAGCTTCTACGCCGATTGGGTCAGCTGCGCCGACGATGAGTCGCGCCACTTCGTACTGCTGCGTGATCGGCTGTTGGCACATGGCCATGACTATGCCGATTTCCCCGCCCATAACGGCCTGTGGGAAATGTGTGAGAAGACCGCGCATGACGGTTTGGCACGCATGGCGCTGGTGCCGCGCGTACTGGAAGCACGTGGCCTGGATGTCACCCCGGCGATGATCAGCAAGCTGCGCTCGTTGGGTGATGCCACGACTGCTGACGTGCTGGAGGTGATCCTGCGTGAAGAGGTGGCCCACGTCGCTGCCGGCACGCGCTGGTACCACTGGTATTGCGCGCGCGCCGGCGTGGAGCCACGCAAGCGTTTCAAGGAACTGCTGGGCGAGTACGCCGGCGGCTACCTGCGTGGGCCCTTCAACCTGGAAGCGCGCTTGTTGGCCGGTTTTGATGCAGACGAACTTGACTATCTGGTTGAACAAGCCGGTTGAATGCCGCGCGCGGTGACGCAGGCCGCCACGTCTTTGGCGACGACTGCTCCCGTAGGCATTGCAGGGCGCAACGATGAACGATTCCCGCAACTCGGGCCATGTCCGATTGACGACCAGCTCGGCCGCATTCCAACATCGGCGCGGCAGATGCGGCTTGCCGTAGCCGTGTCTTTTACGGGCTGATGCAAGGGCATGCGCCAGCATCAGGTCGAATCGCATGTCACTGTGCTCTCGATCGGCAACGGTGCAATCAAGGAGAAAACGATGAAGCAGATTCTTACGTTGGCCGCGCTGGTAGTGGCATTGTCGGCATGCAACGGTTCCAAGCCTGCGGCCGGTTCCAGTGCTGCAGCGCCGGCCCCGGTTGCGCCTGTCGCAGCGCCGGAAGCTGTGGCTGCCAAGGATGATTTCCCGGTCATCGTGCAGGCCTTCGGCAACGAACCCTTCTGGAGCGTGCGCGCCGATGGCGAAAAACTCGATTACAGCACCCCGGAAACCCAGGCCAGCCCGCTGCATCTGGAAGGCAGCCGCGCGCTGCAGGATGGCTTGTTGGTGGTGCAGGGCGGGGAGGGCAAGGATGCGTTCAAACTGACGTTGCAGCGTGCCGAGTGCTCGGACGGCATGTCCGACCTGAAACACCCGTTCACCGCCGAATTCGTGCTGGGCAAGGATACCTTCAAGGGCTGTGCACGCGACCCATCGGTACCGGTGGAAGCGCCCTGACCCAAGCGCCTGATCAAAATAAGAATTTTGTGGGAGCGGCGTCAGCCGCGAAGCCACAAATGCAAAAACCGCCAAACAAGTCTGCAACTGCAGCCATATCTGGCGGTTCTCTTTGCTCCAGCTTCGCGGCTTATGCCGCTCCTACAAGTAGCGTCAGCCCAGCGCTTCCAGCCGGAAGCCATCGCCATCCACACGCAGCACCGAGCCCTGCTCATACCAGTCACCCAACACGATGCGGGTGAAGCTGTGCTCGCCTGCGCTCACGCTATGGATTGCCGGGCGGTGGGTGTGACCATGAATCATGGTGTCCACGCCATACCGCTGGAAGGTGGCAATCACCTCGGCCGGGGCCACATCGGTGACGGTTTCAAAGGTCGCCTTGTCGTCCTGCTTCATTTCCGACTGATGCGCCTGGCTGGCCGCACGTGCCTTCTGCGCGAAGGCGATGCGTGCCTCCAGCGGCTGCGACAGGAACTGCGCGATGAAGGCCGGGTTGCGGGTCTGTGCACGGAACGCCTGGTAGGCGACGTCGTCGGTGCACAGCAGGTCGCCGTGCTGCAGCAGCACCGCCTTGCCATACAGCTGGATCACCGACGGATCCGGCAGGATGCGCATGCCGGCGCGGGCGGCATAGTCGTTGCCGACCAGGAAGTCGCGGTTGCCGCGGATGAAGTACACCGGCACACCGGCGTCGCTGACTTCACGCAGTGCCAGCGCGACCGCATCGGCGGCGCTGGAAGGCGTGTCATCGCCGATCCAGGCTTCGAACAGGTCACCCAGGATGTACAGCGCCTCGGCCTGCCGCGCTTCGCCGCGCAGGAAGTCGAGGAACAGTTCAGTGATGGCTGGACGGCTGGGGTCCAGGTGCAGGTCGGAGATGAACAGCGTTGTCATGCCTGCATTGTAGGGCCTGATCAGCCTGCGAACAGCGCCAGCAGCTGCAATGAGCCGGTTCCCAGCAGCACCCCGATGGCGGTGGCGGCCAGCACGTCGCTGGGGTAGTGCAGGCCCAGCACCACCCGTGACAGCGCTACGCCGAGGGTGAAGGGCAGCAGCAAGGGGGCCAACCACGGGTAGTAGGCCAGCGCCACCACGGTGAATGACACCGCATGCAGGGTGTGGCCGGACGGGAAGCTGTATTCATCCAGCGGCGCCACCCAGGCGCGGATGCGCAGGTCGGCGGCAAATGGGCGCGGGCGCCGGGTCCAGCGCTTGAGCAGCTTGTACAGGGTCAGGGCCAGCACACCGGTGGCGGCCATGTGTGCCGACGCCTGCAGGCCGTCCAGTCCATCAGCCAGTACCAGCGCGCCCATCAGCATGTACCAGAACACGCCATCGCCAAGCCGACTCAGCACCGAGAACAGGCGACGGATGCCGCGCCGACGGCCGTAGTGGTTTGCCCGGCGGCACCAGCGTGCTTCGCGTGCGGCGATTCCTTCAGGCGGCAGCAATGGCATGGCAGCGTCTCCGTGAGGCCAGTTCACTGAGCAGGGCTTCGAACTCGGCAACCACCTGTTCCGGGTGCAGGCGCTGCATCGCACGGCTGGCGTTGGCGCCAAGGGTGGTGCGCATTTCCTCATCGTTGGCCAGCTGCACGGCGGCGGCGATGAAGTTCTCGTCCGTGTCCACCGCCACCCCGCTATGGCCGCTGCGCAGGTGCTCGCGTGCTGCGCCGTAGTTGAAGGCGACCGTCGCCACGCCACTGGCCATGGCTTCCAGGGTGACGTTGCCGAAGGTTTCGCTGCGGCTGGCGAACAGGAACAGGTCGGCGCTGGCGAAATGCCGGGCCAAGGCTTCGCCACGTTGCACGCCGCAGAAGATGAAGTCGGGATTCTGCTCGGCCAGCTTCGCCCGCATCGGGCCATCCCCGACCCAGACAAAGCGTGCCTTCGGCCGGTGTTGCTGGATGCGGCGGAACGCCTTGATTGCCAGCCCCAGGTTCTTCTCTGCGGCGATGCGGCCGACATGGATCACCGCAAAGCCTTCGCCTTCGATGCCCCAGTCGGCACGCAGCGCAGCGTCGCGTTTGTTTGGGTCGAACTGACTGCCATCCACCGCGCGCGCGAGCAACCGCGCTCGGGAGAAACCGTTGTCCAGAAGGAACTGCTGCAACTCGCGGGTGGGGACCAAGGTGGCTTCTGCCTGATTGTGAAAGCGGCGCATCCAGCGCAGTGCGGTGCCCTGCAACCAGGCAGCGCCATAGTCGGGCAGGTATTCATCAAAGCGCGTGTGCAGGCCCGACGCGACCGGGATGCCCAGCCGCCGCGCGGTGCGCATCGCCGACCATCCCAACGGGCCTTCCGTGGCCACGTAAATTGCATCCGGGCGTAGTTGTTGCCACTGGCGTGCAAGCAGCAGCGGTGCCGGCAGGCCGAAGCGCAGGCCGGGATAGCGTGGCAGGCCGGCGCCGCGTACCAGGAGCTCATGGGCGGCGCCGGTGCCGTCCTGCTGCTGGCGTGGGCGCACCACATCGACGTCGTGGCCGCGGTTGCGCAGGCCGTGCTCCAGTCCCTGCACGGTCAAGGCAACGCCATTGACCTCCGGCGGATAGGTCTCGGTGACGATCGCAAAGCGCATGGCTGGCTCCCGGTTTTTGGCGAGGATGCGCGTAGCCGATGAAGCACCTGTTACTGTGATCTGACCGCTTTATGACGGCCCTGAAGAGCGAAGACCACGGCCCGCAACGGGTCGTGGTCTTGTCTGTCCAGCGTTGGCGCGGGCGCCAGCGTCAGTCGTACTTGCCGATCCCGCTCAGGCCACGAATGGCCGGAAGTTGAAGCCCAGCCCGGTCATGCCTTCGGCTTCGCCGACCAGGTCCGCGCGCAGCAGCGGGCGGGCGTCGATGTAGTCCTTGGCCAGGATCAGCGACAAGGTGTTGCCATCCACCGACAGTTCCAGCGTTGGAATGGGATCGGGTTCGTGGGCGCGGTGCAGCAGTACCGCCAGCCGCAGCAGCGCGGCGGTGCGCTTGGCCGGCAGCAGCAGGCGGTCGGGCAGGGCGTCGAACGCGGTCTTGGAGATGCCGCGGCGGTGGGTGCGGATCAGTGCCGCCAGCATCTGCTGCTCCTGGCGCGAGAAACCGGCGATATCCGAATGCTCGATCACGTAGCTGCCGTGGGTGTGATAACCGCTGTGGGCGATCATCAGGCCCAGCTCGTGCAGGCGTGCGGCCCAGCCGAGCATGCGCGCATCGTCCACGTCCAGCTTCCAGCTGTCGGCCACCTGTTCAAACAGCCGTTGCGCGGTGGCTTCCACGCGCTGCGCCTGGGTCTCGTCGATGGCGTAACGCTGGGTCAGCGCGGCGACCGATTCATCGCGCGGATCGTTGTCGTTGGCGCGGCCCATGATGTCGTAGAGGATACCCTCGCGCATCGCGGCCTTGCTGACCAGCAGTTTCTGCAGGCCCAGCGCCTGGAAGGCGGCTTCCAGCACCAGCACGCCACCGGCAATGATCGGGCGGCGCTCGTTGGACAGGGTGGGCAGGTTGATGTCGTTGATGTGCTTGGCGCGCAGCAGCTCCTCGCGCAGCTGCGGCAACGCCTCGGCGGTGATGGCGCCCTTGCTGAGCTTCATCGCCGCGCAGATTTCGCTGATCGCCTTGTGGGTGCCGGACGAGCCCAAGGCTTCCTGCCAGCCCAATGCCTTGTACTTGTTGGCGAAGGGCTGGAACTCGGCGCCGATCTCGGTGAGCGCATCCTTCCAGCGCTTCTTGCTCAGCTTGCCGCCCGGGAAGAAACGACGGGTGCTGGCGATGCAGCCGGCCTGCAGGCTTTCGCGCTCCAGCGCCTGCATGCCCTGGCCGATGATGAATTCGGTGGAGCCGCCGCCGATGTCGATCACCAGCCGGTGCTGGTCGGGCTTGGGCGGCTGCGCATGGGCGACGCCCAGGTAGATCAGGCGCGCCTCTTCACGGCCGCTGACCACTTCGATGGCGTGGCCCAGCGCGGTTTCGGCCGGCATCAGGAACGACAGCGGTGAGCGCAGCTGGCGCACGGTATTGGTAGCCAGGGCGCGCACGCGGTAAGGCGGGATGTTGCGGATGCGCTGGCCAAAGCGGGCCAGGCATTCGAGCGCGCGTTGGCGCGCCTCGGGCGACAGCCCGCCTTTGCCATCCAGGCCGTCGGCCATGCGCACGGTCTCGCGCAGGCGGTCCACCACCCGCAGCTGCCCGAGCAGGTAGCGCGCGATAACCATGTGGAAACTGTTGGAACCCAGGTCGATGGCGGCCAGCAGGTCGCCGTCCTGCAGGGGCGGTGGGGTCAGGGAAGACTGGGGCATGGCGGAATGGTAACGGTAGTAGGGCGTGAAGAGGAGTGAGGAGTGCGAAGTGAGGAGTGAGAAAGACCAGAATCAGCTGCCCTGGCAGGCGCGGAGGGAGGCCTCAATCCCGGTCCCGCCAACAAATGAGGCGGCAGCGGGCGCTGTCGTTGCTCCTTCTCGTTTCTCACTCCTGTTTTCTCACTTCTGGCTTCTCGCTCCTGCCTCAGAGCCCTTCCATCAGTGCCTGTTGCGCCGAATGCGGAGGCTGGCCGGGTGCTGGCTCGCACTTGATGTAGCGGCCGTCTTCCTGCAGGTCCCAGGCGTTGAGGTTGTCGTCCAGGTAGTTCTGCAGCACCTCGCGGTAGATGCGCCGGGACAGATCGGTATCCAGGATCGGGAAGCAGGTTTCCACGCGGCGCAGCAGGTTGCGTTCCAGCCAGTCGGCGCTGGCGCAGTACAGCTCGGGGGCACCGTTGTTGCCGAACCAGTAGACCCGGCTGTGCTCGAGGAAGCGGCCGACGATCGACCGCACGCGGATATTGTCCGACACACCTTCCACGCCCGGGCGCAGGGTGCAGGCGCCGCGCACGATCAGGTCGATCTGCACGCCGGCCTGCGAGGCGGCATACAGGGCGCGGATCACCTGCGCCTCGTTGAGCGCGTTCATCTTGGCGATGATGCGGGCCGGCTTGCCTTCCAGTGCCAGCCGGGTCTCGCGCTCGATGCGCTTGATCAGCCCGGCATGCAGGGTGAAGGGGGATTGCAGCAGGCACTTGAGCTTCATCTTCGGCGCCAGCCCGGACAGCTGCTGGAACAGCAGGTGCACATCGTTGCCGATGTCCGGATCGGCGGTGATCAGGCTCAGGTCGGTATACGCGCGGGCGGTGCCGCTGTGGTAGTTGCCGGTGCCCAGGTGCACGTAGCGGCGCAGCTTGCGGCCTTCGCGGCGCACGATCAGCAGCATCTTGGCGTGGGTCTTGTAGCCGACCACACCGTAGACGACCTGCACGCCGGCATCCTGCAGGCGATCGGCCAGGCCGAGGTTGGCTTCTTCGTCGAAGCGCGCGCGCAGTTCGACCACGACAGTGACGTCCTTGCCATTGCGTGCGGCCAGGATCAGGGCTTCGACAATGCCCGAGTCCTTGCCGGTGCGGTACAGGGTTTGCTTGATCGCCAATACGTTGGGATCGACCGCGGCTTCGCGGATCAGCTCCAGCACGGTGCTGAAGGAATCAAACGGGTGGTGCAGCAGCACGTCGCCCTGCGCAGCGGTTTCGAAGATGCCCTCGGGCGACTTGAACACGCGCGGGGTCATCGGCGGGTATTTCAGGTCCGGCCGCTGCAGCAGGTCATACACCTGGATGACGCGGTTGAGGTTGACCGGGCCGTCGATGCGATAGGCCGCGTTCTCCAACAGGCCAAAGTTCTGCAGCAGGGTCTGCATGATCGGCTTGGGGCAGTCGTGGGCGATCTCCAGCCGCACCGCCGGCCGGTAGCCACGGTCGACCAGCTCATCGCGCAGCGCCAGCGCCAGGTTCTCGACTTCCTCCTCGTCCACCACCAGCTCGGAGTTGCGGGTGACCCGGAACTGGTAGGCACCCTGCACATCCATGCCCGGGAACAGCTCATCGACGAAGGCCGACAGCACCGCTGACAGCAGCACGAAGTTCTGCGGGCCGCCCAGCGACTCTGGCAACTGGATGATGCGCGGCAGCGAGCGCGGCGCGCGCACCAGGGCCAGATGGCCGGCGCGACCGAAGGCGTCGGTGCCCTTCAGCACGACGACGATGTTCAGCGACTTGTTGAGGATCTTCGGGAACGGGTGCGACGGATCCAGGCCCAGCGGCGACAGCACCGGCATGATCTCGTTGCGGAAATAGGCGCGCAGCCATCGGCGCTGGCGCGTGGTCCAACTCTTGTTGGCGAGGATACCGACGCCGGCCTCGCCAAGGGCCGGGCGCAGCACCTGGTTCCAGCAACGGTACTGCTGGTCCACCAGTTCGGCAGCGCGGTCATGGATGGCGTTGAGGATGGCCTGCGGGCTCATCCCGTCCGGTGCCGGCGGCAGGCCGAATTCCTGCGCATGGCGTACCGCTGCGGCACGGATCTCGAAGAACTCATCCAGGTTGGTGCAGGAGATGCACAGGAAGCGCAGCCGCTCCAGCAGCGGCACCTGCTCATCCATCGCCTGGGCCAGCACGCGGAAGTTGAAATCCAGCTGTGACAGTTCCCGGTTGATGTACAGCGACGGATCACGCAACGGATCGGTGCCGACGGCGGGAGTGGCGGGGGGCGGGGGAGGAGGGGTCATGCCGGGAAGTCTTCCATGGACAAAGGCGAGGGGGATGCATTGCGCGGGCGTACATGCTCGGCGTCAAAGTGGCAGGCGAAGGTGCTGCCTTGGCCGACTTCGCTGCGGATCTCCAGGCGTGCCTGGTGCAGGCCAAGAATGTGTTTGACGATGGACAGGCCCAGGCCGGTGCCGCCGCTTTCGCGCGAGCGGCTGCTGGACACGCGGTAAAAGCGTTCGGTCAATCGCGGCAGATGGTTGGCCGGGATGCCGTAACCGGTATCGGTGACAGCCAATACGGCGCCATTGCCTTCGCGGCTGAAGGTCAGGCTGATGCGGCCACCGGCCGGGGTGTAACGCACGGCATTGGTCAGCAGGTTGGAGAAGGCGCTGTGCAGTTCCTTGTTGGAACCCGCCAGGTCCACGCCAGCCTGGTCTTCCACGGTGATGGTGTGACGGCCCTGGCTGTGTGCCTCGGCTTCGCGCCGCAGCGAGGCCAGCATCGAGGTCATGGCCACGGTTTCCAGCTCGGTGTGCTGCTGCGATTCCAGTCGCGACAGGGTCAGCAGGTCTTCGACCAGCTGCGCCATGCGCTGCGATTGCTTGCGCATTTCCGACAGCATCGGCCCGGTGTCGGGGAAATCCTCCGGGTCCATCATGTCGAGGTAGCCATGCACCACGGTCAGTGGCGTGCGCAGCTCATGCGAGACGTTGGCGACAAAGTCACGGCGCACCTGTTCCAGGTGCAGCAGCTTGGTCACGTCACGCGCGACCAGCAGCCAATGGTGATCCGAGTAGGGGATCAGGCGCATGTGCAGGCGGATGGCGGGATCGACCGGCGAGTTGGCATCCAGGATAGGTTCGGCATTGCGGCCACCGGCCAGCCAATGGGCCAGCGGCAGCGGCTGCAGGCGCGGCACCAGCGCAGCTTCCATGTCGGCCGGGTGCTGCAGGCCGAGCAGGGTGGTGGCGGCCTCGTTGAACCACTGCACGCGCTGGGTGTTGCGGTCGACCACCACCACCGCATCCGGCAGCGCGGCGGCGGCGGCGCGGTAGCTGCGCAGCATCTCGACCAGGCGCCGCTTGCGTGCACGCATTTCCTGCTGGTTGCGCGAGAGCAGGCGGTCCAGCTCGTTCCAGACGCCGACGCCTGCAGGGCTGTCCCAGCGTTGGCGTGCGGTCAGCCGCAGCAGCAATTGGCGCAATCGCCAGTAATGCCAGGCCAGGATCGCCAGGGCGGCGAGTGCCACCACCAGCGCGGGATGCCCCAGCAACGCGCCCAGCCCCCATGCCAGCAACAACAACGCGGCCACGGTGGCCAGCGTCTTCAACCAGGCAGATCGGAATTGGCGGGGCATTGCACTCTCGGTGGTACGGGAGGGATCCGTCGGGGGTATCCCGGGTTATAGCATCGCTTGCAGCCGCGCGGCCGCCGCCGTTCAGGTGGCGGCGGAAAAACGGTAGCCGGCACCGCGCACGGTCTGCACCATGTTCTCGGCGCCGAACGGTTCCAGCGTCTTGCGCAGGCGGCGGATATGCACATCGATGGTGCGTTCTTCCACGTACACGCTGCCACCCCAGACATGATCCAGCAGCTGCGAACGGGTATAGACGCGTTCGGGGTGGGTCATGAAGAAGTGCAGCAGGCGGTATTCGGTGGGGCCGATCGGCACCGGAACATCGCCGGCGAAGACGCGGTGGGCGGCGCCGTCGATGCGGATGTTGCCAACGCCGACGCTGCCGTCTTCGTCATCGTCGCGGGTGCGGCGCATCACCGCACGGATGCGGGCCAGCAGTTCGCGTGCCGAGAACGGCTTGACCACATAGTCGTCGACGCCGGCTTCCAGGCCACCGACGCGGTCATTTTCTTCGCCGCGTGCGGTGAGCATGATGATCGGCACGTCGCGGGTCAGGACTTCCTTGCGCCAGCGGCGGGCCAGTTCCAGGCCGCTGGTGCCGGGCAGCATCCAGTCCAGCAGGATCATGTCCGGTACCCGGTCGGCAATGGCGGTCTGCGCTTCGAGTGCGTCGCCGGCATGGACCGGGTCGTACTCGCCCTTGCGCAGGGCGAAGGCGACCATGTCACGGATCGCGGGTTCGTCGTCGACAATCAGGATACGTTTCTGCACGTGGCGCCTACCGGAATGCCCATCAATAAGGGATGTGCTCAGTAGACTACGGTTTGATGACGGGTTTGTGACATGGACAGGCGGCAATCCCGGCCGTTTGTCAGCCACGGGTTCAGTTGCGTGACATTTCCGGGTCGTGGACGCCGAGGCGACGCATTTCCAGCACGGTTGGCATGATCGATTCGATGCGGGCATCCACCCGGGCACGGCTGACATAGTCCAGTCCCGGCTGCTTGAGCAGGGCCTGGAACTGGATCAGCGCCTGTTCCGGGCGACCGTTCAGGTAAGCGGCCTCGGCATAGGCTTCGCTGGCGCGGGTGCTGTCGCCGGCCAGTTCGCTGGCACGGGCAAAGGTGGTCTGGAATACCGGGTCGTCGCTGGAACGGGCCAGCAGTGGCCGCAACATGGCCTGCGCGCGCTGGCCGGCAGCGACACCGCCCTGTTCATTGAGGATGCGCGCATAGGTCAAGGCCACCGGCCGGCTCTGCGGCAGGCGCTTGAGCAGGGCGTCGAAGCGCTTGTTGGCCTCTTCATGCTGTCCCCTGCGCGATTCGGCCTCGCCCAGGGCCAGGTTCACCCACAGGTTGTCCGGGTATTGCTGCAGCAGCTGCTGCAGTTCGGGCAGGGCCTGGGTAACGCCACCGGCGCCACCATCGCGCAGACGTGCGATGGCCACGCCGTAACGCTGCGGGTCGGTCAGGCCATCCTTCTGGCTGCGCTTGAGGCCTTCGTATTCGCGGACCAGTTCCGACGGAGTGGGCGCACTGAGCACGCGCAGGCGCTCGCGGGCCCAGTCAAATTGGCCGGTCGGGCCGCGTGGCAGGCTGGTGCCGGGCAGGGACAGCTGCAGGCCGGCCGGCAGCAGTGGATTGCCGCCGCTCAAGGGGCTGGCGCTGGTGTCGGGTGCGGAAGGATCCACACGCTCCTGCAGGATGCCGGTCGGCGTCTGCGTGGTCAGCAGCACCGTGTCCTTCTTCATCTGCTCGGCGCGGGCCTTGGCCTCGCTGATGCGGGTGATGTTGACCGGGTGGGTACGCAGGAAATCCGGCGTGGAATAACCGCCTTCATTGCCACGCATCGCCGCCGACATGCGCTCGAAGAAGCCGGCCATCGCATCCACGTCGTAGCCGCTGCGGGCCAGGGTGCGGATGCCGAGACGGTCGGCCTCGGACTCATTGGAGCGGGTGAAATTGATCTGGCGCTGCTGCATCAGGCCCATGCCGGAGGTGATCGCGGCCATGGTGGCGTCGCCGGAGGAGTTGCCACCGGCCTGCTGCGCGGCGATCACCGCCGCCAGCATGCCGAGCAGGATCGGGATCTGGTCGCGCTGGGCGCGCTCCACTCCTCGCAGCACATGTTGCTGGGTGACATGCGAGATTTCGTGCGACAGCACCGCGGCGACCTCGTCCTCGCGCTCGGCGGTCAACACCAGACCAGCATTCATGCCGATGTAACCGCCCAAGGTGGCAAAGGCGTTGATCTGGCGGTCCTTCATCATGAAGAACGTGTACTTCTGCTGCGGCTGGGCACTGTTGGAGCCGAGCCGTGTGCCCATGGTGCCGAGCCAGTCGTCGACCAGTGGATCGTCCAGCAGATAGCCGTAGTTGCGCAGTTCGCGCAGCATCATCCCGCCGTACTCGGCCTGCCGTGCCGGGGTCAGCAGCTCGCCGGCCGAGGAGCCGATGTCCGGCAGCTTGGTGTCATCGGCGTGCGACAGGGGCGCGGCAAGCGCCAGGGTGACGGCAGTGGCGAGCAGCAGGGTGCGCAAGCAGGAAACTCCAGAAGTGGCAGGGCGGAGGATGACCGGTAAGCACGGCGCCGGTGTGAAGCACAGGTTAACCTGCTGTGTTCCACCGCTGGCATCGATATCCGCGGCTGTCGGTACCATATATAGACAATGTTTCCAGTCAGGAGTTTCGTTGTGACAACGCAATCCACCACCGGCGCCGCGCCGGAGATCACCATCTACTCCACCGCTGTCTGCCCTTACTGTGTGGCCGCCAAGAACTTCCTGAAGAGCAAGGGCCAGTCCTGGACCGAGGTTCGCATCGACCTGGACCCGGTCGAGCGCGAGAAGATGATGGCCTTGACCAAGCGCACCAGCGTGCCGCAGATCTTCGTCGGCGACGTCCATGTGGGCGGTTACGACGACATGATGGCGCTGCATCGTGCCGGCAAGCTGGAGCCGCTGCTGGCCGGGCAGGGCGCATGAGCGGCAGCGAAAAGGACCGCCTGGCCGAGTTCACCGAGTTCCGCCAGCGCATGAACCAGCGCATCCTGGCCGAGCCCAACCAGGTGGTGCGGCGCTTCTTCGCGCTGGATACCCAGACCTACCAGGCCGGCGCGCTGGACGTGAAGACCAAGGAGCTGCTGGGCCTGGTCGCCTCGCTGGTGCTGCGCTGCGATGACTGCATCAGCTACCACGTTGCGCAATGCAAGGACGCCGGGGTCAACCGTGAAGAGTTCTTCGAGACCTTCTCGGTGGGCCTGGTGGTGGGCGGATCCATCGTGATTCCGCACCTGCGGCGGGCGGTGGACTTCCTGGACCAGTTGGAGAGCGGGGCGGCCGAGGCGCCGGCCGGTCACGACCACAGCTGAACCCCAGACCTTCGTCCAGTTGGGGCTGGCGCGGCTGATCAGGCATAATTGACAGTTGAAACCTTTTCAATCGCGCCGGTATCCGGGCAGCCGGATGGCGCATTCCCTCCTCCCTGTTCGGAATACCTAGAAATGACGCAGACAATCACCGTCATCCGCGGCGATGGCATCGGCCCGGAAATCATGGACGCCACCCTGTTCGTGCTGGACAAGCTGGGCACCGGCCTGTCCTACGAATTCGCCGACGCCGGCCTGGCCGCCCTGGAAAAGCACGGTGAGCTGATCCCGGCTTCCACCCTGGAGTCGATCACCAAGCACAAGGTCGCCCTGAAGAGCCCGCTGACCACCCCGGTCGGTGGCGGTTTCAGCTCGATCAACGTTGCCCTGCGTCGCCAGTTCGACCTGTATGCCAACGTGCGCCCGGCCATCTCGTTCCCGAACACCAAGTCGCGCTACGAGAACATCAACATGATCACGGTGCGTGAGAACACCGAAGGCGCCTATCTGGCCGAAGGCCAGGAAGTGTCGGCCGACGGCGAGACCGCGTTCTCCGGCACCCGCATCACCCGCAAGGGCTCCGAGCGCATCGTGCGTTACGCCTTCGAACTGGCCAAGAGCACCGGCCGCAAGAAGGTCACCGCCGTGCACAAGGCCAACATCATCAAGTCGACCTCGGGCCTGTTCCTGAACGTTGCCCGCGAAGTTGCCGCCGAGTACCCGGAAATCGAATTCCAGGAAATGATCGTCGACAACGCCTGCATGCAGCTGGTGATGCGTCCGGAGCAGTTCGACATCCTGGTCACCACCAACCTGTTCGGCGACATCATCTCCGACCTGTGCGCCGGTCTGGTCGGCGGCCTGGGCCTGGCCCCGGGTGCCAACATCGGCAAGGACGCGGCGATCTTTGAAGCCGTGCACGGCACCGCACCGGACATCGCCGGTCAGGGCAAGGCCAACCCGGTCGCACTGATGCTGGCGGCCGCACAGATGCTGGACCACGTCGGCCAGCCGGAAAACGCCGAGCGCCTGCGCAAGGCCATCGTTGCCACGATGGAAGCCAAGGATTCGCTGACCGGCGACCTGGGCGGCACCGGCACCACCATGGGCTTCGCCCAGGCCATCGCCAGCCGCATCTGATTGCAGCTGCGGTAGTTGGTGTTGCAGAAAACGGAGCGCGAAAGCGCTCCGTTTTCGTTGATGTAGTGCCGAGCCATGCTCGGCAGGGGCCTTCCCAAGGCCAGCTGTAGCGCCGAGCCATGCTCGGCAGGGGTCTTCCCAAGGCCAGCCGTAGTGCCGAGCCATGCTCGGCAGGGGCCTTCCCAAGGTCAGCTGTAGCGCCGAGCCATGCTCGGCAGGGAGCTTTCCAAGGTCAGCTGTAGTGCCGAGCCATGCTCGGCAGGGGCCTTCCCAAGGCCAGCTGTAGCGCCGA
>NZ_DAMBKV010000017.1:54957-56598 GCF_032066555.1 Stenotrophomonas sp.
GCCATGCTCGGCTGTGGCATTACCGATAACGCCTCTGCCGAGCATGGCTCGGCACTACAAACAACAAAGGGCGCCCAATGGGCGCCCTTTGCATGCAACCTGCCGCAGCTGCCTCAGTTGCGCGACTGCAGCTTCGACAGCAGGCGCAGGAACTCGATGTACAGCCACACCAAGGTGACCATCAGCCCGAACGCGCCGTACCACTCCATGTACTTCGGAGCGCCGGCTTCCACGCCGCTTTCGATGAAGTCGAAATCCAGCACCAGGTTCAGCGCGGCAATCACCACCACGAACAGGCTGAAGCCAATGCCGATCAGGCCCGAGCCGTGGATATAGGGGATGTTGATGTTGAACAGGCCCAGCACGATGGTGGCCAGGTACACCAGGGCGATGCCGCCGGTGGCCGCGACTACGCCGAGCTTGAAGTTCTCGGTGGCCTTGATCAGGCCGCTGCGGTAGGCGAACAGCAGCGCGAACAGCGTGCCGAAGGTCAGCAGCACGGCCTGGAACACGATGCCGTTGAAACGCACTTCATAGATCGCCGAGATCGAACCAAGGAACAGGCCCTCGGCCAGCGCATACAACGGCGCGCTGACCGGTGCCCAGGTCTTCTTGAAGATGGTCACCAGCGACAGGATGAAGCCGACGATCAGGCCGCCCCACATGTAGAACTTGGCTGCCGGCAGCAACTCGCCGCTGTCGCCGATGGTGCCGTTCCATGCGAACGCTGCGGTCAATGCGGCGAGCAGCAGCAGGAAGCCGGTCTTGTTGACGGTGCCGTTGATGGTCATCGCATCGGCGCCGCGTGACACCACGCTGCCGCTGCCAAGGTCGAGGAAGGTGGATTCGGAAAGGGCAGGGTTGCCGCTGCGCATGCAATGCTCCGTTGCTATGAAGTGGGCGGGAAACGGATGCCAGCATACCCAAATTAAACAAAATGAAATTTACCGTTGACAGACAGGCGCGTTCTTCCCACAATAGCCGACCTTTCCGGGGCATCGGAGAGATTCACCGCCGGGGTATAGCGCAGTCTGGTAGCGCGCCTGCTTTGGGAGCAGGATGTCGGGGGTTCGAATCCCTCTACCCCGACCATCCAACGCACCAAGCGCGTGTTGGAGTGCGACAATCCGGTCAGAGCGCCCGTAGCTCAACTGGATAGAGCACCGGCCTTCTAAGCCGGCGGTTACAGGTTCGATTCCTGTCGGGCGCGCCATCAGGTGCAAGCGGTAGGTGAGTAAGGTTTCAGTGGTGGCTGTAGCTCAGTTGGTTAGAGTACCGGATTGTGATTCCGGTGGTCGGGGGTTCGAATCCCCTCAGCCACCCCACTGTTTCAGGGCTTCGGAGTGAAATCCGGGCTTGCAATAAAAACCAGGTTGCGGCATTATTCGCCTCCTGATTTTCAGGGCTGTTAGCTCAGTTGGTAGAGCAGTTGACTCTTAATCAATAGGTCCAAGGTTCGAATCCTTGACAGCCCACCAAATCAAGAAAGCCGTTGGAGCAATCCAGCGGCTTTCTCTTTTTATGTAAGCCCGGTGTTTTGGGCAGGTGCGTAAGACACTCAATGTAGTGTAGAATTCACCTCGAAGTTTCAGGGCTGTTAGCTCAGTTGGTAGAGCAGTTGACTCTTAATCAATAGGTCCA
>NZ_DAMBKV010000017.1:56698-63781 GCF_032066555.1 Stenotrophomonas sp.
AGGTTCGAATCCTTGACAGCCCACCAAATTGGAAAAGCCGCTGGAGAAATCTGGCGGCTTTTTTCTTGAAAGGGGCCGGTGCAGGTGGTCGGCGCTGGTTGCGGGCGGGGCAGCTGGGAGCGGCTTCCGCTTTGTTGGCGCTCCTGCAACAATGGCGCCCTGAGTCAGTATTGCGAAAGTGGCGGAATTGGTAGACGCCCTGGATTTAGGTTCCAGTGCCGCAAGGCGTGGGGGTTCGAGTCCCCCCTTTCGCACCAGTCAGCGGTGTTCTCTGCCCGCTGCGGGCCTTTTCAGACAACCTGTATGGGTCTGCCCGCTGGCGGCCACGGGCGATATCGGCCAAACTAAAGGGCTGCGGTGCAAACCGCGCCCTACAACCGTTTCATCCATCACATCGAACCGGGGCGGTTGCCGCCGGTGGCAGGAGTCAACATGCAAGCTTCGATCGAATCCACCGGCAATCTGGAACGCCGCCTGAGCTTCTCGCTGCCGGAAGAGCGTCTGCAGGGGCACATCAGCGGCCGTCTGGGCGAAATCGCGCGCACCGCGCGCATCAAGGGTTTCCGCCCGGGCAAGGTGCCGGCCAAGGTGATCGAGCAGCGTTTTGGCCCGCAGGTGCGCGCCGAGGCGCTGGACGGCCTGCTGCGCGAGACCTTTGATGCCGCCCTGCGCCAGCACGAGCTGCGCATTGCCGGTAACCCGCGCATCGACAAGGCCGGCGAAGGCGAGTTCGACTTCGTTGCCACCGTCGAGCTGATCCCGGACTTCGGCGACGTCGACGTCACCAAGCTGACCGTCGTGCGCCACACCGCCGAAATCAGCGATGCCGACATCGACCAGATGATCGAGAACCTGCGCGCCCAGCGCCGCAGCTGGAAGCCGGTTGCACGCGGCGCCCAGGAAGGCGATCTGGTCGGCCTGGAAACCTGGTCGCAGGCGGGTGATGAGCGTCTGCCGGCCGAGGGTGTCGAGAAGGGCACCATCATCGTCGGCCAGGGCATGATGTTCGAGCAGATCGAGAAGGGCCTGATCGGCCTGGCCAAGGGCGAGGAAAAGACCCTGGACGTCGAGTTCCCGGCGGACTGGCGCGTGCCGGCACTGGCGGGCAAGACCGTGCAGGTCACCGTCAAGGTCGTTGAAGTGTCCGAGCAGGAGATGCCGGAAGTCGACGCTGCCTTCATCAAGAGCTTCGGCGTGAAGAATGGCGACGTGGAGCAGTTCCGCGCCGACATCCGTTCCAACCTGGAGCGCGAGCTCAAGGGCGCGCTGATGAACCGCCTGCGCCGCGAAGTGGGTGAGCAGCTGATCGCCGCCTATTCCTCGGTCGAGCTGCCGCCGCGCCTGGTCGAGGGCGAAGCCCGCTCGATGCTGGCCCAGCAGATCGATGCCATCCGTCGCCAGGGCGGCAACCCGGGCGAAGTGCCGGCCGATGCCCACGAAGGCTTCAAGGACGCCGCTTCCAAGCGCGTGCTGGTCGGCCTGCTGGTCGGTGAAGTCGCCCGCAAGAACGAGCTGCGCCTGGATCCGAAGCGCCTGAACGAAACCATGCGTCTGATCGCCTCGACCTACGAAGAGCCGGAGCAGGTCATTGAGATGTACCGCAATGACCCCCAGCTTATGGCTGGCCTGCAGAACCGTGTGATGGAAGAGCAGGTGATCGACTGGATCGCCGAGCGTGCCCAGCACACCGAGCAGGCCTTGACGTTCCAGGAAGCCATCCGCCAGTAAGCTGGCGGTGTTTCATCCCCGCGCCACGGCGCGGGGAGTTCCCTCCCAAAATAGGTGCCTCACGTAATGGACAACCGAACCAAAGCTCTGAACATGGTTCCGATGGTGGTCGAACAGACCAGCCGCGGCGAGCGCGCCTACGATATCTATTCGCGCCTGCTCAAAGAGCGCCTGATTTTCCTGGTCGGTCCGATCGACGACCATATGGCGAACGTTGTGGTCGCGCAGCTGCTGTTCCTTGAGTCGGAAAACCCGGAAAAGGAAATCAGCATCTACATCAACTCGCCGGGCGGCGTGGTCACTGCCGGCATGGCGATCTACGACACCATGCAGTACATCAAGCCGGACGTGAGCACCACCTGCATCGGCCAGGCCGCCTCGATGGGCGCGCTGCTGCTGGCGGCCGGTGCGCCGGGCAAGCGCTTCGCGCTGCCGAACTCGCGCGTGATGATCCACCAGCCGCTCGGCGGCTACCAGGGCCAGGCTACGGACATCGACATCCACGCCCGTGAAATCCTGACCCTGCGTTCGCGCCTGAACGAAGTGCTGGCCAAGCACACCGGCCAGGACCTGGAGACCATCGCCCGCGACACCGAGCGTGACAACTTCAAGAGCGCGGCCGAAGCTGCAGCTTACGGCCTGGTGGACCAGGTGCTGGAGCGCCGTCCGGAAGAGAGCATCCAGGCCTCCTGATGCGTTGAACGGCCAGAAAATCGGCCTGATTTTGCAGGGTCGGAACCGGACTGGTGTCCCTCCGGCCCTGTGTTATTCTCGAATTTGAACCCCCTGTTCAGAGGGGGAAGCAACTGGGTAAGCGAAGCATGAGCGAAGACCGGCAAGGTCGTACCGGGGACAGCAGCGGCAAGATTCTGTACTGCTCGTTCTGCGGCAAGAGTCAGCACGAAGTTCGTAAGCTGATCGCGGGCCCGAGCGTGTTCATCTGTGATGAATGCGTGGAGCTGTGCAACGACATCATCCGTGAGGAACTTGAGGAAAAGGCGCAGTCGGCGCGCAGTTCGCTGCCCAAGCCGCGCGAGATCCTCGAGGTGCTCGACCAGTACGTGATTGGCCAGAACCGTGCCAAGCGCACCCTGGCGGTTGCGGTGTACAACCACTACAAGCGCATCGAGAGTCGTTCCAAGAGCGACGACGTCGAGCTGTCCAAGTCCAATATCCTGCTGGTCGGCCCGACCGGTTCGGGCAAGACGCTGCTGGCCGAAACGCTGGCGCGCCTGCTCAACGTGCCGTTCACCATGGCCGATGCGACCACCCTGACCGAAGCCGGTTACGTGGGCGAGGATGTGGAAAACATCATCCAGAAGCTGCTGCAGAAGTGCGACTACGATGTCGAGAAGGCACAGCAGGGCATCGTCTACATCGATGAAATCGACAAGATCTCGCGCAAGAGCGAGAACCCGTCGATCACCCGTGACGTGTCCGGCGAAGGCGTGCAGCAGGCGCTGCTGAAGCTGATCGAAGGCACGGTTGCCAGCGTTCCGCCGCAGGGCGGCCGCAAGCACCCGCAGCAGGAATTCCTGCAGGTCGACACCAAGAACATCCTGTTCATCTGCGGCGGCGCGTTCGCTGGCCTGGACAAGGTGATCCAGGCCCGTTCCACCGACACCAGCAGCATCGGTTTCGGTGCCAAGGTGAAGAGCGCCGAGCGCAAGCAGGAAGTGGGCAAGGTGCTGGCCGAAGTGGAGCCGGAAGACCTGATCAAGTTCGGCCTGATCCCGGAATTCGTTGGCCGCCTGCCGGTGGTCGCGACCCTGGAAGAGCTGGACGAAGCGGCCCTGATCCAGATCCTGACCGAGCCCAAGAACGCCATCACCAAGCAGTTCAAGAAGCTGTTCGAGATGGAAAACGTGGAGCTGGAGTTCCGTCCCGATGCGCTGTCGGCCATCGCCAAGAAGGCGCTCAAGCGCAAGACCGGCGCCCGTGGCCTGCGCACCATCGTCGAATCGGTGCTGCTGGACACCATGTACGAGCTGCCCTCGCAGGAAAACGTCAGCAAGGTGGTGGTGGACGAGTCGGTCATCGAGAACAAATCCGAGCCGTACATCGTCTACCAGACGCCGCCGGAACCGGTCAAAACCGCCTCGGGCGAGTGAACCCGGGCGAACTGAGGTGAATAGGCGGTTGCGCCGCTCACGTTCAGCTTTCGACAGCTCTTGCAACACCTCGCCGATGGCCCCATAACGGGGCCATCGGCTTTTTTATTTAGCCTCCACCGAATCTCGGAGCCCCCATGGCCCAGTCCCAACTCGAAGTCCTCGACCTGCCGGTCCTGCCGCTGCGCGACGTGGTGGTGTTCCCGCACATGGTCATCCCCCTGTTCGTGGGCCGCGACAAGTCCATGCAGGCGCTGGAGCGCGCGATGGAGGCCGACAAGCGCATCCTGCTGCTGGCGCAGAAGTCCGCCGAAACCGACGACCCGGCCGCCGCTGACCTGTACACGGTCGGCACCCTGGCGCAGGTGCTGCAACTGCTGAAGCTGCCCGATGGCACCATCAAGGTGCTGGTCGAGGGCCTGTCGCGCGTCGCCGTGGACAAGATCTACGAGCAGGACGGTTCGCTGCAGGGCCACGGCGTGGAGATCGAATCGGACGAATCGCGCGAGCCGCGCGAGATCGAGGCGATCGCCCGTTCGCTGATGTCGCTGTTCGAACAGTACGTCAAGACCAATCGCAAGCTGCCGCCGGAGTTGCTGCAGACCCTGGCCGGCATCGATGAGCCGACGCGCCTGGCCGATACCATTGCCGCGCACATCGGCGTGCGCCTGGCCGACAAGCAGAAGTTGCTGGAAACCCTGCAGGTCGGTGACCGTCTGGAAATGCTGGTCGGCCTGGTCGACGGCGAAATCGACGTACAACAGCTGGAGAAGCGCATCCGCGGTCGCGTCAAATCGCAGATGGAAAAGAGCCAGCGCGAGTACTACCTCAACGAGCAGATGAAGGCCATCCAGAAAGAACTGGGTGACCTGGATGAAGCGCCGGGTGAGATGGAAGAACTGGCGCGCAAGATCGCCGAAGCCGGCATGCCCAAGCCGGTGGAAACCAAGGCCAAGAACGAGCTCAACAAGCTCAAGCAGATGTCGCCGATGTCGGCAGAAGCTGCGGTCGTGCGCAACTACCTGGAGTGGCTGTTGGGCGTGCCGTGGAAGAAGCGCACCAAGGTCCGCAAGGATCTGAAGGTCGCCCAGGACACGCTGGATGCCGACCATTACGGCCTGGACAAGGTCAAGGATCGCATCCTTGAATACCTCGCCGTGCAGTCGCGGGTGAAGCAGATGAAGGGCCCGATCCTGTGCCTGGTCGGTCCGCCGGGCGTGGGCAAGACCTCGCTGGGTCAGTCCATCGCCAAGGCCACCAACCGCAAGTTCGTGCGCATGAGCCTGGGCGGTGTGCGTGACGAGGCCGAGATCCGTGGCCATCGCCGCACCTACGTCGGCTCGATGCCGGGTCGCATCGTGCAGAACCTCAACAAGGTCGGCAGCAAGAATCCACTGTTCGTGCTGGATGAGATCGACAAGATGTCGATGGATTTCCGCGGCGACCCGTCCTCGGCCCTGCTCGAAGTGCTGGACCCGGAACAGAACAACGCCTTCAACGATCACTACCTTGAGGTCGACCTGGACCTGAGCGAAGTGATGTTCGTGGCTACCTCCAATTCCTTGAACATTCCCGGCCCGTTGCTGGACCGCATGGAAGTGATCCGCATCCCGGGTTACACCGAGGACGAGAAGCTCAACATCGCCACCCGCTACCTGGTGCCCAAGCAGCTCAAGGCCAATGGCCTGAAGGTGGAGGAGCTGGCCATCGAGGAAGACGCCATCCGTGGCATCGTGCGCTATTACACGCGCGAGTCCGGCGTGCGTAACCTTGAGCGCGAAATCGCCAAGATCTGCCGCAAGGTAGTCAAGGAAATCGCGCTGGCAGGCCCGCAGCCGGTGAAGAAGGCGGCCAAGAAGACCGCGAAGAAGCCCAAGGCGCTGGTGGTGGTTGATGCCGGCAACCTGGACAAGTACCTGGGTGTGCAGCGCTTCGACTTCGGCCGTGCCGAGGAGGAGAACGAGATCGGCCTGGTCACCGGCCTGGCCTGGACCGAAGTCGGCGGCGACCTGCTGCAGATCGAGTCGACGCTGATCCCGGGCAAGGGCGCGGTGACGCTGACCGGCCAGTTGGGCAACGTAATGAAGGAATCGGCGACGGCGGCCTTGTCGGTGGTGCGTGCACGTGCCGAGTCGCTGGGTATCGACGTGGATTTCCTGCAGAAGCACGACGTGCACCTGCACGTGCCCGACGGTGCCACGCCGAAAGATGGCCCCAGCGCCGGCATCGCGATGGTGACCTCGCTGGTGTCCACGCTGACCAAGGTGCCGGTCAAGGCCGAAGTGGCGATGACCGGCGAGATCACCCTGCGTGGCCGCGTCACCGCCATCGGTGGCCTGAAGGAGAAGCTGCTGGCCGCGCTGCGCGGTGGCATCCGTACCGTCATCATCCCCGACGAGAACCGCAAGGACCTGGCCGACATTCCGGCCAATGTCACCCGCGACCTGACCATCGTGCCGGTGAAGTGGATCGATGAGGTGCTGGATATCGCGCTGGCAACGCCGTTGGCACCGAAGAAAGCAGGCAAAAATGCGCAGCGCGTCGCAGTTCGCGGCAAGGCGAAGGCAGCTCCCACGGCCCGCGTCAAGCACTGAAATGTGAACGTAAAACCCCTCAAAACCCGCGTCATTAAAGGCTTTTCAGCTTGCGCGGGTAGGGGGGCGCTGGTATAAAAGTGCCACTCACGCAGCAGCTGATTTCGTGCTGGCGTGTTTGCAGGTTCTTCGGCGGTCGTGGGTCTTGGGGACGCACGGCTGCCACTCAAATAATTCCGCGGATTACCGCAAAGGGAGTTTTACAGAATGAACAAGACCGAATTGATCGATGGCGTTGCCGGTGCTGCTGACCTGTCCAAGGCTGAAGCTGGCCGTGCGGTTGATGCCGTCATCGCCGAGATCACCAAGGCCCTGAAGAAGGGCGAGGCCGTGACTCTGGTGGGCTTCGGTACGTTCCAGGTCCGCGAGCGCGCTGCGCGCACCGGCCGTAACCCGAAGACCGGCGAAGAGATCAAAATCGCCGCTGCAAAAAATCCTGCCTTCAAGGCTGGTAAAGCTCTGAAAGACGCTGTAAACTAAGCGGCTCAGCTGGGGTGCTTAGCTCAGCGGTAGAGCGTCTCCCTTACACGGAGAGGGTCGGGGGTTCGAAACCCTCAGCACCCACCAAGTTAAGCATTGCAGTACAGTTTGAAAGTGTGGAGCGGTAGTTCAGTTGGTTAGAATGCTGGCCTGTCACGCCGGAGGTCGCG
>NZ_DAMBKV010000017.1:63881-75506 GCF_032066555.1 Stenotrophomonas sp.
GAATGCTGGCCTGTCACGCCGGAGGTCGCGGGTTCGAGTCCCGTCCGCTCCGCCATTTAATCAAGTCGCTTTTCGGAGCGCGCGCCCTGGGAAACCAGCGGTGGTCGAGTCAAATGTGGAGCGGTAGTTCAGTTGGTTAGAATGCTGGCCTGTCACGCCGGAGGTCGCGGGTTCGAGTCCCGTCCGCTCCGCCAGTTGTCTCAAAGCCCTCGGCGCAAGCCGGGGGCTTTTTTTTGGTCCGCTATTGGCAGCGGCTGAGTTGGGCGCGGGGCAGGAAGCGGGTTAAACTGCCCGGCTCGCCACTCAGGCCTCGATTTGCCCATGCTGCAGAAACTTCGCGACAAGACCTCAGGCTGGATCGTTACGGTGATCATGGGCCTGTTGATGATCCCGTTCCTGTTTGTGATCGACAACAGCTACCTCGGTGGCGTCGGCGCACAGAACGTTGCCAAAGTGTCGGCCCCGCCGTCGTGGTGGACCTCGGCGCCGTCGTGGTGGCCGATGTCGTTCCTGTGGAACCACCATGAAGTCAGCGTCGAAGACTTCCGTGCCCGTTTCGAACAGGCACGCACGCAGGCGCGTGAGCAGCAGGGTGACAACTTCGACCCGCGTGAGTTCGAAACCGCGGAGAACAAGCGGCTGGTGCTCGATCAACTGATCGACGAGCAGGTCGTACGCCTGGCTGCCGAAGACGCGCATATCGTCATCGGCGACAAGGCCGTGCGCGATTACATCGCGGCGATCCCGGCGTTCCAGAAAGATGGCAAGTTCGATGCCGACCAGTACCGCTTGGCGCTGGCGCAGAGCATGCCGCCGCGTACCCCGGCGATGTTCGAGCAACTGGTGCGTTCGAGCCTGCAACAGTCGATCATTCCATCGGCACTGGCGCAGTCCGGCTTCGTGACCAAGGGTGAGAGCGAGCGCCTGCTGAAGTTGCTGGGCGAAACCCGTGACGTGGAGTTCGCGCTGCTGCCAGCCGTCGCGGCAGATACCGCTGCGGTCAGCGATGCCGAGATCGACCAGTGGTACAAGGCGCATCCGAAGGATTTCCGCCAGCCGGAGAACGTCACCATCGAGTACGTCGAGCTCAATGCTGCCAGCATGCCGGCTGCAACGGCCGCCGACGAGGCCACCCTGCGCCAGCGCTATGAAGACGAAAAGATGCGTTTTGTCAGCGCCGACCAGCGCCTGGCCTCGCACATCCTGATCACAGCCGGCAGCGACGAGAAGGCTGCAGAAGCCAAGGCGGCCAAGCTGGCCGCGGAAGCCAAGCAGCCGGGCGCCGACTTCGCCGCGCTGGCCAAGGCCAATTCGGAAGATCCGGGTTCCAAGGACGCCGGTGGCGACCTGGGCTGGGTCGAGAAGGGCGTGATGGACAAGTCCTTCGAGGACGCACTGTTCGCGATGAAGGCGGGTGAGGTGGTTGGCCCGGTCAAGAGCGCATTCGGTTACCACGTGCTGAAGCTGCGTGAGATCAAGGGTGGCGAAGGCCGTCCGTTCGAAGAAGTGCGTGACCAACTGGCTGCCGAGCAGCTGCAGGCCGATACCGAGAAGGCATTCAACGAGTTGAGCGGTCGCCTGGTCGATCTGGTTTACAAGAACCCGACCGAGCTGGGTGCAGCAGCCAAGGAAATCGGCGTGCCCGTGCAGACCCTGGGGCCGTTCGATCGCGCCACCGCCAGCGGCATCGCTGCCAATTCGGCGGTATTGAAGGCCGTGTTCTCCGACGCTTTGAAGGAAGACGGCACGGTCAGCGACCCGATCGAACTGGGCCCGAACCACAGCGTGATGGTGCGCGTCACCGCGCATACCCCGGAGCAGGCGATCCCGCTGGCGCAGGCGCGTGAGCAGGTGATTGCTGCGGTGCGCGCGCACCGCACCGAAGAGGCTTCGAAGAAGGCCGCTGATGCCTTGCTGGCCAAGTTGAACGGCGGCCAGACCCTGCAGGCACTGGCTGGCAGCGAACAGCTGCAGTTGCTGCCGATGCCGGGCCTGCCGCGCACTGCGCCGATGCCGACCGTTGAAGCCAACCGCGTCGCGTTCACCGTCGCCGCCCCGGTCGGCGACAAGCCGAGCTATGGCAAGGTGGAGATGGAGCCGGGCCGTTATGCGGTGTTTGCGGTGACCAAGGTGACCCCGGGCAACCCGGCCGAAGTGCCGGAAGCGCAGCAGGCCATGCTCAAGGACCAGCTGAGCCAGATCGACGGTGCCGCTGCCGCCAAGGCTTATGTCGATGGCATGCGCAAGCGCTACAAGGTGCAGGTGCAGGAATCGCAGCTCTGAGCATCTGAGTGATAAAAGCAAAAGCCCGGCGAAAGCCGGGCTTTTTCGTTGAGGTAGTGCCGAGCCATGCTCGGCAGGGGCGTTGCCCGTCACCTGTCCGCTTGTGGGAGCGGCGTAAGCCGCGAAGCTGACAAGCCATCAGGTTGCTGGCGGATGCCGGTGGTTTCATTGCTGCTGGCTTTGCGGCTTACGTCGCTCCTGCAAGCTGGGGTTGCCGGGAGAGCCCCTGCCGAGCATGGCTCGGCACTACATCAACGCAGGAGCCCGGCCATAGGCCGGGCTCCTGCTCTGGATTCTGTAGGAGCGGCGTAAGCCGCGAAGCTGGTGATCCATCAGATTGCGGGGATGCCGGTGGTTTCATTGCTTCTGGTTTCGCGGCTTATGCCGCTCCTGCAAAAGCAGAGAGGACTGCTGGTAATGCCCCTGCCGAGCATGGCTCGGCACTACCTCAACGCAGAAGCCCGGTCATTGGCCGGGCTTCTGCTCTGGATTCTGTGGGAGCGGCGTAAGCCGCGAAGCTGACAATCCATCAGGTTGCTCGCGGATGCCGGTGGCCTCATCGCTATTGGCTTCGCGGCTTATGCCGCTCCTGCAAAAGCAGGGAGGATTGCTGGTAATGCCCCTGCCGAGCATGGCTCGGCACTACATCAAGCAGAAGCCCGGCCAATGGCCGGGCTTCTGCGTTTGTTCTCGTGCGGGAGCGCTGGCTCAGCGCACTTCGTCGTAACGCAGCACCATGCCGGGCTTCAGTACGGCACTGGCATCCAGGTTGTTGGACGACAGCAGGGTCTTGACCGAAATGCCATAGCGACGGGCGATGGTCCAGGCCGACTCGCCGCTGCGTACGGTGTGGCGGCGGCCATTACCGGCCGAGGCGACGGTCCGTGATGCCGCTGTTGGGCGGCTGCTGGCGACCGATGAGGGTGCTGCTGGTGGCGCATCGCGGGTGGCGACCAGCACGCTCTCGCGGTTGTCGCTCTCGATGCTGCCGATGGCTGCAGCCGGTGCCAGCACCCGGGTGCCGGAGCGTGAACTGGTCAGCGCCGGGTTGAGTCGGGCTATGCGCGCCGGATCCAGTGCGTTCTGCGTCGACCAGGCTGCCAACGTGGTATTGGCCGGCAAGGTATGGCCCTTGAGGATGGGCACCTGACGGTCCAAGGCGGCCATCAGGTCAGGGTCGTTCTCGGACTGTTCCAGCACGCAGGCCAGGGCATGCAGCTTTTCGACGTAGGCGTAGGTGATCGGCGACAGGCCCGGCAGCTCGGAGGCTGTGGCGTTCTGTGCGTTCATGCCGCCGCGGCGCAGCGACTGCAGGATGCGGTACTCGCCGGCGTTGTAGGCCATCACCGCCAGCTGCCAGTCACCGGCAAACATGCCGTGCAGGGTCTTCAGGTAACGCACCGCAGCGCGGGTGGAATCCACGGCCGACAGGCGGCCGTCATAGCCCTTTTCCATCGGCACGCGGTGGTTGCGGGCGGTGGTGGCGATGAACTGCCACAGCCCGGCCGGGCCGCTGGCGTTGCGGGCGCCGGGGCGGTAGCCGCTTTCAACGAAGGGGATCAGCGCGAATTCGGTCGGCAGGCCGGCGCTGCGCAGTTCGTCGACGACATAGCCGAACAGCGGCAGCGCATCGTCCTCGACATTGCCCAGCCGTGCCGGGGCGTGCGAGAACTGCTTGCGCCAGCGAGGGCTGGTGGCTTCGGCATCACACTGCGGGGCGGCCAGGCCCTCACGGAAGTTGGCGAAGATCTCGCGGCCGTTACGGGTGGTCGCGGCCGGCAGCGACGCCGGATCCAGCGGCAATGCGGTCAGTGCGGCGACGTTCTGGGTCATGCCGGCGCTGATCGGGAGGCCTTGGGCGGCCAGCGTGCCGCTGCCCGTGCCCAACAACAACCCCAGCGCCAACGGCAGACAAAGCCGCCTCATGCGCGAAAACCGTCTTTCCACCGCCGCAATTCGGCGAAGACTTCCACCTCGTCGGTGGGCGCGCGGCCAAGCCGCGCGGCGATCGCTGCAACGATCGCGGTATCGGCAGTCCGCAGGAACGGATTGCATTCCAGTTCACTGGCCAGGACGGCGGGAACGGTAGGACGGGAACTGCTGCGCATGTCCGAGGCTTCCTGTTGGCGGCGCTGCAATGCCGCGTTGGTGGGGTCGACATGCCGCGCAAACACGGCATTGGCCAGCGTGTATTCGTGCCCGCAGCAGACCAGTGTCTGAGGGGGCAGGGCGGCCATTCGCCGGAGCGAGGCCAACATCTGGGCCGGCGTACCTTCGAACATGCGTCCACAGCCCAAGCTGAACAACATGTCGCCACTGAACAAATGGTCGTGGCCGTAGTAGGCAATATGGCTTCGGGTGTGACCGGGAACTTCCATCACGGTGAAGTCGAAGCCGGACAATTCTACCCGGTTGCCTTCGCTGACTCGTTCACATTCCAAGGCGATGCGTTCATCTTGCGGTGCCAATACTCGCAGCCGCGGCCAGCGCTGGCGCAATTCCGCCACCCCGCCGATGTGATCGTCGTGGTGATGGGTGAGCAGGACACCTGCAGGCTGCATGCCTTGCGCAGCGGCTTCGAAAACCGGGCCGGCCTGACCGGGGTCAACGAAAATCGTGCGGTCATCAGGCGTTTGCAGCGCCCAGATGTAGTTGTCCTGAAATGCGGGCAGGGCGATCAGTCGCATAGAATTGGAAAATGCCTGCCGCCAAGTCCCCCCGTCAAGCTGCAGTCTCGCCCTGGTTTGAGAAAGCCGGGGCGCAGGCGATGCGGGAATGGGAGCAGCGGCTGCTGTCTGAACAGATGCGCGGATTTCCCTCGCCGCCATGGCTGTGGATGGCGCCAAACGCCTTCTGGCGGCCAACCCCCTCCCCGCAGGGGCGTGGCCTGCACCTGCACCGCGACCCGCAAGCGCCTGGCTGGGCAGGCGATCTGCGCTGCAGCCTGCCGCTGCCGCTGCCCAGCGAGTCGATCAAGGCCATCGTCATCGAGCACCCGGCGGCCGAGGAGCTGGAGTCCTTGCTGTCCGAGTGCGCGCGGGTGCTCATGCCCGGCGGGCGGGTCTGGGTGACCCTGCTCAACCGCTGCAGTCCCTACCGCGCGCATTGGCAATGGCAGGGTGCGCGGCCGCCCTCGGTGGCACGTTGCAGGACACTATTGCAGCGGCAAGGCATACGATGTCGCTCGCTGCGGCACTATGGCCCGCTGTGGACGCAGTCGGGCAATACCCCGGGCACGGCTCTGCCGGCCCTGCGCGCCTTGTGCGTGCTGGAAGCTGAAAAACGCACCGCGGCCTTCATCGGCCCGATCAAGGCCAGTCGCGTCAGTTGGCGCGGCCCGGTGGCGACCTGAATTCAACGGAACACTATGAAGTCAATTGAAGTACATACCGATGGCGCCTGCCTCGGCAATCCCGGCCCCGGCGGATGGGGCGCGTTGTTGCGCTACAAGGGCCACGAGCGCGAGCTCGCCGGTGGCGAAGCCCACACCACCAACAACCGGATGGAGTTGATGGCCGCGATCATGGGCCTGGAGACGCTCAGCGAGCCCTGCAACATCACCTTGTTCACCGATTCGCAGTACGTACGCCAGGGCATCACCGAGTGGATGTCGGGCTGGGTGCGGCGCAACTGGAAGACCGCCGGCGGCGACCCGGTCAAGAACCGCGACCTGTGGGAGCGCCTGCACGAGGCCACCCAGCGCCATCAGATCGACTGGCGCTGGGTCAAAGGCCACTCCGGTGATCCGGACAACGAACGCGTGGACCAGTTGGCCCGCGATGCTGCAATCCGCGTGCGCGCTGGCGCCGCGAGCAACTGAGGTAGCTGATGCGCCAGATCGTCCTTGATACCGAAACCACCGGCCTGGAATGGAAGAAGGGCAACCGTGTGGTCGAAATCGGCTGTGTGGAACTGCTCGAGCGGCGGCCCAGCGGCAACAACTTCCACCGTTACCTGAAGCCGGATTGCGATTTTGAAGCGGGCGCCGCGGAAGTCACCGGCCTGTCGCTGGATTTCCTCGCCGACAAGCCGCGCTTCGAGGAGGTGGTGGATGAATTCCTCGCCTACGTGGATGGCGCCGAGCTGATCATCCACAACGCTTCGTTCGATATGGGCTTCCTCGAGAACGAGATGAGCCTGGCCGGCAAGGGCCGCCTGGCCAGCCGGGTGACGGTGACCGATACCCTGGCGATGGCGCGCGAGCGTTTCCCCGGGCAGCGCAACTCGCTGGACGCGCTGTGCCGGCGCCTGGGCGTGGACAACGCCCACCGCACCCTGCATGGTGGCCTGCTCGATGCGCAGATCCTGGCCGACGTCTATATCGCGTTGACCTCGGGCCAGGAAGAAATTGGTTTTGGCCAGCCCGAAGCCGAATCGACCAATGCCGGTGGCGTGGTGCAGGCATTCGATGTGTCGGCACTGCTGCCACGGCCGCGCGTACTGGTGACTGCCTCGGAGCAGGAAGCGCATGAGGCGCGCCTGGCCCGGTTGCGCAAGAAGGCTGGGCATGCCTGGTGGGACGGCGAGCCTGCGCCGGCAGCGGGCGAATCGGCCTGAGTCGTGCTGCTCGTTGACTGACGTGGCGTTCCGCCGCCCTAGTGGCAGCGGATCAGGACGACGGTGACATTGTCCGAGCCGCCGCCATCCAGCGCGGCGGCGACCAGTGCGTCCACGCACTCCTGCGCGCTGCAGTCGCCATGGGCCAGTGCCGCGCTGAGGCTGGCATCGTCCACTTCCTCGGTCAGCCCGTCACTGCACAGCAACAGCTGCATGCCGGGGCGCAGTTCGCCGGTGGTGATGGCGACGTTGAGATGGGCCGGATCGGTCACGCCCAATGCCTGGGTGACCACGTTGCGATGCGGATGGGCGCGCGCCTGCTCGGCGGTGAGCGTGCCCTGCGCGATCAGCTCCTGCACATAACTATGGTCCTGGCTGAGCTGGCCCAGCTTGCCGTCGCGCCACAGATAGGCACGGCTGTCGCCGACCCAGGCCACTTCGTAGCGATTGCCCTGCACGCGCGCGGCCACCACGGTGGTGCCCATCGGCAGACTGTCGTTGCGGCGACGGGAGGTGCGGATGATTTCCTCGTCGGCAGTACGGATGGCCTGGGCCAGCGCGGCACCATTGCGTACCTCGCGGACGATGGTTTCGCGCGCCAGCGCGCTGGCTACCTCGCCGCAGGCATGGCCGCCCATGCCATCGGCCACCAGCCACAAGCCGAGCTCACCGTCACCGTAATAGGTGTCTTCGTTGAGCTGGCGGCGCAGGCCGACGTGACTGAGGTGTCCAAATTCGATCATGGGTGCCCGGACGGGCGGTGTTTCGGCAGGGAAGGTCGCTGCATCATCGCGTTCATGGAGGTGTACGGCAAGCGCCTGCGGACACCCGTTTGGCTGGCGGATTGCAGCGCCGGGATGGCGGATGGCGTTTTTTTGTTAAAAACCGCTTGTCCGCGCAGCCGATGCCTATTATTATTCGCAGCCCGGTTCGCCGGGGAACATCTGGAGAGGTGGCAGAGCGGTTGAATGTACCTGACTCGAAATCAGGCAGGCGTTTATAGCGCCTCGGGGGTTCGAATCCCCCCCTCTCCGCCAGATACTGAAAAAAGCCACCTTCGGGTGGCTTTTTTCTTTGTGTGCAGCCTGTGCCCTGGGGCTGCGGCGGAATACCCGGCAGCAGCGACTACACTGTGCGCCTGATCCAACCGGTAAACCCCATGTCAGAAATCCTCGTCCCCGTGTCCTTCGGTGAGCTGTTGGACAAGATCTCCATCCTGCAGATCAAGTCCGAGCGCATGAGCGATGCGGCAAAGCTGGCCAATGTGCGCAATGAGTTGAACGCGCTGGACAGCACCTGGGCCGCGCACCCGGCTGCCGCGCAGGACATCGCAGCGCTGCGTACCGAGCTGAAGGCGGTCAATGAGCGCCTGTGGGATATCGAAGACGACATCCGCCTGAAAGAGAAGGCGCAGGCCTTCGACGATGCGTTCGTACAGCTGGCGCGCAGCGTCTACATCCAGAACGATGAGCGCGCGCGCATCAAGAAGGCCATCAACCTGGCGCTGGGTTCCAGCTACGTGGAAGAGAAGTCCTATCAGGACTACCGCGCCGTCTGACAGCCGCAGCGCTGCCGCTTTGCTCCCTCCCTTGCGCAGCAGGGGAGGGTTGGGGAGGGGTTGGCTTTAGGGGCCTGTCATGCGTTCCGAGCTTCGCGGCTTATGCGGCTCCCACATTGCAGGCAGCGCCGCAGCCTCTCAGTTCGGATGATCCGCGCGATAGCGCTCGAACGCGGCGATCGCATCTTCCACCGTGATCAACGACATCACCTCGTCGAACTCGATCTTGGTGCCCCATTTCAGCGCGCTGGCCGGCTTGTCGAGATAGCGACGGGCGGCATCGTCATAACGGTCCACGCAATAGCGGCGGTCGGAATACGGGCCGCTGCGGGCCGGGTTGCTGGCCGCATGCAGGCCCAGCACCTTGGTGCCGACGGCATTGGCGATATGCATCGGCCCCGAGTCCGGGGTGACCAACAGCGAGGCGCGGGCCAGCAGTGCCGGCAGCTGTTTGAGCGTGTCCTTGCCGACCAGGTCCAGCGCGGGGTGCTTCATCGCGGCGAGGATGGCGTCGCTGGTGCTGCGCTCCAGGTCGCTGCGGCCGCCACACAGCACCACCCGCCAGCCCTGGCTGGCAGCGTGGTCGGCCAGGGCGGCGTGGCGCTCGGGGTACCAGTTGCGGCGCTGGTGGCTGGAGCAGGGCGAGATCATCAGTACCGGGCGGCCATCCTCGTCCCACTGCGCCCGTGCCCACTCGTGTGCCTCCGGCGGTGTGGCCAGGTCCCAGCTGACTTCGGTCTGCTTCAGGCCCAGCGGCTCGCAGAAGCTGCCGATGGCATCGAGTACATGGATGCCGGGGCGGTCGGGGATGCGCTCATTGATGAAAAGACCGTGCAGGTCCTTGGAGCGTGACTTGTCGTAGCCGATACGGCGCTTGGCCGGGATGAAGGCCGACAGCAGATTGGCGCGCGCGGCGACCTGCATCTGCAGCAGGGCTTCGAAGCGACCGGGCGGAAATTCGCGACGCAGCGCACGCATTCCTGCCAAACCGCTGCGCTTGTCGTAGATATGGAAGTGCACACCGGGCAAACCATCGAGCAGCTTGTGGCCGGCCTTGTCGATCACCCAATGCAGGGGTTTGCCCGGGAAGCCCCGCTGCAGCGTGCGTACCAGCGGGACCACATGGGTTACATCGCCCAGTGCCGAGAGGCGTAAGAGGCACAACGGGGAGGACGATGCAGGCATGTGTTGTTAGACTCGTATTGATGGTCGCATTTGACGCCACTGAAGCGCTGACGCCCTGCCGCGATGGTCGCGGCTATGGCGCCATTCTGTTCGACCGCGAACGCCTGCGGCAAGCCGATCCGGGCTTGTTCGCGCCTGCGCAGTGGGGCAGCAAGGCCCATCCAGTGGGCGATGGCGGGCGCGGCGGTGCATGGTTCATCGATGCGCCGTTCGGTCGCAGCGTGCTGCGCCAGTACCTGCGCGGCGGCGTCGCCGCCAAGATCAGCCACAGCAGCTATCTGTGGCGTGGTGCCAACCGCACGCGCAGCTTTGCCGAGTTCCGGCTGATGCGCGAGCTGATCGCGCAGAAGCTGCCAGTGCCGCGCCCTTATGCGGCGTTCTATATGCGCGAAGGCCTGCGTTACAAGGCGGCACTGCTGATGGAGCGGCTGGAAGACGTGCGCTCGCTGGCCGACCACGCGCAGGTCGCCGGGCGCGGCGCACCATGGGAGGAGGCCGGGCGGATGATCGCGCGCTTCCATCGTGCAGGCCTGGATCATGCCGATCTGAACGCCCACAACATTCTGTTCGATGACGCTGGCCGCGGCTGGCTGATCGATTTCGATCGCGGCGTGCTGCGCATTCCTGCCACCCGCTGGCGCGAGCGTAACCTCAAGCGCCTGCTGCGCTCCCTGCTGAAGCTGCGCGGCGCGCGCAGCCGAGAGGACGTGGAGCAGGACTACGCGCGGCTGCGCCGCGCCTATGATCTGGCCTGGAACCGGGGCGTGTGAGATGAGTTGGGCCTTGCGTTTTCTGGGCGTCGGCAATGCGTCGGCGGTGGAACTGGGTTCGCCGATGTCGGTGATCGAGCACGGCGGCGCGCCGTGGCTGACCATCGATTGCGGTGGCGAGGGGCTGACTGCCTACCGCAACCACTACCGCGCCATGCCGGATGCCGTGTTCGTTACCCATATCCATCTGGATCATGTGGCGGGTTTCGAGCGCTTGTTCGTCGATGCCTTCTTCAACTCGCAACGGCGCGGCAAGGTGCGACTGTACGTGCCGGCGCCGCTGGTACCGTTGCTGCACAAGCGGGTAGGGGACTACCCGAACGTGCTGGCCGAAGGCGGCGCCAACTTCTGGGATGCCTTCCAGCTGATCGTGGTGGGCGAGGCATTCTGGCATGAGGGCGTGCGCCTGGAAGTGTTCCCGGTGCGCCACCACTGGCCGGAAACCGCCTACGGCCTGCGCCTGCAGGGTGCGCTGGTATGGAGCGGCGACACCCGCCCGATCCCGGAAATGCTGGCGCGTTTTGCCGATGACAACGAGCTGATTGCCCATGATTGCGGCCTGCACGGCAATCCCTCGCATACCGGCGTGGACGACCTGGAGCGCGAATACGACGCCGCCACCCAGGCGCGGATGATGCTCTACCACTACGCCAGCGCGGCCGATGGCGAAGCCCTGCGTGCCCGTGGCCACCGCGTGGCGATGCCGGGTGAGTGCGCTGTGTTGGCCGAGCCGACGGCGCCGCGTGCGGAGCCGTTCGAGGGCTGAGCGTCGTGCTTCGGCTCCACCGCGCTTGGGCGCACGTAGGCCCCAGTAATTCCAAGCAATGATCACTAAGCCCCTCTCCCGCCTGCGGGGCGAGAAGAGGCGCTTGCGAACCACCGGTTCGCGACTCTTGGAGCGCACTCGCGGCAACGCGGGGGCCGGGGCGCGGAGCGGGGGTTGGGGTGAGGGCAAGGCCGAAGCCAGCCTCTGTCAGCCCCATCCGAACCCTCCGAGGCAACGTAGCCCGGGTAAGCGCAGCGCACCCGGGAAGCATGCCGGTTAACTCGTAACCAATAAAAGGCCAATTCGTGGCCGGCAATCAGTCGATCGCCTGGCAGAAGTCTTGCACGGCCAAAGCCCCGGGTGCGCTGCGCTTACCCGGGCTACAACGCGCACAAGCAAGAGCCGCCGCTTCAGCAGCCGCGCAATTTTCCAAGGCCCAAAAAGGTGGCGACCCCGCCGGCTGACCTCGGCGCCCGCGTCGATCGATACCGTTGCTGCCTTCCGGC
>NZ_DAMBKV010000018.1:0-44365 GCF_032066555.1 Stenotrophomonas sp.
GCAAAAGCGGGATCTGTAGTGCCGAGCCATGCTCGGCAGCGGCTTTACCGATAACGCCGCAACAGCCGCCCTCACCCCAACCCCTCTCCCGCAAACGGGAGAGGGGCTTTGAGCAGAAGCGGGATCTGTAGTGCCGAGCCATGCTCGGCTGGGCTCTACCGGTAAAGCTTCTGCCGAGCATGGCTCGGCACCACATTGGACCAGCCCCACAACGCAGAACGGCCCGCGTCAGCGGGCCGTTCTGATGCTGCATTGCCTTGCGGCAATCGCTTAGTGCTGGTGACCACCGTCGCCATGCACGTGGCCGTGCTGCACTTCTTCCTCGCTGGCTTCGCGCACTTCGACGATTTCCACGTCGAAATGCAGGTCCTTGCCAGCCATCGGGTGGTTCAGGTCGACGTCGACCACGGTCATGCCGACCTTCTCGACGGTGACCGCACGCGGGCCGAAGTTGGTCTGCAGAATCACCTGGGTGCCCGGGACCAGCGGGGTCTTGCCGAAGTGCTTCTTCGGCACGCGCTGGGTCATACCCTCGCGGCGCTCGCCATAGGCATCGGCCGACTTCACGTCAACGCCGAAGCTCTCGCCGGCTTCCTTGTCCATCATCGCCGTTTCAAGGCCCGGGATGATGTTGCCGTGGCCGATCAGGATGGCCAACGGATCACGGTCCTTGGAGCTTTCGATCGGCTCCTGGCCGACTTCGGAGACGGTGTAGTGGAAACGGACGACGCGGTCTTTTTCGATCTTCATGCGCAACTCTGATAAATGGCTGCCCGCTGGCAGACGTTGGGACGGCTTGTCGGCCGCCGGGGACGCCGCCATGATGACGGCCTTCTAAGGTGGCGCATTATCCGGGCTCCATGCACATCACGCCAGTTCTCCGCATCCGCACGTGGCCGCTGCCAGTCACGCTCCTGACCGCCGTACTGCTGACCGCCTGCGGGCATAACCCGCCCAAACGGGCCGCCGTACCCGATCCGGCCCGAAATTACTCGCCGATTGCCCCTGCGGACCCCGCCGCAGCCGCCTCGATACTGATGCGTGCCTTGGGGTTGGTCGGCACCCCTTACCGCTACGGCGGTAACACCCCGGAGTCCGGCTTCGACTGCAGCGGCTTGGTGACCTATGTCTATCGGGACATGCTGGCACTGAACCTGCCGCGCACCTCGCGCGAACTGGCCGCCATCCAGGGCCCGAAGATCCCCACTGATCGCCTCACCGCCGGTGATCTGGTCTTTTTCGGCAACAAGGGCAATGTCTGGCACGTAGGTATTTATGTAGGTGAAGGTCGCTTCGTCCACGCCCCCAGCACCGGCGGAACCGTGCGGCTGGATCATTTGGATGGGGCCTATTGGCGCGATCATTACACCGGTGCGAAGCGGGTATTACGGTAAAACGAGACATTCCGCGCGAAAAATAACGATTATTTAACGAAATTTGTACCTATCCACACGTTTCACAGGGCATGATCGCCCATCGAATTTTTTCAGTGACTGCCGCGTGACGACTGACAACACGTCCCATCCGAGCCAGCCAACAATTGTTACGCTCACCCTCCGTCGCCTGATGTGCGCCGCAGCCCTGGCCCTGGTCAGCCTGCCGGCCCTCGCCCAGAGCGCCGATACCGCCGCAGCCGCCAAGCCGGCTGCAGCCAAGACCGAGGCGCCACGCAGCAAGGCCGACAGCGCTGCTACCGCAACCCTCGCCGCCCTCCTGCCGCATCTGGCAGCCAGCGACACCATTCCGTTGATGGACCGCTCGGCGATGTTCGCCGGCGATCTCAGCCGCCTGATTTCCGCCTACGACGCCTCCAAGGGCGTTTCCGCCGCCACCGAGGCCGCGCTGGCCAATGACTCCGACGGCAAGGTGCAATCGATCCTGCGCCGCGCCATGACCCTGCTGGGCACCCCGTATCGCTGGGGCGGCACGTCGCCGGACGCCGGTTTTGATTGCAGCGGATTGGTCGGCTACGTATTCCGCACCGCGCTGGGCGTCGAGCTGCCGCGCGTATCGCGCGAGATGGCCAGCCAGGCCAATGCCGAACTGATCAACGACCGTTCGGCGCTGGCCGCCGGCGACCTGGTGTTCTTCGGCCGCAAGGGCCGCGTCGACCATGTCGGCATCTATGTCGGCGAAGGCCGCTTCCTGCATGCCCCGAGCACCGGCAAGGATGTCCGCACCGATACCCTGCTCAGCGGCTACTGGGGTGACAAGTTCATGCAGGCACGTCGCATGGCGCTATAAGCGCCCTGCCGGCACCTACCTGCCAAGCCGCAACCTTCGGGTTGCGGCTTTTTTATTGCCGCGTGGGCGCGCTAGAACCGTCACCCACAGTGCACAAAAGTTAATGCGCAGGTATCCAACGCGGCCCTCAAGAAAGTGCGCGAATACGATTGCGCATGCGCGAATCAGGGGTATATCGTTGCCGCGAATGGAGAGGTGACCAGACATGGCGGCAGCACAAATGTCAAGTACACGTTGTGTGATCTGGTTTGGAAATCCGGGGGCAAGAGAGAAAGTGATGCTGGCTGCGGATGGCTGGCAAGTGCGAACGGTACTTCCCCAACAGCCCGCCGACATCGGCATGCGCGGCGGTGACACGGTGGTTGGCCTGATCGATTTCCGTACCAGTTCGGACAGCGAACTGGAACGCATCGGCAAGCTGACCGCCGCTCATCAGCACATGCCATTGTTCGCCATCACCCCCGCCACCGATGGGAACGGGCACACCTCTCACCATCCCTTGCTGGCGGCGTGCCAGCAGCAGTTCCCGCATCCGCCCGACTTCAAGGAACTGCTGCGCGGCCTGCACGACCTGAGCAACGACGTGCCGCGGGCCGCCAGCGAAGACGCGCTGGACACCTTGCTTGGCGAGAGCGAGGTAATGCTGGTCATGCGTGCCACCCTGCGCAAGTACGCTCCGGTGGATCTGCCCGTCCTGATCACCGGCGAAACCGGCACCGGCAAGGAGGTCGCAGCACATGCGCTGCACCGCCTCTCCGCACGCAATGGCAAGCCCTTCCAGGCCATCAACTGCGGCGCCATTCCCTCCACACTGATCCAGTCAGAGCTGTTTGGCCATGAGCGCGGCGCCTTCACCGGCGCCACCAGTCGTCGCCAGGGCCTGTTTGAAACCGCCCACAACGGCAGCGTCTTCCTCGACGAAATCGGTGACCTGCCGCTGGATGCACAGACCAGCCTGTTGCGGGTACTGCAGGAAGGCACCATCGAGCGGGTCGGCAGCAACCAGCCCATTCCAGTGGATGTGCGCATCCTCGCTGCCACCCACGTTGACCTGGAGCGCGCGGTGGAAGAAGGCCGCTTCCGCCGCGATCTTTATTACCGCCTGAACGTATTGCGCCTGGCCATGCCACCGCTGCGCAAACGCGATGGCGATATCGAACTATTGTCCCGCCAGTTCCTGCGCAACTTCCGCATGCGCCACCCCACCCGCGCACGCGGCTACACCACCGAGGCACGCCAGGCCATGGATCGCTTTCCCTGGCCGGGGAACGTGCGTGAACTGCTCAACCGGGTACAACGTGCGGCCATCACTGCCGAAGGCGAATTGATCAGCAGCGCGGACCTGGAACTCAATCTGTCCACGGACGGCGCCCAGCTCAACAAGGCGCGCAATCACGCCGAACGTGAAACCCTGCTCTCCTGCCTGCAGCAAAGCCAATACAACATCAGTGCCTGCGCGCGCCTGATGAAGGTGTCGCGGGTCACCATCTACCGCATGTGTCGCAAGCACCAGCTGGAACTGGAGGCGCTGCGTTGACCTTCCGCACGCAGCGCCGCCTCCCCTGATCGGTGAATCTTCAACCCTGCGCTCTCACAACATGTAAGGCAACTTGAAGGCCAAGGTGAAGTCAGGGGCGTCAGGGGTCAGGCCAATGCCCAACATGCTGACGAAGGTGGCCTTGGATGTCAGCGCATAGGTCACCCCGAGATTGAGTGTGCCCGCGTTACCATCGCTGCCGATCACCTTCATCCACTTGCCGTTCTTGTAGCGTGTGCTGGCACGCGCACTCATGCGATCACTGAAGGAAATGCTCAGGCTGGTGCGCTCGTTGAAAGCAAACGCCACACCGGCACCGAAATAATACGAATCCCCCAGGTTCACCTCACCCGGATTGATCGTGTCCGGATTGGCATCGATATCGTCGAAGCTGCGCTTGAACGAGCGCACATAACCGATATTGCCGAACAGGATCGCGGGATCGGCACTCTTCACCGCCGACAAGCCGATGTTCGCCTGCCACAGGCCGTTGCCCGTCGGCTGCTTGGACGGCACCGCGAAACGGATGAAGTCGTCGTCGTCGCGTTCGATCACCTTCCAGTCCAGCCCATAGGGTTCGCGCCCGGTCGGCGCGGTGACACCGCCGGTGAGCACCGTCTCGGGACGCCAGCCGCGTTCACCAAACAGCTTGTAATTGGCACTGACGGTGACATCACCAATACCCGTGCCATGGGTTTCCTCCTGCGCGATGGCCGCCGCCGAACCGCCCGCCCCGCCCTTCTGGTAGATGGTCTTGCGGGCGATGTACGGCACGTCCAGATTCAGGGTAAGACGCGGGTTGACGCCCCAGCGCGCGGCGAAATTGTAGGTCAGCGAATCGGATTCGACGTTTTCGATGGCGATGTTGCCCAGGAAGATCGCATCCAGTGCCAGGAAGCCGTTGAGGGTGAGTTGCTTGCGATCATAGCGGGCGTAAGTGAGGCTGTTTTCCAGGGTGAGCTTCTGGTTGAACAGCGCCGACTGCTGCTGTTTGACGTCATCGACGCTGCGCCGCGCCGCTTCCTTGGCTTCCTGCGCTTCCGCTGCACTGCTGGCATAACCTTCAGCGCCCGCTGGCGGTGCCGCTGCCGTAGCCGCTTGCGGCGGCGCAGGCACTGCAGGCGTTGTACCCGCCGCTACCTGCGGGGTGGGCAAGGCCTGTGCCGTCTTGCCGCTGACCCGTGCCTGGATTGCCTGTACCTGCATGTCCAGCTCGCGCAGGCGCCGCACTTCCTGCGCATAACTGGCCTTCAATGCCTCCAGCTGTGCCACCAGGGCCCTGACATCTTCCGCATCGTTATTGCCGGTTTCCGCCTCCTGCGCCATCACCCGTGGTGAAGCAACAGTCAGACTCACCAGCGCCGCCATCGCCAGTCGTTTCATTGGTCGTTCCTCTACGTTGGACTCGCCAAAGCACGTGCCAGGCACGTGCTCACTGCCCGCCTATCCCGCCAATCCCCCGATTGAGCGTGATGGCCTGTGCCACGTTCTGGGCCAACGGCAGGTTCCCTGCCATCGACTCCCTCACCAGATCAATCTGCAGCCGGTTGCTGACCAACTGCCCGTCACTTGTCAGCTGGATGCCTTGACCGACGCTGCCGCTGCGCAACCATTGCTGCACGGCACCCTGGCCCTGGATCGTCAATTGCAGGCGCGCCGCATTGCCGTCGAAGCTGGCAACCGCGCTGGCATCGCCCGACTGCGCCGTGGCATTGCCAGCCACCGACCCGGTGTTGGCTGGCACGATGCCGTCATTGCGAACGTTCAGGTGCATGACATTGCTGGCGCGGTTGCCGTCGCCTGCTATCTGCACGCTCTGGCTGACACCGGCCACATTGTTCAAACCACTGCCATCAATGCTGCGCCCGCTTGCATCGGGCAATGGCGCATTGGCATCGGTGATGCTGACGCTGGGCGTGAAGCTCACCTTCGGCACATTGCCACCTTTGCTGAAGTCCATGCCAAGCTTCATGGTGCCCTGCAGGTTCTGGCCAGTCGCGGTCTGCCATGTCGAAATCATGGTTACTCCGAACCAGGCCACCGCATTGCCACCGACGGTGTAGCGGCCGCGCATCAGGTTGAGTTCCGGGTCCGGTATCTCGTGCAGGCCTTTTCCCGGCTTCTGTTGATTTTCCGCACCCATTGCCGGCAGCGCGATACCCAGCGCCAAGGCCAGCAGGGCGAACCTGGTTACGTTCATCACAGCACTCCTTCAGAACAGGTCAGCATGGCTGAAACCGAAATCGACCAGTTCTGCATCAGTAATGGGGTTGGCCCCTTGGCGTGCATACAGCGCGCGTGCACTGGGCCTCTCACTGGGTTGCAACAGCACCGTATTGCGGTCGAAGTCACTGCCAATCACCACGAACACCGCGCGCGAGGGCCAGGACTGGAGGAACTCGGCCATGGGCACCACGCGATTGCCCAGAATCGGATCAGCCACCTCGGCCATGCCATCGCGTATCTGCTTGAGTACGACGAAGTGGCGGAAGCCGCGTACATCCATCAACACCAGGCTGGGAACACGCAGGGTCATCAGCCGGTCTTCATCGATCCGGTAACCGCGACCGCGCATGCCCAACGATTCCACGTAACGCTTGATATCCAGCAACGAAAAACCGCGTTGCCGAACCAATTCCGGATCAGCGACCCCCATCATGCCCTCGATCACCGTCGCCTCGTCGGTATTGAGGTGATAGGCATGCTTGAGAATCGTCGCCAATGCCGCCGCCCCACAGCTGTAATCGGTCTGCTGCCGCACCAGGTGGCGGAACCGCCGCTCCTTCATACTCTCGATCTTGCCGCTGTACAACGCCCCGTTGGGCAGCACACTGCTGAACGCCACCTCGCCCGCATGCACCAGGCCCGGGGCCAAGCTCAACGCACAAGCCAACAGCAACGAGCGACAGAACATGAGCGTCATGCCTCCAGAGCGCCAGAAGGTGGGAGCCCCCCTCCTGGGGGAGAGGAATGGGGGCTCCCGGAACCCGGTCATTGGCGGATGGCCGGGCTTGTTGCGCGGAGCAGGTGCGTCACCCACTGGGATGACGCCTCCGGTTACGGCTCGTTGCCACCGCCACCACCCGGGGTACCGGTAGACGGCTGAGCCACCGCCAGCGCGAGGCTGTTGGCCTGCAGGTTGCCGGTGCCGGAGGACACGTTCACGCCGATGTTGCCCGACGCGCCGGAGAACGCACTGCCCGACAGGCTGGCGGTATTGGTCGCATCAACCGCGATCCAATCGATGTCGATCACCTTGCCGCTCAAGCTCGCGGTCAGGTCGGCGGTGCCCATCTCGGAGAAGCTCGTGGTGCCCTTCTCGTCGGTGTCCCATGCCATGCCACCCACGCCCGGACGGTTCGGGTTGGCGACAGCACCCTGGGTCTGGTTGTCCCAATCCGAGTGACCGGTCTGGTCACCGGCCGGATGCGAATCACCGGACCAGTTATCCGGGTAGAAGTTGGTCTTCTGGTAGGAGTTGCCGGTGCCGGTATAGGTACCCGTGCCGGTGCCCTTGGTGGTGCCGGTAACCTTGCCACTCATGCTGATCGAGTAGCTGTTCACCAGGTAGTCGTAGTAGCCATCGTTGTCGACCTGGTTACCCGAAGACACCTGGTTGGAGCTGATGCTCGAGGTGGCATAGGCGCTGGTGGCGACCGAGGCAGCCAGAGCGTTCTTCTGCTCGTTGTTGTTGCCCGAGGTGACGTTCACACCGATGTTGCCACTGGCCCCGGAGAAGGCATTGCCGCCCACGCCTGCAGCGTTGGTCACGCCGTAGTTCATGGTGGTGTTGTTCATGCCACTCTGGTTGACGAACACTTCCGCGTCCGCCATGCCGAAGCTGAAGGAGGCATCGGCTGCCGACAGCGCGGCTGCATTGTCCTGGGCGTTGTTGTCACCGGCGGCGACGTTGAAGCCCAGGTTGCCCGAGGCATCGGAACCGACGTCATCGGCAATCGACGCATCGTTGCTCAACAGGCCGTTTTCGGCGTGGTTGTTGGAGATCGACTGGCGGTTGTCGATGATGGCAATCGCGGCCGAATCCAGGTCGATGTTGCCGGTGATGGTCGGGTCGCCGGAGAAGTTCACGTCCGAGCTCAGACGCATGTCCTTCTCAAGGTTCACGTCCACGCCGTGGTTGTTCTTTTCCTTGCGCTCGTCGGCAGAGATGTTGGACGTCTTCTGCACGTTCTCGGTTACGGTCTTGTTGGACTCGTAGTTGGAACGCGTGTCGCTGTAGCGCAGGCGGGCTGCGGCATCCAACTTCAGGTCGATGTCGGTATCGACGTTGGTATTGACGTTGGTGTTGGTGTTGGTATTGGTGTGCGTACGCGTCTCGTTCACGTTGTGCTGGTGATCGATGTTGGCGCTCGCGTTCTGGTTGTCCGCCGCATTGGCAGCCGCACTCATGGTGAATGCGGTTACCGCCATGGCGAGTACGGTCCATTTATTCGCTTTCATGGTGCCCTCTTCAGGTTTTCTGATGCATCGGGTGGATGGAGCTGTGTTCACGGGGTGCCCTGCACGGAGATGCTGAATCTGTTCTCCGTTGCATTGCCGGACCCCGCGATCTGATTGAGTTGCAGCACACCGTCAAATCCGCGCAATGCGGATGCCTCCACACCTACCCTGCGGGTAGCGCGTGGGTCGGTGGCGATGGACTGCCCCCCCGCCGACGCGAGTACCTCGGATGAAGTCATGGCCTCATCACTTGCCTCGCGTATGCCCTGTGCGGCCAGTGTCGCGGTGACGGCGTTCAACGACGCGTTGCCACCACCACTGGCCTGATTGATGGATGCAATGCCGCTGGCACCTGCCAGCGCATTGCCGCCGATGGTGGCCGAGGCCTGCATCGGTGAATTGAAGCTGTTGGCTTGTCGCAGTTGCAGGCTGCGCGCAGTCGCCGATGCATGCGCGCCATTGGCCATGCTGTGCAGGTTGGCCTGCAGGTTGAGCTCCCCCGCCGCCTGGTTGACCTTGATCGAACCGTCTGCCCCGGCCAAGGCATTGCCGTCGATGCGGGTATCGGCGGACAGATAGGACAACATGCCGGTATAGCTGTCGCCCTGCGATTGCGCCGTAGCGGTGCCGACGACTGCCACTGCCAGCGCCATTGCCACGGCCGACAGGCGAAGGATTGCGGTGTTCATTTGCCCCCCTGCCCGGACGGCTGGCCCAACGGAAATTGGGCCAGGGCCCCGCGTACCTGATCGCCTATACCGCGTGTGGCACCGCCCACGGCCCCCATCGGACCGCCAATCGCGCGTGACAGCTGGCCACCGGACAACATTCCATCATCGCCCGCCACCCGTCCCAGGGTGCCGCCCACCACGCCGGTGGTCACCCGCTCGACCGTGGTCTGGCCATGCCCGGCCATCTGGCTGTCGGCCATGCCGGAGCCCATCGCCGCATAATCATCGTCACTGAGTTCGCTCATGCCACCGGCGCCCAGCGCTGAACCCAACTCCTTGCGCGGCGAGGGATCGGCTATCAACGCCATCCCCGGGGGGGCCATGCGATAAGCCGGTCGTGTCGACACGTCACGCAGCAGCACGATCTCGCCCGGCTGGGCTTTCACGCCCTGCCGCGCTCCCGAAGCCAAGGCCGCCTCGCTGGCGGCGGTACTGATCAGCAACAGGCCAACCAGTGCGGCATAACGATGTAGGGTCCAGCTGTCCATTGCGTCGTCCACTCGTACCAACGCGAGTGAGAAAGCAGCAACCGTGCCAAGCTTAATTTTCCTTTAAAAACAGAAGGTTGAATTCTGCAAGAGGCGTTACAGGTGTATCCCTGTCACAGCATTGCGGATATCCCGGCTGGCGTATGGTGCCCCGCGGAAAACCGCAAAAGCCACGTCTGATGCGGCTTTCACGCCCCTGTATCAGCCCTGTTACAGACAGTTGTTACACCTGCTACAAGCCACGCGACGCGCACAGCAAGAAGGCCGGCAATGCCGGCCTTCTGCATGATCACAAGCGGCAATCGCCGCGCTATTCCGGGGGACGTCCGCCTGCACCTGCTCCCATCGCCGGCGTGCCAGCCGCATCGTAGACCTGCTGGTCAAGCAGGCCGGTCTCCTTGGCCACGATCACCGGCACCACCATCTGCCCGGTGACATTGGTCATGGTGCGCATCATGTCGAGGATGCGGTCAATGGCGTACAGGTAACCGATTGCCTCCAGCGGCAGGTTGGCTGCGCTCAGCACCACCGTGGCCATCACCACCGCCGTGCCCGGCACACCGGCGGTGCCGAAGCTGCCCAGCACCGAGGCGATCAGCACGATCACGTACTGTTCCGGCGTCAATGGCACGCCGGTGTATTGGGCGATGAACACCGCACACAGCGCCGGATAGATCGCGCCGCAGCCGTCCATCTTGATGCTGGCGCCCAACGGCACCGCGAAGGAGGCGTAATCCTTGTTGACGCCGAGGTTGTCACTGATCGAACGCATCGCCACCGGCATCGCCGCAAAACTCGACGAGGCCACGAACGCCACCTGCATGCCCGGCGCCGCACCACGGAAGAATTTCCACGGGTTCAGGCCATGGGCCAGCAACAGGCCGCTGTAGACGATGACGATGTGCAGCGCACAGGCCACATACAGCGCCAGCACGAAGTTGCCCAGCGGCAGCAGCTTCTCGAAGCCATAGCTGCCGACCAGGCCGGCGATCAGGCCGAAGGTACCCAGCGGGGTCATCTCCAGCACGAAGCGGGTCACCTGGATCATGATCTCGCTCATCTGCCCAACCAGCTTGCGCGCTTCGTTGACCTTCTCGCCCAGCTTGACCATCGCAAAGCCGAGCAGGCCAGCAAAGAAGATCACCGGCAGGATCGAGCCGCGTCCGGCCGCCAGCACCTGCTCACCGGCCGCATTGGCCTTGGTGCCGATACCGGCCAGCGCATAGAACACATTGGACGGCACCACATCCATCAGCACCTTGGCGACGGACGGCACATCACGCGGCGTGTAGGTCGAGTCCACCGCCAACTTCAGGCCACCGGTACCGGGTTGCATCACCGTACCCACCAGCAGGCCGATACCCACCGCAAACGCGGCGGTGATGACGAACCACAGGAAAGTGCGGCCACTGAGCGCAGCCACCGACTTCTGCCCATGCAGCGAGCCGATGGCGTTGATCACCGCGAAGAACACCAGCGGCACCGCGATCATCTTGATCAGGGTGACGTAGAGCTCGCCCAGCGGGCCAAAGAAGGTCTCAGCCGCCGGTCCCAGCGCCCAGCCGGCCAGCGCGCCGAGCACGAAGCCGCCGACCACCCGCTGCCAGAAGGGGATCCGCAGCCAGGCAGAAACCACATTCATATCGTCAATCCGGAGAACAAATCGAAGGTTCCCACGATAGCGCAAGGCCCCAGCCAGCACGATGCCCACACAGAAAAGCTGCGTGTCATATGCATGCCTTCCACGCTTGACCATAATGGCGGCCTGCCTTCATCCAGCGGTAACAACCACGATGCACAAAGCCAGTTTCCTGTCCGCCGCCCTGTCCACCCTGTTGCTGGGCGCCTGTGCCAGCACCGGCACCCAGTCCGGCCCGGCCAACGCGGTCAGCGTTGACGTCCCCCAGATCACCCGTCCGGACGGTGAAACCCCGCAGTGGTGGTACCGCGATGGTGCCGCCCGTGCCGCCGGCAATGGCGCCATGGCCGGCAAGGCCAAGAACGTCATCCTGTTCCTGGGCGATGGCATGAGCCTGACCACGGTGGCCGCCGCGCGCATCCTGGAAGGCCAGCGCAAGGGCCAGCCGGGTGAAGAGAACCTGCTGTCCTGGGAGCGCTTCCCGGCCACCGCATTCAGCAAGACCTACAACACCGACTCGCAGACCCCCGATTCGGCCGGCACCATGACTGCGATCACCACCGGCGTGAAGAGCCACATGGGCGCGATCGGCGTCAGCGCCGGCAGCCGCAACAACTGTGCCGACAGCCTGCCCAAGGGCCTGCTGACCTGGCTGCAGCTGGCCGACAGCGCCGGCATGGCCACCGGCATCGTCTCCACCGCGCGCCTGACCCACGCCACCCCGGCGGCGACCTATGCGCATTCGCCCGAGCGCAACTGGGAGAACGACACCGACCTGCCGGAAGCCGCCAAGGCCGCTGGCTGCGTGGACATCGCCCAGCAGCTGATCTCCACCGCGCGCTACGGCCAGGGCCCGCTGGTTGCACTGGGCGGCGGCCGCGGCCAGTTCACCACCATCAACGAGCAGGACCCCGAGTACGCCGACAAGGTTGGCCTGCGCCTGGACGGCCGCAACCTGGTCGCCGAATGGCAGGCCAAGCATCCGCAGGGCGCCTATGTGTGGAACGCCGACCAGCTCAAGGCTGCCACCAACGCGCCGGCCCTGCTCGGCCTGTTCGAGCCGGACCACATGCAGTACGAGCAGGACCGCCCCAAGGACCGCGCCGGTGAACCCTCGCTGGCCGAACTGACCCGCGCCGCCATCGCCAACCTGTCCAAGCACCAGGAAGGTTTCGTGCTGATGGTCGAAGGCGCCCGCATCGACCACGCCAACCACAGCGGCAACGCAGCGCGAGCACTGGGCGACACCATCGCCATGTCGGATGCGGTCAAGGCTGCGGTTGATGCCACTTCGGCCGAGGACACCTTGATCATCGTCACCGCCGACCACTCGCATACGCTGAACTTCGTCGGTTATCCGGCACGCGGCAACGCCATCCTCGGCAAGGTCAAGGACAAGGGCGGCGAAGACGGCATGGGCGCACTGGATCTGGCCCGCGACGGCATGGGCATGCCCTACACCACCCTGAGCTACGCCAATGGCCCGGGCTACACCGGCGCCAGCAACCAGCAGCCGGCCGGCCCCAAGCGCTTCCCGCATTCGCCGAGCAGCTTCGAGACCGCCAACGGCCGTCCCGACCTGACCCATGTCGACACCGAGCACCCGGACTACATGCAGGAAGCGCTGGTGCCGTCCAAGAGCGAATCGCACGGCGGCGAAGACGTCGGCATCTGGGCACGTGGCCCGGGCAGCAAGGCAGTCCGCGGCACGATGGAACAGAACACCATCTACCACCTGATCGTGCAGTCCACCCCGCGCCTGCGTGAGCGCCTGTGTGCCCTGGGTACCTGCGACGCGCATGGCGTACCGGTCGAGCTGCCGCAGCCGGCCAAGTTCGAGCGCAAGCCGCAGTGACCCGTCCCCGGCACGCTGCCGGCTGGCCAGTGGCAGCATTGCTGTCACTGGCCACGGCGCCAGCAATCGCGTTGGCCGATGAGGCCTGCTACCGGATGGACACCGATGCGTTCAAGATCCTGGAAGGCTGCAAGCGGACCGGCGATGGCAGGCTGATCGTCGCCGAAACGGCACTGGCGCAGCTTGAATACGATGCCGATGGGCTGACCGCGATCATCGCCGGCAAGCAGCATTACTACCTGCGTCGCGACGGCCGCAATCTGCCGGTGATCACCTACGACAACGGCCCGGATTACTTCGAGGAAGGCCTGACCCGGGCCTTGGTCGATGGCCGGATCGGCTACTACGACCGCCAACTGCAGCCTGCTTTCGCCGCCCGTTTCGATTGGGGCTGGCCATTCAAGGACGGCATTGCCGAAGTCTGCCAGGGCTGCGCGCCAGGCAAACCCGACCCAGGCGGCCACACCGCCATTGAAGGCGGCAAGCATTACCGCATCGACCGCCAGGGCAATATCCTGCCCTGAGCTGGGTTTGCAGGACCTTGTGGTAGCGGCGTCAGCCGCGAAGCCAACGCCATTGAACTACCAGCCCCCCGCAAACTGACAGACCATCTGCTTCGCCGCTGACGCCGCTCCTGCAAAACCCGGTGGCGCTGCAACGTAGTGCCGAGCCATGCTCGGCAGGGGCTCCACCGGTAGCGCCGCAGCGAAGCATGGCTCCGCTCTACCATGGCCGCCAGCACCATCCACCACCCGTCTTGACACACCACGGCCCCAGCTCGGGCTCGTGTGATTTGTGGGCGTTGTGGGAGCGGCGTCAGCCGCCAAGCCGGCACCATTGAAACTGCCAGCCACTCCACAACCTGACAGAGCGTCTGCTTCGCGGCTGACGCCACTCCTGCAAAACCCCGGTGCTTCAACAATTGCAGCCATCGCCGCCGCCGCCGATACTCGGCGCGGCCATGAACCCGCTTTCCCCTTCCCTGCTGCAGGCCGCAACCAACATCCCGGTGATGGTCGGTTTCAGCGGCGGCCTGGATTCCACCGTGCTGCTGCACCTGCTCGCCAACGCCCCTGGACGCCAGCCCGGCAGCCTGCGCGCACTGCATGTGCACCACGGCCTGCAGACGCTTGCCGATGACTGGCAACAGCATTGCAGCAAGCTCTGCGCGCAGTGGAACATCCCGCTGCAGGTGGTGCAGGTCGAGGTTCCGCGCGACGCTGGCCAAGGCCTGGAAGCGGCCGCCCGTGATGCCCGCCATGCCGCCTTCAAGACACATCTGCTTGAAAACGAATGGCTGGCCCTGGCCCACCATCAGGACGATCAGGCAGAAACTTTCCTGTTGCGCGCACTGCGCGGCGCCGGTGTCGACGGTCTTGCCGCGATGCAGGCACAACGCAGCTTCGGGGCCAGCACCTTGTGGCGCCCACTACTGCAGGTAGCGCGCAGCACGCTGGAGGCCTACGCCCGCCAGCACGCGCTGCAGTGGATCGAGGATCCCAGCAACAGCAGTGCGGATTTCGACCGCAATTTCCTGCGCCTGCAGGTGCTGCCATTGCTGCGCCAGCGTTGGCCCCATGCAGACGCAGCGATGGCACGCAGCGCCGCACTCGCGGCACAGGCAGCGGCGCTGTTGCATGAGGACGATGCGAGCTTGCTACTGCATTGCCTGGGTGCTGAGAACGCGCTGCTGCTGAGCGAGCTCAAGCAGCTCGCAGCGCCGCAACAATCCCGCGTACTGCGCCTGTGGGCGAAGCAACAAGGGCTGCCAGCACTTCCGGCCAAGGGCGTGCAGGCAATCCAGCAACAGCTGCTGTCCGCTGGCCATGACCAGCAGGCCGAGTTCCGCTGGCAGCAGGTCCGCATCGTGCGCTGGCGGGACCAGCTGCATGCAGTGCCCTTGATCAAGCCCTGGCCCGAGGGCTGGACGCGCGAATGGGACGGCGCTGAACCAGTGGATCTACCCGACGGCGGCAAATTGCTGCTGCACGGCGCGGGCGCCTTCGATGAACCGCTGCAACTGCGCCAGCGTCGCGGTGGCGAGCGCATCCAACTGCCAGGGCGCGACCACAGCCACCAACTCAAGCATTGCCTGCAGCAGGCTGACGTGCCGCCATGGTTACGCGCGCAACTTCCCCTGATCTGCGCTGGCGACAGCGTGCTGGCGGCTGCGGACCGGGTGATTTCGGCGCCCCTGCAGGCATGGCTGCAGGCTCACGACGCGTCACTGCAATGGCAGCCGCCAGGCCCGGTGAATTGACCCTTTCCCGCTGGCCGCTCACACTTGCACCATGGCAAAGAAGTCCCCCAATGAAGCCTCACCGGTGGCCCACTTCGAGCAATCGCTCGAAGAGCTGGAGCAATTGGTAGAGAAGATGGAAGCCGGCGACCTGAGTCTGGAACAGTCGCTGACCGCATACGAGCGTGGCGTAGGCCTCTACCGCCAGTGCCAGCAGGCGCTGGAACAGGCGGAACTGCGCGTGCGCCTGGTTTCCGATCCGGCCCAGCCGGAAAAATCCGAACCCTTTGAAAGCAGCGGCAATGAAGACTGACGCCCTGCTCACGCGCTGGCTGCAACGTACCGAAGAACAGCTGCAAGACGCCCTTCCCGACCCGGAACTTGCCCCGCAGGGCCTGCATCAGGCCATGCGCTATGCCGCGCTGGGCGGCGGCAAGCGCATGCGCCCCATGCTGGTCTACGCCACCGGCCATCTGTTCGGTGCCGATGAGGCACGTCTGGATGCAGCCGCCGTAGCGGTCGAGTTCATCCACGCGTATTCGCTGGTGCATGACGACCTGCCCGCGATGGATGACGACGACCTGCGCCGCGGCCGACCCACCACCCATATCGCCTTTGACGAGGCCACTGCGATTCTCGCTGGTGACGCCCTGCAGACCCGTGCCTTTGAGATCCTGGCAGGTGCGTGGATGCCGCCGGCATTGGCGTTGAACTGCATACAGACCCTGGCCAGCGCCTCCGGCGCCGCCGGCATGTGCGGCGGCCAGGCACTGGACATCGATGCCACCGGCCAGCAGCAGGCACTGGCCGACCTCAAGCAGATGCATGCCATGAAGACCGGCGCCCTGATCCGCGCCGCGGTACGCATGGGTGCGCTGTGTGGTGAAGCCAGCGACGCCCAGCTTGCGCAGCTGGACAGTTTCGCCGACACCCTGGGCCTGGCTTTCCAGGTCCGTGACGACATCCTCGATGTCGAAGCCAGCTCGGAGCAACTGGGCAAGACTGCCGGCAAGGACCAGGCGCAGGACAAGTCGACCTTCCCCTCCTTGCTGGGCATGGACGGCGCAAAGGCCACGTTGTCGGAACTGGCTGCCGCGATGCAGGCGGCACTGGTTCCATTCGGCCAGCGCGCGGCAGCATTGGCTGCATTGGCCGAACTGACGGTGCGCCGCACGCACTGACCGCGCTTCTACAGGCCCCGGGGAGCGCTGTAAGCCACGGGGCTGACATCCCGGCTTTCCCCGTCCGGCCTGCCTTCTGCCGTGCACCAGACCGCACGCCAGAGGTGCGCAAGCCGACCTTGCTCCCTTGACCTCGGCAAAAGGGGGCGACAAAACCGTCGCGCTTGGCATAAACAAAAAGCCCGGGATTTCCCGGGCTTTTTGTCAGACAAACATCACACTGATTACTTGATCAGGCGGATCGTCATCGGATAGCGGTAGGTCTCGCCCTTGTTGGCCGCCAGGCCAGCAAGGATCGCGAACACCAGACCACCGATCCATGCAGCCAGATAGGTCAGGAAGCCGATCACCACGACCATCAGGATGCCGCTGATGAAGTAGGCACCCAGCAGCGTGAGCTGGAAGTTCAGAGCCTCCTTGGAGTTGGCGTTCAAGAAGGCCTTTTCCGGCTTGTCCTTGTTCACCAGCCACACGATCAACGGCACGATGAAGCTGAAAAAGATGCCCGACAGGTGCACCAGCATTGCAATGCTGTTGTCATCGGAAGCGCCTGCGCTGGTCGGCGCCGGCGGCGGAGTGTTCTGGTAGTCGCTCATTGTTTCCCCAAGATCCTTGTAAAGGGCTTATCCATAAAGGTAGACAGCTATAGGAAGTCTATTAACTTCCACATAAGAATAGTCCGCTGTTTAGTAAGACTGCGTCAATCATTACCTGCCACAGTCATCTTCCCGACAAGGATCGAACCGGTGGCGACATGCGAACGCTTGTCCACGTCGTTACCTACTGCTTCGATACCGGCAAACATCTGCTTGAGGTTGCCAGCGATGGTGATGCCGTCTACCGGGTAGGCGATCTGCCCGTTCTCCACCCAGAAACCGCCAGCACCCCGTGAGTAATCTCCGGTGATCCCGTTCACGCCCTGCCCCATCAGTTCGGTGACCAGCAAACCCGTGCCCATACCCGACAGCATGGAGGCCCGATCACCCGCATTGGCCTTCACTTTCAGGTTGTGGACGCCACCGGCATTGGCCGTGGTCTGCAAACCGAGCTTGCGCGCCGAGTAACTGCCCAGGATGTAACGCTGCAGTACGCCGTCGGTGATCAAAGCCGAGTTGCGGGTTGCAACCCCTTCGCCGTCGTAGGAGCTGGAGCGCAGGCCGCGACGCAGCAGCGGCAGCTCGTCGATGGCAAACCAGTCCGGGAACAGCTGGGTGTCCACACTGTCGAGCAGGAAGCTGGCACGGCGATACAGGGCGCCACCGGACACCGCGCTGAGCAGGTGGCCGATCAAGGAGCGCGCCATTTCCGCGGCGAACAGCACCTGCACCTCGCCGGTCGGCAACGAGCGCGGTTGCAGGCGGGCGACCGTGCGCTCGGCCGCGCGCAGGCCCACCGCTGCCGGGTCGTCCAGGTCTTCGCGGGCGATGGCACTGGTGTACCAGCCATCACGCTGCATGCCATCGCCTTGCCCGGCGATCAGCGCGCAACCGATGGAATGGTGGCTGCTGCGATCACGGCCGATGAAGCCATGCGAGTTGGCATATACCGACACGCTCTGCGCCGTGGAGGCCGACGCGCCGTCGGAATTGCTGATGCGGCTGTCGCTGTCACGGCCAGCCGATTCACAGGCCAGCGCCAGGTCCACTGCCTGCTCGGCGGTGAGCGCCCACGGATGCCAACCGTCCAGATCGGGGAACTCGGTGGCCATCAGCGCCGGATCCGCCAACCCGGAGGCCGGGTCGTCCTCGGTATGGCGAGCAATCGCACAGGCCTGGGCCACGGTGGCCTCCAGGCTGGCTTCCTGCAGGTCGGCGGTGCTGGCACTGCCCTTGCGCTGGCCGAAGTACACGGTCACCGCGATGCCGCGGTCGTGCGTCGCCTCCACCGTTTCCACCTCACCCAGGCGCACGTTCACATCCAGTCCACGGTCTTCGCTGCAGCTGACTTCCGCCTGGCTGGCGCCCATGGCACGGGCCCGCTCCAACAGCTGCTGGGAGATGCCGGCCAGGCGCTCCAGGCGCTGCAGGCTGTCGTCGGCGGCAGGGTTATCGGTGCTAATGACGTTCAATGCTTTATCCTTGGTGGCCGAATCCCTTCACATCTGCCCGGTTTTGCAGGACCGGCGGCGTGGCGTGGATTCTTCGTGAAGCCCGGCGAGCGCCTGGCTTTCCTGTCATGAAGTTTAGTAGGTAGCAGTGCGATGCGTGGACGCGATCAAGAAACCGGTGAATATTTGGGCGAAAGCCGTAGCCAGAACCGGCGCGAAGCGCTGGAAGTACTGGCCCTGGGCGAAACCCTGGTGGCGCTGACCCCGGCCCAGCTGGCGCGCCTGCCGATCCCGGAAGGCCTGCTGGAACACATCGAGTACTCCAAGCGCATTACCTCGCACGGCGCGCGCAAGCGCCAGCTGGCCTTCCTGGCCAAGCAGATGCGCCGCGAGGAAGACGAGACGCTGGACGCGATCCGCAACGCACTGGACGCCAACAGCGAAACCTCGCGCCGCGAAGTGGCGATCATGCACCGCATGGAGCGCTGGCGTGAGCGGCTGCTGGCCGAGGGTGATGTCGCCCTGGGCGAGCTGCTGGACGAGCATCCGGAGGCCGACCGTCAGGCCTTGCGTACCCTGGTACGCAACGCCTTGGCCGAAAAGGCCAAGAACAAGCCGCCGCGCGCCTACCGCGAGATCTACCAGGTATTGCGCGAGCTGATGCTGGTGCCGGTGTTGAGCGCGGCAGCGGAAGTTGCTGGCGATGATGACGATGCTGCTGATGATGTGGATGGCGACGACGAGCAGGATTGAGTTGGATTGAGGGGCGTTGCTGCTGGTTTGGTTCTGCAGCGAAAAGCTTCCCCTCATCCGCCCCTTGCGGGGCACCTTCTCCCGCTCGCGGGAGAAGGGACGGCTGGCATGTGAAATTTGGCGGAGTCAGCTCGAACTGCAGCTCTGCAATCCCTTCTCCCGTTTACGGGAGAAGGTGCCCGAAGGGCGGATGAGGGGGGCTCTTCAGCCTCAACCTCAAGCCTGCGTACCACCCACCGTCAGCCCATCAATCAGCAAGGACGGCTGGCCGACACCGACCGGCACACTCTGCCCGTCCTTGCCGCAGATACCCACACCTTCGTCCAGCGCCAGATCGTTGCCGATCATGCGCACCTTCTGCATGGTTTCCGGGCCGTTGCCGATCAGCGTTGCGCCCTTCACCGGCGCGGTAATCCTGCCGTCTTCGATCAGGTAGGCCTCGGTCGCCGAGAACACGTACTTGCCGCTGGTGATGTCGACCTGGCCACCGCCGAAGTTGACCGCGTACAAACCCTTCTTCACCGAACGGATCATCTCCTCCGGGTCATGGTTGCCTGCGCGCATGTAGGTGTTGGTCATGCGCGGCATGGTCATGTGCGCGAACGATTCGCGGCGGCCGTTGCCGGTTGGCGCAACACCCATCAAACGCGCGTTGAGCGTGTCCTGCATGTAGCCAACCAGGATGCCGTCCTCGATCAGCGTGGTGCACTGGGTCGGCGTGCCTTCGTCATCAATGTTCAAGGAACCACGGCGGCCATCAAGGGTGCCGTCATCGACAATCGTGACGCCCGGCGAAGCCACGCGCTCGCCGATGCGGCCGGCATAGACGCTGGTGCCCTTGCGGTTGAAATCACCTTCCAGGCCGTGGCCGACCGCTTCGTGCAGCAGCACGCCGGGCCAGCCCGGGCCCAGCACCACCGGCATCACTCCGGCAGGCGCCGGAATGGCTTCCAGATTCACCAGTGCCTGGCGCAGCGCTTCGCGCGCGAAGGCTTCCGGGCGCTCACCGGCAAACAGTTCTTCATAGCTGTAGCGACCACCGCCACCGGCATAGCCGGACTCGCGGCGACCGTTCTGTTCGACGATGACCTGTACGTTCAAACGCACCAGCGGGCGCACGTCAGCGGCCAGCACGCCGTCGCTGCGCGCGATCAGCACCGTATCGACGCCGCCGGACAGGCTCACCATCACCTGCTGCACGCGCGTATCGGCAGCACGCAGGAAGCGATCCAGGCGCTTGAGCACCTCCACCTTGGCCTCGTTGCCGATGCTGTCCACCGGGTCCAGCGCCGGGTACAGCGCTGGTGCGCTGCCCCGCACCAGCGAGCGCACGTTCTGCGCGCCGCCCTCGCGGGAGATGGCGCGCGCCGACTGCGCCGCCGCCAGCAAGGCGCTCGGCTGGATATCGTCCGAGTAGGCAAAGCCGGTCTTTTCGCCGGCAATGGCACGCACGCCCACGCCCTGCTCGATCGAATGCGCGCCATCCTTGACGATGCCGTCCTCCACGCTCCAGCTCTCGCGGCGCGAATGCTGGAAGTACAGATCGCCGAAATCGATACCCGGCCCAAGCAAGGTGCCAAAGGTGCGTTCCAGGCGATTGGCGTCCAGCCCGGCGGGCAGCAGCAGGCGGGTTTCGGCGAGCGAGAGAGCGTTTTCGGTCATGACATTCCAGATGGGGGCAGGCGCGCCATCATGCAAGCCTGCGCAGATTCAGGGGGTGCCCGCCGCCGCGGGGGTCACCGCGGGCGGCGGCAGACGGGCGGCATCACGGTCCAGCACTTCGACCTTGGGATCTTTCCACGGCCCGGTCACCTTGTAGGTCTTGGAGCCGATCTCGCCCAGCGGCTTGCCCAGCACGGCATTGGCGGCCGCGCCTACGGCAGCACCCACCGGGCCACCGGCTACCGCGCCGACCACGGTGAGCAGGTTGCCCGAGCGTGGATTCACGTCGATGGTCTGGTTGAACTGCTGGGCGACCAGGTCAGCCTGGCCGCGGATGGTGATCTCCGCCGCCGGTGCCTCGATGGCGATCTTGTCGGTACTGGCCTGGCCGTTGCCGAAGCGCATCGCACCTTCCACGTGGTTGAAGGCCAGGCCCTTGGAAAACAGATCGCGGAAATCGAACAGCAGGCGCCGTGGCAGCTGCGCCACGCTGAGCAGACCCAGCACCCGCCCCGCACCCGGTTCCACTTCCAGCAACTGGCCGTTGCGCAGGTTCATGTCCATGCCGCCCTGCAGGCTGGCGAGGTTGAAGGCCGCCGGCCCCCCTTGCCAGCCGGCCTGCAGATTGACCTTGCCCTGCCCTCCACGCAGCTGCCCGGCATAGCCAAGCCGCTGCAGCAGGTCGCCCAAGTCCTCGCTCTGCACGGCGGCAGTGGCCTGGGTACGCGCCTGTGCCCCCATGCCACGCCATTCCCCGTGCGCATCGATCACCTGCTTGGGCGCGCGGATCGCCAGCTCCTGCACCTGCAGGCCATCACTGGTCGGGCGCGTGCGCAGTCGGGTCTGGCCAAGCTTGACCGTGGCGAACTGCAGATCGTCGATATCCAGCGCCAATGGCGGGATGTTGGCCGGATTGATGGCCGCTGCCGGGGTGTCGCTGGATTCTGCCGTGGCCGCCTTGGCGGCCTGCCAGTACACACGCGCCAGTTGTCCGCTGACCGTGCCGCCATCGGCGGTGGGGACGCGCAGGTTGCCCGCCAGCGCGGGGCCATCAAGCTGCACGGCAACGGCGTCAGCACCGGGCCGCAACTGCAGCCGGGTCTGCGCGAAGCGCCCGCCCACCAGCAACAGCTGGTCAGCCAATACGTCGACCTGCTTGAGCGCCACACCGCCGTCGCTGCCATCGCTATCGCCACCGCGTGCCAGGGTGATCCACTCCAGCGCATCCAATGAAGGAGTGCGGCCATTGACCACCAGCCCCTCGGCCGGCGGCTCGTGATCGACAGCATCGCTTCCCATGGTGACCTGCACGCCGGTCTTGCCGTTCTGACTGCGCGCGGCCAAGGCCATCAGCTTGCCGAAGGAGACATCAATGCGCCCCGCGCCCATCGGCAAGGCGGCCTGCACGGTCGTCGCCAAGGCATCGGCAGCCGGCTTGTTCAACGGTGCCGGCAACTGCAGGCGGGTGCCCTGCAGATCCGAGCGCAGGGTCAGCAGGGTTGGCGGGCCCGTACGCGCGCCAACCTGCTCCTTGGGCAGGCTGACCCCCACCGTCCATGCCGAGGTGCCATGCACATAGGGCTTGAGCCAGGCCAGCTCCGGCGCGCGATCCAACAGCTTCCCGGCGTCCAGGTCCGCACTGAGCTCGGCCTCGAAGGCATGCGAGGGGTCCTTGACCGGCTTGCCGGCGCGCAGCGCCAGCACGCCGTCACGCTCCTGATGGCGTACCTGCAGGGCCGGCGCATCGAAACCATCGCTGCTGTACTGGGCCTTGCCGCGCACACCCTCGAACTGCAGGTCCCAGCGTTTGTCCGCCATGCGCACGCCACGCAGATCGATATCGCCGCGCAGATGCCCACCACCATCGTGGCGCAAGGGCAGCAACAGGTCGAAATTGACGGCAGCGGGGCCGGCGACGCTCAGGTTGTCCAAGGTGTCGCCATAACTGGCCTGCAACGGACTCTGCCGCAACATCGCCAGCAAGCGCCCACTTTCATCGACAGTACTGGCCTGCACCAGCAGCCGGGAATCGGCAAAACTGGCGATACCCGCGCGTAGCTGATCCACCTTGACCCCGGCCAGCGCACCACGCCCGCTCAGTTCAAATCCGCCGCCAATGAAGTTGATATCGGCGTTGACGTGCTGCATCAGCGGCCAATCCTGCTGGAAGCGGATCGACCCGTCATCGATATGCCCGCCGGCCTCGAACCGGCCGTTGTTGCCGGTGAACGGCCAGTCGTCCAGATCGCCTACCGCCAAGCCGGTTCCACCACGCAGGGTGCCATCGACCAAGGCCGCATCCAGCCAGTTCACCGCCGCCTCGCTCATGTTCGAGCGCACCCAGAACTGCTTGGCGGCAGTCATCGGCACATCATCGATCTTGGCCGCCAGGCCTATCCACGGCCGCGTGCCATCGCCCTGGAACCACAGCCCACCGCGCACATCGGCAGCATAGTTCCTGCCCTGCACCCGCAACGCCGGCGTCCCGACCTGCCAACCGGCACCTTCGCGCCACCCCACCAGGTCGCCGGAAAGCTGCAGCTCATGCAGCACGCCGAATCCGGTCGGCCAGTCAAAGCGCACCACGTGATCCGGCTTCAGTGCCAGTGAAAATGCCTGCGCATCGCCTTCAAAATGCCCACGCAAACCGCTCAGGCCGGGGCTGCCACCGACCGCAGCGAAGCTGGCATCGAGCAACTCGCCACTGGCCCGCAGCGGACCATCGGCCGTGCCCAGCAGGTTGATATCCGCAAACCGCAGCGACGGTTTGGAACGATGCAGCCAACGCCGCAAGCTGGGCTCCAGACGGTCGCTGAGCGCCAGCACCTGCAGCAACGGACCGGCATCAAGCTGCTTGCCCTGGACCGCGAAATGCCGGCCGCCGGCGAGCAACAGACCATCCAGCGCCTGAGTGTTGCCGTCGGCAGCGATCCGCAGCGTGGGGGCATCCAGCCGCCAGCCACCCTCGATCAGCTTCCAGCGCGCGCGCAAGCGCAGCTTGCTGAAAGCCACGGTCGGCGCGGCACCAGCGCCCGGCAACGGTGCACCTGCCAATTGCACATCGTCCAGTTCACCCGCGGCGGTGACCGCCACCACGCGTTTGTCCTGCAAGCGTACCCAGCTCTGCAGTTCACCCTTGCCCTGGCGCAACTGCACGCCCGCAAATTTCAGCAGCGAGGACCAGGCACCCAGTTCGGCTGGATCGGCCGAGAACCAGGCCTGACCATCGCCACGTTGACGCTGGAAATCCAATACCGCGGTAACCGGCGCGGCGCGGGTGTCAATCCAGCCCTTGGCACCTACCCGCAGACGCTCACCGTCCACGCGCAGGCGCAGGTCGATGCGAGGAATACGCGTTTGCAGGCCGATGGACGGCGCCTGCACCTGCAGTTGACCGCCAATCACCTGCAGCTCACCCAGCCTGCGCAGGGCGTCCAATGGATCGCCGCCGGCCCTGGACTCGGGCAGACCACGCACCGACCAACGGCCGTCATCGGCCCGTTGCAGGGTCAACGCCAGCCCGCGCAGGCGCAACTCTGTCAGCGGCGCGCCGGGCAGCAGACCCGAATACACCGCCACCAGTACTTCAGCCTGGCCAATGCGTACGCCTTCGCCCTGCCCCACCCGCAAACCATCAAGCTGCAGGATCGGGCCACGCCGGGTCCAGCGGGTGTCCAGCTTATCGAAGGCTACCGGTTGCCCGGCGCGTTCGCTCAACCAGGCGGCCACCTTGTCCGGGTGTGCCTCCACCATCGGCAGCAACTGGCTGACCGTGCCTACCAGTAAAGCCACGCACACCAGCGCGATCGCCAATGCCATCAAGGCGTAGCGACGGAAGCGGCGTAGGCGGTGGCGCAACAGCGTGGTCATCAGCTCACTTCGTGCTTCCGTGCGGCGAAGTGAGCGCGCTCAGAGCAGCACGACATCGAACTGCTCCTGCAGGTATTGATCATCGGCCTGGAAGCGGATGCTCTTGCCGAGGAATTCCTCCAGCTCGGCCACCGCCGCCGACTCCTCATCGGTGATACGCGCGACCACCTTGCTGGAGGCGATCACCAGCAGGCGCGCAGCCTCAAACTGGCGTACGGCACGGGTGATCTCGCGGAAGATCTCGTAGGTCACGGTCTCGGCGGTCTTGATGCTGCCACGGCCACTGCACTGCGGGCAGGTTTCCGACAGCTGCCGCTCCAGGCTCTCGACCGTGCGCTTGCGGGTCATTTCGACCAGCCCCAGCGGCGAGAAGTCATACACCGTGGTCTTGGCGTGGTCGCGCGCAAGCGCCTTTTCCAGCGTGCGCAGCACCTGGCGGCGGTGCTCGGCGTCATCCATGTCGATGAAGTCGATGATGATGATGCCGCCCAGGTTGCGCAGCCGCAGCTGGCGGGCGACCGTCTGCGCCGCTTCCAGGTTGGTGCGGAACACGGTCTCTTCCAGGTTGCGCTGGCCAACGAAAGAACCGGTATTGACGTCGATGGTGGTCATCGCCTCGGTCTGGTCGATGACCAGATAGCCACCGGACTTGAGCGGCACCTGCTTGTTCAAGGCGCGGACGATCTCGTCCTCGACCCCGAACATGTCGAAGATCGGGCGGTCACCGGTATACAGCTCCAGCTTCTCGCCCAGCACCGGCATGTACTTGGCCACGAAAGCCTGCAACTGGCCGAAGGTTTCCTTGGAGTCGACCTTGACCTTGTCCACGTCCTTGCGGATGAGGTCGCGCACCGAGCGCAACGGCAGGCTCAGGTCCTCGTAAATGATGCTGCACGGTGGTGCCTCGCGACCGCGCCGCTCCACCACCGCCCAGACCCGCGACAGGTAGGAGATGTCTTCGGCCAGGGCCTCGGCCGGCTGGCCCTCGGCGTTGGTGCGCACGATGTAACCGTAGCCGCCGTGCTGGGCCGAGATCTCGGTGACCAGTGACTTCAGGCGGGCGCGCTCGCCCTCGTCCTCGATGCGGGCCGAAACCCCGACCATCTTGGACTGCGGCAGCAGCACCAGGTAACGCGAGGGAATGCTGATCTGCGTGGTCAGGCGAGCACCCTTGGTGCTGATCGGGTCCTTGACCACCTGCACCACCACGTCCTGGCCATCGCGCAGCAGCTCCACGATCGGCACCGAGGAGGGCAACGGCAGGCTGGGCGCGGTTTCGTCGGTATCGGCCGCGACCGGCGCCGGCCGCACCACATCATTGGCGTGCAGGAACGCAGCGCGGTCCAGGCCCACCTCGACGAAGGCCGCCTGCATGCCCGGCATCACCCGCTGCACCTTGCCCTTGTAGATGTTGCCGACCACGCCCCGGCGCCAACCGCGCTCGATATGCAGTTCCTGCAACATGCCGTTCTCGATCACCGCCACGCGGGTTTCGCGCGGGGTGACGTTGACCAGAATTTCTTCAGACACGTCCTTCATTCCCCCTTGTCCATGGAATCTTCGTCCGCGCCCGCGGCAAATGCCGCCAGCAGCGCGGCGGTCTGTTGCAATGGCAACCCCATCACCCCGGAGTAGCTGCCGGCCAGATGGCTGATGAAACGCTCCGCCCCGCCCTGGATGGCGTAGCCGCCGGCCTTGCCCATCGGCTCGCCAGTGGCGACATAGGCCTGGATCTGCGCCGCGCTCATCGGCGCGAAGGTCACTTCCGAGACCACCGTTTCCAATGCATGTCGCCCGGCCGCAGCCAAGGCCACCACGGTGATCACCCGGTGCGTGCGCCCGGCCAGCGAGGCCAACATGGCCGCCGCGTCGTCGGCATCGGCCGGCTTGCCATAGACCCGGTCATCCAGCACCACCTCGGTATCGGAGCCCAGTACCACGGCTTGCGGATCATCGGCGACCAGCGCCAGCCCGGCCCGGGCCTTGTCCAGCGCAACCCGGCGCACATAGGCCTCGGCCGCCTCACCCGGCGCACGCTGCTCCGGCACCTCCAGGTCGAGGGCGCGGAAAGGCACATCAAGGCGGGACAGCAGTTCGTTGCGACGGGGCGAGCGGGAGGCGAGATAAAGCATCGTGAAAGCATAACCCGCGCCAGCAACCTGAATGATGAGCATTGCTGGCAAAGTGACGGCGACCCCATCATGGCTCACCACCCGTTCATCGCCCTGTGTTCATTTTCACGATCCAGCCAAGGAGGATCACCATGCGCCGTACCGCCCTCGCCCCACTGCTGCTGTCCCTGTCACTCGCTCTTGGAGTCTCGATGACCGCCCATGCCCAAACCGTCCCGGCCGTGGTTGCCAGCGACGCGACCTTGTTGAACGTCTCCGCCCAGGCCGAAGCCCGCCGGGTGCCGGATGTGGCCACCCTGTCCGCCGGCGTGGTCACCCAGGCGGTCGATGGCAACACCGCCATGCGCGACAATGCCGTGCAGATGGACAAAGTGATGGCGGCGATCAAGGCCGCTGGCATTGCCGAGCGCGACATCCAGACCAGCGGCATCAACCTCAGCCCGCAGTACCGCTACGCCGAGAACGAAGCGCCGAAGATCACCGGCTACCAGGCCAACAACACGGTCAGCCTGAAGGTGCGCGACATCAGCAAGCTGGGCAAGGTGCTGGACAGCCTGGCCGCGCAGGGGGCCAACCAGATCAATGGCCCCAGCTTCGAGATCGACCAGCCCGAGCCGGTCTATGACGAAGCCCGCCTGGCCGCGCTGAAGAAGGCCCAGGCCCGTGCCGAGACCTATGCCAAGTCGCTGGGCCTGCGCGTGCGCCGTATCGTCAGCATTTCCGAAGGCAGCCAGGGCGGTTTCCGGCCGATGCCGATGATGGCCATGGCCGCCGGCCGCGCCAACAAGATGGAGATGGATACCGCGGTGTCGCCGGGCGAAACCACCGTCTCGGTCAACCTGGACGTGGTGTTCGAGCTGGGCCGCTGAGCAACGCGGCAGCTGCAATCGGAACGGCGCCTACGGGCGCCGTTTTTCTTGCCACTTACCTTGATGGGCTGGCCGGTTCTTTTCGTGGGAGCGGCGCAAGCCGCGAAGCTGGAGCTGCTGAGCCTATCGGCAGCTGTGCCATCTGACCCTGCACCTGCTTCGCGGCTTACGCCGCTCCCACAACAGCCGGCCTTTGTGCCTCCTCAAGCTGTCCGCCAGCTGACCAGGAACAATCCCCCTGCTTGCCGAACGTCTGAATAAAAGGCGCACTGCAGCCACGGGACGCACATCTGCAACCCCGTCCCGTGTCATCGCGCGTTGTTCTCTGTCACACGCCCACGCATGGAGGTGGTACATGGTCCGCACGCAACAACGCAGTCCGTCCCTGCACGTAGAACCCTCGCGCATCCTTGCCTACAGCACTGCCCTGGCACTGCACGCGCTTGCCCTGGGCCTGTTGTTGATTCCGCTGTCACAGGTACCACTGCAGCGGGAGGCCGAGCGGGAGCGCTGGCAGGTTCCCGACGTCAAACCCATCGTTCCCAATCCGCCAACGCCACCGGTCGATGTTCCGGTAACCCGCGCCCCGGCCACGCCTCCGCGGCAACCGGCACTGGCGGCGCCCGTGGACAGCAAGCCGATGCCGGTCTTCGCCACCGAAGCGGTCGTCGCCGCGCCGGTGGATGTCGCCCCTGTCATCGACGACAGCCCGGCAATCGCCCCGATCGGCGCGTCCGCGCCGCTGCAGGGCGTGCAGCTGCGCTACCTCTCGGCGCCGGCGCCAAGCTACCCGCGTGAGGCATTGCTGGCCGGCGCCCAGGGCACGGTGACACTGCGGGTCTTGGTGGACGTGGACGGCTCGCCATTGGAAGTCAGTGTCGAGCACAGCAGTGGCAATCGCAGTCTGGACACCGCCGCACGCAACCAGGTGTTGCGCCGCTGGAAGTTCCAGCCCGCCACGGATGGTGGCCGTCCGGTACAGGCATACGGACTGATCCCGGTCGACTTCAAACTGGGCTGAACAGGGCAAATGAGCGCTTATGGCAGCGGTTTCTAAACGCTGCCATAAGCGCCGCCAAACTGTCTGTGGCTATTAATGATTATTTCACTGCGTCGTCACCCATGGGAAACCTAGATTCGCGGCCGTCGATGTTCTTGGCCGCGTTCTGGCGGCCTTCTTGCCGCTGTTCCCTGGAGAGAGACCGTGAAACATCCGACTTACCTGCGCAGCAACCGCCTCAGTGCGGCCATCACCGGCAACCTCAGCCGCCTGCTTCTGCTTCCACTGACCCTGGCAACGACTGCATCGTTGGCCATGGCACAGGAGCAGCAGGCCACCAACCTGGACCGGATAACCGTCACCGGCTCCAACATCCCGCGCGCCACCACTGAAACCGCCTCCCCGGTGCAGGTCATCACCCGACAGGAAATCGACCGCACCGGCAAGGCCACCATCGCCGAATACCTGCAGACCCTGACCAGCGACGGTGCCGGTTCCATTCCCAAGAGCTTCGGCACCGGCTTTGCAGGTGGCGGCTCGGGCATCTCCCTGCGCGGCCTGGGCGCAGCATCCACCCTGGTTCTGCTCAACGGACGGCGCATGGCGCCGTACGGCCTGGCCGATGATGGGCAGAAGGTCTTCACCGACCTGAGCGTCATCCCGATGGATGCGGTCGAGCGCGTCGAAGTACTGAAGGACGGCGCCTCGGCGATCTATGGCTCCGACGCCATCGCCGGCGTGGTCAACATCATCCTGCGGCGCGACTTCACCGGCGCCATGCTCAAGGCTTCCTATGGCACCTCCGGTGACAGTGATGGCAATGCGCGCAAGGCCTCGCTGACCGCCGGCGTGGGCGACCTGGACACCGATGGCTTCAATGCCTTCGTCAGCATCGACCTCAGCAAGACCGATGACATCCGCATTTCCGACCGTCGCAACCGCAAGTGGATCGGCAATGGCGACCTGAGCCCGTATGGTTTCGATCGCGTCGCCGGCGGCCAGTTCTTCCCGCTCAACGGCGCCATCACCTCCAACGGCACCGTCGCCAGCAGCTCACCGGCGGGCAGCATCCGTGACCCCGCTACCGGTATCTACCAGTCCTTGCCCGGCTGTTCGCAGTTCTCCAATATCAGCCCGGTCGATGCTGGCGGCGGCTGCCTGTGGCAGACCCAGGATTTCCGCAGCCTGAGCCCGAGCGAGGAATTCGGCAACCTGTTCGCGCGCGGCACCTTCGTGCTCTCGGACAACTTCGAGATGTACGGCGAATTCGGCTACTCGAAGAAGAAGAACGTGTTCTACAACACGCCCAGTGGCGTCTCCGGCACCTGGGGTTACCCGGGCGGCCCGGTCAATGCCAGCAGCGGCCCCGGCGCCACGGTGCTGGGTGCGGACCATCCAGACAACCCCTTGGGCGTGGACGCACGCCTGCGTTATGCAGCCTTTGATGTTGGCCCGCGTGTCACCACCAACACCAATGAATTCACCCGTTTCCTGGTTGGCGTGAAGGGCACTGCCGGCGACTGGGATATCGACACCGCCTACCTGCACTCGGCCACGCAACTGGTCAACGAACGCACCGGTTTCCTGCGTTACAGCCACGTGCGTACCGCACTGACCGACCCCAACAGTCCGGTCGGCTGGTGGCGTATCGGTGCCAACGCAGGACAGAACTCGCAGGCGTTGTACGACTACATCTCGCCCACCATCCACGCCAATGCCTCGACCACACTGGACATGATCGACTTCAAGGCATCGCGCAGCCTGGCCGATCTGGCCGGTGGCCCGCTGGGTTTTGCCATCGGCGCCGAATACCGCCGCCAGAAAGCCAATCTCGACCCGCAGAGCTACACCGATCTGGGCGACATCATCGGCCTGGGCTACTCGGCCTATAAGGGCACCCAGGAAGTTGGCGTGCTCTATTCGGAAATCGTAGCGCCGGTGCTGGACTCGCTGGAGTTGTCCGGCGCCCTGCGTGTGGACAAGTACAAGGACGGCGATACCGCCACCACGCCGAAAGTCGGCCTGAAATGGACGCCTGCCGATTGGATCGCCTTGCGTGCCACCTATGCCGAAGGCTTCCGCGCCCCCGGTCCGGCTGAAGCCGGCGACGGCGGCCTTGCGGCTTTCAGCGCCGCGCGCGACCCGGTGCGTTGCCCGAACGGTACGCCGGCACCGGGCGCGACCGCGGTGGACTGCGCGGTCAGCCTGGCCATCATCACTTCGGCCAACCCCGACCTGAAACCGGAGAAGTCCAAGAGCTATACCGTCGGCCTGGTGCTGGACCCGACCTCCAGCACGACGATGACCTTCGACGCCTGGCAGATCAAGCGCACCAACGAGATCAACCAGGGCGATACCGATCTGGCCCTGGCAGCCGGCCGCGGCATCCGCTCGGACAACGACCTGCCCGGCATTCCCAACAGTGGCAGCCTGCTGGCGGTCAGCGTTGACTACATCAACTCCGCCTCCACCACCATCCGCGGTTTCGACTTCGACATCCGCCAGCGGGTGGCCCTGGGCAACTATGGCAAGCTGCTGATGGACCTGCAGTGGACGCGCATCAACTCGTTCGAACGCGACGATGGCACTGGCACCGTGTACCAGTACGCCGGCACGCACGGCAACTGCGATGTCACCAACTGCATCGGCACGCCCAAGGATCGGCTCAACCTTGGCCTGACCTGGGACATGGACCGTTTCAGTATCAGCGGCATCGCCAATTACATCGGCAGCATGGACAACGTCGCCTTTGAAGGTGACAGCTGCGCCAACCACTATGGCGATGGCTCCGATGCACCACGTGGTTGCGAACTGCGTTCGTTCTACACCATCGACCTGTCCGGTCGCTGGCGTGCGACCGATGCGTTCGAGATCTTCGGCTCGGTCCAGAACGTCACCGACCGGATCGCGCCGCTGGATCCGCTGACCTATGGCGCGGTCAACTACAACCCGCTGCATTACAGCGGTGCGGTTGGCCGTTACTACACGATCGGCGCCAAGTACACGTTCAAGTGATGTCCCCGGCCCCGGCGCGAGCGCGCCGGGGCCACGTGGGCGACAAAGGCGCGCCCGCGCTGCCGGCAAGAGTTCCTCACCCAGCCGGCCTGTCATCGTCCCCCGCGTCCGCAGGCAATGGCAGACTGTCGCATCCACTCGCTGCCGGAGCGCCCACGCCATGTCACCTAGCTTGCCGCCCATGGAGGCTTTCCTGCAGGCGATCGAACGGTTTGCCGCAGCTTCAAACGCCCCCAGCGCCGAACAGGCCTTGGCGGCTGTGGCCGACACGTCAGCCAGCCTGCCATTGGACAACCTGGACAGGCTGGAACGGCGTATCCGCTGGGAACTCTCCGCCGCAAAGCCGGCGCATGCAGGTTTCTGGTCGCGGGCAAAGCCGGCCCGACACCTGTCCTGGCTGGATCTGGGCAATGCCGATGGCCATGTGCGTGAACGGACCCTGCGCAGCTTGTCGGCGGCACCCAATGCGCTGTGCCTGGCGTTGGCGCTGCGCAGGTTGAACGATTGGGTACCTGAAGTGCGCGCCGCCGCGCGCGAGCATCTTCCCGGTATTGCCCACAGCTCAGCACCGGAACATGTGGCGGAAGCTTTATGGGCGGTGCTGTGCAACGTCGCCTCATGGGGCAGGTTGGGTACGCCGGAACGTCACACTCTCGATGCGCTGATTGCCTTCGAGCCGGTGCGGCTCGCCCTGTACACACGCATCTGCAACGCCGCCACCGGCCCGGCCACGTCGATCCTGGTGCAGATCACCCGCACACCGGTTTTCGATCCTTGGCTGCACACCCTCGCTCGGCAGGCGGTGCAGCCTGCCGTCCGCGCCAGGACCCTGCGTTTCCTGCTGGAAGGCCGCGCATTCTGGTTCGCAGGCCGCGCATGGACCTGGACGGATCTGAAGTGGTGCGAAGGCAAATACGAGCCGGTGATCGACGAACGTCCACTGCAGGTGAACTATCCACGGCAGCAATTGCTGGAAACAGCGCTGCGCGATGCCGCTCCTGCGGTCCGCCACGTCGCTGCGGAAACCCTGATCCTGCACCTGCCCAGCTTCGGCGCGCAGGCAAGCGCGCTGGCCACGATCCTGGCAGCGGATCGATCAGCGCGGATCGCCGCGCGCGGACGCTTTGTACTGGCACAGCTGGCCAAAGCCAATTGCCCCGCCTAGCTGCGGTGCAGGCACGCGCACGATGGCGCCCGGCCTGCACAACACCAAAAAAAAACCCCGCATCTCGCGATGCGGGTTTCCTTGAATCTTGGCGCCCGAAGTTGGACTCGAACCAACGACCCCCTGATTAACAGTCAAGTGCTCTAACCGGCTGAGCTATTCGGGCGGGGAGGCGCATTCTATACGTTAATTACGCGCGATGGTAGGGGTGATTGGCCAACATCGCTGCCGCGCGGTACAACTGCTCGGCAACCACCAGCCGAACCAGCATATGCGGCAAAGTCAGCGGACCTATCGACCACTTCTCGTCCGCCACCGCAGACACTTCCGCAGCATGCCCTTCCGGGCCGCCGATCAGGAATGCCAGGTCACGCCCCTGCGTGCGCCAATGCTCCAGCCGCTGCGCGAGCTGCTCTGAACTGAGCTGCCTGCCGGGCACATCAAGCGCCACCACATAGGGATTCTTGGGTAGCGCGGCCAATACCCGCTTGCCCTCGTCCTCGATTGCGCGCTTTGGATCGCGGCCCTTGCCGCGCAGGCCCGGCTCGATTTCCACCAATTCCAACGGCAGCCAATGCGACAGCCGCTTCTGGTACTCGGCAAACCCCTGCGCCACCCAGGACGGGGCGCGTTCGCCGGTGGCGATCAATCTGGCTTTCATGCGTGGACTCCTATCAGCCTGCACAAACGAAGACGGCGCCCTGCGGCGCCGTCACAGAAACAGAAGCTGCGGCCTTTGGGCTCAGCCAGCATCCTGTTCGTCTTCGTCGTCGTAGGCCGAACGCGGCTGGTCGCCGACGGTCCACAGACGCTCCAGCGCATACAGCTCGCGCACGCGCGGCAGCATGACATGGACGATGACGTCGCCCAGGTCGACCAATACCCACTCTGCCTCGCGCTCGCCTTCGACGCCCAGCGGCATCACCCCCAGGTTCTTGGCGAAACGCACGACTTCCTCGCCAATCGACTTGACGTGGCGGGTGGAGGTGCCGGAGACCACAACCATGTAATCGGCCACGCTGGACTTGCCACGCACATCGAGCTCGACGGCATCCCGGGCCTTGATCTCCTCAAGGGCGGAGTGAACGGACGCCAGCAGGGCCGGTACGGAAGGTGCCGGGCTGGGCATTTGGGTCTTGATGACTTGGGCTTCGGTGGTCAAAGCAGCAGAACTCGATGAATTAAGGGGAACGATTATAGAGAACCTGGCCGCAGCCGGCATTCACACCCGCCCGCCACTGCCATACAGGCCTTGCGCAAGGATGTACTCCGCCACCGCCGAAGGCAACAAATCACGCCATTGCCCACCGTTTGCAATGGCCGCACGCACCACGGTGGCGGACTCTGCATGCAGCGGTTGGCGCAGTCGCCAGACCCGCCCCGCCGGTTGAACGGACAGCGCTTCGGCCGTGCTGGCCCAGGCGCCGTGCAGCCGCTGCGCCAGTTCCGCTGGCAAATCACCGTCCAGACCACTGCCGGGGCGTTCAGCCACCACGATATGCGCCAGATCGAGCAGGTGTTCCCATTCATGCCAGCTGGGCAGACCAAGCAGGCTGTCGGCCCCCATCAGCATCGCCAGCGGCCGCTGCGGACCGATCTGGGCGCGGATGTCGCGCAGGGTGTCCACGGTCCAGGACGGCACGCCGGGCTGTCGTTCGGCACGCTGCAACTCGCGGGTATCCACCCGCAGGCCCGGTGTGCCGGCTATCGCCAGCATCAACATCTGCGTGCGCTGGGCGGCATTGGCCCCCGGCGGCGCACGGTGCGGCGGGTCGGCGGCCGGCATCAGGTGTACCGGCACCTGCAATTCGACGGCGGCGCAGCGGGCAATGGCCAGATGGCCGTTATGAACCGGGTCGAAGGTGCCGCCGTACAACAACCACAGGCCAGCGTCCTCGGCACCGGTGGCCGGCGGCGGCACCGCCGCCATTCAGCGCACGCCCCGGACGAGCAGGCGCACTGCCCGCGCCTCGGCCAGCGCCACCAACAAGCGTTCCAGTGCCAGCCATGGATCGCCTTCGGCGCGGCCCTTGGCCATGCGATCAACCTGCGAGGCCTCGGCGACAAAGCGCTCCCAGCGACGCGGATCGGGATGACGCTGCAGGGCCCGTTTGAACGGCGCCTGCCGCGACTCCCAGATACCTTTCGATTTCATTTCCGCCGCAAGATTGCCGCCGCTGGCCTGCACCCGCGCCAGTCCAGCGGTAATCAGCAGTTCGCGGATCAGGATGGGCATCAGCGCGGCCACCGCCTCGCCTTCCGCGCGCAGCCCCGCGACCATCCGCAGCACCGCTTGCGCCTGCCCGGAGAAGGCCGCTTCGCTCAGCCGGAAAACGTCATAACGCGCCGCATCGGCCACCAACGATTCCATCTTGGCAACGTCCAGAGGCTGGCCATCGGCCAGCAAGGCCAGCTTGTCGATTTCCTGCGCTGCCGCCAGCAGATTGCCTTCGACACGTTCGCTCAGCCGCTGCACGGCTGCCGGATCGGCACGCAGCCCCTTGCTGCGCAGGCGCCGCTCGATCCAATCCGCCAGTTCATGCGGTTTGATCGCCCAGGCCACCGACAGCACGCCCACCTTGTTGACGGCCTCGGCCCATTTGCCCTGGTGCGCCTTGCTCCATTCGCCGGCGGTGATCAGCAGCACGACATCCGGTGCCGGCCGTGCACAGAAGTCGCTGATGACCTCGGCGCCCTCCTTGCCAGGCTTGCCGTTCGGCAGGCGGACTTCCACCAGGCGGCGCGCACTGAACAGACTGGGCGCGTTGAAGCTGGAGGCCAGCTGCCCCCAGTCAAAGTCGCGGCCATCGGCGTCGAATACCTCGCGTTCGCCGATGCCATCGGCACGCGCCTTGGCGCGCACCGCATCAGCAGCTTCAATTACCCGCAGCAGCTCCGGGCCGGCAATCAGGTACACCGGCGCCAGGGGCTGGGAAGCTATCTGGCTGGCCAGTTGTTCCGGTCGCAGTTCCATCGCTCAGGCCTGTTGCGTCTGGACAGCGCGCAAGAGCCGCAACTCAGCGCACCGGATCCGCAGCGTCCTGTGCAGGCTTGGGTGCTTCAAGCGCCCCTTCGTCCGCCGCAGGGGCATGCAGGGCTTTTTCCAGATCGGCGCGAACCACGCTGTCGATACGGCGCAGGATCGAGGCCGACATTTCGCGGCGCAGTTCGTCGGCCAGGATTTCGCGCTCGGTCGTGGTACCGGTGGCGTCCTGCGGCGGCGACACATAATCGCGCGACAACTCCACTGCCTGTTCCGGCACGATCACACCGCCATCCGGGCGGATGAAGGTGAACACCACGGCGTAGCGCAGGCTGTATTCCTGGGCACGACCCTGGGCGTCAATGGCGATGGGCAGGTCACCCCAGCGTTCGGAGCGGATCTGCAGGCGGGCAACCCCGGGTGTCTTGCCGGCGACCGCGAGCGTGTCGCCATCTTCCACCACGGTGGCACCGGAGGAGCGCAGGCCGCGGTTGAGGAACTTGACCAGCTCGCTGTAACGCACCGCTGAGTCCACCTGCACCGCCGGCATGTCGGCAGGCAGCGCGAGCTTGTTACGCAGATGGAAGCCGCAACCGGTGAGGCTGGCGGCGAGTATCAGGGCGGTCAGGTATCGAGTCATGCACACAGTCTGGAGGAGCCGGCCGGGGGCGGCAACAGGCAGCAAGCCTGCCTGATGCCGCGTGAACAGCACTTGAGATACCCGTTGCGGCTTACGCCGCAACGATATTGACGATCTTGCCCGGCACGATGATGACCTTGCGGATGCTCAGACCCTCCAGGAACTTGGCCGCATTCGGCTCTTCCCTGGCAAGGACCTCGATCTGCTCGCGCGCGGCATCGGCGGCGACTTCGATGGTGCCACGCAGCTTGCCGTTGACCTGTACCGCCAGGGTCAGCGAATCCTTGACCAGGGCAGCACTGTCCACCTGCGGGAACGGCTGGTCTTCCAGCAGCGTTTCGGCATGGCCCAGCAGCTGCCACATGGCGTGGCAGGCGTGCGGGGTGATCGGGTTGAGCAGCAGCACCGCGGCCTGCAGGGCCTCCTGGCGCACTGCGCGGCCCTGCGCGCTGGCGTCGTCGAACTTGGCCAGGGCGTTGAGCAGCTCCATCACCGCGGCAATGGCGGTATTGAAGGCGTGGCGGCGGCCGTAGTCGTCGCTGACCTTGCCGATGGTCTCGTGGGTCTTGCGGCGCATGGCCTTCTGCCCGGCATCCAGTGCCGCGGCGTCCAGCGCCGGTGCCACGCCGTCGACAACGTGCTTCTGCACCATCGCCCACAGGCGGCGCAGGAAGCGCGCCATGCCGTCCACGCCGGCCTCGTTCCACTCCAACGACTGTTCCGGCGGCGCCGCGAACATCGAGAACAGGCGCACGGTGTCGGCACCGTACTTGGCCACCATGCTCTGCGGGTCAACGCCGTTGTTCTTGGACTTGGACATCTTCTCGACACCGCCGATCACCACCGGCTGGCCGTCCTCACGCAGGGTCGCGCCGGTGATGCGGCCGCGCTCGTCGCGCACCGTGTCCACGTCGGCCGGGTTGAACCAATCCTTGGAACCGTCGCTGTTCTGGCGGTAGAAGGTCTCGGCGATGACCATGCCCTGGCACAGCAGGTTCTGCGCCGGCTCGTTGCTGTCCACCATGCGTGCATCACGCAGCAGCTTGTGGAAGAAACGGAAATACATCAGGTGCAGGATGGCGTGCTCGATGCCACCGATGTACTGGTCCACCGGCAGCCAGTAGTTGCCGCGCTTGTCCACGGCCTCGCGGGCACCCGGCGAGGTGTAGCGGGCGTAGTACCAGCTCGACTCCATGAAGGTGTCGAAGGTATCGGTTTCGCGCTCGGCCGCGCCGCCGCAGTCCGGGCAGGTGGTCTTGCGCCATTCCGGGTCGGCCTTGATCGGCGAGCCGGTACCGTTGAGCGTCACGTCTTCCGGCAGGATCACCGGCAGTTGGTCTTCCGGCACCGGCACCGCGCCACACTTGTCGCAGTAGATCACCGGGATCGGGCAACCCCAGTAGCGCTGGCGGCTGACGCCCCAGTCGCGCAGGCGGTAGTTGATGCGGCGCTGGCCCTGGGCCTTGCGCTCGAAACGCTCGGCCAGTGCCTCGAACGCGCCCTGGAAATCCAGGCCATCGAACTCGGCCGAATTGACCAGCTCGGTCTCGCGGGTCTTGTCGCCGTACCAGTCCTGCCAGCGGCTGGCGTCATAGCTGCGCTCGTCGTCGTTCTTCGGCGACTTCAGCGCGATGACCTGCTTCTTCGGCAGGTCGTACTTGCTGGCAAATTCGAAATCACGCTGGTCATGGCCGGGCACGGCCATCACCGCGCCGGTGCCGTAGCCCATCAGCACGAAGTTGGCGACCCAGATCGGCACCTGCTCGCCGCTGACCGGATGGATGGCCTTCAGGCCGGTATCCATGCCGCGCTTTTCCTGGGTTTCCAGTTCCGCCTCGGAAACACCACCCTGCTTCAGCTCGGCCAGCATGGCGGCCAGCTGCGGGTTGTTCTTTGCGGCATGCACGGCCAGCGGGTGTTCGCCGGCAATGGAGACGAAGCTCACGCCCATCACCGTGTCCGGACGAGTGGTGAACACGCGCAGCGGGTCCAGTGCGGCACCGTCCACGTCACGCACGTCGAACTGGATTTCCAGGCCTTCGGAACGGCCGATCCAATTGCGCTGCATGGTCTTGACCGAGTCCGGCCAGCCCGGCAGTTCGTCCAGGCCGTCCAGCAATTCCTGGGCGTAATCGGTGATGCGCAGGAACCACTGCGGGATCTCGCGCTTTTCGACCAGTGCGCCGGAACGCCAGCCACGGCCGTCGATGACCTGCTCGTTGGCCAGCACGGTGTTGTCGACCGGGTCCCAGTTCACCACCGAGTTGCGGCGGTAAGCCAGGCCCTTGCGCATCAGGCGGGTGAACATGCGCTGCTCGTGGACGTAGTAGTCCGGCGTGCAGGTAGCGAATTCGCGCGACCAGTCGATGGCATAGCCCAACGACTTGAGCTGGCTGCGCATGTGGCCGATGTTGGCGTAGGTCCACTTGGCCGGCGCGGTCTTGTTCTTGATCGCGGCGTTCTCGGCCGGCAGGCCGAAGGCGTCCCAGCCCATCGGCTGCAGCACGTTGTGGCCGGTCATGCGCTTGTAGCGGCTGATGACATCGCCAATGGTGTAGTTGCGCACATGGCCCATGTGCAGCGCACCGGACGGGTACGGAAGCATCGACAGGCAGTAGTACTTGGGCTTGTCCGAGGTTTCGTTCACCTCGTATGCCTTCTCGGCCTCCCAGAACTTCTGGGCGGCGGCTTCAACCTGCTGGGGATCGTAGATATTCGGTTCGACGCTGGACATGTCAACGCTGGGCAACGGCAAAGCGGCAAAGGGTACCGCAGTGCATCATTGCACTCCAATCCGGGCCCCGGCCCACAGGCAACAAAATCTGCAGGTCATTGAAATATAGGGCTTTTAAAAAACAAGAGGTTTCTGGAAATGGCACCGCGTGCAGCGCCCGCGCGTACCTTCCCCAAGGATCGGGGCCATTGCGCCGGCGGCGCTCAACGGCGCAACGGCGCCAACCGCGCCGCGCCCAGCAGCCATACCAACCACCCCAGGAAGGCCAGCCGCTGTGCCATTGCCACCGGCATGGCGATCTCGAACAGGAACGCGCTGCAGACGACCCATGCCGCGCAGACCAGCGTCAGCGTCGACAGCGCGCGCCAGCCGGCAGCCTTGCCGGCGCCGAAGCGCAGGGCGATGGCGGCGGCAGTGAACGCCAACAGCCACAACAACCAGGCGCTGGCGTGGAATTGGCTGGCACGGTTCTCGATATCGTCCACATCCAGTGGAAACAAACCCATCGCGGCAAAGGCAATGGCCGCCAGCAGCAGCATCTGCCCGCCCACGCGCAGCGGGCGGGGCGCGCTGACCGGCATGCGCAGGATCAAGTCCAGCATTGCAATTGCCGCCAACAGTCCTGGCAGTACGAAACCCAGCAGGCTGAAAGCCGTACCACCGGGGACACCACGTGCCCCCAGCAGGGACACCGGGTGCCGCATCTGGTCATAGCCCTGCAACTGCGCGCCGAAGCCCACCACTGCCGCAATGAAGACCACTGCCGCCAAAGGCCCGGCCCAGGCCATTGCATTGTTCCGTTCCAACACCGCCACCTTGTCACGCCCTGGTCGCAGCAACGGTGCCGCGACTACCAAGCGCCATTGTGAGGGTTACCGGCACCAAAGGCATCGTTCGCCCGCGCCGGGCGTCCCGACTCAGCCACCGCTCACGGCGATCTCGACCCGGCGATTCGGGGCCAGGCAGTCCAGCAAGGCGGCACCGGCGTCATCACACTGCACCAGCGGCGCACTGTTGCCACGGCCCTCGGCGTGGATGGAGGCGGCGGGAATGCCCTGCTGCACCAGATAATTGCGCACGCTCTGCGCGCGGCGCTGCGACAGCTCCATGTTGTAGGCATCACTGCCAATGCGGTCGGTGTAACCGATGATGTTCAGGGTCGCCTGCGCGGCGCTGACGCTGAGGCTTTGCACAAGCTCATCCAGTTTCGCCCGGCCGGCAGCAGACAGATTGGCGCTGTCGAAGGCAAACAAGGCGTCTGCCGACAACCTCAGGGGTGCCACAGCCGGAGGTGGCGCCGGTGGCGGTGGTGCAACCGGAGCTGGCACCGGTTCCAGCAGCGCGGCACAACTGTCCGGCTTCCAGGCTTGGCCCATGGCCACCCCGTTGCCATCAAACCTGACCTGGAACTGGCATTGAATCGGCTCGGCCCCAACCGAGCGCCGGAAATTGAATACGTAGTTCCACTCGCGCACACCCCACAGGCCTTCGTTGAACTGCGGGGTGCCCAGCAGCGTCTGGATCTGGCGCTTGTTCATGCCTGGCGCGTACTGCCGCAGATTGTCCAGGTTCACATAGGTGCCACCGGCAGGATAGGCGCGCGCCGGATCCGGAAATTCCTCGCGCACCTGCCCCTTGCCACAGGCGGCCAGGGTTGCCAGCAAAGCCAGTACGGTCCATTTCGTGTTCATAGCGTCCTCGATGCATAGCCAGGAGTGTCTACCTGCGGCCGGCGCCGCCTACCACTGGAAGCCGGCGCCCACGGTCACCCCGCCATCGCCGCGGGTATTGGCCGAGCCACTGAGCTTGTAGATCCAGCGACCACCATCACTGACACCCGACACGCCCACGGCCATGCTCGACTCACCGTGGAAGGTGCTGGCCGCCATCGATGCCATGCGCCGGCCAGCTTCGGTAGGTTGCGGCAGGCCTGCCATCGCCATCGCCGAAGCGACGCCGGCAGACGCCCGGTCATCGATGCGCTTCATGTCGCGACTGACATCATTGAAACGTTGATCGGTGTAGTTCTTCGACCAGTCCATGACCTCCCCCATGCCCTTGTTGAGCTGCGCGACATTGACCGCGTCGGTAGGCGCCACACCGGTACCCACGTTGTGGATGACGGTGCTGGTACCTGGCCGACCCATCGTCACGCTGCTGTAGTTGGTACTGCCATCGGTGTTCTGGTCGTAGCGCACCGTGCCCTGCTGCGAGGCCTGCAACTGGCGCAGGTTCACCGCGTCCGTCGCTTCGCTGCCGTCACCCACATTGGTGATCTGCCGCTCCGCACCTGCGGCACCCACCGACACGGTGTTGCTGCGATTGGCCACCGACCCTGCACCCAGCGCCACGCTGCCAGCTGCCGACGCGTTGGCGCCGTCGCCTATGGCCACCGCCTGGTTGCCGCTGGCAGTGGCCTGCGGGCCGGCGGCCACGCTGTCCTGACCGGTGGCCGAGGCAGCCGCCTTGGTCGAGTTGACCGCGAAGTAGGCGTTGCCCGCACCGCCGTTCTGGATGTTGTCGATACGCTTGTTGACGTTGACGATGGAGCTGTCCATTGCCGCAAAGGCATCGGTGACATTGCCGAACGTCTGCTGGGTAGCGGCGCCGCCGCTGTTGATCGAGGTGATGTTGAAGCTGGCCGCACTCCACTGGCCGGTGCTGCTGTTGTACTGCATGGTGCCACCGATGGTGGAAGCCACTGCGTCGTTGGTGGCGGCCAGCTGACCGCCATTGATCGCGTCCAGGCTGCCACTGGTGACGCTGCCGGCAGCCACGTTGCCCAAGGCAACCGCCGCGCCGCTGCCATCGCCGGTCAAACGCACTGCGTTGGTCGGATTGCCAGCGCCGTCCGCAATGTACTTCACCGCCAAGGGGTCACTTCCACCCGGGACACTCCGCGGCAACAGGTTGCTCAGGTTGAGCAGCGAATCACTGATGGAGCTGAAAGCACTGCCGATGTTTGCGTAGGGCTGCAGCGCAGCCACGCCCAGCACGCTGATGCTGTTGATCTGGTAGCTCGGCGCACCGAGCACGCCACCATTGAAGGTCGCGCCGCCGCCCAGATAGGTCGCCATCGAAGCGCCCAGGCCGAACAACTGCCCACCGTTGACCGCCTCCATGCTGCCCGCGGCGACCGCACCGGCGGCCAGATTGGCCAACACCGTGCCGCTGACCGCCTGACCACTGCCAAGCGTCACCTTGCTGTAATTGACGACACCGTTGATGTCCTCGTCATAGACCACCGCCGCCAACCCCAGATCATCGATCTGGTCCAGTGCGCCACGCAGCTGCTTGACGTTCACCGCATCGGTGTCCTGGCTGCCGGCGGCAACATGGGTGATCTGCCGTTCGCGCCCGCTCGAGCCCACGGCGACTTCACCAATGGAGGTCTGCGCGGCGGTCAAGCCAAAAGCAGCGTAGTTGTCCTGGCCACCACGCGCGGCATTGGACTTGAAGCCCAGCGCCACACTGTTGGCCTTGTCCGACGTTGCCTCCGCACCGAGCAGGGTCTGCGCATGGGCAGTGCCTTTGGCACTGTCACCGACCACGACCGAATGCCCCAGCCGCGCATCGTAGTCGGCGGTGGGTACGCCAGTCTTGCCACCAGAGGCATCGATGAACACCTGGTCCGCCGTCTGCGTTGCCAGCCGGTGCTCGGCATTGCTGCCGATGACTACTTCCTTGGAGCCGTTGGCGAACGCACCATCGCCAATCAGCACCTGATAATCCTGCGCTGCCGGCACTGCCCAGCACTTGGCCGTGACGACACCCAGCACGTTCACGCAGTTCGACGCCCAGGCGGGCGCGCCATCAGGTAGCACCAAACCAAGCAGGCCACCGGGATCGCCGTTGTTGATGTTGGTGATGTAGCTGTCGGAGGTGACACCGCCGATCAGCGTCAGGTGCGAGTTGCCGCCGGTGGTCAGGCCGCCCAGGCCATCCAGCAGATCACCGACCGGCGTCAGGTTGACCACCGGCAGGCCCGCCAGTTGCACCTCCGAATAGGTCTGCATCACATTGGTGTTGTTGACCTTCAGGCTGCCGCTCTGCATGTAGCCGTTGCCACCGAGCAAGGAGGTCAGTGGCGATTCCACCAGCTGGTTGACCGAGCCTACCAACCCTCCGTTGCCGACGATCAATCCCGACGGGCCAGGCGCTGCAGGTACCGCACTGGGTATGGCCGGGCTGCCGGTGAGCCCGCCCACCACATTCGACAATCCCCCGGTCACGCCGCCTATCACGCCGCTGAGCGCACCGGTCACGCCTGTCACTCCGGAACCGGAACCGGTGATGCCGCCCAGCGTGTTGCCGGTGGCACCCAGCAAGGTGGAGGCCGTGTTGTCGACCGTTCCCAGCAGATGCTGCACGGAGCCGCCTACGTTGCCCTCTGCGAGTGCGCCGGTGGTGTCCTTGAGCCCGCCGGTCAAGCTGCCAACCGTGCCGACGATGCCTGCAGCGAGCGTACTGGAACCGGTCACTCCGCCAACCACCGCCCCCAGCAGGCCACCGACACCGTTCACTGCCGGCGCGATGCCATTGACCAAGCCATTCGCCACTGCGCCCAAGCCGGTTCCCTTGACAGCACCGCCAGCCAACTCGTCGACCGCACCCAGCGTGCCGGTCACAGTTTCACGCACGGGATTTCCACCCTGCTCCGCACCCGGCACCAACACGCCGCCCACGCCTGCGACGCTACCTCCCAGATGCTGGGTCAGCGCGCCCACGGTCGTACCTGCATGTGATGCGAGCGTCTCCACCGCCGCCACCGGCTGGCCGCCCAGCACTTCACCGGTCAGCTCCTTGACCGCGCCCGCCGTCGAAACCAGCGTCCCCTGCAGTGGATTCCCGCCCGGCGCATGGCCCGGCAGCAGCCCGCCAACCACGTCACCGACACCGCCACCCAGATGCTGGACAAGCGGCGTCACCGTTGCGCCCGCATGTGCACCCAGTGTCTGGATCGCCGCCACCGGCTGCCCGCCCAGCACCTCGCCGGTCAGCTCCTTGACCGCGCCCGCCGTCGAAACCAGCGTCCCGTGCAGGGGATTCCCGCCCGGCGCATGATCCGGCAGCAGCCCGCCAACCACGTCACCGACACCGCCACCCAGATGCTGGACAAG
>NZ_DAMBKV010000018.1:44465-75443 GCF_032066555.1 Stenotrophomonas sp.
GCGTCACCGTTGCGCCCGCATGTGCACCCAGTGTCTGGATCGCCGCCACCGGCTGGCCACCCAGCACCTCGCCGGTCAGCTCCTTGACCGCGCCCGCCGTCGAAACCAGCGCCCCCTGCAGTGGATTCCCGCCCGGCGCATGACCTGGCAGCAACCCGCCGACCACATGGCCGACACCGCCGCCCAGATGCTCGACAAGCGGGGTCACCGTTGCGCCTGCATGTGCACCCAGTGTCTGGATTGCCGCCACCGGCTGGCCACCCAGCACCTCGGCGGTCAACTCCTTGACCGCGCCCGTCGTCGAAACCAGCGTCCCGTGCAGCGGGTTTCCGCCTTCCTCCTTGCCCGGCAGCAATACCGCTGCGATGCCCCGCAAGCCTGCGCCGGTTCCAGTCAATGGCCCGACCGTCGCCGTGACCGTGGCGTTGGCCGCTGCCGCCAGCGGCTTCACCGCAAGGGCGGCGTCGCCGACCACGGCCAGCGCCGCTGCCGGATCACCTGCTGCCCCCTGTGCATGTGCGCGCGGCAACGTGGCGCGCACGCCAAGCCGGGCGCGTATCGCTGCGGGCGCGGACGCGGCCTGCGGCTTGATCGCGACCGCAGCCGATGCATCCACCCGCAATACCGCCGGCAGCGTGACCGAGGTGCCAAGCGCAGCGCCCGCGCTGGTCGCTGGCAAGGTGGTGGCCACAATCTGCTGGGCATCGGTAGCGCTGTACTTGGCGACCAGGTCCTGCAGGTCGGCGAGCTTGGCGTCGGTTGCCGCAGCGGGGCCCGCCATCGCCAGCGCAATGGCGCTGCCCACGCCCGCCAGGCTCCAGGATACGGACGGCGACAACTTCGACGGGCCCGAGCGCTTGCCTTGCACGCTGGCCAATTCGGAACCGACAACGAATGCATTGAGTGCACGGTTCCAGACCAATCGGTAGATGCGGTTCATGTGGAGCCTCCGGTTCGACCCGTCCGGGCGCGGAGGGGTCTTGGTTCGTGAGGCCAGTACACCGCTTGCACGCGCGCCGGTTTGCGCGCATCCGGCACATCCATAGGACGATTTGGCAAAGCGATGCCCGTTGTCGGCACGCACATGCACGTATTCGGCAACAGCGATTATTGAGTGATGGACGTCACGCAGCTGGCCGACGCACAGCTCAGGCGGGCGAGTAAGTGCCGCGCATCAGGGTTTCGCTCGGCAATTCACCGAATACCTTGCGGTAGTTGTCGGCGAAGCGCGATAGATCCCACAGACCGCAGCTCAGTGCGATCGACTTGACCGACTTGCGCCCGGCATCCGCGCTGGACAGGTTGCGGCAGGCTTCGCATAGACGCAGCATCGACAGATAGCGCACCGGCGAAATACCCACCAGCTCCTCGAACGCATAGCGCAGGGCGCGCTCGCTCACACCCGCCGCATCGCACAGCTCATGCATGTAGATGTGGCGGCGCAGATTGGCGTACATCATGTCTTCAGCACGGCGGAAGATCAGATACCGCGCACGGCGGCTGCGATTGCAGCCGGCGCGCTCCGGCGGCCCGTTGGTGACCACTTCCTTGACGTGCGCATCGAGCATGGCATCGATCTCTTCACTGCCCACCTCGCCTTGCCGTATGCGTTCGTGCAGGCCCTGGTAATAGGTTTGCAGCGGCACATGCGGGCGATTGCTCAACAAGGGAACGCCGGCGGCTTCTTCCAGCGGACTGCCGAGCCGCTGTGCGGCCGCGCGCTCCTGGAAACGCTTGAGTGGAACCAGCACAAACGTCACCCGGCTACCGGCACCCAGCGCGAATTCGGTGACGCCCTCGGGCATCACCGACACGATATTGCCCGACACCAACGGGACGCCATGGCACCAGCTGCTGTCCGGATCCACCGCCTGCAGGCAACCCAACAGGCACCAATCCAGCGGCAACATGAAACGGCCGCGCGTGCGCGCGCCGATCTCGAAGGTGCAGAGCAAGGCCTGGTCGTGGACGAAGGAGGTGATCGAGGCCGTCGGCGGCTGATCGTCGAGCAACACCAATTCAACGTGGCACACCCGAAGCGTGCCACTCAGCGACGCCAGATCAAATGATCGCAAACCGTTTCCGCCGACTACCGCATCCATGTGAACGCCTTTGCGCATCCTGACCAGGACGCGCTTCAGAAGCCCGACCATCCGTTGCAGGTCAATGAGCAAAACCTGCAATCCCCTGCCGCACAGCCTGAAACCCGCATTACGGAATCACACGTGCAGGTGCGTTCAAATACGTCCTGCGCTTGGATACTGACAAAAAAAAACGATCTTCACGCCGGCTCCGCCATGGCCGATTCGCCAAGTCCATCACATATATGAAAAACAATTGATTCTTGCCGAATATGCGCATCCGCCTACGGGGCCGATTGCAATGATGTTTCCGGGCATGCGCGGCATGCCGACAGGGGACAACGGAAGCAACGGTAGGAAAGCCGCCTACATCATCCGGCACACCGTGCGACCGTCGGCACACTCTTGCCGGTGTCACGCGTATCCCAATGACCTCAATCGGGCAGCAATGCCCATCGCCCGGCTATCTGTCGGTGCACTACCGACACCGGGTCATCAGGGAGAACATCATGAACGCACAGCTGCGCAGGTTTTTCCGGGAAGAAGACGGTGTCACTGCACTGGAGTACGGGCTGTTGGCTGCGGTGGTGGCCGGCCTGATCATCTTCTTCGCACGCGATGGCCTGAGAACCGTATTCCAGACCGTCCTCGACAAGCTGACCGAACTGGTTGGCGGCGGCACCGGTAGCACGCCAGCCTGAGCTGCGGCGGCCACCATGACCCTCACCTACCTGACGGCGCTGCTGCTTGGTGCCCAGGTCGCGATCAGCGACCTGCTGGCCCGTCGCGTGTCCAACCGGACGCTGCTGGCGGTCCTTGCAGGGGTGGCGGCGATGCAGCTGCTGCAGTTTGGCAGCCCTCCGTCGCTGGCCGACTGCCTGCTCGGCGGTGTCATCGGCTTGGCCACCTTGCTGCCCTTCTATGCCGTCGGCTGGATGGGCGCAGGCGATGTGAAGCTGTTCTCGGTGATCGGCTTGCTGCTCGGCAGCACTGCCTTGCTGCCGATATGGATCATCGCCAGCCTGGCGGCCGGCCTGCATGCGCTGGTTGCCATCTGCTGGCCGCTGGCCGCCGGTTACGCCCCGCTCCCGCTGCAACGGATGGTGCTGTCGCTGCAGGGCTCCGGACGGGTAACAGACTGGCGGATGGATCTGCGCTCGGCACGTCGCGGCCGCCAGGGTATTCCCTATGCGGCCTATCTGGGGTTGGCAATGATTGCACTCGTGGCAAGCGGAGGTGCCCATGTCTAGGCGGAAAGCACCAGGCCGCCGGCGTACGCGCGGGGTAGTGACCATCGAGTTCGCGATGATGATGATGTTCGGCGTGCTGCCGTTGCTGTTCATCACCTTCACCGGCGTGATGATCTTCGCCGCCCAACAGTCACTGGCCTTGGCTGCCGGAGAAGGTGCCCGTGCGTCACTGCGTTATGGCACTACTGCCGAACGACGCAACAATGCCTGCCAGGCAGCCGCACGTTCGATGCAGTGGTTGTTGAACTACTCCAGGACCGCGGCCAGCTGTGGCACGGCCAGTGCTGCACCGATTGCGGTATCTCAACCTTATGCCTGTGCCGCCGATAGCACTGTCAAGTGCATCAAGGTGACCACCTCGTACGACCATGATGCCCACCCCTTCATGCCCGGCACTGGCACGTTGATGGGGTGGACCATGGGCAAGTCACTGAGCAGTACCGCCGTTGTTCAACTGGATCTAGGCGACCGCTGAACGCGGACTCCAAGGGGGAGGAGCTTCAAGATGCCAAAGGCAATACGCATAGCTGCAATCCTGTTGTTGGCCATCGCCGCACTGCTGATGGTGCTTGCCTTTGGATTGGGCCGCCGGGCACCAGCAGCGGCCGACAGCGCGCACGACACAGCGACGCTACGCCAACCGCCCAAGCGGCTGATGGTGGTCGCCGGCAAGGAGCTGCCGGCCGGCCAGCCAATTGCCGCCGGTGATCTCACCATCGCCGAAATGGCATTGCCGCCTGCAAACGGCTACACGGTGATCGGCGAAGTGGAAGGACGCACGCCGTCAAGAAACATCGCTGCCGGTGCAATGATCACCAGCGAGCACCTGCTGCAGGGCATTGCAATCGGCATCAAGCCAGGCGAACGCGCGGTGGCGGTTCCGGTCGACGAGCTTGCCGGGGTCAGCAATCGCGTCACGCCCGGTGATTACGTCGATGTCTTCATGAGCCTGCAGGATCCATCGGCGGCAGCCAGCGGCCGCTCCAATACCCAGGCGCGGCTGCTGCTCTCGCGCCTGCAGGTGCTCGGCTACGGCAACGCCGATGTAGGCCAACGGGCGGCCTCCGACGACGCACAGAACAATGACGTCGGCGAGCTGCCACCGGAGCCCGGCAGCCGCGCCGAAACCATCGCCGCCCGCGACAGCCGCAGCAGCGGTGCGAACAATGCCGATGCCGCACAGGCACGCAGTGCGATCCTCGCCGTCCCGGTGCAGGATGCCGGGCGCCTGTTGCTGGCCGCACACAGTGGCAAATTGTTCCTGGCGCTGCGCAACCCCGGCGACACGGGCCTGGCCGACGAAACCATCTTTGCCGCGCCGCCGCCGGTGCTGGCCTTGCGCGGCAATCTGGACGATGCCGCGGCGGAGGCTGCCGCGCGGCCGGAGAACCGTGCCTATGCCGGCATCGACCTGAGTGCGCTGGCAGGCGACGGCAGCCGCTCGACGCCGGCGACCAGCGCAAATGGCGCCACCACGGCACCGCAACGGCGGCGTTCGCCACGTCCGGCCACACGCCAGGGTATCGAGATCATCCGTGGCACGACCCCATCCAACCGTCTGTCTTCGCCATGACCGGGGGCACAATCTTGCACCAGCGCTCTTCCCGCACTGCATCGGTCCTGCTCGCCCTGGCACTTGTTGCGGCGAGCGGCAGCCTGCCGCCGCTGATGCCGCTCGCCCAGGCGCAGACCAGCAGCAGCGTCGTTCTCGAACTCAACGAACAGCGTCCCTGGACCCTGCCGGCGGGCGTGGAGCGCATCGCCATCGCCGATCCTTCGATCGCCGATATCACCCGTATCGGCCGCAACAGCGAAGCGTTGCTGGTTGGCAAGTCCGCAGGCAGCACCACCTTGCTGCTGTGGCTGCAGAAGCAGGCTGCGCCATCGCGTATCCGCGTTGAAGTGCGCAACGCGGTGCAAGGCGGCCTGCTGACTGACAACGGCAACCTGCTCACCGTGCAGGATGGCCAGGCCCTGCTGTCGGGCAGCGCAAGCTCCCTGCTGGAACACGAAGCCCGTCGCAAGGCCGCCGCCTCCGCCATTGGCGAAAAGGGGGTGATCAGCGACGTCGCGACCATTGCCAGCAGCGGCGTGGTGCAGGTCGAGGTGAAGGTGGTGGAGTTCAACAAAAGCGTGTTGCGTCAGGTTGGCATCAACTTCAAGAACATCAACGGCGGCTTCAGCTACGGCATGACCTCTCCCAGCAGCGGCGGCGACGGTGGTGCGCTTTCGTCGGCCTTCAAGTTGATCGCCAAATCCGTCCCCGGTGCCTGGGAGGCCAATATCGACCTGCTGCAGGCCAACGGCATGGCGCGGGTACTGGCCGAGCCGACCCTGGTGGCGTTGTCCGGGCAGAGCGCGAGCTTTCTGGCCGGTGGCGAGCTGCCCATCCTGGAACCGCAGGGACTGGGCACCACCACCGTCAGCTTCAAGCCGTTTGGCATTGGTTTGACCGTTACCCCTACGGTGCTGTCCGCCGACCGCATCGCATTGAAGGTGGCGCCGGAAGCCAGTGACCTGGATTACACCCGCGGCATCACCCTGGATGGCACCCAGATCCCGGCCATCTCCACCCGCCGTGCCGACACCACGGTGGAATTGGGCGATGGCGAGAGCTTCGTCATCGGCGGACTGGTCAGCAGCCAACTGTCTTCCAACGTCAACAAGATCCCGCTGCTGGGCGACATTCCGGTGCTTGGCTCGTTCTTCCGCAATCTCAGCTACAAGCGCGAAGACAAGGAACTGGTAATCGTCGTCACACCGCGCCTGGTCAAGCCGCTGGCGCGTGGCACCGACATTCCCCTGCCCGGCCAACGCGAAGCACAGCCGCGCCTTCCGGTCTGGGGCGCATGGCTGCTGCATCCGGCCAGCCCCGACCAACTCCCCGGTTTCTCACGCTGACGTATTCCCATGCCCCCGGTGATGCCATTGCCCCAGACCCAACGCCATGCTGAGCTGAATCTGCTGCTGTACGCACCGGATAACCGCCACATGGCGCGGCTGGGGGCGGCACTGGCGGGGCAGGCCAACCTGCGCTGGGTCGACAGTCGCGAAACCGCGCCGCGGCAACTGCTGGAGGCCGCGGCGGCGTCGGCGTTCGTGCTGCTCGACTACTGCGGTGGCAACGCTGCCTATTCCACCGATCTGGCCCGGCAGCTGCATGCATTGCCTGCTTGCCCGGCGCTGATCGGCCTGGGCACTACCGGTCCGGAACAGGCTGCACACCTGCTGGCGGCGATGCGCGCCGGCGTCTGCGACTTCATCGACATCGACAACAGCACCGCGCAGATGCTGGAGGTATTTGAACGCGTCGCAGCCGTCCCCACCCCCGCGCGCGTGGCAACCACGCCGGAACTGCGCCCGGACGGCCGCCTGATCGTGTTGTTGGGCGTGCGCCCCGGCGTGGGCACCAGCACCCTGGCAACCCATCTGGGAGTGAGTCTGGCCGAACAGAACCCGGTGTCGCCCGATGCTGCCGGCCTGCAGGGTTGGCTGCTGCTGATCGACCTGGGCCAACCCGCTGCCGATGCCGCGCTGTACCTGGGCATGGAAAGCCACTTCAGCTATGAGGAAGCACTGCGCAACGTCGAACGAATGGATCGCACCTTCGCCGGCACGGCCTTTGCACATCACCCCAGCGGCATGGCGCTGCTCGGCATCGCCAGCGGCAGCTTGCTGAAGAAGCACGAGCCGATCACGTTGCTGGACCGCCTGCGCAGCGTTTTCCCGCTGAGCCTGTGCGATGTTGGCGGCCTGCCGGTACAGCTGCTACCCACCACACTGCTCAAAAGCGCCTCCGAGGTCTGGCTGGTCACCGACCAGGCCATCGGTTCACTGGTCTCCCTCGACCAGACCATGCGCGAGCTGGAAAGCCGTGGCCTGCGCGACGAACGCCTGCAACTGATCGTCAACCGCTTCGATCCCAACGGCGGCCTGGCCGATACCCAGATCGCGCAGCGCTTCAACCTGCCGCTGCTGGCCACGCTCCCGGACCGCTCGCGGGTGCTGCGCTCCAACGCAGGACTGGGCCGGCTGCTGACAGATGCGGCCCCGCGCGATCCCTATCTCAAGGCCCTGCAGCCACTGCTGCAGCGGCTGGACCGGCGTCGTCTCGCCCCGTCTCCGACCACCGCACCGGCCTCACCGCTGGCGCGTCTCGCCAATCTGCTGGGTAGATAACAATGGAAGACAAAGTCACCCCCTTGTCCCCCCGCATCGCCGCCGCGGCACTCTCGGTGGAAGCGGCACCGAGCGTGCCGTTCGAGCAGACCGAACAGTTCCAGAGCGTGCTGTCCGCCGCCCATGAGTACCTGCTCAACCATGTCGAGGACCAGCGCGTCGATATCGATTCCTGGTCACCAGAAACCATCGGCAAGTACGTGCGCACGCAGACCGCCGCCTTCGTCAAGGAATGGAAGATCCCCGTCAACGCACAGGAAATGGAAGCCGTTGCCAGCGCTCTGCACAAGGAGCTGACCGGCTTCGGGCCGCTCGATGACCTGCTGCATGATCCGGAGATCGAGGACATCCTGATCAACGGCTACAAGGACGTGCATGTCTCTGCCGGCGGCATGCTGCGTCGTTCGACCCAGCGCTTCAGCGATGACCGCCACCTGCTGCGCATCCTGCGCCGCATCATCGCCCCGCTCGGCCGGCGCCTGGACGACTCCAACCCGATGGTCGACGCGCGCCTGCCCAATGGCGGCCGCCTCAACGCCATCATCTCGCCGTTGGCCGTCGACGGGCCGATGGTATCGATACGCAAGTTCCGCAAGGACCCGTTCACCCCGGACGAACTGCTCGGCCGTGGCGCGTTCGACAAACCCATGTATGCATTGCTCAACGCGATGGTGCGAGGGCGCTGCAACATCCTGATCTCCGGCGGTACCAGCTCCGGCAAGACATCACTGCTCAATGCACTGGCAACCTTCATCCCGCACAACGAGCGGGTCGTCACCGTGGAGGACACCGCCGAGCTCGCCCTGAACCACCCGCATGTCGTGCGCCTGGAGTCACGCATGGGCGGCTTTGATGGCAGCGGCGCGGTCAGCATCCGCGACCTGGTGCGCAACAGCCTGCGCATGCGTCCGGACCGCATCGTGGTTGGCGAGGTCCGTGGCGCCGAAGTGCTGGAAATGCTGCAGGCAATGAACACCGGTCACGACGGCTCGATGGCTACCGTGCACGCCAACAACGCGCGCGACTGCCTGTACCGGCTGGAAATGCTGGCCGGCTTTGCCGGATTCCAGGGCAGCGAGGACAGCCTGCGCCGGCAGATCGCCAGCGCCATCGATTTCATCGTGCAGATTTCGCGACTGGGCAGTGGCCGCCGGGTGATCGTTTCCATCACCGAGATCACCGGCGTCAGCGACAACGTCATCACCAGCCAGGAGCTGTTCAAGCACGAGGCATGGGTTGACCAGGACAACCGCGAACGTGATCGTTGGACAGGGCTGGGCTTCCATCCGCACTGCTACAAGCTCGAGCCGTTCCGGCAGGAGCTGCGCGAGGCCAACATGGGGAGCTTCTCTTCATGATGGTGCCGCTGCTGCTGGGGAGTGTCGCGCTTGGGCTGGTGGCGGTCGCCATGGGCCTGTGGTGGGGGCTTGCCACCCGCGTGCAGCAGCGCGCCGCCGCCAGCCACGCCGACACCCGGCTGTCGCAGCCCGGCCCACAGCGTGCGGCCGAAGAAGCGCGCAACACCCGCCCCGCCGGCAAGCGCTGGGCCGAGCTGCTGCGTCGTGCCGGCCTGACGGACACACCGCGCACGCTGTTGATGCTCGCCTTGCCCGCCATCGGCCTTCCCATCGCGGCCGGCCTGCGCCTGGGCAGTGCCTGGTTCGGGGTCTTTGTGCTGGCGCTCTACCTGCTGGGCGTGGCGCTATGGCTGTACCGGCGCATCGACAAGATCCAGCAACGGCTGGTCGCGCAGATGCCGGACTTCCTGGAGAACATGGTGCGCATGGCCGGCATCGGCAACAGCCTGTCGATGGCATTCCAGAGCGCTACCCAGAACGTCGATCCACCGTTGCGCCCCATCCTCGACAACGCGCTGACCTATACCCGCGCGGGCATGGACCTGGACCGCGCCCTGCAGCACGCCGCGCAGGCCTATCGGCTGCGTCCGCTGGAAATGCTGGCAGTGATCCTCGGTACCAGCATCCGCATCGGTGGCCGCAGCGACCAGATACTGCAACGCATGAGTGATTTCATGCGCGACCTGGAGGAAGTCCAGCGCGAACTGCAGGCCACAACCTCCGAGACCCGGATGTCGGCCTGGGTATTGGCCCTGCTACCGGTGGGCGCAGCACTGTCGATGGCGCTGATGAGCCCGGATTTCTTCCAGCCCATGTTCCATGAGCCACTCGGCAAGAAGATCCTGCTGATCGCAGTGCTGCTGGAGCTGTTTGGCGGTTTCCTGCTGTACCGGCTGGCCAAATCGCTATGACGGCGCGCACGTCCTCCTCCCTTCGCAGGAGCGCAGCATGAATCTGCTGTTGACCATCGCCATGATGCTGGTCGTGCTGGCCCTGGTATTGGCGGCGGCCGGCCTGCTCTATCGCGGGCGGCGCAGCCAGCAGGCCGGTGCGGCCTTGCAGAGCGCGCTGGACACTGCCCAGCATGTGGAACCGCACAATGCGCCGAAGATCGGCTGGTGGCGGCAGCGTCTGGCCGATCTTGCCGCCATTGGCCAGCACTTCGATGGCAGCCGCTTGCAGAAAGCCTTGTTGGCGCCGGAGGACAGACTGCTGCTGGAACAGGTGGGCTGGAACCACAACACCGGCACTGCCGCCTTTCTCGCCACCCGACTGTTGCTGGCCGTGCTGATGCCCTTCATCGCCGTGCTGGTGCTGCAGCCGCACGGCGGCGATACCCTGATCGTCCTGCTGGTCGGCTTTGCCCTGGGCATCCTGTTGCCGAAACTGCTGCTGCGCAGCTGGGCTGCGCGCCTGCGCAGGAAAGTGGATGAAGAACTGCCCTTGCTGATCGACCTGCTGCGGCTGCTGCAGGGCGTGGGCTTCAGCATCGACCAGAGCCTGCAGATGGTCGCCGAGAAACTGCATATCGCCATCCCCGTGCTGGGCCGCGAACTGCAGCTGGCCAATGCCGGGTACAGCCGCGGCCGCAGTCGCGCGCAATCGCTGCGGCGCCTGTCCGAGTCGTTCGACAACGACGACCTGCGCAGCCTGATACAGATGATATTGCAGGTGCACCAGCATGGCGGCGCGGTGCAGGAACCGCTCAAGCAGTTCGGCATGCGCCTGCGCGAGCAGCGCCGCATGAAGATGAAGGAGAAGGTCGGCAAGCTTTCGGTGAAGATGACCGTGGTGATGATGGTCACCTTGCTGCCGGCGTTGATGTTGGTACTGGCCGGGCCGGCGATCATCTCGCTGGCCGCCGCGATCAAGGGGATGTGATGAAGATCGGTGCGTCGAAAGCCAAGACGGTGCTGCTGATTGTGCTGTTTCCTGCGCTGCTGGCCGGCTGCGGTGGCAAGCATGCCGCCTACCGGCAAGCTCCCGTGGAACCGGCCCTGGTGGAGGCCCCCCAGGATGACCGCGGCATGTATCTGGGACTGCTCAGGCAGATGCAACAGCAAGGCGCCTACTACGCCTCGCTGGCGCATATCGATGCCTTCCGGCAACGCTTCGGCGACAGTCCGGAACTGCGCATCCTGCAGGCCAACGCACTGCGCGAAACCGGCGATCGCAGCACGGCCGGCAACATCTATCGTGGCCTGACCAAAGGCGCCCAGGCCGCGCCGGCCTGGCATGGGCTTGGCCTGATCGCGGCCGACGCGCGTGACCACGATGGCGCGCGCCTTGCACTGGAAAGCGCCGTGCGTGCCGATCCACTCAACATCGCCTACCTGGGCGATCTTGGCTTCGCGCTGCTGCAGGCTGGCCAATTCGAACAGGCGCGTGCACCGCTGGCAAAAGCGGCGGAGCTCGCACCGGAAAACATCCGCGCCATCTCCAACCTAGCCCTGTGGGCAATGCTGTCAGGGCAGCATGCGACGGCCGAGAGCATGATCCAGCGCGCCGACCTGCCGCAGTCGGCACGAAGCGAAATCTACCGCCTGGCACAAACCTTGAGACAGGCAGCCGCCGCCAGCAATGCCAACGCAGTCAACAACACCACTGCCCTGGCCGTGCAACCACCTGGCAGCAGCACGCAGCGGCCCCGTCCGCCGGGCTCGATGCTCGATCGCTTCAACCCCACGACGGCCACTTTGCAGGAGGCAACGCCATGAACCGAACTGTTCGCCTCCCCTGCGCATGGCTGCTGGGCATGCTCGGCATCTGCGCATCGGCGCAGGCACAGCATGCGCCGTTGATCGAACGCATGGCGGATCCAGATCCGGCCACCACCCCCGCTACTGCAACGGACGCACCGGACACCGTCGCGGACAGCCGCGCCGCCGCCACGCGCCAACGCACCTACCTGCCCCGTTCGCAGGTAGGTGACACCACCCGCAGCCTGCTGCAGCTGCAGGCCGACAGCGGTCGTCCCGGCAATGCCCTGCCGATGCTTGGTGAAGCCGCCAGCCGCAGCTACCAGCGTTATCTCGACAGTTTCAGCCATCCCATCCCCGAGTACTTCGAAGCCGCACTCCCCGATCCCAAGCAAGGCGGCAGTAGCCGCTGAGGCCAACCATGTACAGCCCGCGCCTGTCTTCGCCCCCGCCCGCACGCGCGCCAAGCGATCCCCGCCACAGCGCGCGGCAGCGTGGGGGCGCCGGCCTGCCGATGATGTTGTTGCTGCTCGGCCTGGTGGTGATCCTCGGGCTGGTCGAGGTCGGCTATCTGTACTGGAGCAAACGCGATGTACAGAAGACCGCCGACCTGGCAGCACTGGCGGGCGCGCAGCGGCTTGAGCTGTGCACTACCGATTACAAGGACAACCTGGCAGCGCGCAGCAACGCGGTGACCGACAACCAGTTCTCCGGCCAGCTGGCGATCAACTGCGGCTATTGGGGGGCCGAGTTGGCGCCCGGCGCGCGCTTTGTAGCGGTCGCCAGCAGCCGTCCCTTGAACGCCGTGCAGGTCACCGCCTCGCGGCAGGCGATACCGCTGCTGGGGCAGTTCACTTCACTGCCCCGCGTCAATGCCACTGCTGTGGCCAAGCGCATTTCACCGCAAGCGGCCTTCAGCGTTGGTTCGCGCCTGCTCAACACCAACAGCAATGCACCCTTGCAGGGAATACTGCGCCTGGTCGGGGTCGACCTTACCCAGACCCAGATCGCCAGTTACCAGGGCCTGGCCAACGTCAATATCACCCCGCGCGGATTGCTGCAGGCATTGGGCATCCCGGTCGCCACGGACCTCAATGTCGGTGAATTGAACACTCTGCTGGCGGCCAACAAAGTGTCGGTGGGCAGGCTGCTGGAGGTGATGGCCAACCTGGCCAGCCAACAGGGACTGGCCGCGGTTGATCTGCGCCTGCTGCAGCAGAAACTGCTCGACAAGGGCATCAGCGGCCTGCTGCTGCAACTGGGCTCCAACGCCACCAGCAGCGGTCTGTTCGCGCAGATAGCCGGCGGCAGCGACGCCGCCAATGGCGCACTGGATGTGGACCTCAATGCGCTGGATCTACTGGGCACCAGCATCTCCATTGCCAATGCGAAGCACGCTGTCGCGGTGCCGCAGCTGGATCTGCTGGGCCTCAGCGCCAAGGCCAGCATCGTCGAACCGGCCTCGATCGGCATCGGCCCGGTTGGCACCACCGCCTATAACAGCCAGGTCCGGCTGTTTCTGGATATCGACTCCGAGCGGATCCCCGCGCTGGGTCCGATCCTGACCTGGCTGGGCACACGCATCCGCTTGCCCACCTATATCGATGTGATCGACGGTTTCGGCCGGCTCACCGCCATCGATTGCGCCAGCCAACCGGCAACAGCCACCATCGATGTCACCAGCGCCATCGCCAATGTGTGCATCGGCAAGGCAACCACTCCCTGGGACTCCACCCGCGAGTTGTGCCGAACCGGCCTGGGCAGTGAGACCCTGGTCAGCCTGCTCGGCCGCGACGTACTCAACAAGAAGGTCACGCTGGAAGCCTTGTCGCAACGTGAGTCGTTGCGACTGAGCGCCGGTGAGACCGGCACGGTCAAGCCCAATGACCTGAAGATAGGCAAGCTGGTCGACGATCTGCTCAAGGAGCTGCTGGACACCCTGGGCGCATTGTTCGCCTCGCAAGGCGACAACAATGACGTCGCCAAGCAGTTGGCCACCCAGTATCTGGAGGCCACCAAGGTCAACGGCCTCTACAATCCCGCCAAGGTCGTGCAGGCCTTGCAGAACGGCCAGCAGAACGCGGCCAGCCAGGTCAACCTGCCGGCACTCGGCGACTGGACCACCGATATCCCCGGTTGCAAATACGTCGTGCTGGTCTGCATGCCCGCCAAGGTACCGGGTAGCGTCTGGGAGGGTTTCAAGCGCGAGACCGGGATCAGCGACATCAGTCTGGTCGGAGGCCTGCTGGATGCCTTGGGCCTGACCGCCTGCGATGGCCTGATCAACGGACTGCTGCGTTACAACGACTGCGTGCGCGATGCCTTGGTCAAATACCTGCAGACCAAGCCCGGCGGACTCAGTGGTGCCGGCGGCTACAACCCGACCACGGGTACGGGCAGTTGCAGCAGTGGGCTGTGCCTGTTGCTCAAGCCCGTGGTTGATGGCTTCCTGCGCCCCTTGCTGGACGGGGTTGGCAAGCTGCTCAGGGACGTGCTTTCGGAAGTGCTTGGCCTGCAGCTGGGTCGCACCGACGTACATATGCAATCCATCCAGTGCGGCCGCAGCCAACTGGTCGAATGAGTTCCTTCCGAAACCGTGCAGACGCCCACGCCACGGGGCTTTCCAGCGCCGGAGCGCATGCTATGCTCAGCCGCGTACAGTGTGCATTCATGAATTGCGATAGCCATCGCAGTTCGGAGGAGTTACGAGGACTTATGACAAGGATCGAGATGCTTCCGAGCCGGCTTGCGTGTGCACTGCTGCTTGTAGTCGGCCTGCTGGCGGCACCTGCCGCGATGGCCGGGCGTTGGCAACGTGGTGAGGCCGAGGTACCGGCTGCCCCCGCCAACAGCGAGGACAGCGCGGTCGGCAATACCGTCGCCGAGCTGAAACGGCTGATGGGCAACCAGGAGCTTACCGAGCTGCGCACCACCTATAACGGCAATTACGGTGCCAGCCTGCTGTTCCATGCAGACTCCCTGAACTACTACGTCGCGCTGTTCCACGAGAAGGAGTTCTGGCGGGTGATCCGCACCGAATCGGTGGAAAACGCCGAAACGCTTTACCTCACCTTCGCCGACCAGACCAAGCAATTGGCGCAGGTCTATCTGGACACCATCCGCCTGCAGGCCGGCAAGGCCTACAGTGAGAAGCTGGTGGCCATGAACGAGCGCCGCCTGCGCGGGTTGCAGCAGGAAGTGGAACAACAGCGCCAGCAGTCGCTGCAGGTCAGCAACGCCTTGCAGGAGCGCAAGCAACAGGCGGTGGCATTGAGCTCGGACCTGCGCGCCACCAATACCCAGTTGGAAGCCCTGAACCAGCAGATCAAGGCCTTGCAGGCGCAGCAGGTCAATCCTGAGTTGACCCTGCCAGCCACGCCCGCCGTTGCCCCGGTGACTGCGGCCACCCCGGTGATCCACACGCCCCAGGAACCAGCCAGCAACCCCTGAGGTCCTGGCTTCAGCGCAAAAACGCGAACGCCGCCTTCCTTCGGGAAAGGCGGCGTTTTTGTAGTGCCGAGCCATGCTCGGCAAGGGCTTGCCCAGCAACGCATCAGCCCCGGATCACCCGCAGGAGCAGTGCAGGCGGGCCTCGGGCCATAAGCTGCGCAGCCACCACGGCATCAGCCCGCGAAGAGCATACCCCTCCCCAACCCTCCCCTTCGCTGCGCGAAAGAGAGGGAGCAACGCAAAGTGCGGAGCTGTGCGCCGCAAGGGATTGCCCGGGAAAACCCCTGCCGGGCATGGCTCGGCACTACGGGCACTGTCGGTGAAACCCAGTACCTGACGCCCTGCCGCCCGCGCCTGCTATTTGCCCTGCCAGCCCCCACAGAACTTGAGAACCCGCCCGGCCGTCGCCATAAAGGAAGTTCCTGACAGCAACGTAGCCAGCCATGAGCGATCTTCCCCACGTATTCGAGGCCACCACCGAAACCTTCGAAGCCGAAGTCCTGCAGAAATCCATGCAGACCCCGGTGTTGGTCGATTTCTGGGCGACCTGGTGCGGGCCGTGCAAGAGCCTGGGCCCGATCCTGGAGAAGCTGGCGGGCGAGTACAACGGTGCCTTCGAACTGGCCAAGGTCGATGTGGACAAGGAGCAGCAGATCGCTGCGGCCTTCCAGATCCGCTCCGTACCCACTGTCTTCCTGATCAAGGACGGGCAGATCGTTGATGGCTTCCCCGGCGCGATGCCTGAGGGTCAGCTCCGCGAATTCCTGACCCAGCACGGCGTCAGCCCTGCCGAGGCGGATGCTGCCATCGAGGACGAAGCCCAGGCCTTGCCGTTGGACCCGGCCGCCGAAGTTGCCGCCTTGCGCGAGGCCATCGCTGCCGAGCCGGACAAGGCCGAGCTCAAGCTGGACCTTGCCTTGGCCCTGCTCAAGACCGGCGCCACCAGTGAAGCCGGTGCACTGCTTGACGGCCTGCCGGCCAACCTCGCGACTGACGACCGTGCCATCCGCGCACGCGCCCGTCTGGATTTCGCCGCCGCCCTGCAGGACGCACCTGCCAGCGAGGCGCTGGCGGCCCGCCTGCAGGCCGACGGCAATGATCTGGAAGCACGCTACCTGCTCGGCATCCATCATCTGCTCGCCGGTGCCGACGAAGCCGCGTTGGAACAGTTCATCGAGATGCTGCGCATCGACCGCAGCTTCCGCGACAGCCTGCCGAAGAAGGCACTGATCGATGCGTTCCGCGTCATCGAAGACGAGGACCTGGTGGGCCGCTACCGCCGCAAGATGTCTTCGCTACTGTTTTAACTTAACGCCAGACAGTTCAATTCGCGTGTCAATTGCACGAAAATTGACAGCCCATCGTGGATGATCGCGCCGTGGCCCTTGCCACGGCAGCCCGGATCACCAAACGATGAAGCCGCAATCAGCACGATGCCAGCGTAACGGACACGCGTTTTTGGAGCCCAAGTGGCCGTGAGAAACATCGACGTTCGCCCCTCCCTTGTGCAGCTGCTGGTGGCTGCAGTGCTGCTGTGTTGGGCAACATTTGCCAGTGCCCAGGATTGGACCTATCGCGCCCGCCCCGGCGACACCTTGTGAGACCTGGGTGCGCGTTACCTGAAAGCCAATGTGCCATGGCAGCAACTGCAGGCGCATAACCGGATCAGCGACCCTTACCGGCTCGCGCCCGGCCTGACCCTGCGTTTCCCCATCGCCTGGTTGCGCGTGCAACCGGCTCCGGCACGGGTAGTTGCATTGCGCGGCCCGGTCCAGGTCAGCGACCCGGTCAACGGCACCCGCCCCTTGCAGGCCGACATGCTCTTGCCTATCGGCAGCCAGCTGCAGACCGGAGACGATGCCAGCGTCACCCTCAGCTTTGCCGACGATTCACGCCTGCAACTGCGCGAGAACTCGCTGCTGCAGCTGGACCAGCTCAGCAGCTACGGTGCCACCGGCATGGTCGACACCCGCATGCGGCTGCAGCGCGGGCGCAGCAGCAACCAGGTGACACCGGCGCGCGGGCCGGCATCGCGTTACATCATCACTGCCCCCACCGCGACCAGCAGCGTGCGCGGCACCTTGTTCCGGGTGAATGCCGGTGGCGAAGACAGTGCAGCGACCACCGAAGTCGTCGAAGGCCGTGTCCAGGTGGGCAACCGCGCCGGCAAGCGACTGATCAACGCCGGCCATGCGACGCTGATCCCGGCACCCGGCACAGCGCCCGCAGCGGCACGCCCGCTGCTGCCACCGCCGCAGCTGATGGAGGCACAACTGCGCCTGCAGTCCCTGCCGTTGCTGGCGGCCTGGCAGCCAATGGATGCGGCGCGAGGCTACCGGGTGGAAGTCGTACCCGCGGCAACACCGGACATTCTGCTGTTCGCCCGCGAAGTGAGCACGCCGCAGATCCGGATCGACAACCTGCCTCCGGGTCAGCTGCGCCTGCTGGTAAGGGCGATCGACGCCGACGAGGTTGAAGGGCTGGACGCCGCACGCGATTTTTCCGTGCCCGACGGCCTGCCTGCGCCATTGACGATTGCCCCGTTGCACGGGCAGACCGTGCATCAGCTGCAGCCACGCTTCCAATGGGCCAAGGTTGCCGGCGCCACCGGCACCGTCCTGCAGATCGCCGACAACGCCGACTTCCGCAACCCCCTGCTCGAACAGCAGACCAGCACCCAGCACCTGCGCATTGGCAGCCCCTTACCGGCTGGCAGCTATTTCTGGCGGCTGGCCTCGATCGACGGTGACAGCGCGCCGGGCCGCTATGGCCAGGCGCTGCCGCTGCAGCTCAGCGATGCGCCCGCGACCACGCCACTGGATTCGGCAAAGGACAGCAAGGGCCGGCTTACCCTGCGCTGGCCAGCCGACGCTGCCGCCGAACGCTATCGCGTACAGGTCTCGCGCAAGGCAGACTTCTCCCGACTGCTGCTGGATGAGCACGTGGATACACCGGAAGTCGCATTCAAGCAGCCTTGGCGCGGCGGCACCCTGCACGTCCGTGTGCAGGCCATCGAGGAGGATGGCTATGCCGGCGCGTTCTCGGCGCCACAGCAGATCCAGCTGCGCTGCCGGCTCTGCTATGGGGTCGGCGCAGGTGTCTTGCTGCTGCTCGCCTTATGAGGCCACTGCGTCCACGCTGGCGGGTCCGCCTGCTGTTCGTGCTCGGCTGCGCCCTGCTGGTCGGATGGCTCAGCCATGCACGGGTGTTCTGGCAGCAGGACGTAGCCAGCTATGACCTGCTGGTCGGTGACTGGGGCTACCCGCCCGATCCGCGGCTGGCGATCATCGCCATCGATGACCGCAGCCTGCAGCAGCTGGGGCAATGGCCCTGGCCACGCAGCACGCACGCGGCGCTGCTGGATCGCCTGCATCAGGCCGGCGTGGCGCGCGTCGCGCTGGACCTGATGCTGCCTGAAGCCGACCGCAAGGACCCCGGCCAGGACGCTGCCTTGGCCGCGGCCATCGCCCGCAATGGCCGGGTGGTGCTACCGGTGTTGGCCGCACCGGCCAGCGACGAGGCCGTTCCCGAGGAACTGCTGCCGGTGCCGGCCATCGCCAAGGCAGCCGCCGCGCTGGCGCATACCGACATCGAAGTCGATGGCGATGGGGTCGCGCGCGGGGCTTATCTCAGGGCCGGCATCGGATCACCGCATTGGCCGGCACTGGGCGCAGCGCTGGCCGGCATCAACGATCCACTGCCTGGCATGGTCGATGACAGCCCGCGCGCCAGCTCCCCGTATCAATGGCATCGCGACCACTATGTAAGGCTGCGCTATGCCGGACCGCCCGGCAGCTTTCCGCAGATGTCCTACATCGATGTGTTGGAAGGCCGCATATCCCCTGACCTGTTGAAGGACCGTTTGGTCATCGTCGGCATGACCGCCAGCGGCATCGCCCCGCGTCTGCTCACCCCGACCTCGCGCGACAACTGGATGAGCGGGAGCGAGTACCAGGCCAACGTGGCCGCGATGCTGTTGGCCGGCAATGCCATTCGCCCCCTGCCGCCGCTCCTGCAGACCACGATCACCGTGGCGCTGGTGATACTGGGTGCGCTGGGCATCACCTCCCGCATCCGCCAACGCTGGCTGCTCGGCGCGGTTGCCATTCCGGCCCCGCTGTTGCTCAGCCTGGCTCTGCTGCATGCCAACAGCCTGTGGTTTGCCCCGATAGCGGCGAGCTTCGGCCTCATTGGCATGCTGTTGTTCTGGACGCTGTGGCAGATGCGCTACTGGCGCCACCAGGCCAACCGTGACCCGCTCACCGGCCTGGCCAACCGCATGCGCTTCGAGGAAACGCTGCGCCGCGAAACCGATGCCGCGCGCCGCAGTGGCCGGCCGCTGACCTTGCTGCTGATCGACGTGGATCACTTCAAACGTTGCAATGACAGCCACGGGCACTACGTCGGTGATCGCCTGCTGCGTTATCTGGGCCGCACCATCGAGGACATGGCGCGGCGACCGCGGGACCTGGCCGCACGCTTTGGCGGCGACGAGTTCGCCATGATCCTGCCCGATACGCCTCCTGCCGGTGCCGAGCAACGGGTGCAGACCCTGATCAACCAGGTGCGCCAGCTCAGCATCCCGGTCGACAAGGCCCACCACAGCAAGACCGGGACCACCGTCACCATCGGCGTATGTACCGTGCTACCCGGTCCGGATGACGGCCCCGCGCGCCTGTTCGAGGCCGCCGATGCCGCCCTCTACCAGGCCAAGCAGGCCGGCCGCGATGGCTACCGGATCGCTCCGCCCTGGCCGAACTGAGTCTTCCATACGCATGCGAATGCTAGACTCCGGTTCCCCGTCCGTCTGCACGCACAATGAAAGCCAGCCTGTTCCGCCGCGGCATCAACCTGTGGCCGCCCTTCCTGTTCGCCGGCATCCACGTGACCGACATCAGCGCCGACTACCGCTACGTGCGGGTCGAACTGCGGCAGCGGCCGTGGAACGTGAACTACGTGCGCACCCATTTCGGCGGCAGCCTGTTTGCCATGACCGATCCGTTCTGGATGCTGTGCCTGCTGCAGAACATGGGCAGCCGCTATTTCGTCTGGGACAAGGCCGGCAGCATCGACTTCCTCAAGCCGGGCCGCGGCGTGGTCTGGACCGAGTTCCGGCTCGACGACGCCACCCTGGAGGAGGTACGCGCCGCCACCGCCAACGGCGACAAATACCTGCACTGGTTCCAGAACGACGTGCTTGATGCCAGTGGCGAGGTGGTCGCGCGGGTGCGCAAGCAGGTCTATGTGCGCCTGAAGCCCGACGCGCGCAGTCCGGGCTGACTGCCCGGGCCGTCTGCTCCTTCCGTCTCAGTCCGGCAACCGGCTGGCCGGTAACGGCAGGCCCAGCCAATCATCACTGCCGGGCTTGCCGTACAAGGCAACCCGCAATTGCTGGCCATCCGCGTCCAGCTGCAGCGGCCGCAGTTGCCCGCGCAGGCGCAGCGGCATTGCCGCCAGGCTCTCGGCGGTCGGACCTTGCGGGTGCGCCCGGAGCCACAGCAACGCCTCCGCCGCACGCAGGCTGGCGCCGGCGTCCTGCAGCCGTGTCGCGTAGCCGTCATAGGCCGGACTCGCGATGTCGGCCAGGATGCACCCCATTGCATTGGCAGCACATTCCAGCCGCCACAGCGACTGCGGCGGCGGTACCGGCCAACGCTGCGCCTGATCGGCGGCCAATGCCTGCATGCTCGCCGGCAGGCACGCCCCCTGCAGGCGCTGGGCCATCGCTGCGCGGTATTTGCGCGCATCCCATACCAGCATGGCCATTGGCTGGCGTGGATCCGGTCCGCCACTGCTGACGATCTGGAACTCACCCCGCATGGCCGTACACATGCTCAGCTCGGCCGGCGCCGCTGCCGTGAACACGTCCTTGCAGGCCTCGGGCAAGGCGTGATCAAGCGGCAGCTCCGCCAGCACCTCGGCCAACAGGCGGACGTTGCCCTGGACCATGCCGGCCCCCAGTACCGTCGGCACCAATCCATCACTGCGCGACATCAACATCCTGCCGGTACGAGCGTCATTGCAGATACCCGCCAAGGCCGCATCGCTATGCCCCTGCACATGGGCCAAGGCATGCGCGGCACTTGACCGCTGCAGCAGGCCCCAGCGTGGCAGCGGTGCGTGGGCGTCGGCAACGAAAGGGCTTTGATAGCGGTCGTAGCGTGACAACGCCGCGATCCGCGTCAGCAGGCCCTGTTGCGATTGCAGCGCCTGCGCCAACGCAAGTGGTGCCGCGCGCACCTGCGGCAGGCAGTCGGCGCCACGCCAACTGCAGACTACGGCCATGTCAGGCACTTCGGGGTAACGCCCCTGCGCCGCGCGCGTTATCGCCGGCTCCCAGTCATCCTCGCCACCGGCATCGCCGGCTGGGGTCCGCGCAGCCTCGGCAATCCGCCGCCCGTCTTCGGCGATCAAGGCAGCCCCGGCGGCGTCCGGCACGTCGTCGAAGTCGAGCAACCAGACCGTCTCGAAGGCATTGGCGCCCGGCAACCGCACCGGCTGCTCCATCAGCTCCAGCGCCTGTTGCTGCGCCTTGGGCAGTGGCATCCACCGCGACACCGACCACACCAGCACCGCCGTGACCAGCACCAGCAGGGCGGCGATCACGAACCATCGCAGCAACTTCAACACAGCGTTCTCCCGATGTTCCGTTGCAGCTGAACCGCGGCAGCTTAACCGGCAGCTGCATCCCGCTACAATTCGCAGATGTCGCCCGAAGCCGTCTCCCCCGCCCCCCGCCCCTCCCTGCAACGTCTTTTCCTTACCGGCCTGCTGACCCTGCTGCCGATCTGGTTGACCTGGGTGGTCGTCAAATTCGTGTTCGTCCTGCTCTCGGGCATCAGCAGCCCGCTGATCGTGCCGTTGTCCGAACGTATTGCCGCCTCGTTCCCGGACTACCTGGGCTGGATCAAGGTTGAATGGATGCAGGACATCACTGCCCTGCTGGCCACTTTGCTGGTCATCCTGCTGGTCGGCATCCTCAGTCGCCGGGTCATCGGCCAGCAGTTGCTGCGCTGGTTCGGTGCGGTGATCCGTCGCATCCCCCTGGCCAGCATCATCTATGACAGTGCCAAGAAGCTGCTCGACATCCTGCAGACCAAGCCGGGCAGCACCCAGCGCGTGGTGCTGATCGACTTCCCGCACCGCGACATGAAGTCGATCGGCCTGGTCACCCGGGTCCTCAAGGAACAGGGCAGCGGCCGCGAACTGGCTGCGGTATATGTGCCCACCACCCCGAACCCGACCTCCGGTTACCTGGAAATCGTCCCGGTTGAGCTGCTCACGCCCACCGACTGGACCGTGGACCAGGCCATGAGCTTCATCATTTCCGGTGGTGCGGTCGCCCCGGACAGCGTGCCATTCACGCGCTCCGCCGACCGTTGAGCCCTCTCCCATGCCTTGCGGCGGGCCCCGCAAGGCATGGGATATAACCGGACCTGTATCACCGGCGCGTGTTCATCCGCGCCACGGCTGGTCGTCACCGCGGATATCGGGCAAGCTCCCGGGTCGATGTATTTGCGGAACACCTGATGCCTTACAGCCCGTTGCGCCTGCTTGCGCTTGCCATTGCCTCGATCATGACGCTGTCCGTTGCGGCCCCTGCCGACGCGGCGAAGAAGAAAACCCAGCGCCAGTCAGCGCCGCAGAGCCGCGCCGCCAAGCCCCGCACCACGCCGCGCCCGGCCCCGCGCCGCCCGGCGGCGGTGCCGCTGCCGATCAAGCAGGACAACGCCGCCAAGCTCAACCGCATCTACGACGAATACTGGGATGCCTCGATGCGGCTCAACCCGCTACAGGCCACCTTCCAGGGCGACCCGCGCTACAACGACCAGCTGCCCAACTTCCTGTCCGCCGCCTCACGCCAGCAATCGCACGACTTCATGGTCGAGTGGCTGGGCAAGGTCCAGGCCGTCGGCCCCAGCGGCCTGCAGGGCCAGGACCTGCTGAGCTATGAGATCTTCGTGCGCGACGCGCAGGTCTCGCTGGCCGGCGAGCAATACCCGACCTGGATGCTGCCGATCAACCAGTACTACAACCTGTCCAGCATCATCGCGGTGCTGGGCTCGGGTGCGGGCGCGCAACCGTTCCGCACGGTCAAGGACTATGAGAACTGGTCCAAGCGCTCACTCGGCATCCCGGCGCTGTTCGACCAGGCCATCGCCAACATGCGCGAAGGCAAGGCCGCCGGGGTGGTGCAGCCACGTGCATTGATGGAAAAAGTGCTGCCGCAGCTGGACGCGGTGATCAAACCCACCGCCGAGGAAAGCCTGTTCTGGGGCCCGATCCGCAACATGCCCGAGGACTTTTCCGCCGAGGACAAGGCCAGGCTCAGCGCCGAGTACAAGCGCATGATCGAGAACCGGATCATGCCGGCCTATCGTTCCCTGCGCGGTTTCATCGCCACCGAATACATGGCCGCCGCGCGCAGCACCGATGGCATGGCCGCGCTGCCCAATGGTCGCGCCTGGTATGCACACAATGTTGCCAGCAGCACCTCACCGGCGCGCACACCGGCCGAAATCCACGCGCTGGGCGAGCAGGAGGTCAAGGACCTGCAGGCACGCATCGATGCGGTGATGAAGCAGGCCAGGATCCGCGGCTCGCAGCAGAAAGCCTTCAACGCGATGCGCAACGACCGCCAGTTCGTGTTCCGCGACGCCAACGCCCTGCTGGCGCGCTATGCAGAGACCGGCGTGCGGGTGAATGCCGCCGTGCCCGCATTGTTCAACGAGCAGCCCAAAGCCAGCCTGGAAATCAAACCCGTGGAGGCCGAGCGCGCCGCCACCTCCAGCGCCGCCAGCTACCAGCCGGGCAGCGCTGATGGCCAGCAACCAGGCGTGCTTTACGTCAATACCAGTGACCTGCCCTCACGCAAGCGCTGGGCAGTGACGATGCAGTACCTGCACGAGGCCATTCCCGGCCATCACTACCAACTGGGAGCGCAGCAGGAACTGACTGCACTGCCGCGCTTCCGCCGCCTTGGTGGCGATGTCGCCTATGTGGAAGGCTGGGGCCTGTACGCCGAATCGCTCGGCCAGGAACTGGGCCTGTACAGCGACCCCTACGATCAGCTCGGCTATCTGCAGACCACCTTGCTGCGCACCGTGCGGCTGGTCGCCGACACCGGCCTCAATGCCGCCGGCTGGAGCCGCCAGCAGGCCACCGAATACATGGTCAAGAACGCCGACATTCCGGCCGCCGATGCCGCCTCCGAGGTCGAGCGCTTCATGGCCTTGCCCGGCCAGACCCTGGCCTACCGCGTAGGCGAGATCAAGATCCGCCTGCTGCGTGACAAGGCCAAGGCCGAACTCGGTGATCGCTTCGACCCACGCGAGTTCCATCATGAAATCCTCAAGGACGGCTCCATGCCATTGGAGATCCTTGAAGCCAAGATCGACCGCTGGATCGCCAGCAAGAAAGCCTGATCACCTACCCAGGAGCCGCCATGCCACGCTGGAAACCCCGACTCGCCCTGCTCTGCCTGTTCGCGTGCTCCAGCCTGGTCGCTGCCGCCCCCTTGGCGCCGCCTGATGCGGGCATCGACGGCTTGATGCAGCGCTACGACGGCCAGGTTCCCGGCGCTTCCGTGCTGGTATTGAAAGATGGCCAGCCCGCATTCCGCCGCAGCTACGGACTGGCCGTGGTCGAGGACGGCACTGCGGTCACCCCGGCCAGCAATTTCCGCCTGGCCTCGGTCAGCAAGCAGTTCACCGCCGCGGCAATCCTGCTGCTGGCGGAAGACGGCAAGCTGGGCATCGATGATCCGCTGAAGAAGTGGCTGCCCAGCCTGCCCGCCGTGGCCGACACGATGACCCTGCGGCAGCTGCTCAGTCACACCAGCGGCCTGCTCGACTATGAAGAGCTGATGGACCCGGCGGATACCCGCCAGGTCCATGACGCCGACGTGCTGCAACTGCTGCAGAAAGAGAACCGGACTTACTTCACGCCGGGCAGTGACTACCGCTACAGCAATAGCGGCTATGCCTTGCTGGCGCTGGTGGTGGGCAAGGCATCGGGCAGCGACTTCGCCAGCTTCCTGCGCCAGCGCATCTTCCTGCCGCTGGGCATGAGCAACACCTACGCGCACCAGGACGGCATCGATGAGGTGCCCAACCGCGCCTATGGCTACAGCCAGATCGATGGCCGCTGGCAGCGTACCGACCAGAGCACCACCAGTGCCGTGCTCGGCGATGGCGGCATCTATTCCTCCATTGACGATCTGGCCAAGTGGGATGCGGCGTTGTACGACGAACGCCTACTGAAAGCAGCGTCACTGAAACTGGCGTTCAGCCCGGCAACGAAAACCACTGAACCCGACGTTCCGTTCTATGGCTTCGGCTGGCGCATCAATGGGGAAGCGCTGTGGCATAGCGGCGAGAGCATCGGCTTCCGCAATGTGATCGTGCGTTATCCGACGCAGAAGCTGACGGTGATCGTGTTGAGCAACCGCAACGAACCCGAACCCTATGCACTGGCCATCGACATCGCCCGGCGCTGGCTGGATGCTGCGCGATGAATCTGCTTGGCATCCACCATGTTGCGGTGATTGCCGCCGACTACGCGCGTTCGCGTGACTTCTACGTGCGCATCCTCGGGCTGGAAGTGATTGCCGAGAATTACCGCGACGCGCGTGACTCCTGGAAGCTGGACCTGCGCCTGCCCGATGGCAGCCAATTGGAATTGTTCTCCTTCCCGAGCCCTCCCGCACGCCCCAGCCGCCCGGAAGCCCGCGGACTGCGCCACCTCGCCTTCCGTGTCGCGGCGCTGGACGATGTAGTGGCCCACCTGCAACGCGAAGGCGTAGCCTGCGAGCCGGTACGCGTGGACGAATTCACCGGCAGCCGCTTCACCTTCTTCGCCGACCCCGACGACCTACCGCTGGAACTCTACGAGACCCCAGCCAGGTAGTGCCGAGCCATGCTCGGCAGAGGCTTTCCTGGCGAAAAGCTGCCCTCACCCCAACCCCTCTCCCGCCAGCGGGAGAGGGGCTGAAGCAAGCGATGCCGCTACCCCGTAGTGCCGAGCCACGCTCGGCAGGCGCTTTCCTGGCAACACACCAGCGCAACGGATTCCAGGAACGGCGTAAGCCGCGAAGCCAAAGCAAGATCAACAGCGATAAAGCCACCCCCTCCCCAACCCTCCCCTTCGCCTTCGGCCAAAGAGAGGGCGCAACAACAGGTCACATTCCGACCGTATCCACGTCCCTGGTCCTAATGACTTCCGGCGCATTGTCGCCGGCCCGGCCGTGGCGGAAGGTTGCGGTCATCATCCAAGGAGAGGTTGGGTTCCCATGCTGCAGATCCGTGGTCTGTCGAAAACCTACGCCAATGGCGTACACGCACTGAAAAATGTCGATCTCGACATTCCCCGCGGCATGTTCGGCCTGCTTGGTCCCAATGGCGCCGGCAAGTCCTCCTTGATGCGAACCCTGGCCACCCTGCAGGAGGCCGATTCCGGCAGCGCCACCTTGACCACCGCCGATGGGGCCAGCATCGACGTCCTGCGCGACAAGGATGCGCTGCGCCGCAAGCTCGGCTACCTGCCACAGGACTTCGGCGTCTACCCCAAGGTCAGCGCACTCGACCTGCTCGACCATTTCGCCGTACTGAAGGGCCTGACCGCGCGCAAGCAGCGCAAGGAAGTGGTCGAAGCCCTGCTGCAGCAGGTCAACCTCTGGGATGCACGCAAGCGCAAGCTCGGCACCTATTCCGGTGGCATGCGCCAGCGTTTCGGCATCGCCCAGGCGCTGCTGGGCAACCCGCAGCTGGTGATCGTCGACGAACCCACCGCCGGCCTGGACCCGGAAGAGCGCAACCGCTTCCTCAACCTGCTGGCCGAGATCGGCGAGAACGTAGCGGTGATCCTGTCCACGCACATCGTCGAGGACGTCACCGACCTGTGCCCGACCATGGCCATCATGAACAAGGGCGAGGTGCTGCTGACCGGACGTCCCACCGATGCCATCAATGCATTGCAGTCGCAGGTCTGGCGCAGGCAGGTGGCCAAGGCCGCGCTGCCTGACTACGAAAGCCGGTTTACCGTGCTGTCGACGCGACTGGTTGGCGGCCACCCGGTGATCCACGTATTCGCCGACAACTGCCCTGAAGCAGGCTTCGAACCGGTAGCACCGGGCCTGGAGGACGTCTACTTCCAGCGCCTGCGCCTGCAGGCGCAGGCCGCCTGACGGAGATGACCATGACCCTCGCCTTCCTGCGCTTCGAGCTACGCGAGCAGCTGCGTTCTCCCTTGTTGTGGCTGCTTGCGGTGCTGTTCGCCCTGCTCGCCTTCGGTGCCGCCTCCAGCGACGCCGTCCAGATCGGTGGCGGCATCGGCAATGTGCATCGCAATGCACCGTCGGTGATCGCCAGCTTCATGACCTCCTTCACCCTGCTCGGGCTGCTAGTGGTTACCTTGTTCGTCAGCAACGCATTGCTGCGCGACTTCGAACTCGGCACCTCGGAACTGGTGTTCTCCAGCCCGATCAAACGCCGCGACTACCTGCTTGGGCGGCTTGGCGCGGCCCTGCTGGCCAGCCTGCTGATGTACGTGATCATCGGCATCGGGTTGTTCATCGCCCAGTTCATGCCGTGGATCGATGCCGCCCGGCTGGGGCCAGTGTCACTGCGGCCCTATCTGTGGTCGTTCGCCTTCATGGTGCTGCCGAACGTGCTGTTCACCACCGCCCTGCTGTCCGTGCTGGCGGTTACCACCCGCAACATCCTGTGGGTCTATATCGGCGTCATCGTGTTCTTCGTGCTGTACGGCGTCAGCCGCGCCCTGCTGGCCGACATCGACAACATGCGCATCGCCTCGCTGCTCGATCCACTTGGCATGCGCGCGATGAGCCATGCAACACGCTACTGGTCGGCCGAAGAGCGAAACACCGGCCTGCCTGCGTTCACCGGCTACCTGCTGGAGAACCGCGTATTGTGGCTGGCGGTGACCGGCGCGTTGTTCGTCGCGACGTTCGCCCTGTTCCGCACCGAGCGCAGCGGCACCGGCCGCAAGCGGGGCAGGAAGGTGGCCAGCGTCGCTACCACCGACGGCAAACGCAGCAATGTGATTGCACCCAAGGTCACTCCCAGCTTCAACGCTGCAACCGGTTGGCGGCAGCTGCTGCGTCAGGTCGGCTTCGATGCGCTGGGCGTGTTCCGCAGTGCGCCGTTCCTGGTGTTGCTGGTACTGGGCATGGCCAACTTCATTCCCAGCGCCCTGCACCGTCAGACCATGTACGGCACACCCAGCTGGCCGGTGACCTCGCAGATGCTGGAAGCGCTGCAGGGTAGCTACAGCTTCCTGTTGATCATCATCGTGCTGTTCTATGCCGGCGAGCTGGTTTGGCGGGAACGCAGCGCGCGCATCGCCGGTATCAGCGATGCCATGCCGGTGCCGAACTGGGTGCCGCTGCTGGGCAAGTTCCTCACCCTCATCGCGGTGGTGTTCGCGTTCCAGGCCATTGGCGGCCTTACCGCCATTGCCATCCAGCTGAGCAAGGGCTACACCCAGATCGAGCCCTTGCTGTACGTCAAGACGCTGGCCCTCAACTCGGTGGTCTACATCCTGATGGGCGGCATGGCCTTGGTGCTGCAGGTACTGAGCAACAACAAGTTCATGGGTTATGCGCTGCTGATCCTGTTGCTGATCGGCCAGTCGGTGCTGGGCATGCTCGACTACACCCAGAACCTGTACAACTTCGGCAGCTGGCCGAATGCGCCGTACTCGGACATGAATGGCTACGGTCACTTCCTGACCGGACAGCTGGCCTTCCAGGGCTACTGGACGCTGTTCCTGCTGGTATTGCTGCTGCTGTGCGCCGCCCTGTGGGTGCGCGGCGTGGACTCGGGCTGGCGGCAGCGCCTGCGCCTGGCAAGGCAACGCCTGCGCGGCCCGCTGGGAGCCGGTCTGGCGGCGGCGGTGCTGGCCTTCATCGCCTGCGGTGGCTGGCTGTACTGGAACACCAACATCCGCAATGAATTTGTCTCGCCGGACCAGCAGCTCGACCTCCAGGCCCGCTACGAGCGCGACTATCGCAAGTACAAGGACCTGCCGCAGCCGCGCATCATCGCCATCGACAACAACGTCGACCTGCACCCGGAAACCCAATCCGTGCGTATCGATGGCGTCTACCGCGTACGTAATACCCATGCGACCGCCATCCCCGACATCCACGTAGCGATGGGCGATGACAAGACCCTGGCCAGCATCGAGATGGGCGGCGCCAAGCTGACCACCCACGATGAGGAACTGGGCTACCGCATCTACCACCTGGATGCACCGATGGCGCCGGGCGAGGAGCGCGATATCCGTTTCACCGTCGACATCCATCCCAACGGCATCACTTCCGACCAGGCACAGACCCAGATCGTCGACAACGGCAGCTTCTTCAACAGCCGCGTGTTACCGGCCTTTGGCTATGACAGCGGCGCCGAGATCGACGACCGCAACGAACGCCGCAAGCGTGACCTCGGCGAACCGACGCGCATGCCAAAGCTGGAGGATGAAGCCGCACGCGCCAATACCTACATCTCCAATGACTCGGACTGGCTGGATTTCCGCAGCACCGTCTGCACCGCACCGGACCAGATCGCGCTGGCACCGGGTTACCTGCAGAAGGAGTTTGAACGCGATGGCCGTCGCTGCTTCAGCTACGCCATGGACCGGCCGATGCTGAACTTCTACGCCTATCTGTCGGCACGCTGGCAGGTGAAGAAGGCTGCTTACAAAGACATCCCGATCGAGATCTATTACGACGCCAAGCATCCGTACAACGTGGACCGGATGATCGAAGGTGTGCAGAAGTCACTGGCTTATTACGAGGCCAACTTCAGCCCGTACCAGCACAAGCAGGTGCGCATCATCGAATTCCCCGGCTACCAATCCTTCGCGCAGAGCTTTGCCAACACCATCCCGTACTCCGAGTCGATCGGCTTCATCGCCGACCTGCGTGACAAGGATGATGTCGACTACGTGTTCTACGTCACCGCGCACGAAGTGGCACATCAATGGTGGGCGCACCAGGTGATCGGTGCCAACGTGCAGGGCGCCACCGTACTGTCCGAATCGCTGTCGCAATACTCAGCGTTGATGGTGATGGAGAAGGAATACGGACGCGGCCACATGCGCCAGTTCCTGAAGGATGAACTGGACAACTACCTGTCGGGCCGCGGCGGCGAGGATGTAGAAGAACTGCCGCTGTACCGCGTGGAAAACCAGCAGTACATCCATTACCGCAAGGGCTCGGTGGTGTTCTACCGCCTGCGTGAGGAAATGGGCGAGGAAGCATTGAACCGCGCCTTGTCCCGTTTCATCCAGGCCAAGGCCTTCCAGCAGCCGCCGTACACCACCTCGGCCGAACTGCTGGAGTTCATCCGCGCCGAAGCCAAGCCTGGGCAACAGGCATTGATCACCGACCTGTTCGAGAAGATCAGCTTCTATGACAATCGCGTGGTCGAGGCCAATGCGAAGAAACGCACGGACGGCCGCTATGACGTGACCTTGCAGCTGCACGCGGACAAGCGCTACGCCGACGGCATGGGCAAGGAGACCGCAGGCACGCTGGACGACTGGATCGAGATCGGCGTGTTCGCCAAGGGCGCCTCCGGCAAGGAGCGCGATGAGAAGGTGCTGTACCTGCAGCGCCATCACATCACCGCAGCGGCGCCCAGCATAACCGTCACCGTGGACCAGAAACCCGACGAAGCCGGTTTCGACCCGTACAACAAGTTGATTGACCGGGTTTCCGCCGACAACCGCAAGCGGGTGACGGTGCAGTAAGCGAGATGTGAGCGACACACGGCTTAGGCCCCTCTCCCGCGCGCGGGAGAGGGGTTGGGGTGAGGGCAGCTTTTGAGGCATTGCCGGGAAAGCCCCTGCCGAGCATGGCTCGGCACTACAGGTCCCGCCCCTGCTCAAAGCCCCTCTCCCGCATGCGGGAGAGGGGTTGGGGTGAGGGCAGCTTCTG
>NZ_DAMBKV010000019.1:0-45311 GCF_032066555.1 Stenotrophomonas sp.
CCAAAGCCAAAGCCAAAGCCAAAGCCAAAGCCAAAGCCAAAGCCAAAGCCAAAGCTTTCCCTCGTCCGCCCCCCCCGCCTTCGCGGGGGAAGGCTCTTCGAGCACCTCGCCCGCGCCCCTGCCCCGCGTAGCGCGCGAGGCGTACGAACAGTCACGAGCCATTGGCTCGTAAACGCCTGTTCTTAGCGCAAGCGAAGAAGGGAGGGCAAACAGCAGCTGCCAAAGCCACCAAACCGTAGCCCGGGTAAGCGCAGCGCACCCGGGGCTCCTCACACGGAACCCCGGGGTACACCGGATCCACACCTGCCCGAACTACCCCACTCAGTTCTTTATCTGCACGTCATCGATATACACATTGACGTCATACGCGGTGTTGGCGTGGTACAGCCATATCGCATCCAGCTTCACGGTGCTGGCGGTGATCGCACCATTGCCATCCACCCAGGCATTCCACTGCGCTGCATCGCTCAACGACCACGACACATAGGTCCAGGTATTGGCCGCTATCGCCTTGCTGGTCGAACGCTCGGTGCCATCACTGTCGTCGATGCCCAAGCCGACCGACGTACCGCTGCCGCCACTCCACACCCAGAAGCCCACCACGCCATTGCTGCGCGTCAACGCGGTATTGCTGGCCGGCGTGCCGCTGCCGGACAACAGCCGCACCGCCCATGCCGCGCTGCTGGCGGTGTTGTCCTTCAACAACACCCGCAATGAACAGCTGCCGTTCTTCTGCGTGGTGCAATCGCGCGTTGCAGTGGACGCGGTGCTGATGCCGGTGGTGCTGCCCGAGTAGCTGGGACTGGTATTGAAATGGCCCACGCTGCTTTCAAAACGATCCAGATAGGTCACCGTACCGGTGCCGCCGCCACTGCCCGGGTTCAACAGCGCGTAGTACTTGGACCAGTTCCAGTTGATGCCCGGGTCGGTATGGGTTTGGCCGCTGTAGTGCTGGTGGCCCTTGATCTTGACGCTGGTGGCCAGCACGTTGATGCCGCTGCTGGACGCGCCGCTGTAGGCGCTGGCGCAGCTGATCGCGCTGTAGGTGCTGCAGAAGCTGCGGACCAGCGCCGCCGATGACTCGTACATGGCATTGGTGTACCACGAGCTGTTGTCGATGTAGCCCTCGTGCTCGATGCCCAGCGTATAGCTGTTCTGGTTGCGCACATGCCAGGCGGTATCTGCATTGCGCACCATCTGCGTCACCTGGCCATCGGAGGAACGGATCACGTAGTGCGCGCTGACCTGCGCGGAAGCATTCTTGAACCAGGAAATGGTGCCGGCATAGCTGCCCTGGGCGGTGTGTATCGTCACCGCGCTTACCGCCGCCGAGCGTGAGGCAGTGTAGTTGGACGCCGAGGCTGCACTCCAGATTGCCGGACCATAGTCGGTGCTCTGGATGCCCGCATCCAGTGCGGGTGCCGCCAACGTCTTCGACGCACTGGTACTGCGTGCCTGCAAGGTCTCGCTGATCGGATCCACTTGGTAGGCATCGGTTTCCACGCGGTCCTTGCTGACATCCAGCCGCACCATCGGTGCGCGCAGCGTGACCAGTTGCGGTGCGTCGAAGGCCTGCTCCCACGCGATTGCGCGCTCCGGCACCACGATGCCACGGTCGTTGACACCGCGGTCCTGGGCCAGCAACACGTCATAGGCAAAGCTGGTGCGCGCATAGTCATCGATCGCGCTGCGCGCAGTTACGGCCGCATCGCGCGGCGTATAGCCGGCATAGCGCATCAGGGCCGCGCGGATGGCCTCCGGCGTCGGCGCACCGGCGGTGGCGGCAGCGGGATGGTCCTGGCGGATCTGCGCATCCAGCAAGGCCGCTGCCGCCAGGATGTTGGTGGCAGCGTCGGTGCGCACCGCGGCGCTGGAAACGCCCAGCAGTTTGGCGGCTTCGCCCACCTGGTCTTCAAAGCCACCGCCGGCATACAGGCCCATCACCCCCCACGACGGTGGCATGCGCAGGTGGGCGTGGTCCTGGTCACTGGTATCGGGTTGCAAGGGCGACCAGCGGCTTTGCACATAGGCCAGCGATTCCAGCGTGCCACGCGGGATGCTGGGGTAGCGGCGGTAAGCCTGCTGGAAATAGCGCACATACATCGCCCGCAAGGGCAGCAGGCGCGCTTCCTCCATCTTCAACTGCATCTCCAACACCTGTTCAGTGTCGGCGATAGGTGCCTTGATGGCGGTTTGGGCAAGTGCGGGAACAACTACGGCACTGGTGATGACGGCAGACAGCAGCACGGCGGTATGACGGTGCATCATCGGTAGGACCCCTAGCTTGGAACCCCCTGCACCCGTGTTTCTACCGCAGCGACGTTGCCGACGGGTGAAGAGCGGCATCAATCAGTGATCGCTGTCATGCCCTTGGTGGACGTGCGTCGCAACCGCGCAGCACGTTATGCGCGTGCAGTGCAGGTAGAAATCAAGCGGACGCAGATTGAACCGTGCGTCGGCGCTCGAACCACCACAACGCGGCGGCGACGATCACGAAACCCAACAACCACGGCCAGCGTGGGCCGGGGATGGGCAGCGGCGCGGTACGCGTAACACCACCGCTCAACGCCAGGGTGGCTTCGCGCATCTGCTGTGCGTGCATGGCCGCAGCCTTGGCCGAGTCCAACAGCAGCAGGCTTTCCTGTTGCCCGGCCGCGTCGATGCGGTGCCAACCGGCATGCTGTGGCCAGGCGGCAACACAGCCACCGGCTGCGGGATCGGGCAGCAGCGCAGTGCGGCTTTCATCTTCGGCAATCAAGCTTACCGGGGCCTTCAATCCACACAGGCTGATGCGCTCGCCACTCCATGCCCAGGCCGGCAGCGCCGGTGGGGCTGCGTTGGTGCTTGGCCTTGCCACGGCTGACAACACTGCATTCCACAGCTCGGCATGCGCGCCTGCATGCCCGGCCAGTACCAAGGCATAGCTGTCGGTGATCGGCAGCAGACCTACGCGGCCCAGGCCGAGGGCACGCCAGCCACCGATCGCGCTGCCATCTGCCGCGACCAGCAAGGGCACGACGTCGGGGCTGCTGATGTCGATGTTGAAGCGCTCGACGCTGAGCGTGGCGGCGTCCTGTCCTTCATTGGTGGTGCCTTGCAGGGCTACCGGTCTGGTCTGATCGCCACCGCGTGCCTGCAGGCCCCACTCGCGCAGGGCGCGGCGTGCATTGCCATCCAGCGCGCCGCTGGTGCGCACCAGCAAGCCCAGGCCTGCACGGACTGCTGCGCTGATTGCGTTGCGCTGCGTGGTAGACAGCGCCGCAAGCCGACGCTCGTCGAGCACCAGCAGATCAAGGCGTGCCAGCGTGGCTGCATCCAGCGCCGCCGGTGCATCGCCCAGTTGAAGACCACCACCTACCAGCATGCTGGTTTGTACGTTGGCGCCAATATCGGTGGCCCAGCGCTGCAGGTACTTCAGCTCCGGCCCGGGCGCGCCGGCCAGCAGGCGCAGGGTCGGCGCGGTGATGGCGCGCACACGCACCGGCACCGGCAGTTGGTCCAGCACCTGGCCGCGCTCATCGAGCACACGCAGGGCAAACAGCACGTCGCCCGCATCGCGCGCACTGGCGCCGAGCATGACGCGGCCAGCCTTGTCCGGCGCGGCGATGGCGACGCGATGGCCAGCCGGATCCAGCAGTTCCACGCGTGCGCTGGGCAGGCCTTGCACACGGGCATGCACGTTGAAGCTGGCGCCCGGTGCGAGCAAGGGTGGCGCCTGCAATTCCACCAGGCCACGCGGCGCGGCGTTCGGCAGGAAACGCACCGCCGGCAAGGCCGCATCGCGATCGCGTGCGGGCAAGCCCTGGCCGACGATCACCACGTCGCGTGTGCCCGGGTGCTGGCGCAACGCGGTTGCCAGGTCCGGCACCGGCGTTGCGCCGCGCAGTGCCGGTGCTTCTGGCAGGCGTACAACGGCCTCGGCAGGCACGGACGCCAGCGCTGCGGCATCCGCGCCGGCGCTGGCCACCAGCAAGGTGCCGGCATGGCCGGGGCGCGCGGGTGGCTGCAGGGTGAAATACAGCAGCACGGCGGCAAGCAGCTGCAGCACCAGCAGGCCGGCCAATCGGGGCGCGGACGGGCGTGGTGCCAGCGCAAAGCGCAGGCTGCCAAGCAGCACAGCAAGCACGATCACCAGCAAGGGCAGCCAGGACATCATCGGGCGGGCTCCGTTGGCGTGCCGAGTGCTTCAAGGTAGCGGCGTCCGCCCGCATCGGCGGCGTTGCGGCGTGCTGGCGGGCCTTCGGCACGCCGCAATGCCGGCCACAGCTGGTCGCGCAGCTGCTGCCGGCAACGCTGGCAATCGGGCTGCTGGCGCAATGCGTCGATGGCGGCTACGACATCCAGCGGAGCGGGCACGGCATCGGGATGGGCGTCCAGCCAACGCGTGAGTGCATCCAGATCGACGGCCTGGGTGGGCGCGGCCAGTGCCTGCCAGGCGCTGGCAACCACGCCGTCGGCGGCAGGCCGTGCCGGCAGCTGTACACCACGATTGCCCAGGCCATCGCGTTTGCCGGTCATGCGTCGGGCCATGTCGATGGGCGGCAGTTCGCTGCCCACGCGCGCCAGATAGATGCGTTCGGCCTGCTGCACCTGTTTGATGAAACCCAGCGCCTTGTAGGCGTAGGGCAGCGCCTGATCCGGATGGCCCTGGCGCAGATGGCCCTCGGACTGCCACATCTGGTCGAGCGCGGACTTCAGGATGGCGCGGGTCTGCGGGTCGAGCAGGGTGGCGGCTTCGGCGTGGTCGTGGGTGTGGCCGTACTCGGACAGCACGTCGGTGGCGCTGCCGAATACCGGCGCGCTGCCGTTGCTGCCGCCATGGTCGTGGCCGTCATCGTCGGCGTGATCGGCATGGCTGTCGGCGGTGGGCGCATCACCGGTCGGCAGGTCGCCGGTCGGCGGTGGCTTGGCACCGCCTTCGGCTTCCTCGCCGAGGAACTGGCCGTAGCGCAGGCGCAGGATGCGCTGGTCCACGCCGATTGCATCGGCGCGCTTGGTGTAGGTGTCGGCGTCCAGGCTGCCGCGTTGTTTCAGCAGCGCTTCGGCGTCGATGATGATCTGCCGCTGGCTGCGGAAGTAGGCCGGCATCACCTTCTTGATTGCGCCTTCCAGATCGCTGGCCTGCACCTGCTGCTCGCTGGGCAGGCGTAGGATCAGGCTGGCGCTGCGCGCCTCCTGTGGCTGCGGGCTGCGGTTGTCACGCACGGTGAGGCGTGCGACGACTTCGTCGCCCGGCTCCAGCCCAAGCGCGGCCAGATCGGCGCTGTAGGCGAAGCGTCGCGCCGTGGCCGGGCCACTGCCGCTCAGGCTGAGCTGGCGTTGCTGGAAGCTGATGTTCTCGCCCGTGCCTTTGGCGGTTGTGACATCCAGCGTTGCGGTGTTGTTGACGCCAAAGTCGTCGCTGGCCTCGAAGCGCAGCTGCCAGCTGCGTTGCCGCGGTGCGGCCTGGTTGAGTGTCTGCGCGGGCTCGATCACCTTCACCTGCGGTGGGCGGTCCACCACCACCTCCAGCCGATAGGCGCGGCCGGCCTCGGCCATGGTCGGGCTGGTATGGATGCGGTACAGGCCTGCGCGCTGCACTACGTCGCTGCCGCGCCAATCGTCGCCATCGCGTTGCAGGGCCACGCGGCGGCCATCGTGGAACTGCAGCCATGCCTGCTGTGGCTGTGGCGAAAACTGCAGGCGCCATTGCAGCTGGCTACCTTGCAGGGCACGCGCATCGAGTTTTTCGCCCGCGCTTGCGGCCTGGCCGCTATAGGCCGGCGGTGTGACCAGCAGCCAGCTGCCCCGCAGTACCGGTGCGGTGCCGCGTGCCGCGCGCTCGGTCGTTGCGGGGCCGGCATCGGTGCCGGTCATGCCCGCTGCGCGTGGCCATAGCAGGGCGGCGCTGACCAGCAGCATGGCAAGCAACCAGCACAGCACCACCGCGCGCCACGGCCAGCGTGGGCGCAGGTCCGGTGGATCGCGCTGCAGTTGTTGCTCGACATGGCGGCGCTGGCGTTGTTGCAGCGGATTGAGCTTGTCGCTGGCTGCAAACAGCAGGTCGGCGCTGTCCTGCAGGCGCGGATGCTCGTTCAGGCGTTTGATCAGCCAGCGTGTATCCAGGCGTCGGGCGCGCCACATCGCAACTGCGGCTACCAGCAACGCGGCGATGGTGCCAACGATAGAGGCCGCGTCCAGCCCAAGCATGCGCGCCACCAGCGCAGCCACCGCAAGCGCCACCGGCAGGCCGGCTACCAGGGTGATCAGCAGGCGGCGGCGTCGTGCTGCCTGCTGCAGCTCGCGCGCCTTCATGGCGGACCTCGACGGCGCGGTGCGCTGGCGAGCCAACGCTCAAGCAGGAACAGCAGGGCGATGGCCAGCAGCAGCCAGTGGCTCAGTTCGGTTGCCGCCTGCGGGTAGGCGGCAGCGCCGGCCTGCGGCTGCATGCCCGCCGCCAGCGCACGTCGCGGCATGCTTGGCGGCTGCACGATGGCGCGCAGCTGCGCGGGGAAGTCGGCCTCCAGCAGCACCGGCAGGGTGGAGGCCTGCAGCGGTGCGGCCCAGCGCAGCCACTGTCCCTGCGCGCTGCTGATCTGTTCCAGCACCAGCGTGCCTGCGGCATCGCGCCACAATGGCGTGCGTTGTGCATCTGCAGGCACCGGCGTTCGAACGTCTACCAGCAGTGGGCTGCCGGTCTGCAGCTCGGCGAGCACGCTGGCCGGCAATGGCTTGGCTGATAGCCAGAGGTGCAGTGCCTGTGTGTCGGTGAACGCGGTATCGTCGCCTGCGATGTCGGGCTTGGCGGTGTTCCAGGCGCTGGCCAGCGCGTTGAGGTAACGCAGCCCTTGCGTGCCGCCTGCGTCATGGCGGATCTGCAAGCGCGGTGCTGGCGGTACGGTCGCCGCGTTCGTTGCCGGGGCCTGTTCGATTACCTGCCAGTGCACCGCACGTGAGAGCTGCACGCGTTGTGCATCCAGCCCATCCAGCACCGTCGGCACCACCACGGTAAGCGTGGCGTCGGCTGGCAGGCTGGCATCCAGCTCACGCAACAGGCTGGCGATAGGCTGCTTCGGCGTTGGTGCGTTGTTCTGATCGATGCGTGGGAAGCCCGGCGCCAACCACAGCCACTGCGCATCGGTTGCAGCCACGGCCGCTTGCGCGGTGGCGACGTCCAGGCCGGGCAGCACCGCGACGCGGGCCTGCGTGTCGGCCACGCCGGTCAGTGCCGGCCGTGCCAGCAGCACGGCGAGCAGGGCCAGCAACAGCAGGCGCAGGAGCAGCAGCGGCCATTCGTCAAAGCGGATGCGGCGGCGCGGCCGTGGTTTGGCCGACAACCAGCGCAGTGCAGCGAAATCGATGATGCGCTGTTCGCTGCGCCGGGCAAGATGGATCAGCAATGGCAGCAGCAAGGCGGCCAAGGCGATGAAGCCTGCCGGGAACAGCCACAGCAGGCTCATGCGCCGTTCCCTGCGCGGCGGCCAAACAGGCGCTGCAGGGGCGCGTCGATGGCCTCATCCAGATAGCCGGTGTCATGGCGGATACCGGCCGCCTGCAGGCGCGCATCCAGTACGCGCTGTGCTTCCTTGAAGCGGGCAAGGTAGTCGGTGCGCACAGCGGCGCCATCGCTGAGCAGCTCATCGCCGGTTTCCGGATCGCGGAAACGGTGACCATCGCGGAACGGGAAATCCCGTTCCTCCACGGTCAGCAACTGCAGGTGCACCACATCGCGACCGGCCTTGGCCAGGCGCTCGGCCAGTTCGACCTCCGCCGCATCGAAGCCATCGCCGATCATCACCACCAGATCATTGCTGGCGATGCGTTCCCACAAGGGCGACAGCTTCTGCTGTGGCGGCCATTGCCCTGCAGCACGCAGTGCATGCAACTGCAGATGCAGGCGGTCGCGCTGGCGCAGGCCGTTGCCGGCCGGCAGCAACTGCACGCTGTCACCGCCCAGGGCGATCAGGCCGAAGGCATCGCCTTGCTGCAGGGCCAGCTCGGCCACGCAGGCCAGCACTGCCTTGGCCGCATCCAGCCGCTGCCAATCCGGTCGTGCGCGGTCGGCCTGGCCCATCGAGGCGCTGCAGTCGAGCAGCAGCCAGACGGTGACCGGGCTTTCGCGCTCGGATTCGCGCACGAAGAAACGGTCCGAGCGCGCATAGAGTTTCCAGTCGATCTGGCGCAGTTCGTCGCCGGGCTCGTAGGCGCGGTACTGCGCGAACTCCAGCCCGGCGCCACGGCTGCGGCTGGCATGCGCACCGATGCCGCGGCTGCCACTGGCCCGCTGCGGCCACAGCCGCAGGCTGCGCAGGCGACTGCGCACATCGGCGGGGATCAGCGGTGGCGTGGCGGCAGCCATGCGTCAGCGTTCGTATCAGGCGGGGATTGGCACCGTGCGCAGCAGCGCGGCAATCACGTCATCGGCGCTCTTGTGCTCGGCCTCGGCGGCGAAGGACAGCAGCAGGCGATGGCGCATCACCGGTGCAGCCAAGGCCTGCACATCTTCGCGGGTGGCGGCAAAGCGGCCCTGCAGCAGGGCGCGCGCCTTGGCGGCCAGCACCAGCGATTGGCCGGCGCGCGGGCCAGCGCCCCATTTGATCCAGTTGTTCACTTCGGCCGGTGCGCCATCGCCGGGGCGGCTGGCGCGCACCAGACGGGTGATCCAGCTGAGCAGGTCGGGGCTGATGTGCACATCGCGCACGGCGGTCTGCAAGGCCTTCACCGCCTCGGCGTCCATCACCTTGGGTACGGCGCCGCTGTGGCTGCCGGTGGTCTGGGCGAGGATGTCGCGTTCTTCTGCTTCCGTCGGGTAGTCGACGCGGACGTGCAGCAGGAAGCGATCGAGCTGGGCTTCGGGCAGCGGATAGGTGCCGGCCTGTTCGATCGGGTTCTGCGTGGCCAGCACGAAGAACGGCGAGGGCAGGGCGTAGGTGGTGCCGGCGTAGCTGACGGTGCGTTCCTGCATCGCCTCCAGCAGCGCGGCCTGGGTCTTGGGCGGGGTGCGGTTGAGTTCGTCGGCCAGCAGCAGGTTGGTGAAGATCGGGCCCTGCTGGAAGCGGAACGCGCGCTTGCCGGTGCCATGGTCTTCTTCCAGCAGCTCGGTGCCGAGGATGTCGCTGGGCATCAAGTCGGGGGTGAACTGCACGCGTCGAAACTGCAATTCCAAGGCTTGGCCGAGTGAGCGTACCAGCAGCGTCTTGCCGAGGCCGGGCGCGCCTTCGAGCAGGCAGTGGCCGCCGGCCAGCAGGCCGATCAGCAGCTGTTCGACAACCTCATGCTGGCCAACCACGGCCTGTGCGAGCGCGCTGCGCAGCTCTTTCAGGCGCGGCAGCAGTGAATCGAGATCGTGGCTGGGATCGGGGGCAGTCATGCGGTCACCTGTGGGGTCAGTGCGTCAGTGCGTACATCACGATGTTCACGCCGAATTTGGTGTTGTCTTCGGCCAGGAAGCGTTTGTTGCGCCAGTCGTAATCCCATTCGCAACCGTAGTCCTTGTTGCTGTAGAGCACGCCCAGCCGGCCATCGATCTCGATGCCCTTGAGGTAGTCGTGGACCAGGTCATCCCCCCAGCCATTGAGTTCGAAACCGGTGGCCGGTGGGCCCTCGGGGAACTTGAAGAAGCTGTTGTAGATGGCGTGGGTGTTGGGCAGCTTCTTCATTGCGTTGGCGCCGAAGATACTGCGCATCTGTGCTTCGAAGGAGGTGGCGAACAGGCCGTCGATGTCGTGGTTGCAGTCATCGACGAAGACGAAGCCGCCGTTGCGCACATAGCGCTCGAAGTTGCGCCGTTCTTCCGGGTTGAACTCGACCAGCTTGTGCCCGGCCAGGTAGCAGAACGGCGCGGCCAGCATCTTCGGGTCGGACAAGGCGACGACGTGTTCCTTGGGGTCCACGCGCAGCGTTGTGTAATCGACCAGCGAGGTGATCAGGTTGGACGGCATGCGCGCGTCCACATCCCAGTCACCGGAGTCGTAGCGCAGGCGGGTGAACCAGAAGTCGTAGCGGCTGGCCTGTGCCCGCGCGATGCCCGGCAACGCAGCGCTCACCGCGCCGCCCAGCAGCAGGTGAAGGAATTGCGCTCGCGTCAGACGGGGTGGGGACAAGGGCCACAATCTCAAAGTGCTGAAAGCCCCTCTCCCGCTTGCGGGAGAGGGATTGGGGTGAGGGCGCTTTTGAAGCCCTTGAAGCAAGAGCTTTAAAAGCTTCCCCTCATCCGCCCCTTCGGGGCACCTTCTCCCGCAGGCGGGAGAAGGGATGAAGCAACTGCAACTGCAACTTCAAATGCAAAAGGCAAAAGCCGAAGCTAGAAGCCAAAGCTAAAAGCCAAAGCTAAAAGCCGAAGTTAAAAGCCGAAGTTAAAAGCCGAAGTTAAAAGCCAAGGCCAAAGCGAAAACCAAAGCGAAAACAAAAGCGAAAACCAAAGCCAAGAGCAGAGCCCTTACACCGCATCCGACAACGACGTGAAGGTAAAGTCACGCAGCTTCATCGGCGGGATCATCATCACGAAGCTGGACTCATCACCGGCCACACGCACCGGCTTGCCCAGTTCATCGATGTTGTTGAGCATGATCACCGGCGATTCGTTGAAGCGGAAATTCTTCACCGGGTGCTTGATCTGGCCGTTCTCGATGTAGAACGTGCCGTCGCGGGTCAGGCCGGTCAGCAGCACGGTCTGCGGGTCGACCATGCGGATGTACCAGGTGCGGGTGACCAGGATGCCCTTCTCGGTGCCACGCACCAGCTCGGCAATCGACTTGGTGCCGCCGCTCATCAGCAGGTTGCCGGCATTGGCGCTGGCGGTCTTGCCCTGCTTCTGCGCCCAGTAGCGGGAGTAGTCCAGGTTGGCGACCTTGCCGTTCTCGATGATGGCCATGCGCTCGCGTGCCATGCCCTCGCCATCCCACGGCAGTACCGGGGCTTCCGGGTGCCACGGGTCGGCGTACAGGTTCACCTTGGGGTCGTAGACCTGTTCGCCCAGCTTGTTGCCACCGCCCTTCTTGGACAGGAAGCTGCGGCCTTCATCGGCCGAGCGGGCGTCGAAGAAATTCATCATGAAGCTGATCAGGCCTGCAGCAGCAGCCGGCTCCAGGATGACCGTGTACTTGCCCGGCTCCAGGGCCTTGGCTTCGGCCGATTCGGTGGCCTTGCGCTTGGCGATCTCGATGTCCTGGTCGGCCTTGAAGTCGGACGCGTCCTTCAGGTTGCGACCCACCCAGCCCGAACCACGGCCGTCTTCGGTGCGCACCGTGCAGGTGTAATCGAAGCTGGTCGACTTCTGGTAGCCGAAGTTGCCGTTGCTGTTGGCGATGGCGACAAAGCCATTGCCGTCTTCCAGGAAGCCGGCGGCGATCAGGCCGTGTCCGCGGCAGGGAGCGATCGAATCGGCCGCCACCTTGGCACGGAAATCCGGGTCGATCGCAGCGGTGGAGGCGCTGAAGGTGGGGCTGGGCTTATAGTCCTGCTTGCCGATGGCCGGCATGAACTCCGGGTTCTCCGGTGCCAGCTTGGCCAGGTCCTCGGCGCGGCGGACCACGCGCTCCAGTGAGGCGTCGTCGAACTCGTTGATCGAGGCCGTGCCCACGCGCTTGCCAAAGGCCACCTGCACGGCCAGTTCGGCGTTGCTGACGATGCCGCTGGTGGAGACGTTGTTCAGCGCGAAACGGATGTTGCCGCTGACCGAGCCGGCCAGCGTGGCGGTGCATTCATCGGCCTTGGACAGCGCGATGACCTTGTCCAGGATGGCCTTGGCTTCCTGTTCGGTGAAGATGCTCATGGTTCAGAAGCTCCTTGACGATCAGCCGAGGCTGCGCGCGGTATTGATGACGTTGATGCCGTCGAAACGGGCGGTGGACGAGCCGTGCGACACGGCCGAGACCTGGCCCGGCTGGCCCTTGCCGTCGAAGAACGAGCCGCCCAGGCGGTAGTCGCGTTCGTCGGCCACGGCGCTGCAGGCGTTCCAGAACTCCGGGGTGCGGATCTGGTAGGCCACGTCTTCCAGCATGCGGGTGATCTGGCCGTTCTTGATCTCGTAGAACAGCTGGCCACCGAACTGCGCGTTGTAGCGCTGCTGGTCGATGGAGAACGAACCGTCACCGATGATGTAGATGCCGTTCTCGACGTTCTTGATCATGTCGGCCACCGACAACGGGGTCTTGCCCGGCGCCAGCGACACATTGGCCATGCGCTGGAACTGCACGCTGGACCAGGAGTCGGCATAGCAGCAGCCGTCCGACTCGGTCTTGCCCAGGATATGTGCCTGGTCACGGATGGTCTGGTAGTCGACCAGCTTGCCGTCGGTGATCAGCGGCCAGCGCTTGGTCTTGACGCCTTCGTCGTCGTAGGCCACCGCGCCCAGCGAGCCGGGCTGGGTCTTGTCGGCGAAGATGTTGACCTTGTCGCTGCCGTACTGGAAGTGCTGCTCGCGCTTGTCCAGGGTGGCGAAACTGGTACCGGCGTAGTTGGCTTCGTAGCCGAGCACGCGGTCCAGTTCCAGCGGATGGCCAACAGCCTCGTGGATGGTCAGCCAGGTGTGCGAGGGGTCCAGCACCAGGTCGTACTTGCCCGGCTTGACCGACGGCGCCTTGAGCTTTTCCTGCGCCTGCTTGGCGGCGGCAATGGCGTCTTCGCGCATGTCGTAGGACTGGCCGTAGACGATGACGCCGTTCGGCAGCACGGTCTTGCCCGAGGCCTCGCCATCCAGGTATTCGAAGCCCAGGCCCATCGGCGAGGACAGGCCGTCGCGGGTGCGGAACTTGCCGCTGGCCTTGTCGATGGCGGTGACCGTCATCGGCGCCCAGATGCGGTGCACGTCCTGGTCGATGTAGGAACCATCGGTGGAGGCGAAGTACTTCTGCTCGTTGACCAGGAACAGCATGGAGTTGACGAAGCTGGCGCCGGCGCCGATGGCTGCGGCGTTCACGCCCAGCAGCAGGTCGGCCTTGTCCTTGATCGGCACTTCCATCGCGTTCTTCCGGATCGGCGTGCGCCAGCTGACCTCACCGTAGCCGGGCGCCTTGGCGAACTGCACCGGCGCGGTCTGCACCTTGGCATTGGCCTTGGCGATGGCAGCGGCCTGCTGCGCGGCCTTGACCACGCCGGCTGGGCTCAGGTCGTTGGTGGCGGCAAAGCCCCAGGCGCCATTGACGATGACGCGGATGCCGGTGCCGGTGGACTCGGTGTTCACCACGTTCTGGACCTTGTCCTCGCGGGTGATCACGAACTGACGCAGGTAGCGGCCGATGCGCACGTCGCAGTAAGTAGCGCCGGCAGCACGCGCGGCATTGAGCGCGTCATCGGCCAGGCGCTTCTTCAAGGCCGGGTCGAGGGCGGTCAGCAGTTGTTCGGCGGCGATGGCCTTGCCGAAGAAGGACGGCACCATCAGGCCGCCAGCGGTAAGCCCGGTCAGGGCAAGGAAGTCACGTCTCTGCAAGGCTGCTCTCCACGGGGCAAGGCCCGCAAGGCGGGCGCTACGGCAACAAACGACGATGGCTTCGCGGTGGTCTGCGAACCATTCGATTCTTGCGGGCCGGTGTTTGCAGCGGTAGTGACTTTAGGCATGGAAGCGCAGGGTTATTTGTACTTCTGCGAACGCCTCATCCCTCCCCAAGCTCCCCTTTCACCTGTTGCCAGAAGGACGCGGGCTTACTCCCTCCCTTTCGCATAGCGAAGGGGAGGGTGGGGGAGGGGTAGGCTTCTGCTCTGCTTGCTGGCAGGCAAGCAGGCAAAGCATCCAGTCACCCAACCACCTGCCCCAACACCTGCTGCAGCCACTCCACGAACACCCGCAACCGCTGCGACGGATGGCGGCGATGCGGGAACAGCAGATGCATCGGCATGGGGTCGGCGCGGTAGCCGGGCAGCACCTCCAGCAGCTTGCCGGCCGCCAATTCGGTGCCCACGTCGTAGGCGGGGATCTGGATCAGGCCCAGGCCGGCAAGGCAGCAGGCGATATAGGCCTCGGCACTGTTGACGGTGACCCGCCCCGCCAAGGGCTGGCTGCGAAGAATGCCATTCTCGCGCCATTCCCAGGCCTCGACCCGGCCATTGCCGGGCGATGCGTAAAGCACACCCCAATGCATGCCGAGCTGCGAGGGATGCATGGGCATGCCGTGCCGCTCCACATAGGCGGGGCTGGCTACATTGATCAGCGGCAATTGGCCAATGCCGCGTGCGACCAGGCGCGAGTCCTGCAGCGGCCCAACCCGCAGCGCGCAATCCACGCCGTCTTCGACCAGATCGATGCTGCGGTCGGTCATGCCCAGCTCGACATCGATCTGCGGGTGCGCCTGCAGGAAGCCGGGCAAAGCAGGGGCGATGATCAGGCGGCCGATGCGGCCGGGCACATCCACCTTGAGCCGCCCGCTCAAACGCTGTGGCGATTGCCGGAACAACTGCTCGGCCTCGTCCGCATCGGCGATCAGCTGCTGGCAGCGCGCATGGAACAGCAGCCCATCCTGGGTTGGCGTGACCTGGCGGGTGGTGCGATGGAGCAGGCGCGTCCCCAGGCGTTGTTCCAGCGTGCGCACCGCCTCGGACACCGTGGAGCGTGGCAGCTTGAGCTGATCGGCTGCGCGGGTGAAGCCAGCGCAGTCCACTACCCGCACAAAAACGCGGTACAGCTCGATACGATCCATGGCGATTGTCCGGATAGGCCGACAAGTGAAGTCAGAATGACCGGCTTTATCCGCAAATCCAAGTCGATAGGCTCTGTTGGCATTCCCCAAGCCACAGGAGTTCGCAATGACCGACCATCGCATCCACGGCAAGACCGTCCTCATCGCCGGCGGCGGCAAGAACCTGGGCGGCTTGTTGGCCCGCGACTTCGCCAAGCAAGGGGCCAGCAGCGTGGCCATCCACTACAACAGCGAGGCTGCGCGCGCCGAAGCCGAGGCCACGGCCGAGGCGGTGCGTGCGGCCGGCGCCAATGCGCACCTGTTCCAGGCCGACCTGACCTCGGCTGCGGCGATGGAGCAGTTGTTCGATGACGCGAAGCAGGCCATGGGCCGCATCGATATCGCCATCAACACGGTCGGCAAGGTGCTGAAGAAGCAGATGACACAGATCAGCGAGGCCGAGTTCGACGCCATGGATGCGGTGAACAACAAGACCGCGTTCTTCTTCCTCAAGGAAGCCGGCCGCAACCTCGCCGACAACGGAAAGGCATGCACGCTGGTGACGTCCTTGCTGGGTGCATTCACCCCGTTCTATTCCAGCTATGCCGGCACCAAGGCGCCGGTGGAGCATTACACCCGTGCGGCGGCGAAGGAATTTGGCGAACGCGGGATATCGGTGACGGCGATTGGCCCGGGGCCGATGGATACCCCGTTCTTCTATCCTGCCGAAGGTGCCGATGCGGTCGCGTACCACAAGACTGCAGCGGCGCTGTCGCCGTTCTCCAGGACCGGGCTGACCGACATCGAAGACATCGTGCCGTGGGTGCGCTTCCTGGTATCCGAGGGCTGGTGGATGACCGGGCAGACGATTCTGGTCAATGGTGGGTATACGACGCGCTGAAGCTGCTGATCTTCTCCCTTCGGGAGAAGAGCTTGTCCCCGCGAAGGCGGGGATGCCCCGAAGGGGCGGATGAGGGTAGGGACGAAGTCCGGTGGTGGGGATCAAAGACGACAACCGGGTCAAGTCGTGCTTGAGCATTCGCCGGTGCCCCCATCGCTATTGCTAGCAACCCCCTGCAGCGCGGCTTCGCCCGTACCCTCACCCCAACCCCTCTCCCGATGGGAGAGGGGCTTTGTATGCCACCCAAGTTTGCGATCTGATGGCCCCTCTCCCGCCTGCGGGAGAGGGGTTGGGGTGAGGGCAGCTTTACGCCTTACCCCAACGACCGCGCCGTATTGATGATGTTCACCCCATCAAAGCGCGTCGTCGCCGAACCATGCGACACCGCCGACACCTGCCCAGGCTGGCCCTTGCCGTCAAAGAACGAGCCGCCCATGCGGAAGTCACGCTCATCGCAGATCGCGCTGCAGGCATTCCAGAACTCCGGCGTGCGGATCTGGTAGGCCGCATCCTCGACCATGCCGGCAATCTCGCCATTCTTGATCTGGTAGCAGAGCTGACCACCAAACTGCGCGTTGTAGCGCTGCTGGTCGATGGAGTACGAACCACGGCCGTGGATATAGATGCCGTTCTCCACGTCCTTGACCATCTGCGCCGGGGTCAGCGACGTCTTGCCCGGCGCCAGTGACACGTTGGCCATGCGCTGGAACTGCACGCTCTTCCACGAATCGGCATAGCTGCAGCCGTGCGAGGCGTTCTCGCCGAGGATATGCACCTCGTCGCGGGTGGCCTGGTAATTGACCAGGATGCCGTCCTTGACCAGGTCCCACTTGCGCGTCTTCACGCCTTCATCGTCGTAGCCCACCGCACCCAGGCTATAGGGCGCGGTCTTGTCGGCGGTGAAGTTGACGATGTCGCTGCCCCAGCGGAAACCGGCATCGCGCTTGTCCAGCGTGGCGAAGCTGGTGCCGGCGTAGTTGGCTTCGTAGCCAAGCACGCGGTCCAGCTCCAGCGGGTGGCCGACGTTTTCGTGGATGGTCAGGAACAGGTTGGACGGGTCCAGCACCAGGTCGTATTTGCCCGGCTTCACCGACGGGGCGGTGAGCTTGGCGCGTGCCTGCCTGGCCGCGGCGATGGCGTCTTCAACCGGGTCGTAGGTATGGCCGTAGCCGATCACGCCACCAGGCAGCTGATGCTTGTCGGCGGCGTTGCCGTCCAGGAATTCCCAACCCATGCCGGCAGGCGCCGACAGTCCGGCGCGGGTGCGGAACTTGCCGCTGGCCTTGTCGACGGCGGTGGCGGTGAACGGCAGCCAGATGCGGTGCACGTCCTGGTCGATCCAGGAGCCGTCGCTGGAGGCGAAGTACTTCTGCTCGTTGACCAGGAACAGCTGCGAATTGATGAAGTTGGCACCGGCATTGATCGCCGCCGCATTGATCGACAGCAGCAGCTCGACCTTGTCCTTGACCGGTACCGCCATCGCGTTCTGGCGGATCGGCGTCTTCCATTGCACCTCGCCCACGCCCGGCGTGGGTGCCAGCTGCACCGGCTTGGTCTGGATCTTCGCGTTGGCCCTGGCAATGGCAATCGCCTGCGCCACGGCGGCGGCCACGCCCTGCGGGGTGGACTGGTTGCTGGCGGCAAAGCCCCAGGCGCCGTTGACGATCACGCGGATGCCGACCCCGGCCGACTCGCTGTTGGTGACGTTCTGCACCTTGTCTTCGCGGGTGACGATGGCCTGGTTGAGGTAGCGGCCGATGCGCACGTCGCAGTAACTGGCACCGCCCTGCTTGGCCAGCGCCAGCACGGTGTCGGCCAGCAGTTTCTTCTTGGCCACATCGGCCGGTGCCAGCAACTCCTCGGCCGCGATCAGCTGGGCATTGGGCAGCATGAACCCGGCGAGGCCGAGGCCGGAAAGCGAAAGAAACTGACGGCGTTGCATGAGCGGTAGAACTCCAGGGCCAGCGATGCCTTGCACCGCACAGGACCTTGGAATCTCGGCGCGGCAGGGGTTCACACACAAGTGACCATGGTCATGCATGGCGGTAAACAGCCACTGCGGCACAATCTGCCACGCATCCCCAAGGCCCCAAAACGATGACCAGCAAGCCCTACTCCGAATCCTGCGAGCGCAACAGCGCGCCCATCCTGCAGGTGCTGCAACAGCACCTGGGCCAGGCCCGCGCTGTGCTGGAGATCGGCAGCGGCACCGGCCAGCATGCCGTGCACTTCGCCGGCGCGATGCCGTGGCTGCGCTGGCAGGCCAGCGATCACCGTGACCACCTGCCCGGGATACACCAGTGGCTGGACGAGGCGGTGCTGCCGAACACGCCCGCGCCGCTGGAACTTCAGGCCGTGATTGGCGAAGGCCTGCAGCCCTTGCCGCCGCTGCCGGTGCATGACGGCGTTGCCGGCTTCGATGCGGTGTTCAGTGCCAACACCCTGCACATCATGGGCTGGGAAGAAGTACAGGCGCTGTTCGCCGGGCTGCCGTCGCTGATGGCGCCAGATGGGTTGTTCATCGCCTACGGGCCGTTCAATTACAACGGTGCCTTCACCAGCGACAGCAACCGCAACTTCGATGGCTGGCTGAAGGCGCGTGATCCGCGCTCGGGCATCCGCGACTTCGAGTCGGTTGATGCCTTGGCTCGCGCGCAACAGCTGGAGCTGCGCGACGACGTGGCGATGCCGGCCAACAACCGCTGCCTGGTATGGCGACGGGTGCGTGTTTGAAGCCGGGCGGGCTAGGATGCAGTGACTTCAGGCAAGGGGCGGGGCGTGATGCAGGGACGTAAGTGGTTGGTGGCGATGGTGCTGGGCCTTGCCCCGCTGGCATGTGCGCAGGCGCAGCCGCTGGATGCACGGGCGGCGGCGATGCAGGTACAGGCAAGCTATCCGGGCGTCATCGAGCTGGAGGTGGATGCCAGCGATATCCAGCGCCGCATCCAGCGGGTGCATCAACGCATCCCGGTATCGGCCGGCGCGCTGACCCTGTGGTACCCGCAGTGGATCCCCGGTAATCACGCGCCAACCGGTCCGATCAACCAGATGGCCGGGCTGGTCATCCGTGGCAACGGCCAGCCACTGCAATGGACACGCGACTCCGGCGACATGTATGCCTTCAAACTGCAGGTGCCCGAAGGTGTCAGCGTGCTGGATATCGAGTTCCAGTACCTCTCGCCCACCGCCAGCGACCAGGGCCGGGTGGCGATGACCCCCAATATGCTCGACCTGCAATGGCACCGCGTGCTGTTGTACCCGGCCGGCTATGACGCGCGCGGCATCCAGGTAAAGCCCAGCCTGCACCTGCCCGAAGGCTGGCAGAGCGGCACGGCCCTGGACGTGGCCCAGCGCAGCGGTGGCACCGAGCACTACACGCCGGTCTCGCTGATGACCCTGATTGATTCACCGGTATTCGCCGGCCAGTACTTCAAGCGCTTCGCGCTGGACGAGGCCTCCAGGCAACCGGTGTGGCTGGACGTGGTGGGCGAGAACCCGCAAGGCCTGCAGGCTGACGCCAAGGTGCTGGACGCTCACCGCGCCCTGGTGCGCGAGGCCGATGCGGTGTTCGGCTCGCGCCCCTACACGCGCTACAACTTCCTGCTGGCGGTGTCGGACGTGTTCAGTGGTATCGGCCTAGAGCATGCGCAGAGCAGCGAGAACGGCATGCACGACGGCTACCTGCGCGGCGAGCGGCCCTTCCTCGACAACGACCTGCTGCCGCACGAGTATGCACACGCCTGGGTAGGCAAGGCCTGGCGCCCGCGCCCAACCTGGGTGCCGCATTACAACGCGCCCATGCACAACGACGAGTTGTGGATGTACGAAGGCCAGACCCAGTATTGGGCGGTGGTACTGGCGGCCCGCTCCGGGCTGTGGAAGCCGGACTACGCGATGGCGATGCTGGCCCAGCTGCAGGCCAACTACGCCACCCAGCCGGGCCGGCAGTGGCGCGACCTGCACGACACCGTGCATCAGGGCATCCTCGACTTCAATTCCAAGCCGCAGGCCTGGGCCGACTGGCAGCGTGCGTTCGAGTTCTACAACGAGAGCACGCTGCTGTGGCTGGGCGTGGACGCGCGCCTGCGCAGCCTGTCGAAGGGCAAGGTGACGCTGGACGATTTCGCCAAGCGTTTCCACCAGGGCGGCAAGCAGGGCGAGATCCGCCTCTACGACCGCGCCGACGTGATGCAGGGGCTGGAGGCGGTGCAACCCGGCAACTGGGACGCCTTCATCGGCAGCCGCCTGGACGCACATGATGGCAAGGCGCCGGATGGCTTGGCAGCTGCGGGTTGGGAGCTGTACTACGACGATCAGCCGAACCTGGTGATTGCCGACGGCGAGGCCGATGGCGTGACCGACCTGCAGTACTCGCTGGGCCTGAAGATTGGCAGTGACGGCGTGCTGCAGGCGGTTGGCTGGGACAGCCCGGCCTTCAAGGCAGGCTTGGCCAAGGACGTGACGATTGTTGCGGTGAATGGTTTGGCCTATAGCGGTGGCCGCATCAAGCAGGCGCTGGCCGATGGCAAGCAAAGCGGCACACCGATCGAGTTGATAGTGCGGCAGGCGGACAGTTTCCGCACCGTGCGTATCGACTACCGCGAGGGCCTGCGCTATCCGCATCTGCGGCGGATTGCGGGGACGGCGGATCTGTTGACGCGGATTTTGGCGGCGCGGAGGCAAGGAGCGACCGGCGCCGCTAGCTATCCCTTCTCCCGCTTGCGGGAGAAGGTGCCCCGAAGGGGCGGATGAGGGGAAGCTTTTAAAGCGTTGGGTCTGCTCGCTAGAAGCTTCCCCTCACCCCAACCCCTCTCCCGTAAACGGGAGAGGGGCTTCTTGCGCCTCTGGCGTTCCGAGTACTTCGAGCGCCTCAATACTCCACCCGATACCCAACCCCAAACGTCCTTCCCTGTGCCGGCACGCTCGACAACTTGCCGTAGGTCGCTTCCGCCTGCTGCCCATACACCGTCTTGTAGTCACGATCAGCCAGGTTGTAGACACCCACGCTGAAACGCCCACCCGCCAGCGGCAGCTCGCCAATCAGATCAAACACCGCATAGCCACGGATCTTCGCCGCCGGCGTCGCGCGGATCGTCGGGCTGACTGCCGCTACCTGCGCATCACGCCACGCATCATCCGTGCCACCCACGGCCTGCCCCTGCACACGCAGCAGGCTGTCATTGGCAAAGCGCCACTGCCCATGCACACCGGCCTTCAAAGGCGAGACGCGGAAGGCATTGAGCTCGCGCCACTGGCCAGCGGCATCACGGTACTGGCCCCGCGTGCTGGCGATGCTCGCGCCCAGTTCCAGCTGCGCGGTAGGCGTATAGCGCAGGTTGGCTTCCACGCCATACACGCGCTCATCGGTATCGGCCACCGACACGCTGTAGTCACGGTTGAACTGCACGGTCTTGTCCGAGCGGTTGTAGAACGCCGTTACCGCGCTCTGCAGCTGCGTGTTGTTCAAACGCCAGCCCAGCTCATAGTTGTCCACCTTGATCGGCCCGATGTTACGGCTGTCGATGACGAAGTTGGCTGGCACGTCGCGCAGCATGCGCTGCGTATCGGGCAGGCTGAAACCCTGCGAGAAGTTGGCGAACAACTGCTGCGCGTCGCTGAACTTGTAGACCACGCCAGCATTGAACAGCGTCTGCGAATGGCGCACGCGGCCGCCGGCCAGCAGCTGCGGCTGATAGCCGGCCACCGCGTCGGCAGTGATCGCCTCGGTATACGGCAGCGAATCCTCCACCTTGTTGCGCAGGATCTGATGACGCACGCCGGCCTGCACACTGAAGCGCTCGCTCAGCGCATGGTCGGCCTGCAGGAACAGGCCGGTGGTGTCCACGCGCACATCGGGGCCCATTGCGTATTGTGCGGTCGCCACATAGTTCAGGCCATTGCTGGCGATGAAGCGGTTGATGTCGTACATCTGCCCGTGCTGGCTGTCCTCTTCGCGCTCATGGTCCACGCCATAGGACAGCTGCAGGCTGCGCCCGCTGATATCGAAGCCCTTGTGCAGGGCGCTGCGCAGGCCCCAGACGTCTATGTCGGTATTGGACTGCATGGCCACATAGGCATAGCCACCCGGCAGCGCCGGATGCACCAGCGTCGATACCGACGGGAACCAGCGGCCCTGCTCATTGCGGTAATAGGCTTCCACGCTCAGTTCCTGGCCGCCGAACACATCGCGGTTGCGGTATTGCGCATTGACGCCCTGGTGGCGGGTGCGCGGCTGTGCGTTCAACTGCAGGCCACCGACGGCATTGTGGCTGGGCTGGAAAGCGGGGTTGAACAGCACTGCCAGGCGCGGGCCGTAGTCAGGGCCGTAATCGCTGTCCTGTTGGTCGTCATACCAACGCACACCCACGCTGAGCTGCTGGGCGGAGGTAAGCGCCCATTCAAGGCGCGCGTTGAGTTCCTTGGTCTCGGTGTCCTGGCGGTCGGTCTGGGCGATCTCCGGGCCGATGCGGCGGCCATGCGCATCCAGCGATGCGCCCTGGCGGCCATAGGCGATACCGAAGGCACCGCTGAAGCTGTCACCGCGCACGGTCATGGTCTGCGCGGCGTTCCAGGCCAGGTTGTCGCTGGATACATCCGAAGGCGTGCGCAGGCCAAGCTGGCTGGCCAGCTGCACCGGCGCGTCGCCCGGCTGCAGGGTGATGATGTTGATGATGCCGCCGCTGGCACCGGCGCCGTACAGCGCGGTGGCACCGGAGATCACCTCGATGCGCTCGATCATCGTCGGCGAGATGCTGTTGAGCTGACGCGAGCCATCGCGTGCACCGGTCAGCGGCACGCCATCGATCATCACCTGCACGCTGCGGCCACGCATGGTCATGCCGTAGTTGCTGGTGGTGCCACTGGCTGGCGCCAGCGACGGCACCAGCTGGCTGAGGATGTCGGCGGTGCTGCGGCCGGCGGCGGTCTGTTGGGCGATCTGCTCGCGCTCAATGGCGTACACGGTGCCGGCGATCTCGGCCACGCTGCGCGCGCCGCGCACGGCGGTGACGCTGACTGCATCCAGCTGGCGGGTGCCGCTGGTGGTGTTGGCCTGTGCTGCCAGCTGGCCACTGATGGTCAGGCTCAGCAGGGCGAGCGGAAGCGTTGCTGCGGTATGCCGCATGGTGTCCTCGGAACGTATCAGGGAGAAGAAGGGGAGGGCGCGAAGCGGCGCAGCAGCGGCCGGCACAACAGCAGCCCAAGCGCGGAGACGATCGCCAGCGCCACGTAATAAGCGGGGTAACCCAGGCCCTTGGCGAGGAAGCCGGACAAGGCACCACCGATGAAGAAGATCAGCAGTTCGAAGCACACCAGCAAGGTGAAGTCGGTGCCGGCCTGCTCGCGCGAGCTGATCTGCATGAACAGGGCATACAGGCTGGTCATGGCGACATAGCGCAGGGCGAGCAGGGCGATCACCAGCGCGCCCAGCCCAAACTGCGAGGAGGCAAGCACACCGCTGTACAGCAGGGCGGCCAGCAGCACATACAGCAGCGTGCGCCACCAACCGGCGTGCATCAGCAGCTGTTCGGCGCTGCGCTGCTTGAGCAGCCAGGCCGCACCCACTGCAGCCAACATGCCAACACCGGCCCCGCCTACCGAGATCAGCAGGCCGATCTCGGTCAGGCTCCACTCTTGGTCGACCAGCAGCGGGTTGACCATCGCCATCGCCGGTGCTTCCACCATGCGATACAGGACGATCAGCAGCAGCGCCCAGCGCAGCTCAGGCCGGCGCAGCGCACGCAGAACGCTCGGCTGCTGGCTGGCCGCCGGGCGCGACACCTCGTTGATCTGCTGTACGGCGAGCAGGGTGAGCGCACTCATCGCCGCCAGGCTGAGCAGCGCGACGGTCCAACCGCGGGTTTCGTACAGCCACAGCACGCCTGCGCCGCCGACCATGCTGCCCAGCGCCACGCCCACGCTCTGCGCCATGCTGCCGAGGCGGTGCTCGGCCGGTGCCAATGCTTCCACCGTATAGCCATCGATGGCGATGTCCTGGGTGGCGGCGACGGTGGAGATCCACATGCCGACCAGCACGAACACGGTCAGGCCGTGGTCCAGGCCGGTGAAGGCCAACACCAGGATGCCGACCAGCAACAACAACTGGGTAAGCCACAACCAACTGCGGCGGCGACCCAGGGCCGGCAGGTGCCAGCGGTCCACCAGCGGCGCCCACAGGAACTTGAACGCCCACGGCAGGTACAGCAGCGACAACATGCCGATCCAGCGCAGGTCCACGCCCTGGCTGCGCAGGATGGCCGGCACCGCCACGTTGTAGAAATACAGCGGCAGCGCGTGGGCCATGTACAGCACCACGATCACGCCCAGACCGAAACCGGAGGCGGCAGCGCGCTCAGTGCGCATCGGCCTGCTCCAGCTGCTGGCCGACCCAGCGCATGCCGTCGGCAGCATCGGTGGTGACGTAATAGGGCACGCCCCAGGCCGCATGCAGGGCCGGCGTATCCAGCCGCTGCTGCTCGGCAGCGCTGCTGGCAATGCGCACCAGCCCCTTGCAGTAAACGCGGAAGGCGGGTTTGTGCTGCTTGTACCAGAGCGCCTGGATGGCGCGGTAATCGTCACTGAAGCTGGCACCGGGCACGGTGCTGGCGATGAAGTAGAACGGCGTGGCCGCCACGATCAACGCTTCCACGCGCTGCAGCCAGTGGCGGATCTCGTCCGCGCTGACCGCATCGTGGAAGACGGCGCGGACCACGGCCGCCTGCTTGATCGTCAAACCCATTGCCACTTGCCTTCACTGAATACGGGGAAGGGCCGCCCATACGCGACTCCTCAAATAAGAATAGTTATCAATACCATTGAAAGTTTAGGCGCAGCGAAGGAAAATCTAGGCAGGACCACATTCCGGGATGCCCTGCATGCAGGTTTTCACCTGCGCCGAACTAATGACCGCAGCCCACGCGCTGGGCGGGCAGGTTGATTTCAATGCCGGCATGGCCGACGCCACGCCGGTGCTGGCCGGCTGGCAGCAGGTACACGCGCTGGACGATGGCGTGTCGCTCTACCTGAGCCGCAGCCGCGACATGGTGGGCGGCTGCAGCCACAACCGTCTGGCACCGGGCATCACTGCCGGTTTTCTGGTGGATGGCGAGGCCGACGTTGCCATCGGCAGGCACCGCTTGCGGCTGGAGGGCAACCATCGACGCATGCCGACCATGCTGGTCTACCTGCGTGAGGAAGACAGCTTCCAACGCCATTGGCAGGCCGGGCGACAGGAAGGCAAGGTCAGCCTGCACCTCAGCGATGACTGGTTGCAGCGGCAGTTGCAGGCCGATTCCCGTGGCAGCGCCCGACTGGCCCGCGTTTGCCATGGTCACGCCGATAACCATGCATGGCGACCACCGGCGCCGTTGCTGCAGCGTGCAGCGCAACTGCTGGAGAACAAGGCCGGTTCGTTGCCATTGCTGCGCCGCCTGCAGCAGGAAAGCTTTGCCCTGGAACTGGCGGCGGACGTGCTGCAGACACTGGCCAGCGAGGGCAGCGAGAAACCTTTGAGCTCACACCTGCAGCGCTGTGTCACCCGCCTGCAGCAGTGGTTGCAAAGTGGAGAGGCTGACACACTGAGCATCGCGCAGATGGCGCGCCAGCTCGGCACCAATGCAGTTGACCTGCAACGTGGCTTCCAGCATTGCCATGGCCAAAGCATCGCCAACTACCAGCGCGAGCTACGGCTGGAACGCGCCCGCCAGGCACTGCTGCGGCAGCGCGTTCCCGTGGATGTGGCCGCCACCATCGCCGGCTACGCGCACACCAGCAGCTTCAGCGCCGCGTTCAAGCGCCACTACGGCACTTCACCCTCGCAGCTGAAGTAGCCAACACAGTGCTGTAGACGCTGCAGCGGTCGCGTTGATTGTGGAAGTTGTGGGAGCGGCGTAAGCCGCGAAGCCACCAAACACAAACGCCTGCACGGTGCATGCATCCAACGATGCCAGCTGGCAGCGAACGAACTGATCAACAAACGCGCAGAACGTGATCATCGCGCCGAACGTTCCGATAGACAGCTCGTGGCATAAAGCCACCACACCGCGCGACGCAGCAGCTGCATGTTGCATGCAGCTCACACCGACTTCGTGCACTTCTTGTAGCCGACCACGAGGCCAATTCATACCGATGAATTGGCAAGTCGAAGACCCCATTGCATGACCATCACCGTGGAAGCGAACGCCTGTTCACCCGCATATTTTCACCTCGCATCTGCATAGATGACTGCGCACGCCACGCGTTGGTCCATCAAATTCAACGGTGTTCATTGAGCTTGCTGAATTCAAGTCACAGCGGTGCTCATTCAAACACCTTCACAGTTCATTTATCTGTGCAAACCTCAGCTGAAAGCGCATCACGCTGCTCTGCAGAAACGTAGCTATATTCGAGATCCCCCAAGCGAAGGAGGAAGTGGAATGTTCATGACCAAACAAAAAATGGTGATGGCGCGTACGCTCGGCGTGGCAGTCGTCGTCATGAGCCTGGCATCCTGTGCAACCTATAAAGAAGAGTTTGCAGGGATCAACTCACGCCTCGACCAACTCGACACGAGGGTACAGGGCGCGGCACAGAGCGCCGAGTCCGCCAATCAGTCCGCACAGCAGGCCAACCAACGACTGGATCAAATTGAAGGTCGCGTCCAGCAACTCGAAAGGGCGCCACGCCGCACACCGCGCGGCTGATCGCTCCGTTCAATTCACGATGAATACCTGAATTCAGGATCCGGTGGCCTTTACCGGCCACTGGTTTCCTCCCCTCGATCAGTCTTCATTGCAAGGAACCGTCCCATCCGTACGTACACATACCCTGCAATCCTCGTCGCCCTTGGCGTGCTGGCGTTCGCGAGCATCGACGCGGCCAGCGCCAAGGATGCGACTGTGCAGCAAACGGCAACCGCCGTCGATCAGCTTCCGCCGGACCAGAAGGTGTCCGACACGGTGATTGAACTCGCCGGCTGGGTTGTCGCAAGCAAGGACAACCAGGGCTATCCCTTCGCGATCATGGACAAGGCCGCTGCACAGATCCTGGTGTTCAGTGGCGACGGCCGACTGCGTGGCGCCACGCCCGGACTGTTTGGCTCGGCAACTGGCGATCACGTAGCCCCAGGCGTTGCCGGCCTCGCGCTGCGCGAGATTCCGGGGCGCGACCGCACCACACCTGCGGGTCGTTTCATCGGCGGCTTCGGCCCCTCGCTCGATGCGGGCCGCGTGCTGTGGGTGGACTACGATTCCGCAGTCTCCATCCATCCCACCGCTACCGGCGTGCCCGCCGAGCGACGCGCAGAGCGCCTCGCATCGCCAACGCCGGACGACAATCGCGTCACCCACGGCTGCATCAACATCGCGCCGGACTTCTACGAGCAGATCGTCAGCCCGACATTCGAGCGCGGCGGCCTGTTCTACATCCTGCCGGACAAGGACAGCCTGGAAGCGACCTTCCCGGAATTCGCAAAGAGTCGCGCAGCCGGGAAAGACAGCGAAGGCAAACACGCAGGGCGCTGAAGAAGGTGCCCTGCCTGCGCATCCGCATCAACGCGCGCCGACCAACATCGCCAGCTACCCGCATCAACAGACGTAGCCACAGGCTCCTTCTGTTGTGGGAGCGGCGTAAGCCGCGAAGCAAGCACCACCTACCGAACTACCAATGCGACCGAATCAATCCACAGTCCTATCAACGAAACCGCGCGTATAAGGCAACACCTCCAAACTACGCCGATCCACCTGCGCCAAAACCTCGTTGAAACCAAACGCAGGCTCCCAAGCCAAGGCCCGCCGAATAGCGGCATTGTCGTAAACCCGATCAATGACCGAAGGCAGTGGCCAACCACGCCGCGCATGCTCGGCAACCAGCTCCGGGCAGCGCAGGCGCAGCACTTCAACGGCATTACGCCCCAACTGTTCAAGGTCTTCGCGCTGAAACGGCGTTGAGCCACTGACAACAAATCTGCTGAACGAACCAGCCGGCAACGCCAACGCCGCCACATGCGCATCAGCAACATCGCGGACATCAATGCCGCGATGCAGGCGCAGCACCGACATCTGATCCGCAGGCTGCGGGAAGCAGCGCGACATGCGGATGACGCTACGTGTCAGCCCCGCACCGGACCACTCGGCCAGGACCTGCTCGGCCGCCAACTTGGTGCGGTGATACACAGTCTTGGGCTGCGGCGTCACGGATTCATCGATCCAGGTGCAACCCTGCTCGGCGACAGCATCGCCATATAGCGCGGTGGTACTGGTGTAGACCACCTGCTTCACCCCAGCCTGCTGCGCAGCTTCCAGCAACTGCTGCACACCCGCCACATTGACCCGCTCGAACTCGCGATCAGATACTAGGCCAACATGCGGCGCGTGGTACGAAGCGGTGTGGAAGACCACATCGACGCCCTGCAATGCCGAGTGCAGCAATCGGCTATCGGTGAAGTCACCCATAAGCGACGAGCAGGAGAAAGGGGAACGGTCGAGGCCAACGGCCTCATGGTCTGCGGCAATCGCGTTGTAGATTGCGCGGCCAATCCGGCCTGAACTACCGGTGATAAGAGCTTTCACGGAAAAGTGCGTCTGGCGCCCGGGATCTGCCGGGATGGAGGCATGGTAAATATATTGCTACATCCAAGGCTACGCGAGGGACGCTCACGCCGTTGTTGACCGAAGGTCGCCATCGACCCGGAGCGGACATCGGAGTTCGATTGAAGCTAGGTCCTTATCAGAAGCTCTAGGATCAGCTTATCGAGCGTGATGAGGCGTGCTCGGTGCAGCCGCCGAGTCGGCCTCATAAACTACCCGCCCATCCCGCACGGTCATTCGCACGTCGGCGTAGGCATCCGGTTGTTCCTGCGGATCGGAGCCAAGGATTACCAAGTCACCTATATATCCCTTTCCTAAGCGTCCGCGTGTTGCTGCTTGATCGAAGTGATGAGCCGGGGTGGTGGTGAGGCTCGCGAGAATCTGGCGCCAATCCAGTCCGGCGGCGGCCATTAGTCGGAACTCAAGGTGAGTGTCGTATACGTCGATGTAACCTGCATCTGTACCGAACAATACCTGTCCGCCACCGATTGCCATCGCACCCAACTGTTGCTGCGCTGTACCGACGAACTTCGCCAGCACGGACTCAGGCACACCTTCGCGACGTAGTTCTGAATCAAACAGTGTCAGGGTGGGCGCGAGGGCCACATTGCCCGCTTTGAGGCGTGCGACGAATTCAGGGGGCCACGCGCCCGCGTCCGGTGCTGCATGCGCCAGCACATCCACGCCGCTGTCGACCGCTACATCTAGTCCAGCTTGATCAGTGGGATGGGCGAATACGGGTTTTCCACGTGCATGCGCCTCTGCAACGACCGCACGGGCGATATCCGTCGACATTGGCAATACGCCTCGCGGCCCCCCAATGATGGACCCAGTAAACAGCTTCGCGCCATCCGCCCCCGCCTCGATCTGGGCAGCCGCGCGTGAGCGTGCGTGTTCAGCCGTGGCTACTTCCGCGCTCGGCGCGTTTGACTGCTGCCAGAGTTCCCGGACATAGATGGGCGTCCCATGCTCGGGAAAGAAAGGCATATCGACCGTCAGCAGTCGAGGCCCGACGACTTCGCCGCGATCAATACGTGTGCGCAGTGCACGGACATCGCCGGGCAGGGAGGCGATGTCAAACAGTGTGGTGAAGCCCCAGCGAGTGAACCTCTCGCGGAGCGCTTCGTCCAGCACTTCGGCCGGTTGCTCGTCGGGAACAAGGAAGGGAGGCTTTATCAGGTGGATGTGGCTGTTCCAGAAGCCTGCCATCACAAATTTTCCACGGCCGTCGACGATGCGTATGCCAGGTGGTATCTCCACATTGCCGCGATCGCCAACCACAGCGATTTTTCCCGCCCGGATTAGCACCGTGGCATCTTCCATGGGACTCGCGTCGGGTCCGGAATACACGCGAGCGCCTACCACCGCGAGATCCTGTGCTTTTGCAGGCATCGATGAGACAAGGGCGGAGAGAATGCCGGCTGCCACGCAAGCTCTTGAAAACATGTTCCGCATGATTTCACTCCTAACTGAAGGTCTTTCGTTGGGGAGGGCACCATGACTTCCCTAACGCAACAGCCGATAGGTAGCGGCAGCGGAGAATCGAGAAGGTCCTCTTTCCAATCCTGGCGTGACACCACAGTGATCGATGCTAGCCCGCGCGAGTCAGGAGCGCCGGTTCAAGATCGAAGAGCAATGCGACGCCAGTCGTTCAATACGACCTTCACATTCTCGTGAAGCGTGCCCTGTCGCGTGAAGCCCCACCAGATAATGGCTCCCTGCCAAATGCTAATCAGCTGCCGGCCCAACACGGCGGCAAGAGTCGGATCCTGAGAAAGTCGTTGTCCCAAAGCTGCGGTCAACTGCTTTTCCCACGCTGCTCCTCGAGCGCGAAGCACAGGGTTACGAAAGTCCTCTCGAAGCAGCAGTAGTCCTTCCGAGAAGTCCACTTCTCCGCTTCCACTGTTTGTCAGACGCAGAAGAAGATCCACCGCGCCCGCTGGGTCGGTCGTCGCTTCGGTATGGGCGGCATGGGTGGCTTCCTCCAATCGCGCCCACGCATGTAATAGGGTCGACTCGACCATTCCCTCACGTGTTCCAAAGCGCTGCACAAGCGTTGCAGGCGCTAGATCAGCATATTTCGCTGCCTGAGCGAACGACAGATCTGGACCGTCCCTGCCGATGACGACCAAAAGCCGATCCATCAATTCTGCGTCTGAGACTTTCTTTGATCTGCCCATCGTCTTAATATAACCGAACATTCGTTCATAAAAAAGGGCGACTCCATGGCCCGCATTCTTGGATACATAGCCTCCAGCCTTGACGGCTTCATCGCTTCACCGGGAAACGGGCTCGATTGGCTGCAGCGCTATGAAGGTATGGACCTTGGGGAGCACGACTACAACCGCTTCCTCAAGGGTATTAGGACGGTTGTCATGGGGCGCGGAACGTACGACTTTCTCGCTCGGGACCCTGGGCCTTGGCCGTATCAACACCAGCGGGTCATTGTCGTCACCTCTCGCGCCATTAGCGAGCCCAAAGGAACGCTTGAAGTACGTCATGACGTTGACGCCCTGATCGCCGAACTCAGAGAGCTCGATGATGGAAACATTTGGATGTTGGGCGGTGGGCAGCTGCAGATGGCTTTCATGGAGCGTGGTGGGCTTGATGAGATCGAGATCTATGTCATGCCGGAGCTCCTGGGAGGCGGCAGCCCTTTGTTTCCCGCAACGGGCATCCGGCTTAGTCCGACGCTCATCAATGCGAAGACGCTGGACCGGGGCTGCGTTCGCCTGCACTACTCACTTCGTAGCGAGTGAAGCGTGGAGAATGAGGCTGTAGAACCGTGCTAGGTCAAAGATGATAGAAAGCCGAATTGCAATCAATGCAAGTCGTCAGCTTAAGACTTACCCGCGATGTCCGCTTCTGGCCGATAGCCGACGCTCACCTTGTGCATATCTTTCTTGTGCAATTACTACGTGAAATTGCTTTGGTTCAGCCTGAGCGTGACGTTCATCAGGGTGATCAGAACGGGTACTTCGATCAGAGGGCCAATGACGGTGGCGAATGCGACAGGCGAGCGAATGCTGAACGCACTTGCCGTCACAGGAATCACAAGCCCGAAGTTGTCACCAGTATCCTCTCAGGCGCCAGCGACAGCTTCAGCTTTGCGCACCGGAATCCACCCCGGCGCCGCCTCTACGGCTCGCCACAGGCCATCGGGAATGGACAACGCCGCGCGCTTGTCCAGAACCAGTTCCTGGCTGATCTGCTCACTACAGCCCGCCTGAGCTAACCCTACCCAATCCGGGTTAATAACCAGCGCTTTGCCCACGACCGCCAGCGAGAGCCCCAGATCCAGCGCAGTCTGGGCCTGTGCCGGGGTGCGCAACATGCCCGCCGCCAGCACTGGTACGCGCTTGCCGACATGCGCAATGACCTGCTCCACGGTGAGACGGGTATCGGTTCCCAGCGGGCGCGCGCCCAGAACATCGTTCAGGGAGATGTGCAGGTAGTCGATGCCCTCGGCAATCAGCCCATCCACCAGCGGGCAGATGTCCGGTACCCGATAGCCACCTTCCTCGCGTTCCTCGGGCGAGATGCGGTAGCCCAGCAGGAACGGGCGCGTGGCATATTTGGCGATCACCCGCTTGGCTTTCTTCACCACTGCCAGCGCGAAGCGCATGCGTTTTTGCTGCGAGCCGCCCCACTCGTCACCGCGCTGGTTGTAGCGTGGCGAGAAGAAGTTCTGCAGTAGGAAGCCGTGCGCGCCATGCAACTCTACGCCATCGAATCCTGCCTCGACGGCACGGCGTGTGGCCTCGCCGAAAGCGTGCACCATCTTCAGGATCTCACTCTGCGATAAGGCACGCGGCGTCACGTCGTCCCGATTGAAAGGCCCGCCCAGCGCATTGACGGCACTGGCACTCACCAGTTCGCCTCGCGGCACTGCGTCCACTACCGCTTTGTTGCCTGCATGGAAGATTTGCAGCACTGCCGAAGCACCGCCGCTCTTGGCAGCCTCGGCCAGCCGGAGCAAGCTGGGAATGAAGCGATCGTCATAGGCGGCGAACTCATCGGTGAAGCCAATGCCGTCCTCCGCCACATGGGTACAGCCGGTGATGACCATGCCCACGCTTTGGGCGCGGCGGCGGTAGTAGTCCAGTTCCGCATCCGAGATAGCTCCATCGGGATTGGCGGACCAAGTGGTCATGGGCGCGATCACCACACGGTTACGCAGTGTCAGGCCGTTGTTGAAGGCAAAGGTTTGGAACAGAGTGGCGGGTTCGGACGTCATGGAGAAGCCTTGGCACAGCGGAGGTGCGCATAAAGAAGTCAGGAGGCTCCCAATCTGAGGCCAACGCGCGTAAGTGCCAAGAATTGCAAACCGCACAAGAGTATTCAGTCCAAATTGACAATCAAGCGTGAGAGCACCGCTCAACGTATCTGCTTCTTCGTTGAAGGTGGTTGGCGCATGCCCGTCATGCCCTCGCGCTTCTCGACCAGAAAATCAATCAAGGCCCGCACCTTGGCCGGCATCTGTGCGCGGGTGGGTGCATAAATGTAGAAGCCAGCGAAGGGCTTGCACCAAGGTTGCAGTACCCGTACCAGTTCGCCGGAATCCAGGCGCTGCTGCACGGCGATGTCGATGTGCTGGATGAGGCCTACATTCTGCAAAGCGGCGCGGATCATGCTGTCATCGTCGTTGGTGATGAGGCTGCCCTGCGGCTCTACTGTGAAGGCATGCCCGCCGTCATCCGTTGCAGTGAACTCCCATGGCAGGATCGCACCGCCGGGGGCCCGGAATCGCAGACAGTTGTGTTGCGCTAGATCGGCGGGCGTGGCCGGTTGTGGGTGGCGCTCGAAGTAAGCGGGCGTGCCCACCACCGCCATTTCCAATGGCGGCGTAATCGGCACGGCCACCATGTGCTCGGCCAGGCTTTCGCCGACCCGGATGCCAGCATCGCACCCGTCGGCCACGATATTGGCCAGCGCATCGTCGGTGACCAATTCCAGTTGGAGTTTGGGATAGCGGGTGCAGAACTCTTCCAGGTGCGGCTCCAGCAAGGTCTTGGCGGCCACACGAGATGTATTCACCCGCACTAGGCCCGAAGGCTCATCACGTGCGTCATGCATGGAGCGCACTGTGCGCTCTACGGCGACCAGCGCCGGATACCACACGTCATAGAGCCGCTGGCCTTCTTCAGTGAGCGACATGTCACGCGTGGTTCGGTACAGCAGCTTGACATTCAGCCGACGCTCCAGCGCCTTTACGTTCTGCGACAGATTGGCCCGAGAGACTCCCATCTCCGCTGCCGCCTTGGTAAAGCTGCGGTGGTGGGCGACGTGAGCAAACCAAGCCAGGGAGGGGAGCAGTGACGGATCCATGTGGCGATCATTGTAAATTTGAGAATACAACTGTAATTCAGATTGATGGCTATAAGGGGCCAAATATTGGGTCTACAGTGCTTGCATCGGTGGTTGGCCGCACTTCCCTCGAGGGGCGGTGACCAAGCAAATCACTCAGCGCCCCAAGGAGCACGCCATGCAAAGCGTCAAGATCAGGACCACCTACTGGGACATCGCAGCGGACCTGCAATTTCCACCCAACTTCGACGAGAACAAGAAGTACCCGGCGATCATCAGCGCTCACCCCATCGGCAGCTGCAAGGAGCAGACTGCCGGCAACGTCTACGGGAAGGCCCTAGCGGAAGCCGGGTTTGTAGTCATCGCCTTCGACCGCAGCACGCAAGGTCAGAGCGGTGGCGAGCCCCGCTACATTGAAGACCCGGCCATGGCCGTTGAAGACTTCAGCCGCGTCTCCGACTATTTGGTCACATTGCCGTACGTGGATGCCGACCGCATCGGGGTATTAGGCATCTGCGGCGGTGGCGGTTATGCCATCAATGCGACGATGATCGAGCGTCGCATCAAGGCCCTGGTCAGTATCACGGGTGTCAACTACGGCCGTTTGTGCCGCGAAGGCTTCAGCGGCTTCAACCCGATTGGCCAGATGGAAGCCGTGGCCCAGCAACGCACCACCGAGGCCCGGGGCGAGGCACTCAAGGTTGACCTGTTCGTTCCGCCGTCCATGGATGCGGTCGCCCAAGCGGGCATCACGGACGTTGATGTCCTCGGCGCCACTGATTACTACCGCAACCGCTGCATCAACGACAACGCCGGTACGCGTGCGCTGTTCTCGCGCCGGGCTGCCTCCGCCGCTTGGGATGCCTTCCATCTGGCCGAGACGCTGCTGACGACGCCGATGATGGTGGTGGTCGGCGACAAGCCGGGCGGCTTTGGCGCCTATCGCGATGGACTGGAAATTTATGCGCGCGCCGCGTCGAAGGTCAAGGAACTGGTGGTTGTGGAAGGCAGTTCGCACTACGAGTTGTACGATCAACCGGCCCCTGTCGGGCAAGCGCTGGCTAAGCTGATTCCGTTCTTTCAGAAGAACTTGTAAGCCCTGAGTACCGAGCATCTTTTGGACAAGCCCGAAAGGTGCTCAGCCGGGAGCAAGGGGAATGGCGCGACTGCGTCGGCGTGAGGAAGTAGGTGGACAGCTATCCGAAGCTCGACCGCATAGATGTCGCGCTGCTCAGCCACTGTCTGGGCGGCATCTCGCAGTACGTGGCCATGGCATGCGACTTTGATTTTTCGAGAACGTGCGTGCCATGTGCAGTCCGATGGTGCCGATGCCTGAAGGGCTGATCGAGTGAGCGCTACAACGCATGGGCATGCCGCAGTATCAGGAGCTTGTGGATCTGGAACCGCTCAAACTCGGAGCTTTCACCGCGTACTAGAGCAGCCTGTGCTGATGTGGCAGTTGCACGACGATGCCGCCGCCTCAACCCCACGATGTGCGGGCAACCTTCGATCTGCTTGGCAGGCAGAAGAAGGAACTGATCTGGATCGGAGGCACCATGCAACGCTCCAAGGATGGGTACAACTGGCTTGGTCGCCATCCACAGCAAACGCTGGATTTTTTAACAAGCATATGAACACAGGAAACTAAGATGACCAAGGTGTTGATCCTGGGCGCCAGCGGGCAGATTGCCCGCCATGTCGTGCAGATGCTGGGCGAGCGCCGAGATGTCGAGCAGACCCTGCTCGTGCGCGATCCCACGAAGCTCACCAGCACTGAGCCAGTTAACGCAAAAATTGCGGTGGGCGACGTTATGGACAAGAAGCTTCTGCCCCAGCTCATTGAGGGGAAGGAAGTGGTCTATGCCAATCTGGCAGGTGATGTGGACAAGCAGACTGTGCATATTCTTGCGGTGATGAAGTCTAAGGGCGTCAAGCGGCTGATCTTCGTCAACTCACTGGGCATCTACGACGAAGTGCCGGGCCAGTTCGGCGAGTGGAACCGCAAGGAGATAGGGCAGTACCTGCCGCCGTACCGCAAGTCTGCGGATCTAATTGAGGCTTCCGATACCGACTACACGATCCTGCGCGCCGCTTGGTTGCAGGACGAGGATGAGGTCGACTATGAAATAACTGGCCGTGATGAGCCCTTCAAGGGCACCGAGGTATCGCGCAAGAGCGTGGCTGCTCTGGTGGCCGAGTTGGTCGAGAACCCCGAGCGTTTGGTGCGAGCCAACGTGGGCGTGAACAAGCCAAATACCGACGGCGACAAGCCCGCGTTTGTTTGAGGAATAGTACCCAAAATGCGCGAAACGAAGCGCCTCTTCAGGAAATGCTACGGCCGGATCAGCAACCATCCTGACCCAAAATCTACTGCTTTTGCTAAATGATTTTACAGAGACCTGTTGGCACCAAGCTACGTTCGATTTGCTACCAGGCGAGCGGATTTCCCCTAGTACTTTCCAACGATAGGCCTGCAGTTTGGGGAGAGTCGTTTCTCTTCCGCGCTGCGTCCGTTTTGGGCCGTTGGCGGACATCGAACGGAATACGCACGTTTTCAAACTCAGCGCCTAACGAATTCAGCGGATCCCGAACCATCGGAAGGTTGGAACATATGCTCAAAATCATGGGCTTCGCAGCTACGCTGATATTTGCAAGCAGCGCTCAAGCCCGCGACCACCCGAACCGCTCATGCGAAAAAGCACCGCCTCTGGCAGAAATCCAGAAGCTGCTTCCCGATCACGTGATTGGTGAAACCGCGGATGTAGACCGCAGCCGGTAGAGAAACTGCCCCAATTCCCGCGCGGCATCTGGATGCGCTCCGGCAGCAGCCTGACCTGCATCGTGGTTGTTCTGGGCGAGACGGGCAAGCTGCAGGACGCCATCGTTTCCTATCCCCCCCGATTGGGGCTGACCGATCAGGAGAAGCAGGTGATTCTTGCCGTTCAATGGACGCCGGCACAGGCAGGCGGGCAAGCGCGGCCTTCCCTGATGTCCATGGATTTCGAGATCCACTGACGCCGCTTCAGTCGGTAATGGGCTGAGCTTCAACGTTGGCGCTGAAGCTCAGCCCGCGCAATGCAACCCACAGGTTGCATTGCGCATAGGCAACCTATCGGTTGCCTGCTCAGGCCGCCTGCACGATATGCAGCGCCTTCGGATTACGCCACGTCGCCAGCAAGCTCGCTTCGCGCGCCTTGGCTTCGTGCAGGTGCGCTTCCTTGACGTGGCCGTAGCCGCGGATGTGCTCGGGGATGCTGGCGATATCCACCGCCAGCGCCAGACGACGCGCATCCAGGCCGCTGATCAGTTCCTGCAGGGTCTTCTCGTAGTCAGCAATCAACTGACGCTCGCCACGGCGTTCCTCGGTGTAACCGAATACGTCGAAGCGGCCGCCGCGCAGGCCCTTGAGCTTGGCCAGCAGGCCGAAGGCCTTGAACATCCACGGGCCGTATTCCTTCTTCTGCAGCTGGCCCTGCTCGTCGCGCTTGGCGAACAGCGGCGGGGCCAGGTGGAAACGTACCTGGTAGTCGCCCTCGAACTGCTCGCTCACGCGCTTGATGAAGTCGCCGCTGGTGTACAGGCGGGCCACTTCGTATTCGTCCTTGTAGGCCATCAGCTTGAAGAAGTAGCGCGCGGTGGCTTCGCTCAGCGCGGTGCTGCCCGGGATGGCCTGCTGCTCGGCGCTGCGCACTGCATCCACCAGGGCGCGGTAGCGCTTGGCGTAGGCAGCGTCCTGGTAGTCGGTGAGGAAGCTGCTGCGGCGGGCGATCAACTCGTCCAGCGAACGGGACAGGTGCGCATCGTCCAGCGATGCGAACGCGGCTTCGCCACTGGTCCGGCTCGCGGCGGGCAGGCCACGCACGTCCGGCTCGTTGTCCGGGTTGCGCGGTGCCGACGGTGCACCGGCTTCGCTGCCTTCCCAGTCACCCGGCGGCAGTTCGCGCAGCGCGGCCGGCTTGCGCTCGGCATCAGTCGGCGCGTTGTGGATGAGGCCGGCGGCCTGCTGCACGGCCTGCGGATCGATGGCGGCCAGGCGGCCCCAGGCGAACGCGGTCTGGTTCATGGCCACGGCGGCGCCGTTGAGCTCCACCGCGCGCATCAGCGATTCCAGCGACAGCGGCACCAGGCCCTGCTGCCAGGCGAAGCCGAGGATGAACAGGTTGGAGGCAATCGCGTCGCCAAGCAGGGCGGTGGCCAGCTGGGTGGCGTCGAGCAGGATCGGGTCGCGCCCGCCCAGTGCCAGCTTCACTCCGGCAATGATGTCGGCGGCCGGGAACTGCATGTCCGGGTGGGTGGTGAAGGTACCGGGCATGGCTTCGTAGGTGTTCAACACCACCTGCGAGCGCTCGCCGCGCACCTTGGACAACGCCCAGTAGTCGTTGACCACCACCATGTCGCAGCCCAGCACCAGGTCGGCTTCACCGGCGGCGATGCGCACCGCGTGGATGTCGGCCGGCGTATTGGCGATGCGGATATGGGTGGTGACTGCGCCGCCCTTCTGCGCGAGACCGGTCTGGTCGAGCACGCTCGCGCCCTTGCCTTCGAGGTGGCCGGCCATGCCGAGCAGCGCGCCGATGGTGACCACGCCGGTGCCGCCGACGCCGGTGATCAGGATGTTCCAGGGTTGCGAGAAGTCAGTGCGGAAGGTGGGCGCCGGCAGGTTGTCGAGCAGGCTGGCGGCCTTGCTCTTGCTGCCCTTGCGCAGCTGGCCGCCGTGCACGGTGACAAAGCTGGGGCAGAAGCCGGTGGTGCAGGAGAAATCCTTGTTGCAGTTGGACTGGTCGATGTCGCGCTTGCGCCCGAACTCGGTTTCCTTCGGCAGCACGGAGACGCAGAAGCTCTTCTCGCCGCAGTCACCGCAGCCTTCGCAGACCAGCGAGTTGATCATGGTGCGCTTGGCCGGGTCGACGATCTTGCCGCGCTTGCGGCGGCGGCGCTTCTCGGTGGCGCAGGTCTGTTCGTAGATCAGGATGCTGGTGCCCTTCACCGTGCGCAGCTGCTGCTGCACGGCGTCGAGCTCGGCGCGGTCGTGGAACTCCACGTCGGACGGGAACTCGTGGCGGCGCGACTTCCACTTCTGGATGTCGTCGGACAGCAGCACGATGGTGTGCACGCCTTCCGAGCGCATCTGGTGAGCGATCTGCGGCACGGTCAGGGTGCCGTCCACCGGCTGGCCGCCGGTCATCGCCACCGCATCGTTGTAGAGGATCTTGTAGGTGATGTTGACGCCAGCGGCGATGGCCTGGCGGATCGCCAGCGAGCCGCTGTGGAAGTAGGTGCCGTCGCCGAGGTTCTGGAACACGTGCTCGGTGTCGGTGAACGCGGCTTGCCCAGCCCAGGTGACGCCTTCGCCGCCCATGTGGGTGAAGGTGTCGGTGGCGCGGTCCATCCACGTCACCATGTAGTGGCAGCCAATACCGGCCAGCGCACGCGAGCCTTCCGGCACCTTGGTGGAGGTGTTGTGCGGGCAGCCGGAGCAGTAATGCGGCACGCGCGGGAACTGCGCGCGCGGCAGGGCCATCTCGGCTTCCTTGACGTCCATCCAGCGCAGGCGTTCTTCAATCGATTCGGTGTTGAAGAACCGCTGGATGCGGCGGCCGATCACGCCGGCAATGGTGGCCGGGGTCAGCTCGCCGGTGGACGGCAGGATCCACTCGCCCTGCTCGTCGTACTTGCCGACGATGGACGGGCGCGCGCCCCAGCTGGCCGGCCAGTTGTAGAAGTATTCCTTCATCTGACGCTCGATGAAGGCCTTCTTTTCCTCCACCACCACGATGTCTTCCAGGCCGCGGGCGAAGGCACCGATGCCCTGCGGCTCCAGCGGCCAGGTCATGCCCACCTTGTAGACGCGGATGCCGATGTCGGCGCAGGCCTTTTCGTCCAGGCCCAGGTATTCCAGCGCCTGCTGTACGTCCAGGTAGCTCTTGCCGGTGGTGACGATGCCCAGCCGCGCCTGCGGCGAATCCATCACCACCTTGTCGATGCCGTTGGCACGGGCAAAGGCCTGCGCGGCCTTTACCGCATAGCGGTGCAGGCGCATTTCCTGCTCCAGCGGCGGGTCCGGCCAGCGGATGTTGAGGCCGGCGGCCGGCATGTCGAAATCTTCCGGCAGGATGATCTGGCGGGCAAACGGGTTGACGTCCACCGAGGCCGAGGATTCCACCGTCTCGGCAATGGTCTTGAAGCCGATCCAGCGGCCGGTATAGCGGCTCATCGCCCAGCCGACCAGGCCCATGTCGAGGATGTCCTGCACGCCGGCCGGGTTCAGCACCGGCATCATCGCGCTGACGAACTCCTCCTCACTGCCGTGCGGCAGGGTGGAGCTGCGGCAGGCATGGTCGTCGGCGGCCAGCGCCAGCACGCCGCCATGCTTCGAGGCACCGGCGGCGTTGGCGTGCTTGAACACGTCACCGCAGCGGTCCACGCCCGGGCCCTTGCCGTACCACATGCCGAACACGCCATCGACCTTGGCACCGGGGAACAGGTTGGTCTGCTGCGTGCCCCAGACCATGGTCGCGCCCAGGTCTTCGTTGAGGCCGGGCACGAACTTCACCTTGGCTGCTTCCAGGTGCTTGCGCGCGCGCCACAGCTCCAGGTCGAAGCCGCCCAGTGGCGAGCCGCGGTAGCCGCTGACGAAGCCGCCGGTATTCAGCCCGGCCGCGGCGTCGCGCTGCTGCTGCATCAAGGGCAGGCGTACCAAGGCCTGCACGCCGCTCAGGTAGATGCGGCCATCGGTGCGCGTGTATTTGTGTTCCAGGGTGTAATCGGAATCACGCACGCCGATCAGCGGATCGTTGGCGGAAGCAGGCGAGGTAAGTTCGGCGGTACTGGTCATGGCTGGCCCATTGCGGAAACGGCTGGCAGGTGCCAGCCGGCGGGGCCGGTGGCAGCCGCGGATTGTAGCAGTGGGGCTTTCATCACCCTGTAACCCTGTCGCGCGTAGCGCCCGGAGCGGTTAGGATCGGGGCCGGGTGGGGGATAACTGTTCGATGGGGATTGCAGTCATGGGGGTTACAAGGCGCGTGGTCGCTGGCGTAGTGGTGCTGGCGGCGTTGCTGTTTTCAAATGTGCAGGCGCAGAGCCTGCCGAAGATCAACGAGTTCTATTTCGACGATGACGTGGCCGCCAAGCCGATTCAGGTCGTGCCACCTGAACAGGCAGATGCGGTGGATCAGCTGATGAAGCTGCGTGAGCGTGGCCGCAAGGGCGTGGAAGCCACCGCCCAGCTGGCCAGCATCGCCTACCGTGATGGTCGCGAGGAACTGGGTGCCAAGCTGTACCAGGAGGCCTTGGCCGCCGTCGCCGACAACTCCGTGCAGGCGCGCAGTCTGCGCTGGAACCAAGGCTGGGATCTGTACCGCAAAGGCAACCCCGAGGAAGCGCTGGCTCACTGGACCAAGGTCGCCGAGGGCACGCGCGGCAATCCGTCATGGCTGCCGCCGACGCTGGCGTTGGCATTGTGGAGCTTGAACCGCAAGGACGAGGCCGTGGCCTGGTATGCGGCTGCCGTGCGCACGGAACCGGGACAATGGAGTGAAGCGGCGGCTTACCCGCAGCTGCTGCCTTCCTGGAGTGACGCCGAGCGTACACAGCTGGCCCAGGTACAGCAGGCGTGGGCGGCCAATCCGCCGGCCTGGCCGTAAGGAAGCAGCTGCGATGCAGTGCCCGTACCGTGTGCCGGCACTGCAGCAGGAGGTTTTGAGCCAGCGCTGATTCCCGTCGGGGACGGCGCGGGGCATGCTCGCATCATGGCAATCGACGCTTTCGCACTGATCCTGGCCATGCTCGCACTGGGCATGTCGTTCGCCCGCCTGCGGGTGTTTCCGGACAACGCCGCCGACGTGCTCAACAAGGTGGTGCTGTACATCTGCCTACCGGCCGCGGTGCTGACCTATGTGCCGCGCCTGCAGCTGGATGCCTCGTTGATCGGCATCATGCTGACGCCCTGGTTGCTGATGCTGCTGACGTTGGCGCTGGTAAGCCTGGCTACGCGCCTGCTCGGCTTCGACCGGCAGGTGCATGCGGTGCTGTTGCTGTGCGTGGCACTGTGCAATTCCAGCTTCATCGGCTACCCGATGGTGCGCGCGCTGTTGGGTGACCATGCTTTGCCGTATGCGGTGGTCTACGACCAGTTCGGCACCTTCGTGATGCTGTCCACCTTTGGCCTGTATGTGCTGGCCCGCTACAGCGGCGATACCCCGCCCAGCACCCGCCAGATCCTGCTGCGCATCGTGCGCTTCCCACCGCTGTGGGCGCTGATCTTTGCCCTGCTGGTGATGCCGGCGTCTCCGCCGACGTGGATTGCCGGTGCGTTGAAGAATGTTTCCGATGCGATGTTGCCGCTGGTGATGCTGGCCGTGGGCCTGACCATCCAGCTACGACTGTCGCGCGCTGAACTGGCACCGCTGGGCATAGGCCTGCTGCTGAAATTGATCGTGCTGCCGGCGGCGGCGCTGCCCTTGTCATGGGCGTTCGGTCTGCAGGGTGAGATGCTGCGGGTCAATGTGCTGGAAACGGCGATGCCGACCATGATCACCGCCGCCGCCTTGGCCATTTCGCATCGATTGGCGCCGCGATTGGCCGCAGCGATGGTGGGCTATGGCATTGTGTTGTCGCTGGTCACGCTACCGGCATGGGTCTGGGTATTGGATCGGGTGGGTTGAGCCGGTATGTGAGCAGGAATGCTCAAAAACGAGGAGAGCAGGATGCGTAAGCCTTGGCTGGCGATGGCGGGATTGGCGGTGCTGGTAGTCAGTGCAGGTGCAGTTGCACAAACCGCTGATGCTGAAATGACGCCCGAGCAGCAACACGAACAGCGGGAGGCTTGGGGGAAACTGAAGTTGGAGTTGGTGAGCGGAGTTCTCGCCAGAAGTGATCAGCCCCGGAAGCTCTACGCGGCGTGGTTGTTGGAGCCAATAACCCAGGCATATTTGCGAGGAAGCATTACCAATGCGCCTGAGGTGGACGAAAGGTTGCTGCGGGCATATCGGATAGGCTCGAATGAGCCGTTGATAGCCGCTGCAATGGTGGAACGATGCATTCGAACGGGAAAATGTGAGGTCGATGAGGCGGTAGCTGCGTTGCAAAACGGGGATGCCGACAATGCGGGGAGCCAGCTGTTGTTGATGCGCTTGGCCGAATATCGCAAGGATCCCGTCGAAACCCAGAAAGCATGGGAGCGTGCGGTTCAGGCGAAGAGCTACCGTGACCCAGTGACGGCGACGACGGGTTTGCTGGCTGAGGCGACGGAAGATGTCGCATGGCCTCCGTCTGACCCGGCTAAGCTTGAAGCTTGGGTGCGGGACCCGAAAAGTCAGGATACCGAACACGAACGCCTGGTTACCGTGCATTGGACTGCGTTGAATTTATTGCCGAATGACGCGCGCCAGGTTTCGGAAGCATGCATGCCTCCGGAGCTGGGCGCGGAGAAAAACCAGCAGTGCCGGCATTTGTTGACTGTCTTGGCCGATAGTAATTCGTTGACAATGGCGCGGTTGGGCGCTGCACGAATGGCTGCGCTTGAATTGGATGAAGTGGCCAAGGCGGAATGGTCAGCGCGCTATCGTGAATTGGAGTGGCTTCACTCAGTCAGTAACCATTTGTTGGGAAAATCGGGCGAGAAGCCCAATGCGAAAGTCAGCGAAGTTGAACTGGTGCGATTGTGGATAGAGCGCGGCGAGCTGTTGATGGCGCAACATGTCTTGACATCCTGCGGGGTTGCGTTGCGTCCGCCCGCTGACTGGAAAGTTCCGCCACCGACGCAGCCGGATACCTATCGCCTACCGTCATGTCGCTGATTTGGTTGTAGTGCGGTGGCTTTGGCTTCCGTGGTCCAGGTAGCCCGGGTGAGCTCAACGCAACCGGAAAACGGGAGCAGCGCTGTGCACACCTGCGTATCAATCGCTGCATTCGTGGTGTCTGCCATCCGTCAGGTGATGAGGGTATGGGGGCTGCACTTGTTCGGGCTACGGCGCGGATCACCATGTTGTCGCTGGTGATCTTGTCGGTTCCGCTTGGGTGTTGGTACGGCTGGGTTGATCCGGTACGTTTCAACACGTGATGGTTGAAAGGGAAGGGCTATGCGTAAACAAGGAATTTTGTTGATGCTGTTGTTGGCGATGACCACTACGGCGAACGCACAATCGCCTGCAGAATATCAGGGCGGCATGGCTCCTGAAGAGCTGCTGGTCCAGGTGCAGGCACAGAATCAGGCGCGGATGGAACAGGCACGCAAGCTGGCAGCCACAGGCGAAGCGCTGAATCTGTATGCCGCTGCTGGATTGGCTCCGCTTTCGCTCGATCTGCAGGCCGGCCAGCTGAAGCCCGCGCCGGAAGCGGAGCGCTGGTTGCTGGAGGCCATCGCCAACGGCAGTGATGAATCCCTGATAGCGGCCACCGCAGTGCGTCGCTGCCTTGACGGTGGCGATTGTGCGGTGGAGAGGGCGGTAGCGACGCTGCAGACCGAAGAGGGTGCTGACGCGCAGTTGTTGTTGATGCGTTGGGCGCAGACGCGTGGAGATCAGGATCGCGCCAACAAGGCCAAGCAACGTGCCTTGGATGCGCCACGTTATGGTGATCAGCTTCCCTCGATAATCCGGCTGCTGGATGCGGCCACCAGCGGGATGGCCTGGCCTGTGGTCCAGCCACAGCGGGCGCTGCAATGGGAACGGGCCAACAATGGCTTGTATGCAGAACATGAGCGGGTGGTGACGATTTTCAGCATCGCGCTGGGCATGTGGCAGCCGGAGTTGAAAGCGGCATTGGCGCTCTGTCCAGCGGATGAATCCGACATCCATCAGCGTGAGCAATGCCGCAACCTGCTACAGCGAATGGCCGACAGCGACACGATGATCATCGCCAAGGCCGGTGCGCAACGGCTGGCACGTATCGAGGCGCAATCTGAAAGCGCCCGTAGTTCAGCTGAGTATCTTCGGCAGTTGGATTGGTTGTTCTTTCGTAGCGCCGAGTTCTTGAACAACAATGACCCCGCACGGAAAGCTTCGACCGTCGAGCCGCAGGTCTATATGCGCTGGTTTGGCGAAGAAGGCGAGATCCCGGCAATGCGCAGATTTCTACAGCATCAGGGGGAGCCCTTGCTGCCGCCAGCCGGATGGGTAGCACCGCCGGTGCCGCCAACCAGCTGATATCAAGCGCAAGCCGCGTGACTTCATGGTTGATGGCTAGGATTCCATTTGTGGGAGCGGCGTAAGCCGCGAAGCTGACATTGCTGAGAGTCCTCGCAGCTGTGCTATCTGATTCAGCACATGCTTCGCGGCTTACGCCGCTCCCACAAATAGCGCATCCGTGCTCCGTTGATGTAGCCCGGGCAGGCGCAGCGCACCCCGGAAGTCAGGTGTACGCGCAGATAGATATTGCGCCCGTGATGTACGCTGAGGCATGGATCCGCTTTTCATCGTGGATTGGTTCAGATATCAAGGTCCCCATGAAATTCTATGCACTGGTCGTATTGCCCATGGGTACGGATGTCAGCGATGGACATGCCATTGAAGCCGCCGTTGCCAGGCAAATGAAGCCATTCCAGATGTGGCAGGACGATCTCTCACCGGGTGCGTGGGATTATTACTGGTGCTGCACACGGGAGTGGCTTGAGGAAAACGCTGTCGACTTGCGGGATTGGCCGGGCGCTTTGCGAGATTCCGAGTACCTGGTTTTTCCGGCTGATACGCTCACCGAGAGTGGCGTCACCCCTGCAATCGTTACTCCCGCGCCTGGGTGGTTTGAGAACAGGGATCACCACGAGCCCGCAGCTGGCGCGTGGAATGACCGCGCGATTGCTATATGCAGGCAGTTTCGCGGGCACCACATAGTTGTTGTTTATTGCCATGGATAGTGGGCATCACGCGCGGCGGTTTCGGCCCATCGGATGATGGGCGTGCGCCCTCCCTTTCGCATGGCGAAGGGGAGGGTTGGGAGGGGTGCTTTTTGCTT
>NZ_DAMBKV010000019.1:45411-58952 GCF_032066555.1 Stenotrophomonas sp.
GGCTCGGCACTACCGCTTGTGCCCTCCCTTTCGCATGGCGAAGGGGAGGGTTGGGGAGGGGTGCTTTCTTGCTTTGGCTGCGAAAGCCCTTGCCGAGCATGGCTCGGCACTACCCGTACAACAGTGACTGCGTCTTTGGCCGGCTTCAATCCGCCGGCACGGTGCGTTCGCGCGCCCAGTCGCGTAGCGACTGCACCTGCTCGGCCATCAGTACCGACAGCGGTCGGGTGTTGCGGATCTCGGTCATCAGCAGGTCGGTGTCCAGCGGCTTGTTCTCCGCATGGGCGGCATACAGGCCGGCGACCACCGCCTGCTCGATCTCGGCACCGGAGAAGCCATCGCTGGCCGCTGCCAGCGCCGGCAGCGCAAACAGATCCGGCTGCAGTTGGCGTCGGGCCAGGTGCAGGTGCAGCAGTTCGACGCGGGTGTCAGGCGAGGGCAGGTCGACGAAGAAGATTTCGTCGAAGCGGCCCTTGCGCAGCAGTTCGGCCGGCAGCTCCTGCACCTGGTTGGCGGTAGCGACGATGAATACCGGGGCCTTGCGCTCGGCCATCCAGGTCAGCAGGTAGCCGAGCACGCGCCGCGACACGCCGCCGTCCTCGCCACCACTGGCCAGGCCCTTCTCGACTTCGTCTATCCACAGCACGCAGGGCGCCAGCTGCTCGGCCGAGGCCAGCGCGTCGCGCAGGTTCTTCTCGGTCTCGCCGTGGTACTTGTTGTACAGGGTGCCGAAATCCAGCCGCAGCAGCGGCACGCCGAAGCCGGCGGCGGTGGCCTTGGCCAACATCGACTTGCCGCAGCCCTGCACGCCGAGCAGCAGCATGCCCTTGGGCGGATCCAGCCCGGGCGGGACGTTGCCGGAGACGAAGACCGCGCGGCGCTGCTCGATCCAGCGCTTGAGCCGGCGCGCGCCGGCCACGTCGCTGAAACGGGCCGAATCGTATTCGTAATGCAGGTGGCCGCTGCGGTTGAGCAGCTCGAACTTGAGCTTGGCCAGCTGCGGCAGGTCATCGGCCTGCAGCGCGCCGTCGGCATAGATCAGCTGGCGGGCGATGCGGCGGGCGTCGGTCATGCTCAACCCGCGCAGGTTGCGCAGGATCTGCTGCACCGCCTCCTGGTCCACCTCGACCCGTCGCCCGCCGTTCTCCTGGGCATAGCTGGTCGCCTCCTCGCGCAGCATCTTCAGCAGCGCGTTGGCGTCGGGCAGGCGGGGATTGAAGCGGGTCGCCAGTGCTTCCAGTTCGGCCGGCAGCTCCACCTTGGCGCCGACCAGCACCACCACGTGGGGCTGGCTGTGGCGGCGCTGGATGATGTCGCGCAGCAGCCGCTGGTGGCTGGCGTAGCCCAGGTAGGGGTGGAAATCGAGCAGCAGGTAGATGCCGCGCTGGTCGGCCTCCTGGATCATGCGCAGGGCGGCGCTGGCGTCGGGTGGGCCGACCGCCTCGTCCTCGCGGTCCATGTCGATGCGGCGCAGGCCCTCGGTGATGGACCAGCGGTACAACGAGCGCCACACGTGCATCAAGGCCTCGCGGAACAGGCCCACGATACGGGTCTCGTCCTGCGTTTCGATGACGATCAGCGCGGTGTTGGCACGGATCAGTGCGGTCAGGTCCTGCAGCTCGCTCATGGTGGTTCCAATGCCGGGGGCGACACGATAGCAAAGCCGCAGGCCATGCCGGGGCTGCTTCCTCACCGGATGACTACCTTTGGTAACGCGGGCCGGTGTACGCTGCGGGCAAGTCCCGCGAAAACGAGGCGTGCATGAAGACGATTCTGGTAGCCGGCTCCAAAGGCGGCGTCGGCAAGACCACCATCGCTACCCATCTGGCCGCACACTCGGCCCTGTCCGGCCAGGCAACGGTGATCGCCGATGCCGACCCGCAGGGCTCCAGCACCCGCTGGGCGCAACGCCGCTCCAGCCTGGAGAGCGCAGTGCTGCCGGTGGACGTGCACCGCAAGAAGAACTGGGAAAAGCTCATTCCCGATGGCGCCGAGCAGGTCATCATCGATGCCCCGGCCGGGGCCTACGGCGAGGATCTGGAGCGTTTCATCGACACCGCCGATGCGGTGGTGGTGCCGGTGCTGCCCTCGGCGCTGGATATCGAGGCCATCGTCGGCTTCCTCAACAGCCTGTCAAAGATCAAGCGCATCCATTCGCGGGCGGTGCCGGTGGGCCTGGTGCTCAACCGCACCAAGCCGTGGACGCAGACCTCGCAGCAGGCCCGGCAGATGCTGGCGCAATGGCCGTATGAAGTGGTCGCGCAGCTGCGCGACAGCCAGAGTTATGTGGTGATGGTCGGGCTTGGGCGCAGCCTGTTCGACTATCACTCAGCACAGGTACGCGAGCACCAGCAGGACTGGGAGCCGCTACTCAAGTGGTTGAACAAGGTCTGACAGGAGTATTACCCGACCATGCGTGAATTGATCCTGCTGCGACATGCCCATGCCGAACCGGCGGCCAATGGCCAGGCCGATATCGACCGGCCCCTCTCACCGCATGGCCTGGCCGAGGCCGAGGCGGCCGGCCGTTGGTTACAGGAACACAAGTTGGTGCCGGACCGGGTGCTGTGCTCGCCGGCGCGGCGCACCCGCGAGACCTTGGAGGCGGTGCTGGAGCGCACCGGCTACGTCGAGCAGCGGCTGGAAGAACGTATCTACGAGGCCGCGCCAGGCACTCTGGCGGCGCTGCTGGACGAACACAAGGAAGTGGAACGCCTGCTGGTGGTCGGCCACAACCCGGGGCTGGAGCAGCTGGTGGCGTTGATGCACAGCGGCCAGTCCGGCGACTACCGTGGCATGCCGCCGGCATCGGTGGCGGTGCTGTCCCTGCCGATGGAGGCGGCGATAGAACCGGGCATTGCCCGGCTGACCGAATTCTGGTGGCCCTGAGCCCATGGCGGCGGCGCGGTATGGGCTGCTGCTGATTCTGTTGATGCTGAGCGGCTCGGTCCTTGCGGCCGAGCCACTGCATTTCGACACGGCGCACTCCCGCTTTGGTTTTGAGATACGTACCCGCTTCGGGCAGAAGGTGGAGGGGGTGTTCCCGCGTTTCGAAGGCTGGATCACCGTGTTGCCCGATGGCCGCCACCAGGTGCGGCTGCGCATGTATACCGAATACGTGGAAATCCCCGACCGGCCGCGCTACACCGGCTGGATCCGCGGCGAGGACTTCTTTGATGCAGCGCGTTACCCTGTGGTGGAGTTCGATTCGGACCCCTATGCGCCGCAATTGAGTGAAACCGGTGGCGACGTGCCAGGGCGCCTGTCGATCCGCGGTATCAGCCGGCCCGAGGTGATGCATCTGGCAAAACCTGAATGCGCACGGCCCGGCTATGATTGCGATCTGGTCAGCCGCGGTACCATCCTGCGTGGCCGATATGGCATGGACAGCTGGCAGATGGCCCTGAGTGATCGAGTGATATTCGTACTGCGTACACGCCTGGTTGGCGCCCCCAAAAAGTGAAAGCTGTCCTCCGTATCCTGCCGGTGCTGGCGCTGCTGCTGGCCAGCGGTTGTGCTTCGCTGTCCAATCAGCAGCGTGAGCGTGCCGAAGGCATTGCCGTGGCTGCCCGTTCCACCGAAGTGGCCTGTGACCAGCCCGACCGCTGTGCGCTGGACTCGCCGTTGCGGGCACTCGGTGGCAAGGCCATCGCCGAGTCCACCGCACAGGCCCCGCGCCACTACGCCACCATCCTCGATGAAGGCGAACTGTCGCTGATCGCGCGCTTGAACCTGATCCGCAGCGCTACCCGCAGCGTGGACCTGCAGACCTATATCTTCGACACCGACGACAGTGCACGGATGGTGATCGACGAACTGCTGGCCGCCGCCCGGCGCGGGGTCAAGGTACGTGTGCTGATCGACCAGCTCTCGGCGATCTCCGACCTGCAGATGCTGGGCGCGCTGTCCGGCGCGCATGCCAATTTCGAGCTGCGCGTCTACAACCCGGCGTTCGGCAAGGCCAAGCTCAATTACTTCGACTATGCCGGCAGCGTGCTGTGCTGCTTCCGCCGCTTCAACCAGCGCATGCACAACAAGCTGCTGGTGATCGACGATGTGATCGGCGTGGTCGGTGGCCGCAACTACCAGGACGACTATTACGACTGGGACAGCGAGTACAACTTCCGCGACCGCGACGTGGTGGTGGCCGGGCCGGAGGCGCGCGAGATGGCGGCCAACTTCCAGGCCTTCTGGGTGGCGCGTCGCAGCGTCCCGGCCGAGCGCCTGAACGATGTCGGCAAGACCCTGTTGAACGAGGGCGTGCCGGCCATGCCGGAGGCTGCGTTCCGCCGCCCCGAGCGGATCGCGCGGGTGGATGCCGAGGCATCGGACCCGGACTTCATCGAACAGGCATTTGTCGATACCGCGCTGCCGGTAAGTACCGTCAGTTATGTCGCCGACCTGCCGCGCAAGCATCGCCGTGAACGCGAGGCACAGCCGCTCAACGGCCAGCATGTGACCGAGCCGAAGCTGGATGCGCTGATCGCGCAGGCGCAGACCGAGGTGCTGCTGCAGACGCCGTACCTGGTGCTGTCCAAGCCCGCGCAGGAGTTGTTCAGGAACCTGCGCAAGCGCGAAGTGCCGCCGCGCGTGGTGGTATCGACCAACAGCCTGGCTGCGACCGACAACCCCATCGTCTATGCGCTGTCGTACAAGTACAAACGCCGCAACCTGCGCGAGCTGGGTTTCAACATCTACGAGTACAAGCCGTTCCCGCTGGATGCACCGATCGACTACGCGCAGCTGCTGCCAGCGCCGCTGGACGGTGAGCCGGTAGCGCCGGCGCCAGCACGCAGCCGGGTGATCGGTGGCAGCGCGGCGGGCAGCAATGTGCGCGGCAGCGGTTCCGGCCGCCGGCTCAGTGCCGACGGCAGCGAGGTCGAGCGCGAGGTGCTGCGCACCGAAACCCGCCCCTCCTTCCTGGGCACGCGCGCGGTCAACCGACCGCTGCCGGTGACCCGCCGCGGCGCGCGCATGGGCCTGCACGCCAAGTCGCTGGTGGTGGACCGCCGGATCGGCGTGATCGGTACCCACAACTTCGATCCGCGCAGCGAGAACTACAACACCGAGGGCGCGGTGATCATCGACGATCCCGCCTTCGCCGAGCAGTTGGCGCAGAGCATCCTGCGTGACACGCATCCGGACAATTCCTGGGTGGTGGCGCCGCGCGAAAAGCCGCCGGTGCTGTCGGGCCTGAACTACAGCCTCGGCAAGGCCTCCGAGGCACTGCCTATCCTGGATTTCTGGCCCTGGCGCTATGCAACCGACTACGCCTTCAAGCCGGGGCCGGAATGCCCGCAGCCGTTGCCCCGACAGGACCCGCGTTTCCACAGCTGTTACACCGCAGTCGGCGACTTCCCGGAAGTGAATGTCGGCCCCAAGTGGGTGCTGGTGCGCATGCTGACCGCCTTTGGTGCCGGGCTGGTCCCCATCCTCTGAGCCTTCCATTCCCCAACAGGTAGCTGCAATGAGCCAAGTATTCCGCGCGCCGGTTGACCTGAAGCTGGTCAATGCGTTGAGCCGCAACACGCTGATCGATCATCTGGGCATTGTTTTCACTGCCGCCGGTGATGATTGGCTGCAGGCCACCATGCCGGTGGACGCGCGCACCAAGCAGCCGTATGGGTTGCTGCATGGCGGTGCTTCGGTGGTACTGGCGGAGACGCTGGGCAGCAGTGCCGGCAACCTGTGCGTGGACCCGACCCAGCAGGTGTGTGTCGGCCTGGAGATCAATGCCAACCATCTGCGCGCGGCGCGCAGCGGCGTGGTTACCGGTACCGCACGCGCGCTGCATGTGGGGCGCACCACCCAGGTGTGGGAGATCCGCATCGAGGACGAGGCGGGCAAGCCGGTGTGCATTTCGCGGCTGACCTTGGCGGTTGTCGCGGTTGGGTGAGTGGTTGGCGTTCAGGGCCAAGAGCCAAGAGCCAAGAGCTGAAAAGCACCCCTCCCCAACCCTCCCCTTGCCTGCGGCAAAGGGAGGTGGCGCAGCTTTACCCCCTCCCTTGCGCGCAGCGAAGGGGAGGGCTGGGGAGGGGTAGCTGTTGCCGTTGCTCTTGTTCCCGCCCCGGCAAGCACCCGCTAAACCACCATCGCCACCGGCAGGTGCGCGCGCACCCAATCGGCCAAGGCCGGTGCCGGCAGGGCAGGGGTGAAGTGAAATCCCTGTGCGATCTCATAACCCTGCGCACCCAGCAGGCGCAGCTGCTCCAGACTTTCAACGCCTTCGGCGACCACCTTCAGCTGCAGGCTCTGGCCGATGTGGGCGATGGCCTGGGTCAGTGCGCTGGCCACCTTGTCGCCCTCGATGCCATGGACGAAGCTGCGGTCCAGCTTGAGTTCGCTGATCGGTAGCTGGCGCAGATAGCTCAGGCTGGAATAGCCGGTGCCGAAGTCGTCCATCGACAGCCGCACGCCCAGTGCATGCACCTGGCGTAGCGTCTGCAGGGTGATCGGGTCGCCGTCCAGCAATACGTCTTCGGTGATCTCCAGGGTCAGGTCACCCGCGCTCAGTGACTCCTGCTGCAGGATCTGGCTGATGCAGTCCGGCAGCGCCGCGCTGTGGAAGTTGGTCGGTGACAGGTTCACCGACACCGACGGTACGTCCAGGCCTTCCTGGCGCCAGCGGCGCAGTTGTCGGCAGGCCTCGCGCAATGCCCATTGGCCGAGATCGCCGATCAGCCCGGCTTCCTCGGCGAGGGGGATGAAACGGATCGGCGGCACGCTGCCCAGGCGCGGATGCTGCCAGCGCGCCAGCGCTTCCACGCTGTGCAGCTGGCCGCTGTGGATGTCGATCTGTGGCTGGTAATGCAGTTGCAGCTGGCCCTGCTCCAGGGCCTCGCGCAGCGCTGCCTCCAGCGCCATGCGTTCCTGCGCGCATTCGTCCATCTCACTGCTGTAGAAACGCACGCGGTTGCGGCCGTTGTGCTTGGCCTGGTACATGGCGACATCTGCATGGTGCAGCAGCGAATCCATGTCGCCACCGTCATGCGGAAAGATGCTGATGCCGATGCTGGCCGACGGGCGGATCTCCATGTCGCCCAGTGGCAAGGGCAGCCCGAGGGTACGCAGGATGCGTTCGCTGCGCTCGCTGGCCGTGGCCACGTCGCAGCGGTTGAGGACCACGACGAACTCGTCGCCGGAGAGCCGGCCGACGATGTCCATCGGCCCGGTCTCTTCCTGCAGGCGCCGCGCCACCGTGCGCAGCAGCTCGTCGCCACCAGGGTGACCGAAGGAATCGTTGATCTGCTTGAAGCGGTCCAGGTCGATGAACATCACCGCCAATGACTGCCCTTGATGGCTGGCCGCGGTGATCGCCTGGTCGGCCTGTGCGTGCAGCAGACTGCGGTTGGGCAGGCCGGTGAGGTCGTCGTAGAACGCGAGCCGGCGGATCCGGTTGCGGGCTTCCTCGCGTTCGAGCGCCAGCGCGCACAGGTGCACGATGACCTCGACCAGACGGTGATGGAAGCTGTCCGGATCGTAGGGCTGGCGGTAGTAGAAGGCGAAGGTGCCGAGCACGCGGCCATCGTTGGCCTTGATCGGGGTGGACCAGCAGGCGGCCAGGCCATGCTGCAGGGCCAGGTGGCTGATGCCCTCCCAGTTGGGGTCGGTGGCGATGTCGCGGCTGATCACGGTCTGGCCGGTATGCGCGGCGGTGCCACAGCTGCCGGTCTTCGGTGCCACCGGTACGCCGTCCACCAGCCGGGTATAGGCATCGGGCAGGCTGGGTGCCGCCAGGTGGCGCAGCCGTCCGTCCTCCACCCGCAGCACCGAGCACAGCACCTGCGGGGCGATCTTCTCCACCTCCAGGCACATCATCTGCATCACCTCGGCGGTGGGTACCTCGCGCACCATCGCGTCGAGCATCTTGTGCTGCAGGACTTCGTGCACCTTGGTGCGGGTGATGTCCATCAGCACGATGACCAGGTTCACCAGCGTGCCGTAGTCATCGAAGATGGGATTGGTGCTGACCGAGCACCACAATGGCTGCCCGTTCTTGCGGTAAAGCCGCTCGTCGGCGCGGATAGGCTGCCCGGCCAGCAGGCGTGCGAGGTAAGCGCCTATCTGCTCGGGCGAATAACTGTCCGGTGCCAGCAGCGCCGGCACGTACTGGCCCATCGCCTCGCTGTCGAGGAAGCCGAACAGACGCCGGAAGCCCTTGTTCAAATGCACGATGCGGCCTTCGGCATCGGTGATCAGCACCGCGCTCTGGGTTTCATCAAAACCCAGCGACAGCAAGCGCTCGCGCGCCTGCGCCAGCCGCCGGGCGGTGACATCGTGCACCAGTGCCAGATGGATGCTGCGGCCATTGTCGGCGATCTGCGACAAGGTGACGCTGATCCAGCAGGGAACGTCGTCCTTGCGGATCATCTGGATGTCGTGCGGATTGGCAGCCAGCTCCTGCACGCGGTTGCTGCTGCCGGGATACAGGCGGGTGTTGTAGCGCTCGCGCATGCTGGCGGGCGCCAGCGTGCCCAGGTTCTTGCCTTGCAGCTCGGTGCGGGACCAGCCGGAGATGTCCTCCATTGCATGGTTGACGTACAGAATGGTGTTGGTGTCGTCGAACAGAATCACGCCGTTGCCGATCTGCTCCAATGCCGCCGAGAACAAATGCAGCATGTCTTCTGTCGATGACAGCAGCTGCCGGTCCATCATGCGCTCCCCTGAACGATAGTGTTGTTGTACACACTTCATGCCGGGAAAGGTGCCGGCGTACCCCGATTCGGTGGGCTGGCCGGTACTTCCTGTCGATAGTGTGGCACGGCGCACCTTTTGGATGCGCCTCCGGCAAAGCCTGTCGGGGCGGCTGCCGTGCTGGCGGAAGCCGGACCGCATCCGGTATCGTGCGGGGATGACTTCCCCCCGTCCCGCCCGCCAGGGCGGTGTGGCCCGCGTGTTCCGTTACCTGTACCGCGTCCCGCTGCTCCTGGTTCACATTGTCCTGTTCCTGCCGCTGATCCTGCTGCTGATGACGCAGCCGTTGGGGCGTATCGGCCCCGCCAGCAACCCGCTGGAAGAGCGGGTGGTGCGCTGGTGGTCGGGCGGTTTGATGTGGATCTTCGGCTTCCGCCTGCAGCGTTACGGCCAGCCCTTGCCGGGCGCGGTGCTGTTTGTGGCCAACCACGTGGGGTGGGTCGACATCTGCGTGATCCACAGCCAGAAGATGGTCGGCTTTGTCGCCAAGCGCGAGATCGCCGGCTGGCCGGTGGTCGGCTGGGTCGCCAGCCGTGGCCACACCATTTTCCACCAGCGCGGCAACACCGAGTCGCTGGGCGGGGTGATGGAAGAGATGGTCAAGCGCCTGCAGGAACAGCGGCCGGTGGCGGTGTTCCCGGAAGGGCGCACCCGTGGCGGCACCGAGGTGGGTCCGTTCCATGCGCGCATCTTCCAGGCGGCGGTGGAAGCCGGCGTGCCGGTGCAGCCGATCGCGCTGCGTTATGGCGTGCGCGGTGATGCGCAGACCACGGTGGCGTTCGCGCCGGGCGAGAGCTTCGCCGGCAACTTCCTGCGTCTGCTGGGTGAGCCGGCACGGCGTGGTGAGGTGCATTTCCTGGAGCCGATCGGCAGCCAGGATCTGGAAGGTCGCCGGCGCATTGCCGAAACCTCGCGCGCGCGCATCGTGGCGGTGATGGAAGGGCCATAAGGTGCGTACCGCGGCCACCACAGCGTTGGGCAGTCCTCGCCAACCGGGTCGGCCATGCTGAGCGCCTGCAATTACCAGCCACCGCGCTGGCTGCGGAACCCGCACCTGCAGTCGATGCTGGCATCCAGCCGGGTGCGGCTGCGGCGCGGCAAACAACTGCTGGCCGGCACCGGTGCGCTGACCCAGGAACTGATGCTCGATGGCGGCGACGGTGTGCGCCTGCAGGCCTGGCACAGCCGGCTGCCGGGCACGCCACCCAAGGCGCTGGCGTTGCTGCTGCATGGCTGGGAGGGCAGTGCCGAATCCAGCTACATGCGGATGACCGCCGTACGTCTGCTGGAGCAGGGCTTTGACGTGGTGCGGCTGAACTTCCGCGATCACGGCAACACCCACCACCTCAATCCGGGCATCTTCCATTCGTGTCGTATCGACGAAGTGGTCAATGCCGCCGGTGATGTGGCGCAGCGCTTTGCCGACCTGCCGATGGTGGCGGCGGGCTACTCACTGGGTGGCAATTTCGTATTGCGGCTGGCCTTGCATGCGCCAGCGGCCGGGGTGCCGCTGCGGCACGTGGCCTCGGTATGCCCGGTGCTGGATCCGGGCATCACCATGGACAGCATCGAGCGCGGTCCGGTGATGTACGACTGGTATTTCCGCCGCAAATGGACCGGCTCGCTGCGGCGCAAGCGCGCGTTGTTCCCGGAGCTGGCCGACTGCGATGACAGCGTGCTGAAGCTGGACATCCGCGCGCTGACCGGCTGGCTGGTGGACCGGCATACCGACTTCGGCTCGTTGCAGGAGTACTTCGACGGTTACTCCATCGCCGGCAGCAAGCTGGCCGGCCTGCAGGTGCCGGCCGACATCCTGATGGCCGCCGACGACCCGGTGATTCCGTTCACCACCTTCGACCACTGGCAGTTGCCGGCCGACGCGCATCTGGAGATCGCGCGCTGGGGCGGCCACTGCGGTTTCATCGAGAACCTGCGTGGCGATGGCTTCTCCGAGCGCTGGGTGGCGCAGCATCTGGCTGCCGCCGTCGGCTGAACCCGGCGGGCGCGGCCGGGGCCGCTACAATGCAGGTTTGCGCTCACGCTGGACCGCCATGCAAGACAAGATCATTGAAGCCCTGCGCCGTAATGCCACCGACGAGGCCGTGACCCTGGCCCAGGCATGGGTTGGCGCGGAACCGCAGCAGGCCCAGGCCCACCGTTGGCTGGCGCTGGCCCTGCAGCAGGATGAGCAGCTGGAGCCGGCCCAGGCCAGCCTGGAGCAGGCACTGAGCCTGGCACCGGACGATGCCGCCCTGCATCTGCAACATGCCGGCCTGCTGCTGGCACAGCGTCAGATCGACGCTGCCGGTCAGGCACTGGACCGCAGCACCGCGCTGAACCCCAACGAGTTCTCCGCCTACCTGATGCAGGCGCACCTGGCCTTGGGCCGTGACGATATCGACGAGGCCGACCGCCTCGGGCGCTTGGCTGCCCGTGTCGATCCGGATAGTCCCGAACTGGGCGCGATTGAAGGCATGGTCGCGTTGCGGCGCGGCGACGCTGACCGCGCGCTGGCCATCCTGTCGGCCGCCAGCAGCCGTCTGCCGGGTGATGTCCGCGTGTTGTACGCATTGGGCTTCGCCTATCTGGGCAAGGACATGCTGGCCTTTGCCGAGCAGGCGTTCCGCCGCGTGATCGAATTGAACCCGAGCAACCACGCGCTGCGTGGCCTGGTCGTGCAGTTGGCCTTGCGCCAGGGGCACCTGGACCGCGCGGCCGAGATGATGCGCGAGGTACTGGCCACGCCGCAGGGCAATACCCCGGGCATGCGCCGCCTGGCCGGCGAGCTGGAGCTGGCCTCGGGCCAGCCGCTGCAGGCGCTGGAGCATCTGCTGCCGTTGCTGCAGCAGGTGCCAGGTGATCGCCCGACGCTGCAGATGTTGCTGATGGCCTGGCAGCGCCTGGGCCGCGAGGAAGAAGCGCGCAACGAGCTGGAAGCCGCCGTGCAGGCGCAGCCGCAGCTGCATGACCTGTGGATGGCACGGCTGGCCGTGGCCCAGGTCGGCAGCGAGGAGGCGGTCGACGTGGTCGAACGCTGGCTGGCGGCGATGCCGGAGCATCTGCCAGCGCTGGAAGCGCGGATGAGCCTGCATGACATGAACGACCAGGCCGAGGAGGCCGAGGCCGTGGCCCATCACATCGTCGCCCTGGAGCCGGGTCGGGTCAGTGGCGAACGGCGCATTGTCGAAGCCCTGCTGCAGCGTGAGCCGAGTGCGGCGATCGCGCATGTGCAGCAGCTGGTGGACAACGCCCCGGAACAGGCGCGTGCGAGTGTGCGCAGCTGGCTGGGTGCCATCCAGGACCGCGCGGGTGATCATGCCGGCGCAGTGGCTACCTGGTTGCGCCTGCATGAAGAGATGGCACCCAATCGTGTGCCGCTGCCGCAGCAGGCGCGGGCACCGGCCGAATGGCCGGCGATGGGTGAGGTGGCGGGTGACAACCCGATCAGGCCGATGTTCCTGTGGGGCGCACCGGGTTCGGGCGTGGAGCGGGTGGCAACGGTGATGGCGGCAGGCAGCCGTGTATTGCGCGCTGACCGCTTCGGACCGACCCCGCCCAATGATGCGTTCCAGAACTTCCTGACCCTGCAGCGGCTGGCAACCGACGCACTGACGCCGGAACAGCTGGTGCAGCAGTGGCGTGAGGCGCTGCCGGCACGCGGCATCGAAGACGGCAACGTGATCGACTGGCTGCTGTGGTGGGACAACGCGCTGCTGTGGGCGCTGCGCCCGCAATTGCCGGAAGGCCGCCTGGTCATCGCCCTGCGTGACCCGCGCGACATGCTGGTGGAGTGGCTGGCGCTGGGTGCACCGGCACCGCTGGCGGTGACCTCGTGCAACGAGGCAGCGCAGTGGCTGGCGCGCGCGCTGGCGCAGGTGGCACTGCTGCACGAGCAGGAGCTGTATACCCACATGATCATCCGTACCGACGACGCGGTGAACGATCCGGAGGCGATGGGTGCGCTGTTGGAGCAGGCCTTCGGTCTGCGTTTCCCGCCGGTGCGCAGCCTGGGTCAAGGCACCATTTCGGCCGGCCATTGGCGTCATTACGCACAGGTGCTGGCGGCGGAGTTTGCGCTGCTGACCCCGGTCGCGGTGCGTCTGGGTTATCCCGAAGCCTGAGCAAGGAGAAAGCATGAAACTGGACAGCCAGAGTTTTCAGAATGGGCAGCCGATTGCGGCCGAATTTGCCGCCGGTGATGCCAATGGCTTCGCCGGCAACCGTAATCCGCAGCTGGCATGGCGTGATGTGCCGGCAGGCACGCGCTCGTTCGCGCTGATCTGCGTGGACCCGGATGTGCCGACGGTGGCCGAGCTGGTGGGCCGCGACGACGTCAGCATCCCGCTGGACCAACCGCGTGGTGATTTCGTGCATTGGGTGATGGTGGATGTTCCTGCCGAGCTGCGCGAGATCGCGGCCGGCAGCTGCAGCGATGGCTTCACCGCGCATGGCAAGACGCAGCCGACCGGTCCGGCCGGTGCACGCCAGGGCATCAACGATTACACCGGCTGGTTTGCCGGCAATGCACAGATGAGCGGCACGTACTATGGCTATGACGGCCCGTACCCGCCATTCAACGACGAGCGCCTGCACCGCTATTTCTTCCGTCTGTTTGCGCTGGATGTGGAGCGTCTGCCGGTGGAAGGGGCATTCACCGCCGCCGACGTGTACCGCGCCATGCAGGGCCACGTATTGGCCGAGGCAGCCGTGCACGGCACCTATACCTTGAACAAAGCGCTGGCCTAGCAATGTAGTGCCGAGCCATGCTCGGCAGGGGCCTTGCAAGCAATGCCAATGTAGTGCCGAGCCATGCTCGGCAGGGGCCTTGCAAGCAATGCCAATGTAGT
>NZ_DAMBKV010000019.1:59052-59262 GCF_032066555.1 Stenotrophomonas sp.
GCCGAGCCATGCTCGGCAGGGGCAAGAGCGACCCCTCCCCAACCCTCCCCTCCGCCTTCGGCGCAAGGGAGGGGGCGTAGTGCCGAGCCATGCTCGGCATGGGGTTCCTGGTAATGCCCCAGCCGAGCATGGCTCGGCTCTACAGATGAAGCTTTCCCAGCCGAGCATGGCTCGGCTCTACAGATGAAGCTTTCCCAGCCGAGCATGGCT
>NZ_DAMBKV010000019.1:59362-65132 GCF_032066555.1 Stenotrophomonas sp.
CGGCTCTACAAAGCAGAAAGGGCGCCGCAAGGCGCCCTTTCTGCTTGTTCAACGGCGATGGCTTATTTGGCCATTTCCGACATCACCACCATGTCCAGCACATAGGCCTGCGACGGTGCGTCAGCCGGCGGGTTCTTGATCTCATAGCGCTTCAGGCGCAGCACGTTGCGGACGCCCGGCTCGTGGGTATAGCCCTCGATGTTGCCGTAGAAGTTGGTGAACTCACCGCGCTTGCCCTGTTCCAGGCCCTGCTCGTTGTACTTCACCTCACGCACCTGCAGGCAGGTGGCGTCCTTCATCAGCGGGTGCGGGCAGGGCTTGGTCTGCGGCTCGACTTCCAGGAACACGGTTTCGCCCGGGCCACCGTAGCGGGTTTCAGCGGTCGGCTCGGCGCGGAAGCTGAGCACGTCACCCTTTTCGGTGACCAGGGTCATCGCCGATGCATCCAGTGCACGCACGCTCAGCTTGCCCTGCAGACGCTCGCTGATCAGGCCATCGAGCGCCATCAGCGGGCCCTGGCAGGCCTTGTTGGTGGACATCAGGTTGCCAACCGTCAGCGCGCCGGCTTCCAGGGTGTAGCCGCCACCGATGTTGTTGCAGGCATTGCTGACCGACAGGCGGTTGTCCTTGAAATCCAGGGTCAGCGGCTTGTCAGCCTGCACGAACAGGCCGTCGATGCGCTTGCCGCTGGCGTCCACGGCGTTGTCCAGAAGCCAGTGGTTTGCAGCCAGCTGGGTGGTGTCGAGGTTCGCGGCAGGAGCGGCGGTGCTGGTGTCGGGGGTCGCTGCGGTTTCGCTCTTGGTGCTGGCCGGCGGATTGCTGCAGGCGGTCATGAGGGCGATGGGCAGTGCCAACAGAAGAATGCGCTTCATGGTGAACTCCTTGTGGTGCGTTGGAAAAGTCAGAACGTCAAACGGCCATGGCCGTTTGTCGGGGTTGCACTTGCGACTGCACGTTCAGTTGCCAGCAGGCAAAAACAACAGCAGGCCGAAGCCCAATGCGATGCGGTATAGCGCAAAGCCGGTGAAGGGGCGGCGTTTGATATAGCTCAGCAGCCACTTCACCACGATGAAACCGGTGATTGCCGCTGCCACGAAGGCTACGCCTACGTCGGCCCAGTTTTCATTGCCCAGCTGGCCTTTCTTGAACATTTCCAGCAAGGCGTAGCCACTGGCGGCGAACATGGTGGGAATGCCGACCAGGAACACGAACTCGGCGGCCGCGGCGCGACGGGTCAGGCCCAGCAGCAGGGCCAGGAAGATGGCCGCGGCCGAGCGCGAGGTACCGGGGAAGACGCCGGCCACCACCTGCGCCAGGCCAACGGCGACGGCAACCTTCCAGGTCACCGTGTCGCTGTCCGGCAGGCGCCCGGCAAAACGCTCGGCGATCAGCATCCAGACGCCGCCGATGACCAGCGCCCACGCCACCGGGGTGACGGTTTCGGGCAGTTCCCAGCCGGCCAGGCGCACCGGCAGGCCGACCACGGCGGTGACCAGGAAGGCCACGCCCAGCTTCATCACGTAGTCGCGGTTCTCACGCTGGTTCAAGCCGGTGGCCAAGGACCACAGCCGCTGCCGGAACGCCAGCAGCACCGCGAGGATCGCGCCGGCCTGGATGACGATGTTGAAGAAGTCCGAGCGTGCGCCCAGCCAATGCTGGGCGATCAGCAGATGGCCGGTACTGGAAATCGGGAGAAATTCGGTGAGGCCTTCAAGAATGCCCAGCAACAGGGCGGAGAGCAGGTCGGACATGAGGGTTGGTATGGGAAAGGCGGGCACAGCATAGAGCATTGCGTGTTGCGCACCTGAATGGTGCATGGAATGAAATCAGCACCAAAATGGTGCTCAAAGCCGCCTGCAGCGCTGCATTGATATCAATGAAAACAATGGCTTATTGCGATACAAAAGTTGGCACGTCATTTGCTTTTATTCCTGCACATCACCACCCATCCGAGGTTTCACCCGATGTCCCTGGAAAACGTTGAGAAGCTGATCAAGGACAACCAGATCGAGTTCATCGACCTGCGTTTCGTCGACATGCGTGGCATCGAGCAGCACGTGACCTTCCCGGTCTCGATCATCGAGCCATCGCTGTTCGAGGAAGGCAAGATGTTCGATGGCAGCTCCATCGCCGGTTGGAAGGGCATCGCCGAGTCGGACATGGTGCTGATGCCGGACGCCGACAGCGCCTACCTGGATCCGTTCTACGCCGACCCGACCCTGGTGCTGACCTGTGACGTGCTGGACCCGGCCACCATGCAGGGCTACGGCCGCTGCCCGCGCGGCATCGCCAAGCGCGCCGAGTCGTACCTGAAGTCCTCGGGTATCGCCGACCTGGCCTTCTTCGGCCCGGAGCCGGAATTCTTCATCTTCGATTCGGTCCAGTTCGCCAACGACATGGGCCACACCTTCTTCAAGATCAACTCCGAGGAAGGCTCCTGGAATACCGGCAAGAGCTACGACGGCACCAACAGCGGCTACCGCCCGACAGTGAAGGGCGGCTACTTCCCGGTGCCGCCGACCGACTCGCTGCACGATATCCGCGCCGAGATGTGCAAGGTGCTGGAAAAGGTCGGCATCGAAGTCGAAGTGCACCACCACGAAGTGGCCAATGCCGGCCAGTGCGAGATCGGTGCCAAGTTCAACACCCTGGTCACCAAGGCCGATGAACTGCAGCGCATGAAGCACGTCATCAAGAACGTTGCCCACCGCAACGGCAAGACCGTGACCTTCATGCCCAAGCCGCTGGTCGGCGACAACGGCAGCGGCATGCACGTGCACCAGTCGCTGGCCAAGGGCGGCGCCAACCTGTTCTCCGGTGACGGCTACGGCGGCCTGAGCCAGATGGCGCTGTGGTACATCGGCGGCATCTTCAAGCACGCTCGTGCCATCAACGCCTTCACCAACTCCGGCACCAACAGCTACAAGCGCCTGGTGCCGGGCTTCGAGGCACCGGTGATGCTGGCTTACTCGGCCCGCAACCGCTCAGCCTCGTGCCGCATTCCGTGGGTGTCCAACCCGAAGGCACGCCGCATCGAAATGCGTTTCCCGGATCCGATCCAGTCCGGCTACCTGACCTTCACCGCGCTGATGATGGCCGGCCTGGACGGCATCAAGAACCAGATCGACCCGGGCGCACCGAGCGACAAGGATCTGTACGACTTGCCGCCGGAAGAAGAGAAGCTGATCCCGCAGGTCTGCTCCTCGCTGGACCAGGCGCTGGAAGCACTGGACAAGGACCGCGAGTTCCTCAAGGCCGGTGGCGTGATGAGCGACGACTTCATCGATGCCTACATCGCGTTGAAGATGAAGGAAGTCACCGCGTTCCGCGCGGCGACCCATCCGCTGGAATACCAGCTGTATTACGCAAGCTGATGTAACGGCGGCCAGCGCATTGCGCTGGCCGCCGGCAACACCAGGTGTAGTTGCTAGCTGTTATTAGGCGGCGGTGGCGTGGACCCTCCCCCTCCCATCTGCGTCATCGCCGCCGCCTTTGTTGCTGGGGAGCACAAAGGTATGCAGCAGCCGGCAACACACCTGCAGGGGCAAGAGAATCCGAGCGCGCGGCATGGGCCAGTCCTCCCTCCCGCGTGGTTGTAGCGGCCGGCAGCACTGCCGGCAGCAACAGCCAGGCCCATGATGCGTTCGGCGCAACAGCCAGCGGCCGCACAGCGGCCGGTGGAAGACACGATGCCGGCCCGCAGCCGCAGGCCGGTCTCCTCCATATCGGGACATGCGCATGAAATTAATCTCCGCGATCATCCGCCCATTCAAGCTCGACGAAGTGCGTGAAGCCCTCGGCGCCGCAGGCGTTTCCGGCATCACCGTCACCGAGGTCAAGGGCTTTGGGCGGCAGAAAGGCCACACCGAGCTGTACCGTGGCGCTGAATATGTCGTCGATTTCCTTCCCAAGATCCGCATCGAGACCGCCGTCACCGACGACAACGTCGAGGCGGTGATCGAAGCGCTGCAGGGCGCCGCCGGCACCGGCAAGATTGGTGACGGCAAGATCTTCGTTACCGCGCTTGAGCAGGTGGTGCGTATCCGCACCGGCGAAACAGGCGCAGACGCGCTGTAAGAACCGCACCGCCCCGTCCTCCGGCGGCAGCGACCGCCAGGTGACAACGGGTCGCTGGCAGGTTCCACCCCCACAACCGGAGTCGACAATGCGAACGGAATTTTTCACCGGGTTGAACACCCGGTTCGGAGGCCTGTGCCTGTCTTTCATGCTCAGCGTGCTGCTGCTGGGTATGTTTTCCAGCACGGCATGGGCACAGGAAACGCAGGCCCAGCCTGCAAGCACCACGGAAGCGGCGGCCGAACCGGCAGCGGCCGTACCCGCAGCCGCTGCAGAAGCAACACCCAGTTTCGACAAGGGCGACGTGGCGTGGATGCTCACCGCCACCTTGCTGGTCTTGATGATGGTCGTACCCGGCCTGGCCCTGTTCTATGGCGGCCTGGTGCGGGCCAAGAACGTACTATCCGTGCTAAGCCAAGTGCTGGTGGTGTTCTCGCTGGTGCTGATGCTGTGGGTGGCCTATGGCTATAGCGCGGTGTTCAGTGCCGGCAACCAGTTCTTTGGTTCTTTCACCGAGTTTGCCTTCCTCAAGGGCTTCACCCCGGACTCGGTGGGCAATACGCCGATCGCTGGCCTGCCGGACTTCCTGTTCGTCGCCTTCCAGTCGACCTTCGCCGGCATCACCACAGCACTGATCGTCGGTGCCTTCGCCGAACGCATCAAGTTCCGTGCGGTGCTGCTGTTCTCCGCGCTGTGGTTCACCCTGAGCTATATCCCGATGGCGCACATCGTCTGGGGTGGCGGCTATCTCGGTGAGATGGGCGCGATCGACTTTGCAGGTGGCACCGTGGTGCACATCAACGCCGGTGTTGCCGGCCTGGTGGCCGCATGGTTCGTCGGCAAGCGCCTGGGCTATGGCCAGACCGCGTTGAAGCCGCACAACCTGCCGCTGACCTGGATCGGCGCGATGCTGCTGTGGGTGGGCTGGTTCGGTTTCAACGCCGGCTCGGCTGCTGCTGCCGACACCGTGGCCTCGCTGGCCTTCATCAACACGGTGCTGGCGACGGCCGCCGCGGTGCTGGGCTGGACGCTGGTGGAAGCGATCACCAAGGGCCATCCCTCGGCACTGGGCGCGGCTTCGGGTGCGGTTGCCGGGCTGGTTGGTGTAACCCCGGCCTGCGGCACGGTGGGGCCGTTGGGCGCCATCGTGATTGGTTTCGTCACCGGCATGGTCTGCGTCTGGGGCGTGACCGGCTTGAAGCGGCTGTTGAAGGCCGACGACACCGCCGACGTATTCGGCGTGCATGGCGTGGGCGGCATTGTTGGCGCCATCCTCACCGGCGTTTTCAGCGCGCAGTCGCTGGGTGGTACCAAGGTTGATCTGGATATCGGCCACCAGCTGTGGGTGCAGGTGGTCAGCGTGGGCTTCACCGTGTTGTGGTCGGCCGTCGTCACTGCCGTCATCCTGCTGGTGGTCCGCGCGCTGGTTGGCCTGCGTGTCAGCGAAGAGGCCGAACGCACCGGCCTGGACGTGACCACCCATGGCGAATCGGCCTACGAGGCATAAGCTGTTGCTCAAAGCCCCTCTCCCGTTTAACGGGAGAGGGGTTGGGGTGAGGGCAGCTTTTGAGGCGTTACCGGGAAAGCCCCTGCCGAGCATGGCTCGGCACTACCGCTCTGAAGCCCCTCTCCCGCGTGCGGGAGAGGGGTTGGGGTGAGGGCAGCTTTTGAGGCGTTACCGGGAAAGCCCCTG
>NZ_DAMBKV010000019.1:65232-74871 GCF_032066555.1 Stenotrophomonas sp.
CCGAGCATGGCTCGGCACTACCGCTCTGAAGCCCCTCTCCCTGCGGGAGAGGGGTTGGGGAGAGGGTAAGCCGAAGCAGCATCACCGTACGACCGGAACCAAGCCAAAGAAACCCAAGGGGCGTCAGCCCTCAGCCAGCACCAGCGCCTTCACCTTCTCAGCCTTCTCGAAATGATCCAGGCGATGGATCGAGATCCACCACGTAGCCGCTTCCATCAACAACTCAGGGTCGTCATTGCGGTTGGCGAAGAACGCATAGAACGACACCCCGACCGTCGGCCCTTTCGCCGCGATCTTCGCATCGCAGACCGCAACGATCTTCTGTTTCAGTGAATCACGCATGGTTGCTCCGGCAGACATCACAGCACTTCGTCTGCATAGCCTAGCCACAACGGCCAGTCATCCGCAGCCGAACGCGGTCGCGGCTCCCACTTCCTGAGCAGGCCCTCCAATGCATGCAGTCCACATCGACGCATCCGCCGTGCCATGCCTGGATGCACTTGCAAAGCAACGCCCGGCAACGTGCAATGGCCCATATGAAGACCAAACTGCTGCTGCCGCTCGCCCTGTTGGCCACGCTGACCGCCTGTACCTCCACACCGGAGCGCAATCCGCTCGCGCACTGGGTGCCGTCGCCGAACTACAACGACCGCCAGCCGGTGTTGATCGTGCTGCACCATACCGAGCAGAACTCGGTGCAGCAGAGCCTGGACACGCTGCGCAGTGCCAACAGCGGCGGCAAGGTCAGCTCGCACTACCTGGTCGGCAGCGATGGTGAGCTCTATCAGCTGGTGGCCGATGGCGAACGTGCCTGGCATGCCGGTGGTGGCCGCTGGGGCGGCTTCACCGATCTCAACTCCACCTCGATCGGCATCGAGATCGACAACGACGGCAGCAGCCCCTTCACCGAACCGCAGATCGCCAGCCTGCTGCGCCTGCTCGAGGACCTGTGCACGCGCTTCAACATCCCGCGCAGCCAGATCATCGGCCACGCCGATCTGGCACCGACCCGCAAGGCCGACCCCAGCCGCTATTTCCCGTGGCAGCAGCTGGCCGAAGCCGGTTTCGGCCTGTGGCCAGACCCGAAGCACGGCCCGGCGCCGGCCGGTTTTGACAGCTGGATGGCAATGCAGGCCTTCGGCTATGCGCTGGACGACCGGGCTGCCGCCGCACGCGCCTTCCACCGCCGCTTCCGCGGCAGCGACACGCTGCCGGCCGAGCTCGATGCCGAGGACGCCCGCATCCTGCATTCCCTGCTGTTGCAGAAGCAGTGATGCGGCCGCTTTGCACTATATTGGTGCAATGACCGACGCCGATTTCTCGCCGACCCCGGAATTGCTGGCCACCCCACTGGTCTGGTGTGGCGCGGATGGCCGTATCCAAGGGGCGAACCCGGCCTTCTGCCGCTGGCTGGGGGTCAGCGTGCGGCGCCTGCTTGGCCAGCCGCTGGTGTCGCTGGAAGCGCAGGGTGAGGTGCTGGCACAGCGCCTGGCCAACCCGGCCACCGACATGAGCCGCCTGCCACGGCTGACCCTGGCCCTGCCAGGCGAGGCACCGCGCTTCGCCGATGGCTGGCTGAGCGCGCTGGAGCAGGGCGGCTGGCTGCTGGAAGCGCACCCGGTGGACGAGTTCCAGGGCGCCGATCCGGCGCAGGTGCTGCCCGGCGCCTTCAGCGCGGCGCTGAAAGGCCTGGCCCATGAACTGCGCAATCCGCTCGCCGGCCTCAAGGGCGCCGCCCAGCTGCTGGCGCGCCGCGCCAGCGGCCGCGATGCCGACGAGCGCGAGCTGATCGAACTGATCGGCGCCGAGATCGAACGCCTCAATACCTTGCTGGAACAGCTGCTGTCGCCGGCACCGCAGCGCCCGCATGCGCCGCTGAACATCCATGCCGCACTGGAGCGGGTGCTGCGCCTGGTCGAGAACGAAGCCGGCTGGTCGGTGCGCCTGCTGCGCGATTACGACCCCAGCATTCCCGAGTTCCCCGGCGACGCCGACCGTCTCACCCAGGCCTTGTTGAACCTGGTGCGCAACGCCATCCAGGCAGGCGCCACCAGCGTCACCCTGCGCACCCGTGTCGAGCACGGCCTGCGCATTGCCGAGCAGCCCTATGCGCTGGCCCTGCGCCTGGAAGTGGCCGACGACGGTCGCGGCGTACCGGAAGAACTGGCCGAGCACCTGTTCCTGCCACTGGTCAGCGGCCGTGCCGAAGGCACCGGCCTGGGCCTGGCGCTGGCGCAGCAGGTCGCACGCGAGCATCGCGGCACCTTGAGCTACCGCTCGCGCCCCGGACACACCGTGTTCACCGTGCTGCTACCGCTGCCTGCCGCTGAGGAAGCGCCGGAGGTGAGCGATGCATAAGTCCACACAGGCTGCGACCGTCTGGGTGGTCGATGACGACCGCTCGGTGCGCTTCGTGTTGACCACCGCCCTGCGCGATGCCGGCTATACGGTCGAGGGTTTCGACAGTGCGGCTGCGGCGCTGGATGCCCTGGCGCGGCAACCGGTGCCGGACCTGCTGTTCACCGACGTGCGCATGCCCGGTGATGACGGCCTGGTATTGCTGGACAAGCTCAAGGCCGCGCACCCGCAGCTGCCGGTGATCGTGATGTCGGCGTATACCGATGTCGCCAGCACCGCCGGCGCCTTCCGTGGCGGCGCGCATGAGTTCCTGTCCAAACCCTTCGATCTGGATGATGCGGTGGAGCTGGCGCGGCGCGCGCTGCCCGAGGCCGAGGAGTTGCCGGCGCCGGTGGTGCCGCCAACACCGGCGGCGAGGGACGAAGGCCCGCCGCAGCTGATCGGCGACACCCCGGCCATGCGCGCGCTGTTCCGCGCCATCGGCCGTCTGGCGCAGGCGCCGCTGTCGGTACTGATCAACGGCGAGACCGGCACCGGCAAGGAGCTGGTCGCCAATGCGCTGCACCGCGAATCCCCGCGCGCCAAAGGGCCGTTCGTCGCCCTCAATACCGCCGCGATCCCGGCCGAACTGCTGGAAAGCGAATTGTTCGGCCACGAAGCCGGCGCCTTCACCGGTGCCAGCAAACGCCACATCGGCCGCTTCGAGCAGGCCGACGGCGGCACCTTGTTCCTGGATGAAATCGGCGACATGCCGCTGGCCCTGCAGACGCGGTTGCTGCGCGTACTGGCCGAGGGCGAGTTTTTCCGCGTCGGCGGCCGCGAGCTGATCCGCGTCGACGTGCGGGTGGTCGCGGCCACCCACCAGGATCTGGAAACCCTGGTCGAGCAAGGCCGTTTCCGCGCCGACCTGCTGCATCGCCTGGACATGGTGCGCCTGCTGCTGCCGCCCCTGCGCGAGCGCCTGGGCGATGTGCCGCAGCTGGCCGAGAACTTCCTGGCCAACGCCGCCCGCCGCCTCGACATGCCGCCCAAGCGCCTGTCCGCTGCCGCCGTCAAAGCCCTGCGCGAGCACCAATGGCCGGGCAACGTCCGTGAGCTGGAAAACGTCTGCTGGCGGCTGGCGGCGCTGGCCGTGGCCGACACCGTATCGGCCGAAGACGTGCAGGCCGCGCTGAACCGCGGCGGTCGCGCGGCAGCCAGCATGGCGGCGGTCGCGCCGCAGCACTGGGATCGGGCGTTGGCCGCCTGGGCGCGGCAGCGTCTGGCCGAAGGTGCCCACGGCCTGCATGCCGAAGCACGCGAGCGCCTGGACAATGTGCTGCTGGAGGTGGCGTTGGACGTTACCGGCGGTCACCGTGCAGATGCCGCAGCGCGGCTGGGACTGGGGCGCAACACCGTTACCCGCAAACTCGGGCCAAGCCGGCGCCGCTGAGTTGCCAGCTCCTTCGGTGCCCGCCGAAGGGCGGTATGTATACTCGGCTCCCCATGGAGCCGACGGCGGCGTTGGCGGATGGGAACGCGCTTATGAACCCTTGTTTCTGCGTGCATTGCAGGGCTGCAGCGGCGTCTCCCGCGCGGGTCCATGAGCAGCTGGCCTTGCCGGCGCGGCGGTCCTACCCATGTTGAGTGCCGAGGCATGGCGCCGGCTGGTCGAATTATTCAGCCAGGCGACCGATCTTCCGGAAAGCGAACGCATCGATTTCGTCTATGCGCAGACGGACGAGACCCCGGAGTTGCGACAGGAGCTGCTGGCGTTGCTCGCTGCCGACGGGGACGCGACACGAAGGTTGCGCGAGCCACTGCAACGCGCGGCAGAAGTGCTGCTGCAGGTGGATGAGGCCGACATCGCCGCAGGCACCCGGTTCGGGCCGTGGTCGGTGCAGCGGATGATTGGCGCAGGCGGCATGGGCAAGGTGTATCTGGCGCAGCGCGCCGATGGTGCCTATGAACGTGAGGTCGCGCTGAAGCTGGTGCGCTCGCAGGCATTGAGCGAACGTCGTCACCTGCATTTCGAGTACGAATGCCGGCTGCTGGCGCAGATGCAGCATCCAGCCATCGCGCAGATCCATGATGCCGGCATCGACCCGGAGGGACGCGCCTACCTGGTCATGGAATACATCCAGGGCCAAGCCATCACCGATTGGTGCGACCAGCACGCATCGAGCCTGCGCGAACGCATCGAATTGCTGGTAAAGGTCGCCGAAGGCGTTCAGCACGCACACCAGAAGGGCGTGATCCATCGCGACCTCAAGCCCGGCAATGTGTTGGTATGCAGCATTGACGGGCAGGCGATGCCCAAGATCATCGATTTCGGCATCGCCATGGAAACCGCGAGTACGGAGATCAGCGGCGGCGGTGGCACGCCGGGGTACATGAGCCCCGAGCAATCGCTGCCGGGCAGTGATGTTGACGCGCGCAGCGACGTGTACTCACTCGGTGCGATCCTCTACGAACTGGCCTGCGGCGCGCGGCCGCAGGCGCCTTTGCTGCAGGTACCATCGCAGCACCTGCGCAGCCTCGCGCCGGAGCGGCAGCAGCAACTTGCCGCTGCGCGCGGCAGCAAGCCGACGCAGCTGCTGCGGGAATTGCGCGATGGCCTGGACGCGATTGCCAGCAAGGCCCTGCGCACCGAGCGAGCGGAGCGCTATGCGTCGGTATCATTGTTGCTCGAAGACCTGCGTCGTTGGTTGCGCCACTATCCGCCACAGGCGGCAGGCCGCACCGGCCTGCTGTCGCTGCGCAAGTTCGTGCGCCGCAATCGGCTGATGGTCGGGGCTGCAACGGCTGTCGTCGCAGTGCTGGTGGCGGGCCTGGTCGCCACGGCCTGGTCCCTGCGCGAAGCACGCCAGGAAGCCGCGCGCGCCAAGGTGTCTTCCGGCTTTCTGGCATCGGTGCTGGACAGCATGGACCCGGCCATGGCCGAGGACCTGGACAAGACCCTGATGCTGCGGGTACTGGACGATGCGTCGCGGCGGGCACCGCAGGATCTGTCTGCCTACCCGGACACGCTTGCGGACATGCGCTTGATCATTGCCATCAACCAGATCGTGCTGGGTGAAGATGAGCGCGCCATCGACCACCTGGAAGCGATACGCAAACTGGCCGACAAACATCCCGGGGTAATGGAGCTGCAACGCCTGCGCGCATTGCAGGTGCTGGGCGATGCCTATGTAGCAAGCGACAGGAACAGCGAGGCGCAAGCGGTACTGGATGAGGGTATCGCCAGGGCACGTGCTGGCGATCCAGCCCACCTCTGGCTGGCCTACGACATGCAGTCACGCCTGTCCTGGGTGCGTTTCGTGCAGGGAAAGGCGCCCGAAGCACTGGCGCTGGCCAAGGAGGCGCTGGATGGCTTCATCCGTATCGCCCCCGCGGATGACCAGCAACGACTGGATGCGGTCAAACGCTATGCGAACCTGCTGTCCACCAGCGGTGATTACGCCCAATCCATCGCCCTGATGGATGACGTGGTGCAGCGGCGCACACGCATCAACGGACGCGATCATCCGCTGACCCTGGTGGCACGACGTGACCTGGTGACGACACGGCTGCGCATGCGCGATTTTGCCGGTGCCGAGCCTGAGCTCCGGCAGTTGCTGTCCGCCTACGAACGCATCTATGGCCCAGACAACGGCTATCCCATCGGTGTGCGCGGCATGTTGGGCAGCGCATTGCGTGAACAGGGCAAGGTGCAGGAAGCAGGGCCGCACTATCGCGCGACCATGGAGTGGAACGCCCGCCGGTTTGGTCCGGAATCGCAATCCACCGTGGTCGCACGGCACAACCACGCCAACTGGCTGCTGGCAGCAGGACAGGCCAGCGCATCGCGGGACGAGCAGAAAGCCCTGCTTGCCATTGCAGATCGCAGCCTGGGCCGCGCCAACCACATCACCGCGGAAGTCCTGCGTGGCCTGGCCGAGGCAGAACTGGCAATGGGGGAGCGCATCAATGCCCACCGGCACGCCAGCGCGGCGCTGGCGGCCATGCGCGAAGTCTATGGTGACCAGCACGAAGGCGCGCTGCGCGATGTTCGGGCCACATTGCAGAAGGTGGAAGCGGCGGAGGCGGGTGCGACTGCCGTATTGGGTGGCGCCGATTGAATGCAACCCGCACTCGACCGCTGCGCCGCAAACAGGCATCGTTGGCACGACCTGTTTACAGCAACACCTTGCCAGGCCAGGCCGTGAGCCTTGTCGGCACGTAATCAAAGGAGTTCCCCATGCGCCAGCGCCTGCTTCTGATCACCGCCACCAGCACCTTGCTGCTTGCCGCCTGCGGCACCAGCCCGCGTACCAAGCCCGAGCCGCCACCGCCGCCGGTGGCGACGGTCAGCACCGCCAGGATGGCCGAAGCCAATCTGGCACCGGCCTCGGCAAGTCTGGTCAGCGGCCGTCTGGCCTTGGTGCCGGAAGCCGGTGGTGTGCATATCACCGGGGTGATCGGCGGTTTGCCGCGCGGCCAGCAGGCGGCCTTCCATGTGCATGAAAAGGGCGACTGCAGCGCGATGGATGCGAGCAGCGCCGGCGGTCACTTCAACCCGGCCATGCAGCAGCATGGCCGGGCCGGTGCCGGCGCGCACCACGCCGGTGACATGGACAATCTTCAGGCCAATGCTGAAGGCGTGGCGAACGTGGACGTTCATCTTCGCGGCGTTACCCTCGGCGGTGGTGCTGCAAACGACGTCGCTGGGCGCGCCTTGGTGGTACATGCGTCGGCCGACGATTACCGCAGCCAACCGGCCGGCAATGCCGGCGCGCGTGTCGCCTGCGCGGTGATCCGCGTGGTGCGCTGAGCGGGCCCATTGCGTCCGCCCATCCCGATTCGATCCAGACCAGCAAGGGAGTTACCCAGATGCGATTGATCCACACCAGCCTGTTCCTCGCCAGCGCCCTGGCGCTGACCGCCTGCAACAAGGGCGCAGAGCCCGATGCGGCACCGGCCGATACCGTTGCAGCGCCGGCGGCAACCGCGCCTGCTGCCGACCCGGCGGCACCGCCGGAAATGGCCAAGCCGATCGCAACCGCACAGTTGCAACCGACCAAGGACAGCACGGTCGCCGGCACCATCAATTTCAGCCTGGTTGATGGCCAACTGCGCGCCAGCGGCGATATCACCGGCCTGAAGCCGGACAGCGAACACGGCTTCCACATCCACGAGAAGGGCGATTGCAGCGCGCCGGACGGCACCAGCGCCGGCGGCCATTTCAATCCGGGCAGCAGCGAGCACGGCAGCATCAGCGCGGCGATGCATCACGGCGGCGACATGCCCAACATCAAGGCCGACGCGCAGGGCAACGCGCATATCGACGGCCCGGTGGCAAGCAACGTCAATGTCGGCGTGGGTGATGGTTTCGACATCGTCGGCCGCGGCCTGATCGTCCACGCCGACCCGGACGACTACAAGACCCAGCCGACCGGCAACGCCGGCGCACGCCTGGCCTGTGCGGTGATCACCAAGGTGCAGTGACGGTCTCCCTCCCTTTCGCGCAGCGAAGGGGAGGGTTGGGGAGGGGTGCTTTGGCTTTGGCTTTGGCTCTAGCTTCGGCTTTGGCCTTCACCTTCGCACCTGCTCTCCACTCAGCGCTATCAAATTGATCAGCCGCTGAGCTTTCCGGTCGGAAGACCGAGGCCAGGCAAAAGGCAACAGCAACTGCACCTGCACCCCTCCCCAACCCTCCCCTTGCCTCCGGCAAAGGGAGGGGGCAGGTCGCGGCGAACATCAACTTGCTGCATGCACGGCCCCCTCCCTTGCGCAACGCGCAGGGGAGGGTTGGGGAGGGGTGCTCTTGCTCTTGCTTTTGCTTCACCCCGCTTCAAAACAGAAAAGGCCGCTTGCGCGGCCTCTCTGCATTCACCAGCGCACACTCAATGCGCCAGCAACGCCTTCGCATCCTGCCCGGCATGCACGTGCACATACAGCACGTCGATGCCATGCGCTTCCAACACCGCGGCCATCTGCCGCTGGCGCATCATGTACTGCTCGTACACACGCTGCAGGCGGTCGCAGTCATTCTTGTCCTGCGCGTAATGCGCACACCAACCCGCCGGATCGAACAAGGCCATCCGCACTTCGCCGCCGACGTAACGCAGCAACGGTTCGGGTGAGGCCTCCAGCCATTGTTCTTCGTTGGGCGCGAACATCGCCGTCTCCAGTATCGGCCACAAGTCCGCCAGGCCCTGGTTGTCGTACTGCATGGCCATCATCGCGGCCAGGTCGTTGACGGTGAAATAGCGCGCATGTTCGATCTGCGCGGCAAAGCTGTTCTGGGCCAGCAGCGCGGTGTCCGGCTGTGCCATGCCATTGGCCAGCAGCACTTCTTCCAGCGCATCACGCACCTCATGGCGCACCGCCGCTTCGCCGCCAGCCAGCACGAACGGCAGCAGCCGCAGCGCACCGCCGGTCAGCGCAGCATCGGCCTGCAGCGGCAGCGGGATCTCGCCATTGGCATCGGCACCAAACGCCAGCAGGCGCGCACCATGATTGCGGCCGGGGGCACGCATCTGCAGCTCTTCCAGGCGCCGATGAATGGGCAGGCCGGGGCGCAGGACTTCGGCCGGGTCGAAATGCGCCGCGGCGAAGACCAGGTCCAGTTCGCTGACCTGCGGCACCAGCTTGGTCAGGTCGCGGCCGATCAGCGCCGCCAGTTCACCAGCCTGCTCGGAGCCCAGGGCTGCCTTGCCGGGCTGCTCGCCGCCAGCCAGTTCCAATGCCACTACGCCAAGGGCGTTCACGTCGGGGTTTGAATTGCTCATGATTCGCGGTTGGCCCATCACGGCCTCGAAGCTACACTCAACACCATTATGCCTGCTATCGCGTGCAGGCCACTTTGAACACTCTTTCCCATGTCAGGTACCCGCATGCCCAGCGCTCGACCCGTCGCCATCCTCGGTGGTGTCCGCATTCCGTTCTGCCGTCAGAACACCGCTTATTCGGACGTTGGCAACCTTGGCATGTCGGTCCGTACGCTTGGGGCGCTTGTTGAACGGTTCGGCCTGCATGGCCAGCAGTTGGGCGAAGTGGCGATGGGCGCGGTGATCAAGCATCCCAGTGACTGGAACCTGGGCCGCGAGGCTGCACTGTCGTCCGGGCTGTCGCCGCTGACCCCGGGCATCACCCTGCAACGTGCCTGTGGTACCTCGCTGGACAGCATCATCACCGTTGCCAACAAGATCGCCCTGGGGCAGATCGAATCCGGCATCGGCGGTGGTTCCGATACCACCTCCGATGTGCCGATCGTCTACGGCAAGAAGCTGCGCGCGCGCCTGCTGGCGGCCAACCGCG
>NZ_DAMBKV010000020.1:0-71032 GCF_032066555.1 Stenotrophomonas sp.
AGGGAGGCTATGCCGGGAAAGCCTCTGCCGAGCATGGCTCGGCACTACGCTCCCTGCCTTTGCCGCAGGCAAGGGGAGGGTTGGGGAGGGGGAGCTTCTGCGGCTTTTCGCGCATCGCCAGCGTCGCAGCTTGCGCCGCTCCCACAAACGCAGATAGATGGCCGGTGGTGCCGAGCCATGCTCGGCAGGGAGGCTATGCCGGGAAAGCCTCTGCCGAGCATGGCTCGGCACTACCGTCGTCCTATGCTTCCAGTGCCAGCAATTGCCTCAGCTGCGCCAATGTCGCGCGCGGCAGGGGTTTGCCGTCGTCCGCCGACACCGGTGGTTGCCGCAGCGCATCCTCGGGCAGTACCACCAGTTCGAAGGCGATGCCGTCGGCGGCGAATTCGCAGCCGGGGAAATGCTGTTTCGACGCATGGCCGGCAAGTCGCAATGGCCAGGCGCGCGATTCGGCAGGAATGCGCTGCTCATGCAGGAAACGCTGCACCGCATCGGCATCGTCACAGTGCAGGTGCAGGATGACGGGGCTGTTGCTGTCGGCGAGGCCGCTCAGTACCGCGCCGGTCAGGCGCGGCTGGAAGGCGTGTAGAAACTGCATTGCCTGCAGCGCCGATTCGCGGTGCAGGCGCAGTGCGCCGGGTTGGCTGGAAGCGGCAAACAGCAACTGGTGTTCGCGCAGCGCTTGCTCGATCTCGCTGAGCCGCGGCCACAGGGCCTCGCTGGTGATGCCAAGCTTTATGGCGGCCTTGCGGCGTGCGTGCTCAAGATCGTGGATGCCGCTTTCGGCAACCAGACGTGCGGCTTCCTGCGCGATCAGCTGGCGCTCGCGGCTGTTGCGCTGGAGTGAGGGCGGTGGTGAAGACGGCATCGGGCTCTACCTGGTGGTCGCTGGCCCGATTGTAGGCAGGCGGCGGGGCTTGCGTCCCGCCGCCTGCGCGAACGATCAGAAGATGTCGAACGCAGCGTCGTCGGTAGCATGATCCTGCTGGCCGAAGTCGAAATCCTGTACGCGGTCCAGGTCTTCGGTCTTGACCCATTCGGTGGCGCCGTTGAGGGTGGCCTGGACCATGCCCGAGGGCGGGTCGTTCCTGGCGATCGGGACGTCCTTCAGTGCCTCGCGCATGTAGTCGATCCAGATCGGCAGGGCCGCCTTGCCGCCGTACTCGCGGTAGCCCAGCGAACGGAAATCGTCGCGACCGACCCATACCGTCGTTGCCAGCGGGCCGCCAAAGCCGGAGAACCAGGCATCGCGGTGGTCATTGGTGGAGCCGGTTTTGCCGCCGACGTCCTCGCGACCCAATACCTTGGCCGCGGTACCGGTGCCGCGTTGGACCACGTCGCGCATCATCGACACCAACTGGTAGGCGGTGCGTTCGTCGATGGCGCGTGGCGCGGTGCGGGCGTCCGGATTGACCGGCTTGGCCGGCTCGACGGTTTCGGGCTTGGCCTCCGCCGGCTTGGCAGCCACCGGAGCGGGTGCCGTCTCGGCGCCGAAGTTGAAGCCATCCACCACCTGGCTGGCCGGTGCTGCGCCCGTGGCGGAGATGCCGCCGCAGCCGCGGCAGGCCATGGCCGGGTTTTCCTTGAAGATCACGGTGCCGTCGCGGTCCTTGATTTCATCGACGATCCAGGTGTCCACGCGTGAGCCGCCGTTGGCGAACACGGCATAGCCGCGCGCCACCGACAGCGGGGTCAGCGAGGCGGTGCCCAGCGACATCGACAGGTTGGGCGGCAGCTCGGCCTCCTGGAAGCCGAATTCGCTGATGTATTTGCGCGCATAGTCCACGCCCATGCTGTCCAGCAGGCGCACCGAGACCAGGTTGCGCGACTGCACCAGCGCTTCGCGCAGGCGCATCGGGCCACGGAAGCCGCCACCATCGTTCTGCGGCTGCCAGGTCTTGCCGCGACGGTCGCGGAACACCACGGGCGCATCCAGCACGATCGAGGCCGGGTTGAAGCCCTTGTCGAAGGCGGCGGCATAGATGAAGGGCTTGAAGCTGGAGCCCGGCTGGCGCCGTGCCTGGGTGGCACGGTTGAATTTGTTGCCGGCAAAGCTGAAGCCGCCAACCAGTGCGCGCAGTGCGCCGCTGTCGGCGTCGACCGAGACCAGCGCGCTTTGCCCACGCGGAATCTGGTCGATCAGCCATTCGCCTTCCTTCGCACCGGCGCGCACGCGGATCATGTCGCCGCGGGTGACCAGTTTGGCAGGGCTGCGATTGGTCCAGCGACTGGACGCCACCGGCAGCACCAGCTCGCTGCGGTCCGCCAGCACCACGGTGATGCCGCCGTCGGCGTGGGTGGCCGAAACCACCGCTGGCTGCAGGCCCGACTGCGCCGGGATGCCCGCGATGTGGCGGGCCAGGGCGGTGTTGTCGGCATCGGCGGCAACGTCGAAATGCTGTTCCACCCCATGCCAGCCATGGCGGTGGTCATAGGTCAGCAGGCCATCGCGCACCGCGGTGTTGGCCGCTTCCTGCAGTCGGCCATTGATGGTGGTGGTGACGTGATAGCCCTTGTTGAGCACGTCGCCGCCGTACTTGGCGATCATTTCCTGGCGTACCAGTTCAGCCACATAGGGCGCGTAGACCTGCACCGGCGGCTCGTGCGGGCTGGCGTGCATGGCCACGGCCTTGGCCGCATCGGCCTCGGCCTGGCTGACGTAGCCGAGGTCGGCCATGCGCTGCAGCACATAGTTGTCGCGGCGCTGGCGAGCGCGCTCGGGGTTGCTCAGCGGGTTGCCGCTGGAAGGGAACTTGGGAATGCCGGCCAGCGAGGCCATTTCGTCCAGGTCGAGCTCGGCCAGCTTCTTGCCGTAGTAGTACTCCGCAGCGGCACCAATACCGTAAGCGCGATTACCGAAGAAGCTCTTGTTGAGGTACAGCTCGAAGATCTCGTCCTTGCTCAACTCGCTCTCGATTTTGCGGGCAAGCAGGATTTCGGCGAACTTGCGGGTGTAGCTGACCTCGCTGCTGAGGAAGAATTGCCGCGCAACCTGCTGGGTGATGGTCGATCCGCCGGGCACGCCGTCCTTGGAGCCGGTGCGGGCGATCAGCCATACGGCGCGGGCAATACCCTTGTAGTCGATGCCGTCGTGTTGGTAGAAACGGGCGTCCTCGGTGGCCAGGAAGGCCTGCTTCAGGCGCTCCGGAACGTCCTTCATCTGTACCGGGTAGCGGCGGGTCTCGCCGAATACCGCCATCAATTTCCCTTCGTTATCATAGACATACATCGGCTCCTGCAATTCGACATTGCGCAGCGCCTGCACGTCCGGGAGCTTGGACGAGACAACGTAATAGAGCGAGCCAATGGCGATTGCGCCGACCAGAGAGAAGGCGACGAAGAGGGCCAGCAGCCAGCGCAGCCAGCGACGAAAACGTGGCATCCAGAAGTCCCGATTGCGGTTTTTGTAGCCGCAGAGTATAGATTACGCAGGGGAGCGGCTGGGGCCGCGTCCTGGGGAGAGCAAATGAGATACAGCTGGGCGGCGTGATGCAGATCGCGTCTCGCATTCCCGGTGGTTGCCATTTGCTGTAAAAACGTTATTAATGCGCCGACGCAAGACTTGCGTCCAAGTGCCCGTCGGCAGGGGAGAATCCGTGGGGCTTATCCCAAAGAGTCAGGCACCAATCATTGGTGTCGACATCAGTTCGACTGCGGTAAAGCTATTGCAGCTTTCCCGCAGCGGTAACCGTTTCCGCGTGGAACACTACGCCGTGGAACCTCTTCCGCCGAATGCGGTGGTGGAGAAAAACATTGTCGAAGTCGAAGCAGTCGGCGAAGCGATTCGGCGGGCTGTTGCGCGTTCAGGCAGCAAGGCCAAGGGGGCGGCCGCCGCTGTTGCTGGCTCTGCGGTGATCACCAAGGTGATCCCGATGCCGGCGGACCTGGACGAGAACGATCTGGAAGCACAGGTCGAACTGGAAGCGGTGAACTACATCCCGTACCCGATCGACGAAGTGAATCTCGATTTCGAAGTGCTGGGTCCCGTACCGAATAATCCGGAAATGGTGCAGGTCCTGTTGGCCGCATCGCGTTCGGAGAACGTCGAGCTGCGCCAGTCCGCACTTGAACTGGGTGGACTGACCGCCAAGGTGATGGATGTGGAGGCGTTCGCTATCGAGAACGCGTTCGCGCTGGTCGCCAGCGAGCTGGCTGTACCCAGCGATGGCGTGGTGGCGCTGGTCGATATCGGTGCAACCATGACCACCCTCAACGTATTGCGCGGTGGTCGTAGCCTGTACAGCCGTGAACAGGTGTTCGGTGGCAAGCAGCTCACCGACGAGGTGATGCGTCGCTACGGTCTGAGCTACGAGGAAGCCGGTCTGGCCAAGCGCCAGGGCGGCCTGCCTGAAAGCTACGATGTCGAGGTGCTGGAGCCGTTCAAGGAAGCGACGGTGCAGCAGATCAGCCGCCTGTTGCAGTTCTTCTACGCCGGTAGCGAATTCAATCGCGTCGACCACATCGTGCTGGCCGGCGGTTGTGCTGCGCTGGTCGGCCTGCCGACGATGGTGGAAGAGCAGTTGGGCGTGGCGACGTCGGTGGCCAATCCGTTGGCGCAGATGACGCTGGGGCCGAAAGTCCAGGCGCATGCGCTGAACCAGGATGCACCGGCGCTGATGATCGCGACGGGTCTGGCCATGAGGGGGTTTGACTGATGGCACGGATCAACCTATTGCCGTGGCGCGAGGAGCGCCGCAAACAGCGCCAGCGTGAGTTCTACGGGATGCTGGGCTTTGCCGCGCTCAGTGGCGTGGTGCTGTCGGGCTTGCTGTGGTTCTATTTCAGCCAGCAGATCAGCGGGCAGAACGACCGCAATGCCTACCTTGAAGCGGAGATCGCCAAGGTCAAGGAACAGAACAAGGAAATCGACCGCCTTGACGTGCAGAAGAGGCGCCTGCTTGATCGCAAGAAGGTGATCGAGGAACTACAGGGCAAGCGTTCGCAGATGGTGCACCTGTTCGATTCGCTGGTGCGTACCATTCCCGATGGCGTGGTGCTGACGGCACTCAAGCAGGAAGGCGATACGCTGACGCTTGAAGGTCGCACGCAGTCCAACGCGCGCGTCAGTACCTATATGCGCAACCTCGAGACCTCGGGTTGGATGACCAGTCCCGAGTTGTCGATCATCGAGGCACGGGCACAGGATCCGCAGGACAAGGGCGGCAGCGTCGTCGACATCAAGTCCCTGCCGTATGTGTTCACCCTCAAGGTGAAGCTGCCCACGCCAGGCGATGGCCAAGCCGAAGGCGGTGAAATTGTTGTCACCGATGCTGCTTCCACTGCAGCTGCAGCCCCTGCGGCGGCGCCGGCTACAGCAGGCGCGGCGGCACCCGCTGCGCCGGCAACAACAACACCTGCTGCCGCTCCTGTAGCCCCTGCCGGTGGCGCAGAGCAGCCCAAGGCCGAGGCAGCGCCGGCGGTGCCGGCGCAGAAGGAGGCTCGTTCGTGAGCAAGAAATTCAACGCCAAAGAGCTGGACTTCAACAATATCGGCGCGTGGCCGCGCAACGCGAAGATCGTGTTCTGCGTATTGCTGTCGCTGCTCATCATCGTTCTTTCGTATCTGCTGGTCGTTCGCGGCCAGCGCGAAGAGCTCGAAGGCCTGGTGAGCAAGGAGGCCACGCTGCGCGATGACTTCGTGGAAGAGCAGAAGCGTGCGGTCAACCTGGAGCCCTTGAAGCTGCAGCTGGCGCAGATGGAGCAGGTGTTGCAGCAGATGCTGCGACAGTTGCCGAGCAAGACCGAAATGCCGGACCTGATCATCGATGTGTCGCAGACCGCGTTGTCCAGCGGTTTGAACAACGAGTTGTTCAAACCCGGCGACGAGACCTTGAAAGAGTTCTATGCCGAAAAGCCGATCGCGCTGCGCCTTGTTGGCAGCTATCACCAGTTCGGTGCCTTCGTCAGCGGTGTCGCCTCGCTGCCGCGCGTGGTCATCCTGACCATGCACGACATCAACCTGAAGCCCAAGGGCGGGCAGGGCGTCATTACCCCGGGAGGGGCGCTGGAGCTTTCCGGTACGGTCAAGACCTACCGTTATCTGGATGACGCCGAGTTGGCCGAGCAGGAAAAAGCAGCTGCCGCCGATGCCAAGAAGAAGGGAGGGGCCTGATCATGCGCAAGACTTCTTCCTTGGCGCTGGGCATGGTGTGCATGGTGTTGCTGGGCGGTTGCGCCCGCAGCATCACCAGCACACCGGGCGATGCGCCCAATCTTGAGAAATGGATAGCCGACGTGCGTGCACGCCCGGCCGAGCCGCTGGAGTCGCTGCCGGTGATGCAGCAGTTCGAAACGTTTGAATACTCGGCCCAGGGGCTGCGCGATCCGTTCAGTGATGCCTGGGTGTCCGATGACGGCAACAGCCAGCTGCGGCCGGATCCGAACCGTCGCAAGGAGCCGCTTGAAGCGTTCCCGCTCGACAGCCTGGATATGGTCGGTACCATCGGCAGTGGCGGAGGTGCCGTGGCACTGGTGATGGGGCCGGACAAGGTCACCTACCGTGTACGTCCCGGGGTGTACATGGGCCAGAGCGATGGCCGTGTAACGGGGGTGCGCGAGGACGGGATCGAGTTGATTGAACTGGTGCCGGACGGTGCAGGTGGCTGGCTGGAACGCCCAGCCTCGCTTGCACTGGACGATCGTTGATTGATTAGGGGATAGCACGATGACTTTTACCAAAGCCCTGAGCCTGCGTCCCATCCGGCGCCATGCACTGGTCCGCGTCTGCGCCCTGGGAGTGGCGTTGGCAGCGGTGTGCGGCTCTTCATTCGCAGCACAGCCTGCCAACGGTGTCGGCGGCGCAGCCGCGGCCACCCAGCAGGCGGTGAAGGCGGTTTCCGTAACCAAGATCGACTTCAAGCGTGCCGATGATGGCGCTGGACGTCTGATCCTGCAGTTTGACGGCCAGGGCGCCAGCCCGGATCTGCGCAACCAGGGCAACAACGTCGTGATCGACGTTGGCAACGCCGTGTTGCCGGCCGAGCTGCAACGTCCGCTCAACGTCGTGGACTTTGCCACGCCGGTACAGCGCATCGACGCCAAGCCGTCCGGGCAGGGTTCGCAGCTGGTGCTCAGCACCAACGGTGCGTTTGACTCGCTGGCATACCAGACCGGCAATGAGTACGTCGTCGAGATCACCCCGCGGCAGGCCGAGGTGGCTACCGGCGCGGTGACCTCCAAGACGGTTGCGCAGGCAGCGGCTACCGTTGCCGCACGTGGTTACAGTGGCCGTCCGGTGACCTTCAACTTCCAGGACGTGCCGGTGCGCACCGTGCTGCAGTTGATCGCCGAAGAGTCCAACCTGAACGTGGTGGCTTCGGACACGGTGCAGGGCAATGTGACCCTGCGCCTGGTCAACGTGCCGTGGGATCAGGCACTGGACATCGTCTTGCGTGCCAAGGGCCTGGACAAGCGCCGCGAGGGTGGCGTGATCTGGGTTGCGCCGCAGCCGGAGCTGGCCAAGTTCGAGCAGGACAAGGAAGACGCGCGTATCGCGATCGAGAACCGCTCGGACCTGATCACCGACTACGTGCAGATCAATTACCACAACGCCACAACCATCTTCAAAGCGATCACCGAAGCCAAAGGCATCGGCGGCTCGGGTGGTGAAGGCGGTGGTGGTAGTCAGAACGAGAACGGCTTCCTGTCGCCGCGTGGTCGCCTGGTTGCGGACGAGCGTACCAATACCCTGATGATCAGCGACATCCCGAAGAAGGTCGCGCAGATGCGCGAGCTGATCGAGGTGATTGATCGTCCGGTTGACCAGGTGCTGATCGAAGGCCGCATCGTCATCGCCAATGACACCTTTGCCCGCGACCTGGGTGCCAAGTTCGGCATTGGCGGCAAGCGTACCTACAACGAGGGCGACAACGAGGCGACGATTGGCAATACCACCAATGGTGGCGGCAGCGCCAATCGCGGACTCAACGTCAATCTGCCGGCAGGCACGTTTACTTCGGCCAACGGTTTGGGCCCGAGCCTTGCCTATACCTTGCTGGGTGCCAACTTCAACCTGGATCTTGAGCTGTCGGCCCTGCAGGAAGAAGGCCGCGGCGAAGTCATCTCCAACCCGCGTATCGTCACTGCCAACCAGCGTGAGGGCGTGATCAAGCAGGGTAAGGAAATTGGTTATGTCACCATTACCGGTGGTACCGGCGGTGCCGCAGCAACGCCGAACGTGCAGTTCAAGGAAGTGTTGCTGGAGCTGAAGGTCACCCCGACCATCACCCAGGACAATCGCGTCTTCCTCAACATGAACGTCAAGAAGGATGAGGTCGACGAATACCTGACCATCACCAACTTCGGCGTTGTCCCGGTCATCAATCGTCGCGAGATCAACACCGCCGTACTGGTGGATGATGGCCAGACGGTGGTCATCGGTGGCGTGTACGAATTCAGTGACCGTGAGAGCGTCAGCAAGGTCCCGTTCCTGGGCGACGTCCCCTTCCTTGGCAATCTGTTCAAGAAGCGTGGTCGCAGCAAGGACAAGGCCGAACTGCTGGTCTTCGTGACCCCGAAGATCCTGCGCGTCGCCAAGGCTGCCCGCTAAACGCTTGTTGTGGATGAGAAAAAGGGCCGCGGATGCGGCCCTTTTTCGTTTGCGGCGATCTGTTTGGAACCATTTCATCGCAGATCAGTCAAACTGCGCCTATGAACCTGCCCCCTCAATTGCCCACCCAAACCGATGCGCCGGTCCGTGACGGCGACCTGCATCAGGAATTCACCGCCTTGCGCGATGCGCTGGCCAGCGAAATCGTCGGCCAGTCCTTGCTGGTCGACCGGCTGCTGACCGCGCTGTTGGCGGATGGCCACTTGTTGGTGGAGGGGGCCCCCGGGCTGGCCAAGACCACCGCCATCCGTGCCCTGGCGTCGCGTATCGATGCCAGTTTCGCGCGCATCCAGTTCACCCCGGACCTGCTGCCTGCCGACCTCACCGGCACCGATATCTGGCGTTCACAGGAAGGACGTTTCGAATTCCAGGCCGGGCCGATCTTCCACCCGATCCTGTTGGCGGACGAAATCAATCGTGCCCCGGCGAAGGTGCAGTCGGCGCTGCTGGAGGCAATGGGCGAGCGGCAGGTGACGGTCGGTCGAAATACCTACCCATTGCCGGAGGTGTTCCTGGTGATGGCCACGCAGAATCCGATCGAGCAGGAAGGCACTTTCCCACTGCCCGAAGCCCAGTTGGACCGTTTCCTGATGCATGTGCGCATCGGTTACCCCGATGCCAGCGCCGAGACCGAGATCCTGCGGCTTGCACGCGAGCGCGCCTTGCGGGCGATGCGGCCGCAGCAGGCAGCTGTCGAGAAGATATCGCTGCAGAAGATCGAACAGGCGCGGCGCGAGGTGTTGGAACTGCATATGGCGCCGCAGCTGGAACGCTACCTGGTAGCGCTGGTGCTGGCCTCGCGCGACGCCAGTGCTTACGACGCCAAGCTGGCCAAGCGTATTGCCTGGGGCGCAAGCCCGCGCGGTTCGATTGCATTGGAGCGCTGCGCGCGTGCGCGTGCCTGGCTGGCCAACCGCGACTACGTGACACCCGACGACGTGCGCGGTGTTGCCGCCGACGTGCTGCGCCATCGTGTATTGCCCAGCTACGAGGCTGCCGCCGAGGGTTGGGACGGCGAGCGTCTGGTGGCTGCCCTGCTCGACTGCGTGCCCCTGCCTTGAGGCCGGGTGTGATGACCGGCGGCGGCACCGGAACGGTTGAAGGACCACGTTTGCAGGTGGACCGGCAATGAATGTGCCGGTAACCAGGCAAGCACCGCAGGTCGTGGCCGCCGCCGATGGCATCCGACCACAGTTGGCCGAGCTGATCGCCTTGCGCGGTTCCGCCAACGGCGGCCGCAAGGCCCGGCGCGGCCATTACGCGGTAAGCGGCCGCGCCGCCTCGATGCTGCGTGGTCGTGGCATGGAGTACGCCGAGTCGCGTGAGTACGTAGCGGGTGACGATGCGCGGCACATCGACTGGAAACTGACCGCACGTACCGATGCCACGCATACCAAGACCTTCCAGACCGAGCGCGAGCGGGTCACCTTGTTGATTGCTGACACTGCACCGGCGCTTTATTTCGGTACGCGGGTGCGCTTCAAGTCGGTGCAGGCGGCACGCGCTGGTGCGGTGGCGGCGTGGTCGGCACTGCGTGACGGCGATCGGATAGCGGCGCTACGTGGTTCCGCGCAGCAGGCATTGGTCCCCCCGGCTGGCGGAACTCGCGGGGTGTTGCGGAGCCTGGACGCCCTTGTGCGTTGGTACGGCGAGCGACCGGCCGATGATGGTGGCCTGCAACTGGCGTTGGAACAGGCCGCCCGGGTGTTGCACCCGGGTGCACGTGCGGTGGTGCTGGCCGATCCGGTCAGTGCACAAGCCGTGGCAGCCGCCACCTGGTCATCGTTGGCAATGCATGTGGAGGTGGAACTGGTGTTGCTGCTGGATCCTCTTGAGATATCGCCTCCGCGATGTGTTCTGCCATTGCAGACACGGGCTGGCCGTCTGCAGCTGGATCTGACCGCAAGCAACGTACGCGAGGCCTGGCACGAAGCGCTGGTCGGGCCGGTCGAGGCACTGTGCCGACAGTTGCCGGGGCGACGCATCCGCGTCAGCACATTGGTCACCGACGATGCCAGTGATGCCTGGTTGGGCGCGACACCGAACCGGAGCGTGGGCTGATGGCCGCACAACTGCCGCTGCGGGATGTGCACCTGCCTGCAGCACCGGGCTGGTGGCCGCTGGCGCCGGGCTGGTGGCTGCTGATCGGTGCGGTCGTGGTGCTCGCGTTGATTGGATTGACCCTCTATTTCTTCCGCCGCCGTCGCTTGCAGCGTTGGACGAACCTGTTCGACCGGCAGTTACAGGCGGCGCCGCAGGGGCCTGCACGATTGGCTGCGGCCTCCGAGCTCCTGCGCCGCGCGGCGCGGCGGATCGATCCGCGGGCAGTGCAGTTGCAGGGTGATGCGTGGTTGCGTTTTCTCGATGGCGGCAAACGAACGGATTTCAGCGGCGGCGAAGGCCGATTGCTGCTGGATGGCGGGTTCCGTCCTCAGCTTGAGGGCGAGCAGGTGGATCGTGCCTGCCAGCTGGCGCGCACGCGTTTCCTGGAACTGATGGCAGGGCGACGTTGATGCAGGACATCCTCGCCAACTGGTCGAACCTGTGGCCGAGCTTTGCCTGGCCGTGGGCATGGCTGGCGCTGCCGTTGCCACTGTTGATGCTGTTGTGGCCGCTACGCGAACAATATGGCGCCGCGCTGCGCGTGCCCTACGAACCGGAGCTGCTGCAGGAACAGGCGCCGTCGCGGGCCGGTGCGGTGCTGCAGACCTTGTTGTTGTCGCTGGCATGGTTATGCCTGTGTGCCGCGTTGGCGCGTCCACAGCAGTTGGGTGAACCGATCGAGCCGCCACGGCAGGCGCGGCAGATGATGCTGGCGGTGGACTTGTCCGGCAGCATGAGTGAGCCGGACATGCAATTGGGCGGTCAGGTGGTGGACCGCCTGACCGCTGCCAAGGCAGTGCTGGCGGATTTCCTCGAGCGCCGCGAAGGGGATCGCATTGGCTTGCTGGTGTTCGGCCAGCGTGCCTATGCCTTGACCCCGTTGACGGCCGACCGCGCCACCGTGCGTGACCAACTGCGCGACAGCGTGGTCGGGCTGGCCGGACGTGAGACGGCATTGGGTGACGCCATCGCCTTGTCGGTGAAGCGTCTGCGCGAGCAGCCTCAGGGACAGCGGGTGCTGATCGTGCTCACCGATGGTGTGAACACCGCCGGCGTGCTGGAACCGTTGAAGGCGGCAGAACTGGCCAAGGCCGAAGGCGTGCGGGTCTACACCATCGCCTTTGGTGGCAGTGGCGGCATGTCCTTGTTCGGTGTGCAGTTGCCCGGGGCCGATGATCAGGTGGACGAGGCTACCTTGACCAAGGTGGCTGATGAAACCGGTGGCCGTTTCTTCCGCGCCCGCGATACGGATGAACTGGTCAACATCTATGCCGAGCTGGATCGATTGGAACCGGTGAAGGACGCCGGTCCCGCGGTGCGGCCGCGGATCGAACGCTATCCGTGGCCGTTGGCGTTATCGCTGCTGCTGGGCATGACGGCGTTGGCCTGGCGGGGGCTGCGGCAATGATTGATTGGCAGAATCTGCATTTCCTGCGCCCGGAGTGGCTGTGGGCGCTCTTGCTGGTGCCGGCTGCGCTGCTCGGCAGTTGGTGGCGCCGTCAGCGCAGTGCCCGTTGGCACGAAGCGGTGGACCCGCATCTATTGGCGCAGCTGTTGAGTAAAGGCGGCAAGCGTGGCTGGTGGGGCAGTGCAGGGCTGGCGCTCGGCCTGGTGCTGGCGGTGCTTGCGCTTGCAGGGCCGAGTTGGCGTCAACTGGATCAGCCGTTGTGGGAGTCGAAGACGCCGCTGGTGATCGTACTGGACTTGTCCAGCAGCATCCGCGCCACCGACCTGCCGCCGTCGCGCCTGCTGCAGGCACGCGCGAAGCTGGCTACCCTGCTGCGCGAGCGCAAGGGCGGCGAGGTAGCCTTGATTGCCTTCGCCTGGGAGCCATTCACCGTCGCGCCGCTGACCGATGATGCCGCCAACGTCGCGCTGTTTCTTGATGCGCTGGCACCGGAGGTGATGCCGGTGGATGGTCAGCGCGCGGACAAGGCACTGCTCTGGGCGGGTGATCTGCTGAAGCAGTCCGGGGCCCGCAATGGCGAGATACTGTTGTTGAGTGATCATGCCGACGCCGCGGCACTGGCCGAAGCGGCCAAGCTGCGCGTGGCGGGCTATCGTGTTTCAGTGATCGGCCTGGGCAGCCTGCAAGGTGCGTCCTATCGCGATCCGCGCGGGGCGATCGAACAGGCGCACCTGGACGAAACCTCACTGCGTGGTTTGGCTGCAGCCGGCGGTGGTGGCTATCAACGCATCGCCACTACCTCGGCAGATCTGCAGGCCCTGGGGGTGCTGGAGCCACAGGCCGGTGCGCAGGATCGTGCGCAGCAGGCCAGTGCGGGCAAGCAATGGCAGGATGAAGGCTACTGGTTGTTGCCGCCGCTGTTGCTGCTGGCGTTGTTTGCGTTCCGTCGCCCACGCCGGGTAGTGCCGGTATTGGCGCTATGCCTGTTGTTGCCGGTCCTGCAGCCTGCCCATGCAGCGGAGCAGGGCGGTTGGTGGCAGCGTGCCGATCAGCGCCAGCATCAGCGCCTGGGCGAAGGCGTGGAGGCATACAGACTGGGTGATTTCGCTACCGCGCAGAGAAAATTCGAGGGCATCGACAATGACCAGGGGTGGTACAACCTGGGCAACGCGCTTGCCCGTCAGGGCAAGTATGACGAGGCGATTGCCGCCTACGACCGTGCCCTGAAGGCGCATCCGGGCATGCCGGATGCGGTGGCGAACCGCGCTGCGGTGGACGCCGCACGCAAGCGCAAATCGCCGCAGGGGCAGCAGGGTAGCCAGCAGAACCCGTCCAAGCCGCAGCAGGGCAAGGATCAGAGCGGACAGCAGAAGTCACAGCAGGATTCGCAACAGAACCAGCAGGGACAACCGCAGGGGCAGCAGCAGGGGCAGCCGCAGGGACAACAGGGGCAGCAATCCGGCCAATCGCAGCAGTCGCAGCCACCGGCTGCGCAGTCTCCCCCCAGCTCCGACGCATCGTCCTCCGGGCGGGGCGAACCGCAGCCGCCGCAGACGGAAGATGCGGGAAAGCAGGAGCAGGCTGACCAGGCCCAGCGTCAGCGCATGGCCGAGGCCATGCGCCAACAGCAGGCGGATGAGGGCGGGCAGCAGTCCGCCGCGCGGGCGGCGATGACACCTGCGCAGCGTGAACAGCAACAAGCGGTGGAAGCCTGGATGCAGCGCGTGCCGGATGAGCCGGGTGATCTGTTGAAAGCAAAATTCCAGCTCGAGTACGAGCGTCGGATGCGGGAAAAGCGATGAGCAAGAATCACGCAGGCAAGGTCCTGCAGTTGCAGCTATGGCTGTTGCTGGGGCTGTTGGCCTTCAGTGGCCTGCTGCAGGCACAGACGCGCGCCTGGTTGGATCGGGACAGCATCAAGCAGGGTGAGTCGATCACGCTGACCATCGAGACCGATCAATCGGGCAGCCCCGAGTACGCGCCGCTCGAGGTCGATTTCGTGCTTGGTGCGCAGAGCAGCAGCCGTCAGTTGCAGCTGGGCGGTGGCGCCTCCCGCAACTTCGCCCAGTACACGGTTGTGCTGACACCGCGGCGCGCCGGCATGCTGGACATTCCTGCGCTGCGCGTCGGTGGCGGGAGTACCACGCCCTTGCTGGTGAAGGTGGACGAGGCGCCGATCGCCAGCCGTGACGGCAACGCACTGGCCTTCATCGAAACCGAGGTGGACGACAAACAGCCCTACGTGCAGCAGAGCGTGGGTGTGGTGGTGAGGTTGTACTTCGCCACCCAGTTGGCCTCCGGCGAACTGGTGCTGGATACACCGGCGGCAGCATCGTTGCAGCGCGTTGGCGATGACCGTACCTCCGTGCGGGAGGTCGGCGGGCGCCGCTACAACGTGGTCGAGCGTCGCTTCCTGCTGATTCCCGAGCGCAGCGGCCCGCTGCAGTTGGCTGGTGCGCGCTTCAGCGGGCAGGGCGCGGGCGGATTCTTCGATGACTTCTTTGGCCGCGACAACGGCCAGCTCAGTGCCCGCGGTCCTGACCAGACCCTGCAGGTACGGGCGACACCTGCCGATGCGCCACAACCGTGGTTGCCGCTGAAGAACCTGCAGCTGCGCTATACCGCCGCGCCCAATAGCGGGCGTACCGGCGAGGCGATTGCGATCGAAGTGGAGGCAATCGCCAGCGGCGCCACCAAGGCACAGTTCCCGGAGCTGCCGGTGCCATCGCTGGGCGACAGTGCACAGGTGTTCGCCGAGCCACCGCAGTACGATGAAACGTTCGAGGGTTCCAGCCCGCAGTTGAAGTTGACCCGGCGCTATTCGATCGTGCCGCAGCAGACCGGCGCATTGGCCGTGCCCGGCATCCAGATGCAATGGTGGGACGTTGCGGCGGGCCAGGCGCGCACCACCTCGCTGCCGGCGCTGTCATTGCAGGTAGCCCAAGGGAGCACTACCGGCATGGTCGCGCCACCGCTGGTGCAGCCGGCAGCTGCCGGGTCTGCCGCGGTGGCTGCAGGTAACGCCCTGGCGGCGTCGCCGGACGCCGCAAGCAATTGGCTGTGGCCCGCGCTGGCGGCCGGTTTCGCCTTGTTGTGGCTGGCCACGCTGATCTGGGGGCTGTCGCGCCGCCATGCTCCGGCGGTGGCCCGCGATGGGCCTGCAGCGCAATCTGCCAGCGCTGGTTCGCGCTACGGCACGGCAGACCTGCGCCGCGCCCTGGATGCGGGCAGCCTGGACGAGGTGGCACACATCCTTGCCGTGATGGGTGGTGTGGACGGGCTCGACGCGGTATTGCAGAAACTGGATGACCCGGCACAACGCGATGCGCTGCAGCGCATGCAGCGCGCCCGCTGGGGCGGCGAGGGCGACGTGAGCGCGGCGCGCGCGCAGTTGCGCGAGGTATTCAAGGCCGGTCCGCGATGGCGGAAAACCGCAGTGGTGGAAAAGTCGCCATTGGACCCTCTCTATCCGGGACAAAGCTGAAAAGGGCGGTTGTACACCGTCTGTTAAGCTGAACGAATCTCTGGAGGGAAACCCGCTTATGGCCAATGCAGCCAAGACCACCGCCAAATTGCCGTTCCACTGGAAGATAGGGATCGGCTTCGGCTTAGGTCTGTTGTTGGGCCTGATCGTGCATCTGGTCAGCCCTGACGCGTCTTGGGTGCATGAGGTCACCACCTATCTGACCACGCCGGTCTCGGGGCTGTTCCTGAGCCTGATCTTCATGCTGATCGTGCCGCTGATTTTTTCGGCGCTGGTGATGGGCGTGTCGGAGATGGGCGATATCCGCTCACTGGGACGTATTGGCTGGAAATCGCTGGCCTACACCATCGTGCTGTCCGGTGTGGCGGTATTGATCGGCTTGCTGCTGGTCAATCTATTCCAGCCCGGTGCCGGTGTTGATCCAGCTGTTGCCGCCAAGCTGCTGGCCGAGAATGCCGAACGCAGCCAGGCGATCGTGGCGGGCGCGGGCTCGCAGCCCAAGGGCCTGGACATGCTGCTGTCGATCGTGCCCAACAATGTGCTCGATGCGGCCTCGGACAACGGCAAGATCCTGTCGCTGATGTTCTTCGCGCTGATGCTGGGCATCGGCATGGTGTTGTCGCCGGCTGAAAAGGTGGCCACGCTGCGCAAGGGCATTGAAGGCCTGTTTGAAATCTCGATGACCCTGATCAATCTGGTCATCCGCCTGGCGCCTTACGCGGTGGCCTGCTTCATGTTCAACCTGGCCGCCATTTTTGGCTTTGATCTGTTGATCAAGCTGGGTGCCTATGTAGGGGTGGTGGTGCTGGCGTTGGCCACCCACATGTTCGTCAGCTATGGCATCGCAGTGAAGCTGGCCGGGCGCTCGCCGATCAGGTTCTTCCGTGAGACGCAGGAGGCCACAGTGATGGCGTTCTCCACCGCGTCGTCCAATGCGACCCTGCCGACCGCGCTGCGCGTGGCCGACCAGATGGGCTTCCCGCACAAGGTTTCGCGCTTCGTGCTGACCGTGGGTGCTACCGCCAACCAGAATGGCACCGCGCTGTTCGAGGGTGTGACGGTGATCTTCCTGGCGCAGTTCTTCGGCGTGGACCTGAGCATCGGCCAGCAGTTCATGGTGATGGTGGTCTGCATCCTCGGTGGTATCGGCACGGCCGGTGTGCCGTCGGGTTCGCTGCCGGTGGTGGCACTGATCTGTGCCATGGTCGGCGTCAATCCTGCCGGTATCGGCCTGATCCTGGGCGTCAACCACTTCCTGGACATGTGCCGTACCGCGTTGAACGTGACCGGTGACCTGGCCCTGACCACCCTGGTGGCGCGCGGTGAGAGTGACGACAGCATCGGTCGGCATCACCCGCAGGGGTGAATTCCGGCGGGTTTACGGTAACGACGGCCACCCTGTTCAGGGTGGCCGTTCTGCTTGGGCATGTTCCTGTCAGGCGAAACCAAGACGAACTACCGTCAGCTTTTACGGACTGATCCCGGCAGTCGCTTGTGGGACAATAGGCCGCCCGCAGTTCCGCGGGAGCCTCCTGATTCTGACGACCCATGACGCAGCCCACCCGCCGCCAGTTGGCGAACGCCATCCGTTTCCTTGCCGCTGATGCGGTAGAAGCCGCCAAGTCCGGTCATCCCGGCATGCCGATGGGCATGGCCGATATCGCCGAAGTGCTCTGGAACGACTATCTCCGTCACAACCCGAACAACCCGAAGTGGTTCAACCGCGACCGCTTCGTGCTGTCCAACGGTCACGGCTCGATGCTGCACTACGCGCTGCTGCACCTGAGCGGCTACGACCTGCCGATCGAAGAACTGAAGGCTTTCCGCCAGCTGGGCAGCCGCACTGCCGGCCACCCGGAGCGTCATGAAACCCCGGGCGTGGAAACCACCACCGGCCCGCTGGGTCAGGGCCTGGCCAATGCCGTGGGCTTCGCGCTGGCTGAAAAGCTGCTGTCGCAGCGCTACAACCGCCCGGAATTCGAAGTCGTCGATCACCGCACCTGGGTGTTCATGGGCGACGGCTGCCTGATGGAAGGCATCTCGCACGAAGCCGCCTCGCTGGCCGGTACCTGGGGCCTGAACAAGCTGGTCTGCTTCTGGGACGACAACAACATCTCCATCGACGGTGAAGTGGAAGGCTGGTTCACCGACGACACCCCGGCACGCTTCGAGTCCTACGGCTGGAACGTGGTGCGCGGCGTCGACGGCCACGATCCGGAAAGCATCAAGGCCGGCATCGAGCAGGCGCTGTCGCAGTTCGACAAGCCGACCCTGATCTGCTGCAAGACCACCATTGGTTTTGGTTCGCCGAACAAGGCCGGCCAGGAATCCAGCCACGGCGCACCGCTGGGCAAGGACGAGCTGGAAGCCACCCGCAAGGCGCTGAACTGGCCGTACGGGCCGTTCGAGATTCCGGAAGAAATCTACGCTGGCTGGCGCGCTGGCGGCACCGGCACCCTGCGTCAGGCCGAGTGGGAGCAGCTGTTCGACAAGTACGCTGCACAGTTCCCGGCCGACGCCGACGAACTGACCCGCCGTTCGCACGGCGAACTGCCGGCTGACTTCATTGCCCAGGCCGATGCCTACATCGCCCAGGTGCAGGCCGAAGCGCCGAACATCGCCTCGCGCAAGGCCTCGCAGAACGCCATCCAGGCCTTCGCACCGCTGCTGCCGGAAATCATCGGCGGCTCGGCTGACCTGGCCGGTTCCAACCTGACCCTGTGGAAGGGTGCGCAGACCGTGGTCGGCGAAGACCCGCACGCCAACTACGTGCACTACGGCGTGCGTGAGTTCGGCATGAGCGCGATTGCCAACGGCCTCGCCCTGCACGGCGGCTTCCTGCCGTTCGACGCCACCTTCCTGGTGTTCAGCGACTACGCCCGCAACGCGCTGCGCATGAGCGCGCTGATCCCGGCGCACGTTATCCACGTGTTCACCCATGACTCGATCGGCCTGGGCGAAGACGGCCCGACCCACCAGCCGGTGGAGCACGTGTCCTCGCTGCGCTACATCCCCAACAACGATGTGTGGCGCCCCTGCGATGCGGCCGAATCGGCGGTCAGCTGGAAGGCGGCCATCGTTCGCAAGGATGGCCCGAGCTGCCTGATCTTCAGCCGCCAGAACCTGGCCCCGCAGCCGCGTACGGCCGAGCAGGTGCAGCAGATCGAACGCGGTGGCTACGTGTTGGCTGACGCAGCCGGTACCCCGGACGTGATCCTGATCGGCACCGGTTCGGAAGTGGGTCTGGCCGTGGCCGCCAAGGCCGAGCTGGACGCTGCCGGCATCAAGACCCGCGTGGTGTCGATGCCGTGCACCGACGTGTTCGATCGCCAGGACGCCGCTTACCGCGAGTCCGTGCTCCCGAATGCCGTGCGCAAGCGTGTTGCCGTCGAAGCCGGCGTCACCGGTTTCTGGCGCCAGTACGTGGGCCTGGACGGCGCGGTTGTTGGTCTGGACACCTTCGGCGCATCGGCCCCGGCCGACAAGCTATACAAGCATTTCGGCATCACCACTGAAGCGGTTGTGGCAGCAGCCAAGGCGCAGGTCGCGGGCTGATCAAGCGCCGCTGCACGTCTTGAACAAAGGCCGGGGAAACCCGGCCTTTGTTTTGGCTTCGCCCCAACTGTAGTGCCGAGCCATGCTCGGCAGGGGGCTCGCCCAGCGAAGGGCTAACCCCTCCCCAACCCTCCCCTTCGCTGCGCGAAAGGGAGGGAGCAGATATGTAGTGCCGAGCCATGCTCGGCAGGGGCTTTCCCAGCAAAAAGCCACCCCTCCCCAATCCTCCCCTTCGCTGCGCGAAAGGGAGGGAGCAGATCTGTAGTGCCGAGCCATGCTCGGCAGGGGCTTTCCCAGCAAAAAGCCCCCCCTCCCCAACCCTCCCCTTCGCTGCGCGAAAGGGAGGGAGCAGCTATGTAGTGCCGAGCCATGCTCGGCAGGAGCCTCCCCGGTACTCCGACCAATGTAGGAGCGGCGTAAGCCGCGAAGCTGAGAACCTTTGGCTACCGATGCCAATATCGATTGTCAGCTTCGCGGCTTACGCCGCTTCCACTAAATCAGCCTTCTCTGTGCGCGATCAGATTGCGATGCACACCATCAAGCTTTCCCGACACTCCGCGCCAGACCAACCCGCAACAGCCCAGCATTGAGCCGCTCGCCAAAATTGGCCGGTCGCTCCAGTCCCATCCGCTGCATGTACATCGCATCGTTCTCGGCGGGCGGTTGGCGCAAGGCTGCGACGACGGTACGCAGCTTGCCCATCGACGTCGCAGTCGCCGATTTCAGCCAGCCCAAGGCGCGTACCAGATCCTGTTCAACGGCATCGAAATCACTACCCAGCGGGTAGTCCGGCAGACTGCCATCGGCACGGAATGGGGCAAGTTTCGCGCGCAGCACCTCGGCGTGGTTCTGTTGCCACTGTGCTGGCGCGCTGAAGCTGGCGGCGAGTTTCTTCGAGGCCTTGGCTTGATCCAATAGCGCCGTCTGGAATGCAGCGTCGGTGATGCTGCTCATCGCGACCACGCAATCCTCGTCGGTGAGGTTGCGAAGGTCGGCGATGCCGTACTCATTGACGAAGACATCGCGCAGGTGACGCGGAATGGTGGTGTGGCCGTAATTCCAGCGCACATTGGATTGCGGCTTGCCGCCATCGTCGCGTGTCGCCCGGAACATCAGCACGCTGCGTGCATCGGGCAGTGCATGCGCCATCGCCACGAAGTTGTACTGGCCACCGACGCCGGACACCACGCGACCATCTTCCAGTGCATCCGATGCCGCTGCGCCAAGCGCGCTGGCGATCATGCAGGAATTGAAGAAGCGTGCATCGCGGCGTTGCAGGCGTTCCAATGCCTCGTTGCCGCCGTAGAGCTGGTTGATCTCACTGATGCGGCGCATGCCGATGGCGGCGCGTTCGGCATCGGGGAGATTGCGCAGCCACTCGTAGAACTCGGTTGAGCCCAGATAGAAGGCACCGTGCAGGTACTCGCCTTCGCGTGCAAGTCGGCCGCGGTCACCATTGCTGGCAGTGCCGTCGGCCAAACGCTGCATCAGGCCAAGATCGTCATGCACCTTGCGCCAGATAACGCCGGTCTGCACCAGCTTGCGGAAGCCTTCGTTGAGCATCTCGCTGCAGCCGTACAGGCCGATTTCGAACGGCCCCAGCCCACCTGCTTCATGCACCAGCGGGTGCTCGGCGATCTGCGGATCCAGCGCGTGCAGGATCTGCCGGTAGCGTGCGTTGTCGGTGTGCCGCAACACCAGCGCATGGCTGAGCGCGTCGGCCAGCGTGCCGATGCCGATCTGCAAGGTGCCGCCATCGCGCACCAGGGTGCTGGCGTACAGGCCGATGGCGTAGTCGGCATCGCTGACCGGCTGCCGCGGCAGGCCAAACAGCCGGGGGTAGGGACCGGGGGGGGTGATAACCAGATCGAAGAAGTCCGGATCAACGGCGGCGGTGCCGCCCAGCCACGGCAGTTGCGGATCAATCTCGGCAATCAACAAGGGCTTGGGCAGGCCGCGCTTGGCGATGGCATCCAAGGTGTCCTGGGTGATGTCGTTGTTGCACGACAACGACAGCTGATGGCTGCCTTCGCGGTAGGCCACTTTCTGCACGATGGCATTTGGCGCGCGCTGCGCTACCGCATCGGCGGCATGCGTGTAGTTGAGGCTGGTGTAGTAGCGCTGTGCCTGCGTCGACCGCAGCAGCGCGCCGGATTGCATGTAGAACTCTTCCACCTGCACATGTGCAGGCAACGCATCGCGGGCGATGGCATCGGAGTAGGCAAGGCGCGGGAAGTCTGCGCCGAAGTGGCGCTCGACGAACGGGCGCATGAAGCGCGCTTCCAAACCATCGCCTTTGGCCTGCGGCGGGTTCAGTGACAGCGCGGTATACAACTGCAGCGGCCGCGCCGGGTCGTGTTCGAGACGCGCGTACAGGGCATTGAGCAAACGGTGCGGTTTGCCCAGCGCCAGTGGGGCGCCGATGCGCAGTGGGCCTTGGATGTTGCTCAGCAGCCAGTCCACGGCGGCGTCGAGGTCGGTCACGTGATGGGGCATGGTGTCCGGTATCTGCGGGGGTGAAGGCATTACAGCATGTCCCCCCTGAATCACTTGGTGAGGACTTGACAGGGCTTTTGTTTACTCGTGTAATCGTAAAAAATTACAGGCGTAAACGATGATCCGTATCAGCGAGGCCGAGGCCGTTGTCATGGAAGTCCTCTGGGGGCAGCACCCGCTGTCTGCCGACGAGGTCATCGCGCGACTGCCCGGCGGCAATGACTGGGCCGAGGCCACGGTCAAGACCCTGCTCAACCGCCTGCTCAACAAGGCGGCCATCAGTGCAACCAAGGAAGGACGGCGTTTTCTGTACACGCCGCTGGTGCAGCGCGATGCCTGGTTGCTGGAGGAGAGCAGCAGCCTGATCGAGCGCCTTTTTGATGGCCGTGTTGCGCCGCTGGTCGCCCATTTCAGCCAGCACCAGCGGCTCAGCCGCGAGGACGTGGCCGAGCTGCGCAAACTGCTGGAGGGGCTCGACGATGACCAGCACTGAGATCTTGGCGCTGCTGCTGAATACCACCTTGGCCAGCAGTGCGGCGGTTGCGCTGGCACTGATCCTGCGCCGGCCGCTGCGGCACTGGCTTGGGGCAAGTGCAGCCTATCTGCTGTGGTTGCTGCTGCCGGCGATGCTGCTGGCGGTGCTGTTGCCGGCACCGCGGGTGGCGCCCGTGCCGATGCGGGTCAGTGAGGTAGCTGTGCAGGTTGGGCAGGCGGTGGTTGCGGGTCCCGCCGTGATAGCGCATTGGCCACTGTGGCTGTGCTGTGCGTGGCTCGCCGGGGTGTTGCTGATGGCGTTGCGCCTGTATCGCCAGCAGCGGAAATTCCAGCAGGGGTTGGGGCGGCTCAGCCAACGCGATGACGGCTTGTGGCAGGCACAAGCCGTGGCGGGCTTGCCTGCGGCGATGGGCTTGTTGCGGCCGCGGATCGTGCTGCCGGCTGGCTTCGAACAACGCTATCTGCCGATCGAGCAGCAACTGGTGCTGCTGCATGAGCGCGTGCATCTGCAACGCGGCGACATCGCGATCAATGCACTGCTGGCGTTGTTGCAGTGCCTGTACTGGTTCAACCCGCTGTTGTTGTTCGCCCTGCGTTGCTGCCGCGAAGACCAGGAATTGTCCTGCGATGAACGTGTGATTGCCCGGGTGTCGGGCGCACGCCGCAGTTATGGCGAGGCCATGCTCAAAACCGGGCTGGCCGCGTCCCCGTTGCCGGTGGGGTGTCACTGGCAGAACCATCATCCATTGAAGGAGCGTATTGCCATGTTGAAGCGTCCCGTACCGGGCAGGAAGCAGTGGTGTGCCATGTTGATGTTGTCGTTGGGCTTATCGTCCGCTTTCGGCTATACCGCCTGGGCTGCGCAGCCGGGCAAGGTGGTGTCCACATCTTCGTCGACGTCCACATCGTCTTCTTCATCGACCTCGACGACGACCGGCAAGGGCACGGTGTATGCCACCTTCGTGGAGGCGACACTGGAAGGCACCAAGCAGCGCTTCGAGCTGCAGCAGTCAGCAGGCACGCCGTTCTCCTTCAGCGCCAGCTCGGACAAGGGTGTGCAGTGGGCAGCGGAGTTCACCCTGCAGCCCGCAGCTGACGGGATGCTCACGCTGAAAGGCACGCTGAAGGCGAATGGGGATCTGATCTCGTCGCCGACCTTGCTGATCAAGCCCGATGTGGCCGCAGGCATCGAAGTGTCCACCGCCGACGGGCGCTCGACCTGGGTGCTGGAGCTGCGATCGGTTGCGTTGGCAGCAGGAGACCCGGCCATCGCATCGGCAGCTTCCGGCAAGGCCGAGCAGGTCGGTTTGCCGAATGCCGGACGGATGCCGCCGCCCAGCTATCCGCGTGCTGCGATCGACAGTGGCACCAGTGGCAAGGTGGTGCTGCGTATCGCGGTGGATGCCGAAGGCCGGGCGACCGACGTGGTCGTTGCCGAGGCGCATCCCAAGGGGGTGTTCGAGGAAGTGTCGATTGCTGCTGCAAGGCAGTGGCGTTTCACGCCGGCGATGAAGGATGGCAAGCCGGTCGCCGGCACCATCCGGGTGCCGATCTCGTTTGATATGGACGAAGAAGAAATGCACTACACCGAAACCCAGAGCAGGAGCTGAGGTGCGCGGGCATGCGGTGATGCTGCTGGTGCTGATGCTTGCAGGTTGTGCGACGCCGCCGGCGAAGGAGCAGGTGAGCAGCAGTTTCAACCTCAACCAGCACCGGCAGATGCTGACGCCCGAGTCGTCCGGCGGTGCAGGCGAAATACAGCCCTATCAGTTGGCCGCCACGGAAAGCTTCCGCATGCCGGTTGCAGTGACTGCCGATGATCCCGTGCTGCCGTCGGAGTACGCCAAGCGTTCACTGGATGCCACTACGGTATGCGTGAATGTCATCCTCGATGCGCAGGGGCGGGTGGAACGCAGTGCGCCGCTGCTGGCGCATTCGGCCTGCGGTGCGGGAAGTGATGCGGCCAACGCAGGCCTGCTGCAGGCGGCGCTGGCCGCCACATCCGGGTGGTTGTTCGAGCCGGCTGCGGTTTGTCATTACGCTGCCGGTGTACGGGCGCCGTCGAACGGGGACTGCAGCAGTGCCTCACGCATCGAGGCGGTGCCGGTAACCCTGGCTTATGCCTTCACCTTTGAAGTGGTGGAGGGCAGGCCGCAGGTCCGGCGGCAGGACGGCCTGCACTGAGTACAGGCTTGCTTCGGTGCAGGCGTGTTTCTCTCAAGGAGTATCGAGCAACTGGTTCAGCAGCGCGGCCAGTTGCTCACCTCCCAGGCGGAGTTGGGCCTCGGCAACCGGCTCCCACACAGCGGTATAGCGCTCGTCGATCTTGTGGCCGCTTGGATACAGGCCTTTGCGTGTGGCGATGCGGCAGGTCTGTTCGGCCCACAGCGCGGGGTCGCGCTGCAGATCCGGCGCGCGCCGGGCGGCCGGTGCCGGTAACGCCAACAGCCGCTGCAGGAATTGATCATCGTTGAGCTGCAGCGTGTAGAACATGCCACTGTCCCAGACCGAATGCAGGTTGGTACCGCGGCCGTTGAACTGCAGCTGATAGGTATTGCCGCCGCGATCGTGGCCATAACCGGCATGCAGCGGCTGGTGCAGATCGCCGACCAGGTGCACGACGAATTTGAGCGCCTGCAGGCGTTCGCGATCATTGAGTTGGCGATTGGCCAGCAGCGCGCTCTGTTGCTTCAGGGCCCCCACCACACAGTCGTCATTGCGGCAGTGGGTGGGCGGAGAGAAGATGCAGTCTTCTTCTGCCATGTTCACGTAGTGCCAACCCGCCGACTTCTTGCCGAGGTCGGGGTCGTTGGCACGCAGCTGGTCGGCCCATGGGGCGATATTGCTGAGGGTCGCACCCGGCTCACTGGCCAGCAGGCGATCAATTTCGACCCTGGCCTGCGGTTCCAGGCGGATTTCGGCAATGCGCGCGACCAGGCGGTGGCCCTGCGCGCCCCACGCCAATGCCTGGCCGGGGAGGGTTGCGATGACGGTGGTGGCGATGCCCAAGGCTGGCATCAATAGACGGTGGAGCTTGTTCATGCCGCCATTCTAACGGCTGCAGTGCCCGCCGCTGCGTGCGCCAGATGGCGAAACACGCCCCCGGCGGTGGCCGGGGACGTGCTCGTTGGGGGAGGGTAATGCTCAGCTACCCATCGACAATGGCCAGACTCAGAACTTGAAGACGTACGCCACGCCATACACCAGCGGATCGATCTTGGCGGTACCCAGCTTGTTGCCGTTGACCTTCACCTTGGTGTCGATGTCGGCCCAGCGCATGTCAACGCGCAGTGCGCCCTTGTCGCTGACGGCGAAGTCCAGGCCGGCGTGGGCAGCCAGGCCCCACGAGTCTTCCAGCTTCAGCTTGGTGCCGGCCAGCGCGCCCTTGCTGTCGGTGCTGAAGAACTTGGTGTAGTTCACGCCCAGGCCGACGAACGGGGTGACCTTGCTGCTGTTGGCGAAGTGGTACTGCAGCGAGACCACCGGCGGCAGCTGCTTGGTTTCGCCAACCTTGCCGACGCCGTCGATGCTGACGTCGTGCTTGAACGGCAGTGCGCCCAGGACCTCGATGCCGACGTTGTCAGCGACGAAGTATTCAAAGGTGATGGTCGGCTTGACGTCGCTGTCGACCTTGGTGGGCAGCTTGCCCAGACCCAGCGCGGCGCCATTCAGATCGCCCGCATCGGACTTCGGGTCAACCGCGTGGACGCCGACGCCCAGGGTCCAATCGCCCTTGGACTGGGCCATGGCGGGGGCGGCGGCAGCCAAGGACACGGCGGCGGCCATGGCGGAGAGCAGCAGGGCGGTGGTCTTGCGCATGTGTAATTCCGTTGCTTGGTGGAGGTGGCACCAGTGTCCGGTCCGCGCCCGGGTACCGCTTTGATCCTGATCAAACAGGTGTTTGCGCTCAGCTGGCGCTCAGCTGGGGAGGTTCGGCGGACGGCCACGGGGTGGGCAACTGTCCTGCTAGAATGGCGTCCCCTTTCCACCCCCGCCGCAACGGTTTTGCGGCTGCAGGAGCTTGTGAACATGGCAATCAAGGTCGGCATCAACGGTTTCGGTCGCATCGGACGCAATGTGCTGCGTTCGGCAGTGTTGAACTTCGGCAACGACATCGAGATCGTGGCCATCAATGATCTGCTGGAGCCGGATTACCTGGCCTACATGCTCAAGTACGACTCCGTGCATGGTCGTTTCAAGGCCGACGTGGAAGTGTCGGGCAGCGACCTGCTGGTCAACGGCAAGAAGATCCGCCTGACCCAGGAGCGCGATCCGGCCAATCTGAAGTGGGACGAAGTGGGTGTGGACGTGGTGATCGAATCCACCGGCCTGTTCCTGACCAAGGAAACCGCGCAGAAGCACCTGGACGCCGGCGCCAAGAAGGTGATCCTGTCGGCCCCGTCCAAGGACGACACGCCGATGTTCGTGTTCGGCGTGAACCACAAGACCTACGCTGGCCAGAGCATCGTCTCCAACGCCTCGTGCACCACCAACTGCCTGGCCCCGCTGGCCAAGGTCATCAACGACAAGTGGGGCATCAAGCGCGGCCTGATGACCACCGTGCACGCTGCCACCGCTACCCAGAAGACCGTTGACGGCCCGTCCAACAAGGATTGGCGCGGCGGCCGCGGCATCCTGGAAAACATCATTCCGTCCTCCACCGGTGCGGCCAAGGCCGTCGGCGTGGTGATCCCGGAACTGAACAAGAAGCTGACCGGCATGAGCTTCCGCGTGCCGACCTCGGACGTGTCGGTTGTCGACCTGACCGTCGAGCTGGAGAAGGAAGCCACCTACGCTGAAATCTGCGCCGAAGTGAAGGCACAGAGCGAAGGCGCGCTGAAGGGTATCCTCGGTTACACCGAAGACAAGGTGGTTGCCACCGACTTCCGTGGCGAGACCCACACCTCCGTGTTCGACGCCGAAGCCGGTATCGCCCTGGACGGCACCTTCGTCAAGCTGGTCAGCTGGTACGACAACGAGTGGGGCTATTCCAACAAGTGCCTGGAGATGGTGCGCGTCGTCGCCGCCTGAGCCACGCAATAGCTGCAAACAGAACGGGCGCCGAAAGGCGCCCGTTCTGCTTTTGTAGAGCCCTCCCTTTCGCCGCAGGCGAAGGGGAGGGATGGGAGGGGTGCTGTTGCTCTTGCTCAAGCCCTCCCTTTCACCAAAGGTGAAGGGGAGGGTTGGGAGGGGTGCTTTGCTCTGGCGCTGGCCTGCGCTCCAGATCCGTAGCTCCGTAGCCCGGGTAAGCGCAGCGCACCCGGGATTGGAGAGGGTTGAAAAGCCTGCGGCAATGATCTGCACGGGAGGATGCCCCGGGTGCGCTGCGCTTACCCGGGCTACATGGCGTTGCAGACCGCACAATCGCTGCTCGGGCTTACTTCACCGGCGGCAACTCAATCGCATCCTTGCCCGGATGCTTGGCAAACCGCCCTTGACCAGCCGGATGCACGGGGCCATGGCTGGACCACGGCCAGCCACCAAACTGGGTACGCCCGTAATCCCGCCGCGCCTGCTCGATCTCCTCGGCGGTATTCATCACGAAGGGGCCATAGGCCACCACCGGCGCACCGATCGGTACGCCCTGCAGCAGCAGGATCTGCACCACGTCTTCGCCGCCGTTGTGCAGCGGCAACGCGCTGCCGGCAACCACTTCCAGCAAGCGCGGGCCGCTGATCGCATCACCCGCCACCTGCAGCTGCTTGCCGTCGTGGAAGTACAGCGTGCGGCGCGTGCCTAGCGCGTTCGCCGGCGGCAGGATCACCGAGGCACCGGGTTGCAGGGTGATCTGCCAGACCGCGACATCGGCTTGCGGATTGGCCGCCCAGGAACTGCGCCCAGGTGCCAGCGGCAACAGTTCGGCATGGCCCGGCTCCTGCGGTTCATAGCGCCCGGCAATCACTTTTACCTCGACGCCGTCGATGCGGTATCTGGGAATGTTCTCGTTCCACAGCATCACGAACTCCGGCTCGGCCATCTTGCTCTGCGGCGGCAGGTTCAGCCAGATCTGGTACAGGTCCAGCGGATTGCCATGTTCGCGCGAACGCAGCGGGAACATTTCCGAATGCTGGGTGCCGCCACCGGCAGTAAGCCACTGCACGTCGCCATCGCCGTAGCGCGCGGTGGCGCCCAGCGAGTCGGCGTGGTCCACCAGCCCCTGCGGCACGATGGTGATGGTTTCAAAGCCGCGGTGCGGGTGGGCGGGGAAGCCCGGCACGGTGACGCCGTGGTACATGCTGAAGCCGTCCTTGCCACTGAAGTCGTGGCCAAGTTCACGCCCACCCAGCTGACGCATGTCCACGCCCTGTTCGGCGGTGGCCTGCGGATACTGATCCAGGTGATGGGCGCAGAACAGGAACGGATCGGTGCCTGGCCACGGGCGGCCCAGCGGTTCGTTGCGAAGGATCAGGGCGGACATCGGGGACTCCTTTGGGCGTGTGGGGAACGCGCCGGGCTGGCGCCGGGCTGCGTGGTCATGCTCTATTGATGGGTGCGCGGTTCCAGGCCACAAGGAGGCACGTCGATGGCAGCAAGTCACACCGGTGATACTGGACCAGCAGCGGGTGAAGACGCCGCGTATTGCCAGCAGATGCGTCTGCTGCTCGACCGCGTCGGCGAAAAATGGAGTCTGTTGGCGGTCATCGCACTGCGCGGACAAGCGCGCCGCTTCAATCAACTGCGGCGTGAACTGAGCGGTGTATCGCCACGCATGTTGGCGCGCACGCTGCGTGGCCTGGAGCGGGATGGGCTGGTCAGCCGGCGTGTTTATCCGACGGTGCCGCCACAGGTGGACTATGCACTGACCGCGCTGGGGCAATCGCTGCTGCAGCCGGTGGATGCCTTGCTGCAATGGGCTTGGGCACACCAGCCACAGATGGATCAGGCGCGCGCTGAATTCGATGATCGCCAGCGTGATGCTGGGGAAGTCTCGCTGCAAGGCTGATGCTGCCCACTCGACTACCAAACAGATGCCAGGGTTGCGGGGGATTGTTCGGTGTGGGAGCGGCGTAAGCCGCGAAGCTGGGGACGCTGAAGCCCTTGGTATCCATGCCATCTGATGACGTGCCGGCTTCGCGGCTTACGCCGCTCCCACAAAAGTACGGTCTGGGGCTCAACGTGGCTCATACGCTTGGGCCAGCGGCATTGCACTGCCGGAGCGGGCGGAAGCTGACTGGGCGCATCTTGCGTTTTCAGGTGGCCCCGATAAGGTGATGCTGCACGTTCAGGTGCACAAGGATGATCAATGGACGAGGGTTGGGTGTTGTTGATAGTGCTGCTGGTACTGGCCGCACTGGCGATGCCGGTGTTGCTGGTGGCTGCCCTGGTATCGGTGTCCTCGCTCAAGCGCCGCGTGGCAGCGCTGGAAGAGCGACTGGATGCTGGCGAGACCGAAGCCGCACCTCGCAGGCAGCGCGCCGAAGCGATACGGCCCTACGCCTGGGCGGAGCCCGAGCCTGAGGTCGATTCAGATCACTCCGCTGTCGAACCGGTGGCGGTTGCATCTCCATCGCATGCAGCCGAGCCGGTTGCTGCCTCGCCAGCGCCACCGCCGCTGCCGCCCAGGCCAGATCCGCTCGATCCACTGGCCGCCGAGCCGCGTCGTCCGCTTCCGCCGCGTCGCGAGCCGTCGCCGGAGCGGACCTGGACGGCTGCCGAGCCGGTGGAACCATCCGAACCCAACTTCATCGAGCGTGCGCTTGCCTACGCCAAGCAATGGCTGACCAGCGGCAACGTGCCGGTCAAGGTCGGCATGCTGGTGCTGCTGGCGGGCGTCGCCGCCTTGCTGAAGTATGCAAGCGACCAAGGGTGGTTGGTGGTGCCGCCGAGCCTGCGTTTGGCGGGCATCAGTGCCGCAGCCCTGGCGGGTCTGGTGTTCGCCTGGCGCAAGCGCGAGAGCCACCGCACCTTCGCCCTGGCGATGCAGGGCGGCATGATCGGCATCCTGTTGCTGGTGGTGTTTTCCGCCTGCAAGAACTACGGGATGATCGGAACTGGCGCTGCATTTGCATTGAGCGTGGTGCTGATTGCCGGACTGTCGGTGATGGCGGTGCTGCAGGAGAGCAGGACGCTGGCCATCCTTGGCGTTCTGGCCGGTTTCATGGCGCCGATCTGGTTGTCGGATGGCAGCGGCAATCATGTCGCCCTGTTCTCATACTACGCACTGCTCAACGCCGGCATCTTCGCCATCGCCTGGGTGCGGCCATGGCGCATCCTCAACCTGCTGGGGTTTGTCTTCACCTGGGGCATTGGCACGGCCTGGGGCGTGTTGAAGTACACCCCGGCCAATTTCAACAGCACCGAGCCGTTCCTGGTGCTGTTCTTCGTGTTCTATCTGTTGCTGCCATTGCTGTATGCCCGCAAGGCCAGTAGCGCCGGCAGTGCGCGTATCGATGGCTGCCTGCTGTTTGGTACGCCGCTGGTCGCATTCTCGTTGCAGGCGGCGTTGCTGCACGGTGATCGCATGCCCCTGGCGTTCTGTGCGTTGGGTGTGGCGGCGTTGTACGCAGTATTGGCACGCGCCTTGATCAACAACGAGCGCATGAATGTACTGGCGCGCGGCTACGCCATTCTCGCGGTCGGATTCGCCACCTTGGCGGTGCCTTTGGCCTTGTCGGCCAAGGCAACTGCATCGGTATTCGCGTTGGAAGGCGCGGGGCTGGTCTGGCTGGGCTTGACCCAGGACCGTCGACTGGCCCGTTGGACCGGTATTGGTCTGCAACTGGCTGCAGCCGCGGCCCTGGCGATTGGCGTGTCGGGCAGTCATCTCGGCGCGACGATTGCCATCGCCAACGCCGCCTTCATGGGCGCCTTGCTGATCGCCGTCGCCGGCTTCGCCACGGCATGGTGGTACCGAAGTGCAGGCAATCTGCAGGTCGCAACCGTTGCCTACCTGTGGGCGTTGGCCTGGTGGTTGGGCAATGTGATCCTGGAGATCGGCGATTTTGTCGAGGTCGACAGTCGCCTGCATGCGGTGTTGCTGCTGCTCGGCGTGACCGGCTGGCTGGCGGCGGAAGTGCAACGACGTGCGCCGGCGTTGGCGCTTTCCTTGACCACGCTGGCGGCGCTGCTGCTGGCCTTCCCGGTGGCCTTCCTGCAGGTGTCCGAATACGGCCAGCCGTTTGCCGGCTATGGCGCGGTGGCATGGGCGGTATTCGCGGCGCTGGGTGTGCGCAGCCTGATGTGCCTGCGCGCAGGCAGTGGTGTGGTCGCCGGGTTGGCGCAGCTGGCCTGGTGGCTGCTGTGGCCGACGGTACTGTCGCTGCTGGCCTGGCATATCGGCGAACGATTCACGCTGGCCGAGGGCTGGGTGGGCATGTTGCTGGCGCTGCCCTGGCTGTTGTTGGCCGTGCTGTCGATGTATCGCTGGACGTGGTTGTCGCAGCCGCTGGGTGCGGCCTTCGATCGCTATCGTGCGGCCTTGCAGGTGGCGGTGTTTGCTGCGCTGGGCCTGTGGTGGATGGGTTCGTTGGCCAGTGCCGGTTCGGCTGCGCCGCTGCCTTGGATTGTCGTACTCAACCCGCTGGAACTGGCCGAGATCGCGGTGCTTGTGCTGCTGGCGATGCGCCTGCGGCAGAACGGCAGCGGGTCGGTATTGCCGATGCAATTGGTGGGTACGGCAGTCGCCGCGCTGGTGCTGGTGACGGTGATGACGCTGCGCGCCGTGCATCACTGGGGTGATGTGCCGTGGAGCGACAGTCTGCTTGGCACCAAATTGGCGCAGACCAGCCTGACCGTGGTCTGGAGCCTGCTGGGTGTGATTGGCTGGATCAGCGGCTCGCGGCGCGGCCAATGGGGTCTGTGGTTGGCGGGTGCGATCCTGATGAGTGTGGTGCTGGCAAAACTGCTGCTGATCGATCGCGGCAATCTTGGCGATCTGCTGGGTATCGGTGCCTTCATCGCCTACGGTCTGCTGTGCACCCTGGTCGGCTGGCTGGCGCCAGCGCCGCCACGACGCTCAGGTGCTGAAACAAACAATGAGGAAACAACCGTATGATCAAGCGCCTGCTGGTACTGGCGTTGCTGCCTTTCAGTGCTGTCGCAGCCGATGACTTTGCCCGGCAATGGCCGCTGCAGCTGTCGCAGCCGGATGCTGGCGCCTACCGGGTGCCGTTGGATGCATCCGTGTATTCGGCTGTGCACTGGCGCGACCTGCGCGATGTGCGGGTGATCGATGCCGATGGCAAGCCGGTGGCCAGTGTGGTGTACGCCGCCGCAGTGCCACTCGGCGGCGCAGTGCGTATCGCCCCGTTGCAATGGTTTGCATTGCCTGCGGCCAGCGTCGGCGGTGATGACGACCTGAGCGTCGTGGTGGAACGCGATACCGCTGGCAAAGTGGTGTCGATCCGCAATTCCGTGGGCGCGGCGCCTGTGGCTGGTAGCGCTGATCCGGTATGGCTGATCGATCTTGGTGGCGAGGCAGGCAAGCTGCACAAACTGCTGGTGGATTGGAGTGACGCCGCAGCGACGCTGGATCTTGGCTATCGCCTCGAAGGCAGCGACGACCTGCGCGGCTGGCAGGTGCTGGATCCGCAGGTGCGGCTGGTGCAATTGCGCAACCAGGGCAACGAGCTGCGCAGCAACGGCATCAAGGTTGAATCGGGCCTCCGCTACCTGCGTCTGGTCCCTCTGCAGCGCAGCGGCGCGCCGCAGCTGCAGGGTCTGCGGGGTGAATTCGCCGATGCGGTCGAGGTCGGCGACTGGCAGTGGCAGGAATTGCAGGCGGCTGCCGGTGGCAATGGCAAAGATGGATATCTGTACCGCCTGCAGGGTCGATTCCCGGTGCAGCGCCTGGATGTGGTGATGCCGCCGAACAGCGCGGTGAGCTGGACGGTATCCAGTCGCGATGAGGACCGCACGCGCGCTGACAACGGGGAACCGGTCTGGCAAACGCTGACCAGTGGCTGGAATGCGTGGAACCTGAGTCAGGCTGGCAAGCAACAGCGCTCGCCGTCGTTGGAGACCTCGGGCATCGTTGATGATCGGCAGTGGCGCCTGCAGGCCGAGCCTGGCGCGGTACCTGCTGCCGCGCCAGCGTTGCGTCTGGGTTATCGCCCCGGCAGCGTGGTGTTCCTTGCACAGGGGCGTGCGCCTTACCTGCTGGTTGCAGGCAGTGCGGATGAAGGCAAGGCGCAGGCAGCGTTGGACCCGATGTTGGCGGCCTTGCGCGCACACAACGGCCCGCAATGGCAGCCTGCCGCAGCGACGCTGGGGGCCGGAGCGCAGCGTGCCGGTGATACTGCCTATCAGCAGGCCGAGGCACCGCGCGATTGGAAGAACATCGTGCTGTGGGTGGTATTGGTACTGGGGGCATTGGCGGTCGCGGGCTTTGCGTTCAGCCTGATTCGCAGCAGCCGCGCAGAAAAGAAAGAGACCTGAGGTAGTGCCGAGCCATGCTCGGCAGAGGCTTTCCCGGTACGCCTGACCGACTTGGCTCCCTCCTTTTCGCAAAGCGAAGGGGAGGGCCGGGGAGGGGGTGGTCTTTTGCTCAATTGGTTTATCTGCTTCGTGGCTGACGTCGCTCCTGCAGTCGGGATGTGTGGGTAATGCCCCTGCCGAGCATGGCTCGGCACTACAGGTGTCGTCGGCAATCGAAAGGATCGGTTGGCTTATGCGTTTGCAGTCATTTGCGGTTGCAGTTCTGCTTGGTTTTTCGACCGCCGCCGCTGCCAGGCAGCCGTTGTCTGATGCCCATGCCGAGCAGGTCTTCAATTTGTGGCTTGCTGCATATAACAGCGGTGAGCGCGATGCGCTGCAGACGTTCCTGGTCGACTACAAGGTTGGCCAGGAGGCGCAGCGCTTTCTGGATATCCGCCAATCACTGGGGACGTTCAAGCTGTTGGGCGTCAAATCCAGCACGGCGGACAGTGCGCAGCTGATATTGCTGTCGGAGATGACCGATCGTGGTGTGCTGGCGACGCTGGATCTGGATCCAGCGGATCGGTTTGATGTCACCAAGCTGCAGCTGGAAGGGATGGACTTGCCGGATGAGTTCAAGCCGCAGCGGATGTCCCTGAATCAGGTGCTGGCCGCAGGCAAGGCAAGACTGGATGCAGCGCGTGCAGCCGACAGCTTGTCCGGTGCACTGCTGGTGGCGAAGAACGGCAAGGTTCTGTTGGCCTGGCATGGCGGCGCCGCAGACCGGGAGCGCGCTGTTGGAGTCGATGAAACAACCCGATTCCGGCTGGCCTCCTTGAACAAGATGTTCACCGCCGTGGCCATCCTGCAGCTGCGGGAGGCGGGCAAGCTGTCGCTGGATGACACGATCGCCGCGCATCTGCATAACTATCCGAACCCACAAGTGGCCAGGGCAATCAGCATCCGCCAGCTGCTCAATCACACCAGCGGCCTCGGAGATGTATTCGGCGAGGAATTCGAGAAGCGCTCGCAATCCTTGCGCACCTTGAACGACTACTGGGGTCTGGCCAGCGCGGAGCCGCCGAGCTCTACTCCGGGCAGTGAAGATGGCTATTCGAATTACGGCTATATCCTGCTCGGCTCGATCATCGAGGCGGTGAGCGGACAGTCGTATTACGACTACGTGGATCAGCACATCTTTCGTGTTGCCGGAATGAGTGCAACCGGCTCGGAGCCGGAATCCGTGGCCGTGGCGGGGCGGGCGGTCGCCTATGCCAAGCGTGACGGCAAGTGGGTGCAGGAGTCCAAAACGCTGCCATGGAGGGGCACGTCTGCTGGTGGCGGTTACAGCACGGTTGGGGACATGCTGAAGTTTGCCGAAGCACTGCGCGCAGGTCGGCTGATATCGCCTGAATCACTGGGGTTGGCCACAGCACCGCAGAACAACAAGGCCTGGTACGGCTATGGCTTCATGGTCAGCGGGCATGGCGCGGAGCGGCAGTACGGGCACGAAGGTGGCGCGCCGGGCGCGAATACCTCGCTGGTGATCCTGCCGGAATCGGGTTACGTGGTGATCGGTTTGAGCAATGTTGATCCGGGCGCCATGGAAAACGTGGTGAACTTCATCGTCCATCGCCTGCCGCTGTGAGCGCCCAATGTAGTGTCGAGCCATGCTCGGCAGGGGCTTTCTCGATGCACTTGTGGGAGCGGCGTAAGTCGCGAAGCTGGTGCAACGCAAACAGGCGAGATGGCTGCGATTGCGGTTGGCTCAGGGCGTTGTCGCTTTGCCAGCTTCGCGGCTTACGCCGCTCCCACAAGTAGTGTGGGTTGCTGGTAACGCCCCCAGCCGAGCATGGCTCGGCGCTACCGTTTGAAGTCCTGGCGCAGCAGGCCGTAGATGGCGCTGTCGCAGAGTTCACCGTTTACATGCCAGCGTTCGCGGAGCAGGCCTTCGCGGACGAAACCGAGTCTTTCGACGAGGCGACAGGAGGGCAGGTTGCGTGGGTCGATGTCGGCCTCGATGCGGCGTAGCCCCAAGTTGTTGAACACGTAGCCCAACACGAGTTGCAGCGCTTCGCTGGCCAGGCCGCGGCCCTGCCAGTCGGGATGCAGGCTGTAGCCGATCTCGGCGCGGCCTTGTTCCAGGTTCAGGTAGAACACCGCGCTACTGCCAATCAAAAGATCACTGGTGGCATCCGCGATCGCCCATATCAGGATGTCCTCCTCTCGGCGCTGGCGCTGGATGTCGGCGATCTTCTGTTCGGCCTGTGCCAGTTCGGTCCAGGCTGGGTAGCTCCAGTAGCGCATCACCTGCGGGTGGCTGTGGATGGCGAACAGTGCTGGCGCGTCGTTGGCACGGACCTCGCGCAGGCGCAGGCGGGGGCTGGACAGCTCGGGTTGCGGCAGGCGTGGCGACATCCGGTGCACCTTGGGTTTGCCCCTGCAGGCAGGGCGGGCGAGAATTGCGGTTTCCCCACACTCTGCGGAGCTGATCCTGCCATGTCCATCGTTCGCATGACCGACCTCGACCTTTCCGGCAAGCGCGTACTGATCCGCCAGGATCTGAACGTGCCGATCGACGAGAACGGTCGGATCACTTCCGAGCAGCGCATCACTGCCTCGTTGCCGACCCTGAAGCTGGCGCTGGAAAAGGGCGCTGCGGTGCTGGTCACCTCGCACCTGGGCCGCCCCAAGGAAGGCGTGTGGAGCGAGGCCGACTCGCTGGCGCCGGTGGCCAAGCGCCTGTCCGAGCTGCTGGGCGTGGACGTGCCGCTGGTCAAGGACTGGGTGGACGGCGTGGACGTGGCCCCGGGCCAGATCGTGCTGCTGGAAAACTGCCGCATGAACGTGGGCGAGGGCAAGGACGATGAGGCGCTGTCGCAGAAGTACGCCGCGCTGTGCGATGTGTTCGTGATGGATGCCTTTGGTACCGCCCACCGCGCCCAGGCCTCGACCCATGGCGTGATCCGTTTCGCCCCGGTCGCGGCCGGTGGCCCGCTGCTGATGGCCGAGCTGGACGCGCTGGACAAGGCGCTGGCCAAGCCGGCGCGTCCTTTGCTGGCGATTGTTGCCGGCTCCAAGGTCTCGACCAAGCTGGAGCTGCTGTCCAGCCTGGTTGGCAAGGTGGACCAGCTGATCGTCGGTGGCGGCATCGCCAATACCTTCATCGCGGCCGAAGGCCATGGCGTGGGCAAGTCGCTGGTCGAGAACGACCTGCTCGACACCGCACGCAAGATCGACGCCGATGCCAAGGCCCGCGGCGCCGAAATCCCGCTGCCGACCGACGTGGTGGTGGCACCGGCATTTGCCGCTGACGCCCCGGCCACGATCAAGGCCGTGGATGCCGTGGGTGCCGACGACATGATCCTGGATATCGGCCCGCAGACCGCCGCACAGTACGCCGAGCTGATCGCCAAGGCGGGTACCGTGGTCTGGAACGGCCCGGTCGGCGTGTTCGAGTTCGACGCCTTCGGCAAGGGTACTGAAGCGCTGGCCAAGGCCATCGCCAGCTCCAAGGCGTTCTCGATTGCCGGTGGTGGTGACACCCTGGCAGCCGTGGACAAGTACGGCATCGCCAAGGAAGTGAGCTATATCTCCACCGGTGGTGGCGCGTTCCTGGAGTTCCTGGAGGGCAAGACCTTGCCGGCGGTGGCAGCGCTGGAGGCTCGCGGCGCGTGAGCCGCGATGTGTTCTTCTTCGATCTCGACGGCACGCTGATTGACTCGGCCGTCGGCATCACCCGCTGCGTGGCCTATGCGCTGGAAAAGATGGACCAGCCGGTGCCGGCCGATGCCGAACTGCGCAAGTGGATCGGCCCGGCGCTGCGTACCAGCTTCACACCGGTATTCGGCGACGCTGAACGGGTGGAGCGGGCCGTTGAGCTGTACCGCGAGCGCTTTGACGTGCTGGGCTGGCAGGAGCATGCGATCTACGCCGGTATCGGCGAGGTCGTGCAGGGCCTGCATGCGGCTGGCCACCGGCTGGCGGTGGTCACCGCCAAGAACGAGCCGCATGCCCGCCGCATCGTCGAGCACCTGCCGTTCGGCAGCTGTTTCGAGGACATAATCGGTGCCACGCCGGACGGCTCGCGCAGCCACAAGCCGGAACTGATCGCCGAGGCCCTGCAGCGCCTGCAGCTGCAGCCGGCAGCGTGCTGGATGATCGGCGACCGGCGCATGGATATCGAAGGTGCGCGTCACCACGGCATGCGCAATGTCGGCGTGCTGTGGGGGTTTGGTGGCCGCGAGGAACTGCAGGCTGCCGGGGCTGGGGCGGTGGTGGCTACGCCGGATGCGTTGGCGACGGTGCTGCGTGGCTGATTGATGGGCTTGGGGTTTTCGCGGCTCAGGTAGCCGGAGCCGCGAAGTCTTGAGTAAAGAAAGAGATTCGTCATTTCCGCGCAGGCGGGAATCGCTTTTGGCTTTTGACTCGGGATGTTGCGGCGAGTCGAAAAGGACGAAAGCCAAGAGCCAAGAGCCCAGAGCCAAGAGCCAAGAGCGATTCCCGCCTGCGCGGGAATGACGATCCGAGAGGCCTCAGGGGGAAGGCCCCGGACGTTCGCGCTGGTCGCGCCACTTGTCACACAATGTCCCCGGCGTGTCTCCAGCCAATTTATTTGCTGCGAAGCAGCACAGAAATCTCTAAAGCCAACACGCAACAGCAACATTCGCGTGCTGAGCTATCCCCCTGGCGTATTGACCTGGGCAAGTCAGCTGCAGGTCCTGCGTTGTCATACCGTACGGTATGTCCAGATCGGCTGTCTGGCTTGTCTTTGGGACACAGCAGAAAGTGTCGTATGAAATCGTATGCGACATCGTTGTCATGCAATGGATGTGCTACTTTCGGCGGTCTACCAGGGAGACCACGCACAATGATTGAACGTCAGCGCCGCACCAAGATCCTCGCCACCCTCGGGCCGGCAACTGACGCGCCGGGTGTGCTGGACGATCTGTTCCGCGCCGGCGTCAACGTGGTGCGCCTGAACTTCTCCCACGGTGATCCGTCCGGTCAGGCCAAGCGTGCTGCCGATGTGCGTGCCGCTGCCCAGCGCGTGGGCGTGGAAGTGGGCATCCTGGCCGACCTGCCGGGCCCGAAGATCCGCATCGAGCGCTTTGCCGAAGGCAAGGTCATGCTCAAGGCCGGTGACCGCTTTGATCTGATCGCCAGCGCCAATGCGCCGGCCGGCGACGCCAGCCAGGTGGGCGTGAGCTACCTCGGCCTGCCGCAGGACGTGGGCCCGGGTGACGTGCTGTTGCTCGACGACGGCCTGATGCAGCTGCAGGTGGTGGAAGTGCAGGGCGAGCGCATCATCAACACCGTGCTCAACGACGGCGTGCTGTCCGACCGCAAGGGCCTGAACAAGCAGGGCGGCGGCCTGTCGCTGGGTGCGTTGACCGAGCGTGACAAGGAACTGATCGGCATCGTTGCCAAGATCGGCGTGGACTTCATCGCCGTCTCGTTCTGCCGCAACGCGCAGGACATGAACGATGCCCGTGCCATCGCCCAGCAGCACGGCTGCGACGCGGCGCTGGTGTCCAAGATCGAGCGCACCGAAGCCATCGAGAACCTGGAAGAGATCGTCGACGCCAGCGATGTGGTGATGGTGGCGCGCGGTGACCTGGGCGTGGAGATCGGCGACGCCGAGCTGCCGGGCCTGCAGAAGAAGATCATCAAGGCCTCGCTGGCGCAGAACAAGGTGGTCATCACTGCCACGCAGATGCTGCAGTCGATGGTCGAAAGCCCGATCCCGACCCGCGCCGAAGTGCTGGACGTGGCCAACTCGGTCATCGACGGCACCGACGCGGTGATGCTGTCGGCCGAAACCGCGGCCGGTGCCTATCCGGTCAAGGCGGTCGAGGCGATGGCCCGTATCTGCCTGGGCGCCGAGCGCCAGTTCCAGACCGAGACCGACTTCAATGCCTCGCCGCGCAACCTGGAACGTGCCGACCAGGCCATCGCCATGGCCACCATGTTCCTGTCCCAGCACGTGGGCGTGCGCGCCATCGTGGCGATGACCGAATCCGGTGGTACCGCGCGTTACCTGTCGCGCTTCCGCGCCAAGTCGCCGATCTACGCGGTCACCCGCCATGACGGTGCGCGCCGGCAGATGGCGTTGATGCGTGATGTGTTCCCGATCAACTTCGACAGCCGTGGTTTCACCCCGCGCGAAGCCGCGCGCGGCAGCATCCGCCTGCTGGTCGAGTCCAACCTGCTGCAGGCGGGTGATCGCGTGGTGTTCACCAGTGGCGAGCACATGGAAACCCATGGCGCCACCAACACCTTGCGCCTGCTGGAAGTGGGTAACGACGGCCGCGCCAGCGGTCTGGGCGACCTGTAAGCGACGCCAGCAACAAGCCACCGCTCCGGTCACCAGTTGGCCGGAGCGGACAGGTTTTGTCCTGACCTGACAGCCTGAAACCGATTCCAGACCTTGCGGGCAGCCAGCCGGTGAGCGTGCCGGGCTATAATCCGGGTTTTCCCGCACGCTGTCACAGGAACCTCATGAGCATCGAACTGCTGGCTGAAACCGCCCAGGCCATGGTCGCCCCGGGCAAGGGCATCATCGCCATTGACGAATCCACCGGTACGATTGCCAAGCGCTTCGCAAGCGTCGGCATCGAGAACACGGAAGAAAACCGTCGTGCCTACCGCGAACTGCTGCTGACCACGCCGAAGCTCAACGAGCACATCTCCGGCGCCATCCTGTACGACGAAACCATCCGCCAGTCGACCAAGGACGGCGTGCCGTTCGCCAAGTACATGGCCGACAACGGCATGATCCCGGGCATCAAGGTCGACAAGGGTGCGCACCCGCTGGCCGGCTGCCCCGGTGAGTTGGTGACCGAAGGCCTGGACGGCCTGCGGGAGCGCCTGCAGGAGTACTACAAGCTGGGCGCGCGTTTTGCCAAGTGGCGTGCGGTGATCAACATCGGTGAAAGCATGCCGTCGGGCACCTGCATCGAGTCCAACGCCCATGCGCTGGCCCGCTATGCGGCGCTGTGCCAGGAATGCGGCCTGGTGCCGATGGTCGAGCCGGAAGTGATCATGGACGGCGACCACGACATCGAGACCTGCTACGAAGTCACCGAAGCCACCCTGCGTTCGCTGTTCGACGCCCTGTACCAGCAGAACGTGGTGCTGGAAGGCACCATCCTGAAGGCTTCGATGGTCATCCCGGGCAAGACCTGCGACGAGCAGGTGGATGTCGAGGAAGTGGCCGAGTCCACCGTGATGTGCCTGAAGTCGACCGTGCCGGCGATCCTGCCGGGCGTGGTGTTCCTGTCCGGTGGCCAGAGCGACGAGCAGTCCACCGCTCACCTCAATGCCATGAACCAGGTTGGCACCTTGCCGTGGCCGCTGAGCTTCTCCTACGGCCGCGCCATGCAGCAGGCTGCACTGAAGCTGTGGGCCAAGGACATGAAGGGCAACTACGCTGCCGCACAGAAGACCGTGTTCGAGCGTGCCAAGGAAAACGGCCTGGCAGCACAGGGCAAGTGGGAAGGCTGATACGCCAAGCTGCGTGAGTTGAACAAAACGCCGGCCAGAAGCCGGCGTTTTGTTTTGCTCTGCTTTTGTTTTTTTTTGTGGGAGCGGCATAAGCCGCGAAGCTGATGCAAAACAAACTGCCACGTTGGCCGCAATTGCAAGCATCTTGGCGGCTGTAGCCTTGCCAGCTTCGCGGCTTACGCCGCTCCCACAAGCTCGGCGGCCTACAATCGGGTTTTGCTCTGGAATGATCCGATGCACCGCAGAATTGCGCTGGGACTATTGGCATCGGCCCTGACCGCATCCGCCTTCGCTGCGGAGCCACGCGATTTCGATATCCAGCACTATGCAACCAGCCTGGATCTGGATATCGCAGTCGGTCAGGTGCAGGGTGAAACCCTGGTGCGCTTCGACGCCACCGCCCCACTGCATCAGCTGGTCCTGGACAGTGGTGGGCTGGTCGTCGATTTGGTCACACAGAATGACAAGCCGCTCAGCTTCCAGCAGACCGATGGAACGCTGACCATCAGCCTTGCAGCGACGTTGACCGCGGGCCAGCAAGGCAGCGTACGTATACATTTCCGCGGAGAACCGCGCTTTGGTCTGGAGTTCGCCGCCGAGCGCAACGAGGTCTACACGATATTCTCCACCAGCCAATGGATGCCGTCGGTGGACGCGCCGGATGAGCGCGCTACGTTGCAGTTGGCGCTGCGCCTTCCTCGCAACCTGCATGCGACGGCGGTTGGCGATGAGCTGCCATCGCGCCTGCTCGGTGATGGTCGCATTGAACGCCGTTGGCAGCTGCGCAAGCCAGTGCCCGCGTTTGTCTATGGCTTTGTTGCCGGCCCCTACCAGCACGCACAGCAGGGGCGCCTGCAGTTCTATTCGAAGGACCGTTCCGAGGCCGAACTGCAGCAGCTGTTCGCCGCCACTGACGACATGCTCGACTTCTTCGCTGCACGCGCAGGCCTGGCCTATGAAGGCGACTATCGGCAGGCGCTGGTCGCCAACACAATCGGCCAGGAAATGGCCGGTCTGTCGGTGATGTCGGAGGCCTATGGCAAAAGCGTGCTGGATGATCCCACCCAGACCGGCTTGATGGCCCACGAAGCCGCGCATCAATGGTGGGGCGTACGCGTGACCTGTGCGAGCTGGGAGCATTTCTGGCTCAACGAAGGTTTCGCCAACTTCATGACGGCTGCGTGGTTACAGCAGGCGCAGGGCGAAGCCACCTATCAGGCGATGGTGCAGGGCTGGGAGCAACGGGTGTTGGCGCTGCGTGAGAAGGGCGCTGATCGGCCGTTGGTGTATCCGGATTGGAACAAACCCAGCGCCGATGATCGTGCGGTGGTCTACAGGAAGGGTGCGTATGTGCTGCACCGTTTGCGCATGGAATTGGGCGAGGAGCTGTTCTGGCGCGGACTGCGCGAATACACGCAGGCCAATGATGGGCGCTCGGTGGTGACGGCGGATTTCCAGCAGGCGATGGAGCGTGCTGCCGGGCGCTCACTGCAGGGGTTCTTCGATGCCTGGGTTTATGGGGTGGGTGGTGAGTTGGGGTGATGGGCCTGCTGCCAAGAGCTACCCCTCCCCAGCCCTCCCCTTCGCTGCGCGAAAGGGAGGGCAAAAGCGGCTACCTGCGATCTGCCCGACCTGCACAAACGGCCCCCTCCCTTTGCCGAAGGCAAGGGGAGGGCTGGGGAGGGGTAGTTTTTGCTTTTGCTTGGCCGTTGAGCAGCCAAAACCTCAATGCGCAGGCGCAAACCCACCCGCAAACGACGCCAGTACAGAGCCCGCCTGCTCCTGCGTCGGCGCAGCACTGGCCAAGGCCTGCTGATAGATCTTGAACGCCGCTGCGTTGTAGGCCACCAGCACGATCCGCGAAGGCCGCGTGTGGCTCTTCTGCCAGGTCATGGTCTCGGTGGCGGCAATGACCGCCGCCTGGTGCAGCGGGTAGCCGTACACACCGCAACTGATTGCCGGGAACGCGATCGATTCCAGCCCCATCTGCTCGGCCAGTCGCAGCGATTGCCAATAGCAGTTGGCCAATAACGCCGCTTCATCATGGCGGCCATCGCGCCACACCGGGCCGACGGTATGGAATACGTGCCGGGCAGGCAGGTTGTACCCGGCCGTTGCACGCACCTCCCCCGTGGGGCAGCGCACGCCTGCACGCAGCTCGGGTAGCTGCTCGCATTCGCGCAGCAGGCCGGGGCCTGCGGCCCGATGGATTGCACCGTCCACGCCGCCGCCGCCAAGCAGGGTTTCATTGGCTGCGTTGACGATGACGTCAACCGCCAGTTCGGTAATGTCGCCCTGCCAGACTTCAATGTTCATGGCCGTGATCTTCCATTGCGATGTATGAGAAAAATGTGATGGCTACCGCCGCGCCGGACACAGCTGCAGTCTGCGCTCTTGCCGTCTCATCCGGCGCGATTCGCGGACACAGAAAAGCACGAAGGCCGCATAGGCGGCCTTCGCGTTGCTGACGGGTTAAGTAACCGCGGTTACGGCAGGCCGGCCAGCCAGTCGTCGTCCGATCCCTCGTTGATATCGGCAAACAACGGCGTGGAGAAGTAGCGCTCGCCGGTATCCGGCAGCATCGCCAGGATCACCGCGCCGGCCTCGGCCTTGGCGGCCACATCCAGCGCGCTGGCGACGGTGGCGCCGGCGGAGATGCCGACGAAGATACCTTCCTCGGCGGCCAGCCGGCGCGAGGTTTCAATCGCGCGTTCGTCCTGGACCGACAGCAGCTGGTCGTAGACCTCGCGGTTAAGTACTTCCGGCACGAAGTCCGGGGTCCAGCCCTGGATCTTGTGCGGGCTGAATTCCTTGCCCGCCAGCAGGGCGGCACCGGCCGGTTCGGTGGCGATGATGCGGGTGTCCGGGCGGGCCAGCTTGAGCACCTCGCCGACGCCGGTGAGGGTGCCGCCGGTGCCCCAGCCGCTGACGAAGTAGTCCAGCCGCTTGCCGGCGAAGTCGCGCAGGATTTCGGCGGCGGTGGTCTGGCGGTGATAGGCGGGGTTGGCCGGGTTGGCAAACTGGCTGGCCAGGAACCAGCCGTGCTGCTGCGCCAGCTCCTTGGCCTTGCGCACCATGCCGGAGCCGCGTTCGGCGGCCGGGGTCAGGATCACCTTGGCACCATAGGCGCGCATCAGTTTGCGGCGTTCGATGGAGAAGGTTTCCACCATCGTGGCGACGAACTTGTAGCCACGTGCAGCAGCCACCATCGCCAGCGCCACGCCGGTATTGCCGGAAGTGGCCTCGACAATGGTGTCGCCGGGCTTGAGCAGGCCCTTCTTTTCGGCGTCGAGGATGATGGCAAGCGCCAGGCGGTCCTTGACCGAACCACCAGGGTTGAACGACTCGACCTTGACGTAGATGTCCACGCCGGCCGGGGCCAGGCGGTTGAGCTTGACCACCGGGGTATTGCCGATGGTGTCCAGGATGCTGTTGTACAGGGCCATTGAAATCTCCGGGGAGGTGGTCAGGCGGCGTCGGCCAGTGTGGGCTGCGCCGTCTTTGCGGAAAGTGAGGAAACAGTAGGCGTTGCGTGCAGTGGCGCAGCGCCGAACCAGTGCAGTTCGTCGGCCAGCGCGGCTACGTCACCCAGGATCAGCAACGCCGGTGATTGCACCTGGTGCTGGGTGGCTGCATCGGGGAGCTGGCGCAGCTGCCCGCTGACCACGCGCTGGTTGGCGCGCGAGCCGTTTTCGATCAGGGCGAATGGGGTGCTGGCCGCCAGCCCGGCGCCGAGCAGGTGGCTGCGGATCTGTGCCAGTGCGGCGACCCCCATATAGAACACCAGGGTCTGCCGCGGCTGTGCCAGCGCGGGCCAGTCCAGCGTATCCAGCGAATCCTTGCAGTGGGCCGTCACCAGCCGCAGTTGCTGGGCATGGTCACGGTGGGTCAGCGGAATACCGGCATAGGCGGCGCAGGCCAGCGCTGCGGTGATTCCTGGAACGACCTCAAAGGCGATGCCATGGGCGCGCAGGAACTGCAGCTCCTCCCCGCCGCGGCCGAACACGAAGGCATCGCCGCCCTTGAGCCGTACCACGCGCTTGCCGGCGCGGGCATGTTCCAGCATCAACGCATGGATATGTTCCTGCGCGGTGCTGTGACCCTGCGCGGATTTTCCGACCTCGATGAAGTCGGCATCGCGGCGGGCCAGCTGCAATACCTCGGCGCTGACCAGGCGATCATGCAGGATCACATCGGCCTGGTTGAGTGCGCGCAGGGCGTTCAGGGTAAGCAGGCCGGGGTCGCCGGAACCGGCTCCCACCAGTACCACCGAGCCGGCATGGACCGGGGCTTCGGCGCCCATGTCCAGCAGCAGCTGGGTTTCGGCAGCGATGGATTGGCGTGCGCGCAGCAGGCCAAGCAACGGGCCTTCGATCAGCCGGTCGAAGAAACGGCGGCGCGCGGCCAGCTCGGGGAAGCGCTCGCGTATCAGCCCCCGCTTGCGGCTGACCAGCTGTGCCAACTGGCCCCAGGCCTGGTCAAACAGTTCCTCGATCTGGCGCCGCACATGGCGCGCCACCATCGGCGCGCCACCGCCACTGGAGATGGCGATCTGCAGCGGCCCGCGTTCGACCACGGCCGGTACATGGAAGCCGGACAGGGCCGCGTCATCGACCACGTTGACGAACAACCGGCGTGCCTCGGCAGCTTCGGCGACGGCGCGGTTGATGTGGATGTCGTTGGTGGCAGCGATCACCAGCCAGATGGCCTGATCAAGCCATGCAGGATCGAAGTCGCCGTTCAACCACTGGATGCGCCCGGCATCGGCCAACTGCTGCAGTACCGGGCTCAAGGCCGGGGCACCGAGCCGGGGCAGGGCGCCCGCACGCAGCAGTGCCTCGGTTTTACGCTCGGCCACCGCACCCCCGCCAACGACCAGTACGGCCCGACCCTTGAGGTCGGCAAACAGGGGGAACAAGGGGCTGTCCAAGGCGGTGACGGAGGTAGTCGGAGTAGGGACCGTGACCGTAGCGCCGGCCCTGCAGGGCCGGAAATGAAAAGCGGCCCACCTCAGATAACTTTAGGTTATAAGTATCGCGAGCGTTTTGGCCTACATTCTTCACAGTTCCTTACTGAAGATCTCTTTCCAACACTGCGATGACACTTACCCAACTGCGTTACCTCGTTGCTATTGCCGATGCCGAGCTGAACATCACGCTCGCCGCGACACGGGTGCATGCCACCCAGCCGGGGTTGTCGAAACAGCTCAAACAGCTTGAAGACGAGTTGGGTTTTCTGTTGTTCGTCAGAAAGGGAAGAAGTCTTGAATCGGTAACGCCTGCAGGCGAAGAAGTCATCAACCGTGCGCGCAGTGTGTTGGCCGAAGCCAACAACATTCGTACCTACGCTGCCAACCAGCGTCGCGAAAGCCATGGCCAGCTGATCCTGACCACCACCCACACGCAGGCACGCTTCGTACTGCCGCCGGCGGTGGCGCGCATCAAGCTGGCGTATCCGCAAGTGAGCGTGCACCTGCAACAGGCTGCGGAAAGTGATGCGCTGGATCTGCTCAGCCAGGGTGATGCGGATATCGCCATCATCAGTACTGCAGGTGGTGAACCGAGCACCGGTATCGCCGTGCCGTTGTACCGCTGGCGCCGCTTGGTACTGGTGCCCAAGGGGCATCCGCTGGACCGTGCCGGGGCAGCGCCCGACATGACCGCGTTGGCCAGTCATCCGCTGATCAGCTATGAATCCTCCACGCGAACCAGTTCTTCGTTGCGGCGTGCGTTTGCCGCGCTGGACCTGGAACCGGACCTGACCTTGACCGCACTCGACGCGGACCTGATCAAGACCTATGTGCGCACCGGGCTGGGCGTGGGCCTGCTGGCGGAAATGGCGGTAAGCGCCAACGACACCGACCTGCGCGCCTGGCCGGCACCGGCGTCGATCCCGGAGTGCATCGCCTGGGCGGTATTGCCACGCGATCGCGTACTGCGTGACTACGCCCTGGAGCTGGTGCACGTGCTTGCACCGCAGATCGACAAACGTGATCTGCGCCGCGTGCTGGATGGCAACCAGCAGGCCGATTGGCCGGTGCCGCCAACCTGGGAATCGTTGACGCAGACGATCACGGTCTAGATTGGATGGGTGGGATGACCGCGTTGGTGATCCTGCCCGGCCTTGATGGCACGGCGACACTGCATGCGCGGTTTGTTGCCTGCCTGGGTGACGTGTTAGGGTCGGTGACCGTGCTGCACTACCCGCCGCACAAGGCGTTGGACTATGCGGCGCTGGAACTGCTGGCCAGGGCTGCGTTGCCTGGCAATGTTCCTTTCGTGCTGCTGGGCGAATCCTTTTCCGGTCCGATCCCGTTGTCGATCGCAGCTGACCCACCGGCCAATCTTGTTGGCCTGGTGCTGTCCACAACCTTCGCACGCACGCCGCTGCCGTTGTTCTCGCCGTTGGCACCGCTGACGCGTTTTGCGCCGGTTCGTGCGTTGCCGCCGGCCTTGCTGTCCTGGTGGTTGCTGGGCCGTTGGGCAACACCGGCATTGAATGTTGCGCTCGAACGGGCCTTGCTTGAAGTGCATCCAGCTGTGTTGCGGCAACGTGCGGCGCTGGCAATGCAGGCGGATGTATCGACATTGCTGGAACGCGTCACCCTGCCTGTGCTGTATCTGCGGGCAACAGGTGATCGCTTGATCATGCCTGGCGCCGCTGAACTCATTCTGTCGGCGATCAAGCATGCGACGGTCAGGGATATTGGGGGGCCCCATCTCCTTCTGCAGGCATGTCCTTCGGCGGCGGCGCGGGCTGTGCGCGATTTCGTTGAAGGCCTGCAGTCGGCCAGACTCCGCTGAGGCTTTACCCGTGGGGCGTGACCAGTCTTGCAGGAGCGGCGTAAGCCGTGAAGCTGGTGGTCAGTCGGGCTTGAGGTGATTCGGTGATTTCATTGAAGTCAGCTTCGCGGCTTACGCCGCTCCTACAAAAGCTGCGTGGGTGATGCATTGCCGGGAAAACCCCTGCCGAGCATGGCTCGGCACTACGGTCTACGTCTGTGAATGCGATGTGCGGCAAACGGTCGCACCTTGCGCGGCAACTCCGGCATTTGCCGGGTCGATAAAATGCGTGGGTCATGCGCTCGGTTCGTTTCCAATCCTTTGTGCTCCTGCTGGCATTTGCCGCTGCCTTGTTGATGGCGGTGGCGCCGGTGGTCAGCCGCTGGCTGCAATCGCAGCAGCTGCCGATGGCGGCCATGCATCATGCGGTGCATGACGTCGTGATGCCGATGCCTGTCGACCCGCACGCGGGGCATCACGGCATGGCCCCCATGTCGCATGAGGCGCCCGCACGAGCGGCAGCAGAACCGAAAAAGCCGATACCGGCACCCGTCGATCCACACGCGGCCCACGGCGAAGCCTGCGACTACTGCACCATGGCCTCGCGCCTGCTGCCATGGCTTGCGGTAATCCTGATACTGGCGCCGTTGCTGTATCGGCTTGTGCCCCAATCTCCCCGCAGGACGCTCCGCGCCGCCAGCCTGCGCTGGCCTGCACATCCGCCGCGCGGTCCGCCGGCACTCTCCAGATAACGCCAACTTTCCTGTTTGCCGCGCGCTGCCGATGGGTAGTACGTGGCTGTGTCGTATTGGAGAATCAAATGAAATTCCTTTCCCGCACGCCGGGTACTCCCGCGTGCCTGTCCGTCTGTGTCTGCATGGTGCTGTTTGCTGATCTCGCAGGCGCCGCCGAGCATGATCCGACCCGAACCCTCGATACCTTGGTGGTCACCGCCGCCGCTCCTTCATCGCCGCTGCAATGGGTGACCGACCCGCGGCTGCCGCGGCAACCGGTGCCGGCCAGTGATGGCGCCGACTACCTCAAGACCGTGCCGGGCTTTTCCGCCATCCGCAACGGCGGCACCAATGGCGATCCGGTGCTGCGCGGCCTGGGCGGCTCGCGCCTGAACATCCTCAGCAACGATGGCACGCTGATCGGCGCCTGCCCGTCGCGGATGGACAATCCGCTGTCGTATATCGCGCCGGAGACCTTTGATCGCCTGACTGTGATCAAGGGCCCGCAAAGCGTGCGCTGGGGCGCGGGTGCCTCGGCCGGCACGGTGCGTTTCGAGCGCGACACCCCGCGTTTCGATGCGCCGGGCATGCGGCTCAACGCCAGTGCATTGGCCGGCTCCAACAACCGCAACGACCAGGTGCTGGATGCCAGTTTCGGCAGCCATCCCGGCTATGTCCGGGTCAATGGCAACCGCTCGGAAGCCGATGATTACAAGGACGGCAATGGCGACGTGGTGCCCTCGCGCTGGCGCAAATGGAATGCCGATGCCGCCATTGGCTGGACGCCGGATGCCGATACCGTGCTGGAACTCAGTGCCGGTACCGGTGATGCGATCGCCCGTTACGCCGGCCGTGGCATGGACGGTGCCGCGTTCAAGCGCGACAGCTATGGGCTGCGTTTTGAACGCGGCAACCTGCCCGGTGCATGGGACAAGCTGCAGGCCAATCTGTACTACAACAACGCCGATCACCTGATGGACAACTACACGCTGCGCACGCCCAACCCGGCCAGCAGCATGCCGATGCCGATGGCCTCGAACGTGGAGCGTCGTACCACCGGCGGCCGCGTCAGCAGCGAGTGGCGCTGGCAGGACGTGGCCATCGTCGCTGGCGTGGATGCGCAGGACAGCCGCCATCGCAGTCGCAATGGCATGGGCCGCAACACCTGGCAGCAATCGCCGTGGAAGCGCGATGCCGACTTCAGCAACCTGGGCGTGTTCACCGAGCTGACCCTGGGCGAAGGCACCGCACAGCGCTGGATCAGTGGCCTGCGCCTGGACCGCGCGCAGGTGAAGGATCGGCGTGCGACCACCGGCATGATGAACATGCCCAACCCGACCGCCGGGCAGCAGCGGCAGCAGGATCTGGGTAGCGGTTTCCTGCGTTATGAACGCGACCACGGGCAGGCCTGGACCTGGTACGCCGGTATCGGCCATAGCGAGCGCATGCCGGATTACTGGGAGCTGTTCTCGGCCAATGCAGGGCCGGCTGGCAGCATCAACGCGTTCTCCGCGGTGAAGCCGGAACAGACCACGCAGCTGGACCTGGGCCTGCAGTTCCGCAGCCAGCATGTGGATGCCTGGGTATCGGCGTATGCGGGGCGGCTGCAGGACTACATCCTGTTCCGCTATCGCAGTGGCGGCATGATGGGCAGCACCACCCAGGCCGACAATGTGGATGCGCGTATTGCCGGTGCCGAGGCGGGATTGGAATGGCGTTTGGCGCCGGCCTGGAAGCTGGGTGGCACCCTGGCCTATGCCTGGGGTGAGAACCGCAGCGAGGGCCGGCCACTGCCGCAGATTCCGCCGCTGGAAGCCCGCCTAAGTGCCAGCTACGAGCATCAGCGCTGGTCGGCGGGTGCGCTGTTGCGCGCGGCCAGCCACCAGCATCGGGTAGCCGAGGATGAGGGCAATGTGGTTGCACGTGACCTGGGGCCGACCGCAGGCTTCGCTACCTTGTCGCTGAATGCGGCGTATCGCTTCACCGATGCGCTGCGCGCCAGCGTGGGCGTGGACAACGTGTTCGACCGCGCCTATGCCGAGCATCTGAACCTGGCTGGCAGTGCCGATTTCGGTTTCCCGGCCGATCCGGTGCGGATCAACGAGCCGGGGCGTAACGTCTGGTTGAAGCTGGATTACCGCTACTGATGTCGCGGTTGCCGCCGCTGCCTGCGCACGGGTAGCGGCGGCATGGCATGCTGTGGTCCGGTAATGATCAGCAAGGAGCGGTATGAGTCTGCGTGCAGTCGCCTACGTGAGCACGGCGGTGGCCGGGCTGGGTACCGCCGACCTGGATCATCTGCTGGTCGATGCGCGTGCGCACAACCAGCTGGCAGGCGTTACGGGTGTGCTGTTGTTCGATGGACGGCAGTTCTTCCAGTACTTCGAAGGTCCGGAAGAGGGCGTGGCACGCGCCTACGAGCGCATCCGCAATTCGCATATGCATGTTGATCTGCGTGAGCTGTACAGCGCGCCGGTGGATAGCCTGCACTTCAGTCAGTGGCATATGGGCTGCACCCAGACCGTGGGCAGCGTGCTGCAGCAGTTGAGTACCCAGCATTGGCAGCGTGAGGCCGAGTTTCTGCAGGACGAGGTGGCCCAGTCCGATGCATCACCGGCACTGCGCGAGCTGCTGGCATTCTGGGCCCAGCACAACCGGTAGTGCCGAGCCATGCTCGGCAGGGGCTTTACCCGTAGCGTATCCGTCCAAGATCGGCCCGCGCCCCGAATTCCGCGCCGACAGCACCCCTCCCCAACCCTCCCCTTCGCTGCGCGAAAGGGAGGGGGTAGCAGCGTAGTGCCGAGCCATGCTCGGCAGGGGCATTACCCGTAGCGTGTCTGTTCAAAATCGTTCGCGGCCAGGGTTCCGCGCCGACAGCCCCCCTCCCCAACCCTCCTCTTCGCTGCGCGAAAGGGAGGGGGCAGCAGCGTAGTGCCGAGCCATGCTCGGCAGGGGCATTACCCGTAGCGTGTCTGTAGTGCCGAGCCATGCTCGGCAGGGGCTTTCCGAGGCAAGCTCCAGCCGAGCATGGCTCGGCTCTACAGGGTGCACGGAGCGATCAGATCTCCTCGTGCAGGCCGCACTCGCGCTTCAGGCCGAAGAAGCGGGTGTCTTCCTCGCGCATGCCCGGCTCCCAGCGGCGGGTGGTGTGGAAATCACCGATCGATACATAGCCCTGCTCCCACAGCGGGTGGTAGGGCAGTTGGTGTTCCTGCAGGTACTTCCACACGTCGCGGTCGCTCCAATCGGCGATCGGGTTGACCTTGTAGCGCTCGCCACGGCGCTGCAGCACCGGCGTGTTGGCGCGGCTGGCCGACTGGCTGCGGCGCAGGCCGGTGAACCAGGTGCCAACCTGCAACTCGTCCAGGGCGCGCTTCATCGGTTCGACCTTGCGCAGGTTGTTGTACTGCTCGATGCCGACCACACCCTGTTCCCACAGGCGGCCATGGCGCGCTTCCATCCAGGCGCGGCTGACCTGCGGACGGTAGACCTTGAGGTTGAGCTTGAGCCGCTCGGTGAGTTCGTCGGCAAAGCGGTAGGTTTCCGGGAACAGATAGCCGGTATCCACCAGGATCACCGGGATATCCGGGCGCTGGCTGCTCAGCAGGTGCAGGGTGACTGCCGACTGCGCGCCAAAGCTCGATGACAGCACATGCGTGCCGGGTGCGTTCTGCAGCGCCCAATGCACGCGCTGCTGTGCGTCCAGGGCTTCGAGTTCGGCGTTGAGCGGGCCCAGGTCATCCGGCAGGACAACCGGCGTGGTGGTGGGGGATTTGGGCAGGGCGCTCATGCGTGCAGTTCCACGGAGATTTCGCGGTGGGTGGGGTAGGGCGGCAGGGCGACGATGCCGGCGCGGTGCAGGAAATCACCGAAGCCTTCTTCGCCGTTGCGTTCACCGGCATAGCGGGCAAACAGCGGTTCCAGCGCGGCCAGGATCTCCGGCTCGGCGATGTTCTCGCGGTACAGGGTGTTCAGGCGCTGGCCGCGGTGATCGGCGCCCAGCATCAGGTTGTAACGGCCCGGTGCCTTGCCGACCAGGGCGATCTCCCCAAGGTAGGGCCGCGAGCAGCCATTCGGGCAGCCGGAGATGCGCAGCAGGATGGGGGCCTCGCTCAGGCCGTGCTGGGCCAGCAGCGGCTGCAGCTTGGCGCTGAACGCAGGCAGGTAGCGCTCGGCTTCGGCCATCGCCAGGCCGCAGGTTGGCAGCGCCACGCAGGCCATGGCGGCGCGTGCCAGCGCGGTCGGTGCGTGGTTGCCCAGGTCCAGCCCGGCGCTTTCGACGATGGCGTCGATCTGCGCGCGCTGGTCGGCGGCGACGCCGGCGATGATCAGGTTCTGGTTGCCCGTCATGCGGAACTCGCCCTGATGGATGCGGGCGATCTCGCGCAGCGCGGTCAGCTGCAGTGCGCCGGGCAGGTCGGCGATGCGACCGGCCTGCAGGGACAGGGTCAGGTGCCAGCGGCCATCGGCGCCTTCCACCCAGCCGTAGCGGTCGCCGTTGTGGGCGAAGGACTGCGCACGCGGGGCGGCGAAACCGATGCCGGCACGGCGTTCGATCTCGGCCACCACGGTGTCCAGGCCGTGGTCGTCGATGGTGTATTTGAAGCGGGCGCGCTTGCGCAGTTCGCGGTTGCCGAGGTCGCGCTGGGTGGTGACCACGGCGGTGGCCACGTCCAGCAGCGCGTCACGCGGGATGAAGCCGACGTTGTTGGCAATGCGCGGGTAGGTTTCGGCATCGCCGTGGGTGGCGCCCATACCGCCGCCGAGGGTCACGTCATAGCCCAGCAGTTCGCCGGCAGCGTCGAGCACGCCGATGAAGCCCAGGTCGTTGGCGTACACGTCCACGTCGTTGAGCGGCGGCAGTGCGAAGCCGATCTTGAACTTGCGCGGCAGGTAACGCTCGCCGTAGATCGGCTCGTCCTCGGCACCACTGCCGGCCACGCGCTCCTCGTCCAGCCAGATTTCGTAGTAGGCGCGGGTATTGGGCAGCAGGTGCTCGGAGGTGCGCGCGGCATCGGCGTACAGCGTGGCGTGCGCGCTGGACAGCAGCGGGTTGGCGGCAACCAGCACATTGCGGTTGACGTCGCCGCAGGCGGCCAGGGTATCGATCAGCGCGGCGTTGATCGCCTGCATGGTGGCCTTCAGCTCGCGCTTGATCACGCCATGGAACTGGAAGGCCTGGCGGGTGGTGATGCGCAGCGAGTGGTTGCCGTAGCGGGTGGCGATGCTGTCCAGCTTGAGCCATTGCTCGGGGCTGATCACGCCGCCCGGGGTGCGGGTGCGGATCATGAACTGGTAGGCCGGTTCCAGCTTCTGCCGGCGGCGCTCCTCGCGCACGTCGCGGTCGTCCTGCTGGTAGCTGCCGTGGTACTTGATCAGGGTCTGGTCGTCTTCGCGCAGGGCGCCAGTGACCGGGTCGGCCAGGCTTTCCAGCAGGGAGCCACGCAGGCGGTTGCTGTCGGCCTTGATGTTCTCAACGGAGTGGTTGCTCATTGCGTTCGCTATATCGGGAGTCGGAGGTCGTGGGTGCGGCGGCTGCCGCCAAGCCGGTGCTGGATCAGGGCCCAGCGTTCAAGCCTCAGTACACATCCCGTCCATAGCGCCCCTCCGTGTGCAGTCGAGTCAGGTAGTCGCGGGCAGCGTCTTCATCCAGCCCGCCGTGTTCGCGCACTACATCCAGCAGCGCGGCATGCACGTCCTTGCCCATGGCGATGGCGCCGCAGACATACAGGTGTGCGCCGTTCTGCAGCCAGTCGTACAGGTCGCGGCCGCGGGTACGCAGGCGCTGCTGCACGTAGACCTTGTCGGCCTGGTCGCGCGAGAAGGCCAGGTCCAGGCGTTGCAGCTCCTTGCGGCGCAGGGCGTCCTGCCATTCGCTCTGGTACAGGAAATCGGTATTGAAGTGGCGTGCGCCGAAGAACAGCCAGTTGCGGCCGGCGGCGCCGGTCTCGGCACGTTCCTGCACGAAGCCACGGAACGGGGCGACGCCGGTGCCGGGGCCGATCATGATGATGTCGCGGCTGTTGTCGGCCGGCACGCGGAAGCGCTCGTTGGCTTCCACGTAAACCGGCAGCTGCGCGCCTTCTTCCAGGGCCGCGAGGAAGCCGCTGGCCGCGCCCAGGTGGGTGCTGCCGTGTGCGTGATAGCGCAGCTCGTCGACGGTAATGTGGACTTCCTCGCCCACCCGCTTGCGGCTGGAGGCGATGGAGTACAGGCGCTGGGCGGCCGGGCGCAGGGTGCTGAGCAAAGCCTCGGGGCTCCATTCGGCCGGCCAGCGGCGCAGCACGTCGACCAGCTGGTGGTCTTCGAAGACTGCCGCCAGTTCGCTCTTCTGTGCCGGGTCCAGCAGGCGGGCCAGCTCCGGGTGCGCGCTGCGCTCGGCCACGGCGGCCAGCAGCGGGCGCGAGATGCGGGTCAGCTCGCGGTGCTCGGCCAGCCATTGGCTCAGCGGGCGGCCATGACCGTCATGGTCGACCGACTGGCTGCCGTCCAGGCCGGTGACATCCAGTACCGCCTCGACCAGCTCGGCGGGATTGCGGTGCACGATGCCCAGCGCATCGCCGGGTTCGTAATGCAGGTTGCTGCCTTCCAGCGACAACTCGAGATGGTGCACATGCTTGGCGGCAGTGCCGTACTGCGCGTAGGCCGGGCCCTTGAAGTCGCGGCCGCTGATCACCTGCCGCGACAGCAGCTCGGCATTGAACGGGTGCTGGGCGCTGTAGACGGTGCCATGCCGCAGCGGGGTGACATTGCTGGTGGCCGGGGTGGCGGTCTCGCTGATGTTGGCGCGGGCATCGCGCAGGGCCTGCGCGCGCCACGGATCGACCACGCTGTCGATGTCCAGGTCGGCCTCGCCCACGGCCTGCAGGCGGGTGGCGCCCAACTCGGCCAGGCGGCTGTCCAGCTTGCGCGCAATGCCGCAGAACTCCACATAGCTGGAGTCGCCCAGGCCGAGCACGGCGTACTTCAGCTCCGGCAGCTTGGGGGCGCGCTTGCCGGCGATGAACTCGACCAGGCCAATGGCATCGTCCGGCGGGTCGCCTTCGCCCTGGGTGCTGATGACGATGTAGAGCAGGCGCTCGTTGGCCAGCTCGCGGGTGGCATAGGCGTCGGCGCGCAGCAGCCGCACCGGCAGGCCGGCGGCCTCGGCCTCGGCGGCCAGCTGTTCGGCGGCGCGGCGGGCGTTGCCGGTCTGGCTGCCATAGATCACGGTCAGCCGGTTCTGTGCCGGCTGGTTGCCGGCCTGGCCGCCGGGGATGACGGCAAGGGAAGGGGGAGGGGTTCCCTGCGCCAACCCGGCGGCGAAACCGGAAAGCCACCACAGGCTGTTTCCGTCCAGGCCGTCCACCAGACGTGTCAGCAGGACCCTGCGGTCTTCAGGCAAGGGGCTGGGGGGCACGGTGGCGGCGGCAGTCATTTCCGGTCCGGTCTGGTTTGGGGATGACTGATCCTAGGTACGGCGCAGTGCCAGCGGAAAGGACAAGCGGTTATCGCTTCATGCCTTGGGTTTATTTCGTCCTGTGCCAGCGCAGGCCCACACTTGCCATCCAATCCCGACCCTTACCGGGTACTGTGTGGCCCATATCGGGCCTGGCCTCTGCGACTGTGCTGATGACTGACACCACTTTGTCCCACCTCGATCGGCTGGAAGCCGAGAGCATCCATATCCTGCGTGAAGTCGCCGCGGCCTTTGACAACCCGGTGCTGCTGTACTCGGTGGGCAAGGACAGCTCGGTGCTGCTGCACCTGCTGATGAAGGCCTTTGCCCCGGGCGTGCCGCCAATCCCGCTGCTGCACGTGGATACCCGCTGGAAGTTCCGCGAGATGATCGCCTTCCGTGACCGCCGCGTGGCCGAAACCGGCACCGAACTGCGGGTACACATCAATCCCGATGGCATTGCCCGCGATATCGGCCCGGTCAGCCATGGCGCCAGCGTGCATACCGACGTGATGAAGACCCAGGGCCTGAAGCAGGCGCTGGACAAGTGGAAGTTCGATGCGGCCATTGGTGGCGCGCGCCGTGACGAGGAAAAGTCGCGGGCCAAGGAGCGCGTGTTCTCGTTCCGCAATGACCGCCACCGCTGGGACCCCAAGAACCAGCGGCCCGAGTTGTGGAACCTGTACAACGCGCGCATTCATCAAGGCGAGAGCGTGCGCGTGTTCCCGCTGTCCAACTGGACCGAGCTGGATATCTGGCTCTACATCTACCGCGAGAAGATCCCGGTGGTGCCCTTGTACCTGGCCGCCGAGCGACCGGTGGTGGAGCGCGACGGCAGCCTGATCATGGTTGATGACGAGCGCCTGCCGCTACGGCCGGGCGAGCAGCCACAGCTGCGCAAGGTGCGTTTCCGCACGCTGGGCTGCTATCCGCTGACCGGCGCGATCGAATCCGAGGCTGACACGCTGGAGAAGATCATCGCCGAGATGCTGGTATCCACCAGCTCCGAGCGGCAGGGGCGGCTGATCGACCATGACCAGTCCGCATCGATGGAGAAGAAGAAGCTGGAGGGGTATTTCTGATGAGCGCCGTGACTGCCACCTCCGATATCGCCACCTATCTGAAGACCCACGAAGACAAGCCGCTGCTGCGCTTCATCACCTGCGGCAGCGTGGACGACGGCAAGAGCACCCTGATCGGGCGCCTGCTGTACGAAAGCAAGCGCCTGTTCGATGACCAGCTGTCCGCGCTGGAGGCTGACAGCCGCCGCCATGGCACCCAGGGCGAGCGCATCGACTATGCGCTGCTGCTGGACGGCTTGGCCGCCGAGCGCGAGCAGGGCATCACCATCGACGTGGCCTACCGCTATTTCGATACCGACCGCCGCAAGTACATCGTCGCCGACTGCCCTGGCCATGAGCAGTACACCCGCAACATGGCCACCGGTGCCTCCACTGCCGACGTGGCGGTGGTGCTGGTGGACGCGCGCAAGGGCCTGCTGACCCAGACCCACCGGCACAGCTACATCATCTCCCTGCTGGGTATCGGCCAGGTGGTGCTGGCGGTCAACAAGATGGATCTGGTGGACTACGGCCAGGCGGTGTTCGAGCGCATCGTGGCCGAGTACCGGGCGCTGGCCACACAGCTGGGCATTGCCAACGTGCAGGCCATTCCGTTGTCCGCGCTGGAAGGGCAGAACCTGTCCACGCGCTCGGCGGCCACGCCCTGGTACAGCGGCCCCAGCCTGATCGAGCACCTGGACACGGTCGAGCTGCGCGAGCACGACGCTGCCAGCGGCCTGCGCCTGCCGGTGCAGTGGGTCAATCGGCCCAACCAGGATTTCCGCGGCTTTGCCGGCACCATTGCCGCCGGCCGGGTGCGCGTGGGCGACGAGGTGGTGGTGCTGCCGTCGGCGCGCCGTTCCACGGTCAAGCAGGTGCTGGGCCCGGATGGCCCGCTGGCGGTCGCCTCGACCGGGCAGGCGGTGACCCTGACCCTGACGGACGAAATCGACGTCAGTCGCGGCGACGTGATTGCCGCTGCCGGTGATCCGCCGGAAGTGGCTGACCAGTTCGCTGCCCATGTGCTGTGGATGGACGACGCGGCGTTGTTGCCGGGCCGTCCGTACTGGCTGCAGATCGGCAGCCGCACGGTGGCTGCCAATATCAGCGAGATCAAGCACCGGGTGGATGTGAATACCCAGGAACGGCTGGCTGCCAAGCGCCTGGAGTTGAACGAGGTTGGCTACTGCAACCTGTCGCTGGACGAGCCGGTGGCCTTCGCCCCGTATGCGCAGAACCGCGCATTGGGCGGCTTCATCCTGATTGACCGGCAGACCAATGCCACCGTCGCCGCCGGTACCCTGGACTTCGCCCTGCGCCGTGCCGGCAACGTGCATTGGCAGCACCTGGACGTGGACAAGGCCGCGCGGGCGCGGATCAAGGGCCAGCAGCCGCGGGTGCTCTGGTTCACCGGCCTGTCCGGTGCCGGCAAATCCACCGTCGCCAACCAGGTGGAGAAGCGCCTGCATGCGCAGGGTGTGCATACCTTCCTGCTGGACGGCGACAACGTCCGCCATGGCCTGAACCGCGACCTCGGCTTCACCGACGAGGACCGGGTGGAGAACATCCGCCGCGTTGCCGAAGTGGCGCGGCTGATGGCCGATGCCGGGCTGGTGGTGCTGGTCAGCTTCATCTCGCCGTTCCGCGCCGAGCGGCAGATGGCGCGCGAACGCTTCGAGGATGGCGAGTTCATCGAGGTATTCGTCGACGTGCCGTTGGAAGTAGCCGAGGCCCGCGATGTGAAGGGCCTGTACCGCAAGGCACGTGCCGGGCAGATCCCCAACTTCACCGGCATCGACTCCCCGTATGAGGCCCCGGAGAACCCCGAACTGCATCTGCATGCGGACACCGACAGTGTGCCGGCGATGGTGGAGCAGGTGTTGCAGGCACTGCGCTGATAGGAGGCACTGCAGTCTTTACCCCTCGCTTGCGCCGAAGGCAGAGGGGTGGGCGAAGAAGTGCCCCGGATAGGGTCGCAATTGCAGCTTTCGCCCCCTCCCTTGCGCCGAAGGCGGAGGGGAGGGCTGAGAAGTGCCCCGGACATGGCCGCCCTTGCAGCTTTCGCCCCCTCCCTTGCGCCGAAGGCGGAGGGGAGGGCTGGGGAGGGGTAAGCGCTTTGGCGCTTTCGCTCTTGACCACCCCGGTGCAGGCCCTTGCCGAGCATGGCTCGGCACTACCGCTACAACAGCTTCGTTCCCCCCCTAACGGCACATCCGGGCGTCATCTGACACCGCTAGACTGCTTGATCGTGTATCAGATGGGACTCTGTATGTTCGGGCGATTTGCCGCCACCGTTGCCGGTGGCACTGTCTTGGCGCTGGCGTTGGCCGGATGCAACCGCAAGAACCCCGAGGCGCCGCGGCAAGCCGCCGGCGCAGTGCTGGTCACCACCCAGGTCGTCAAAGCCGCGCCGTGGAGCGATACCCTGCAGGCCAATGGCACCGCCAAGGCCCGCGAATCCATCATCGTCACCGCCAAGGTCAGCGAGATCATCGACAAGGTGCATTTCGAAAGCGGCCAGCAGGTCGCGGCCGGTGCGCCGCTGGTGACCCTGCGTGGCCAGGCCCAGCAGGCCGCCCTGGCCCAGGCCCAGGCTACCTTCTCCGAGGCCGACCGGCTCTACAAGCGCCAGCGTGAACTGGCCGCGCAGCAGCTGGTGGCCCATTCAACCCTGGACACCCAGCAGTCCATCCGCGATGCCGCCGAGGCCCGCGTGCAGCAGATGCGCGCCGATATCGTCGACCGCCAGGTACGCGCGCCATTCGCTGGCGTATTGGGTATCCGCCAGGTCAGCCCCGGCTCGCTGGTCACGCCGACCACCGCCATCGCCACCCTGGACGACATCTCGCGCATGCACGTGGACTTCCAGGTGCCGGAAGCGCAGCTGTCCTCGCTGCAGATCGGCGACAAGGTCAGCGGCAGCAGCATTGCCTACCCGGGCCGCAATTTCGAAGGTGCGGTCAGCACCATCGATGCCCGCGTCGACCCGGGCAGCCGCGCCATCACCGTGCGTGCCGATTTCGACAATGGCGACCACGCGCTGCGCCCGGGCATGTTGCTGGACGTGCGCCTGTACCGCCCCGAGCGCGACGCGCTGGTGATCCCCGAGATCGCCGTGGTGCAGGTGGGCCGCGACTCCTATGTGTTCCGGGTCAAGGACGATGAAAGCGTGGAGCGCGCCGACGTCAAGACCGGCACCCGCCGGGCGGGCGTGGTGGAGATCGTCGAGGGCCTGAAGGCCGGCGAGCGCATCGTGGTGGACGGCACCGGCAAGCTGCGCCCGGGCATCCGCATCCAGGATGAGAAGCCGGTCAAGGCCGCCGAGGCTGCCGCTGGTGAGAAGGCTGCGGAAGCGTCGGCCCCGGCCAAGACGGCGAGCGCCGGATGAAGCTGTCCGATCTTTCCATCAAGCGGCCGGTACTGGCCGTGGTGATGAGCCTGTTGCTGCTGGTACTGGGCATCATGTCGTTCAACCGCCTGACCCTGCGCGAGCTGCCGGCCATCGATCCGCCCATCGTCTCGGTGTCGGTGGATTACACCGGCGCCTCGGCGGCGGTGATCGAAAGCCGCGTCACCCAGGTGCTGGAAGACGCGCTGGCCGGTATCGAAGGCATCGACACCATCAATGCGCGCAGCACCAACGGTCGCGCCTCGGTGAGCATCGAGTTCACCGCCAACCGCGATATCGAAGCGGCCGCCAATGACGTGCGCGACGCGGTCAGCCGCGTTGCCGACCGCATGCCGGAAGAAGCGCGGCCGCCGGAAATCGCCAAGGTCGAGAGCGATGCCGACCCGATCATCTGGTTCAACATGGCGTCCTCGTCGATGGACACGCTGGAGCTCAGCGACTACGCCGACCGCTATGTGGTGGACCGTTTCTCCAGCATCGACGGCGTGGCCCAGGTACGCATCGGCGGCCGCCAGCGCTACGCCATGCGGGTATGGCTGGACCGCGACCAGCTGGCCGCGCGCGGGCTGACCGTCAACGAGGTGGAAACCGCGCTGCGCAACGAGAACGTGGAATTGCCGGCCGGCCGCATCGAATCGGCCGACCGTGATTTCACCCTGCGCGTGGAGCGCAGCTACGTGGCCCCGGCCGACTTTGCCAGCATTCCGCTGGGCAAGGGCAATGACGGCTATGTGGTGCGCCTGGGCGATGTGGCCAAGGTGGAACTGGCCTCGTCCGAACGCCGTGCCTATTACCGCAGCAACGGTGAGCCGGGCATCGGCCTGGGCATCGTCAAGACCTCCACCGCCAATGCCCTGGACGTGGCGCGCGACACCCGCGCCGAGGCCGAGCGCATTGCCCAGACCCTGCCCAAGGGCACGCAGATCTTCGTCGCCTTCGACAACACCACCTTCATCGAGGCGGCGGTGGAGCGCGTCTACGCCACCCTGGTCGAAGCGATGATCCTGGTGCTGGTGGTGATCTGGCTGTTCCTGGGCAGCCTGCGCGCGGCACTGATTCCGGCGGTGACGGTGCCGGTGTGCCTGGTCGCGGCCTTCATCGCGCTGTTTGCGTTTGGCTTCTCGATCAACCTGTTCACCCTGCTGGCGCTGGTGCTGTGTATCGGCCTGGTGGTGGATGACGCCATCGTCGTGGTCGAGAACGTGCAGCGCCGCATCGATCTGGGCGAGCCGCCACTGGTGGCCGCCAAGCGCGGCACCGCGCAGGTGGCGTTCGCGGTGATCGCGACCACCGCGGTACTGGTGGCGGTGTTCCTGCCGGTGGGTTTCCTGGAGGGCAATACCGGCCGGTTGTTCCGCGAGCTGGCGGTAGCGCTGGCGGCGGCGGTGGCCTTGTCGGCCTTCGTCGCGTTGACGCTGACGCCGATGATGGCGTCCAAGCTGCTCAAGCCGCACAGCGAGCAGAAGGTCAGCCGCCTGCATGGCTTCATCAACCGCCAGCTGGAACGCTTGTCGGGTGCGTATGGGCGGGTGCTGGACCGGCATGTGCAGCGCAGCTGGGTGTTCGGGCTGGTGATGCTGGCCGCGCTGGGTGCCAGCTGGGGCCTGTTCAAGCTGATTCCGTCGGAACTGGCACCGGCCGAGGACCGGGGCTCGTTCCAGATCATGATCGACGGCCCGGAAGGTGCAGGCTTCGATTACACCGTCGGCCAGGTACAGCAGGTGGAGAAGATCGTCTCCGCCTTTGTCGGCCCGGAGGAGCCGATTGTCCGCGCCAACCCGCGTGTGCCAGGCGGTTGGGGCAACAGCGAGGAAATGCATACCGGCCGCATCAGCGTGTTCCTGCAGCCCTGGCGTGAGCGCAGCGAGGCCACCAGCGACGTGGCCACCGCGCTGCAGAAGGAGTTGAACGACCTCAGCGGCGTGCGCGTGCGCACCATGGTCGGTGGCGGCCTGGTCCGCAGCATGGGCCAGCCGTTCCAGATCGTGCTCGGTGGCCCGGAGTACGCCGAGATCGCGCAGTGGCGTGACCGCCTGCTGGCACGCATGGCCGACTATCCAGGCCTGGTGGGCGCCGATTCGGACTACAAGGAAACCCGGCCTCAGATGCGGGTCAACATCGACCGCCAGCGTGCGGCCGACCTTGGCATCTCGGTCACCGACATCGGCCGCGCGCTGGAAACCATGATGGGCTCGCGCCGCGTCACCACCTTCGTCGACAACGGCGAGGAGTACGACGTACTGGTGCAGGCCGGCCGTGAAGGCCGCGCCTCGCCGGCCGACCTGTCGGCCATCCAGGTGCGCGCGCGCTCCGGTGAACTGGTGCCGCTGTCCAACCTGGTCACGCTCAGCGAAGTGGCCGAGGCCGGCAGCCTCAATCGCTTCAACCGCCTGCGCTCGATCACCATCAGCGCCAATGTCGCGCCCGGCCACACTCTGGGCGAAACCATTGCCTGGGCGCAGCAGGTGGCCGCCGAAGAGCTGCCCGAGTACGCGCAGATCGACTGGAAGGGCGAATCGCGTGAATACCAGAGCGCGGGTGGTGCGGTGCTGTTGACCTTCGCGATGGCACTGCTGGTGGTGTATCTGGTGCTGGCCGCGCAGTTCGAGAGCTTCATCCATCCGCTGGTGATCATGCTGACCGTGCCGCTGGGCGTGCTTGGCGCCTTTGTTGGCCTGTACCTGAGTGGTGGCACGCTCAACCTGTTCAGCCAGATCGGCATCGTCATGCTGGTGGGCCTGGCGGCAAAGAACGGCATCCTGATCGTCGAGTTCGCCAACCAGCTGCGGGATGAAGGGCGCAGCGTGCACCAGGCCATCGTCGAATCGTCGATGGTGCGCCTGCGGCCGATCCTGATGACCTCGATCGCCACCGTGGTGGGCGCCATCCCGCTGGTGGTCGCTGGCGGCCCCGGTTCAGCCAGCCGTGCCACCATCGGCATCGTGGTGATCTTCGGCGTCAGCGTGTCCACCTTCCTGTCGCTGTTCGTGGTGCCGGCGTTCTATGCGCTGCTGGCGCCGTACACCAAGTCGCCGGAAACCGTGGCCAACGCGCTGAACCGGCTTGAGGCGGAGACCCCGTCGGTGGGCGGCCATGCGTGAGTTGCTGGCCGGCGGCCGTGTCCAGTTGCGTCCCTGGCAGCCCGGGGACGTGGACACGCTGCTGGCCCACGCCAACGATGCGGCGGTATCGCGGGGGCTGAGCACACGCTTTCCCTATCCCTATACCCGCGCCGATGCGCTGGCCTTCCTGGCCGGCGAAGTGATCGAACTGGATCGCAGCGTGTTTGCCCTGGTCATCGATGGCCACGCCTGCGGCGGCATCGGCGTCAGCCAGGGCCGCAACGAGCGCCGCTATTCGGCAGCGCTGGGCTATTGGCTGGGGCAGCGCCATTGGGGCCAGGGCCTGATGACCGAGGTGGTCGCTGCCTATGCCCCCTGGGTGATGGAAGAGCTTGGCCTGGCGCGGCTGTCCGCGCAGGTGATGGCCAGCAATCCGCGTTCGGCGCGGGTGCTGTTGAAGAACGGATTCAACGAGGAAGGCACCGAGCGGCAATCGGTGTTCAAGGACGGCCAGCTGCACGACATGCGTTGTTTCGCGCGGCTTAGGACTTTGCCGCTTTTGGCGTGACGGCCCTGCACAACCGGGTCTAATCGTGGAAAAATCGGCCAGCCCCGGGATTCCGGGCTTTGGCTACCTTTCAGCTTTCCGGGGAATTACGTGGAATCCATCGTCGAATACGTAAACGGCATCATCTGGAGCAATGCGCTCATTTTCATGTGTCTGGGCGCCGGCCTGTGGTTCAGCCTGCGCACGCGTTTCATGCAGATCCGTGGTTTTGCCGAGATGTGCCGGCTGACGGTACGCGGTGAGAAGTCCGACGCCGGCGTGTCTTCCTTCCAGGCCCTGGCCATGTCGATGGCCGGTCGCATGGGTATCGGCAACATCGCCGGCGTGGCCACGGCCATTGCCTACGGCGGCCCGGGCGCGATCTTCTGGATGTGGGTGATGGGCTTCCTCGGCGCCTCCACGTCCTATGTGGAATCGACCCTGGCGCAGATCTACAAGACCAAGGATGCCGAAGGCCGCTATCGCGGTGGCCCGGCCTATTACATCGAAAAGGCCATGGGCCTGAAGTGGTATGCGGCGGTGTTTGCCGTCGCCACCGTGATCGCCGCCGGCTTCCTGCTGCCGGGCGTACAGGCCAATGCCATCGCCGACAGCGCGGTCAACGTGCTGTGCACCGGCGCCGATGCCTGTGCATCGGTCGGCGGCGCTGCCAGCATGAAGCTGTGGATCGGCCTGAGCGTGGCGCTGCTGCTGGGCATCATCATCTTCGGCGGCGTCAAGCGCATTGCCAGCTTCGCCGAGGTGATCGTGCCGTTCATGGCGCTGGGCTTCATCCTGATGGCGATCGTGGTGATGATGCTCAATGCCAGCAAGGTGCCGACGATGTTCGCCGACATCTTCTCCAGTGCCTTCGGTGCCCATGCAGCGTTTGGCGGCATCATCGGCCAGGCCATTGCCTGGGGCGTGAAGCGTGGCATCTACGCCAACGAAGCCGGCCAGGGCACCGGCCCGCACGCGGCTGCCGCCGCCGAGGTCTCGCACCCGGCCAAGCAAGGTTATGTGCAGGCCTTCGCCATCTACTTCGACACCATGCTGGTGTGTACCTCGACCGCGTTCCTGGTGCTGTCCACCGGAATGTACAACGTGTTCCGCGAAGTCACCGAAGGTGGCGTGACCAAGCTGGAAGCCATCATCACCGGCGTCCCCGGCGTACAGCCGTCCGAGGGCGCGCTGTTCACCCAGGCGGCGGTGGAGTCGGTGCTGCCGGGCTGGGGCGCGGGCTTTGTGGCACTGGCGCTGTTCTTCTTCGCCTTCACCACCATCATGGCCTACTACTACATGGCCGAAACCAACCTGACCTATCTGGCCGGCAGCAACCGCACCCATCCGGCGGCGATGCTGGTGCTGCGCCTGGGCATCATGGGCATGGTGGTGTTTGGCGCCTACCACAATGCGAAAATGGCCTGGGCGCTGGGTGATATCGGCGTGGGTCTGATGGCGTGGCTGAACGTGATCGCCATCCTGATCCTGCAGAAGCCGGCCATGCTGGCGCTGCGCGACTACGAGCGGCAGAAGAAGCTGGGCCTGGACCCGGTCTTCGACCCTGACGCATTGGGCATCAAGAACGCCGACTTCTGGCGTGGCAACAAGTAATTCAAAGGAACCGCTGTGAGCAACCCCTGGAACAACCGTCGTCCCTCCTCGCGACCGCCGCGTGCAACCCCGGCGGCACCTGCCGCCACGCGCGAAGGCGACGGTGTCCCGGTACGCGGCGGCGACGAGCTGCGCCTGTACGGTGTCAATGCCGTGCAGGCGATGTTCGCCAAGCGCCCGCAGTCGCTGCGCAAGCTGTACCTGGCCGAGGACATGATCCCGCGCCTGCAGCCGATGCTGAAATGGTGCGTGGCCAACCGCGTGGGTTACCGCGTGGTCGGCGATGGTGACCTGAACAAGCTGGCTGCCACCACCCATCACGAAGGTGTGGTCGCCGATGTGTTGAAGCAGGAACCGTTGCCGCTGGCCACCTGGCTGGCTTCACTGCAGGACGGCCCGGTGCTGGCGCTGTGGCTGGACGGCGTGGGCAACCCGCACAACTTCGGTGCGATCCTGCGTTCGGCTGCGCATTTCGGTGTTGGCGCGATCCTGCTGCCGGCGGAGTCCACGCTGGCGCTGTCCGGTTCGGCCGCGCGCGTGGCCGAAGGCGGCGCCGAGTCGGTGCCGCTGGTGCGCCTGCCGGCCCTGCCGCAGGCCGTTGCGCAGCTGCGTGATGCCGGTTTCGGATTGGCGGCGACGCTGGTTGAAGGCGGCGACAACGTGTTCACTACTGCGCTGCCGGACCGGATGGTTTACGTGATGGGAGCGGAAAGCGAAGGCATGGACCGCGGGTTCGCACAAAGCTGTGACCTGCGCCTGTCGATCCCGGGCAGCGGCGCGGTGGAGAGCCTCAACGTGGCTTCGGCAACGGCGGTTTTCCTGGCCAGTTGGAAGAGCCGCCAGCAAGGTTGAACCGCACTGTAGTGCCGAGCCATGCTCGGCAGAGGCCTTACCGGTAAAGCCCCGTTGCCGAGCATGGCTCGGCACTACAAAACAAAGGCGCCTTGTGGCGCCTTTGTCGTCATGGACTCCACCCGCAATGCAAAAAGCCCCTGTAGTGCCGAGCCATGCTCGGCAGAGGCCTTACAGGTAAAGCCCCGTTGCCGAGCATGGCTCGGCACTACAAAAAGCAAAGGCGCCTTGCGGCGCCTTTGTCGTCATGGGCTCCACCAGCATTGCAAAAAGCCCCCGTAGTGCCGAGCCATGCTCGGCAGAGGCCTTACCGGTAAAGCCCCATTGCCGAGCACGGCTCGGCACTACAAAAAACAAAGGCGCCTTGCGGCGCCTTTGTCGTCATGGGCTCCACCCGCAATGCAAAAAGCCCCTGTAGTGCCGAGCCATGCTCGGCAGAAGCCCTACCGGCAAAGCCCCGTTGCCGAGCATGGCTCGGCACTACAAAACAAAGGCGCCTTGCGGCGCCTTTGTCGTCATTGCCTGCCGACCTCATTCCTTCGGCGGCACCACTTCCTTGGCCTCGCTGCCGAAGCTGCCTTCCGATTCGGCGGCCAGATAGGCAAACACGGTGTAGGCGGCCACGTTCTGCGCCAGTGCCTTCGGGTCGATCTTGTCGAGGGTGTCGTCCGGGGTATGGTGCAGATCGAAGTAATCGGTCCCGTCCTGCGCCAACCACGCCCAGGCACCGCCCTTGGCCGCCAGCGGGCCGACATCCGGGCCGGGGCCGCCTTCGTTGGCACGGTATTCGATGCCCAGCGGGGCCAGCGCCTCGCCGATCTGGCGTGTAGCCTCACGCGATTCTGCCGGGTTACCCGAACCGGTGTTGAAGGCATAGATGCGGCCTGCGCCGAAGTCGCTCTCGGCAGCGATGTGCTGCTGCACGATCTCGCCTGCGGCCACGCGCGCGGCAGCATAGGCCTTGCCGCCGTGCAGGCCCTGTTCCTCGTTGGCAAAGGCGATGACGCGGATGGTGCGCTTCGGCGCCTGCTTGAGCTGGCCGATCAGATGACCGGCGGCCATGGTGATGCCGACGCCGGCACCATCATCGATGGCACCGGTGCCCAGGTCCCAGGAATCCAGGTGACCACCGATCACCACCACTTCCTTGGGCAGGCTGCGGCCGGTGATTTCACCGATCACGTTCTGCGAGGTGTAGCTGCCATCCCAGCCGCAATCCAGCGCGATGCGGATGCGGGTGGGACCGCGCGCGACCAGACGGTTGAGCTGGTCGGCATCCGGGCCGGACAGCGCGGCCGACGGCACCGGGGTCAGGCCTTCGTCGTAACGGGTAATGCCGGTATGCGGCATGCGGTGCGAATCAGTGCCAGCCGAGCGCATGATGAAACCCACCGCACCCTTGCGGATCGCTTCGGACGGGCCACGGCTGCGTACACTGCCGCCGATGCCGTAGTCAGCGCCATCGCGCTTGCGGGTCATGGTGAAGTCGACATAGGCGATCTTGCCGGCCAGCGAGCCTTCCGGTGCTGCTTTCAGTGCATCCAGGCCATCAAAGCGCACCACTTCGGCTTCCACCGTACCGGCCGGGCTGCCACCCAGTGCAGTGATGGTCAGCGGCTGTGGGTTGGCGCCGAGCACGGCGGCATGTTCGCTGCGGCGCTCCCACTTGGGGAAGGTGACCGGCTCGGTCCACACCTTGTCGAAACCCAGCTGCTTGAACTTGGCCTTGGCCCATTCCACCGCGCGTGCATCAGCTTCGCTGCCGGCCATACGCGGGCCAACCTCGGTGGTCAGTGATTCCACCACCTGCCAGCCGGTGTTGTCAGCCAGCGCCTGCGTTCGCAATTGCGCGGCCTGCGCCAGCGCCTGGTCCGGAATATGGGTGGGGGCAGCAGTGGCAGCAGCAGAAGTGCAGAACAGCACGATGGCAAGAGCAAGGGCACGGCGGCGCATGGTCGGTTCCACGGTGGATTGAACTATCAGGGTAACAGTGAGCAGAAGTAGGGGAATGTGCCAGTTGGTATGGGTCAACCATCAGGGGCAGATTCAGTGAAGTCCCTATGGCCTTGTTGATCACCTTCAGTTAGGCCGATAGCGCAGTGGAAAACGCTACAGGGTGAATGGGAGTTTTCCTGTGGCCCCGCTGCTGCGGCGCGGGAGAGCCTGCGTTTCCACCGATCGGGTGGTTTCAACAGGACGTTGTAATGACAGTGCGAAACAGGGCTGCAGGGATGGTGTTGATGGCGATGGTGGCGCCGGCGGCATGGGCACAGGCACACTCACTTGATGATGTGCGTTTCACCGGTCCCTTGCTGACCCCGTCGCCTTCGACCCTGCCGCAGGGGCAGTTCTTCCTGCAGCCCTATCTGGTGCAGACGCATGGTTCGGGTCGCTACGACGACAAGGGGCATCGCCATGCATTGGCCGATGCGAGCGATACGTCTTTGCTGTCGGTGCTGCTCAGCGCAGGTCTCACCGACAGGCTGGCCGGAGAATTGGTGATGGACAGTGCGCGCAGCACCCAGGGCGGCCAGCACAGCGATGGCTACCGGCTGGCGGACAGCGCGCTACGCCTGCGCTATCTGTTCCGCGAAGGGGACCCGCTTACCGGCAAGTCCGCGCTTGCGGTGATGTGGGGTCAGGCGCTGCCAACCGGTCGCCATGACCGGCTCGGCGACAACCTGCTCAACGGGCAGGGCAGTGGCGCCTATCGCAGCACGTTATCGCTGCTTGGACAGGCCTACCATTGGTTGCCGAACGGACGGCCATTGCGTTGGCGCTGGCAGGCGCGCTGGAGTCCGTCGCCGCGTGATGTAAGCCTTACCGGCCGCAGTGTTTACGGTACCGGGCAGGGCTTTCGTGGCCAGGTGCGTCCCGGGTCTGCGGTGGGCGCGGGCTTGGGCCTGGAGTACAGCATCGACGTGCATTGGGCGCTGGCCTTGGACCTGAGCGCCAGCCATCAGTCCGGCAATGCGGTGGACGGCACGGTGGTGGTGGAGGACGGTCAGCGCCAGCGTATCCATCGGCGTGATCGCGCGAGCCGCAGCTACAGCATCGCGCCGGCAGTGGAATACAACGTCAGCGACCAACTGGGTTTCCTCGTTGGCGTGCAGGCATCGCTGCCTGGCGGGCGCAACAGCGCCACCTATGTCAGCCCGCAGGTGTCGATGGCGCTTTCGTTCTGAAGGCTGCAATGACAACGGCCGGGCTCTTGCCCGGCCGTTGTGGTGTAGCGCAGGCCTGCGCCTGTATCAGTGCTTGTTGAGGCTGTCGCGGATTTCACGCAGCAGCAGCACTTCCTCGCTCGGCTCGGCCGGGGCGGCCGGCGCCTCTTCCTTCTTGCGCGAGAGTTTGTTGACGACCTTGACCAGCATGAAGATCGCGAAGGCGACGATGATGAATTGGATCAGCGTGTTGATGAAATCGCCATAGCCGATCACCACGGCGGGGATTTCCTTGCCATCGGCGCCGATCTTGGCCGGCGCCAGCGTCCAGGCCAATGCCGAGAAATCGACATTGCCGATCAGCCAGCCGATCGGCGGCATGATCACCTTGTCCACCAGCGAGGTGACGATTTTGCCGAAGGCGCCACCGATGACGACACCGACCGCCAGGTCGATGACGTTGCCGCGCATGGCGAATTCCTTGAACTCGCTGATCATTCCCATGTGTTTCTCCTAAAGGTGCATGAGGGGGAGTGGGCGCAGCCTACTCCAGTGGATGTCATCAGGCGATCACGCCATCGCGCTGTGCGATTTTTCCTAGGCGGGCGCTGAAACGATCGCCGCGTTGCAGGGCGGCCACACCGGCCGGGGTACCCATGAAGACCAGGTCGCCTGCACGCAGCGCGTAGAGCTTGGACAGCTCATGCAGGATATCCGGCACGTTCCAGATCATCTGGTCCAAGGTGGATCTCTGCCGCAGCTGGCCGTTGATCTCCAGCGAGAGTTCCAGCGGCTCGAGATCACCGACCTGCGCTGCCGGTACCAGCGTGCTGACCGGAGCGGAATGGTCGAAGCCCTTGGCAATATCCCAGGGGCCGCCCTTGGCCTTGGCCGCGGCCTGCAGGTCGCGGCGGGTCAGGTCCAGGCCGACGCCGTAGGCCAGCACCAGCGCCATCGCGTCCTCAACGGCGAGCACGCCGGCGGGTGCGTCCTTGCCCAGTGCGACCACCAGTTCCACTTCGTGGTGCAGGTCGGCGGTGGCGGACGGGTAGGGAATGGGGGCATCGCCAACCACGATGGCATCGGCGGGCTTCATGAAGAACATCGGCTGGCCACGTTCGGCGGCGGCGGGCACGGCGGCGCCCATTTCGCGGGCATGGTCAGCGAAGTTACGGCCGACGCAGTAGATGCGGTGTACCGGGAAGGTACCGCCGCCCTCGACCGGAATGCGGGGCTGGGGCAGGGCGGGGATCAGATCGGTCATGGTTGCGTCCAGGTGAAACGACGCAGAAGTCTAGCGGACGCAGGCCGCGTCTGTAGAGCCGAGCCATGCTCGGCTGGGGCCTTACCGGGAAAGCTT
>NZ_DAMBKV010000020.1:71132-71318 GCF_032066555.1 Stenotrophomonas sp.
CTGCCGAGCATGGCTCGGCACTACAAGATCGCTCCCTCCCTTTCGTGCAGCGAAGAGGAGGGCTGGAGAGGGGTAAGGCGCTTCGCCGTGCGGTAGAGCCGAGCCATGCTCGGCTGGGGCGTTGCCGGGAGAGCTTCTGCCGAGCATGGCTCGGCACTACAAGATCGCTCCCTCCCTTTCGTGCAG
>NZ_DAMBKV010000021.1:0-65382 GCF_032066555.1 Stenotrophomonas sp.
GAGCCCCTGCCGAGCATGGCTCGGCACTACATGGATCTATCGGTAGAGCCCCTGCCGAGCATGGCTCGGCACTACCTGGACCGCCATTCGCCGGGCAGCGCCCAGCGCGCCACGCCATCGCCGCACAGGCCGATCAACGCATCACCCTGCGGTGCCCAATGCAGCTGGCGCAGGTCCCAGCAGGCAGAGCCGCTGGGATTCAACGCCAGCGACTGCCCCGACTCGAGATTCCACACCGCCAGCACCGGGGTGCCGCCATCGTTGCCGCCAAGGGCCAGCAGGCGACCGTCGGCGGAGGCGGTTGCCGCATTCAATGCGTTCAGCCCAGGCAACGCCAACGAATACCGCGGCTTGCCGCTGGCCAGATCAAGCACATGCATGCCCGGATCGCGCCGGTTTCCTTCCATCAGCACGAAGCCGACCGCAACCCATCCGCCTTTGGCCGAGCCCAGCGGCGCTGGCACCCACTGCGCCATGCCGGCGTCATCGTTGCCGTCCACCTTGCCGAAGCGGCGCGGCAAGGCCAGCACGCGCTTGACCCGCCCGGTGGTGCCATCCAGCTCGGTCAAGCCTGCCGGGTCTTCGATCCAGAAGCCCTGCCCCGGTCCGTCCCAGCGCACCGGCTTGACCAGCGCGTTGCCCGGATAGCCGCCAACCACGCCTTGCCGGGGCGCATCGAAGCGCGGCGCATAGATCCACGGCTCGCCATCGGCCGATGCCATCGCCTGCGGCTGCAGTACACGCAGCACATCGCGGATCGCACCGCCACCGTCCAGGGCATGGTCGTACGGCACCGGCCTGCCCTGCATGTCATGCGTCCATTTCCAGCCGCCGCTGATCGGTTGACGTACACCGGCCGCCCAACGCAGCGGATGCGCGAGCGCACGCTGCTGGTCCAGGCTGTACTCCACGATCTGCTGCTGTATCGCCAGCCAGGCGGTGCGACCCTGCGGGTCCACGCTCAAGCCGGCGCGACCCGCATCGGCGCTGGCCTGCCACAGGCGCGCCGGCTTGTCGCCCATTCCCGGCGCCCAACGCCACAAGGCCTCGGGATAACTGCTGAGCAACAGTACGCTGCCATCGGCCAATGGCCGCATGTCGTAGTAGTCGCCACTGCCGAAGGGCAGCAGACGTTGCGCTGCGGTCGCGTCCTTGTTGCCGCCCGGTGCCGTCAAGGTCGGTTCGACGATGCGGGCGTCTGCCTGCGCCGGCAGCTGCCAATCACTGGCGCCGACCCCGATCTGCAGGGCTGCACCGGGCAGCGTACGCACGGCGTCGTACACCGGCGTGAACACCGCCTCCGGCACGCGACGGCGGCTCAGACGTGGCGAGGGCCCACCGCCCATCACATTGAACTCGCGCAGCTGGTCGACGATGCCACCGTTCGGATTTGGCCAGTCGTCGGTTCGGCTCAAGCTGATTGCCGTGGCCGGTTTGCCCAGCGCTTCGTCGACCTGCATCACCCGCACTTCGATCGTGCTTTTGGCGCGCCCGAGCACACCGTGCTTCTGCTCGGCACTGGCCTGCCAGCTGGCGAAGCTGCCCTGCAGTTCGGCCAGCTTGTCGCTCATCGCATCGACCGTGGCATCGCGCTGCAGGCGCTGCTCGCGCAGCGGCAGTTCCTCGGCCAGCAGGGCGCCCTGCTCCACCGCCGCTTGCAACGCAGGCATGCGGTAGCGACGGATGAACTCGGCCTTCAATTCCGGGCGGCGCGCGATCAGCACATTGCCCCAGCCGTGATCCATGTAGGCCACGCGGGTGCGCTGTACTGGCGCATTGAATTTGCCCAGTGGTGCCAGGCTGGCCTGCACCACCGGCAGCACCTGATCGAACGGTAAAGCGACCAGCAACTCAACCTGCGGCAGCGAGCGTTGGTTCTTTGCCAGCAGGGGCGCCTGCAAGGCCGAGGGCAGGCCTTTCTCTGTCTCCTGCTGGGATGTTGGCAGCATTTGCCAGTTGGTCGGCAAGGGCACAGCGTTCGCCCACAACGGTGAGGTCATGCCCGCCAGGCACAGGATTGCGCGGCAAGCGCGGGTCTTTGTCATGGGTCGTCCTTGATGGTGCTGTGAGAGGATTCTGAGGGGCAGCAGGTATCTGTGGGCCCCCGGCCCTCACCCCAACCCCTCTCCCGGTGGGAGAGGGGCTTGTAGTGCCGAGCCATGCTCGGCAGGGGCATTACCGATGACGCCCGAAGGCACGGCTGCGCTGCGCAGAAGCTGCCCTCACCCCAACCCCCGCTCCGCGCCCCGGCCCTTGCGCTGGCGCAAGGGCGTTCGATGAGCAGCGAACCTGTGGTTCGCACCCTGCACCTCTCACCCCGCGAGCGGGAGAGGGGCTTCAAAGCCTTCAAAGCCTCAAGCCTTCAAACCTTCAAGCCTTCAAGCCTTACTTGCGCTCTGCCGCACTCGCATCGCGCGTCGCGCGGAAACTCTCTTCCGGGCTCCAGTTCGGCCAGTCACGTGAGTTGGCCAGCTTCTCGCCCAAGGTATAGAGCACTTCCAGGTCGCGCGCGGCGCCGGCGAAGGTCCAATCGGCCTGCCATTCGTCACCCTGCTGGTGATAGCGCTTGGCGGTGTACTCGTCGGAGGCCTTCTTGCCAGCGGCGACGCCGCCGTCGATCCAGTCCTGCCCCGCGCCATACGACAGCGCCGGCACGCCGCGCTTGGCGAACGGGAAGTGATCGGAGCGGAAGAACAGGCCGGCTTCCGGCTTGGTATCCGGGGTGTAGCGAATGTCCCAACCCTTGGCCACGTCCTTGAGCTGGTCCAGCAGCTCCACCTTGGCCGAGCCATAGATGCCGAAATCACGCGACGGGCTGTACGGCGACATGCCGTCCATATTGATCACCGCCACTGTCTTGGCCAGCGGATACAGCGGATTGCTGGCGTAGTACTCCGAGCCCAGCAAGCCCTTTTCCTCGGCGGTCACCGCCAGGAACACCACCGAGCGCTGCGGCTTGGGCTGGGTGGCAAACCCACGCGCCAGCTCGACCAGCGCAGCGGTGCCGGAAGCATTGTCCATTGCGCCGTTGAAGATGCGGTCGCCGCGTGCATCCGGCTCACCCACGCCGATGTGGTCCCAATGGCCGGAATAGATGATGGTCTCGTCCGGATGGGTACTGCCTTCCAGGCGCGCGACCACGTTGTGCGAGGTGATCACCTCGGTCTTGACCTGGTAGTTGGCCGAGAAGGTTTCGCCCTTCAGCTCTACCGGCTGGAAATCGCGCGACTGCGCCTGCTTCTTCAGCGTTTCGAAATCCAGCCCGGCGCGCTTGAACAGCTCCACCGCCAGGTCGCGCTGGATCCAGCCTTCCAGCGCCGGGTGCGCCTCGGCCGGGTTCTGCCGGACCACGTCGAACATGGTGTTGGTATTGGAGCCGGCCACCGTCGCCCAACCATAGGAGGCCGGTGCGGTCTCATGGACGATCAGCACGCCGGCGGCGCCCTGGCGCGCGCCCTCTTCGTACTTGTAGGTCCAGCGCCCGTAATAGGTCATGCCCTTGCCGTCGAAGTCACCGCTACCGGTCTCGAAATCCGGGTCGTTGATCAGCACCACGGCGATCTTGCCCTTCAGGTCCACGCCCTTGAAGTCGTCCCAGTTGCGCTCCGGCGCCTTGACGCCATAGCCCAGGAACACCAGCGGTGCATTGCTGATATCCACCGCGCTGGCACCGTTCATGGCCGCGCGCACGGCGATCTCCTGGCCCTGGGTCAGGTTCTGTGGCTTGCCCTGGCTGCTCAGCGACAACGCCGGCTTGCCAACGATGTCGCCCTTGAGCAGCGGCACCGCCTGGGTCCACAGGCGCTGGCCGTCCTTCAGGTCGCCGCCGGGCTGCATGCCGGCAGCGGCGAACTGCCTGCTCAGGAACGCGATGGTCTTGTCCTCGCCTGCGGTCGCTGGCGAACGGCCTTCATAGGCGTCGGAGGACAGCTCCTTGACGTCGGCCGAGATGCGGGCGCCGTCGAACTTGGGCGGGGCGGCCATCAGGGCGGTGGACACGGACATCGCCAACAGGCTGATCACGACTCGTTTCACGCGGTACTCCAGTGATAAGGCAACTCCCGGAGTGTAGCCAGCTGCGCGCGTCCGTGTGCAGTGCCCTGTTGCAGGGTTGACAGCAGACACAGCCCGGGCGTCTCACGGAACCCGGACCGCTGTCCTTCCACCTGCCGATCGGCTTACCAGTCGTAGGCCAGGCTCATCGTCACATAACGGGGCGTGGCGAATCGCAAGGGCAGGTTGTAGGTGTTACTGACGGTTGCGATCTCTCCTTCGCTTGCGCCATCAATTGCGGTGGGTTTGCGCTGGTTGAACAGATTGAATACATCCAGCGACACCGCCAGCTTGCCATCGGCGAACGCCGGCCTGTAGCGGACCCCCATATCCAGGCGACTGGTCCAGGGCGTGTACCGCTGGCCCGGCGGAGACGCCTTGCCAAAGCAGGTGTGGTAGAAGGAACCGCCGTAGCCCACCGGATCGGTTTCATTCACCGCCGGGTCCCCGCCCTGGTCATTGAGGAACCCCCAGCAGGTGATCGGCATGCCCGACTGCATGCTCACATTGGCGCTGACCATCCATTCCGGTGTGATGGCATAACTGCCACGCGCCTTGATCTGGTGCCGACGGTCATTGGGCAGATACCCCATCGAGTGGAACATGAAAGCAGGCCCATCCCAGTTCACGCTGGTCGATACGCCATTGTCATGCGATGCCGAACCCTGGCCGGAATCCGAGTTCGCCGGCCCTTCCATGTTGCCTTCGCTCTTGCTCAGGGTGTAATCGATGCGAGCCTCCCATTTGCCGTTGAACGGGTGTTCCAGGAAGAGGTCGATCGCCTTGTAGGTGCGCTTCATCGGCACCGTCCAGCCCCAGTCCTGTGGCGTCATGCGGAACGAGGTGTAACCATTGCCGTCCTTGTTGGCGAAGCGGAATGTGTTGCTGTCACCCACGTTGACAATGAAGCAGCCACCATCGAGTCCCTCCGAACCGGGAATGGCGACCGTCGATGCGTCAATACCCATCTTCTCCAGTTTGGCTGCCATGGCGGCCGAATCACAGGTATCGTCCATCGCCGACTTGAGGTCACGGTAAGTGGCCTTTGCGCCATAGCTCCAGTTTTCGTTCAAGCGGGCCTGGAAGCCGACGATGAATTCATCCTGGTAGGAGGACTTCAAGTCGGTGGGCGCAAAGCTGCCGGCATCTTTCGGCTGGCCGGTTTCGTGGTTGGAGGACACCGGTCCGGCGGCTGCAGTGCCAGCCAGATTCAGGATAGGCTCCAGCCCGGTTGGCACGCCATTGGCGTCGATGCCGGTATAGGTGAAGTACTCGCTGGTGAAGGTTGAGGATGAAGCGCCGCGAACTGCGACTGCCTGCGGCAATGCCAGGTAGTAACGGCCCGCGTTGCCGAACAACTTGAAGGAGGCATCACCGAAGACGTCCCAGCTGAAGCCCAGCCTCGGCGCCCATTGATCACCGGTATCCACATACGCTGCACCGGTGTTGTTCTTGTTGGTGAACTGGTCGTTGCGAATGCCCAGCGACAGCAGCAGATTGTCGGTTACCTGCCATTTGTCCTCCAGATACCAGCCCTTCTGCTCCAGCGACATGCTGGTGGAATTGCTGTAGATGTATTTGCGGACGAAGTAGCGGGAGCCCGGTGCACCAACGTCCAGCGCCGCGTTCACCGCCCGATCCGGCGCATTGGTGCTGTGGTAGATCCAGCGATCGATCAACATGTCGACACCTTCGTTCTTGGCCTCGAACTTCTGGTTGTCGATGCCGCCGGTCAAGGTGTGCCTGCCCAACACCCACTCCAGCTCCAGGCGCAGGCCGTCGCCATAGTCGTCCGCGCCCGGCGTACCATTGCTGGCCGCCTGCGGATTGGTGATGCCGCTGGCCGGCGTACCGGCCGGCCAGTACGCCGGATCCTGCAGACTGGCGCTGGAGACATGATCGAAGCCGGTGAGCGTTGGAACGCTGCTGTAGCGCAACCGCGAATGACCGTACATCGCATTGAGGGTGAGCGTATCGGTGAGATAGCCGGTGTACTTGATGATGGAAAACTCGTTGTTCTCCTTCACCTCGTTCGGGCTGGAGCCATTGCCTTCGCCTTCCACATCTTCGGCGAAGTCGTACGCGTAGTAGTCTCCCTGGTAGCGCTTGCGCTGCGCCATGTAGGTCAGTTCCAGCAGGTTGCTGTCGTTGATGTTCCAGTTCAACTTCGCGTAGAGCTTGGGATTCTTGGTGGTGTCGTGCAGGCTCTGCGGGACCCCCAGGACAGTCGGGTATGCCTTGGTTTCGGTTCGCTCCTGCTCCAGCGATACAAAGCCGAACAGCCGATCCCTGAGCAAAGGACCGCTGACATAGGCACTATAGGTTTCGCCCCAGCTTTCATTCCTGTCACCACGGCTGAACAGGCGTCCAACCAGGGTGTCGTCCTGGTACGCATATCCCTCGGGCAGCGCATCATTGGGCAGGTGCCGGTCCGGTGTACCTGCACGCAAGCCCCTTGGCGTCCAAGTGACCTGCGCGCCAAAGTGGAAGTCATTGCTGCCGCTCTTGCCAATCTGGTTGAGCACGCCACCATCGGATCGGCCGTACTTCGCGCTGTAGCCACCGGTATAGGTTTCCTGCTGCTCGATCGAGCCGTAAGGCAGCGTGTAGCCCCCCACGTTGGTCATTGGATTGCCGGTAAAGAACCCGTTGATGTAGTACGCGTTCTCGGCGACGCTGGCGCCTCCCAGGGAGACGGCGCTACCAAAGAAGACCGGGTTTCCCGCAACCGCACCCGGGGCCAACAAGGCAATGGATTCCGCCGTGCGCGCCAGCGGCAAACGCTGTATTTCCTGCGCCGTCATCACGGTATTGGTCGACACCGAGCGTACATCGATGCTGTCGGCCGCCGATGCAGTGACATTGATCGTACCCAGGGTCGTCGCCCCGGTACCGGCAAAGGAAACGTTGCTGTTTCCTCCTACCGTCACCACGACATCGCGACGCCCTTCGCCCACCTCCACGGTATAGGGGCCCACCGGCAGGCTGCTGACGGTGTACCGTCCCTTGTCATCGGCAATCACGCTGCGACTCAAGCCACTGTTGCTGGTGATCGTGACCCGCGCGCCGGCTGGCACCGAACCCGATATTGCACCGGTCGTACTTTGTGCGTGTACCGCACCAACAATGCAGATGCCCAGCGCCGCCGTCAGCGTACGTTTGGCGATCCTGTTGCAGACCCTTTCCATTTTCATCCTGCACCCCATGAAGGAAGCGAAGCAAGCCAGCCGTGTTGCAAGGCCAACACTTTTTGAAGCACAGGAAATATAGGTTGCACACCGGCATCGCCAATCAACATAAGTTGAGGCTTTGCCGCACACCAAACTGGATACAGTTCGACGCACGCCACGCCCTTGCGCGTGGCGCGCCCTGCTGAATATTCTGTTGGCCTGGCAGCAATACGCGTGGACACAGCCCGCGGTGCAGCAGGAAAACAGCCGCATGAAACTGCGACATGTCGCGGCTCTGGCGCTGTCGGCAATGCGCGCTAAAGTCGTTCCGCCCGTTGCAACAATGCACTGCGCTCGCGCAGGTTGGATGTCATCGCTGCTGCCTGTTGAAAGGCGTCCTTGGCCTCGCGCAGCTGTCCGCGCTGCGCGAGCAATTCACCACGCACGGCCTGCAACGGTGCATAGGCGCGCAGCTGTGGATCATCGATGAGTTGCTGCAACAGCGGCCATGCCGCGGCCACGCCCTGGGCCTGTGCCACCGCGACCACGCGATTGAGTTCCACCACCGGCGAGGGCATCACCTCCACCAAGCGCGCATAACAGGCAGCGATGGCCTGCCAATCGGTCTGCACGGCCTGACGCGCACGCGCGTGACAGGCGGCGATGGCAGCCTGCAACACGTAGGCGTCATTACCACCACCCAGTGCCAGGGCCTGATCCAGCAGCGCCTGCCCGCGTGCGATCTGCAACCAATCCCAACGGCTGCGATCCTGCTCCAGCAACAGCACCGCCGAACCATCCGCCGCAGTTCGCGCTCGCAGGCGCGAGGCCTGGAGCTCCATCAACGCCAGCAGGCCGAGCACAGGCACCGTATCGGGCATCAACCCGGCCAACACGCGGCACAAGCGCAACGCCTCTTCGCAGAGCGCCGGTCGCATCCAATCTTCACCGCTACTGGCCGCGTAGCCCTCGTTGAAAACCAGATAGACCACATCCAGCACCGACTGCAAGCGTGCGGACAGTTCCTGCAGGCGCGGCACTTCGAACGGCACCTTGCGCTCGGCCAACAGCCGCTTGGCGCGGACGATGCGCTGGGCGATGGTGGGTTCTGGAACCAGATAAGCACGGGCGATCTCGGTGGTGCTCAAGCCACAGAGCAGGCGCAGGGTCAGCGCGACCCGCGCATCGGCAGGCAATTCGGGATGGCAGGCGACGAACACCAGCCGCAGCAGGTCATCACCGATGTCGTCCAGATGGTCGGACGGGTCCGCGCCCATGCTGTAGTCCTGCTGTTCGTCGATGATCTGCGCCTGCCGCTGCGCATGCAGGCGCCGTTGCCGCAGCCGATCGATGGCCCGCCGCTGCGCGGTGGCCATCAGCCAGGCGGCAGGATTGTCCGGAATTCCCTGTTTTGGCCAATGTTCCAGGGCCGCAACCAGCGCGTCCTGGGCCAGTTCCTCGGCGCTGTCGAGGTCACCCAGCATGCGCGCAAGGCGTGCAACCAGGCGCGGCGATTCCATGCGCCAAAGGGTGTCCAGCAGTCGTTGCAGGTGTGGATCGGTCATAGGGCGTGATCACAGCATCGCGGTGCGATTGCTGCAAGCAAGCAGCGCATATGCAGGACCGGCGGTAGTGCCGAGCCATGCTCGGCAGGGGCCTGCTCCAGTGATGCGAAAAGCCAACCCCTCCCCAGCCCTCCCCTCCACCTCCGGCGCAAGGGAGGGAGGCAGCCTCACAACTGCACGAACGGCGTGAATCCGCCCCAGAACATGCGCTTGCCATCGAACGGCATGTCCTTCGGCCCCATGCCGGCCAAACGTGGATCGGCCATCGCCTTGGCATTGACCTTGTCGCGGTGAGCGCGCGAGCGAAACACCACGTAGGCGAATATCACCACCTCATCCTCCTTCAACTTCACCGCCTGCGGAAACGAGGTGCGCTTGCCCGGCTTCACATCCTCCGCCACCGCTTCGACGTAAGCGAGGGCGCCATGCTCTTTCCACACCTTGCCAGCCTTGCGCGCCATGCGCTTGTAGTCGTCCAGCCTGGCGCTGGGTACCGGCAATACATATCCGTCCACGTAAGCCATGTTCGTCTCCTGGTTATTGGCCCGGCTCGCCATCCATATGGGCGATTTCCCACAGGTGGCCGTCAAGATCGGCGAAGCCGCGCTGGTACATGAAACCGTAGTCACGGGCCGGCATCGGCTCGCTGGCGCCGGCGGCCAAGGCCTTGTCCACCAGTTCATCAACCGCGGGCCTGCTGGCCGCAGACAGGCAGGTGATCACCTCGGTCTGCTTGCGTGCGTCGCTCAGCGGTTTGGTGGTGAACGTCTTGAAGAACGGCTCCACCAGCAACATCACGAAGATGCTGTCGCTGATCACCATGCAGGCGGCATTGTCATCGCTGAATTGCGGGTTGAAGCTGTAGCCCAGCGCGTCGAAGAACGTCCTCGACGCCTGCAGGTCGCGCACCGGGAGATTGACGAAGATCATCTGCGGATTGCTCATGCCTCAACCCTCCGCCGGCATCGGCTTCATGCAGTTGACCATCCACGGCTTGCCGTAGCGGTCCAGCAACATGCCCCAACGGTGTGCCCAGAAGGTTTCCGCCAGCGCCATCTGCACCTGCCCACCTTCGGCCAGGGCCGCGAACACGCGCTCGGCTTCCTCGATGCTGTCCACGTCGACATTGATGGTGGTGGCGCTGGCACCGGCACCTTGCGGGCCATCGGCGGCCATCAGCGTTGCCCCGCCAGCCTCGACCTGGCAATGCGCGATCTGCTCCGGTTGCGGCATGAACCCACCACAGCCTTCCGCATCCATGTCCGGACTCGGCGGCATGTCGCCGTACTTCATTTCCGACACCACCGTGCCCCCCAGGGCCTTGGCGTAGAACGCCATCGCCTCGTGGGTCTGGCCATTGAAGCCCAAAAACGGAATCAATTTCATCGTCCTGCTCCTGCTGCTTGGGGTTGGATTTCAGTTGTTGCGTTCGATCTGTTCGCGTAGACGCTGCTCCTGCGCCTGCAATTCCGGAGTGAAGGCCTCACCGAAATCTTCAGGTTCGAAGAACGGCCGGATCTCCACTTCCACCGCGCTACCGTTGGAGGGGGTGAACGGCGCGCGCTTGAGCCACTCCACCGCTTCCTCCAGCGAGCGCACCTGCCACAGCCAGAAGCCGGCCACCAGTTCGCGGGTTTCGGCGAAAGGCCCATCGATGACGCTGCGGCCCTCGGCCGCGAAACGCACCCGCGCCGCATGCGAGGTGGGCTTCAAACCGTCGCCGGCCAGCATGATGCCGGCCTTGACCAGTTCTTCATTGAAGGCCCCCATCGCCGCAATCTCGGCCTGCGTGGGCATGACCCCGGCTTCGGTCTCGGGAGTCGCTTTCACCAGCACCATCACTTTCATCGCCTTGCTCCGTTGCAGGCCACATGCCCGCTTCACAACAGGTACGACGAAGCACGGCCATCAACCTCGACACGCGCGCGTCGCCTTTTTATGAATCGGTTCATGCGGCACTGCAGCAGGCCTGATGCGACATGATGCGCATCCATGTGCGTGAGACCGGCCCCATGAAGTTCATGTTGTTGATCTATATCGACCCACACCTGCTGCAGACGTTGCCTGCCAGCGAGTACGACACCTTGATGCGCGGCTGCCTCCGCCATGCCGACGCGCTCCAGGCCGCAGGCACGCTGGTGATGTCACAACGCCTGCAGCCACCGACCAGCGCACAGACCCTGCGTCGCCGCGACGAGCTCACCAGGATCATCGATGGCCCGTTCGCCGAAACCCGCGAGATTCTCGCCGGCTTCAACCTGATCGAAGCCGCCGATGCCGATGAAGCGATGCGCATCGCCCAGCAGTTTCCCTGGGCGGCTTACGGCAGCATCGAAGTGCGCCCGGTGGATGACCTGGACGCAGAGCGGGTGCGGCTCGGAGCGTAGCCTCCCCCCTCCCCCTCCCAGCAGGCAGCCACGCAGGCCTGCGCAGTCGACTGCGGGGGCCTGGCACCGCCTGCCGCTCCAATCCCATCACCCACAACGCCTGTGACCGCGTGCTGGGAGCCGACGCCTGTGTCGGCTTTTTCTTGGCCTGAAACAAAACCAGACGGCAGCGTACGGAACGTGCGAACAAGTGAGAGCCTTGAAAATGAATGAGGGCAAAATCTCACGCAGCTGAATTTTAGATAACAATTTCAACGACTTAATTTTGGTTTCAGCTGATATTGTAAAACCGTTAGCAGTGAAATTAATATTTCGTTCAGCTGTAATGAAACCTACATTTCACTGCAGCGCGGTTGCAACAACAGTCTGCATATCAATGAACCAAGGAAATTTGATGACCCGCAGCTCCCAAGTCACCCGGCTCAAGCGCACCGCGCTGGCTATCGTCCTCACCTCGGTCATCGGCGCCGCCGCTGCCCAGAGCACCACCGGCTCCCTGTTCGGCAACGCCCCGTCGGCCGCCGGCGCCACGATCACCGTCCAGAACGAATCCGGCCTCAAGCGCAGTGTCACGGTTGACACCAACGGCCGCTACAACCTCGGCTCGCTGCCGGTCGGCAAGTACTCCATCCGCCTTGAGCGCGATGGCCAGGTCATCGACAAGCGCGAGAACGTGCTGCTGCGCGTCGGTGCCGGTACCGAGGTCTCGTTCGGCGGCGAAGGTGCCACCACGTTGGATGCGGTGACGGTCACCGCCGCCAGCATGCCGAAGATCGACGTCAGCAATACGGTCTCCAAGTCCGTCATCACGTCCGAGCAGCTGGACGTGCTGCCGCTGGGTCGCTCGGCCGAAGCCATCGCCCTGCTCGCCCCGGGCGTGGTGAGCGGCAGTGGCTTCTTCACCAATGGTTCGCGCTCGGTGCTGTCGTTCGGTGGTTCCAGCGTCACCGAGAACGCGTACTACCTCAACGGCTTCAACACCTCCAACCCGCTGAGCAACATCGGTGGCGTCAGCCTGCCGTACGGCTCCATCGACCAGCAGGAAACCTATACCGGCGGCTACAGTGCGCGTTACGGCCGCTCCACCGGCGGCGTGATCAACCAGCTCGGCAAGCGTGGTACCAACGAGTGGCACTTCGGCTTCCAGACCACCTGGGCACCGGATTCGCTCGCCGCCTCGCCGCGTGACATCTGGTATCCGAACAACACGCTGGGCCCGGGCTACCGCTACTCCAGCGCGAAGCTCCCGGGCACGCTCTACCGCTACCGCAACAACGACACCGCCACCCGTACGACGGTCAGTGGCTATGTCAGCGGTCCGCTGATCGAAGATCGCCTGTTCGTGCACCTGGCCGCCGAGACGGACAAGAAGGACGGCGTGTCCACCAACAGCGCCGCCTCCGCCGCCCAGGCCCGCAACAACTACACCATCGATACGCCGAAGTTCTACGGCAAGATCGACTGGAACATCACCGACGACCACACCCTGGAATACACCCGTATCCAGAACACCGACCGCACCAGCGGCTACTACACCGCCTTCGACTATGAAACCCTGAACGAAGGCGGGCGTACCGGTTCGTTCTCCGACACGACCAAGATCAAGGACGACTACGACATCTTCAAGTACACCGGCTACCTGACCGATGACTTGACCCTGAGCGCCGTCTGGGGCCGCAGCACGCAGAGCAACCTGCAGTACAACCCCGGCGAATCGGACAACCCGTACCTGAGCGGCGTGAGCCTGCAGGATCCGAAGATCACCGGCGGCAAGCCGATCCGCAACGACCAGGCCAGCCGCGACACCAAGGCCGACAACGCAGGCAGCACCACCCGTGGTCTGCGCGTGGATCTGGAATACCGTCTGGGCGATCACCAGCTGCGTGCCGGTATCGACAACATGTACTACAGCGCGAAGAACGAAGGCCAGGAAATCACCGGCCCCGGCTATGCGTGGTATTACTCCAGCATCGACCCGAACAAGTCGCCGAGCCCGGGTTTCAACATCACCCCGCCGGGCGGTGATGGCTACTTTGCCTACAAGTACGTCTTCGCCACCACCACCAGCATGTCGGTCGAGCAGAAGGCCTACTTCATTGAAGACAACTGGCAGGTCACCCCGAACCTGTTGCTGAGCATTGGCGTGCGCAACGACAAGTTCACCAACTTCAACAGTGCGGCCGTTGCCTACGTGAAGAGCGGCGACCAGTGGGCCCCGCGTCTGGGCGCCAGCTGGGACGTGTTCGGTGATTCCTCGCTGAAGGTGTTCGCCAACCTGGGCCGTTACTACCTGGCCCTGCCGAACAGTGTGGCCATCCGTGGTGCCTCGGCTTCCACCTTCACCCGCGAGTACTTCACCTATACCGGCATCGATGCCAATGGCGTGCCGACCGGCCTGACCGCGCTGGGCCCGGGCCCGGTTTCCTCCAACGGCGAGTACGGCCTGACCCCGGACCCGGCTGGCGTCGCGCCGACCGATCTGAAGTCGCAGTACCAGGATGAACTGATCCTTGGTTTTGAAAAGACCCTCGGCCAGTCCTGGAACACCGGCGCCAAGGTCACCTACCGTCGCCTGCAGACCGCGATCGACGACATCTGCGACCCGGACCTGATGGAAGCCAAGCTCCAGTCGATGAATGTCGACACCAGTGGCCTCCAGATCCCGGGCTGCGTGATCTTCAATCCGGGCAAGACCAATACCTTCCTGGCCAAGCATGTGGATGGCTCGGGCTATACCTCCTTCACCATGAATGGTCAGGACTGGGGTTACGGCAGCACCAAGGCCAAGCGTGACTATGTTGCAGTGGATCTGTTCCTTGAGCACCCGATGACCGACAAGTGGTACGGCCGCGTGGATTACACCTGGTCGCGCAACTTCGGCAATACCGAAGGCCAGGTGAAGTCGGATATCGGCCAGGATGACGTGTCCAAGACCCAGGATTGGGACGCAGCCGCACTGATGGAGTACGCCGGTGGCTACATGGCCAACGATCGTCGCCACCAGCTGAAGGGCTTCGGTGCATACCAGTTCAACGACGAATGGACCGCATCGGCCACCCTGCGCATCATGTCGGGCATGCCCAAGACCTGTCTGGGCTTCTACGGCACCGACCACAGCGAGCCGGTTGCCGGCTATGGCGCTTCGTACCACTACTGCGATGGCAAGCCGTCGCGCCCGGGTGATGCAGGCCGTCAGCCGTGGACCAAGCAGCTGGATCTGGGTGTGATCTACCGTCCGTCCTTCGCTGATCACAAGCTGGCCCTGGGCCTGGATGTGTTCAACGTGCTGAACGAACTGAAGCAGGTCCAGTCCGATGCCCGTTTCGAGGCCAACCCGTACACCGTATCCAACACCTACGGCATGGGCACCTACTACACCGCGCCGCGTTCGGTGCGCCTGACCGCGTCCTACGACTTCTGATCAGGTGCTGAGCAACAACGCAATCTCTCTTGAATGATGTACTTGAAACCCCGGCCCAGCGCCGGGGTTTTTTTATGCACGGCTAGAACACGCGCAACGGAAGCTCGCGCCCCGCGACAGCTTCATTGCCGCTGAAATCCCGGGCGCTGACGCGGATGGTGTAGTCGCCGGGCGCGAGCACGGCGGGATCCAGCGCGCCCCCAGCCAACAAACCGTCACGCACCGTATTGGTCAGCACATAGCGGAAGCGGGTGCTGCTGCTGCCATGCACGGTGATGCCGCTATCGGCGGCGTAGGCCAGCTTCACCGCCTCACGCTGCGGCGGCATGCGATTGAAGATGATGTTGGTGCGCGGCTGTTCGTAACCGGCCAGGGCGCGACCGTCGGCACCAAGTATCTGGAAGCCCAGGCTGTACAAGCCAAGCCGGCGCCGCGGCAGGTTGTTGTCGACCTGGTCCCAGGCTTCCACCACCAGTTGCAGGCCGCCAGCATCGCGTGACACGCGCAGACGCCCATCTACCTTCTCGCTCAGGCGCTGGTTGTTGCTGTCGAGCAGGGCGATGTCGTCGATCTTCGGTGCGACGTGGTCGGCATAGTTGGAGAAGCCCAGCCGCACCGCGTTGCGCTCATAGCCCGATGGCCCCACCGCGAGATGCACATGCGCCTGGTTGTTGATGCTGCCCAGCGCGTCGCCGGGCTGGAAACGGGTACCGCGACGTACCCGCACCCTGTCCAGCTTGCCGCTGTCGTCATAGACCAGCTGCATGCGGGCAGGGTCCAGCGCGCGATTGCCGGCATCGCGGCCGACCTTCATGTGGATGTAGTCGAGCTTGTCCAGCGACAGGCCTTCGGCCTGGCCGCCCAATGTCCAGGTGGAAGCCGGGCTGCTGACCTTGGCGCTGGCGATGGCCAGCACGATCTGGCCAACGTCGCCGCGCACATCAAAACCACTGTGCAGGTGGTGTCGGCTCTCGCCACTGAAGTTGCCGCGCACCTCGCCCAGGGTACCGGTGACTTCGTGCCAGCCCCGCTGCGGCGCCAGCGGCCAGCGGCCCTGGTTGCCAGGCAAGGGATTGTCCGGCGACGGCCCGAGTTGCGGCGGTACGTCCGTGGTTGTCGCAGTCCGCGGCAGCAGATGATGGAGGCGATAGGCGTCGGCATCACTCAGCAACAAGCTGCCATCGGGCGCCAGCACCAATCCGGCCGGGCGTGCGAAGCGCTGTGCATCGTTACCCGCCACGGCAACGAGGTGGCCCTGCGCTGACAGCTGCACCACGCGACCACTCAAACGCTCCCCCACATAGACCACGTCATCATGGGTGATGGCCAAGGCCATTGGCCCCCACAGCACACGATCGCCATTGGGAATGCCAATGCGGGTGCTGACCATGCCGGCAGGGCTGACCGTACGCAGCGCGTTGTTCTGCAGATCGGCAACCCAGAGGTTGCCGTGGCTGTCGAACTTGAGGTCAGTGGGCGTATCGAAGCGCGCCAGCGCCCCCTGCCCGTCCTCCCAACCCGGCAGGGCGCCGCCGGCCAGGGTGCTGACCGTGCCATCGGCAGCGATGACACGGATGCGGTCATTCCAGGTATCGGCGACATAGACACGACCGTCCGCGCCTACCGCAACACCCATCGGTCCATTGAAACGTGCCTGCGCGCCGCTCCCGTCCGCGAAGCCTGGCGTACCGTCACCGGCCAGGGTAGTGACCTGGCCTTGCGTGGTGATCCTGCGGATGGCGTGGTTACCGGTATCGGCCACGTACAGATTGCCCTGCGCATCCAGGGCGATGCCCGATGGAGTATTGAATCTGGCCGCGCTGCCCTGCCCATCGGCGAAGCCTTCCATGCCACCGGCCAGCAGCTGGAAGGCGCCGTCCAGGCCGCGATACAGGATGCGGTTGTTGTCACCGGCATCGGCGACGAACAGCACACCGCCCCCCATCGCCAGCCCCCAGGGATCACTGAAACGGGTTTGTGCGGCCTTGCCGGCACTGTTGCCAGCCACGCCGTCGCCGCCCAGCAAGGCGATCTGCGCCTGCCACCCCAGTGGCGTCGGCGGCGCAGCAGCCGGTGCGGGCGCTTGCGGCGCCCACAGGAAACTGGCGCCCAGCGCGGCACCGGTAACGGCGATGACGGCAATCACCCAATGTTTGCGATCCATGTACACCCAACCAACTGCGGACCCGGCACGATAGACGCTCACGGCCCGCGGCGAAACCGCCGAAAGCCCTGCATGGTGGAGAAACGTATGCAACTGTATCTGCAAGAAGAACTGATCCGCCTGCGTGCCGGGCATAGCACCGACATCAGCCTGCCACTGTCGCTGTCATCGCTGCTGGACGCGGGTCTGCGCCAGTTCCCGCCTTCCGGGTCGGCCATGGAGCAGGCCATTGCCAGCACCGAGGACGCCTTGATGCCGTGGATCCCGGCGCTGCGCCAGGAGACGCTGGAGGTATTGGAATGCGCCGATGCGGTGTTGGCACCGTTGCCAGGGGTGCTGGGCTATCCGCAGCAGGCAGTGCTTGAGCTGGATATCGAGGAAATCGAGCGCGCATTCCAGCAACTGGCACAGGTAGCGGCGGGGATGCCGGCAAAGAGCCAAGGCATTCCGGAACGGGCAGATTTTGTCGCCGCGCTGGTGGTGGTGCGGGAGCTTATGCACCACGTTGGCTGGCGGCAGCTGCGTTTGTCTGGGCCAGAGGTCGGGCTTGATTGAGGCAGGGGCGATAAAGCCAGGGCAAGGGCACCTCTCCCCAGCCCTCCCCTTGCCTGCGGCAAAGGGAGGGGACGAAAGCCAACGCCGCGCGCGGCTCCCTCTCTTGCGCAGCAAGGGAGGGCTGGGGAGCGGTAGGCTGGTTCAACCCGCCAAGCCAATTACAACGCAGGCCGCTCCGGCCCGGTGCCCATCGCTTCGCGGTAGCGGCTGTACAGGGCCAGCACCTTGTCCACGTACTGCCGCGTTTCCGCATAGGGCGGTACGCCGCCGTAGCGCGCGACCACGCCGATACCTGCGTTGTAGGCCGCCGCCGCCAGCGTGCGGTCGCCGTTGTAACGGCGCAGCAGGGACTTCATATAGCGTGCGCCGCCGTTGATCGACTGCGCCGGTGACAGCGGATCGCTCACCCCGTACTCGCTGGCGGTCTCCGGCATCAGCTGCATCACGCCCTGCGCGCCCTTGGGCGACACCGCTTTTTCATCGAAGGCACTTTCGGCATGCGCCACCGCACGCAACCAGGCGTCGTCCACGCCGGTTGCCTTGGCGGCGGCGCGGAACTGCGGCGCATGCCGATTCAACTGTGGCGTGCCGACCCTGCCCAGGCCTGCGTGCGCGGGCTCACCCGGCGGCGTGGCCACGGTGAAGCGCAGGTAGGGCGTGGACCCGGGCAGGTTGCGGGTGGAGTAGACCTTGCTGCCGTCCTGCTCACGCTCGTACAGGGTGCCGCTGAACACGCCGAAGTTGCCCCACAGGTTGGGGGTCTGCACAGCGTTGTCATCGATCACGATGGCCTTGCAGCTGGAGCCGGGTTCCGGTGCGGTGGCCATGCTGACAGTGCCCTTCTGCACACAGCGGTACACCGTGCGCGCCTGCAACGGCGCACACAGCCCGTACAACAGCAGCAACAGCGCAAGCGCAGCCGCGCGTGGCATGGCCGGATCCGGTCAGAAGAAGGGTGATGATGCTGAGCCTGCCTGCTTGAACGGCAGGTGATGAAAAATGCGCCAATCGCGCCCAGAATGAATGGACGCTTTCCCACCCTGCCCCACGCCCATGACCGCGCCCCTGCTAGGCTTCGACAACCCCCGTTTCCATACCGGTCGCAACACCAGCGTACGGCGCGGTGCCCGCTGGCATGGGGTGGCGCAGGCCTGCATCGAACTGGCGGATGGCCACCAGCTGGGACCACTGCCACTGCAGACCGAACTGCGCGGCTTTGAGGCACTGGAGGAAGCGGATCTGCGCGATGAGCATGACCCGGCTTGTCGCACCCCTGCTGGCCTGTTGCGGGTGATGCAGCAGCTCTACCCCGGGTTCCGCAGCGATGAGCTCGTGACCTTGGTGCATTTCTGGGTGGAGTGAGCGCGGCAAGCGGCATGCCTGCGGCCGCTTTGGCTCTGGCTCTGGCCATTCCCTTCTCCCGTTCACGGGAGAAGGTGGTGCGAAGCACCGGATGAGGGCAGCTTTTGCTTCTGCCCCTGACAAAGCGGGCAACCCATCAACAGCTGCGCAGCCCTGAAACTGCATAGCAATACTTGAGAAAAGCGCCTTCCAAGCTTCAAGCAAGACAGGAAGCAAAAGCGCCCCCATCCGCCCTGCGGGCATCCCCGCCTTCGCGGGGACAGGCTCTTCCCCCGCAGGCGGGGGAAGGGAATGCATCAATCAGTTACCTGCTCAGAATGCATCAAGCAGTGGCCTGCTCGGAATGCAACTAGCCGCTACCCGCTCAGCGCGCCTGCGCAGCCCGCAGATGTTCCCCCACCGGTGCGGAGAACGCGCGCGCATCGGATACATCCCAGTTGATCGACCAGGTCATCACCCCGCGGAAATTCGGATGCGGCTGGCTGGGCTTCACCTCATCGCACTGCGTGGCCGTGGTAAGGCAATCAAAAGCGCGATTGATGTCCGCCGGCGTCGCATACCCATTGCCGGCAGCACGCAGCCCCGACGGCAAGGCCAACGCTACCTGGTCGGCACGCAGGCCCTCGAAACGCCCCTTGCCGCCGGCCAGATCAAAGCCTTCGATCAGCATCTTCGCCGAGCCCACCATCATGTCGACGCTGCCACCCGGATACTTCTCGGCGCGGTACGGCGTCGGCAGGCCACCGTTGTTGTAGAGCTGCACATGCAGCAGGTCCAGCTCCTCACGCAGGCCGTCGATCAGCGGCAGGTAAGCACCCCAGATGCCTTCCATCGACACAAAGCCGCCCTGCACATACGGGTGCTCCGGTGCCATCGACACATACAGGTTCGGGTACATGCCGTGCAGGCGCTTCACCGCCGAGATCAGGTGCGGGGTAACCGGCGCACCGTGCACCACGCCGGCGATCTTCTCCAGATCCACGTCGATGCCATCAAAGCCGAAGGTATTGATCGCTTCGGCGGTGGTGCGCACGAAGTTGTCCTCGTCACGCTGTGTGTTCAAGGTCACCGTGCCCAGCTCGCCACCAAAGGACAGCACCACGATCTTGCCCTGCGCACGCTTGGCGGCGATGTCGGCAATCAACTGCGCGCGATCCAGGGCAGGGTCCGGATTGAACGCCACCTTGCCCTCGCCCATGTCATCGGCAAACGCCAGCACGATCACGTCCCAGCTGTCGTCGACCTTGCCGACCGGCAACAGGCCCTGGCCGTTGTCGAAGTTGTGCAGATAGCCGACCAGGGCGTGCTTGGGCAGCGCATGGCTATGACCGGGAGCAACGCCCACACCCGTGGCAACGGACGGCGTGGGTGCAGCCTGGCAAGCAAACGTGGAAGCCAGCACCACTGCGGAGAACAACAGACCAATCGACTTCATCGCGATACCAGAATGGGAAGACGCCCGATTCTAGGCATGCAGAAGCCGTAAAAAGCCATTAAAAGACAATAACTTAGCAATGTTGTCCTGATTTGTCCCGGTTTGTCCGAGCGATGGCCCGCAACGCGGTCGACACGCAGTTTCGATGTCGAGGGCAGGTCCTGCAACTGGCCTGCGATGACCGCCGCTCAAGTGCACATTTTCATGCGCCGCTCGGCATCCCACAGGGCGCGCCGGGCCAGGTCATAGGCACTGTCTGCGGCGCTGGGCAGGCTGTGCTCGGCCTCCACCGGGTCTGCGCCATTGTTGTAGCGATACTCCACCCGCAGCAGCGCCTCCAGGTGCTGCTGCGCGATGCCCAGCCAGCGCCGGCGTTGATCGGCATTGCAGCGCGGGTAGCGCTGCTCCAGCGCGCCTATCGCCACGCGGATGCGGCGGCTGGCCTCGCCCTTCATGTCCGGCGCCTTCTCGTAGCGGATCGGTGCCGCCTTGTAAGCATCGCCCGTTGCTTCACTGCCCAGATCGGAGGGCCGCTCATGCAGTCGCGGATTGAAGGCGATATCCGGCGGTCGTCGCGCTTCAGCAGCCTGGATGTCCTCGCCATAGAGCAGGCGCTCGGAGCGTTTCTGCCGCGTTCCCGCACGTTCGCGCGAAAACAGGTTGGCAGTCGCGCGTTCTCCCACCTGCGTGGCCAGCTCGTCACGATGCTCGAACACACGCTCAGCTGCGCTCTTCTGGCGCGTATCCGTGGCATCCGGGATGGCGAGCGTGCCGTCCTTGCCGTATAGCCGCTGCGACCAGGCGGTCTGCGGGGCTGCCGCGGTGGCAGCTGGTGCAGCCGGAAGAACCGGAGCCACGGTTTCGGATGCGGGTGAAGTACTGGATGCCCGCTTGGAATCCATGGGCGTTCCGGGCGCGACTGTGATCGTCGGCTGCGGCACGGCCAGATCCTGCCTGGAGGCATCCGGCGAGAGCCACCGCAGCTGCACACGCGTCTGCTCGCCGCCCGTGTTCAAGGCGGGCACCTGCAGCATCAGGCGCGTTACGCCGAGCATGAACGCCAATGCAACCACGGCAGCGGTCACGCGGGTCCACAGCGGCTCGGCAGAATGGTCAGAACGCATGCAGCTCCATCGGAAACATGGCCCGGAAGGCATCAACCGGCCTTGGCGAAGTACAACCCCAGCATGCAGAGACCAACAAGGGCACACCGAGTTCAACAATTGTGTCCCACGAATAGGTGAACCTGTGGCAAGACTGGGCCATCATCGGCCAGACGCCGTCATCGTTCGCAGCACAAGGAGCCGTTCGTGAATACCGTTGCAGCACAGAATCTGGATGAAAGCATCGCCAAGCAGCTGTTCTTTGGCCATATCGCCGAAGAGGTGTTGTTCCCCTACCCACAGATCCGCGAGCGTGACCGCGAGATGCTGGGCGCGATGACCGATGCCATCGACCAGTTCCTGGCCGACAAGACCGCCGACCTGCGCCAGTACGACCGCGATGCCGAGCAGCCAACGGAGTTCATCCAGGCGCTGCGTGACATGGGCCTGTTCGGGCTGATCATCCCCGAGGAATTCGGTGGGCTGGAGCTGTCCAACGGTGCCTATGCGCGCGTGCTGGGCCAGACCAGCAGCCACGACAGCTCGGTGTCGCTGACCATCGGCGCGCACAGTTCTATCGGCATGAAGGGCCTGCTGCTGTTCGGCAACGACGAGCAGAAGCGGCGCTACCTGCCCAGGTTGGCCAGTGGCGAGATGATCGCCGCCTTCTGCCTGACCGAAGCCGGTGCCGGCTCCGACGCCGCCGCCATCCGCACCAAGGCCCACCGCAACGATGACGGCAGCTGGACGCTGAGCGGCGAGAAGATCTGGATCACCAACGGCGGCATCGCCGACTTCTACACGGTGTTCGCGCGCACCGACACGGCGGAGGGCAAGGTCACCGCCTTCATCGTCGAAGCCGGCTGGGACGGCGTCAGCCATGGCCCGCACGAAGACAAGATGGGCATCCGCGCCTCATCCACCACCACCGTCGCCTTCAACGAGGTGCGGGTGCCGGCCGCCAATGTGTTGGGCCCGGTCGGCAAGGGCTTCAAGGTGGCGATGAACATCCTCAACAGCGGCCGCACCGGCCTGGGCGGCGGCGCGGTGGGCGGCATGCGCGCGCTGATCCGCATGGCCTGTGCACAGGCCAGCGAGCGCAAGCAGTTCGGCCAGGCCATTGCCGAGTTCGGCCTGGTGCGCGAGAAGATCGCGCAGATGACCGCTGACTGCTTTGCTGCCGAAAGCACGGTGTGGATGGTCGCGCATCTGATCGACAGCGGCCGCAGCGACTATTCGGTGGAAGCGGCGATGAGCAAGGTATTCGCCAGCGAGGCCGTGCAGCGCAGCTGTTATGAAGCGCTGCAGATCGCCGCCGGCAACGGCTTCATGCGCGAGCTGCCGTACGAACAGATGACCCGCGATACCCGCATCCTGTCGATCTTCGAAGGCACCAACGAGATCCTGCGCCTGTATGTGGCGCTGAACGGCCTGAAGGGCGTAGGCGCGACGCTGAGTGAACTGCAGAGCGCGGTGGGTGGCATCTTCAACGACCCGATCAAGGGCTTCGGCGTGCTCAGCGACTATGCCGGCCGCCGCATGCGCGAGGCCACCGGCTACGGCACCGGCCGCATCCGCGCGCCGCTCGATGATGCGCTGCGGCCGCTGGCACGGCTGTGCGAGAAGTATACGGTGGAGCTGTCCAAGGCCTCGGACCGGCTGCTGCGCAAGCACGGCAAGAAGATCGCCGACCAGCAGCATGCGCAGAAGCGCGTGGCCGATATCGCCATCGACCTGTTCGTCGGCCTGTGCGTGCTGTCGCGGGTGGACAGCCTGCTGCAGGCCAAGCACCCGGCCGCCGATGACGCGGTGAAGATCGCCCGTCTGTTCGCCCGCCAGGCACGCCGGCGCATGGCGCGCAATGTGCGTGGACTGGAGCGCAACGAGGACGAGATCGTCGAATCACTGGCCGCCTCGGTGCTGGAGCGCGGCGGCTACGCCTGGGACGTGATGTAAGCGCCCTTGTAGGAGCGGCGTAAGCCGCGAAGCTACCGGACCGTCCACAGAAGCAAAGCCTACAATTGCAGATTGTCCGGCAATCGGTTGCTGCATCAGCTTCGCGGCTGACGCCGCTCCTACAACAGCATCGGCGCGCCACTCCCTTGTGGGAGCGGCGTAAGCCGCGAAGCTACCGGACCATCCGCAGAAGCAAAGCCTGCAATTGCAGCTTCCCCGGCGATCGGCACCTACATCAGCTTCGCGGCTGATGCCGCTCCTACAACAACACCAGTGCGCCCTCCCTTGTGGGAGCGGCGTAAGCCGCGAAACTACCGGACCATCGGCCGAAGCAATGCCAGCAATTGCAGCTTCCCCGGCGATCGGCACCTCCACCGGCTTCGCGGCTCACGCCGCTCCTACAACGCCGGGTCTTCCACTGCCAGCTCGCCCTCGCGCAACACCCGCCGCAGCAATGCCCGGCCCTGACGATCCAGGCCCAGCACGCGCGGCTTCACGCCGTGATGGCGATAACGGCTGACCACCTTCTCCAACGCAGCCACGGCGGTGATGTCCCACAACTGCGCGCCGGACAGATCAATCACCACCGCACGCCCCTCGGCCACACGCGGATCGAAGGCATCGATGAAGGCATCCGCAGAGGCAAAGAACACCTGCCCGCGCACCACATAGCGCAGGCTGCCGTCGGCCTGTTCATGCGGCTCCACCTGCAGCAACCGCGCCACCTTCAGCGCGAAGAACACCCCACTCAACAGCACGCCGATGCCAACACCGGCGGCCAGATTGTGCGTGCCCAAGGTCACCGCCACCGTCGCCAGCATCACCACGCCGGACAGGCGCGGATGCCGCACCAGCGCGCCCAGGCTGCGCCAGTCGAAGGTGGACACGCTGACCATCACCATGATCGCCACCAGTGCGATCACCGGCACCTGCCCTACCCAGGGCTTCAGCAGCACCATCAGCACCAGCAGGAACACGCCTGCAAACAAGGTGGAGAGTCGGCCACGGCCGCCGTATTTCACGTTGCCCACGGTCTGCCCGATCATGCCGCAGCCGGCAATGCCGCCGAACAGGCTGGCGGCGATATTGGCCACGCCAAGGCCGGTGCATTCGCGGTTCTTGGAACTGGGCGTGTCGGTGAGTTCGTCCACTACCCGCGCGGTCATCATCGATTCCAGCAGGCCGACCATCGCGATGGCCAGCGCCGGCATGGCGATGATCCGCAAGGTATCCAGGTCAAACGGCAGCGCGGGCAGGCCCATCCACTGCGGCAAGGCCTGTGGCAACTTGCCAAGATCATCTACGGTGGGCAGCTCCAACTTCAGCCACCACGCCAGCAGGCTCAACACGAAGATGCAGATCAGCGGCGAGGGAATCGCGCGCACGCCGGGCAGGGGCAGGCGCGGCAACCCGTAGATCACCAGCAGGCCCAGCGCCAGCATCGCCCAGGTGGCGGTGGTGGCGCCGTTCAACTGCGGCAACTGCGCGGAGAAGATCAGGATGGCCAGCGCATTGACGAAGCCGGTACGCACCGAGCTGCTGACAAAGCGCATCAACACCCCCAGGCGGAGCACCCCAAACACGATCTGGATCACGCCGGCCAGCAGGCCGGCTGCGAACAGATACGGCAGGCCATGCGCACTGACCAAGGGCGCCGCCACCAGTGCCACCGAACCGGCGGCGGCGGTGATCATCGCCGGCCGGCCACCGAACACCGCGATCACGATGCTCAGCACGAAGGAGGCGAACAGGCCGACCTGCGGGTCCACCCCGGCCACGAACGAGAACGCGATGACTTCCGGGATCAAGGCAAAGGTGGCCACGGCACCGGCCAGCATTTCGCGCAGGGGATTGGCGCGCCACTGCGCCAGTTCAGAATGCAGAAAGGACATACGGGCGGATCGCCGGTGCTGGCCCGCAGGGGCGGCAGCGCAGGCGCAATCGAGGGGAGGGGCGCGAATTATGCCTGTTGATCGTTGACCGGCGCGGGTGGAGTTGGATTTCCAGCAAGGCGCAAACGTCCAAGGCTACCCCTCCCCGGCCCTCCCCTTGCCTTCGGCAAAGGGAGGGAGCTTTTGGCCCCCTCCCTTTTGCGGAGCAAAGGGGAGGGCTGGGGAGGGGTGCTCTTCGCGCACAACTCAACCCCCAAAACCCAGCTGCGGTAGCATTCCCACCCTCGCACCACCTGCAGCCCCCATGCCCCACTACACCGGCCCCCTGCTCACCCGCCCTTTGCTCGAGCAGCTGCACAGCGCCCTGAAGAAGGGCAGCAGCGAAATCAGCACCTCGCTCGACCTGGGCCGCAGCCAGCAAACCGTTGGCATTGGCAGCGACAGCTTTCAGTTCCGCGGCCAGCACTACCTGTGGCCGGCCAAGCTCAAGGACCGCACCATCTACTACTGGGATGGCGAGGAGTTCAGCGCTGCCTCGCGCTTCGGCAGCGGCCTGTACAAATTGGTACCTACCGACTGGGGAATCCCCACGTTCGAGATCGACGGCATCAAGATGCTGGTCAGCGCGCAGATCTCGCCACTGGACGACGCCCGCCGCAAGGTGGCACTGGTGGAGCCGCGCGGCAAGCAGATCCTGGACACCTGCGGCGGCATGGGCTATTTCGCCGCCTCCTGCCTGGACGAAGGCGTGGCCGGCATCCGCTCTTTCGAGAAGAGCCCGGAGGTGCTGTGGCTGCGTACCCTCAACCCGTGGTCGCCGGACCCTGACAGCGCCGCCGCAGGCGGCCGCCTGCAGCTCAAGCAGGGCGATGTCTCCAAGGAAATCGAAAGCATCGCCGATGCCTCGATGGACGCCGTGCTACACGACCCGCCGCGCTTCGGCATTGCCGGCGAGCTGTACTCGCAGGTGTTCTACGATCAACTGGCGCGCGTGCTGCGCAAAGGCGGCCGCCTGTTCCATTACACCGGCGCGCCGAACAAGCTCACCAGTGGCCGCGATGTACCCCGCGAAGTCGCCACACGCCTGCAGAAAGCCGGCTTCAAGGCGGAGCTGGCCCTGGATGGCGTGCTGGCCGTACGCAAATAACAAACAGACTTGTGGGAGCGGCGTAAGCCGCGAAGCTCGTACCCTCTCAAGCCAAGGTCCAATGGCAATCTCCTTGCCCCCCGGCTACGCGGCTCACGCCGCTCCTACAAAAAACATAGCTGTATACGCCCCGCCTTAACGTCTTCCGCGCGACACTGCGCTTTCCGAAGCGGAGGCAGCCCATGGCAACCGAAACCGTACGCGGCAAGACCGTCACCATCCATTTCGATGGTGAACGCTGCATCCACTCACGCAACTGCGTGCTCCGCCACCCGGACGTTTTCGTGCCCAATGTGGTGGGCGAATGGATCCACCCCGACGCCGTGCCTCCGGAGGAAGTGGCGCTGATCGCGCGCAACTGCCCATCCGGCGCCATCCGCTACGAATACAACGACGGCAGCCACGCCGAACCCGCACCGGTGGTGAACCTGGTGCATGTGCGCGAGAACGGCCCGCTCGCCTTCAACGCACCGCTGTTGATCGCCGGCAGCGACGAAGGCATGCGCGCAACCCTGTGCCGTTGCGGCGAGTCACACAACAAGCCCTTCTGCGACCACCGCCATGTCGACTGTGGCTTTACCGCCAGCGGCGAACCGGCGGAAAAGAAGTCCGAAACCTTGCCGCAACGTGATGGCCCGCTGCAGGTCAACCCGACCAAAAACGGCCCGCTGCACGTCATCGGCAACCTTGAAGTCGTCAGCGGCACCGGCCGCACCATCGACCGGGTCACCGAGACCTGGTTGTGCCGCTGCGGCCATTCCAACAACAAGCCCTTCTGCGATGGCAGCCATAGAAAGGTTGGCTTCCAGGCTGACGGCGAATAACACATTCCCCCCCCCCAAAGGAGCTGCACATGGCAAACCTCGAACTCCGCCTTACCGCCGACGAAGGTGTTACCCAGGCCTTGCTCGACATGCTCAAGGGCATGGACGATGTGGATTCAGCCGAGGACATCACCGAACCCGCATTCGATGCCGACGACGAAGACAGCAGCTCGGCGGGCCTCAGCGACAACGAAGGCCCGGGCTCGCATCTGATCCAGGTGGAAACCATCAATGATGAGAGCCTGGCGCGGGTACTGGACGCAGCGCAGGCCCTGGCCGAGAGACTGGGTGCGGTATTGGAGATCGAATCCGATTCGCAGGACTGAGGTGAGTGGCCTGCGACCACGGTAAAGATATGCGACAGCTGCGGCCAATGCTGCAAACCTGTCCGAGATGTCGTTGCGGAGCGCACATGGCATGCTTCATTCCTGCAATTGACACCGAAGCTGGGAAGCCAATGAAGTTGCTGCCGCTGTTTCTACTCTGCATTGTTGCTGGCGCCTGCCCTGGCGCAATCGCCGCCGTGCCTGAAGCTCCCGCGCCACGTAACCGGGCGCAGGCCACCGCCATCGTGGCAGACATGCGCCGCGTGGTAGCCGACAACGGCATCGAGCGCCTGGAGATGGTCCGCATCGGCGGGATCGATCAATGGGTATCGATCCGCGGCAACGATGCGCGCAACCCGGTTCTGCTGATGCTGCATGGTGGGCCGGGTTGGGTCGCCATGCCCACCAGCTGGTACTTCCAGCGCGGCTGGGAGGAGTACTTCACCGTCGTGCAGTGGGACCAGCGCGGTGCGGGCAAGACCTTTGCGAGCAACGATCCAGTGCAGTTGGCCCCCACCATGACCCGCGAACGCATGGTTGCCGATTCACTGGAAATGGTGGCGTGGCTGCGCCACGAATTCGGCAAGCAGAAGATTTTCGTGCTCGGCCAATCCTGGGGCAGCTATTTGGGCCTGGAAGTGGCCAAACAACGCCCGCAATGGCTGCATGCCTATATCGGCATGGGCCAGATATCCAACGCGCCCGAGAGCGAGCGGCGCGGCTGGGCATGGACGATGCAACAGGCGCAACAAGACCACAACGCTCAGGCCATCGCTGACCTGCAGGCAATAGCGCCATATGCCCAGGGCAATACCCCGGTTGCATTGGATGCACTGTTCAAACAGCGACATTGGTTGAACCACTACGGCGGCATGGTCCACAACCGTCGCGGCGGCGATGCCGAGGCCGCAGCCTTTGCGTTGTCACCCGAATATGCCGACGCAGATATAGCCGCGGCCTGGAAGGGCAACGATTTTTCCATGCAGCATCTGCTCGCGGATGTGCTGACCCTCGACATGAGCAGCACCCGCCAGCTCAAGACACCGTTGTTCCTGTTCCTGGGCCGGCACGATTACAACGTGTCCTCCGAACTGGCAGCCGAATGGTTCGCCAGCGTGGATGCGCCGCAGAAGAAACTGATCTGGTTTGAACAGTCCGCGCATGAAGTGATGAATGAGGAGCCGGGAAAGACCTTGCTGAGCCTGGTGCAGGAGGTCCGACCCATTGCCGAGCAGGCCGGCGATGGCGTTTTCGAGCAGTGAACGGCCGTGCGGCAACGACAACACGCGCGGCCCAAGTCCACTGGCAGCGAGTCCATCACAAATGGAAACAATGCTGCGGATGCATGGGCAACGGATACCCGCACTCAATCAAAGATCGTACGAAAGCAGATCGTATCCGGTCGCAGCACGCACCACCCGCTGGTGCACGAATGAACCGCTGCCGCCATTGGTCAACACCACGATGCCCCGCCCCCGCTGCGCATCGCCAATGGCGAAGTTCTTGAAGATGCCGCTGTTGCTGCCGGAGTGGTAGAACATCGGCCCATCACGGGTCTGTTCGGTATTCCAACCCAAACCTTTCTCGGTCCATCGCCCCGGCAAGCTGATCTGCGGTGCCAGCATGGCTTGTCGCGCACTCTCACTGATCTCCCATGCCGCAGCTTGCCGGCCCGCCATCATCAAGCTCAGGAAGGTCGCATAGTCCTGCACGGTCGTGCGCAGGCTGGCGGCGGCATTGGCGAGGATGTCACCCGCCCAGGTCACCAAGCCTGGCGGCGACAAGGCCTGCACTTCCGGTAACGCGCGCTCGGCGTCTTCATACTTCCATGCAGACAGCGGCTTGCCCCAGCGCTCGGCGACGCGCTGGGCTGCACTCCATTGTTCGCGCAGCACCTGCGGCGGCACGCCCCCATCGACACGATCGTGTGCGCGATGACCAAACACGGAGCGCGCGGCCAGATCCGCATTCCAGGTATAGCTGCTGTCTTTCATCCCGGCAGGACCGAACAGAGAGGCCTGCATCGATTCGTCCAGGCTCTGCCCGGTGATCGCTTCAACGACCAGCTGCAACCAGACGAATGCCTCGCCGGAATAATTGATGCGTGTGCCGGGCTTCACCATCGGCACCAGTTTCTCGGTCGCGGGCGATTTGCGCCAATCGGGCAGCCCCGTCGTATGCCGCAATACGTCGCGCGCGGTGATGAGCGCCACCCATGGATGATCGCCAAGGTAATCAGGGCGCCGATAGCGAACAAGCGGTATATCCAGCTCGATCCGCCCCTGCCCCACCAGCTGCATCACCAGATAGGCAAACACCGGTTTGCTGAGCGAGGCGTCCTCAAACACCGTGCGCGCATCGACAGCTCTGCCAGTCTGTACATCAGCCAAGCCAAAGCCTCGACTCCATGCCAGGGCACCACCTTCAACCACGGCGATGCCCACGCCAGGGACCGCAAAGGCCTGCATGATCCGCGGCAGTTCGCCGAGGAAGGTATCGTCAGGGACCCAGGAACTGCTGGCGGTGCTTTTACACGACGCAGCCAATGCTCGGATTGAAGGCAACGTCGCAAGAATCCCCAACGTGGCGGACTGCGCGATGAAGCAGCGACGACCTGGAACCGTGCATATCGACATTGCCAACAGCCTCCGTTACGAAAGCCCAGCTTAGCCGGTGTTCCCCGAAAAGTTGGTCGGCATAAGGTCTAGAACAATCCGGTGCCCGATCGAAGCAGGTACCGTGCAGGCACCGATTCGGAATCGCGGAAACGAAAAATGGCCTGCATCTCTGCAAGCCACTGATTCTTTTGGTGGGCCCACCATCAATCGAAAAGCGATCCCATCTGCCTGAATCCAAAAGACTTTAAAGCAGGACGCCGTAATCGTTACTCACTCAGTTACTCACATCAGAAAAACCAAACCAACTTCGAATCCGGTACACGGCGAAAACTCGTTCTGCGCAGGAAGCACGTTCCGTTAGGGCATCCTAACTATGAAGGCCCCCGCAACCATCACGCCGCCTACAAAGCCCATGGAAAGAAGACCGGCTTGTAGCAAGTTTATCAAGAGCTGCAGGTTGGAGCGCAAAAGCGCACTGGTGATTCGTGCATCAAAATGGCCAAGGAGATGCTGCGAGACTCGGTGCGACAGGCCGATGCCACCCGCCGACCACTTTTCGTATAGCCGAACCACGTCGCGATTAATCAATAAAAAAAGCCCACCAGCGGGAACCGACTGGTGGGCAGTGGTGAGCGTTGCTCACCCGTCATGCGCAGCTACTTCTGAGGAGGGCGGCAACCCGCAGCTGCTGAGGACTGTACTTTCCCATCCCACGGCTTAAAAGCGCTTCAGGGATGCAGTAAGGTTCGTCCCCCGCTTCCGACGTGCTTCAAAGTTTGAGCAGATAGCAACGCAGGTGGACGTAGAGGGTTTACGATACCAATTCCAGCGCTCCCCCGTCATTTGGTCGCTGCTGTATAGATAGAAATCCCGGCGTACCGGGTCCGGTTCCGCTCCCCAGTAGAGGGGGCGGCTCATGACCACCGCCCTCAGCTCAGTCAAGCATTTGTGTGAAGTCCGAGCGGAGAGAGGCGGGCTTGCTCTGAAGGCCTAAAGCAAACCGAGTTGCAAAGGCGGATATATGAGGCCCTCGCCTGCCGCTTGGGCCATTAGATTGAGCTGGTGCGGTTCTGCCACTCGTTCGGTCTGGATATGCAGCACCTGGTGACCCCGGTGTACCAAGAGGTCCGAAATCAATCGCCGATGGCAGCGCCACCACAGCAGCTCTGCACACATCAACGCTGTACGGCTTTCCGCTGCTGCAGTCAGCGCTTGTTCAAGTCCGTCCGCAAACTCTGCGCTGGCCATGTGATCCGCGTACCCCTGAAACGAAGCGCTTTTCCACGCGCCATTCGGCGACTCTGGCTGCACTGATCGTCGTCCCCCTAGCTGAGGAACCCAGTGGTAGCCAATGCCGTCTAGGGGCAATTGTGTGCTCATCGCGTCGCTACCGAACCAAGGAAACTTGCGGGAGCCAGGGAACCGCCTGACGTCAACCACGGTGGTGATCTCGTGGACTCTTAGGACTTCCCGAAAAGCCTCCCAAGTGCGTGTGGAATGACCTACCGTCCAAAGCGGCGACGCCTCATCGAGAGGAGTCAGCTTGGCGCTGCCGTAGGCTGGACCTGTAGCATTCATAGCGGCCCTTCACACCCCGAATGGATCGGCCACACGAGGTTCCCTGTGTCAAAGCCCTGGCACTCAGCAATTCGCAGCCACTTGCGCGCGTCCGATGGCTCCATTACTGGACTTCGATGCAGAAGCACCAGGCCTTGGCGTAGCGGCTCGCCAATCAAGGCGGTCCGGTAATCAACGTCAACCTTGACCACGGATACCCTTCCGGAAAGGAAAGGCACCCAATGCAATGTCTCCGGATAGGAAATTTCTAGAAGTGAACCTGAAGAATCTTGCGGCGTGGCTACCCCGTGAAAGGTTCGATTCCCCAGCACTGGATGATCGAAGGAACTCAGCAAATCAATTGAGCCATCCGCACCGCGTGATTGGTCCACAAGCACATCTCGGAGGCCTTTGTCATCAGCACTCAGCGGTTTACGGCAGATTTCGTACCAGCGCCCGATATATAGATCCAAATCTACGTAGGGCGCTCGCCACAGTTCCGCTTGCACAGGTGCTCTCTCCGTAGGGCCACTCCGCCATTAGCTTTCACCTGTCCGAAATGCGCTGTGACGGCTACAGAGCATTCTTTCACCTCAAATACGCAGGCGCGCTTATTGCTGTGGTCCCCTTGTACAGATATAGCAAATGGCCCCACAGAAATTCACATCTAATGAGCATTCTTTCACGCCAGCCCACTGGGAGCCCACTAAATTTACCCCTCCCGATGAAGGAGAAGGCATATGCCTATCAAGACTGCAGAAGACCTTTTCATCCACGAACTGTCCGATATCTACAGTGCAGAGAAGCAGCTGACCAAGGCCCTGCCCCGTCTAGCTCGCGCTGCTTTCAGTCCAGACTTGGCCGCCGCGTTTGAAACCCATCTGGAAGAGACGCAAGGGCAGATCGAGCGTATCGACCAAGTAGTCGAGCTTCTCGGTATTCGCCTGAAGCGCATTAAATGCGCAGCGATGGAAGGCCTTGTGGAGGAAGGAAAGGACGCCATCGACAGCATTGAGGAAGGCCCGGTACGAGATGCCGCCCTCATTGGTGGTGCCCAGAAGGTAGAGCACTATGAAATCGCGTCTTACGGCACAATCGCCGCCCTGGCGAAACAGCTCGGCTATAAAGATGCCCTTCCGCTCCTCCTCGAAACGTTAGACGAGGAAAAAGCCACTGACGAGAAGCTGACGTTGCTGGCAAAGCAAGGCGGCAATAAGGCCGCCGCACAGGAGTGAAACTTGCCGGGCGGGCCTATTGGCCCGCCCGAGTAGCGTTGTTCACGGCAGTTCTAGCATCTTCGAGCCAGTCGACCAACGCAGAGTAGTAGCGCACTCGGTGGCTTGGGCGGCCGGTAGAGGAGAGATGATGTGAACCACTTGGGAATACGAGCATCTCAGCCTTGACGCCACCTCTACGAAGTAGCTCTGCAAGAAGCTCTTCGCCTTGGCCACGTGGGCACCGCTCGTCGGCATCGCCCTGCAGTATCAGTGTCGGAGCATGGATACCGTTGGCAGCAGCCAGTGGCGATAGTCCCCAATAGCGCTGGGCGCATTCACTGAGTTCCCCGCCCATCGCATAGGGTCCAACGTAGTAGCCGGTGTCTGACGTTCCGGTGTGCGAAATAAGATTTATGACCCCACCAGACACTACGCCACACGACAAACCTGCATCGTGGCCTAGCGCCCAAGCCGACAAGAAGCCGCCGTACGAGTGGCCAAAGCAGGCCGCGATGTCAGATGCAATGCCTTCCACGCGCAGCTTTCTCCTCACTTCCTCCCACTGGGGATAGTCGAGCTCTCCCCAATGGCCACAGAGGCGATGCGCGAACTCCAAGCCGTAACTGTTCGAGCCCACCGCATTGAGCGCCAAAATGGCCCAGCCCTTCTCTGCCAGTACAGGCCAGTGAATCAAGCGTTCGAACTCAAAGGAGGCAATGCTATGGGGCCCGCCATGCATGTCCAACAACAACGGGCGGGGACCTTCGCCGGGAGCACTAAGAACCCATCCCTGGACATCCTCGAAGCCACCGTTTCTATCAGCCACCCGGAACCACCGTTCTAAACAACGGAGCTCAGGCCTGTCCTTTCTCCATGCGTTGAAGTCGCTCACCTGAGTCAACGATCTGCCCTGCTTGTCGGCTATGAATATCTCTGGGCCAGCAACTGGCGAGCAAACCACAGCCGCCAGGTTCGCCGCTCCGGCCGCCATGGCTAAGCAGTGGCTCATCGGTTCAGCCACTATCAGCTCGATATCCCCGTTGAGTCCGATACCAATTATCCGCTGAAGGCCGCGATGAGCCTGGTTCACGATTAGCCGGCCCGTTCCGTCCCATGCGATTGCACTCGGAATAGCTAGCTCAACGTTCTCTTGCGTTTCAACTCCCCCCCCCCTGAAATTCCCACAGGCAAAGCAGACCGATAGAATCTCCCTCGATTTTGGACCCTGAAAAGGCCAGGCGCTGGCCGTCAGGAGACCATTGCAGGCCAGAGAACGAGACATGGTCCTCCGCCGTGCGAAACGGATCCTCATTGCCTTCCTTTATCCACAGCTGCATACAGTGTCGTTGATGGCCTCGACTTCGAGTAACGAAAGCTAACCTACCCGCTGTCGCACACCAGCGCGCCTCCAGCACTTCCAGTCCCTGGGCGTCGATCGACTCTACCGTGCCATCATCAATATTGAGCCATCCAAGACTTGCCTCATGCTCAACAACCACACCGGTGCCGTCTTGCTTGTAGGGGAGTTCACCAACTCGATAAGGCTCGTCACCCCCAACGCCGGCACGGGGTTTACTGATGACCAGGAGCTGTTTCCCAGCCGCCCCCCATTGCAGAATGGAGGTCACCTCTTCCTTCGCAGTAGAAACACGCTGGAGCTGACCACCACGCCCATGCCAAACGCATATCTCAGGCTGATCTCTCATAGCGATGAAGGCAACCTGTCGCCCATCGGGGCTGACTTGGGGTGAACTCCCGTCTTCGGCAACCCGCTCCACGCCGTCTTCTTGGCTCCACGTCCAAACGCAGGTACTGGAATTATCCTGAGCTCGTTGAACACACGTGGCCACCCAAGCAACACGTGGCCCGTCTGCGACCAGCGAAGTGAGTGTGACGTGGAGATAGAGATCTTCAACGCTGGCGGATGACATAAGAGTCCTCGTATTTACAAATGAAAAGGGCCCCCTTTCGGGGGCCCAAACTAACGCTAAGCATTAGCGCTCACGACGTTCGTTGCGCTCCTGATCGTTGCGCTCCTGATCGTTGCGCTCCTGATCATTGCGCTCCTGGTCGTTGCGGTTCTGATTTTGCTGATTCTGCTGATTCTGCTGATTCTGCTGATTCTGCTGATTCTGCTGGTTCTGCTGGTTCTGATTCTGGTTACCCATGATCGTTCTCCTTGGCGGCTGTATGCCGCAGCGACGATTCTCCTGATTCGGCGTTGTGAGGTGGTCGCGAGATGCGAAGGCAACTCAAACCTTCGTGAACACGTGGCTAAGAGTGCATGTCGCCTTGAGGAACGACGTGGATGCTGTAGCCATGCACAGATGGCCCAGTCTCTGCTGCACGTAATCCTTAATAGAACCCTCCAATCCATCAAGAAGTAAGGCCGCTCTGGCCAATAGCGGGGCAAAGTCCTGCGCAGCGGGCGGACGCCGTCTCTGTATTGTGGCGAGTCGCTCCAACTCCTCTAACTCCCAATCAACGTACTCTCTCTCACTGTCCATATTCGTTGCCTATGCCGACCGACGCGGTGGAACCTAGGTCTAGGCTTCATTCCCCATCAGTGAAAGATCGTGGTCGAGAGGTGAACGCTCTTTGGCGAGTTAGAAGGATTGATTCAAAGAGGGCGCGCCGCCGCAGTGGACGCCTTGGTAGGTGAGGCATAGCTCGCTAACAGCAACTCCGTCTACATCTCTTGTCCAGTACAAATACTCAGGCGAGCGTCAACACATGTAGAACGTGTGTTTATGGCGGAAGCCGGGTCCCGGCTTTTTTCTAGCCCCGCGGGCGCCGAATTTCGGCAGGATGCAGGTTGCATTAGACGGTAAATTGAAATGTGATTGCCGACCAACCCACTGCATGGCTGCAACGGTATCCTTCGCAGCGGCGCACTCTGCGCATGGGCGTGCGTCGACTCAGCAGATGGATCGGAGGGATTGATGACAGTAGCTCCAAGAACAAAGCCTGGGTCCACGCGGATCGTTCGATGGATAGGAACCGTGCTCGGTCTGGCGCTCAGCGCAGGCTTGATATCAACAATCCTCTTCGACCGCTCGGCGCGTCTGCAAGCGGCACAGACTCAAAGTGCGGCAGTGGCTCAAGGCGTGGACCGCGTACTCCGCTACGAGATACGTAACCTCGAAAGAGCCCTGAACGGTATGGCAGCGGAGGCAGACAGCTATGCGGCTGAACCGCCCCTCTGGGATCTACCCGCAACCATACGCGGTGTCATTTCTCGCAACAGTGAGCTCCAGGACATCGATCTGTTTGACGAAGACGGACATCCGCTTCACAGAGGTGTGAACGCGCCGACAGGTTTTCCGTCTATATTGCGATCGTCACTTCCGCCAGGCCGGCTGGGTATAGGTGCACTTTTAAACCAAGCGCGTTCGCAGCCGGTGGTACAGCTAGTACTTCGCACTCCGCAAGGCAACTGGCTGGTGGCGGGGCTGCGAACTTCAGAGCTACGCGCAATGCTAGAAGACGTCGATGTTGGCAGGGGCGGCGGCATCACAATCATGACGAGCGCCGGGGTGGTCCTCGCTCACCGAGGTGCAAACACTGAGCACCTACTCGATGATGCGGCGGGCGGGCCGTCGCAGCTACACGCCATCGATAACGGTACCCACCTGGTCAACCTAGCGTCATCTAACGGGTATCCGTTTGTCGTCGTCGCCGCCCTCTCCAAGAAAGAGGCGACTAAGCCATGGGGAAACTATACCGCGTTCCTGACATCACTCTTGCTGTTGTACTGGGTGGGCATGCTCTATCTGATGCGGAGGATGGCTGTCTCTGAGGCGGCTCGTCGCGACGTCCATGTTGCACTGCAACGCCATGCTGATTGGCTCGGCAAGGCCCAAGAAGCATCACGCGCAGGAGTATGGGCGATGGATATAGCCAGCGACCAAGTTCAGGCCTCAGCGCATGCAGCTGAATTGTTCGGCTTTCCGCGCAAAGAAGGTCTGATCCCGCTGACGGATTTCTTTCACCGCATGCATCAGGATGACCGGCCGTGGGTGGAACGAACGTTTGCACAAGCGCTGGAAAATGGAAGTCCCTTCCGGGCTGAGTACCGAATCGTGCTTCCTGATGGACAGCAGCGTTGGATCAGCGCGCGAGGGGCACCTGTTCTGGACAAGGAGGCGCAGCAGTGCATGACTGGCACCATCGTGGACATAACGGAGCGCCGACTGCAGCAGAATGAATTAGAGCGAGCCGAATCACAGTTCCGCGAGCTCTTTGAGCGCAATCCGCTTCCTTTCTGGGTTTTCGACGTTCAGTCGCTGCGTTTTCTGGCAGTGAATGCGGCAGCGGTCCAGCGCTACGGATACACGAGCGCCGAATTTCTAGAAATGACTATTCTCCAGATTCGGCCATCCGGGGAGGCAGCTGCGGTGCAGGACTCAGTCGATGATCCGTCCGAACCTCGTGACGCTACGCCTATCTGGCTACACATGACTCGCGATCGCCGTCGTATACACGTTCGCGTCCACAGCAGTAGTATTCGCTTTAATGGACGTGATGCGCGGCTGGTGCTGGCTGAAGATGTAAGTGAGCGCGTTGCCTATGAAGCAGACCTAAAATGGCGGGCCTCACACGAAGAAAGTACAGGACTGCTGCACCTGCGTACGCTGCTGGAACGTGTAGATGCAGACCACAGCGGGAATGGCTGTAGCAGGCCCTACGCCATAATCCACATCCAGCTGCGTGATTTGGAGCTAATGTCATCTACCTTCGGGCGAAGGACCCGCGACGCCCTTATCCACAGCGTGGCCCATCGCCTGCAACAGATATCTGAAGGCTACGGCCACTTGGCTTATGCGCCATCAGATGCTTTCGTGCTGGCGGTAACGCAGGGCGAGAATTGGAGCGACCTAGTAGACGCGTTAGTCGCAACCTTTACCGATTCCATCGAATCTGACACCGGCGTGCATCGCATGGAGGGCTGGATCGGCATTGCGTTCCAGCAACTAAACGAACGAGCTGAACAAGTAGCCGGTCACGCTGTATTGGCGGCTTTCGAGGCACGGGTGCAAAACTTGCCGACCATGCATTACTCGACGCGCATGACCGAGCGCGTTGCGGAGAGACTGGACACCGTACACAGGCTACGTACCGCGTTAGCACGCGAGGAGTTCGAGCTCTTCTTCCAACCCATAAAACGCATATCCGACGGAAACATCATCGTAGCCGAGGCCCTGCTGCGTTGGCGCACCAAGGACGGCTATGTTTCGCCGGCTACCTTCATTCCACTGTGCGAGGAATCCGGTCTTATAGCTCCTCTTGGCGAATGGGTTGTTGATGCAGCGGCACGCGCGAGCAGGTCGCTTGCTTCGTATGGCCACGATATCGCAATCGCCATCAATGTCTCCGCAGTGCAGTTCATGGCAGGCGCGGTGTCAAGCATGCTGCGCGACGCCCATAAACGGTACCAACTGCCTCGAGGCGCACTGCATGTGGAGCTGACCGAAAGCGCCATGCTGCAGCGTCCGGAAATGGCGCAGGCCACGATGGAGGAGCTCCGCAAGGATGGTGTCTGCGTTTCGATAGACGACTTTGGCACCGGTTTCTCTAGCATGAGCTATCTGCGGGACCTACCGCTGGATCACCTCAAGATCGACAGGAGCTTCGTACAGAACGTACACAACGACCCGCGCAATGCGTCCATTTGCAATGCACTGGTCGCGTTGGGGCATGGTTTGGGACTCAGTATTGTTGCCGAAGGCGTCGAGAACGTTTCCGAGCTCGAGTGGCTGAGTACGCATGGCGTTGATTGTGTTCAAGGCTACTACATCGCCCGGCCTATGCCCTTGGAGGCCTTGGTTGCGTGGCTGGAGACTAACGCCGCGGCTTGATTGCGCAATTGACACGAGCCGGCACTCAGGTGCCCGTCTGAGAGTGCGGTGCGGCAAGCGGTTTGGATTCAGGGGATTTGTCCTGCCGCAGGAAGATGCTCAGAACTACAATCGACAGTACGGCCAGGAACTCGCTCTGCCAATTCTGCATGGACTCGAACCAGAACTGCGCGCCCCCCAGATGCTGCGCCAACGAAAGTAGCTGCTCTCCTTCTGCGCCACGCTGTTCATTTTCGTGCAACCAGCTTCCATATGCGTGGCCGGCGAATGCGAGCAAGAACAGCATCAGGTAAGCCAGTGCCAGCGAGTTTGCATAGAGACATCGCCAGATTCCCCCTGCCTTGACGGGCCAGGGCGTAGGGCCAGCTTCTATATCGTCGTCCTCGTCAGCCGGGTCCAACGGTCGCGACTCTGCAGACCCACGCTGTCGTAAGCCAACAGTAAGTAGCACATACATCCCCATCTGCAGGAATTCGCTCTCCCAGTTTTCGAAGGTTGCCGAAATGAAATGACCACTGCCGAGGTAGGCAGTCATCGTTTCCGCTGCCAACCCCTGCTCCGCACGCTCCTCATTGCTGGCGCGGAAGCCAGTCAACACCTGCCCCGCCAGGAACGCGAGAAACAACAGTAGAAGTACCAGCGAAAGCCCGTTGCGCCTGAAGAACCCCATCTGTGCCTGCTTGCCCATTGCTTTGCTCCGTCTCTTGTATCGCTCTTACCCGTTACACCCTAGAACCATCGACGTCGCCAACCGAGCCATGTCATTGCTCCGGAGAAGAGCAAGAGCCCACCAACAATCGACCAAAACCCTGCATCACGTGTCTGGAATAGGCTGGCCTCAAAGTTCATGCCCAAGGCGCCGACGAACGTAGCCAGCACCCCAGCTATCACGGTCACGAACGTAAGCACTCGCATCGCCCCATTGGTGCGCAACGCGACTTGACCACTGAACAGCTCGAAGCTACCGATAACCAACTCACGCGCGTTCTCTATCATGTCCATGGCCCGCTCGAAGCGCGTATCCAGCGCGCCGAAGTGACGCTCTGCCTCTCTACTTTCCGAAGGCCGGAAATCCGGGCGCGACAACGCACCGAAAACCGAACGGTGCGGGGCCAACATCCGGCGCAATCTGGACGCCCAGCGCCGCAGCCGTTGCAGCTCGACGATATTGGCTTCGATGTCGTTGGTGGACATGTCTGATTCCAAGTGCTCGACCGCGCATTCGAAGTCACTGACCGCCTGGAAATATCCGGATAGCTGGTGGTCAAGCAATGTTGCCACGAAGCTCTCAGACGACAGCCCGCCAATAACCGCACCGTGGGCGCTTTCCCGCAGCGCGGCCAGGAACTCAATCTCTTCGGTGTGATAGGTGATCACTTGATTGGCGCCCGCCACGCAGACAAGTACAGCACCGCTTACCAGCTCATCGCCCTGCGCTGGCGTGACCGTGACGGTACGCGCCCAGAAGTGCTTCCCTTCGCGCTCCACAAGTGGCCTACTACCTGATTCGAGCAATAGTCGCGCTAGCTCCGGCAGCTTGCAGGAACGCCACAGTTCATCCAACGTCTGTACGTTCGGTGCCAGCAAATCCACCCACAACAGGTCGTTCTGCGTTACAACGCAGCCAGCAACATCCCCTAGGCTCAACTCACGCGGCGGTGCGTTCGAGCGGAATAAACGGGCAAAAAACTCGGGAGCGGCCCGACTGCTTTCCATTTAGCTCTCCTTTCCAAAATGCTGTAAGGCATCGAAGGCCGGTCCGCTGTCTGCGGTATAGCCAAGTACCGCTGCAACTGAAGGTTGCAGGATGTAGCCACTCTGCCGATAAAGAAGTGTGAGGAGACGTGAACTCCAGCACTCCTGTGGCTCCGTGTCACCACCAAGTGTTCACACAAATCCACGGTCTGCGAATGGCATCACGGCGAGTATTGGCGAAAGCTCAAGCTTCGAGTCGACCATGACCAGCATTTGGATGGCCTCCTATCCTTCCATCGACGATTCACGGGTTTTGCTCGGCGATATCACTTCCGACGTGGTCGTTGTCGGCGCCGGCATCACCGGTCTGTTGACGGCATGGCGACTGTGCAACGCGGGTTATCGTGTCGTGGTGCTTGAAGCAGGATTGGCTGGGCAGAAGAACACTGGCGCTTCGACCGGTAACCTGTATGGGTCAACGTCCGAGATGGCGACCCTCCTTGCCAAGTGGGGCGAAGACGTCCTGCGTGAAGTGACCGCCTCCCGAATGCATGCCATTGCCGGGGTGGACGCATTGGTGACGGAGTACGGGATCGACTGTGGGTTCGTACGCACCCCACTGCAGTGGAGTATCGAGAGCAATGCGCCGGCCGAACGGCAGCGTTACGCGCGCGAGCTGGCTGCTTATCGCGTTGCCGGCTTGAGTCCGCATCCCTCGCCGGGACAGCTCCCCTTCCCCTTGACCGATTCTTTCAGCGTCGAAGGACAGGCGCAGCTGGATCCTTACCGGCTGTGCCGGGCGCTGCTTGGCCTCTTGTCCCGACATGCTGCGTTGTTCGAGCAAACGCAGGTAATCGACATCGACGCTGCTGCGAGCTGCGTGAGAACCGCGACAGGCAAGGTGCATGCCAATCACATTGTACTGGCCACCCATTCACCAGCCGGTTTCAACCTGCTGCAGGCAGAAATGGAGGTGTACCGCGAATATGGAATCGCCGTCCCAGTCCAGACACCGCTACCCATCGGTATTCACTGGGTGACCGACAGCGGCCGGTCGCTGCGGTCCGTCCCGGAACAGCAGGCACCGCTGTTGGTGGTCGTCGGCGAGAAGCACCGTACCGGTGAATGGTCGCCCACGCAGGACCCTGCTGGCCGCCTGCTCAAGTATGCCCAGGAGCGTTTCGTAGTGAATGGACCGGTCGCTGCAAGCTGGTCCGCCCAGCAGTTCAAACCTGCCGATGGCCTGCCCTACATAGGCAGCAGCGCCCACGAGAATGTGTGGGTTGCAACCGGCTTCCAGGCCGATGGACTGACTTGGGGCGCGCTCGCGGCCGAGCTGATCGTTCAGGGCATCGAAGGCCGACAGCCTGATGATCTGGCGCACCTGCTCAGCCCGCTACGGATCACCCCGCTCAAGTCTGCCGGTGGCTGGGCCAGGACCAATGCCACGGTCATCAAACACCTGCTTGGAGACCGCTTGAAGGCGGAAGTAGACGATGGATCGGAGATCGCCCCAGGCAGTGGGCGTGTCGTGGGCAAGGGAGAGGGCCGCTGTGCGTTGTACCGCGATGAAACCGGCATGCTGCACGCCATGTCGCCAGTCTGCCCGCACCTGAAGTGCATCGTGCAATGGAACGGTGATGCCAACAGTTGGGATTGCCCATGCCATGGCAGCCGTTTCGGTCCTACCGGTGAACTCCTGGAGGGCCCGGCGCTGAACGGGCTTGCCAGAAAGCAGACACCTTCCTAGTGCCTATGACTCAGTTTCGGGCGGTCGCGGGGCAGCAGCCATGGCAACGCCAAGCCCACACCGAACGCTGCGTAGATGCAAAACATGTCCATGGGTTGAAGCCGGCGCTCGAAGCCCGGCGTCAACCGCGAAGGAACCACGTTGTAATCGACCAGATACGCTGTGACAGCTGTTGCCGCAGCCAGGGCGACAACTGGCTGGGGTGACCGTCGACCGCAGCGGAGCGTTTCATACGCCGTTGCCCAGAACACCGAGGACGCATGATGGATCAGATAGCCAGTAACGGTGTGGCGAACACTCCAACCAGTACGACGGTGCGCCTGTCGCGGCCAGATCCATTGGCTGGTGGCATTGGTACCGGCAGCCGCGGCATTGCTGCGGCAGTGGCTGAACCACGACACCAGGAGGCTGGACACCATGCTGGCGCAACTGCCGGAGCAGAACGCACGCGTGAGCAGCACCTTCAGGGCGCTCCGTTGCGTGTCCTGCTCACCGGTGGGACCGGGTTGATCGGCAAAGCACTGGCGGAGCGGCTTGAACGATATGGCCATGAGGTCATCCTGGGAGTGAGGGACGAAGCCGAAGCTTCACGCCATCAGCCGGGCACGCGTTTCGTCCAGTTTGATTTCACCCGCCGCCCGGAAGCGTCGTTTGCCGAGTCGTTGGCCGACGTTGATGTCGTGGTGAATGCTGTCGGCATCTTCGATGAAACCAGCAGGCAGAGTTTCGACGAGATCCATGTGAAAGGCCCGTGCATTCTGTTTGAACTTGCAGCACGGGCTGGGGTCAGCCGCATCATACAGATCTCGGCACTAGGTGCGGATCTCCATGCGGAAACGCGCTATTGGCGAAGCAAGGCCCGTGGTGATCGCTGTGCGAAGGCTTTTGCGGGGACTTCGGTGGTGGTGAGGCCCTCGCTGGTGTATGCCCCGTTGGGCAGGAGCAGTCAGCTGTTTCACCGTTTGGCGGTGCTGCCGTGGTTGCCCTGGCCAGCAGCAACCGCCGACGTGCAGCCTATTCATCTGGACGATCTGGTCGATGGCGTGGTCGCGCTTCTGAAGCACCCAGATCCGCCCCCGGTCATTGCTGCTGTCGGTCCGCTTGCATTGAGCATGAGCGCCTATCTGCGACTGCTTTCTCCAGAACCGGAGAAGCCCCTGCATATGTCGCGTGTTCCCATGCGCGTTGCACTGCTGCTGGCACGGTGCCTGCAGAAGTGGCCAGGAAACAGCATCAATGCGGACGCACTGAGGATGCTTGCACATCCGAATACAGCCGATGCGGCACCCTGGGCAGACCTATTGGGTAGACCATTGCGCCGACCGGAACATTTCGTCGAACCCGCACGTCGTCAGCAGGCGTATCAGCTGGCGGTGCTGTCCAACATGTTGCCGTTGCTGCGCCTGAGCGTGTCACTGACCTGGCTGGCGACCGCGTGGGTGTCCGCGTTCGCCTACCCTCAGGCCGCCAGCATCGAGTTGCTGGTGCGCGCGCAGGTCCCGTTGCCACTGGCACCGCTGGCGTTGTACGCGGCCGCACTGCTCGACGCGGCGCTGGCGCTGGCCATGTGGATACGTCGCTGGCGACGTGGTGTATACCTGCTGCAGATCGGGTTGATATTGGTCTACAGCCTGATCATCAGCCTTTGGCTGCCAGAGTTCTGGGCGCACCCCTACGGCCCCATGATCAAGAACCTGCCTATGCTGGCATTGACCACTTTGCTGCTCTGGCTGGAGAGTCCGCATGGACATCGTGTTCGTTAAGTACCTGCACATTCTTTCCTCGACGCTGCTTTTTGGCACCGGTGTGGGTACTGCGTTCTACCTGTTGTTCATCAGCCGCCAGCGCGACGCTCGGGTGGTTGCCCCAGTCGCACGTCTGGTGGTGATCGCAGACTGGTTGTTCACCGCAACCACAATTGTCTTCCAGCCGCTTTCCGGGCTGTATCTGGCTCATCGCATGGGCGTTGCCCTGACAACCCCCTGGCTTTACTGGTCGCTGGTGTTGTTCGCCATTGCCGCACTCTGCTGGCTTACCGTGGTCTGGTTGCAGATGAAGCTGCGTGATGTAGCGCTGGCTGCGGCAGCGTCCGGGCAGCAGCTGCCGCTATCCTATGACCGTTACATGGGAGCCTGGGCAGCGCTGGGCGTACCGGCCCTGATCTCGTTCCTGGTCGTTTTCTACCTTATGACCGCCAAGCCCTCGTTTGGCTGATGCAGCGTTGGTGCAACCGAAGGGTGAGCACCTGCTCGAGTTTGGCGGTCATGCGCTGGCGCGCGCGGATGCATTGCGGGCACGAGACCCGGACCGCAAACACCAGCAGTGGATTCATCCAGGCTGCAGCATCCCAGGTTTTGGCAACGGCACTTCCACCACGCATTCGACGCCTTTTCTGGTCAGCTGGTAGGATGTTCTCGCCTTGAGCTGATAAGGCAGCGCCCGTTCGATGAGCTCTCGCCCATAACTGCCCTCGCGTTCGGCAAGCAACTCGACCTCGTCGTAGAACTCTTCGGTCCAGGTCATCTTCAACGCGGGCGTACCATCTTCCCAGCGGTGCACGTGCCACCGCACCGTGAGTTTGCCAGCATCCGAACCCAGCGCACCGTACTTGGCGGCATTGGTTGCCAATTCGTGAAGCGCCAAAGCGAACGTCTGCAGCGTGGCCGAGCGCAGCCCCACCCCCGTAGGCCCTTCCAGTACCACGGAACCGCGCTGGGCGCCGTGTGCCTGCAATTCCTGGTGGAGGAGTCTGTCAAAGGCGACCTTGCCACCATCGTCAAGGCCGGAAAGCAGCGACTGAACACGCGCGATAGCTTCTATCCGATTGCCGTAAGACTGACGGAACTCGTCCAGCGTCCCACACTCTCTGAGCGTGCGATCAGCCACGGCGCGAATGAACGCCATCAGGTTACGGGTGCGGTGTTGCAGCTCGGCCATCAGCACCTGGGCACGTCCGGCGGCCTCTATCTCTTCGGTGCAGTCATGACCGATACCACCGATGCGCACCACATGACCTTCTGGATCAAGCAGCGGAAACTTGGTATTTCGCATCCAGCGCACTGCACCGTCCCCCCTGCGAATGCGGTACTCGATCACCATCCGCTGACCTGCACACACACGTTCAAGCGCGTCGTGAACTTTGTGTCAGTCTTCGGGAAGAATGAGGTTGGTCCAGCTTTCCAGCGTTGGATTGGCAAGCATTGCACCGCATTCGAACCCATAGAGACGTTCAAAAGCATGGCTCAGGTACTCCAGATCCACCGTCTCGGCGTTACGGATCCACAGCACATCGGAGGATGCATTGCTGAACTGGGCGAAACGTGCAGTGCTTTCCTGCAGGGCGCGGCTTGTGTCGATGTGATCCGTGATGTCGTGAATGGTGCCGACAACCCGCTGCGGTTCATTAGCGGGCTGCGAATGGAAAAAACGCTTCAGGAGCAGGCAGCGCTGCTGGCCGTCTGGCAACCAATAGCGGAACCGACAGCTGAATTCGTCGTACTCGTCGTCGGCTCGCAGCAGCACGGTCCGCAGCGCTTCATGGTCCAGTTCATGAACGCGGGCAATTAAAGCCTGCATTGTCGGTGCAATGACGCTGGGACGATAGCCGCAGATGTTGAACCGACGATCCGCCCAGATGATGGAATCATCCTCTATCTGCCATACCCAGCCAGCAAGGTCGGCCGATACAACCGGTGGAAGGCCAGCACTTGCATCGCCGCTTTCGACGTCAATGGACATTGCCATCAGTGTCCAGAAGTGCCGTCAGCATTGCCCTCACCTGCTCCACGCCAAACGGTTTGGTGCATTGCAGGCTGTCGGCGTAGCGCGGCGGCACCAACTCCCGGTCGTAGCCGGAAGCGAACATCAATGGCACATGCCCTTTGCTCAGGCGATCAGCCAGTGGGTAGACTTTCTGCCCGCCTAGATTGATATCCAGGATGGCGGCATCGGGCAGCGCACAGCTGTCCAGCAGAGCGTCCGCGTCCTCAAGGTTGCCGACCGGCCCCAGTACCTGTGCCCCTTCGCATTCGAGCAGCTCACGCAGGCAATCACCCAAGAGGTACTCATCTTCCACCACCAGAATCCGCCGCCCGGCGAGATAACTGCGCATGACGATATGCTCTTTGAATCTGAACCGACTATCAACTGGCAGACGTTCCCCCCGCGTGAAAGCAGCCTTAGTCTGCTCATGGTCCACAGCGGAGCTATTGTTTCCAGTGCAATGTGTGGCAGGAATCAACGCCTTGGCAGTGGAGCTGACGAGCACGTAACGCCTGCTGGCCTAGGGTCTGCTCAAGTCCAGTGAAGAACACTCCTGCTACGTTCTTTCTGTCCCTAACGTCGTTAATGGAGTTCCTTCCCTCACTACGAAGGCATCCCCCACTCCGACAATCAGCAACTGCCACTCTTCGCAACAAATCTCGCGCAAGCGCGCGTCACGACGAGCGTTGCAAGGTGAAGATCGAAACAACCTGGGCGAGAGAATCGCTCCATCGCAGACGCCCGCGGGCTGCGCAGGCGTACGGGACGGTCGGAGTGATGGCATGGAGGTCTACATGAGCAGGGCCTTGCCGAGCCGGCTTCCGCCGCAGTTTCGTTGGGTGGAAGAGCCGGAAAGAAAATTTCTGTGCTTGAACTCGGTCAAAGTACTTGAGATATGCAAGCGGAACCGAGGCTGGATCGTGCATGTGTTCTTGCAGGATCCAGAGCGAGAACAGCCGATCGTTGCGGTAGGCTCCGCCAACGCAGGCATGCGGTGGGGCGCCAACTGGGCGAAGCTACGGTCGCGCCTTCTGATTTCCCTTGCAGCGGCGAAAGAAGAACCCGCCTCCGACGGCACTCCTTGAGCTCGGCGCGACATACGCACCGTGAGCGTCTGCCCCCGGATGCAGCGCATCGGTATGAGACAGCGCAAAGATATGACGGGTCATCAACTGCTCACGCGGATCTACCGATACGCAACATTACCTGCGAAAAGATGGCGACACGTCATGGGTTGAATGCCGTACCAATCCATTGCGTGTGCACCAACGCCTCCGCGCTGGCACTCAAGCAAAGGAGCTACCAATGAACAACCGTATCCTGATGACTGCGCTCGCCTTGGCGAGCGCCCTATCGCTGGCCGGCTGCCGGGATGAACCAGGTGTTCCAGCCGACTCCGACACTGCAGCGGCAACGACTCCCGGTGTTGTGTCACCGGACCCCACAACGCCGCGGACCGAATCTCCGGCTGGCATCGTGGCGCCGGGCGATTCCGGCGCCGCGGGCGAAATGCGCAACCAAAGTGCCGATGAGCGTTCTGCGCTTGGCGTATTGAATGCCATCAATGATCACGAGATCGCCGCTGGCCGACAGGCGCAGGAGAAAAAAGTTACCGGCGACGTGGCGGACTATGCGCAGCTGATGATAGACGAACACACCCGCAACAAGGAGCAGACCAACGCATTGAATCCTGACGCGAACAGCGCCGAAGCGAAGGATCAGGCAGCCAAGGGCCAGGCCCAGCTGCAGCAAATGGCTGCCAACAACGGGGATGCCTATCGAAAAGCATACGAGGACGCGATGATCGACGGACATGCCGAAGCATTGGCAATGCTGGACGAGAAGCTGATCCCCAGCGCTGCCGGCCCGCAGGCCAAGGCACATCTACAGCAGACACGAGAGCATGTGGCGCGACATCTTGCTCTGGCGCGCGCATTGAAAAAGGACGGAAGCGTGACCTCGACCGATGACGGCCGGGCACCAGCTCCCTCACCCTGAGAGGGTTTGACCTGATACTTCCGAAGGAGCAACGAGATGGCCAAGCTTCCGTTCAATCCAACCGGCAATGCGAGCGACCAAGACAAGGCCCACACGCCTGACAAACTGCGTAACGACAAGGCGCTGTGGAAAGACCGCGACATCCCTGATGCGGAACACACCGCCAAGCCCGAGGACTACGAACGTCCGCCGCCGCCCAGGAAGAAGCAAGGCTGACTCGTCCAGGCTTGAAGTCTTAAAAAGGAAGGCCCCGCGATGCGGGGCCTTCTTTTGTTTTGTCGTCAATCAGCGCTTCTGTTCCTGATCTCGATTCTGCTCGTTCTGGTTTTGTTCGTTGCGCTTCTGATCCTGATTCTGATCGTTGCGGTTTTGCTCGTTCTGGTTCTGATCATCGCGGTTCTGGTTGTTCCGGTTCTGATCATTCTGGTTCTGATCGGTACGGTTCTGTTCGTTCTCGCGTGGGTTCTGGCCCATGACGTTTCTCCATCGCCGCAAGCGGGATGCCGCGTACCGCTCCATGGTCCCGCCTGTTGCATATGGAGGAAGCGCACACGTGTGAGGAAAGTGCGCATCAGATTCACAGGACAGATGATGGCGGCTTTCCATTCGGCTCATGGCGTAACCAAAGAGGGCTCGCGGGCCGGATTGCGGTGCGCTGCAATGGCCGAGACAAAGGCCGTAATCACTGCATCGTCTGCCGCATCGGCCAAGAGCAACAGGGGATCGTGATCTAGCAACACAAGTCCTGCGGCATCCAGCACGGCCCTGGCACCACCAATGAAAAGCAACGGTTTGCCATGCCGATAGGCGTCGCGCACATGTTCCAAGGCCCGCACGTCTCGCGCTAGCGCATTCACCGCATCGGCTCCGGACACAACGACCAGTGCATCGAACAACACCCCAGGTTCGTTTTCAAGCGACGCATCGGCATCGATCACACCACCCTCCTCACTGTCCAGCAGCCCAAGATGCGGCCCCACCAGACGCACCATGGCGCCCTGCGCGACAAGTGCTCCAGCCAACGCCGTGATGTCGGCCTGCCGGCTTCCATCGGCCACCAGGATTGCAATGCGGCGCGTGCGGACGCCGCGCTCACCCGGCCTTGCCAGTAACGACAACGCCGGAGAGTTGACTACCTCGGCTTGCACCTTGCCTTTGAATGCACGCGGCATGCGTGCCGGGAGCCGCATACCCAGCCCCTTCGCCACCTGCTTTGCCAGCGTCTCGGATGCGTTTCGCAGCATGGAGACTACGCGTTCGCGAACCGCCGGGACCGTGACCTTGCTCAACTCGAAGCGGAATGCCTCGGCAATATGGCGTTGCTCCGCCTCGGTTTGGCTTTCATAGAACAGCGTGGCCTGGGCGAAGTGCTCAGCGAACTTCTCAGGTTTGGCGCGGACCTCGTCGCCTGCAGTCGGCTCAGCGAAAGACACAAAACCTGCGGTTCCGGCCTGGAATGGGCAGCCCCCGGCCAGCGAGTTCGGTTCGTAGGACACCCTGCCGCGATGCACTGCCTGGCGGTGCATGCCATCCCGCTGGTTGTTGTGCACCGGTACCAGGGGCGCATTGACGGGAATCTCATGGAAGTTTGGACCGCCCAACCTGCTTATCTGCGTATCCACATACGAATGAATGCGTCCGGCCAGCAGCGGATCGTTGCTGAAATCTATGCCCGGAATGACATGCGCTGTACAGAACGCGACCTGCTCGGTTTCTGCGAAGAAATTGTCCGGGTTTCGGTCCAGCACCATGCGTCCGATCGGCCGCACGGGCACCAACTCCTCCGGCACGATCTTAGTGGCGTCCAGTACGTCGAAGCTGAAGCCGTCCGCTTCTTCTTCGGTGAAGACCTGAACACCCAGTTCGTATTCCGGATACTCGCCAGCTTCGATTGCCTCCCACAGGTCGCGGCGATGGAAGTCCGGGTCTGCACCCGAGATCTTCACCGCTTCATCCCAGACCAACGAATGGGTTCCAAGCTTTGGTGTCCAATGGAACTTACAGAAAACGGACTTGCCGCGCGCATTCACCAGCCTGAAAGTATGGACACCGAAGCCCTGCATCATCCGGTAGCTGCGCGGAATGGCTCGATCCGACATCTGCCACATCAGCATATGCGTTGATTCCGGCATGAGCGATACGAAGTCCCAGTACGTATCGTGGGCGGATGCTGCTTGCGGCATCGCGTGGTGTGGCTCGGGCTTCACCGCGTGTACAAGATCGGGAAACTTGATTGCGTCCTGGATGAAGAACACCGGCATGTTGTTCCCCACCAGGTCCCAATTTCCATCTTCGGTGTAGAACTTGACGGCGAACCCTCGGACATCGCGCGCCGTGTCCTTGGAACCGCGCTCGCCGGCTACGGTTGAGAAGCGTACGAACACAGGCGTCTGCTTTCCCGCCACCTGAAAGGGTGCAGCGCGGGTCAGCGAAGACAGGTCCTCATAAGCTTCAAAGTAGCCGTGCGCACCAGAGCCGCGCGCGTGCACGATACGTTCGGGAATGCGCTCGTGGTCGAAGTGGGTGATCTTCTCACGAAGGATGAAGTCCTTCAGCAGCGCTGGTCCGCGTTCTCCAGCCTTGAGGCTATTCTGGTTGTCGGAGATCGGCACCCCCTGGTTCGTGGTGAGCTGTTGATCCATTGCATCGTTGCGTACCCGCGACAGCGGGCTGCTGCCAGAATCCTGCCCCGGCGCTGCGGCAAGCCCGGTTTTCTCATTTGTGTTCGCTTCGCTGACAGTGCTCGCGCCGGCAAGGGTCGACGGCGCTGCAAAGTGCTCTCCCTCAGGTGGCGACGTCGCGCGTCTGCGCCCATGTTCAGCAACCTTCTGTGCATTGTGTCCACGCGCGGCTGACCACTCATTTATCTGCGCAGGCACCCCATCAATGTCGCGCACCGGCGTGCGGGAGTGCTCCCCCCTTGGGCCACTGTCCGAGCGCGCGGCGGATTTTTCAGGAGCATTTTGCAACGATGGTTTTTTTTGGCTGGCCATGAGAGCAACTCATCTGGACGGCACTCAAACATAGCCATCTGTGGTGAAACACATGTGAGCCGGATGGCAATTCCACTCACGACGGATTGACTGGACCAAGCGCAGTTTCCGTTTACACACGGCAATCGAGATGATCATGAAAGCACTCACTTATCAGGGCGCGAACAAGGTAAGCGTGGATACGGTGCCGGACCCCGAGATAGTGGCGTCTGACGACATCATTCTGCGTGTCACCGCCACCGCCATCTGCGGGTCAGATCTGCACATTTTCCGCGGCAAGATCCCCGGGATGAAGGATGGCGATATCCTCGGGCACGAATTCATGGGAATTGTCGAGGACGTCGGCCCCCAGGTTCAGAAAGTGAAGCCGGGCGACAGGGTGGTGGTGCCCTTCGTCATTGCGTGCGGCCAGTGTTTTCATTGCCTGCTGAATGAGTACGCGGCATGCGAAACGACCAATAGCGGTCCCGGCGCGACGATCAACAGAAAAGAGCTGAGGCCACCTGCAGCCTTGTTCGGTTACAGCCATATGTACGGTGGCATAGCCGGCGGACAGGCGGAGCTGGTGCGCGTGCCGAAAGCCAACGTCGGCCCGCTGGTGATACCTGATGTGTTGAGCGATGAGCAGGTGCTGTTTCTCTCCGATATTCTGCCGACTGGCTACCAGGCCGTTCTGAACGCAGGTATCAAGCCAGGCTCGACGCTGGCGATCTTTGGGGCCGGCCCCGTCGGCTGCATGGCCGCGGCCTGCGCACGGATGCTGGGTGCGGAAACCATCTACATGGTTGACCACAACCCCTATCGTTTGGAGTTCGCGCGCGATATGTACGGTGTTCTTCCAATCAACTTCGATTACGACGATGACCCAGCCGCGGTCATCATTGAGGCAACCCATGGACGCGGTGTGGACGCCAGCATTGACGCAGTGGGTTTTGAAGCCAAAGGCAGCACAACCGAAACCGTGCTCACCACGTTGAAGCTGGAAGGCTCGAGCGGGAAGGTGCTGCGTCAATGCATCGCCGCAACCCGCCGCGGGGGAACAGTCAGCGTCCCGGGGGTCTACGCCGGTTTCATCCACGGGTTCCTGATTGGCGATGCTTTCGACAAAGGACTTACCTTCAAGATGGGCCAAACCCATGTGCAGGGCTTGATGCCAGAACTCCTTGAGGCGATAGGCAATGATCGACTGAATCCAGAAGTGATCATTTCTCATCGGTTGAAGCTTGCAGATGCTGCACGCGGCTATGAGTTGTTCAACGAGCGCCAGGACAACTGCCGCAAAGTCGTGCTCACTCCTTGATGGAGTTCCCACGGAAGCTGGGCCCCATATCAAGGGGCCCTTTTGTTTCAGCCCACCACCAGTGACCACTTCATCTCAGAGCCTTCAAACCGGTACCTGAAGCCTTCTCGGTCAATCTGCCGGGCTATGTTTCCTTCCTCATCCACCAGCGTGCTCATCTCGACGTCCACGTCGACGCTGGTAGCCGCTCAGCGGACTGGAATCTCTCTAACCACCCTCAGGCTTCTGTGCTCTGTCGAGATGACTCTGACCGAACGCCGTTCCTGACCTGGCCCTCCAAGATAGAGTTTGATGCCCTGCACTTCGAAGTCTCCCGTTTGTGTTCCCCTGCCCCAGCGCCGGCTTTTATAGCGATGGCAATGTTAAGAGAAACTCAAGGAGCAGTACGCTCACAGAAAAAGTGACACCAACAAGCCGCAGATCGCTTGGTATACGAATTGACCCGGGTGTCTGGCGAGCCGCGGCCAGCGCGTTCAATGTTTGTGTTCGCCGCAGCGCAGTGGTGATCACCCGCAAACGGATGTCTTAACGCCAACTCGATCACATTTAGACCGCATCCACGTAGAGGGTCTCGGGAATATCAAACATTCTCGTAACGACAGAACGCCTAGAACGGAAGTGCGGGGGCAACGGGGATCCATAGGAGAATCCCAACGTGAAAGGTCTGAAGCTCTACTTGGAAGGTCCTGGACAAGAGCGACGTCCAGTTACTTTTGATTCAATGGAGACAGCATCCAGCATTATCGGCTCTCGGGGTCATCGAGAGGCCCAGGCAATCCAGATCAACGTGCTCGTTGACGCTGATGGCAACCTCGCTCGACAGGTCGATCGCGATGGCTTTCGTTACAAATTCACTGGCTCTGAGATACCTTGGGCTCTCACAGTCGGCTGAGAAGAAAAGCCCCTCACCGAGGGGATTTTTCTTGGGCGCCGCGGAAAACCAAGGTGTCCGTGCTGTTGTCTTGCGTAGACAGGCTTTCTTTCCGCTTACTTGCGGGCCGACACGGTAAGTCCACTTGCATCGACCCGCTTTACCCCTTCAATACCGCGGGTCGTCGCGACCGCGCGCTCTTTTTCCGCTGAACTGCTGACCATGCCGCTCAGCATCACTACCCCATTGACGGTTTCAACCTTGATCTCCATTCCCGGCACATTGCTGGTACTCAGTAGGTCGGCTTTCACCTTGGTAGTTATCCACGTGTCACTGCCCGGCTGCTGTGAATCGGTAGGGGTTGCGTGTTCAACCTGTGCTTTGTCGCGTGCGGTTGGTGGGTTCTCCGCGCTCGCCGCAGCGGCGGTGAAGCACATGGGTATCACCAGCATCATTGCGAATCCGCTCATGTTTGCTCTGCGCATTGGCTTATCCTCGACCGGAGCAGGTTTGCTCGTGGGTAAGCTTCTCTCTGCGACGGTTAACGCCTCGCATCTCAGCCTCTGCATACCCTCATCCGCTTACGACATTGATGTATGCAGCGTTGATCATGGATGGCCCGCTGCCCTCCTCCGTCGGAGCTGGTGCCAACCCCGCTCACAAGAAAAAAAAACGTGGTGGAGATTGACGGCGTGATGACGACGATGGGAGATACTTGAAAGATGAAACGACGCAAGCAACGAACCCGCAGTGCGGACGATGACAAAGCCGCGCTTCTGATCATCGATATGATGAATCTCTTCGATTTCGACGGTGGCGTGGCCTTGGCCAAATCGGCATTCGCCTGCGTGCCGGCCATTGCCCGCCTGCGACGCCGGTTTGACGCCGCCGCCGAACCGGTGATCTACATCAACGATAACTTCGCGCACTGGCAGGGGGAGTTCCGCGACCTGCTGGCGCAGTGCAACCTGGCTGGCGGCTCTTCGGCGAAGATCGCCCTGGCGCTGGCGCCGGGGGAAAGCCACTACTATGTCCTCAAACCAAAGCACTCGGCCTTCCTGTGCACGCCATTGAGCGTGCTGCTGACCAAACTTGGCGTGCGCCGCTTGGTGCTGACCGGCATTTCATTGGATTCGTGCATCTTTGCTACAGCACTGGATGCGAACATGCGCGAGTTCGATCTTTGGGTGCCCAATGACGCAGTGGGAGCGATCAGCCGCGACCGCAAGGAGAAGGGATTGGCGCTGATCCGTGCGTCGCTTGCCGTGGATACCCGTGGCACACGCGCTGTGGAGGGGTTGTTCCCGACGAAGCAGCGAAGCAGTTAGGCAGAAATAGTGCTGATACCGCCGCGACAGATCCCGCTTTCTTCTCCGTTACTGCTCTTTGCAAAGCAGAATCAAGGTTGGTCCAACCGGCACCTCATGTGGCCAGTCACAAGGAGGTGCCCGTCTGACCACATGAGCGTGCAAGCTGGGAAACAGATAGTGCGGCAAGACGCGGAAATTAGCGTCGCGATGCAGCCTGTTCGCTTCACGCGTTCTCCACGCTGTCAATTGACCAGACATCGGCAGGCACGTGGAGCGAACGGCAATGTTCTCTCCGAGGATAGAGGTGAAGGAGCTGTTGAGCCCCAGACATCTGGGTAGTTGTATTCTTTCACGGGAAATGAGATTCGCTTCGGAACCCACTGCTTGTATTTCATAGATGTATCGCTCCACCAGTTTCGCGTTGCGCTCGTAATAAAGAGCCCGGCGATACCGGCCGGGCTCAAGCACTAGCACAGACTGAGGCAACTTATTCCTCCTCATCGTTACCTTGACCGGGTGCCTTCTTCTTCTGCTGATCTTGATCATGCTGTCCCGGCTGTTTCTGATTATTGCCTGGACTCTGCTGCCCAAAATTCTGTTGTTGGTTTTGGTTCTGGTTCTGGTCGCGCTGATTGGTCATGACGTTCTCTCGTTGAAGCGGCAGGTTGCCGCAGCGCCAATTTGGCTGGTCTGGCATTGCGTCGGCGTACTGAGCTGTGAAACGCTGGAACACATTACTGACCAGATCGCACGTAGTTGGAGCGTGAGCACCAGCGCCAACCCAGAGTCTATGACGCATAAAGTTTGGGCAGACTAGCGAGAACCCTAACGGCCGGAGTGGATCGGCCAAACCAGGTCGGATGTGTCAAACCCCTGGGCTACAGCGATTCTCAGCGACTGGGCAATCTCTGCTGAATCCAAAACGGGGGCTCTATGCAGCAGCGCCAATCCACGCCGATTTGGGCCCCCAATCATCGCTGTTCTGTAGTCGACGTCTACCTTGATTATGTAGACGTCACCGACCAGAAATGGAAACCCGTGCGGCATGTTTGGGTAGGAGATTTCCCAACGCGAGTTGGCGCCATCAAGGATCTCCGCTGTTCCGCGAAACGTATGACTGCCAGACGGTCCCTCAGCAAGGCTGCTGACCAGATCAAGCCGACCGTCGCTGCCCTGACTGTACTCCACAGACACATCCCTCAGTCTACTGTCATCCGGCCCCGATGGCTTTCTGAAGATCTCGTACCAGCGCCCCAGATAGTGATCGAGATCGACGTAAGGGGCCCTCCATAGTTCGTGCAACATGCCGCACTCCAAGCGTCAAACATTGACGCTATTGGACATCAAGCGGGCCGAATACTGCTGTGACAGAGTGCAACGACAGGCTTCACACGCCTCCCTGGGGAACTATAGCAATGCATGCGGACGATCCCTCTCCGTTGCTGAAATGGCGGCAGGGCGATCCGCCATACTTAAATATTCGATTCCGGGCGAATCCACGTGTGCGCTGCACCGAGAATCATCCTTGACCAACACAGGATATGGACCATCAGGGGTCACGTGTTGAAGGTCTTCTGCAGCAATCACCGACACGCTTCCCGGTTCCACACGCCAGGCGCCCTCACGTTCAGCCCACGTGCGGAAATAGCGGAACATCCCTGAGAAGAGTTCGGCCGGGAATGTGCCAGAAAGCTGCGCAGTCAGGACAGTGATGCAGGCCGCACCATGATTGCGCACCTCGACAGCCAACCAGTCGGCTTGGGACATCCGCGGCGCACCCGAACGATGCAGCTGGAGATCATCTTCCTTCGTGTGGATTCCGCCTCCAGGTCCGACGAACAGCAGATCATCGTCAATCAGTTCGTCCAGTGCAGCTACATCGCTTTGCAGCATGGCAACTCGAAGCTGCTCTTCGTACTGCTGAATCTGCATGAGCGTCGGTGCTCCCGGTTGTGCGCGAAGGGCTGGGCCACGCAGTGCAGCTGCGTTGGCTCAGATTTCCCAGCGGAATCGATATCATCGACAAGCTGCAACTGCATGGTTCAGCCATGCGGCCCGCCCATTACGGGCAGAACGATGCCATTGATATAACTCGCGGTGATCGGAGAGGCCAGGAACACGTATGCCGGTGACAGCTCCTCAGGCTGGGCGGGTCGCTTCATGTCACTGTCAGCGCCGAATTGAGCAACATCATCCGCTGCCTTGTCCGCGGGGTTGAGTGGCGTCCACACCGGGCCTGGCGCAACGCAGTTCACACGGATTCCGCGCGGCAGAAGCTGAGTCGCCAGCGCCTTCGTGAAGGCATGGATCGCACCCTTTGTCGTGGAGTAGTCGATCAGCGATGGGCTGCCGAAGATACCGGTTTCCGAGCCGGTATTGATGATGCTGCCACCTTCCTCCAGGTACGGCAGCACCGCCCGCGCCATCTGGATGTAGCCGGCGATGTTGGTCTGCAGCGTTTCCTGCAGATGTTCATCCAGGAGATCTTCCAGGCGATGGCAATGCAGCTGGAACGCGGCATTGTTGACGAGGATGTCAACGCCACCGAACGTCTTGACGACTTTCTTCACTGCCTTGTTGCAGAAGGAAGGATCACGCACGTCACCGCTGATCGCAAGGCTTCGCGTGCCCTCCTTCTCTACCTTGCTGCAGGTGAGCTTCGCATCGTCATGCTCGCTGAGATACAAGACGGCGACATCGGCGCCCTCTCGCGCAAAAAGAACCGCTACTGCTCTCCCTATGCCCGAGTCAGCACCGGTGATGATCGCCCGCAGACCCCGCAACTTGCCGCTGCCCTCATAGTCGGGCGCCATGTAGCGTGGGGCCAGATCAAGCTCGCTTTCGGCACCTGGCTTGCGGATGCTCTGGGCGGGCATACGAGCTGGTTGCTTGCGCGTTCCTGCCTGGACCGGCGCAGGCTTTTCTGGCTTGCCGGCGACGGCATCGAGCTTTTTTGCCAGACTCTGAAGATTGCGCTGCCTCGTCGCCGTCCGCTGGGCGTCTCCATCCTCGCCACGCTTCGTAGCCTGCCTTTGGGTAGGCGTTCTGGACGTTGTTGCGGTAGGTGATTTGGCAGCAGACTTCTTGGATTCAGACATTGTTCGACCTTCTAGGCATCAGTTGGCAAGCGCTTCGGAATCGTGTTCAACTTGCGCTGTCTTTGTCTGGATGATCCGGGATTGGAGGTCCTCTCTCTGGATCAACGGGTGGCAAGTCGGGATTGTCGTTGCCCGGCAGCTCAGGATTCGGGCGATCAGGATTCCTAGGATCCCGCATCGGATCAGGAGTTCCCGGCTCACGAGGCGCATTCGGATCGGTTGGCGTGGGGGTGCTCACAACTCACCTCATGTAACGGCGCGATGGGGATGTCGCGGCACCCACCTTGCGTCCGTCAACGTTAGCCTGCAGTCATGCAATGTGAAGAGAAATCGCAGCAGTTCACTCATCACAGCTGCGATTTGATCGGAAGAATGAACTTCTCGATCATCTTCTCCTTCAAAGGCCGCTGCTCCCACATCGCATGGGTGTATTTGATCGTCGGCTGCAGGTCCGCCTCGAACACCTCGGTCATCTGCGCGGCGAATGCTGCATCGTAGACATTGAGGCTGGCTTCATCGTTGAGCCGAAAGCTTCGTACGTCGAAGTTCGTGGAACCCACGGAGCTCATTATCCCGTCCACGATCAGCAACTTGTTGTGCATCATCGTTGGCTGGTATTCGTAGATCTCAACGCCAGCCAGCAACAACTCGCCCCAATGAGCTTTGGAGGCCAAGCGAACCGTTTCGGAGTCGATGTGCTTACCGGGCACCGTAACGCGAACCCGGACCCCACGCTGCCGTGCATTGACAAGCGCCTTGATGATGAGCTCGTCGGGCACGAAATACGCGGCTTGCAGGTCGATACTGCGTTCGGCTGCCGCGATGGCCATCAGGTACATCAGATGCATGCTTTCGCTACCACCAGACGGTGATGCCACGAACATGTGAGCATCCATCTCGCCAACAGGCGCAATTTGCGGGAAGTACTCCACGCCATTGAGTACCTCACCGGTGGTCTTTATCCAGTTGTCGTTGAAGGCTGCCTGTACCTGGGCCACAACCGGGCCCTCGATCTTGAAATGCATGTCGCGCCAGTGCTCGCTGTCCTGGGCATGCCCGCTCCATTGGTCAGCCACCCCTACTCCACCGGTAAACCCTACACGGCCATCGATGACCAACAGCTTTCGGTGCGTGCGATTGTTGAGGCGGCCCAGGTTGTACCACTTGAGTGGACGGTATTGATGCACCTCCGCGCCGGCGTTCCGGATCTGGTCAATCAGGCTGCGCTCCATCTTCAGACTGCCCATCCAGTCCACCATCACCTTCACCTGCACCCCTGCCCGGGCACGCTCAGCAAGCGCGTCTGCAAATTCCTGGCCAATCTGCCCCGACCAGTAGATGTAGGTTTCGAAAGTGATCGTCTTTTTGGCCGAATGGATGGCCTCCAGCATGGCGGGGAATATCGCATCACCGTTCTGCAATCCGGTCACGCGGTTGCCTGGCACCATTCCGGGCCCAAGCAGTACCGCCATCTCCCTGCGGAACTGCGATGTATCCGCTGCATAGAGGTGTTCGATCCTGCGCTCGAGCTTCTTGTCCGATGTCTTGAAATTCATCGCCACCACGGTTGCCAGCAGCGTGACCAGGGTGGTGACCAGGATCGTCCAGAGCATTCGTTTGCGACTCCAATGCGTGACCATGAGGAACAGCCCACTTGAGAACTGAACAAGCTAAACGCAGGCCAGGTCAGCCTTCCGTGAAGCCGGCCGAGTCTGGACTACCTCGGTGCATGTGGCCACGCCGGAGCAAAGCTTCCGGTTCCGGGTGTTTCATCGACGACGCACTGCCCCACAGCCGCGAACCCACCTATCAAGATTGCAGGCACGACTATCGGCGCCCACTCGGATTGCATGCCGATGGCCCCTTGTCGATCTGGTTGGACTGTCGCAGCTTCTCCTCCTGTTTGTTCTGGTCGGTCTGCTCCTTCATGTCCTGCTCGCGTGCTGCGTCGGTATCCGGGGTTCCGTCGGCGCGCGTCTCTTCCTCTTTCGGTACGGCGGCGGGCTTGTTGTTCGTCATCGTGATTTCCTCGATTGGATGATGCTGCGCCTTCGTGTGCAGCGGCTGCGTTCGCTTTGCGACAGATAGGGAACGTCAACGACTTCGCTCAGGGATCTGCGACTACGTGTCATTGGCCCAGCGCGACAGGTTCTGTTTCAGCGAATCCGTCCCTGCGAAGCTGAAGCGACGCAGGAAGGGGACGCGACCGCGGTTGCACCTCGTCCGTTGCGCAGGTAGTCGATGAAGATGCGACGATTTCGGCGGCTCTTGGTGGCGGTGGCTAGGAACCGGTGCGAGCGGGACCACCACATGCAGGCCTTTGCCACCGGATACGCGCAGAAAGGATTCCAGTTCAATGCCAAGCAACAGCTTTCGTATGTCCGCGGCAGCGCGTTTGACTTCAGCGAATGGCACATCGGGCCCCGGATCTAGGTCGAACACCACTCTGTCGGCGATATCCGGTGTGTCGGCCTTCGCTCCCCAGGGGTGGAACTCCAACGCGTTTAACTGGACCAGCTCCATCAAGCCGGCAAGATCCTCGACTACCAGATAGTCGGCCTGTGATCCCGACTCTTCCTTGAGCTTGACGGTGGATACACGCTCGATGCCGGCAGTCATGTGTTTCTGGAAGAAGCACTGGCGTTCAATGCCTGCCGGGCAGCGGATCACCGACAACGGGCGCCCTACGATTTCCGGCAGCAGATGATCGGCAATTGCCAGATAGTAGTCCCAGACGTCCTGCTTGCTGATGTTGTCGGCTGGAAACAGTCGCTTGGTGGGGCTGGTCAGCGTTGGCAGCATGGCTTTCGCAGCCTTCGTCGCAGGTTTGCTGCGCTTGGCTCCAGTGGTTTTCTGTCGCGTCATGGGCATTCGATCACTGTCGAGGAGATCGTTCACGTTCTTGTCCAGCCGCAGGGCCTTCAACGAAGGTTGCCGCAGCAAGGTCTGGCCTCCCCTTCCGCGGTAGAACACCTCGACCACGAAGCGCGGGACAAACCACTTGGCCGTGCGCAGGTCGGTTTCGGTGGTCCCGATATGGACAGTCGGTTTGCTGCCACCACCACGGAGTCTGCGCATCAGTTGCTTCAGCAGCGCATCGTCGAACCCGGTGCCTACTCTGCCGGCATAACGCCAGCCGTGACTGGCATCCGGGCTGGCCAACAGCAGGGAGCCAAAACCAGTGCGCGCTCCCTTCGGCGCGGTGAAACCCACCACGGCGAACTCATCCGATGCAAGTTGCTTGGTCTTGCGCCAATCGTCGCTGCGACCTGGGTGATAGGGCTGATCCAAACGCTTGGATATCACCCCTTCATAGTGGTGTTCTGACGCCACCCGGAACGCCGTCTCGCCATCCGTGTCCACATGCGCGCTGAACGCAAGAAGCGGCGATGCGCCCTTCAGCAGATCCTGCAAAAGTTCTTTGCGTTTGATCAGCGGCACGTTGGCGACATCTACGCCTTGCAGGTGCAGTAGATCAAATAGCATCAGGGTCAGCCGGCCTTGCCGCTCTCCTGAGAGGGTCGCCTGCAGCAGGTTGAAATCCTCTTGTGACCCCCGTCCTGCGATGACCTCGCCATCCAGTGATGCCGAATCAAGCCGCAGTCCTTCCAGTGCCTCACGGATCTCGGGCAGTCGAGCTGTCCATTCCAGGGCATTGCGTGACCAAAGACGTACCGTGCCGTCTGCCACAGTGACCAGGATGCGATAACCATCCCACTTGAGCTCGTGCAGCCACAGCTCCCCCTTGGGCGGAGTCTGGCCCAGCTTTGCCAGTTGCGGTTGGAAAGGTCCTGTCGGCACCCTGCCCTTGCGAGCGCCCTCCAAGGACAATGCACGTTTCGACCAATCCTTGCGCCGACCCGACTTCACTGGCACAGTCACCATCCGCTTCTTTTCGGTCTTGCCGCGGCCGGCGCGTTGTTTGTCGCTTTCCGGCGCCGGTGTCACATCGGCCAGCAGGTCGTCGGCTTCCAGATCACCGGCAAACGCGTCACGATCCTTGAACAACAACCATTGCGGTTGACGCGCAGGCTTGCCCGAGCGCACAAGGTGCCAGCCGCCTTTCAACTTGTTGCCAAACAGTTCAAACCGCAGATGTCCCTTGGCCAACTGCGTCTCTGGGTCGCCTTCGGTTGCCCAGATGCCATGGTCAAACTGCGCCACATGCCCGCCGCCATACTGGCCCTTGGCGATTTCCCCCTCGAAATCTGCATAGGCGACGGGATGGTCTTCCACCTCGACCGCCATTCTTTTCACCGAGGGATCGTAGCTGGGCCCCTTGGGCACCGCCCAGCTCTTCAGCGTGTCCCCAACCTGCAGGCGGAAGTCGTAATGACGTCGACTCGCGTGGTGCAGCTGCACGACGAAGATTGCACGTCGTCCCTTTGGCAACGACTTGCCCGGTTCAGGTTCACGCGTATGTTCGAAGCGGCGTTTGCGACGGTAGTCGATCAAGCTCATCTTGACGCCCACTTCGCGCCGGCAACGCTGCACTGCAGCAGTACCGGGTCTCGGTACCTCCACAAATCGACAGAGCTATTTCCAGCCTGGATCCGGGGTGCTACGCCCCGACTCGACCCCACCAACTTGATTGGGGCGGGTCTGCCACCAGCTGATGGGGCAAAGAGGTCTTTGTCATCGCTCACGGAGCGCTCCAGACGGTCTCCGATCCAGGTTGGATGGATGCTTTGATGGTCAATCTACGCCTTCAATGTCAGCGTCGAGTCTAGGAGTGGCTATGGCGGTGTGAAATCAGGTATCTGCACGATGACTGCCTTTCAGCCAAGTTGCGTTGCCTTGTTCCCGGACCTCATGCCACCGCCTTCGTCGCACGTGTCTCCGTCGCTCGATCAAGATGACCGGACCTGTGCCGATATCCATACTCGGCCCGGACGGGCCGGGCGTTTCGTCACAGTGGCTTTCGCGTTGGTTTGACTTTTTCTGCAGCCGGCCGGGAAACGGCAAGCCGCATGTTCCTCATGGCACAACATCGCGCAGGAGCCGGACGGACAAGTGAACTTCATCCAGCCAGAACAAGAACCCGCGCATGCCTTGCCCAGTCTTGACATTAGTTTTCCGCCGCCGCGTGGGCGGTTGCAGGCCTGTTGTTCGGCCTGACCTGCACAACGATCATCGCGTATCGCGAATGGTCAGATCTGCAGTATCGGGCCGCAGACGCGCGCAACCGCGTCTACGTGTACCTTGAGGACGACGTGACCCGCCGACGCCAGGGGAGATGGAATGGGTCAACTGCCTGTGCTGAAGTTCCAGCGTTAGTCTTCGCCACGTCTTTGGGGCGGCCGCGAGGTGTGAAGAAGCCTTCGCAAAACGGGGGCAGTCGGGGACGATCGCTTAACTCCGCGCTTGGCAGCATGCTGCTAAACCCCAACGGAGCCAGCACCATGATCGCTGCACGGAACCTTCCGCGAAGAACGGCACTGTTGTGTTTCGTATTCGGCGCAGCATTGGCATCGATCATCCAGGCAGTTTGATCATGGGACTCGGCGCGCAGGTACTTTCAACCGAGCAGTGGATGCGTCTGGATGCATCGTACAAACAGCATGGAAGCGGGCCTGAATTCTGGGAGGCCTATCGCGACATACTGGATACCGTCTCGCAGCAAGGAGACGGGGCTGCCGCTGCCAATGAGTTGGCCAGGCTTGCAGTGCAGCTCGGCGTCACCGAAACGGCGCTCTTTGTCTAAACGGATCATGGACAAAGAGCTGCTGACGGAAAGCGTTGGTTGGGCAGCCTCGGTGATCCTGCTGGCCACCTTGATCAGGCAGATCGTCAAACAGGCCAATGCCGAACACCCAGAGACAATCTCTACCTGGCTGTTCGTTGGCCAGGCGGCGGCTTCGACGCTGTTTGTTATTTACTCGGCCCTGGTAGGGAACGTGATATTCGTTGTCACCAACAGCTGTCTGTTGCTTACCGCGCTGGCGGGCCAATGGGTCTCACGCAGCAAACGCAGGCGCGCCAGCTCTCCCGAGCAGTGATGGCTCCCATCTGTCAGGCCCAAGCTTCGGCGCACTATTCAGGCAGTGAGGCGCGAAAGCCTCGCCAAACGCTCCCAGCAGACTCCATGCGTACGCTCGAGTTCAGTATTGTCGGTCCAACGGACAGCTTGGTTGAGATCAAGCGTGGCGTTTTCGGCCAGCGCGCTACGCCGATGCCTGCCAATGATCAGTTGCTTCCCAAGCGCGTCACGTACTCAATCTCATCCAGCCAAAGCAACTTTTCGCCTTCACCGGGCACGTCAAGCGGAACTTGGCCGTTCGTTCCTTCCTGTTCAACGGGGTCGCGAAACTGCTGCACAGCGGGTCGTTCCGTCACCGTTCCCCTCAACACGCTTCCATCCTTCATGTGGAGCTCGACCACCAACTCCGCATCCAGCAGCAACTGCAGGGCTTTTAGCTGTTCTATGTCTGCTTGTGCGGTATGAACCCGCGGTGCCGTGCGCGCCATCGCCTTGTCCTCTCTTCGACCTTGCTGCAACCCTACCCGCGCAGGTGCTAACCCTGAATAAAGGCCGGTTGCGGTCAATGAGCGTTCTCTTCACAACGCCCTGCCAGTTCTCCACGCGTTGCTAGCGGCACTTGGATCAGATTCCGTGTTGCCAGCAACGCAGTGTCATTGCAGGCACCTTTCAACGTCAGGAGCCATCAAAATGATACGAGACCGCAAGGACCCGCCAGAGCCTTCCGAGGAGCGTGACTGCCCTGAATCAAGCCATGAGCGTCGCAAGCGCAAAGAACATGAGAGTTCAAATCATGATGAAGCGCTGGAAGAGACGTTCCCGGCCAGCGACCCGGTGTCTCCCTTCGTTCCTGCTAAAGCTCCGGACTGATGAACCTGGCGTGGGCCGGAATTTCGGCCCACGCCAGCGTGGCTCATGGTCCCGGGGGCCCGGCATGGCAACGGGCTGCCACACCATCAGCTATTCAGGCAGAAGCTCCACCGGGGAACGCCGGGATTCATCTACCTCATCCCCTGAAGCTTGGCTCAGAGATAGTCCTTGCGTGCTTTCTCGGCGCGCGCGGCACCGATCGCCGTCTCCACGTCCTTCTGTTCCTCCGGCGGAGGCAAGACCGCAGGGATTCCGAGACTCTGCAGCCAAAGTTCCCTGGCCCAACCTGTTGTGTGATACAGGTGGTGGTCTTCCTGTTTTTCAACGGCGTCATATGCCTGCTTGAGTATTTTCGCTGACGGCCCACCCTGTTCGGCAACCTTGCCGATCAACTCCCAGTTCTGGTGATCCTTGGTTTCGGCCAGTACGACACACTCGGCCGCAACCAGTTCCGCAGCGGTCGGGGTGTCGTTCTTGATTGCCATCTGGATGGCCGCTACCAGCGATTTACCATGATGGGCCACCACCTGTCGGCCCGGGCTGTCCGTCTCGGTATCGAGGCCGAGTTGCTCGAAAACGCGGGTGAGTATCTCTTCGTGCCCGCGTGTCTCTTCGAGATAGCCCTCCCATTCTCCACGCAGATCGTCGTTCTGCACCGCGCGCAGGGCGGCTGCATAGATTTTCTGACCGCCGCGCTCCGTCTCCAGTGCCTGTAACAGCAACTCGGTGACCTGTGCGCTGTCTGTTTTTCTGGCCATGATGGTTCTCCTGAGGATGAGCGTGCTTTTGTAAGGGCGGCAGCGATAGCGAAGCGTGATCATGTGTGAATGCAACGCGACCACCAGCGGCCCTGCGTGGACTGGAACCACACGCTATTCCTGCACGCAATCATCAAGCATGGGCTACGAGGCTGCAGGATTCGGCGGCGCGTCCTTGCGGTGCCGTCGCGCAGTCAAGAAAGGAAATCCAGCCCCATCATGCGTGAGAGGTGCGGGTCCCTGCCCTGTTGTAGCGGTGACAGTCTCAACAGGAAGAGCGGCCCCCTCCCGGGGCCCGCCAGAATCAACCGACGATCAATGACCAAGGCAACTCAGATCCATTGAACCTGTATCTGAAGCCCTCGCTATCAATCTGCTGTGCAAGGT
>NZ_DAMBKV010000022.1:0-61141 GCF_032066555.1 Stenotrophomonas sp.
ATAAGATCAAAACCGGACTCTAAACCCGACCTCTACTCAGGCCGGGGGGACGTCGAGGCATTAGACTCGGTCCTAATCGGCCCCGAACCGTGATTTCGCTCGACTTCGCGCTCTGTTTTCTCCGGGGTTTAACCCGACTCTGCCCCCTTGTTTTCGCCTGTTTTCGACCCCTGTTTTCTTAGCGCTGCTATCTCAGTCGTAAATTTAAGCGACTTTGCCCCCGGTTTCCACATAAGTGATCTGTGGCCTCCCCGCAAATCGGACGGAATCCTTCGTTGAGAATTGGCCGACCGCAGCCGACAGGGGCCAGAGAGAAATAACCTGACTCTGACCCATATTTTCTTCCAATTTCTTGGACACCCCAAAGTAGGATCAACCGCTAAGGTGATCCTTGGCAGCACAGCCTTTCCGTGCTGAGTGCAGGCGCGTTCACATATCCGGGTACTGTATGTGGCGATGACGCGCGCACTGCGCAGCCTCAACATTCTTCATCATGCCGACACGGAACTGACGGAACTTATGCAAAAGGCGCTGCGGCAAGTTTATTCGCGATTATCAGCATAACGAGTCAAAAGCCAGAGCATAAATCTCACTCTGACCCCTGTTTTCATATTTTCTTAGCCCGCTCCAACGGGACGGGTTTACGCGCATCGTGGCATTTCAGTCTTGGGCGAACAGCGCTGCTGTCCCAGTTGAGAGCTTATGAGACTCTGACCCATTTTTCCGCATGGGCAACGAACGATTCCAGGCGGCGATCGAAGCGCAGCTTAGCCGCAGCCTGATGCCCGGCAAAGGCGGTCGTCCCGAGAAGCAAGCGCCAGAGAACTAGAAACTCGACTCTGACCCCTGTTTTCCGACCCCTGTTTTCCACGAACCGGAAACCTCTAATTTAGCCTGGCATTGAAATACGGGGAGTGACACTCTTGAAATCACCGCACTAGGGAGCCTCGAACCTTGCGAGGAATAGAGGCATTACGGCAAGCAATGACGACACCACAGATCTCAACTCCGCCTCCGCGTCTTTCGGGAATGATCTAAAATTATGAAATATGTAGTTTCTCAGCGGATAGAGATACTCCGCCATGCTTTCGCCGGTATCCATCCCCAATTTCACTTTCAAACGATTGCATTGGATCTTGAGATCACTGAGCTCCGCTCCCATACGCGCGTAGCGATCTACAACAAGATTCATTCTTGACTTTTCCGAGTTAATTTCCCCAATCTTATCAAGAGCCGCTTTTATCAAAGAGGAGTTAGATCCCGCGCGAGTGATCGAATCAGCGATCTCCACCTGCCGAAAAGTTACAACGCGCTCCATTAGAAGTTCAATAATCTGATATAGATAAAAGAACTGGAGCGCTACTGATCGTTGAGAAGACACGAATCCGTTAAGCATGGCTACAACCATGTCATGGTCATCGGGAGTTTTTGCAGACTGGACAATTGTGATCGATTTCGTAGTGGGGTCGCGCATTACCCACGGATGGTTTCTATCGTCTTCAATATATCTAGAGGAATAGCCGTAACTTACAAAGGATGGGAGCGCCCGCCTAAATTCGAAGTCGTGCCCATTCTTCAATGTTGACCTTGAAACTACTAAGATAACCGCGCTTTCTCCAAGAATCTCGAGCGGCTCAATGCAGCTCAAGTCAGAAACATCAAAAATCACGTCTTCAGCCAGGGCACTCAGTGATTTTGCGAGAGCAACGTATGAATACCTCAGAAAGTGTTCATCCGAAGCAAAATCGTGCTGATCCGAAATAAGGCTCAGCACTGGTATCGCCCATCCGATTCTTGCCTTATCCCCTACAATCTTGTTAAAGACCTGCCTAACATCATTCTCACGTATGTCGGGACTATCCAAAAGATAGACGTCAAATTCCTCCAAATCAAACGATGCATCAAGTGCCAGCGGAGATCCAACTTCAATCGGATCACAGCCATCCACTAAAACAAACAAAGAATTATCCCGATATTCTACAGTGTATGGCCTCGATTCATCGCCACACTTAAATATAACAGGCATCGCTCACCTTCCATTACATGTTCTGTCCCTGATACTTCCTGAGCGCAGACTTGGCAGATTTCGCCAAATCCAGGCTTGAGTCCCCCTCCTTATTGAATAACTCCCGGAAGAAGTAACTGAAGAATGACCGCTGAGCGTTGCCAATTTTCTTGGTATTGTCCTTTAACCACGCCAACGATGTATTGATTTCTTCTAGCGTCTCAGCAGGATCATCAATTTCCAGGCCTTCGATCAGTTCAACTATTTCGTCGAAATTCTTGACCACTTCAAAATCAACAAGCCTACCGATGGCCGCACCGAAGCCGGACATAGCCTGCGGCTTCTTGAATACCTGGATGAAAGACTTCCCGAAAGGACTTGAATTCCTCTCAAGATAATCCTCATCAAGCTCTTGAGAGCCTGCAATTTCATTAATTTTATTTATAAAACTCGAAAACCCCTTGAGATACTCTTCAAAAAGCTCAGTAGACTGATTCTCCTTGGAGAGCTTCTCCAAGCTCCCAATATTTTCCAGGAGATCAGACTTCTCAATTGGCAACTCATCCCTATCAAGGTATGAGTTAAACCCTTCCACGATATCCCTGAAATTATACTGATTAATTCCAGATGCAGGTTTCCCATCAGCCTCGCGAACGAGCTCAATTCCGTCACGAACCTTATTCAGGTAGTCGAGATATAGAATTTCGATTTGCTGCCTCAGAGACATCGGAGTCTGACCCGTATTCAAAGTCAGCATTCGGTAGAGAATTCCAAGGCGATTAATTCCGAAGTACACCTCCATTCTAATTTTTGACCGAAGAAGCCCTTCGAGCCCGACATCGTCCCCCTCAGACTTGAGCTCCTCTATAACCTCAAGAATGGTGTGAGTCCGCTGAAGACCATCTAGAATTACGAGACTCTCTTTATGTGCGTCCAGGAATTTTTCAAACGAGGAAAGATCCTGCTCGTCTATTTGATCTCCAGCCGTTGCGGTTAGCGCAAGCACTACTGGCGGGATAACACACTGACGCCGCAAATCATGCCTTAGCAAGGAATAAACAGTTTTTGAAGCACTTACTCTTTTCCTTTGAAATTCGTTCTTCTTCAATACTGGAGCTACAAGGCGATAGTATTCGCCGATTTCAACTTCAAACAAAACATTGAATGCATCAATACGTAGATCTTTCAGACAAAGGACCGCTCTCATCTTGAACCTCCATATCCAAACCTTGGTGTAAACGACCAGCCAAATCCGCCATTGACTGATTATTTGTTGTATCAAAACAATTGTCCACAAAAAAGGACGACCATCGGCCGCCCTTTTTCGTCAATAAAATGCCTGATCAAACCCCAACAGGATTAGCCTTCTCCGGATCAATCCCATACTGCTTGATCGCCCGCGCAACATCCTTAGCCGTCATCTTCCCATCCTTCGCCAGCGCCGCAATGGCCGCATGCGCGATGTAATAACGGTCAACCTCAAAGAAGCGACGCAGGTTGGCACGCGTGTCCGAACGGCCGAAGCCGTCGGTGCCCAGTACCGAGTAGGTAGCCGGCACGAAAGCACGGATCTGGTCGGTGTAGGCGCGCACGTAGTCGGTGGCGGCAATGACCGGGCCCTGGCGGCCTTCCAGCAGCTCGGTGACATACGGCTTGCGCGGTTCGGCTTCCGGGTGCAGGCGGTTCCAGCGCTCGGCGTCGAAACCGTCGCGACGCAGTTCGTTGAAGCTCGGGCAGCTCCAGATGTCGGCGGTGACGCCGAAATCCTTGTCCAGCAGTTCGGCCGCTGCAATGGCTTCGCGCAGGATGGTGCCGCTGCCCAGCAACTGCACGCGCAGCTCGCCCTTCTTCGGCTTGCCGGCGTCGGTGAGCAGGTACATGCCCTTGATGATGCCTTCGGCTGCGCCTTCCGGCATGGCCGGGTGGGCGTAGTTCTCGTTCATCAGGGTGATGTAGTAGTACTCGTCGATCTGGTCTTCCATCATGGCCTTGGTGCCGTGCTGGAGGATGACGGTTACTTCGAAACCGAAGGTCGGGTCGTAGCTGCGCACGTTCGGGATGCCGCCAGCGACGATGTGGCTGAAGCCATCTTCGTGCTGCAGGCCTTCGCCGTTCAGCGTGGTGCGGCCAGCGGTGCCGCCGAGCAGGAAGCCGCGGGTACGCATGTCCGCTGCCTGCCAGGCGATGTCGCCGATGCGCTGGAAGCCGAACATCGAGTAGTAGATGTAGAACGGCAGCATCGGCACGTTGCTGACCGAGTAGCTGGTACCGGCCGCCATCCACGAGGACATGGCACCCGGCTCGCTGATGCCCTGCTGCAGCACCTGGCCGCTCTGGTCTTCGCGGTAGTACATGAGCTGGTCGGCGTCGACCGGCTTGTACTTCTGGCCGTACGGCGCGTAGATGCCGATCTGGCGGAACAGGCCTTCCATACCGAAGGTACGCGCTTCGTCGGCGACGATCGGCACCAGGCGCGGGCCCAGCTCCTTGTCACGCAGGCTGATGTTCAGCGTCTGCACGAAGGCCATGGTGGTGGAATAGGTGCGCTCGCCGGATTCCTTGAGCAGGCGCTCGTAGGTTTCCAGCTTCGGTGCGACGAAGGACTTGTCGGCCTTCTGGCGACGCTGCGGCAGGTAGCCACCCAGCGAAGCGCGACGCTCCTGCAGGTACTTCACTTCCGGCGAATCCGGGCCCGGGTGGTAGAACGGCACCTGGCCGTCCTTGAGCTGCTCGTCGGTGACCGGGATGTTGAAACGGTCGCGGAAATGGCGGACCGATTCGTCGTCCAGCTTCTTGGTCTGGTGGGTGGGGTTGAGCGCTTCGCCAGCGCTGCCCATGCCGTAGCCCTTGACCGTCTTGGCCAGGATCACGGTCGGCATGCCCTTGGTGTTCACGGCCTGGTGGTAGGCGGCGTACACCTTGTGCGGGTCGTGGCCGCCACGGTTCAGGCGCCAGATGTCGTCGTCGGACAGGCCGGCGACCATGGCTGCGGTTTCCGGGTACTTGCCGAAGAAATGCTCGCGCGTATACGCGCCGCCGAAGGCCTTGCAGTTCTGGTATTCGCCGTCGACGGTTTCCATCATCAGCTTCTTCAGGACGCCATTGGTGTCCTTGGCCAGCAGGGCATCCCAGTAACCGCCCCACAGCAGCTTGATCACGTTCCAGCCGCCGCCACGGAACACGCCTTCCAGTTCCTGGATGATCTTGCCGTTGCCGCGCACCGGGCCATCAAGGCGCTGCAGGTTGCAGTTGACGACGAAGATCAGGTTGTCCAGGCCTTCGCGGCCGGCCAGCGCGATGGCGCCCAGGGTTTCCGGCTCGTCCGACTCGCCGTCGCCGATGAAGCACCACACCTTGCGGTCGCTCTTCTCGATCAGGCCGCGGTTTTCCAGGTAACGCAGGAACTGCGCCTGGTAGATAGCCGCCAGCGGGCCCAGGCCCATCGACACGGTCGGGGTCTGCCAGTAATCCGGCATCAGCCACGGGTGCGGGTATGACGACAGACCGCCGCCGTCCACTTCCATGCGGAACTTGTCCAGCTGCTGCTCGCTGATGCGGCCTTCCAGGTAGGAACGCGCATAGATGCCCGGGGCGCTGTGGCCCTGGATGAACAGCAGGTCGCCCGGGTGGTTGTCGCTGGGCGCGCGCCAGAAGTGGTTGAAGCCCACGTCATAGAGCGTTGCACCCGATGCGAACGAGGCGATGTGGCCGCCCAGGTCGCCCGGCTTGCGGTTGGCGCGCACGACGGTGGCCATCGCGTTCCAACGGATGATGGAACGAATGCGCCATTCCAGTTCCGCATTGCCGGGGCTCTTGGCTTCCAGCTGCGGCTCGATGGTGTTTACGTATTCGGTGGTGGGGGAGAACGGCAGGAACGCGCCCGAGCGACGGGTCAGTTCAACCATGCCTTCCAGCAACTGATGTGCGCGCTCGGGGCCCTCGACATCGATAACGGCCTTCAACGACTCGATCCACTCCTGGGTTTCCAGGGGATTCGTGTCGTTATCAAGCATCTCGTTCAACCAGTTCATTAGCGCTCCCAGTTACTGCACGCACGCGCGCGCTTGTCATTATTTTGAGCCGTAAAGTGTAGCGCACCCGGTACCTTGCCAAGCTGGCTACGCATGCGTATGGAGTGCCAAGAGCCAGTGTCTGCAAGACATTTCGCGACAGTTCTCATGCACCGCCACGGACAGCCATGGACAGGCCGGGTATCGCCGTGCAGACGCTTAATGGCACTAAACACCGGGCGAACTTGCCATCGGCAGAGGTCAGGGCGGTGACAAGCCAGTCATGCTGCAATGCAGCAATGGACAATGAATGCAAGCCCTGCTGGCCTGCACCGTCCCACGGGAAGCGATGCCGTTTGCACCTGAAGAGTTTTCGATATATCGTTTTGCGCAAATTCGATATATCGAAAACTGCCATGACCAGCCCGGAACCCCGCCGCTCCCCCACCCCGCGCCCCTTGGGCCGTGGCGATCTGCGCCTGTTGCTGCTGGCCCTGATCGGCGAGCAGCCGCGTCATGGCTACGAGCTGATCCAGCAGATCAGCGAGATGTTCGTGCGCGTCTACACGCCCAGCGCAGGCTCGGTGTATCCGCTGCTGGCCGACTTCGAGAAGCAGCGCTGGGTAAGCGCCGAGGAAGACGGCGGGCGCAAGCGTTACCACATCACCAGCCTGGGCCAGGCCCAGCTCAAGCTGCGCGCCGAGGATGTGGAAACCGCGCGCATGCGTGCGCGCCACAACTCGCGCGTCATCGCCAGGGAAAGCCTGCCGGCGCCACTGCGCGATGCCATGCACCAGTTCACCCATTCGTTGATGTTGCGCAAGGGCGATTGGCAGGATGCCGATGTCGCGCGCATTGCCGGTTTGATTGCAGAGGCGACTGCGCTGGTACAGCAGCAGTCGCAGGAAAACTGATTCGCACCACCGTTGTTCATTACGACCCAGCCAGAGCGATCCAGCCACGGTCTCCCGGCCTTGCCGACACTGACCCCAGGTACCCCCATGTCACAGCATGAAACCCAATTGATCCGCATGACTCCGCGTTTCCGCCAGCTGCAGGTAGTGCACACGGAACGCCTGACCCCGAACATGCAGCGCGTTGTTGTAGGCGGCGATGCGCTGGAAGGTTTTGACAGCCGCTCACCGGATGACCACGTGAAGCTGTTCTTCGCCAATGCCGAAGGCGAATTTGTATTGCCGGAACTCACCGAGCAGGGCCCGCGCTATCCGGAAGGCAAGCAGCCTTCACCGGCGCGCGATTACACGCCGCGTTTTTACGATGCTGACGCTGGCGAGCTGGTGCTGGATTTCGTGCTGCATGGTGATGGCCCGGCGACGCTTTGGGCTGCCAATGCCAAGGTTGGCGACGAGCTGGTCGTTGCTGGCCCGCGTGGTTCGCATGTGGTGGCCGATGACTTCGACTGCTATGTGCTGATTGGTGATGAGACGGCGTTGCCGGCGATTGCGCGGCGCCTGGAAGAGTTGCCGGAGGGTGCGGTGGCCGAGGTGTTCATCGAGATTCCGGAAGAGGGTGATCGGCAGCCGCTGGAAAGTTCAGCGCAGGTGACTGTGTCTTGGTTCGAGCGCAATGGCTTTGATGCGGCCAGCAGTACCTTGCTGGAAGATGCGCTGGTGGATTTCGAGCAGCCTGATGGTGATACGCACTATTGGATTGCCACCGAGTCCAAGCGTGCGCGGATGATGCGCAAGTTTGTGGAAGGGCATTTGCAGGTGCCGAAGGAATGGATACGCGCGACCGGGTATTGGAAGGCGGATCCGAGCGAGGTGGAGTGATTGCTTCAGCCCATCCCCTTCGCTGTGCGAAAGGTGGGGGGCGAAGCTGTAGTGCCGAGCCATGCTCGGCAGAGGCTTTCCCGGTAAAGCTCCAGCCGAGCATGGCTCGGCTCTACACGGTCAAAAGCTACCCCTCCCCAGCCCTCCCCTTCGCTGCGCGAAAGGGAGGGGGCGAAGCTTTGCCCCTCCCCTTTGGCGTAGCCAAGGGGGAGGTTGGGAGGGGGTTGGTTTTGCTTTGGGCATTTGAGGGCTACTGCTCAGAGCACCCCTCCCTAACCCTCCCCTTGGCCTTCGGCCAAAGGGAGGGGACCAAAGCTACAGCCGCTTACCGAACTGGTACGTCACACCCAGCATCGGGCCGGACAGGGACACGTCCAGGCGCTTGCCCTTGTCGCGGTAATCCAGGCTCTGGTGGCGGTAGCCCATCGATACGAACAGGTTGTCCGTTGCCTGGTAGTTGGCCAGTGCCAACAGCTGCCAGGTCGAATCCGAACCCACACCAAAACCGCCCACATCCACATAGGCAATGCTGCTCCAGCGCGGGCTCAGCGCCTGCCGCCAGCGCACGCCGGCAATCGGGTCGACGAAGGTGGAATCCGAACGGGCAAACACCAGGCCAGGCACGTTCACCGCTGCATTGATATCCCAGTAGCGAACACCCGCCAGCAGGTCGATGCCGGTGCGCTCATTCGCCAACCAGGCATAGCCTGCAGTCACGGTTGCCGAGGTCTGCTTCACTTTCACGTTCGCTGACACGCCAATCGGCAGCGGCGTCGAATCCGAGGTGGAGGCGTGGGTGAAATCGGCCTGCAGCACGAAGTTGCCACGGCGCGCGGTGCCGGTGATGAAGGCCGCCGCGTCCAGGCTGTCCATCAGCTCGGAGAAGGACTTGTGTACGTCCGCCATCGGTGCGCTGCGGAACGGCCGAACTTGCCCTTCCATGCCGCTCATCCACACATAAGGCGTGGCCTGGAAGCGCCAGCTGTCGTCGTTGTCGTTGCTCTGTGCGTGCACGAGCGGCATGCCGCCCATTGCCAACAGCAGGCACAGGTATTTGCGGGTGAATCGGGTTTTCATTGAAGCTCCAGATGATGCGTGCCCGCTTGCACGGGCACGGCGATTGCTCGCCTTATACGCCCAGGAAACGGAAGGGCTTGGCGTCCTTGAACTGGGCGTTGGCTTCACCCGAATAGATGGTGCGCTGCTGGTTGCCCAGGTCCAGACGCTTGACCTTGCCGCGCTCGCTGAAATCGATCTTCTTCAAATCCACCCAGAACACATTGGGTGCCAGCGCGGATTCGAAGTAGTAGCGCATGCGGGACTGGTCGGACACCGTGCGCCAGCGCGTCGAGGAAATATTCGGCTGGTCCGGGGTGGTGATGCCGTACGGCACCGATACATTGCGTATCACGCCGAACACACTGGCAGTGGATTCCACCGGATCGGACGACTTGGGGATCGCATCGATATAGAAGGCAGCGCGCGCAAAGCGGTCCGAGGCGCGGTTGGTACCCGGCAACATCACCGTGCCGCCGATCTGGCGCCAGTAGGTTTCCAATGCCAGCTGCTCTTCGAAGATCGGCGAGTTGGTCATCACCTTGTAGTCGCGGCTGTGATGGATGACCTGCTTGCCCTTGATGTACTCGATGATGGCGCTGTCGCCACTGGCATCGGAGATGGACAGGTGCAAGGTGGCCAGGCGCTGCTCGCCGGGCGCTGCATCGCTGACCAGGGTGAAGGGCTCGGCGCTCAATACCTTCACCGCTTCCTCGACGGTGGCGAAGTTGTCGAGCATGTACTGCGTCCACACCGAGATGGCCAGGCCGGGCTTGCCACTGTTGCGCTCGGGGTATTCGGATTCGGCCAGCCACAGCAGATTGGCGACCAGGCCGGCTTCGTTCATGCCGTCGGTGGTGGCGATGTCGTAGGCGCTGGCGATGACGCTGCCATAACGCGAAGTCCACTTCAGCGTATCCGGGCCGGTCTCGCCGCTGCGCTGCATACCACGCGGGAACATCCACAGATGGGTACCGGTATCGATCTTGTAGTCCATCGAACGGCCGGTGAAGATTTCATTGCCAGCACCGTGGTAGACAAAACGGGTGCAGGCATCGGCCTCGGACTGCACGCCGGCCATTCCGAACAACACGGTGGCACAGGCGGCAATAATGGATCGCTTGGCTGATTTCATGGGGTGAGCTTCCTTTGCTGGATCAGGTCAGAGATGCAATCGGAATGATCCTAACAGCCATTCATTGTCCTATCGCGACAGGGTTGGCAGTCCTGAAAAACAGCAACCAGACAATGGGCCACTGCTATGCTCCGCACATATTCGAACGGAGGAACTGCCCCATGCCTCAAATCACACTGCGTCACACCGCTGCCATCCTCCGCCCGCTGCTGGTCGGCGGCCTGCTGAGCATCGCCCTGAGCGGCTGCCTGAGTGCGCCGCCGGTCAGCGACGACCCCAACTTCGGCCGCTGCAGCGATACTTCCGTGCAATGGGCAGTGGGCACGGTCAATGACGAAGCCACCGTGCGCCGCCTGAAAAAGGAGAGTGGCGCAGGCCTGGTCAATCCCATCGGCCCGACCACGATTGTTTCCCGCGATATCCGCCAGGATCGCCTGCGCGTCTACACCGATGCCAACAACGTCATCACCAAGGTGCGTTGCGAGTAACACCAGCGCGCTGCAGCCTGCTGCACAGCACGCGCACAAACACGAACGGCAGGGTTTCCCCTGCCGTTCGTGGTTTCACACGCTCACAAGTGCGAGCGCTTGTTTCAAGGCCGCTTACTTCAAACCGCGGTTGTGCAGCAGCGGCTCGACGCTCGGGTCCTTGCCGCGGAAATCGCGGTAGGCCGTCGCCAGGTCACGGGTATTGCCGATCGACAGGATCTTGTCGCGGAACACCTGGCCGTTCTCGCGGCTCAGCCCACCGTTCTCCTTGAACCACTCGAAGGCGTCGTGGTCGATCATCTCCGCCCAGAAGTAGGCGTAGTAACCGGCCGAGTAACCGCCGCCCCAGATGTGGTCGAAGTAGCTGCTGCGGTAACGCGGCGGCACCTGGGCCAGGTCCACCTTGTAGCGCTTCAGCGCATCGGCTTCGAACTTGTCCACGTCCTGCAGCGGTGCGTCAGCGCCCTGCGTATGCCAGGCCAGGTCCAGCAGCGCCGCCGACAGGTACTCGGTGGTCATGTAACCTTGGTTGAAGGTCTTGGCCTTGGCGATCTTGTCGACCAGCTCCTGCGGCATCGCTGCCTTGGTCTGGTAGTGCTTGGCGTAGTTGGCGAACACCTTCGGGTCCGAGGCCCAGTGCTCGTTGAACTGCGACGGGAACTCGACGAAGTCACGCGGCACGCCGGTGCCGGCCACGCTGGGGTACTTGGTCTTGGAGAACATGCCATGCAGGGCGTGGCCGAACTCGTGGAACATGGTGGTCACGTCGTCCCAGCTCAGCAGCGCGGGCTGGCCGGCGGCAGGCTTGGTGAAGTTGCTGACGTTGTAGACCACCGGCTTGGTGCCGGTGAGGCCGTCCTGCTCGACGAACACGTCCATCCAGGCGCCGCCGGACTTGCTGTCGCGCTTGAAGAAGTCGGCATAGAACAGCGCCAGCGGCTGGCCGTCGGCGTCGGTGACTTCAAACACGCGAACGTCCGGGTGATACACCGGCAGGTCCTTGCGCTCCTTGAAGGTCAGGCCGTAGAGCTGGTTGGCGGCGAAGAAGACGCCGTTCTGCAGCACGTTGTCCATCTCGAAGTAGGGCTTGATCTGCGACTCGTCCAGGTCGTACTTGGCCTTGCGCACCTGCTCGGCGTAGAAGTCCCAGTCCGATGCGCTGGCCTTGAAGCCACCCTTCTGTGCGTCGATGACCTTCTGGATCTCGGCCAGCTCGCCGCGCGCCTTGGCGGTGGCCGCCGGCACGGTGTCGGTCAGCAGTTTGAGCGCGTTGGCCGGCGTCTGCGCCATCTGGTCGGTCAGGTTGTAGGCGGCGTAGTTCGGGAAGCCAAGCAGCTTGGCCTTGGCCGCACGCAGCTGGGCCAGGCGCTGGATGATGGCGCGGGTGTCGTTGGCATCGCCGTGCTCGGTGCGGGTTTCCGAGGCTTGCAGCACCTTGGCGCGCACGTCGCGGTCCTGCAGCGAGCCGAGTGCCGGCTGCTGGGTGGTGTTCTGCAGGCTCAGCACCCACTTGCCGTCCAGCTTGCGGCCCTTGGCCGCGTCTTCGGCAGCGGCGATGTCGCCTTCGGACAGACCCGCCAGCTGCGCCTTGTCGTCGATCACCACCGCACCGGCGGCGGTGGCCGCGACCAGCTTGTTGTGGAAGTCGTTGGACAGGGTGGCCTCTTCGGCGTTGTACTGCTTCAAGGTTTCCTTGTCGGTATCGCTGAGCTCGGCACCGGCCTTGACGAAGCCCTTGTAGGTTTCCTCGACCACGCGCAGCTGCTCGGCATCCAGGCCGGCTTCAGCGCGGCCGTCATAGACGGTCTTGATGCGCGCGAACAGCTTCGGGTCCAGGTGGATGGCGTCGCTGTGGGCGGCCAACTTGGGCACCACGTCTTCCTGGATCTTCTGCCGCTCCGGGTTGGTATCGGCCTGCACCACGCTGAAGAACACGCGGCTGACGCGGTCCAGGATGGCGCCGGACTTCTCCATCGGCAGCAGGGTGTTGTCGAAGGTGGCCGGCTGGCTGTTGTCGGTGATCTGCTTGATCTCGGCCAGCTGCTGGCGCATGCCTTCCTCGAAGGCCGGCAGGTAGTCACTGTCCTTGATCTTGTCGAACGCCGGCGCCTGGAACGGCAGCGAGCTGGCGGTCATGAACGGGTTGGTCGAGGCATCGGCCGGCTGGCCTGCCTGGTCAGGGGTGGTGGCGGTCACGGGGGCGGTGGACTCCTTGCCGGAACAGGCGGCCAGCGCAAGGCTGATGGCGGCGGCCAGGACAACGGTACGCGACATGAAACGGCTCCTTGGGAACGGGCTTCGAACAGCCCTTTACCCTACTCCCTTCGCCTGTTTGCGGCATGTGCCGATGGTGGCGCCAAGCCGCGCCCGGCGCGCTGGCTCAGCCGGTGCCGCGGTTACGACCCATCCACTGCCGGTACCACTGGCGGATGGCGGCCATGTCTGCCACATCGTCACCGCTGGTATGGAAGACCGGACCGAAGCCGATCACCTTTTCCGGGTAGTGGAAATACGCGGGAATGATGGGCACATCGGCCATGCGGGCGATTTTCAGGAAACCGCCCTTCCATTCCGTCACCTGCTTGCGGGTGCCTTCGGGCGCCAGCGCATACCAGACCTGTTCGCTGTCGCGGATCATCGCCACCGCCTGGCCCACCGTGCCCTGCGGGGAGCTGCGGTCCAGCGGCACCACGCCCAGCCGGCGCAGCACCACGCTCAGCGGCCACCAGAACAGCTTGTCCTTGCCGAGAATGCGCGCCTCCAGGCCCAGCGCCATCTTCGCCGCCAGGCCCCACAGGCCATCCCAGTTGGAGGAATGCGGCGCGGCAATCACCACTGCCTTGGCCAGGTCCGGCACCGGCCCACGGATATGCCAGCCGCCCAGGCGCAGGATGCTGCGGCCCAGCCAACGGCTGAAGGCGGCACCTTTACGCTGCGGGACGGCGGCAGGAACAACCGGAACGGTCGGTGGCGTGTTGCTCAAGCACTACTCCCAATTACGTGTGGAACGGCCGCGCTTGACCTGCGCGCGTTCCTTTTTCTGATCCAGCCGGCGCAGCTTGGAGCCATAGGTAGGCTTGGTCGCCACGCGTGCCTTGGGCACGCTCAGGCTGGCCTGGATGAAACTGGCCAGCCGTTCGCGCGCATCCTGGCGGTTGCGGTCCTGGGTGCGGAAACGCTGCGCATCGATCACCAGCACGCCTTCGCTGGTGACCCGGCGGTCGCGGCGGGCCAGCAGGCGCTCGCGCAGCGGTTCGGGCAAGGAAGGCGAGTTGGCGATATCGAAACGCAGCTCCACAGCGGTGGAGACCTTGTTGACGTTCTGGCCGCCGGCGCCGGAGGCGCGCACGAAGCGTTCGACGATCTCCGTTTCCGGTATCGCCAATCGTTCCGAGATTTCAATCTGCTCCGTCGCCATCGGCGCATTGTAAGGGCTGTTGCCCCTTCCCTTGTGCGCAGCACTGCCCGCGCACGCTTGCGCAGCCGCTGCGCGGCTGTTGCCCCCTCCCTTGTGCGGAGCGCAGGGGGTGAAGAGGGCCTGCTTGCGCGCCCCTGGCGCGCGGCCCGATGAACGACCGAAGGCTGCGCCTTCGGGCCTGAGGGGTTGGGGAGGGGTGCTTTTCGCGACTGACTTTGAGCACGCGAGCCGCCAAGGTAGCCGGGGAAGTGCAGCGCACCCGGGGCTGTTGCCACCCACCATGAACCATCGAGCGATCACGCCCCCGGGTGCGCTGCGCTTACCCGGGCTACGTAGCTGCGGCTTTAGAAGCACCCCTCCCCAACCCTCCCCTTTGCTGCGCAAAAGGGAGGAGCTCAAGCAAGAGCACCCCTCCCCGGCCCTCCCCTTTGCTACGCAAAAGGGAGGGGGCGAAGCGTGCACTCGCGAGGTCTGCGGGGGCGCAGCCATCTGCCCCCTCCCTTGCGCGCAGCGCAGGGGAGGGTTGGGGAGAGGTGCTTTTCGCGGCTGACTTTGAGCACTCGAACCGCCAAGGTAGGCCGGGGAAGCGCAGCTTGAGAGCTGGATTTTGCTGGGCGGCTACGGCTTTAAAAGCACCCCTCCCCAGCCCTCCCCTTTGCTGCGCAAAAGGGAGGGAGCTCAAGCAAGAGCACCCCTCCCCGGCCCTCCCCTTTGCTACGCAAAAGGGAGGGGGCGAAGCGTGCACTCGCGAGGTCTGCGGGGGCGCAGCCATCTGCCCCCTCCCTTGCGCGCAGCGCAGGGGAGGGTTGGGGAGAGGTGCTTTTCGCGGCTGACTTTGAGCACTCGAACCGCCAAGGTAGGCCGGGGAAGCGCAGCTTGAGAGCTGGATTTTGCTGGGCGGCTACGGCTTTAAAAGCACCCCTCCCCAGCCCTCCCCTTTGCTGCGCAAAAGGGAGGGAGCTCAAGCAAGAGCACCCCTCCCCGGCCCTCCCCTTTGCTACGCAAAAGGGAGGGGGCGAAGCGTGCACAAAAAGGACCTCGCCCCCTTTACTCCCAGTAGCGCCCCGCCCAGCGCCGGTAGGCGCGGTAGTGATGGATCGCAAAACCATCAAACGAGGGCTCGTTGCGCAGCGCACGCTCCACCTTGCGCACTTCCTGCTCGAACACCTTCGGGCCTTCTTCGTCGAAGGTCACCTTGTTGATGTCGTTGGGTGAAACCTCCAGCCCAATCACCACCTTCTTGCCAACTTCATTGGCATAGGCGATCTCGCTGGCCGCATGCGACAGGATGCTGTCCCGGCCCTCGGCCTTGTCGCGGTAGTCCATCAAGGCCACGTAGTCGTAGATGTTGATGGTGTGCTCGCTGACCGGGCGATGACGGCCGTTCCAGTCCACCTCGATGCCGTCCAGCCAGAACGGAATTGCCGGGCCGACCGCCAAGGTCGCACCGCTCTCCTGCTTGATGCGCATCACCGCCGCGCTCATGTCCAGGAAACCAATCAGCAGGTCCGCGCGGGTGTCGTCCTCCCACTCGTCGAGAATATGTGGCTCGATGTCCAGATTGGCACCATCAAACCGCGCCGACTCCGGCACCGAGGCGTTGTAATCCACCACCCGGCGGAACATCGCCTCGGCCTCCTTGCGGTGCTCCGGCAACACGTACTTCTGCGTGCTCAGGTACCAGGAACCCAGCAAGGCATAGACCTTCATGTTCTTGCCGTGCAAACGCTCGATGAAGGCGCGGTACAGCTGCGGCTGCTCGACGATGAGGTTGCGGTCCTTGTAAGCATCGGCATACAGATACACGGTGTCGATGCGCTGCGACTTGAGATACGCCACCGCCTCATCGGCGACCGCCGGATCCTCGATCATCGCGTACGACTCGGCTTCCCAGGTCCATATCGCGCGGCTGGCCGCTGCCGCCTGCGCCATCGGCAATACACACAGCACGGCCAGCAGGCCCAGGCCAAACGCGCGGCTCATTGCGACTTCTCCGCGGCGGCGGCACCGTCCACCGGCAGGCGATAACGGCCCTGCCCGATCGCCTTGCCGCTGTCCGGGTCGGAAGGGAAGACGGATACATAACAGTGGCCACCGCAATCCTGCGGCAGACGCAGCTGCAGCTGTACTTGTTGACTGCCACCGGGCGGTAGCTGCATGGCCTGCCCATACACTTCCTGCAGTTCGCGACCGTCTTCAGCGGACATCACCGCCAGTGGCACGAAGACCCGGCTGGGCTTGGGATCGCCGCTGCTGAACACCGCCGTCAGCCGCACCCCGTCGGCGGCCGCCGCAAGCTCGGCCGAGGCCAGCGACAAGCCGTGCGCCAGCGGTGCGTCCGCTACTTCGGCGGCGGACGCCGGTGCGCTATACGCCACCAGCCTGGGCGTCGCGCCCTCCGGCGTCAGCGCGTTCTTCTGCATGAAGATCGCATTGGCCTGGGTGTAGCGCTGCAGCCGTTGCAGGGCCCAGGCACGCACGCTGGCGTCGTCGGTTGCGGCCAGGTGCATGCCGTCCTGCAACTCGTACAACTTGCCGTCATGCAGCCACCAACGCCCGGCCAGATACTCCGGCGCGCTGGTCTTGGTCTGCTTCAGCGGCAGCTGACGCGTGCTACGGAAGCTCTCGGCCATGTCCAGGCCGGTGCCCAACCACGGTGTCTGCGCTGGCCGCTTCAAACCGTAGGTATTGGACAGCAAGGCCATCAACGACGGCGTCACGTCCAGCTGCGAGGACACCGCGCGGATGCGCCTGGACTGCTTGAGCAGCGGCGAGAAAATGATCAACGGCACATGGTAACGATCCACATGCTCGCCCATCGGGATCTCCGGCAGGCGGTGGTCGCCGGTGATGACGAAGATGGTGTTGGGATACCACGCGGTCTTTTCCACCGAGGCGAAGTAGCGGCGCAGCTGCTCGTCGGTATACAGAATGGTGCTGTAGATATCGGTACTGGCCCGATAGCTGGCACGCTGCGCCTCGGGCACCTGCAGCTGCTGCAGGCGCTGCTCGAACTGCTTGCGGTACACGTCCTGATCGGGGAACTCGTAGCTGGTGTGCATCGAGATGGTCTGGATCGCGGTAAGGAACGGCGCCTGCACGCTGTCATTGTCGGCCAGTACCCGAGAGATCAGTTCCTTGTCCGGGTAACCCCAGGCGCTGAATGGATTGCGTTGATAGCCCTCGCCGAAGTTGTTCATGTCGACCAGCGTCTGCACCTGCTGGCCCTGCATGTAGGCGCGCTCGTTGTCGAAGTTGGTGTCGGTGCCGTTGTAGAAGGCGGTGTTATAGCCCTGCTGGCGCAACACGCTGAACAGACCCGGATGCGCCGGCATGCGATCACCCAGACCGGTAAAACCCTCGTCGGCAAACGGTGCCGAGCCAATCAGGGTCGGCAGCACGCCGAAGGTACGGCCCTGGTTGGCGAGGAAGTTGTCGAAGTACAGGCTGCGCCCGGCCAGCTCATCCAGGAACGGCGTGAAACTGCCCAGCGATGCCTGCGGCCCCGAGAATGAGCGCCCCAGGCCCTCGACCACGATCAACACCACGTTCGGCGGACGGCCATCGCTGGTTGGCGAGAAGTTCGGGCCCAGGGCATCCGGGGTCTGCTCCGGGTGCAGGAACGGGTAGTTCGGATCCAGCGGGGCTTCATTGCTGGCAACGGCACTGGGCACCACCGCGACATCCGTTTCGCCTTTGAACCAGCGCCATACGTCACCACTGAACCAGGCGAATTTGTTGCAGGCCAGGTCGCGTGAGGCGACGTCCTTCAAGGCCTCCGTGCCACTGGGCAGTGGCAGGATCCAGGCAATACCCGCGGCCACCAGCAGCACCGTGCTGCCTACGGTCGAACCGCGCGCATCACGGCGCGCCAACCACAGCAGCCCCACCCACAGCACCAGCAACGGCAACGCCATCGCCAGTACCCCGCGCAGCCCCAACGGCGCGCCATCGGCCAGGGTGGTACGGATCTCGGCGATGCTGTAGCCGAACAGGTCAGCGCCCAGCGGCACGTGCGCCACCTGGAAGTACTGGTCCAGCAGCACCTGTACCACGATGAACAGCGACCACAACACGCCCAGGGCGATCGTGCGCGGCAAGGCACGCTTGATCATCAACAAGGGCAATGACAACAGCATCAGCAGCGGCACCGTGCGCAACAGCATCAACAGCGCCTGGACCCCGGCAATGCCGGCAATTGTCCCGGTCTGCAAACCACCGCCGGCACCTGCAACACCGTTGCTGACCGCCATCGCGACCAGTACCAGCTGTGCCAGCAGCAACACCGGGAAAACCGAGGAAAAGCGCGCCCAGGCGCCGCCATCATGCGTGGATACCATCGTCGACTGCTCCGTTACCAACGCGTATAGATGGAGCCCGATACACGCTGCTCATCAAAGCCAGCGTCATCATCGGCGTAGCCGGCACCCAGCTTGAAGCCCCAGCGCGGGCTGACCTGGTGCCGCCAGGCGACGCCGATGGCGGCGTTGTTGTCACGCACGACGCTGCCAAAACGGTCCAGGTCGGTACTGCGGCCGCTGCTGACGCTGACTTCCAGATAGTCGTCGGCATCGCCCTTGTAGTAATTGCGCAGCAACACGCGGTGACTCCAGCTGCCCGAACCGACACCCGGCACGTGCTGCAGCTTGTAGCGGCCATACCAGTTGCCGACGTAGCGGCCGACACCGATGCCGTAGAACTCGGTGTTGTCGGAAAAGCGCAGGTGGTCGACGCTGGCCGACAGCTCCCAGCCACTGCCCACACCCTGGAACACTTCCACGCGCCAGGCCTGGCGGGGCAAGACGCCACTGGAGGGGCCGTGCTGGTAACGCAGGTTGGCGTAGGCACGCGACCACAGCGGCGCATAGCCATCCAGGGCCCACGCGGTGTCGGCGGTGTTGAAGTGATCGGCGCGCAGCAGTTCCAGACCCAACGAACCCCGCGGGAAATAGCGACGGATGGTCAGGTCATTGTCGTTCCAGCTTTGTCGGCCACCGCTGAAGCGAGTGTGATCCCAGCCCAGGCTTGCGCCCCAGCGGTAGCCGTTGCTGGCCACCACGTCGGGATTGGCCATGCGCGGCAACAGGCTGTCACGCAGTTGGGTGACCTCGGCCGGGTCTGCCCCCAGGCTGGCGGCGGCATCGAAGTCGGCACGCGCAGCGGCGGTCTGGCCCAGCGCACGCAGTTCGCGGCCCCGTGCGATGCGCGCCGCCGGATCCTGTGGCGCCAGCTCCACCCAGCGCGAGTAGGCATCGGCGGCCTGTTGTGGGCGGTCGCTCCAACGATACATATCGCCCAGCGCCGACCAGGCGTCGGCATAGGTCGGGCTGTTCTGCACCACCTGTTGCAGGTCGGCCTCGGCAGCCGCGTACTGGCCATCCCAGGCATAGGTGCGGCCTCGCGCCAACAGCACGTCGCCGTTGCCGGGGTGCTCGGCCAGCAGCGCGCTGTAGCGGGCGATGGTCGCGGCGCGGTTGTTTGCGTCGGACTGCGCGCGGATCTGCTGCAGTTGCAGGGTCAGGCTGTCGGGGGCCTCCTGGGCAAACGCCAGCAGCGGCGCAGCGGCCAGCGCCAGCAACAGGCAGCGCGACAGCGCATGCCGGGAGGCGCGGAGGGTAGTGGGCTGGGTCATGGAGCGGTTCCTGGAAATCATTGGTGGATACTCGATTCACTGACCGCCGACGATGACGCTGCCATCGACACCGGCACTTCTTCCTTATGGCTCTGCTGCCATGAGCCATCGCGACTGATGCGGCCCCAGCTATGCCGCTTGCGGCGGGTGAACATCCAGCGCAGGGTGGCGGAGAAACGCCAGATGGAATTGAGCTGGCGATAGCCGAAGTTCTCCAGGATCGCGACCACGAACAGGCGCAACTGCTGCGCTGGCCGCGAGTACAGACCGAAGGACAGCTCCTCCAGCAGCATCGCGTTGACCGACAACAGGATGCCCATGCCGACCGCGGCGGCGAGGAAGATCAGGAACACATCCAGCTGCACCAGCCCGCACAGCGCCAGCACGATCATCGAGACATAACCCACCACCTCGATGATCGGCCCGAGGAACTCGAAGAACAGCATGAACGGGAAGGCAACCCAGCCGGCGGCGCCACTGCGGCGATTGCACAGCATGCCGATGTTGGTCCACAGGCTTTCGGCCAGACCGCGCTGCCAGCGCATGCGCTGGTTGCGCAGCGAGGCCAGGTCGGTGGGCGCCTCTGTCCAGCACACCGGGTCAGGCACGAACACGATGCGGTAGTCGCGCTGCTCCTCGCGCAGGTTGCGGTGCAGGCGGATCACCAGGTCCATGTCCTCGCCGACGGTGTCGGTGCGGTAACCGCCAATGGCGATCACCCGCTCCTTGTAGAACACGCCGAAGGCGCCGGAGATGATCAGCAATGCGTTCATCGGCGACCAACCCATGCGCCCGAACAGGAAGGCACGCAGATACTCCACCAGCTGGAAGCTGGGCAGCCAGCTGTTGGGCAGGCCGATCTTGTCAAGCATGCCGTCGCGCACGGTACAGCCGTTGAGCACACGCACCACGCCGCCGCTGGCGACCACGCGGCTGTCTTCCAGGAACGGCCGCACCACCCGTGACAGGCTCTCCGGCTGCAGGATGCTGTCGGCATCGACCACGCAGAACAACGGATAGCGCACGCAGTTGATGCCGGCGTTGATCGCATCGGCCTTGCCGCCATTATCCTTGTCGACCATGCGCACGCGCGGGCAGCGTGCCGAGGCATAGACGCCATGCACCGGCTCGGTCTGCAGGCGGGTACGGTAGGCCTCGGGCACCCGCACCAGGCCAAATGCCTCGATCAGCGCATCGCGCGTCCGGTCGCTGGAGCCGTCGTTGACGACCACGATCTCGAATGCCGGGTAGCTGGTCTTGAGCAGCGAGCGCACCGAGGAAACCACCGAGGTTTCCTCGTTGTACGCCGGCAGGATGATGCTGACCGGCGGCTGGTACTCGCGCAGGCCGGCCGGCAGGTAATTGGCCCGGTACTCGCGCATGTAGCGCACGATCTGGTAGGCCGAGATGTAATTGAGCAGCAGGTAGGCCAGGTTGATCGCGACGAAGTAAGCCATGAAGAACCACTGCAGCGAGTCGGCGATACTCACCCAGGGAATCTGCTGCACGTAGCTCACCAGCATCTGCCAATAAGCGCTCATGTCGCACTCCTCATCGCGTTCTCGGACAGCACCTGTTCGATGATGTCGCGTCCGTAGCCATCGCTCTGCCGCGACTGCACTTCACGCAAGGCCTCGGCACCCATGCCCGGCAGGCCGAACAAGGCCTGTGCGGTGCGATAGCGCACCCACCAGACGCTGTCTGACAGCAATGCTTCCAGCCGTCCGGCATCGCCCAGCTCGCCGATGCGGCCCAAGGCCGCTGCCGCGTGCATGCGCACATGCCAACGTGACGCCGTAAGGAACCCAATCACCCGCTCGCGATCCTGGCGGTCATTGATCAACTGCAGGCATACCGAAATGATGTGGTCATCGACGTGCCCTTCCAGCAACTGCCGCACCACCACCGCCGCACGCTGCGGATCGATGTCGGCAAGGAAGCGCACCAGCTTCACCGTCGAATCGGCATTTGCACGCAGCAGCGCGTTGCTGATCTCACGCGCAGCGCTGCCGTCACTGTTCTCGGCCAGGATCCGCGCCACGCTGCCCGGCACCCAGTCCTCGCGCTCGGTGATCATCGGCACGAAAGCGGACATGGCGCGCGGCGGATCCACCTGCGCCAATGCCCGCGCTGCACATAGCGAGACGATCGGGCTGCGGTCGTTGAGGAACTTGGCAAGCAGGTCGTACAGATGCCGGTCGCGCAGGTGGCCCAGCGCAATGATGGTCATGGCGCGGTCGTGGTAGCTGCCACGCAACATGCGTTGCGCCGCCTCTTCCAGGCCCACCCGGTGACCGAGCGGGGCCAGGCGCCGTACCGACGCCTCCGGCAGGCTCTCGCAGACGCTGTTCCAGGCTTCGAGGAAGCCAGTGACCTCGTCGCGTTGCAATCGATGTACCGGCACCGTTTCGCCGGCAAGCTCACGCTGCAGAACATCGTTCCAGTACAGCCGGGCCTGGGTATCGCGCTTTTCGCGGCGCTGCGCCCGGACCCGCAGGAACACAATGATCAACAGCAGTACCGTGGCCAACAGCAGGGTGAGAATCGCCACCCAACTGGCCACGACGATTACGGTCGGCCCCTCGAACAGACTGTCCATCGCATTTTCCTACTTGTTGCGGGTAGGTGGTTTGCGAGACCACTTACCCCCCCTGAGTACAACTCCTGGCCCCAAGCATAGACAGAAACGTGATCTACGTCTCTATTTTTCGCAATTTCAGTAGGTTTTCCGCAACACAATTATGCTATTAGCAATGCCATGAATGTAAATATTTCATTAAAAGCAAGGATTTATTGCATCTGCACCTGTACCGGTTGTGCTGCCGTTCTGTGAAGGGGCCGGGGAAGCTGTCTTCGGCTATGGCCTGCCCGCGGTTATGCTCGAAGCCTGCCCTTCACAAGGACGATCCATGCAGCGCAGCCGCCCTACCCTTCGCACCCGTTGCGTCCCGTTGCTGGTCGCCGCCGGCCTGATGTTGGCCAGCATCGCACCGGCCTGGGCCACGCCCGCCACCGACGCCGACGTCAATCGCCTGTTGGCGGCCTCGCGAGCGCAGAACATGCTCGACGCGATGCTGCCGCAGATGGAGGCGATGCAGGCACAGCAGTTCGCGCAGATCGCCGAGCAGCAAACACTCAGCGCAGAGCAGCGGGCATCGCTGCAGCGCATCCAGCAACGCACCTCGCAGACCTTGCGACAGGCCCTGGCCTGGTCGCAGATGCGGCCGATGTATGTGGACCTGTACAAGCAGTCGTTCTCGAAGGAAGACGTGCTGGCGATGGCCGAGTTCTACGAGAGCCCGGCCGGCCAGAGCCTGCTCGACAAGACCCCGGCGCTGATGCAGAACCTGATGGTGGCCATCCAGCAGAAGATGACGCCGCTGATGGCGGACCTGCAGAAGGACCTTGAAAAGATCAACAGCGAAGTCAAATAAGCGCGCACCGTAGTGCCGAGCCATGCTCGGCAAGAGGCGTTACCGGCGCTGCCGCTCCGGCTTTTTTTGTGGGAGCGGCGTAAGCCGCGAAGCTGGCAATGTTGGAATCGGCATTCCCGCAATCTGATGACTTGGGAGCTTCGCGGCTGACGCCGCTCCCACAATCCTGCGCGTGTTGATGGGCTTCTGGGCAAGCCCCTGCCGAGCATGGCTCGGCACTACGCTCCCTCCCTTTGGCGAAGCCAAGGGGAGGGGTGCTTTTCGCGGGGAAAGCCCCTGCCGAGCATGGCTCGGCACTACCTCAATGCGGCAGCTTCCAACCGAACAGGTCCAGCGCTTTCTGGAACTCGCGATCCAACGGGGCACGTACTTCAATGCGGCGGCCGTCCTGCGGATGCGGGAAGCCCAGGCGCTCGGCGTGCAGAAGCATGCGGTGTATGCCCTGCATGCGGAAGGTACGGTTGTGCCGCCCGTCGCCGTGGCTGGTGTCGCCGATCATGTGGTGGAACATGTGCTTCAGATGCCGGCGGATCTGCCGGAAGCGTCCTGTCTGCGGCTGGCAGCGCAGCAGCGCATAACGCGAGGTCGGGAAGCCCGTCGACGGAATCGGCAACTCGCCTTCCAGCAACTTCTGGAAGTGGGTGATGGCCTGCTTCTTGATCGGCTTGCCGGGACCGCCGTCCAGGTCGTGATCGACGGTGAACGCATCCTCCGCCGGCCAGCCTCGGCACACCGCCAGGTAATCCTTCTCCACCTCGCCACCCATCAAGGTCTTGCCCAAGGTGCTGGCGCTTTCGCGGTCGAAGGCCAGCAGCAGGCAGCCGCTGGTGGCGCGGTCCAGGCGATGGACGAGGAAGATCGGCTTGCCCAGCTGCTCGCGCAGACGGTCGGCGAGGAAGTCATCTTCGCCGCGCGCCAGCTTGCTGTCGTGGACCATCAGCCCGGCCGGCTTGTTGACCACCGCCAGCCACGGGTCTTCGTACAGCAACGGCAGCGGTTCAAAGACAACCGGTGTTTCCACTGCTTCATCGACAACATCACTCATCGACGCAACCACGCCGACGCCACGGCAACCGCACCGACCACGCCGCTCACCCACGACCACACCGGGATGGACGCCAACTGCGGGCCGCCGGCATGCAGGCCATACAACAACGCCGATACCACCATCAGGCCGGCGCCAGCCACGGCGGTAACCACACGCCGTTGCATGCGCTGCAGCGTACCTTCCAGGTTGACGATGTCCTGCGAGCGCATCGCCAGCTCATGCTTGCCTTCTACCTGCTGGCGCAACCAGCTGTGCAGCAGGGCCGGCATGTCCGGGGCCTGGGTCATGATTTCCGGCAAGCGCTTGCGCAGTTCCTTCAGCGCGCGGCGCGGGCTGTAACGCTCGCGCAGGATGCGTTCCAGTACCGGCTTGGCCACTTCCCAGATGTCCAGGTTCGGGTCGAGCTGGCGGCCCACGCCTTCGATGTTCAACAAGGTCTTCTGCAGCAGGATCAGCTGCGGCTGCAGGGTCAGCTGGTAGCGCTGGGCGGTGCGGAACAGCTTCATCAGCACTTCGGCCAGCGAGATCTGCGACAGTGGGCGGGTGAAGTACGGCTCGCAGACCGCGCGCACGGCCGCTTCCAGCTCGTCGATGCGCACCGTGTTCGGCATCCACTGCGCCTGCAGGTGCAGCTCGGCGATGCGGCGGTAGTCACGGTTGAAGATGGCCATGAAGTTTTCGGCCAGATAGAACTGATCCTCTTCCGAGAGCTGGCCCATGATGCCGAAGTCCAGCGCGATGAAGCGCGGGTTGTCGCGGCGCGCCGGATCGATGTCGACCCAGATGTTGCCGGCATGCGCATCGGCGTGGAAGAAGTTGTCGCGGAACACCTGCGTGTAGAACACGCGCACGCCCTTGGCGGCCAGCGCCTTGCGGTCGATGCCGGCCTTGTCCAGCGCGACGATGTCGTCGGAGGGAATGCCCCAGACCCGCTCCAGGGTCAGCGCGCGCTCGGCGGTGTGGCTCCAGATCACTTCCGGCACGTACAGGTCGTCCGAGTTCTCCCAGAACCGGCGCAGCACGCTGGCGTTGGCGCCTTCGCGCTGCAGGTCCAACTCGGCGGCCAGGGTGGTTTCGATCTCGGCAACCACTTCGCGCGGACGGATCTTGTCGGCGCGCGGGTGGGTGCGCTCGACCAGCGCGGCCAGCGACTTGAGCAGGGCGATATCGCCAGCAATCTGCTTTTCGATATCCGGGCGCAGCACCTTGACCACCACCTGGCGGCCACCGTCCAGCGTGGCGGCATGCACCTGCGCGATCGAGGCCGAGGCCAGCGGCGTGGTATCGAAGCTGGCAAAGGCCTCGGTGATCGGCAGGCCCAGCGCCTGCTCGACGATCTGCAGCGCGCGCTCGCCGTCGAACGGCTTGACCCGGTCCTGCAGCAGGGTCAGTTCAACGGCCACATCCGGCGGCACCAGGTCGCGGCGGGTGGACAGGATCTGCCCGAACTTGACGAAGATCGGGCCCAGCTCCTGCAGCGCCAGGCGCAGGCGCGCACCCCGCGACTGCGAGGCGATGTCGGCGCTGGCACGCGGGACGAAGGGTTTGGCCAAGCGCAACCAGCGCTCGACCGGGGTGCCATCGAGCAGGTCATCCAGGCGATAGCGCAGGATCACCCGGCCGATGCGGCTGGCGCGGAACATGGCGCGGGTCGCCTTCATGCAGCACCTCCGGCGCGCTGACGCAGGCGCGCGATGCGCGCGGCCATGCGTTCGACGTCATCGCGGATCACGTCCACATCATCATGGAAGGCATCCAGCTCGGCACGGGCAACGACATCACGCGACTCCTCGGTAACGTATTCGGCGGCGGTCTCGGCCAGATCCTTGGCGCTGCGCCTGGCCTGCAGCAGGGCTGCACGCAGGGTCTGCGCGATCTGCACGCCGAGGATCTCGCCAAAGGCTTTGACAAAGGGTTGCTGCCAATCCGGATCAAAACGGGTGGCCAGCTGCTGCAGGCGGCGCGCCAGCTCGGCATCGCCGGAGACCTTGACCCGGCCGGCCGGCGCATTGTTGCCGCGGCGCGCGTTGGCGAGGAACGGCAGCTGCGCCAGCACCCCGCCCAGGGTGCTGCGCACGGCCAGATCCGGCTCCAGCACGGGATCGACCGGGCCCACGGTCAGGCGTTCGCCGGCGACCCCGATCTGCATCGCCAGCGACGGCGACTCCAGAGTCAGGGCAATGCGTTGGCCGTCGAGCGAGGCCAGTGCGGCGCGGGTATCCGGGTCCAGCGCCAGCGCGCGGTTCAAGGCCACTTCCAGCGCACGGCCGGCCAGCGGCTTGATCATTTTGAAGGGGGATGCAGGCATGCCGGGCATTCTACCGGAGGGCCGGGATCGGGAGCCTGCCAGGCACGATGTTGCGAAGCCCCCACGACGTAGCCCGGGTAAGCGCAGCGCACCCGGGGCCGTTGGCGGACGCGTGGAAGGGCGGTGCGGGCTTGCTCCCGGGTGCGCTGCGCTTACCCGGGCTACGGGCTCTGATGCATCGTCCGCACAGGGTTTGTTCATGTCAGCCGCGCCGCGATAAACAAATCCCCAATCCCGCATCCCCAATCCCGGCGTTTGCGTTCATGCTATGCAGACACCACCAAACACAGCGGCAGGAGCACACAGGCAATGGGCAAGACCCGGGTTGGCATCATCTTCGGCGGTCGTTCGGCCGAGCACGAGGTCTCGCTGCAGTCGGCGAAGAACATCCTCGATGCGCTGGACAAGGAGCGGTTCGACGTCAGCCTGATCGGCGTGGACAAGCAGGGCCTGTGGCACCTGTGCGACACCGCCGGTTTCCTGCTCAACGCCGATGACCCCAAGCGCATCGCGCTGGATACCTCCGGGCCGATCCTGTCGGTGCTGCCGGGTGCCGAGCGCGGCCAGCTGCTGGCCGCCGATGGTCGCGAGGTACCGCAATTGGATGTGGTGTTCCCGATCGTGCACGGCACGCTGGGCGAAGACGGCACCCTGCAGGGTCTGCTGCGCACGCTCAACCTGCCGTTCGCCGGCCCCGGCGTGCTGGGCTCGGCGGCGGCGATGGACAAGGACATCGCCAAGCGCCTGCTGCGTGATGCCGGCCTGGCGGTGGCACCGTTTGCCTGCTTCAACCACATCACCGCCGCAGCGGCCGATTACGACGCACTGGTCGCCCAGCTTGGCCTGCCCTTGTTCGTCAAGCCGGCCAACCAGGGCTCGTCGGTAGGCGTCAGCAAGGTGCGCAATGCTGACGAGTTCGCCACCGCGATGGCGCTGGCGCTGTCGTTCGACCACAAGGTGCTGGTCGAATCGGCCATCGTCGGCCGCGAGATCGAATGCGCCGTGCTGGGCAACAACCTGCCCGAAGCCAGCGTCTGCGGCGAAGTGGTGGTGCATGACGACTTCTACGCCTATGACACCAAGTACATCAGCGCCAGCGGCGCGGAGACGGTGATCCCGGCCGATATCGCCGCGGACGCGCAGCAGCGCATCCGCGAGATCGCCGTGCGCGCCTACCAGGCGCTGGACTGCATCGGCATGGCCCGCGTTGACGTGTTCCTCACCGAGGCCGGCGACGTCGTCATCAACGAACTGAACACCCTGCCCGGTTTCACCAAGATCAGCATGTATCCCAAGCTGTGGGGCGCCAGCGGGCTGGGCTATACCGCGCTGATCACGCGCCTGATCGAGCTGGCGCTGGAGCGTCACGCTGCAGACAAGGGTCTGCGCAGCTCGATCAGCACGTCGGCCTGATCGAAACCACTGAAACGACGCGGCCCGCACCCTCCAGGAGGATGCGGGCCGTTCTGTTTCTGGCGTCAGGAACGATCAGCCTTTCTTGCGGAACATCGACACCACCGCAAGGATCAGGAAGACGACGAACAGGATCCACGCGATATTGCTGGCCGCACCGGCAATGCCACTGAAGCCAAGCACGGCGGCAATGATGGCGATGACGAAGAAAACGACGGCGTAATGCAGCATGGGCTGGGTCCTCGGTTGGAATCAGGGCTCCATCCTCGGCAATCGCCAGTAGTGAGGCAGTGATGGGTACGTGAGCGCGAGATGACGATCACCCCCCTGCGTTCAGCGTGCCGCCGCCAACCGCCGCAGGCCTTCTTCGATGGAGACCCGCGGCACATAGCCGAAATCACGCCGTGCCGGCTCCATCGAGTACCAGTGCGGCGTGCACAGCTGTTCGGCGAGGAAGCGGGTCATTGGCGGTTCGCCGGACAGGCGCAGCAATGGCCACAGTTTTTCGCAGACCGAGCCGATCCGGTAGGCAGTCTTGAAGGAGATCGACTTCTCCACGCCAGGCGCACCCACCGCTGCAAGCAGGCGGTTGAGCAGTTCGCGCATCGGCAGCGGTTCGCCGTTGGAAATGAAGTAGGCCTTGCCCGCACAGGCCGCACCAACCACCAGATGATCGAAGGCATCGAAATGCGCCTGCGCGGCATTGTCGATGAAGGTGGTATCGACCTTGTTGTTGCCATCGCCGACAAAACGCAGGCGGCCGGCGCGGGCACGCTCGGCCAGGCGCGGCACCAGCTGGTTGTCACCCGGGCCCCAGATCAGCCTCGGGCGCAGGGCGATGGTGGCCAGATCGGCACCATTGGCAGCCAGTACTTCCTGCTCGGCAATGGTCTTGGTGGCGGCGTACGGTGCCTGGAAGTCCTCACCATAGGGCACTTCGTCCGCCCCCAGACCTTCCACGGGATGGGTGGCACGATGGGTGACGCTGGGCGTGGAGGTGTAGACCAGGCGACCGATGCCATGCGCCTTGCAGGCGGCCAGCACGTTGCGGGTGCCGACCACATTGGCCTGGAAGTAACTGTCGTAGCTGCCCCAGGCGCCGGCCTTGGCGGCATTGTGGAAGATCGCATCAACACTGGCGGCCGCGTGATGCACGGCATTGGCGTCGGCCAGGTCGCCACGGATCTGGCCGACCCCGATTTCCTGCAATGCCGGGTAGTGCCCGCGATTGAAGCTCAGCACCTGATGACCGCGTTCGACCAGGCCACGGCACAAGGCCTGACCGAGAAAACCACCACCACCGGTAACCAGAATCTTCATTCGTTTGATCGCTCTGCTGCTGGGCTTCCGCGCCGACCTGCGGTGGCGGAAGCGATGAGATTTGTCCGTCAGTATCGCAGCAGTGGTGTTCGGGTGCTTTGCCGGGGATGTTGGCGGAGAGCGTCACCCCTCCCCAGCCCTCCCTCCGCCTTCGGCGCAAGGGAGGGAGCCAAAGCACCCCTCCCCAGCCCTCCCCTTGCCTGCGGCAAAGGGAGGGGGCAACAGCAGCAGCGCTGCGGGTGCGTCGAGCAGCCAGGCTTTAGCCCTCCCTTTCGCGCAGCGAAGGGGAGGGCTGGGAGGGGTGCTCTTCGCCGTACGCCAAGGCCCGCAGAATATCCTCCAACACAGCCGGCATCCGCTGCAGAACCTCGTCATTCCAGTAGCGCAGCACCCTGAAGCCCAATCCCTGCAGCACCTCGGTTCGCCGTTGGTCATAGGCAAGCTGCTCAAGATGCTGCCCGCCGTCCAGCTCGACGATCAGCCGTGCATCAAGGCAGACGAAGTCGGCGATGTACCCGGCCAAGGGCATCTGCCGACGGAAGCGGAAGCCAGCCAACTGCCGTCGGCGCAGTTGCTGCGATAGACGGTCTTCTGCATCGGTGGGTGTATTGCGCAGGGCTCTTGCGCGCCTTCGCAGCTTGTCCATTGCAGCGCCCCGTTTTTATTACGGAAAGCCTGCGATTGCTGGCGATGGGAGCCTGTCAGGGAATCACTGGATTAAAGCTATCCCTCGACTCAAAGAGCACTGCGCTTTACCCCTCCCCAACCCTTCCCTCCGCCTTCGGCGCAAGGGAGGGAGCAAGAGCACCCCTCCCCAACTCTCCCCTCCGCCTTCGGCGCAAGGGAGGGAGCCAAAGCATCCCTCCCCAGCCCTCCCCTTGCCTGCGGCAAAGGGAGGGGGCAAAGCTTTGGCCCTCCCTTTCGCGTAGCGAAGGGGAGGGTTGGGAGGGGTGCTCTGGCTTCATGCCTTTAAGCCCGAGCCCCGTGCATCACCCCAACTGCGCCTGCGCCCACACCGCCAACTTCTCACGCCCGATCTTGGCGTTGTGGCGGATATCCACCGGGAAGCCCGGATGACGTAGGAAATGTTCGATACCTGCCAAACCTGGATGACGCAATGCCATGGCCCGCAACTGCGTTTCGATTTCAGCGAAGTGCTGATCCGGCAGCAGTTCGTAACACAGCACCGGCACCTGCTGGCCCAGCTCACCAACACCGACCAAAGCCGTGCGCCGCACACCAGCCACGGTGTTGAACACCGGCTCCACCTGCTCGGTATACAGCGCCCCCGCTGCAGTCTCGACGCGATGGGTCTTGCGCCCGCAGAACCACAGCCGCCCTTCGGCATCGAACCAGCCCAGGTCGCCCATCCGGTGCACGATGCGCTCGGCGCCATCGGCGAGCACTTCACGGATCTTGGCCGCGGCCGTTGCCTGCGGTCGGTTGAAATAGCTGTCGGTCGTGGTCGGGCCAACCACGGTGATTTCACCCACCTCCCTGGCTGGCAGTTCACGCACGCCATTCCAGTCAGCGATGGGTTCGTCGGTGATGGCAATGATGCGCACGACATTCGGCGTGACCACGCGACCAACGCAGGTCCCCGCACCAGCCTCGGTGGCCTCACGCGTATCGACCAGTTCGCGACCTTCAATCACGGCAACCGGCAGGCATTCGGTGGCGCCGTATGGCGTCCAGAACTGGCCGTCCTCCGGCATCAGCGAACGGATCTTCGACACGATCTCCGGCGGCACCGGCGCACCCGCCGAGGTGGCGCGGGTCACCGTTGGCAGCGGTTGGCCGTGCTCGGCCAGCACCCGCATCAATGCCGGCGAACCGAACAGCTGGGTCACGCCGAAACGGGCAATGGCATCGTGCAGCTTGCGCGGATCGGCGCTGCCCGGCCGGGTCGGGTCCATGTCCGGAATCACCGAGGTCAGGCCAAGCGCCGGGTCGAACAGCGCGAACGGCGGGAAGGTCGGCAGGTCGATGCCACCGGGCTGCATGCCGAAGGCATTGCGCAGCAGTTCCACCTGGCCGACGAAATGGCGATGGCGATAGACCACGCCCTTGGGCACGCCGGTGGAGCCACTGGTGAACAGGATCGCGGCCACATCGTCCGGCGCGGTGGCAGCCAGCTGACTACCCGCACCGGCGCCGTCAGCCTCGATCTTTGCCAGGGTGATGCCACCCCAGCCCCAGCGCCGGCCCACAGTGACCTTGACCCTGGCCGCCTTGGCCCAACCCAGCAGTACCCGCGCAAATTGCGCCAGCGGGATGCCGATGAAGGCCTGCGGCTGCGCTTCGTCCAGGCACTGCTTCAGCGCGCGCTTATCTATGCCCGGGTCGACCAGCACCGGCACCGCGCCGATCTTGAACAGGGCGAACATCAGCAGGAAGAACTCCGGCCCCGGCCGCACCATCACCACCGCGCGCACCCCGCGGCCGATGCCGTTGGCCGCCAACCCAGCGGCAATGGCGTCGCTGCGGGCATCCAGCGTGCGGTAGTCCAGGGTCACGTCGTAGGCGGCCATGCCGTTGGCGGCAGGCTTGCCGGGGCAACGGATGGCGATCTGGTCGGGCCGTTCACGCGCCAGCTCGGGCAGGCGCGCGGCGATATTGCAGGTTTCGTTCATCTTCCTATTGTCGCCAATGCAGAAAAATCTTGCGCGCAGGCCGTCACCGTGGAAAATTTCGCACCTTCCTTCTGTCCTGTTCCTGCCGCCAAGGCCGGTATCCCATGCCCCATCCCTGCCTGACCTGCGGTGCCTGCTGCACCCAATACCGCGTTGCCTTCCACTGGATGGAATCGGACGAAGTCACCGAAGGCGGCGTGCCCCATCAGCTGACCCAGCGCCTGGACCCGCACCGGCTGTGCATGCAGGGCACCTACTCGGACCCGATCCGCTGCGTGGCCCTGGATTCGGAGATTGGCGTGTACTCGCGTTGCACCATCCACCCGAACCGGCCCAGCGTTTGCCGCGAGGTGGACGCCTCCTGGGAATACGGCAAGGCCAGCTCGCAGTGCGACCGCGCCCGCGTCGCCCACGGCATGGAGCCACTGACCCTGGCCGATTGGCGCTGGCGCGATGATGCAGACAACGACGACAACCATCCCGACGACAACGGCAACAGCCCGTCGTCACCGCCGAATACGCCGATTGCGGCTTGAGGATGATGCGGTAGTTGTTGGCTTTGGGCTTTGGGCTTTGGGCTTTGCCCTTACGCCGTCATTCCCGCGCAGGCGGGAATCGCTCTTGCTGTTGCTCTTCGCCCTTGCCCTGTCCAAAGCCAAGGCAGAAGCCGAAGCAAGAGCCAGAGCGATTCCCGCCTGCGCGGGAATGACGGCAAATAAATCAACGACATAAAAGCAAAAAGTCAGAAGCGAAAGGCGAGAAGCGAAAGCCCGCCCTTCAAAGCGCCTTGTAACGCCCCCAAAGCACCTCGAACTGCTGCGTGAAGCTGCGCACCAGGTTGCGGTCATTGCTGACCACCAGATTCTCATCGTTGTGCTCGGTCGCGGTGCGGGTCCAGTTGAAGCTGCCGTTGGCCAGTTGCTTGCCATCGAACAGCGCGAACTTGTGGTGCATGTGGTATTCGCTGTGGTCCACCCGTACCGGTATGCCGCTTTCATTCAAACGACGGATATCGTTGCCATCGTCGTAGACCTTGTCGTTGTCGCTGATGATGCGCACCGTCACGCCGCGTTTGTGTGCGTCCAGGATGACCCCGCTCAAGCGGTCATCGGAGATGGTGAACACGCAGATGTCCAGGGTCTGCTTCGCGCTGGCGCACAGCGCGCGCAGGCGTTGCATGCAGGCATCGCCCGGCGAGAAGTAGGTACTCGTCAGGGTTTCAATCGGGCCTGCGTTGACGTCCAGCGTGCGCACCACCTGTTCTACCCACTTCAGCATCGGCAGCGCTTCGGCAGGATCACTGGTTATCTGTTCGCGGGCGATATCGAAGGCGCGATTGCGCAGGAAGCGCAGGCGGTCGGGCGGTAGTTCGACGCCCAGCTCGCGCAGTGCGGAGCGTTCCTCGTTGCTCAAGCTGAGGTCCTGCGCGCTGTCGCGCAGCTGACGGTCCAGGCTGTCGAAATCCATCCTTCACTCCCTGTGCAAAGAAGCACAGAGCTTCGCATACCCGCGCGCGTGTGGGAGCGGCGTTAGCCGCGAAGCTGGTGCAAGGGGAAAGGCCACAAAAGCTCACCCCTCCCCAACCCTCCCCTCCGCCTTCGGCGCAAGGGAGGGGGCAGAAGCAGGCATCGCTCGCTCAGCTTTTTGTAGGAGCGGCGTCAGCCGCGAGGCTGGCAATGCTTCAGTCCGCGAGAAATCAATCATCGCGCGCGGTTTACGCGAAACGCCAGGCGGCGTGCAGGATGCAGAGGTAGCCGTAGCGGATCTATCCCTTGCTTCGCGGCTTACGCCGCTCCTGCACTCCCACAAGCCCCGGCTCAACCCAGCGGGTTGCGCTCCAGGAAGGCGCGCACAGCCGGCACGATCACTTCGTGCTTGTCTTCCAGCACGTAGTGGTTGGCATCTTCAAATGCCGTCACTTCCGCCTGCGGCAGTGCCTTGCGGAAGCCGGTCAGGAAGTGATGGTCGAAGCAGATGTCACGCAGGCCCCAGGCGATGTAGACCGGGCGATCGGCGAACGACGGCAATGCCGCCGCTGCACGCTCCAGCAGCGACCAGGCCTTGTCGGCCGGCGACAGCGGGATGTCCTGCATGAAGCGGATGGTGGAAATGCGGTTGTCCCAGTTGTTGTACGGCGACACATAGGCGCGACGCACATCCGCCGGCATGCGCCGGCTCACGCCCAGCCAGGAGGCACCGGACGAGAACGCATTGAAGGTGCGGATGAACCACTCACCCAGCTTCCAGTGCCGGCCCATGGCGATCTGCCACGGCATCGGCTTCTCCGGCGGCAACGGGAACGAGGCGGTATTGGTGATCACCAGGCGCTTGACCTGGTCGTGGTGGGACAGCGCCCAACCGAAGCCGATCATGCCGCCCCAGTCATGCACGGCCAGGGTCACCGGGCCGGTGATGCCCAGGTGTTTGAGCAGCGCATCCAGATCATCCACACGTGACTGCAGGGTGTATTCGTAGTGGCTGTCATCGGGCTTGTCGGACAGGCCCATGCCGATATGGTCGGGCACGATGCAGCGGTATTTGTCGCTGAGGCCATTGACCAGGTGCCGCCACAGATAGCTCCACGACGGGTTGCCGTGCAGCATCACCACTACCTCGCCATCGCGCGGGCCTTCATCGATGTAGTTCATCGACACGCCGGGGCGCACTTCGAAGCGATGGGTCTTGCTGGGGTAACCGGGAAGTTTGTTCATCGGGCTGCACCTGCGGCTGCTAAGCCCCGCTCCCGTCGGGAGAGGGGTTGGGGAGAGGGTTGGTCGGAGCGGAGGAGCTTGAACAACTGCTCGAACTCCAGGCGCTTGCGTGCTGCGCACGCGTCCCCTCTTCCGCCCTTCGGGCACCCCCGCCTTCGCGGGGGCAGGCCCTTTGCTTCTCCCGCAAGGGGAGAAGGGAAAAACCTGCGACCTGACAATTGCGCCTCCTACGGAAGCCAAGCCGTCAGACCACGGCCTTGTTACCAGACCACCTCGGCCATCGTGCAGTTCAAGCCCGAGCCAATGCCCATCAGCGCGACGCGGTCGCCCTTCTTGAGCTTGCCCAGCTGGCGCAGCTTGCTCAGCACGATCGGTACCGAGGCCGGGCCGATGTTGCCGTGCTCGCCGAAGATGGTCATCACCTTCTTCGGGTCGATGCCGAAGGCCTTGATGAAGGCATTGGTATGCGGCTGGCTGACCTGGTGGATCACGAACTGGTCGATCTCCTCCACCGCCCAGCCCAGCGCTTCGCGCGTGGCTTCAAAGGTCTTGGTGGCCAGCTTGATGCCTTCGATCAGCAGCATGCGGGTGTCGGTGACCATGCGATCCAGGTTGCCCACGCACAGCTTGTTCCACTGGTTGGCCGCACGGGTCACGCCGCCCTTGTAGCGCGGGGCGTCCGGCACCAGCTCCGAGCGCGCCATCACCATTGCTGCCGCACCGGAACCGGTGGTCAGCGCGGCCACTTCGTCGCGCAGCTGCTGGGCGGTGATGTCCGGGGACATCATGCGCTCCAGGGTCTTTTCATAGACCAGGTTGGAGGTTTCACCGTCCACGATCAGCGCGTAGTCGATGTCACCGCGCTCCAGCATGCGCGCGGCCACGTCCATGCCGTTGATGAAGGCCAGGCAGGCGTTGGCGATGTCGAAGGTGACGCAGTCTTCGCCGATGCCCAGGTTGCCGGACACGATGGAAGCGGTGGACGGCTCCAGGTAATCACGGCTGACGGAAGTGTTGACCAGCAGGCCCACCTTGTCGGCGGTGATGCCGGCATCTTCCAGCGCCTTGCGGCCGGCCATGGTGGCGGCGTCCGAGGCCTGTGTACCCTGGTCCCAAAGGCGGCGCGCGTGGATGCCGGCGATATCGCCCAGCACGTCGGCACGGATGCCCAGGCGTTCCAGCGTGGGCTGGAGCCGCTCGTTGATTTCCTTTGAGGTCAGCGTATGCGGCGCATCAATATGCGCCAGTCCCGCGATCGAGACATTTTGAAAAGGCATCAGAAAGCGCCAAGACTCAGGCGAAGGGGTCGCTATTCTAGCGCCTGCGCCTTTTTACCGCATCTTTACAAATCGGCGGCCCGGCGTATGGAGCCGCCGGGGCCGTGAGAGGGCCTGGGACCTCAGCGCGGCGGGCACTGGAAGGCCGCGAAGCGCTGGCTGCCATCGGCCGGCTGGCCACTGGCCTGTACGGCATTGGCACCGGCACTGGGGGCCTCGTTGCGGGCCAGGGTTTCCAGTTCTTCCTGCACGCGCAAGGGGTTGCGGTTGTAGAAACCGACCTTGCTCTTCACCGACACCACGATCTCGCCCTTGTTCACGCAGCCCGGGGCCACCGGGCCGGCAGGCAATACCCGTACGGCCTTGCCGCCGGATTCAATCGGCACCCAGGTGCAGGCGGCGGTGCTGGCGATCAGGGCGGACAGAAGCAGGACGCGCATGGACTATTCCTTGTGAAGATCAACCCGGATTGTGCCGCGAATGGATGAACAGGTGGTGATCCCGGTGATTGGGCGCGCGGCAAAGACAAAACCTACCCCTCCCCGGCCCTCCCCTTCGCTGCGCGAAAGGGAGGGGGCTGTAGTGCCGAGCCATGCTCGGCAGGGGCTTTACCAGCAAAAGCTGCCCTCACCCCAACCCCCGCTCCGCGCCCCGGCCCTTGCGCTAGCGCAAGGTCGTTCGAATGGCTGCGAACCTTTGGTTCGCAAGCAGCCCTTCTCACCCCGCGTGCGGGAGAGGGGCTCAAAGCAAAACCTACCCCTCCCCGGCCGTCCCTTTGCTGCGAGAAAGGGAGGGGGCTGTAGTGCCGAGCCATGCTCGGCAGGGGCTTTACCTGCGAAAAGCTGCCCTCACCCCAACCCCTCTCCCGCAGGCGGGAGAGGGGCGTAGTGCCGAGCCATGCTCGGGGCAGGGGACTTCCCGGTAAGGCTTCAGCGCAAGACGGCTGCGCCCTGCCGCTTACTTCTTCTCCACCGGCTTGCCGTCGGCGTCGATCACGGTCACTTCGCCCAGCTTCAGTGCGCGCACCGGGGCCTCGGTCTGCTTCAGGTCGCCTACCACCACCCAGGTCAGCTTGGACGGATCCAGGGTCTTGGCGGCCTCGGCAACCTGCGCCGGGGTCATCGCTTCGATCTCGGCCTTGCGCTTGAACACATAGTCGTCCGGGCGGCCATAACGCACGATGCCACCGATGGTGCTCATCACCGCCGATGCGGTTTCGTAGGCACCGGGCAGGCTCAGCGTCTGGATGTTGCGGATACGGTTGACCTCGGCATCGGTCGGCGGACGCTGGCCGCTGGCGAACTGGCTGATCTCGGCGTTCATTTCCTTCATCGCCTCACCGGTCTTGTCGATCTGTACCGGTGCCACCGCCATCCACGGGCGCTGGCCCAGCGCATTGGAGGCCGACGAACGCGCGCCGTAGGACCAGTGCTTGTCCTCACGCAGGTTCATGTTCAGGCGCGAGGTGAAGTCGCCACCCAGCACGCCATTGGCGATGTCGAAGCGGGTGGTGCCCGGGTCCATCGTCGACGGCGCCACTTGACCGGCGAACAGGTTGGCCTGCACCGCGCCCGGCTGGTCGATCAGGAACACGCGCGATGCCTGCGGGCGATCCACATTGGTCAGGGTCTCCACCTTCGGCCGTGCGCCCTCGCCCTTCCAGTCACCGAAGCTGCGCTCCAGCAGCGGCACCAGGTCTTTCATGGTGGTGTCACCGACCACGATCAGGGTGGCGCCTTCCGGACGAATCCACTGCTTGTGGAAGGAAGTCAGGTCGTCGCGGGTCAGCGACTGGATCGCCGCTTCATTGCCGCTGCCAGTGAACGGAATCGCATACGGGTGGCCGGCGCCGTACAGCAGCGGCGGCAGCACGCGCATCGCCACCGCGTTCGGCTGCGCCTTTTCCTGCTGGATGCCAGCAATCCAGGTGGCCTTGATGCGGTCGATCTCGCCCTGCTCGAAGCGCGGTGCACGCACCACGTCGGCATACAGCGCCAGCGACGGCGCCAGGTTTTCCTTCAGTGCCGACAGGTACACGTTGGAACCATCCAACGACGCACCTGCGCTGACGCGGGCACCCAGGCTTTCCACAGCATCGGCGAACGCCAGCGAGCCGAGCTGGCCAGCGCCTTCGTCCAGCATGCCCATGGTGAAGTTGGCGGTGCCCGGCTTGCGGCCACGGTCGGCGGTGAAGCCCCCCGGGAACTCATAGCTGAACTGCACCACCGGAACATCGTGACGCTCGGCCAGCACCACCTGGGTGCCGTTCTTCAGCGTTGCACGCTGCAACTGCGGGAACTTCAGTTCCGGGAAGCTGGTGGTCTTGGGCACGCCGGCGCTGCGATCCACCTGGCTCGGCAGCGTCTTGTACTTTGGGTCCACGGCGGGCACGTTGAACGGCGCCGGCTTGACCGACGGCAGCTCGGCCAAGGCAACGCGCTCGCCCGGCTCGACCACCAGGGTGTGGTCGCCCACGCCCAGCCACTTGGCACCGGCAGCCTTTACGTCTGCAGCGGAAGCCGCCTCCACATTGGCCAGCGAGGTGCGGAAGCAACCCGGGTTGCCTTCGTAGACGGCGCACTGCGCGAGTGCATCGGCCTTGCCGCCGAAGCCGCCAATACGCTCGATGCCGCGCACGAAGCCGGCACGCGACTGCACCTTGGCGCGCTCGAGTTCATCGGCGGTCGGGCCTTCGGCGATCAGTCGCTTCAGTTCTTCGTCGATGGCCGCCTCGACCTTGGCCGGGTCCACACCCTGCTTGACCGTAGCCATGATCAGGAAGTTGGAGCCGAGCTGCGAGGCATCGGTCATCGCGCTGATGTTGTCGACCAGCTTGTCCTTGTGCAGCAGGCGCTGATCCAGGCGTGAGGACTTGGCGCCGCCCAGCACGTAGGAGAACAGGTCGAGCTGATCGATATCGGTGGTGCCGACCTGAGCCACGTTCCAGGCGCGGTAGATGCGCGCCTGCGGCACCTTGTCGGTCATCACTTCGCGGGTGGTGGCAGCGCGCTGCGCAACGTTCACCGCCGGCTGCGCCATGGTCGGACCAGCCGGAATGTCACCGAAGAACTTGGCAGCCTTTTCCTTGGCGGTGGCCACGTCGATGTCACCGGCCAGCACCAACACCGCGTTGTTCGGGCCATACCAGGTGTGGAACCAGGTTTTGACGTCGTCCAACGAGGCGGCGTTGAGATCGTTCATCGAGCCGATCACACCGTGGTGGTACGGATGGCCGGCCGGGTACATGGCACGGGTCAGCTTGTCCCAGACCTGGCCGTAAGGCTGGTTTTCGCCTTGGCGCTTTTCGTTCTGCACCACGCCGCGCTGCTCATCGAGTGCAGCCTGATCGATGGCGCCGACCAGATGGCCCATGCGGTCCGACTCCATCCACAGTGCCATGTCCAACGCGGTGGTCGGCACGTTCTGGAAGTAATTGGTGCGGTCGGTATTGGTGGTGCCGTTCTGGTCGGTGGCGCCGACCTGCTTGAAGGGTTCGAAGAACTCGCCGTCGTGGTTTTCGCTGCGCTGGAACATCAAGTGTTCGAACAGATGTGCGAAGCCGGTGCGGCCAGCCGGTTCGTCCTTGGCACCGACGTGGTACCAGATGTTCACCGCCACGATCGGTGCCTTGCGGTCGGTGTGCACCACCACGCGCAGGCCGTTGGGCAGGGTGAACTCTTCATACGGGATGTCCACCGACGCAGCGGCAGCGGCCGGCTTGGCCTCCGCAACCAGTGGCATGCCAACAAATCCGCCGAGGGCGGCACTCAGGGCCAGGGTCAACAAGGCGGTACGGGGCATAGCTGCGTTCATTCCATTTCCCTTGGGTATGAAGGTGAACGCAGATCCTAACCGGGCACCGTCACAACGGCATACGCCATGCGTCATGGGTAACGAAGCAGCTGCGCCGGTGTCCGTCCGGTCACTGCAGACGCGGGGAGTGTCCGGACAGCGGACACTTTCCATGAGAAATAAATCTTTATTTATCAACCAGATGCGATTGGCACGCATCCTGCTGCCTGTTACTCGCAGCCAGATCACTTCAGACAACAAATGACTGATTGCTGAACGAATCAAAAAAAGCAGCGAAAGTTCTTGCACTACGAAAATCACTGTACTACCTTACTACCACACCACTGCCCACACACACCAAACAGGTCCCGCCATGAACGCCAAGTCTCTCGCTCTTGCCATCGCCCTGGTCGCCAGCACCGGCTTTGCTTCTTCGGTCCAGGCTTCGGATATCGTCACCCTCGACGCCGTACAGGTCCGCCCTTCCGCTGATCAGCTGGCGCAGGCCCAGCACGAAGCCAACAGCAACATCCCGACCCTGGCGGTCGTGCAGGTCCGCCCGACCGTCGGTCAGATCGTCGAACTGATGGCCGAACAGACCGCCAGCCAGCTGGCCTCCGCCAGCCCGGTCGCCATCGGCACCCGCGCCGGCCAATGGATGGTGTCGCTGCCGGCCATCACCGTCCGCCCGGAGGTGGAGCAGGTGCAGGCCATGGCTGCTGAAGCCGCCGCCGAAGCCATCGGCAAGGTCGTCGCGCAGGGCATGGTTTCCAACTAAGCCAGCGATGACGCAATACCCGGCGTAAACTGCGCCGATGACTTCTGCCCCTGTTTTCGATGTAGTGCTTTACCAGCCCGAGATCCCGCCGAACACCGGCAATGTGATCCGGCTCTGCGCCAACACCGGCGCGCGGCTGCACCTGATCGAGCCTTTGGGTTTCGACCTCAGTGACAAGCAGCTCAAGCGCGCCGGCCTGGACTATCACGAGTACGCACAGATGCAGGTCCATCCGGACCTGGAAACCGCCTTGGCGCGCATCGCCCCGAAGCGTTTGTTTGCATTGAGTACCCGCTCCAGCGTTCGCTATCACACCGTGCAGTTCGCCGATGGCGATGCCTTCCTGTTCGGCCCCGAGACCCGTGGCCTGCCGCAGGACCTGCTTGATTCCCTGCCGGATGGCCACCGCCTGCGCCTGCCGATGCAGCCCAACAACCGCAGCCTGAACCTGTCCAACTCGGTCGCCGTGGTGGTGTATGAGGCGTGGCGGCAGCAGGGGTTCCCTGGCGGGGCGTGATTGGCGCTTTGGTTTTCTTATTTTTGTGGGAGCGGCGCAAGCCGCGAAGCTGGCAATGCGTCGGCTGACAGTTGATCGCCAAAAGCACCCCTCCCCAACCCTCCCCTTGGCTGCGCCAAAGGGAGGGAGCAGAGTGGGTCGCGGCGACCTGACAGATTGCAGGCATGCGCCCCCTCCCTTTGGCGCAGCCAAGGGGAGGGTTGGGGAGGGGTAACGCCTTTAGCTTTTAGCTTTTAGCTTTTAGCTTCAGCAGCAAACCCAACCACACCCAGCTCCTGCAACACCCGCAGCCGCTCGCCATCAACCGCAAGCACCTCCCCCAACACCTCAGCGGTGTGCTGCCCCAGCACCGGCGCCGCCTGCTCATGACGCAAGGGCGTCGCCGAGAACCTCAGCGGGTTGCGCACCATCGCCACACTGCCGCCGCCGGCATGCGGCAATTCGATCCGCAAACCACGCGCCTGCACCTGCGGATCGGCAAACACCTGATCGATGCGATTGACCGGATTGGCCGGCACCACCGCTTTCTCCAGCGCCGCCAACCACTCGGCCGCCGGCCGCGTACGCAACACCTGCTGCAGATGCGGCACCAATACCTCACGGTTGGCGACCCGTGCGTTGTTGCTGGCATAGCGCGGATCGCGCGCCAGCTCCGGCTCACCGATCACCCCGCACAAACGTGCGAACTGACCATCGTTGCCCACCGCCAGCATGAAATAGCCATCAGCGGCCGGCATCACCTGGTACGGCACGATGTTCGGATGCGCCGTGCCCTGCCGGGTCGGCACCACGCCGCCGATCAGATAGTTGGAGGCCTGGTTGGCCAACCAGGCGACCTGGGTATCCAACAATGCCAGATCAATCTGCTGGCCAACGCCTGTGCGCTCGGCATGGCGCAACGCGGCCAGGATCGCCGTTGCCGCATACATGCCGGTCATCAGATCGGTCGCCGCCACACCTACCTTCTGCGGGCCGGCACCCGGCGCGCCGTCCGGTTCGCCGGTGACGCTCATCAAGCCGCCAATGGCCTGGATCGCCGCATCGTAACCAGCGCGCTGCGCATAAGGACCATCCTGGCCGTAGCCGGTGATCGAGCAATACACCAGCTTCGGGTTGATGGCCTGCACGCTGGTGTAATCCAGCCCGTACTTCTTCAGGCCGCCAACCTTGTAGTTCTCCACCAGTACGTCGCAGTGCACGACCAGCTCGCGTAGCAGCGCCTGTCCTTCGGCGGTGGTGAAATCAATCGCCACCGAGCGCTTGCCGCGGTTGGCGCACAGGTAATACGCCGACTCGCTGCTGTCATTGCCCTCGGCGTCTTTCAGATAGGGTGGCCCCCAACTGCGGGTATCGTCACCCACGCCAGGCCGCTCGACCTTGATGACATCGGCGCCGAAGTCGGCCAGCACCTGGGTGGCCCAGGGGCCGGCAAGGATGCGCGACAGGTCGAGAACACGAACACCATCGAGCAGCTTCATTGCGGCCACCAGGTCTTGCAGGCTTCCGGCAGCGCGGGCTGCCAGCCAATCGCATGCTGGAACGCCTCCGCCAGCGCAATCAGCGTGAGTTCGTCGCCCACATTGCCGATCAGCTGCATGCCGGCGGGCAACTCTCCCGCAGTTACCGGCAGCGGTACCGACAAAGCGGGGTTGCCGGCAAGGTTGGCGTAAGCCGTGAGGTCGGCCTGACTGGCCGGCACCGGGGTGCCGAAGGCGAATGCACGCTGCGGCGCAGTCGGCATCACCAGCACGTCGCAACGCGCCAGCCACTGCTGCAGCTGCACCTGGCCACGGTCGGCCAGTTGCGAGGCGGCAGCCAGTTCGGCAGCGCTGCGGCCTTCGGCCCAGGACATCAGTTTGACCAGCAACGGCGAGAATTTGCTGCGATCACTGGCCCAGGCATCGGCGTGTTCGACCAGCAGCTCGGCTTCGCTCATCAGCAGGCCGGCGCGACGTGCACGGGCCGAGGCAAATGCCGGCGCCGCCAACGGCTTCAGTTGATGGCCCAGGCCAACCAGCACACGCAGCCCATCCTCGAATGCCGCCTGCACGTCGGGCGCGACATCGGTTGCGTCGAACAGGTCCACTACGCCGATACGCAGTCCCTGCACATCTGGCGCTGCGTATTGGATGAAGCGCGACTGCGCGCAGTCCGGATCGAAACCGGACATCAGCTGCAGCAATAGACGCAGGTCACGCGCCGAACGCGTCAACGGGCCGATGTGATCCAGGCGCCGGCACAAGGCCACCGTGCCGCGCGTGCTGATCGCGCCCCAGCTCGGCTTGAGCCCAACCACGCCGCAATAGCTTGCCGGGATGCGCACCGAACCCATGGTGTCGGTGCCCAGCGCCGCTGCGCACAAACCCGCCGCAACCGCCGCACCGCTGCCGCCACTGGAACCGCCCGGCGTATGACCGTGCCGGTGTGGGTTGTGACAGGCGCCGTAGAACGGGTTGTCGTTGTCGGCGCCCATCGCCGCTTCATGCATGTTGAGCTTGCCGACGATCACCGCGCCTGCTGCGCGCAATGCAGCCACGGCAGGATTGTCGGCGCTAGCCGCCTCGCTATGACGGCGGGTTTCCATGCCGGCGGTGGTGACCATGCCGGCCACGTCGATATTGTCCTTGACCGCGATCGGCAGGCCTTCCAAAGGACGCGCCAGGCCACGCTGGCGGCGTTGCTGTGATTGCGCTGCCGCAGCCCGCGCGCCTTCCGCATCGATGTGGATATAGCTGTTGATCTGCGCCTGGCTGGCGGCAATGGCCGCCAGCTGCTGCTCAATCAGCTCCGTGCAGCTGACGTCACCGGCAGCCAGCAAGGCTGCCTGCGCCGTCATGTCCATGCTCAACAACTGCGCATCGGCCTTGCTCACGCGGTCTTCCTCAAGCGAAACGTTTGTCGATCAGGCGCACCGGCTTCTGCCGTACCTCGATACCGGTCAATGCAGCCAGTGCACCGGGTGCGGCCAGCACGATGCTCATTTCAACACCGAGGCGCTGGCGCAGCAACGCGGCGAACTCCGCTGCCAGCTGTGCGTCATCCAATGCGCCACGGGTTTCCACGTGCACGGCCAGATCATCCCGACCGCCTTCATCACGGCTGGCGACACAGATGAACTCACCGGCGAACGCGGCGTGTTCTTCCAGTACCGGCGCCATCGCCTGCGGGAATACGTTGATGCCGCGGATCTTGACCATGTTGTCGCTGCGGCCGAGGAAACCCTCGATGCGGCGCAGGTTCATGCCCAACGACGATGGCGTGGTCAGCACGCGGGTCACGTCGTGGGTGTTGAAGCGGATGATCGGATAGATGTCGTCCTTGTACAGGCAGGTGACCACCATGTCGCCGGTGTCACCGTCAGCCACCGGCGTACCGCTGTCGACGTCGAGGATTTCGACGTACTGCGCGTCTTCCATCAGGTACAGGCCATCCTGGTCCGGGCCCTGCCCGGCAATCGCGCCGGTGTCGCCCACGCCATACCAGTCGTACAGCTCCACCCCGCCCCAGGCCGCCGACAGCGACTCGCGCGATTCACGACCGAGGTGGCCGCAGATCATCCGCACCGGGATGTCCTTGCCCGGCACCAGGCCGTTCTCGCGAGCCACGTCGGCCAGCTTCTTGATGTAGTCAGCGAAGCCAACAATCACATTGGCGCCCATGTTCTTCATCAGCTGCACCTGCTGCGCCGAGCGCATCTCGATGCCGGTGCCGGCCGAGCAGAACAGCGCCTGCGTGTAATGGGTCACCGCCTCACGCACATAGTGGCCGCCGTTGATCATGCCGTGGCCGTAGACCGAGTGCACCACGTCACCGGGCTGCATGCCCTGCCAGCGGTACAGGCGGGCCAGCAGCAGGCTCTGCACTTCGCGCGAATGCGGCGAGAACACCAGCGGCTGCGGGCGACCGGTGGTACCGGAGGTGGTGTGGAACACCAGCGGCTTGTTGCCGGCTTCGGTGCCGTCCTGCCAGCCGTGGAAATCACCCAGCGGCGGATTGGCTTCCACCGACGCCATGATTTCGTGCTTGCCGAATACCGGCAGCTTGGTGATGTCATCCAGGCTCTGGATGTCTTCAGGCTTGATGCCTGCATTGCCCCACAGGCGCTGGTAGAACGGGATCTGCCAGGCGCGGGCCACGCAACGCAGGAACATCGCGTTCTGCTCGGCACGCAGTTCCTCGCGGCTGATGTTTTTGAACTTGTCGGTGAAAGCCTGGTCCAGCGGGAACTGTTCAAGCAGCTCCTTGACATCGAACGACTCGAAATAGGTGGCGTAGTTCATGGGGTCTCGACAATCAGCAGGTCGACCAACCGCCTGACATCGTCGATGTCCTGCAGGTGGTCGAAGTGGGAGATCAGGGCATTGCGGTGGCCGGCATCGAACGGACGCGCGGCGTGGTCAAGGCAGTGGTGGAACTTTTCCAGTTGCTGGGCGCGCGACAGCGGCCGTTGCGGCGAGCCGATGGCGGCATCCCGGTGGTTGTGCAACACCTGGCCATCACGCAGGTTCACCGTGATCGACTGCGGCACCAGTGCATTGGGGTCTTCGCAGTCGTTCGGCATCAGGCTGACCCGCGTGGCGAACGCCGCCAGCCGTGCGTCGGCCAACTTCTCCGGCGCATACGCCGACAGGCCGACCTTGCCATCCAGCAAGACGGTGCCCAGCAGGAATGGCAGGCAGAGCCGTGCGTAGCTCGTCTCCATCGCGGGCTGATAGCTGCGGCCGACCAGCCGGCGCACCAGCGGCGGTGCCTGCAATTCGATGCGGGCAACATTGTCCAGATTCAGTTCGTGCTGCTGGCGCAGCTCCATCAGCATGTCCTGCGCGGCATGCGCGGCGCCGCCGGTCGGGAACACCTTGTGGCTGACGGTGAGGATCTGCGCTTCGCGTGCGGCCAGTTTCCGCAGCGCCGGGCCGACGTCGAACTCACCTTCAATCAACGGCAGGTAGCCGAACGGACCTTCCAGCATCTCGCGCGGCGCCGGGAAGCCATTGCGCGCCAGCTCCCAGCAGCTCAAGGCGGCGCGCGCGTTCAATGCGACCTGCAAGGCCAGGGTCGGCGAACCTTCCACATGTGCCTGCATGGTGCCGGACAGATGGCTGTAGGTCAGGCCGAGCGCGCGTCGCAGGAGCTCCTCATCGGCGCCGTGCAGGTGGGCGATACCCGCTGCCGCACCCAGTGCGCCGCACATCGACGGGCGGAAGAAACGCATCGGTGCCCGGCCGCTGATGCCGATCAAGGTAGCGACATCGACCGCAACATTGAGCGCTGCGATCAAGGCCTTGCCATCGACCGCCACACCATCAGCATTCGCTCGTTGCTCGGCGGCGGCAAACAGCGCCGACTGGATCACCGCCAGTGGATGCACTACCGCCGGCATATGCACGCAATCAAATTCCTGGCTGTGTATCTGGTAGCCATTGACCATCGCGGTGCTCGCTGCAGGCATGGCTTCACCGGTCACCCAGACCCGAGCGGCATTGCCGCTGCCGAAGCTCGCGGCAGTGCGTCGAACAGTTTGGGTCAGTGGCACCTGCGGACCGGAGCCGGAGATGCCCACCGCCACCGAATCCATCACGAAGACCCGCGTTGCCGCCACCGCTTCCGGTGACAGGTCGTCAAAACGCAGCGTGCTTGCATGCTGCAACAATGCTTCAGTCAATCGCATCAGGCCACCCGCGCCAACATGGCGTTCAAGGCATCCAGACTGCCGCCTTCGGCCAGCGCCTGCACCTGCCCAAAGAGGGGTTGCGCCAGGCCCGCGGATACGCCACCCCATTGTGCCAAGGCCAGCGCCTTGGCCAGCACATCCTCGGCCGACATCGGGCATTCCGGGTCGCCCCAGGCATCGACGCGCTCGACCTGCACGCTGCGGCCATCGGCCAGCCACAGCTGCACGCTGGCGCCGTAGTGCGTTGGGAAGCGTTGGCTGCAGGCTGCATCCTCGATCAACGCGATGCGCTGTCGCCACGGCGCCAGCTCGGCATCGCTGCAGGCTTCGGCGGTGTAGTGCTCAAGTTGCGGCCGGCCATTGACCAGGATCGAGGCCAACGCGTGCTGCAGGCTGAACTTGGCCTCCAGCTCGGTCTGCGGCTGGGCGCGGTCGCAGAAGCGCAAGGCCTCGGCATACGTGCGCACTTCGATGCGTTCAATCTGCGCAATGTCTGCTACATCGAGCTGCGTCATCGCTTCCAGCATCGCATCGATCGCCGGATGTGCATGCCTGCAGGCCGGCCACGGCTTCAGGCTGGTGCTGTGGATCAGCCAGTCGTCCTCATCGGCAACCACCAGTTCCGGCACGGCGTCCGGCGCGGTAGCGGCAAACAGCCCCTGCTCGCCTTCCAGTATCCTGCGCGGCCCACGCATGCCAGCCAGCGCCAATTGTGCCGCCAGCCAGCCACTGCGTGCGGCCTCTGCGTTATGCAATGACTTGGTCGGCACCGGCTCGTGGCGCATCTGCCACAGCCCGCCGGTGCGACTGCCGGCATTGCCCAGCGCGTCGGCCAGCGATTCTTCTGGCAGGCGCAGTATTGATGCTGCCGCTGTGGCGGCACCAAATGCGCCAGCAGTCGAGGTGGGATGCCAGTAACGGTAATGCGCCTTGCCCAACGCACGGCCGACGCGGATCGTGGCCTCATAGCCACGCACGATGGCATCGAGCAGCGCCGTCGCATCCGCGCCTTCGGCCTGCGCCGCAGCAAGTGCAACCGGGATCACTACCGGGCCAGGATGCAGGATGGCCCCCCGATGCACATCGTCCATTTCCAGCACATTGCCGAGTGCGGCATTCAGCAGCAGGGCGTCGGCGGCAGTTCGCCGGCCCGCCCCCAGAGCAACCACATTGCCACTGGCCTGCGCCTGCACCACCGCGCGCAGCTGGTTTGCAAGCGGGTAGCGCAAGGCAGCCAAGGCGCAGCCCAACCAATCGACCAGCAACAACGCGGCGCGTTGCCTGGCGGCGGCATCCACCGGCCGTTGCAGGCGCCGGGCAAGCTGTTCGGTAAGGCTGGCAGCAGGCGTGGTCATCGCGCGATGAGGTCTCGGTGCAGGCCCGCAACAGCGGGTTTGGGTGGTGGGAACGGCAACCGCGTGAAAGGAGCATAACCGACTTTGTCCGGACATATCATATGATCCGTCTCCCGAACGCTGCAATCCGCCCCATGCCCCGAATTCTGGATGTCGACACTTTCTTCGATTACCTCGCGCAAGGACCCGAAGTCTTCGCGCCCGGCTGTGCCGGCCATTCCTTGCTGTTCGAACACTGGCTGCGCAGCGGTAGCGAGCGCTGCGGCGGGCTGCGCTTCACCGGCGTGCACATCCCCACGGTCAATACCTTCGACTTTGCCGGCCTGCACGCACAGGCACGCCAGCGCACGATCTTCCTCAGCGGCGATCTGCGCAGTTCGTGGCTGGATGGCCGCGTCGACTACCTGCCGATGACCTATACCGCCACCTGGCGCTGGCTGCGCGAAAGCGTGGCCTTTGACACCGTCCTCGTGCAGGTGGCCCCGCCGGACGAGGATGGCAACTGTTCGCTGGGCATTGCCTGCGACTTCACCCCCGCGGTATGGCCGCGCGCCACCCGCATCCTGGCGCATATCAACCCGCGCATGCCGCGCACGCGCGGGCCGTCGATCCCGTTGGCGCGGTTTACCGCCGCCATCGAGCAGGATGCGCCGTTGCTGGCCATTCCCGATCCGCCTGCCGATGCCGCGATGGACGCGGTCGCCGCGCAGGTCGCCACCCTGGTGGAAGACGGCGCGACCCTGCAGCTCGGCCTGGGCCGTCTGCAATCAGCGGTGCTGCGCGCGGTGCGCGAGCGCCGCAATCTGCGCATCCACAGCGGCATGGTCTCGGACGGGCTGCTGGGCCTGCTCGAATCCGGTGCGCTGTCGGCGGCACCGGATGCAGTGGTGGCCGGCGTCGCGCTGGGTACACAGGCGCTGTACGACATCGCCCCGCGCAGCATCAGCTTCCGCGAGGTTGGCCATACCCACGACCACAACGTACTGGGTGGTATCCCACGCCTGACCGCCATCAACAGCGCGTTGTCAGTGGATCTGCTGGGCCAGGTGAACGGCGAATTCCTGTCTGGACGCCAACTGAGTGGTGTGGGTGGCCTGCCCGATTTCCTGCAAGGCGCTCGCCAATCGAGTGCCGGTCGCGGCATCATTGCACTCCCTGCCAGTACCCCGAAGGGCGAAAGCAGGATCGTGCCGATGCTACCCGCCGGTCCCGTAAGCCTTGCCCGCGTAGATGCCGACTGCATCGTCAGCGAACATGGCGTAGCCGATCTACGCCATCTCGATGTCCATGCACGGGCCCAGGCCCTGATCGCCATCGCCGCACCCGAACACCGTGAACCCCTGCAGCGCAGCTGGCAGGAACTCTCGCTCAGACTTTGAACAAGGATCTGTACATATGACTGGTACGCGACGCAGCAAGCCCCGCTATGCCGAACTGGGCGACTTATTGCAGGCGGCAATCGAGAAGGGCGAGTACGCCGTTGGTACCTTGCTACCCACCGAGCTGGAGTTGTGCGAACGCTTCAGCGTCAGCCGCCACACCGCACGCGCAGCCTTGGCGCAACTGATCAGCGCCGGCCTGGTGCAGCGCCGCCCCGGCGCTGGCACGCGGGTGATCGCACAGAACTCGGCGATGCGCTACGAGCACGAGATCGACACCGTCGACCTGCTGATGCAGTACGGCAACAGCACCCGTCTGCAGGTGCTGGAGGCCGAGCGCAAGCTGGCCGACCCTGCGATGGCGCAGCGCCTGGACATCCACGAAGGCAAGGAATACCTGCGCCTGCACTGCCTGCGCCTGGAAGAACAGACCCGCGAGCCGATCGCCGTCACCGAGATGCTGATCCCGGTACGCACCGGGGTGCCGACCGAGAAGTTGCTGGAAGTGGCCGGCGCCGCGCGGGCGCTGGCCAAGTTCCTCGACCCGACCAAGCTGTCGCGGGTGGAGCAGGTATTCGATGCAGCCTCGTTTGAAGCGGCTGATGCCAAGCTGCTGGACATCAAGAAGAGCGAGCCGGCAATGCGCGTGCAGCGCCGTTACCGCGATGCCAATGGCCGCCTGCTGCTGATCGCGACCAGCCTGCACCCGCCGGGCCGGTTTGCGTACTCGATGGTGCTTTCGCGCAATCACCGCTGATCGAAGCCACCCGTATTTGCGCCACCCGAGACCCGATGTCAGATCCCTGGCTTCGGGTTTCTTTTAGGTCCCGCCAAGGAAGTAGCCCGGGTAAGCGCAGGGCACCCGGGGGATGCGGTACCCGGTGATCTTGCCGCCCCTGCTGAAAGCCCCCGGGTGCGCTGCGCTTACCCGGGCTACGCGGTCCAGGTCCACTCCCCCCAATTCACTGCGTTCCGGCCCCCAATGCTGCCCCGCCGACCCTGTTTCACAGCGGCAGCTTGACACTCCAAAGCCAAGAACTGACGCTTACGCGATGAGTATCGACCTAACCCCCCTTGATCTTCGAGAGCTGAACACTCTCATCCGCGCCGCACAGGACAGGCACAAAGCGCTCACCCAACGTCAACCTGCGGAAAAGGTCAGGCGCAAACTCACCGCATTGGCCAAGCAGACCGGCTATACGATCGAAGAGCTGTTCGGCCCGGGGGCCGATGCCGCCGCCGTGAAGAGCAAGCCAGCGCGGCGCAAGGGGCCGAAGGTCAAGCCCAAGTACCGCGACCCGGAAAACCGTTGGAACACCTGGACCGGCCGCGGCAAGATGCCGCTCTGGCTGGCCTCCAAGATCCGCTTCGGGCAGACCGCCACCGACTTCCTGATCCCCGGCGTGGCAAAGCTCACCCCGAAGGAAACGGTGCTGACCGGCAAGCGCAAGCTGTTCAAGCAGGGCTGAAGGCGGCGGACCAGCGATTGATGCCGCTCTTGTAGGAGCGGCGTCAGCCGCGAAGCTGGTGGAAATTGAACTGCGGCGTTGCATGGCTCCCGGCTACGACTGGCTGGTTTGCTTCGCGGCTCCTGCGGCAACGCTTGTAACGCTCCTGCCGAGCATGGCTCGGCACTACATTGCAGCTTTGCTTGTAAAGCCTCTGCCGAGCATGGCTCGGCGCTACATTGCAGCTTTGCTTGTAAAGCCTCTGCCGAGCATGGCTCGGCACTACAGGCTTGTGCTGCGCCTGCAAATGGCTGGCGATGCGCGCTTTTGCCCCCTCCCTTTGCCGCAGGCAAGGGGAGGGTTGGGGAGGGGTGCTGTTCGCGGTTGATCTTCGGTTGATGCATCGTCAGCCTCGCGGCTTACGCAGCTCCTGCAACATTGCTTGTAAAGCCCCTTCCGAGCATGGCTCGGCACTACAGCTAGGGCATTGCTTGTAATGCCTCTTGCCGAGCATGGCTCGGCACTACAGCTGGGGCATTGCTTGTAATGCCTCTTGCCGAGCATGGCTCGGCACTACAGTTGCGGCATTGCTTGTAATGCCGCTTGCCGAGCATGGCTCGGCACTACGGGTTCATGCCGCGCTGCTTGAATCCGGGGTGTCGACCAGTTGGTTGATGCGGCGCAGGGCGCTTTGCAGTTGGCGTCGGTTGCTTGCCTGCCCCAATGACAGCCTGAAGCCTCGGCTGCGCTGTGCGCCGTCCGGCCTGAATGCCGATGAAGGCGATATAGCCAGACCCTGCAGCTGGGCGGCACGCACAAAACCTGCATCGGTCCAAGGTTCGGGTACGCTGCACCAGGCATGTAACCCGGCTGCCTGCACCTTCAACGAAGGCACCAGCAGATGAGCGGCCAGCGCGGTGCGTTCGTGTGCTTCATCCAACACCTGATTCAACAATGCAGTCGCCGAACCATCCAACAGCAGCTGGCTTACCAGCGCCATCACCAACGGGTGGCCCATCAAACAGATCGAACGCAACGCCGTCGCCAGCGCTTCGGCATGCTGCTCCGATGGACAGCGAACGAACGCAGTACGCAGACCCGGGCTGATCGCCTTCGACAAGGTTGATACGTAGTACACATGCGCCGGTGCCAGCGTCGCAATCGGCGCTGGCTTTTCCACAACGTGATGCCAGTAAGGATCATCCTCGATGGCCAGCAGATCCAGCAGCTGCAGCACACGTGCCAGCTCAACCCGACGCTGCGGCGGAATCGTCAGCGCCGTCGGGTTGTTGCAGGTGGGGTTGAGGTAAACCACGCGCGCCCCACTCTGCCGCGAGGCGCGCTCCAGTGCCTCCGGGCACATCCCTTCCCCATCGCCATCGACTGGCAGCAAGCGTCGCCCCAATGATCGTGCCGCCTGCAGCAAGCCCGGATACACCAGGTGATCGCAGAGAATCACCTCGCCTTCCTGGGTCTGGCTTATCAGGATCGAGGCCAGCGCCGACTGCGCGCCTTCCGCCACCACCAACGCCGTATCGGCAATATCGCCAAGCATCGGCTGCAGCCAACTTATCGCTGCATGCCTGTCAGTCGGGCTGCCGCCAGCCAGGTGATACGTCATCAGATTGGGCGCATTGCTGCGCGCAAGCACGGCAGCGGCGCCACGTCGCAAGGCATCGTTCAAGGCCAATGCATCCGGTACCGGTGGCACGTTCATGCTCAGGTCCACCGGTTGGCCGAAGGCGGCTTTCGGCGGTGCGATGAAACTGCCCTGCGGTCCACGCGCTTCGATCAGGCCACGTCGGCGCGCCTCATCAAACGCACGCGTCACCGTGGTCAGGTCAATGCCGAGCTGCTTTGCCAAGGCGCGCTGCGATGGCAACCGATGGCCGGGCACCAGCTCGCCGGTGTTCATGCTGCGCTCGATGCTGTTGACGATGCGCAGGTAGATCGGGCCGTTGCTGCGCAGCGCGCTGTCCATCCAGTTCATCGCCAAACCCCATGTTTACTGGCAAAAACTGCGACATCCTGTCGCACCATGTATGGACGATGTAGCCACGTATTGTTTGCATCAGCGGCGGGTGCCTGCTCACAACCATCGGTCGGTTGGAGCGGGTGCCCGCTGTTTTTTGTGCGCGGACAAAACGTCCACGCACGCTGGCATGCATGCAGATTCATCAGCAACGGATCAAGGCTTGCCTTGCCAAGCGCAGTAGCAGCCCACCGCCAGCAGTCCACGCGGGCGCACCGTCTGCCCGTCAACCAGCTTGTCGAGAATCGGCTCGACAAAACTATTGGCCGAGTTGCAGACCATACCGATGCTGTACGGGCCGGCGTAGGCCAGATGCCCTGCCCTGTCCCAGATCGCAACCGCAGGGCTGGCCGGAATATGTTCGGCGCCTTCAATCGTCGGCATTTCTTTCAAACGACCACGCAGATACTCGGGCAGCTCACCTGTCGTGCCCGGGCGGCGCACCGCATAGAAATCGATGTTGGCGCGACGGTACATGCTGATCAGATAACTCAGATGCGCGCCGGTTTCGCGGTTGCAAACCTTGCAGGCTGGGTCCCAGAAATGCACGACGCGGATGCGCCCATTGGCACCGGCCAGTTCCGGCGGCAGCTTGAGTTGGGTGTCGTCGAAGACGATGGCCTGCTCGGCGAACGTGGCCTGCTCACTCAGCCCGAAGTACTGCCATAGCGCTATCGCGATACCGGCCATCAGCACACAGCCCGCTGCGATCCACAGCCGCATCCCGCGCCTGCGCGGCGATGCGGCGTTGGGCGGGCTCACGAGGCGGCGTCCGCGCCGAACTTGTGCTCGTACTGTTCCAGCATCTCGGCACAGGAATCGGCCTGGGCGCGGCGGTAGATCTCGGTGCGTTCCGGCGCGCGGCTGCGCTGCAGGCACTGTTCGATGGCCGCGCGCTCACTGGCCTGCACATCGGCGGTCTGCGGCCGCGAGCAGACATAGACCAACGACGCCAGCGCCAGCACCACGAAACCGGCGCAGCCCAGCATCACCAGATGAAACTTCAGCTTGTCCCGACGCACAGCAGCTACCCACATATCCATACAAGATATGCAATGTATCACTTTTGTATGGATATGACCGGAGCCAGCTCAGACAATCGCCTGCGTCCGCGTCTCAGGCGCAGCCGAGATGACCTCGGTGAGCTTGGTCAATGCCGCCGCCAGGCTGTGCTGGTCCACCGCTCCGCCCAGGGACAGGCGGATAGCATTGCCGGCCTGCTCCTCGATGCTGAAGGCCTCCGAGCTGGCGATGCCCAGGCCTTGCGCCTGCGCGGCCTGGATCAGCCGGTACTGGTCCAGCCGCGGCGGCAACGGCAGCCACACATGCAGGCCGGACGGGTGCGCCTGATAGGGCTTGGGCAGGATGCGCGCGGCGATCTGCTGGCGCTGGCGCAGCTCCTGCTGGAAGCGGCGCACCATCTCATCGGCCTGGCCGCTACGGATCCAGTGCGAGGCCACCGCCACCATGGATTGGGTCGGCATCAGCGCGATCGAGCGCAGGGCGTCCAACAGCGGCTCCATCGGCTCGCCCGGCGGCACCACCAGGTAGGCGGTGCGCAGGCCCGGCGCCAGGCACTTGGACAGGGTGGAAACGTAGTAAACCGGGGCATCCGGGTGGCTATCCACCGCCAGCGGCGGTGCCGCGTCGGCTGCCAGCAGCCAGTACGGATCGTCCTCGACCACCGCCACGCCATGGCGGCGGGCAATGGCCAGAATGGCCGCGCGCCGGGCCTGCGACATGGTCGCCGTGGTCGGGTTCTGGATGGTCGGGATCAGGTAGATCAGGGCCGGCTTGCGCTGCTGGCAGGCCGCTTCCAGCGCGTCCGGCAGCATGCCTTCGGCGTCCATGGCGATGGAGACGATGCCCCGCTGCAGCACACGTGCGGCGGCCAGCAGGCCCGGATAGGTGAGCTGTTCGGCGGCGATCAGGTCACCCGGCTGGGTCTTGGCCAGCACGATGGCGCATAGCGCGGCCTGCGCGCCGGGGCAGATCACCACCCGCTCGGCGGAGACGTTGCCGAGGATCGGCGCCAGCCACTGCACGGCGGCGGCACGGTCATCGCGGGAGCCCGCGCCGACGTGGTAACTCATCAACTCGCCCTGCCCCAGCTGCTGGCTGAGCTGCTGGAAGCCGCGCTCCATGCTCTGCGCGAACGGGCTGCTGCCCAGCAGCGGCGGGATGTTCATGCTCAGGTCCACCGAGGTGGCGCTGTTGCCGGCCGACATGGCGATGAAGGTGCCGCCGGCGCCCTGCGCGTCGAGTAGGTCGGACTGGCGCAGCTCGGCGTAGGCACGGGTCACCGTGGTCAGGTCCACGCCCATCAGCTGGGCCAGGTCGCGCTGCGGCGGCAGGCGGTCACCGGGTTGCAGCACGCCATCGTCCACGGCATCGCGTACCTGCTGGGCAATCTGCAGGTAGAGCGGACCGCTGCCCTCGGCAAAGGGACGGACCCAGGTCCGGTTGGGCTTTTTCAGGCGTCGGCCTGCGGCTGGCTGCTGCATCGGGTGAACCTTCCCTGCTTTGTACGTGCACCAACCCATACAATGATGTATCTTGTATGGACTTGACTGGATCGGCAATCCTTTTGTAGGCACCGCCGTACGGACAGTGTAGCCGCTCCCGGCCCATGCGCCGGGCATCGGCGGTCCCCGCTCAAGAGCTCCTTCAACAGGGTCGACCTTCAATGAATATCTGCTGGAAACGCATCCGCCCAGCGCTGGCCGCTTTGGCATGCGTGGGCCTGTCTGGCTGCAACTGGGTACTACTGGACTCCAAGGGCGACGTGGGCATTGCCCAGCGCGACCTGATCATCATCTGCATCGCCTTGATGCTGATCGTGGTGATACCGGCCATCGTGCTGACCTTCGTCTTTGCCTGGCGCTACCGCTCCGGCAATACCAAGGCCAGGTACATGCCCGATTGGGCGCACTCCACCAAGGTGGAAATCGTGGTCTGGGGCGTGCCCCTGATCATCGTCGCCGTGCTCGCCGTGATCGTGTGGAAATCCACCCACGAGCTTGACCCTTACAAGCCGCTGGATATCCCCGGCGAGCCGCTGCATGTGGAAGTGATCGCCACCGACTGGAAGTGGGTGTTCGTCTACCCGGACCTGGGCATCGCCACGGTCAACCAGCTCAACTTCCCGGCCGGGCAGCAGCTGGCCTTCGACATCACCTCCAACTCGACGATGAATACCTTCTTCATCCCGCAGCTGGGTGGGCAGATCTATGCGATGGCCGGCATGCGCACGCAGCTGCACCTGGTGGCGAACGAGCAGGGCAAGTTCGACGGCATGTCGGGCAATTACAGCGGCCATGGTTTCTCCAACATGAAGTTCGTCGCCACCGCGATGAGCCAGCAGCAGTTCGATGACTGGGTTGCGCAGGTGCGGCAATCACCGGATCAACTGAGCTTCGACGAATTCAAGCGCCTGGCCGCGCCCACCCGCAAGGAACCGGTGCGCCACTTCGCCAGCGTCGAGCCGCTGCTGTTCAAGAAGGTCATCGACCAGTTCATCGGCGTGGGTGAGAACACCGCGGCCCCATCGGGCCACAACGCAGCTTCCAAGGCCTCCCAGGAGTAATGAGCATGTTCGGTAAGTTGACGTGGGACGCCGTGCCGTTGCACGACCCGATCGTCGTGGTGACATTGGCGGGCATGGTGCTTGGCGGCATCGCATTGCTCGCCGCCGTCACCTATTTCAAGTTGTGGGGCGTGCTGTGGCGCGACTGGTTCACCACCGTGGACCACAAGAAGATCGGCATCATGTACATCGTGGTGGCGCTGGTGATGCTGGTGCGCGGCTTTGCCGATGCACTGATGATGCGCGCGCAGCTGGCCGCGGCCGGTCCCGGCAGTGATGGTTTCCTGCCACCGGAGCACTACGACCAGATCTTCACCGCGCACGGCGTGATCATGATCTTCTTCGTGGCCACACCGTTCGTGGTGGGCCTGATGAACATCGTGGTGCCGCTGCAGATTGGCGCGCGCGACATGGCCTTCCCCTTCCTCAATGCCTTCAGCTTCTGGATCTTCGTGGTCGGCGCTGCGCTGATGATGATCTCGCTGGGCCTTGGCGAGTTCGCGATGACCGGCTGGGTGGCGTATCCGCCGTTGTCCGGCATCGAGTTCAGTCCAGGGGTAGGTGTTGATTACTACATCTGGGCGTTGCAGGCCTCCGGTGTCGGCACATTGCTGACCGGCGTCAACCTGTTCATCACCATCCTGCGCATGCGTGCGCCGGGCATGACCTTGATGAAGATGCCGGTGTTCACCTGGACCGTGCTGGTCACCAGCGTGATCATTATTGCCGCGTTCCCGATCCTGACCGTCGCACTCGGCGCGCTCACCCTGGACCGCTACCTGGACTTCAACTTCTACACCAATGACCTGGGTGGCAACCCGATGATGTACGTCAACCTGGTGTGGGCCTGGGGCCACCCGGAGGTGTACATCCTGGTATTGCCGGCGTTCGGTATCTTCTCCGAGATCACCGCCACGTTCTCGCGCAAGAAGCTGTTCGGCTACAAGTCGATGGTGGGTGCAACGCTGGCGATCGGCATCCTGTCGTTCGTGGTGTGGCTGCACCACTTCTTCACCATGGGCTCCGGTGCCAGCGTCAATGCCTTCTTCGGCATCATGACGATGATCATCGCGATCCCGACCGGCGTGAAAATCTTCACCTGGTTGTTCACCATGTACGGCGGCCGCGTCGAGTTCAGCGTACCGATGCTGTGGACCATCGCCTTCCTGGTGACCTTCACCATCGGTGGCATGACCGGCGTGCTGCTGGCCATCCCGGGCGCGGACTTCCTGCTGCACAACAGCCTGTTCCTGGTGGCCCACTTCCACAACACCATCATCGGTGGCGCGCTGTTCGGCTACCTGGCCGGCTTCGTCTACTGGTTCCCGAAGGTGTTCGGCTTCACCCTCAACGAGCGCCTGGGCAAGTGGTCGTTCGCCTGCTGGATCATCGGTTTCTACCTGGCCTTCATGCCGCTGTACATGCTGGGCTTCATGGGCATGACCCGGCGCATGAACCAGTACGACAACCCGGCGTGGACGCCCTACCTGATTGCCGCCTTCGTCGGCGCACTGTTCGTGTTCGCAGGCATCGTGCTGATGCTGGTGCAGATCTACGTCAGCATCCGCGACCGCAAGCAGAACCAGGACATCACCGGCGACCCGTGGAATGCGCGCACGCTGGAATGGCAGACGCCTTCGCCGCCGCCGTTCTACAACTTCGCCGTGGTGCCCAAGGCCGACACCCTGGACGCCTTCCACGAAGCCAAGAAGCAAGGCCTGCCCAAGCCGCCCAAGCACTACGCGCCGATCCACATGCCGCGTAACACCGGCGTGCCGCTGATCCTCAACATCTGGATCCTGGCGTTGTGCTTCGCCTTGATCTGGCACATCTGGTGGCTGGCCGGTGCGAGCTTCGTGGCGATGATCGTCACCTTGATCGTGCGCTCCTACGACGAGGACGTGGATTACTACGTCAGCGCCGAAGAAGTGGCCGCCATCGAGAACCAACACCAGAACAAGCTCAAGCAGCACAGGGTGATTGCATGAACATCATGTCCAATGTCGCCGTAGACAACACACAGGCGGCCGAGCACAGCCATGACGACCATGGCCACGACCAGGGCGGCATGAAGGTCTTCGGCATGTGGGTCTACCTCATGTCCGACCTCGTGCTGTTCGGCTCGCTGTTCGCCTCCTACGCGGTGCTCAGCAACGCGTATGCAGGCGGCCCGACCGGTGCCGAACTGTTCTCGCTGCCGTTCGTACTGGTGGAGACCTTCCTGCTGCTGGTGTCCAGCATCACCTACGGCCAGGCCGTGCTGGCGATGCACCGCCAGGACAAGCGCGCGGTGCTGACCTGGCTGGGCGTGACCTTCGCACTCGGTGCCGGCTTCATCGGCATGGAAGTGTATGAGTTCAACCACCTCATCCACATTGGCGCCGGCCCCACCACCAGCGCCTACCTGTCCGCCTTCTTCGCGCTGGTTGGCACGCACGGCCTGCACGTGGCCAGCGGCCTGATCTGGATGGCGGTGGTGATGCACCAGGTGAAGCGTCGCGGCCTCACCCCGACCAACGTCACCCGCATCTCCTGCCTGAGTCTGTTCTGGCACTTCCTGGACCTGGTCTGGATCTGCGTCTTCACCTTTGTCTATCTGATTGGAGTGTTCTGAACATGTCCGACAACGACACCTCCCGCGCCGGCAGCGGACATGGCTCCACCAAGTCCTACCTGATCGGCTTCGTGATCTGCGCCGTGCTCACCGTCATCCCTTTCATGCTGGTGATGAACCCGACGCTGTCGCGGCCACTGACGATGGCCCTGCTGGTCGGCTTTGCCGTCGTGCAGATCATCGTGCAGCTGGTGTACTTCCTGCACATGAACCGCTCGTCTGAGGGCGGCTGGAACCTGGCCAGTTTTGTTTTCACCCTGGTCATTCTTTTCATCGTGGTAGCGCTCTCCATCTGGATCATCTGGAGCATGCATTTCCACATGATGGTCAACTGACGCACGCAACGGGCCGGCACACCATGCCGGCCCGTCGCATGTAGTTCGGCTGTCCGTCCTTCATCGACCATAGCCATGCCCCGCACCAACACCCCCGCCACCGGCCTCGCCGCACTGGCCCGCAAACTGCACCTGTCCACCTTCGCGATAAGCGCCGCCACCCTGCTGCTGGTCGCCTGCGCCGCAAAGCCAAAAGTGGATTTCTACGGCAAGGACATCGCCTGCGAAGCACTCGGCCAGCAATGGACGATGCCCGACAGCACAGGCGTAAGCCGAAGCCCGGCCGACCTCAACGGCAAAGTGACCTACCTGTTCTTCGGCTTCACCAGCTGCCCGGACGTCTGCCCCACCACCATGGTGGAGTTGAACCGCGTGAAGCACCTGATGGGCTCGGACGCCGACAAACTGCAGGTGATCTTCGTCACCGTGGACCCGGCGCGCGACACACCTGCTGTTGCCGAGACTTATGTAAAAGCGTTTGACCCGACTGCGACAGCGCTGGTTGGTGACGATGCGCAACTGGCCGCAATGGCAGCATCATTCAAAGCCTTCTACGACCGCGAAGAAGGCAAGCACCCCGGCGCCTACTCAATGAGCCACACCGCAGGCGGCTACGTATTCGACCGCGAAGGACGGCTGCGTTTGTTCGCGCCCTACGGCATGCCGGTGGAGCAGCTGTTCTCAGATGTGCAGCGACTAACGCTGGAGCCAACAAGGCCGCACGCAACAACCTGTCAGGCAACCTGATAGCCCCGACCCCGCATGACCAAAGCCCCTCTCCCTCCGGGAGAGGGGTTGGGGTGAGGGCAGATCGAAGGCAGCAATGCCTCACCCCCAACACCCCAACCAAACTCAGCCGTAAAACCTAAAGCAACCTCACCGCTCAACACACCCACCACCAACCTCCCCACCCCCAACAAACACCCCAACCGCCTCAACAAAACACCCAGGCGCAAAGTAAGACAGCAAATGCGCCCCACCCTCCACCGTACTGAAGCTCACCTTCCCAGCCTTCCCCAGCACAGCCGCATGCTCCACAGCCCCCGCATACGCCGTATTCGGATCCAAAGTCCCATGCACAACCAAAGTCCTCGGTAGCACCCCAGGCGACTTCCCAAACCAGGCATCCCTGGCATAAGCAGGCACAGGCGCCCCCACCAGAAACCCCGGGATGGCGCTGACAAACAAGGCCCCAGCAGCCTCCTGCTCCACCAGCTCGCGCGTAAGCCCCGGCCGCGCATTGTTCTCCGACGCCGAGATCAACATCACCAGCGGCAACGAAGGCTGGTTGTTACCACCCTGCCCCATCCCCGCCATCGCCGTCTTCAACTCCGCCACTGTCGCCAGCAGCGCGGACGTATCGTCCACCGCCAGCCCATCAACGATGTCGGGAATACGCGCACGCAGCGCAGGGAAGTTCAGCAGCGAGCCCAGCAACCGGCGCAGATCTCCACCCGGCACCGCGTCCTTCCACGGCGCCGTCGGCGCAGCGGCCAGCACACGCTGATAGACCGCCACCTTCTGCTCGCCCAGCACCGCACGCCCCACCGCATCCACCAACGCCGTGCGCCGGCTCAGATCCCACTGCTCGGTGGTCTCCAGCGGCACCAGCCCATCCAGGATCAAACCGTCCAGCGGCATCGGCGCCACCTGCAGCGCACGCAAGGCCAGCTGCGTGCCATACGACACCCCGTACAGATAGGTCGGCCCACTGCCGCGGTAGCGCGACATCAGCAGCGCAAGATCCTGCGCCGCCTCGGTCACCGAGAACGCCTGCGTGCGCGCCGAATCCGCATACATCGCGCCAATGCAGCCGCCCCACTCGCCCCCGGCCAGCGCAACACCATCCGCGCTGTCCGCCGCCTCCTGCACCGGGCAGATGCGCTTGTCGACTCCCGGCATTTCAATGCCAAGCTAAATTAGAGGTTTCCGGTTCGTGGTACTGGCGGAATT
>NZ_DAMBKV010000023.1:0-45289 GCF_032066555.1 Stenotrophomonas sp.
GGGAGGGGTGCTTCTGCTCTAGAGCTTTTAGCGCTTGACGCCAGCCAACACCGCAGCACGCATCGCCTCGTACTCCGCCTCACCCATCTGCCCGGCCTGCCTGCGCTGCTCCAACGCACGCAGCTTGGCATCCACATCACTGCCCTGCGCTGCCTCACGCTGCAGCCGCTCGGCCGCCGAGTGCAGTTCTGGCGGACGCTTGCCGGCACGCACGATGGCAGCAATGAACACACCAATCGCCACTGCAAACAGCAGCACCCCGATCAGCCATACCGCCCAGTTGTAGCCTTCAAGGCCGGGAACATTCATCTCACGCCTCCTTCAACCAACGTGCGATCTGCGGTGCGTAATAGGTCAGTACACCGTCGGCGCCGGCACGCTTGAAGCCGATCATCGTCTCCATCACGCACTTGCGTTCGTCCAGCCAGCCATTGGCCGCGGCCGCCTTCAGCATCGCGTATTCGCCGCTGACGTGATACGCGAAGGTTGGCACACCGAACTCGGTCTTCACCCGGCGCACGATATCCAGGTAAGGCATGCCCGGCTTGACCATCACCATGTCAGCGCCTTCGTCCAGGTCCAGTGCGATCTCACGCATGGCCTCGTCGCTGTTGGCGGGGTCCATCTGGTAGGTCTTCTTGTCAGCCTTGCCCAGGTTGCCCGAGCTGCCCACCGCATCGCGGAACGGACCATAGAACGCCGAGGCGTACTTGGCCGAGTAAGCCATGATGCGCGCATTGATATGGCGGGCCTCGTCGAGTGCGGTGCGGATGGCGCCGATGCGACCGTCCATCATGTCCGAGGGCGAGATGATGTCCACACCGGCATCGGCATGCGATACCGACTGCTTGACCAGCGCCTCGACGGTGATGTCGTTGAGCACATAGCCTGTTTCGTCGATGATGCCGTCCTGGCCATGCGTGGTGTACGGGTCCAGCGCCACGTCGGTCATCACCCCCAGCTCGGGGAAGCGCTGCTTCAGCGCGCGCACCGCACGCTGCGCCAGGCCATCCGGGTTCCAGGCCTCGGCCGCGTCCAGCGACTTGCGCGACGGGTCGATCACCGGGAACAGGTCGATCACCGGCACGCCCAGTTCCAGCGCCTGTTCGGCCTCGCGTAGCAGTTCGTCGATGGACATGCGGTCCACGCCCGGCATCGATGCCACCGCCGCGCGGCCTTGCAGCTCATGCACGAACACCGGCCAGATCAGGTCGTTGCTGGTGAGCGTGTTCTCACGCATCAACCGACGCGAGAACTCGTCGTGACGCATGCGGCGTGGGCGGTACTGGGGGTGGATCATCGCGATACTCCTTGATTCCGGAAACGGGGCTTACTGCAGCCGGTAACCCTCGGGCTGCAGTGGCTCGGGCAGCGGGCTGTGGCCCACTGCATCGAGCAGATCGATCTCGATGGTACGCACCATGGCGTCCAGCGGCAGGTCATTGGGTTCGGTGCCGAACGGGTCTTCCATTTCCTCGCCGAGCTGGTCCAGGCCGAAGAAGGCATAGGCCAGCAGCATTGATACCACCGGCGTTGCCCAGCCCAATGCGCCGGCCAGGCCAAACGGCAGCAGCACGCAGAACAGCCAGGCACAGCGGTGCAGCAGCAAGGTGTAGGCAAACGGCAGCGGGGTGCCGGCAATGCGCTCGCAGCCGGCCTGTACGCTGGCCATGCCCTGCAGGCGCGCGTCGAACTGCGCGTAGAGATAGGGATCCAGGCGACCTTCGCGCAGGGGCACGGCCAGTTCGCTGGCCAGCTGGTCCAGCACGGCATCGGCAATATTGCGTCGCGCCAGCAGCGCCTCCTGGTCCGGCTGCAACCAGGCGGCGCAGGCGGCGGCCTGGTCGCGCCCACGCAGGCGCGCGGCCAGGGCATGGGCAAACGCGATGACCAGGTGCGTGCCGCGCTCACGCAGCTGTGGTTCGGCAACCAGCAGCGCGCCCGCCGCACGGGCGAAACCGCGCGATTCGATCAGCAGCTGCCCCCACAGTTTGCGACCTTCCCACCAACGGTCGTGGCAGGCGTTGTTGCGGAAGCTCAGGAAGATCGACAGCACCAGGCCCAGCAGGGTGAACGGCACCACCGACAGACCGCTCCCACCCAGCGGGTGCCAGCTGCGGCTGAACGCCGCCACCAGCACCGCCAGCACACCGATCGCCAGCACCTTGGGGGCAATGGCCGGCACGATCGAGCCGCGCAGGATGTACAGCAGCTGCCAGCCAGTGGGACGGGGGCGGATGATCATCGGAAAGCCGGTAACGCCTGCAACAGGCCAACGACGCCGGAGGGCTTCCGGCCAGCCGTGTCATTTTACGCCCCCCGGCTGTACCCCGCCGGCACGGCGGTGGCCCCGATCAGATGAAGCCGCCGCCAATGCTCAGGCGGATCACCCCGACGACAATGACGATGGCATTGAGCAACAGACCGGTCTTGGCCCGGCCGCGCTTGCTGGCATGGGTGAACAGCAGGCCGATGGCAGCGATGATCGCCCCCACGGCCGCGAACGGGATCAGGAACCAGTTACCCCAGCCAAGCAGTGGAATGAATGCCAATACCATCCACAACAGGGCAATAATTCCCCAAATCAGGCTGATCAGCCCCATGTGCCTTCCTCCACCAGATACAGCCTGCAAGATAGCCGGGAACACGTGCAGAGCAAAAGGCCTTCACCCTGGCCGGAAGTTCTCGACAGATTCAGCCGGCGCCATGGATCATCCGCAATTACCGATCACCGGGGAGTGAAACCATGAAACTTCCGCTCGTTATCGCACTGTCACTCGGCGTCGCGCTGGCTGTCGGCGGCTGCGCCAGCACTTCCAAGGTCATGCTTGGCCAGGCCCGCGCACCGGTGGACCCGGCCAGCGTGCAGATCTATTCCACCCCGCCGGCCGGCTCGGTGGAGATCGCCCAGCTCGAATCCTCCAGCGCGGTCGGCTTCGGCACCCAGGGCCAGACCGATGCGGCGATTGCCCGGCTCAAGCGCGAGGCCGCCGCACTCGGCGCCAACGGGGTGATCCTGATGGGCGTGGGTTCCGGTGGTTCGCCGGTTGGCATGTCGGTGGGTGCGGGCAGTTATGGCCGCCACACCGCCGGCGGCCTCAGCGTCGGCATCCCCACCCAGCAGAAGCGTGCCGCAGGCGTGGCGATCTGGGTACCGCCGGGCGCAGGCAAGTAAGTCCTGCTGCCCGGGTAATGCAACAAGGGCGCCGTGAGGCGCCCTTGTTGCAGGCAATCCGGTGGTGGTCAGCTGTGATCGCGCAGGAACCGCGCCATCGACGATACCCCGGGTACCGCCGGTTCGAATTCACCGGCCACGTCGATGAAGCCGCGCATGATGGCGATGTCGCGCGGGGTACGGTTGATCGCATCGCGCATCTCCGGATCGGCACCAGCACGCAGCAGCCGCTGTACCAGTTGCGGCAGGCCGTGCAGGGCGGCCAGATGCAGCGGACCGAAGCCGCGCGGGTCGCGTACGTCCAACGACACGTCCTCATCCAGCAGCCGATCCACGGCCGCCAGCACCACGCCTTCGTCGCAGGCCGTGCCCGGTTCGGCGCGTGCACCCAGCAGCAACAGCAACGGCGTCACCGTGCCGGCGGAGGCCTGGTCCGGTTCGGCACCGGCCAGCAGCAAGGTATCCAGCAGGGCCAGCAGGCGGGTACGGTCACGCGAAGTGAAACCGTACAGCGCGGCACAATGCAGCGGCGCCAACTGCTGGTCGTCACCGGCATGCACGTCGGCACCGGCAGTGAGCAGGCGCGCGACGATATCCGGCAAGCCCAGCGCCGCGGCCAGCATCAACACGGTAACGCCGCCGGGCAGGCGATGTTCGAGTTTGGCGCCGGCATTGAGCAACGCGGCCACGATCGTGGTCTGGCGCATGCTCACCGCCGCCGACAACGGCGTGGCACCGCTGGCCGCCGCATGCTGTGGGTCGGCACTGCGCGACAACAGCAGGTCCACCACCGCCGCATGACCACCGCCGGCGGCACGCAGCAGGCCGGTGCAGCCCTGCGCATCGACCGCGTCGACGGCAAAACCAAGATTGAGCAGGCGGCGTACCGCATCGGCATCGCCGGCCATGGCCGCGGCCGCGACGTCGGCATCGCGCAGGGCGCGCAATGGCAGCTGCCAGCCACGCCAGTCCAGCAGGTCGGCCAGATCGCGACGTCCGCTGGACAGGGCAACACCCAAGGGCGTCTGTCCATCCGCCGCACGTGCATCCGGCGATGCGCCCTGCAGCACCAGCTGCTTGAGCGCCGCCTCGCGTGCCAGTGCGGTGGCCAGGTGCAGCGCGGTCATGCCATGGCTGTCGCGCGCCTCGCGGTCGACGCCATTGAGCAGCAGGTGCTGCTGCAGCTTCAGCCAGCCCAGGCGTACCGCCAGCGACAAGGCCGGATCACCGGCCGGCGAGGCGGCAAACGGATCAGCGCCGCGCTCCAGCAGTTCCAGCGCGAATTGTTCGGTGCTGCGCGCACCGTGGTCGTGCTGCGCGCAAGCAGCCAGGAAACGGGTCAGGCCACCCCGGCCGGCCGGCGACACGCCCCGCTGCAGCAGTACCTGCAGGGTCGGGATCGCATCGACGCCACGCGACAGCAGCGCGAACATCGGGGTATCACCGCAGGCATCGAGCACTTCCGCCGCGGCGCCCTGCGCCAGCAGCCAATCGACCACGCGCGGCTGCAGGGCCAGTTCCGGATCGTGCAGCAGTCCACCCAGTTCATCGGCCGCGCACAGCTTGGCCAGGGGTGCCATGCCGTCGACGTTGCCGAATACCAGCGCTTCGCGCAGCAAGGCCAGCGGCGCGCGGTCGTTGAGCACCGGCACGGCGTCACCTTCTGCACCTTCGGCGCTGCTGGCGGCAGCATCGCTGACGGCCGCAGGTAATGGATAGCCCGGGTCAAGCAGCGAGACGATGCTCCAGCGGCCGGCGGCAGCGGCATGTTCGATGGCGCGACGGCCATCGCTGCCGACCACATCGGCGGCAATGCCCAGGTCCAGCAGGCGGCGGATCAGCGCCGCCGAAACATGCTCGGCACGGCTGGCCAGCAGCAACGCGTTGCAGCCCTCGCCGTCAACGGCATGGACATCGGGCTTGTGCGCCAGCAGCCGCTCCAGCACCCCGGCATGTCCCTGCGAGGCGGCATCCAGCCACGGCGTGCGGCCAGCGGCGTCGCGCGGCTCCACATTGGCACCGGCATTGAGCAGGGTTTCGACGATATCGACATGGCCGGCCACGGCGGCCTCATGCAGGGCGCTGCGACGCTGGCGGTCGCGCGCATCCAGTCGTGCCTTGTGCTTGAGCAGCAGCTGCACACCGGCCGGGTCATCGTCATCGGTGGCGGCGGCCTGGACCAGCACCGGCACGCCATCGGCCGGTTCCACCTTGGCGCCGCGCTCCAGCAGGAACTTGCCCAGCCGCCAGTTGCCGGCCTGGCAGGCCACCGCCAGCGGGCTGTGGCCATCGTTGTTGAGGGCATCGATCTCGGCTGCGGCATCGCGCAGCAGGGCTGCCACGCCGGGATCGGAACTGCGCGCGGCGTGGTGCAGCGGGGTATTGCCATCGGCGTCCGGCGTGCGCGGATCGGCACCGTTGGCCAGCAGGGTCATCACCGCCTCGGGACGGCCGTGCCAGCTGTCGCGGGTTGCCGCCAGCAGCGGGGTCATGCCCTTGTGGGCCTGGTTGACGTCGACGCCACGGCTGATCAGCGCACGCAGCAGCCGCAGGTCCGGCAGTACCGCCGCCAGTACCGCCAGGCTGCGCTGGTCGCGCGATTCGGCAGGCGCCGGCGCATGCGCATCGGCACCTGCATCCAACAACTGCAGGGCACGATCAATGCGGCCGCCACGGGCGGCGTCATACAACTGCGGCACCAGTTCGTGCTGCGCGATCGGCTCCAACGGTGCAGGCTCGGCCAGCGCTTCGGCAAACGGATCGAAGGCCGGCTGCGGATTGCCGCTGGCCTTCGCCGCAGCCACGCCCGGCGCACTGCGCATCGACTGCAACAGGTAATGCAACAGCGGGGCGGCGATGGCGGTGGCAATGGCCAGCGGCCAACGCAGGCCGCTACCAACCAGGCCCGGCCAGGCCGCAGCGACGATGGCCGCACACAACAGCAACACCACCGCTGCCGCGCCCAGGCCATGCCAGGAATCCAGGCTGCGGCCGCTCAGGGCCTGCCATTGCGTGCGCAGCGCGCTGTCCTCACGCTCCATCGCCTGCCATAGCGGCCAGGTACGCCACAGCGCCAACAACGCCACGCTGACCGCGATGCTCAGCGCCAGCACCGCCGCCAGGCTGCCGCTGTCGTGCAATGCCGCCAACGGCCAGGACACCAGCACCGCGACGATGGCCGCGCCGCCGGCCCACAATCCCAGCAGGCCAGGCAGTTCACGTTTGAATACTGCCAGCGACGGGGTCACGCTGCGGGTACGCCGCCACCACGACACCGCCAGCGCGAAGGCCGGCTGGGCCAGCACCCCGCATACAGCCGCGGCCACGCCACCGAACGCCGTGGCCAGGGTCAGCAACACCCCCAGGCCCAGCGCGGCGGCAACAACACGGCTACGTAATGCTTCAGTCATCGCGACCGTCGATGCGGGCGATTTTCACCGGTGCCAACGGCATCGGTGGTGCCTGCAGGTGGAAACCGCGTTCGGCCAGGTTGGCGCGCACCTGCGCGACATCGGCCTGGGCCAGACGACGTTCGGGAGTCAGCGCCACCTCCAGCACGAAGGTGAACGGCGCCAACGTGCTACCCAGCACGGCCGGAATCACATCGAAATCATCACGCTTGGCGAGGTACACGTAGGTGTCCTGCTTGCGTTGGCTTTTATAGACGTAAGCTTGCATGCCAGCGGGCTTTGCCCTGCATCGGGAGTCAGAGATTGTGTCGGAAATCTGGCGCTGTTGAAAGGCGGCGCGCCTCGTCGCAGCGGGATTTGCCACGGTCTTATACATTCATTTACATCAAGATTCTGTTGAGATGGGGGTATGCCCGCGGTCCGGCTGATCGACGGGAAGCCACCTGTCGATATACTCGCGCCCCTTCGAACCCTTGGAAGACAACGTGTCGCCTGCATCACCGCCACGCCTGGCACCGCTGAACATCCTTGCCCACACCGCGACGACGGCGCTGGGTGCGGGCCTGGCTGCGCAACGACAAGGGCTGCGCGCGCGGCGCAGCGGTCTGCGTCCGAACGATTTCGGTGATGAACCGCTGCCCTGCTGGATCGGCCGCGTAGCCGGCCTGGAGGAAGTGACGTTGCCGCCGGACCTGGCCGGGTTCTCCTGCCGGAACAATCAGCTGGCCTGGCTCGCGTTGCAGCAGGACGACGTGCTGGCAGCGCTGCAGCAGGTGCGTGAACGCCACGGCGCATCGCGGGTGGCGGTAGTCATGGGCACCTCCACCTCCAGCATCGGCGCCACCGAAGAAGCCTATGCCCGGCTTGAAGCCGATGCCGACGGCAACCTGCATTTCCCGCCCGACATGCTGCGCCCACGCATTCATACCCCACATTCGCTGGGCGATTTCGTGCAGGCCGCAACCGGGCTGGGCGGCCCCTGCGTCACCGTTGCCACGGCCTGCTCGTCCAGCGCCAAGGTTTTCGCCCAGGCCGCGCGCCTGATCAATGCCGGCCTGGCCGACGCTGCCCTGGTCGGCGGCGTGGACACCTTGTGCGGCAGCGTGCTGTATGGCTTCAACTCGCTGCAGCTGGTCGCGCCCACGCCATGCCAACCGTTCGACGCACGCCGGGTCGGCCTGTCGCTGGGTGAAGCCGGTGGTTACGCGGTGCTTGAACGTGTCGGCGCAGGCCCGGCCACGCCCCTGCAGCTGCGCGGCTATGGCGAATCCAGCGATGCACACCACATGTCGGCCCCGCATCCGGAAGGACTGGGCGCACGGCTGGCGATGCAGGCAGCGCTGCAACGCGCCGGTATCGATGCGGCCGAGCTGGGTTACCTGAACCTGCATGGCACCTCGACCCCGGCCAACGACAGCATCGAAGCCGCCGCGGTTGCCGCGCTGTTCCCGCCGAGCCTGCATGCCAGCTCGACCAAAGGCTGGACCGGCCACACGCTGGGCGCGGCCGGCATCGTCGAATCGGTGTTCGCGCTGCTGGCGTTGAGTGACGGCGTGCTGCCGGGCACCTTGAACAGCGAGATCCCCGACCCGGCCTGCGGCCCGCAGATCCGCTTTGCCAATGCCCAGGCCGAGATTGACTATGCGATGAACAATTCCTTCGGCTTCGGCGGCAACAACTGCGCGCTGGTGTTCGGCAAGGCAGGATGAGACAGATGCTGGAAGCTACCTTGGAAGGTGTCGGATTCTGGGGCAACGGCCTGCCCGACTGGGACAGCGCCTGTGCCTGGATGCGCAAGGGCGAACGCCCGCAGGACCCGCCGGCGCGCCCGTCGCCGCAGCTGCTGGCTGCCAATGAGCGGCGCCGCGCACCCGGCACGGTGGCGGTCGCGCTGGAGGCCGCGCTGGCCGCCTGTGAGGCGGCCGATCGCGCACCGGCAAGCCTGCCGTCGGTGTTCACCTCCACCCACGGCGAGCTGACCATCACCGATTACATGTGCGCCACCCTGGCCACCGACCCGGCTGCCATTTCGCCAACCAGGTTCCACAACTCGGTGCACAACGCCGCCGCCGGCTACTGGACCATCGGTGCCGGCGCACACGTCTCGGCCACCGCGATCAGCGCCGGCCACGACAGCTTCGCGCAGGGCCTGCTGGAAGCCATGGTGCAGCTGCAGGCTGGCGAGGAAGCGGTGCTGCTGGTCGCCTATGACGGCAACGCCAGTGGCCCGGCCGCCGAAGTGTCACCCAGCAGCGGCCTGCTGGGTGCCGCCTTCGTGCTGTCACGCAGCCCATGCGATGGCCTGCCGGGCTTGCAGCTCAAACTGCATGACGCAGCACCGTCAGCGATCCTGCGTGATGTGCCGCAAGGCCCACTGACGCAGTTGTTTGCCGACAATGCGATGCACCCGGTGCTGCCACTGCTGGAGGCCCTGGCGATGGATCAGGACATGCTATGGATGCGCGCAGGCGCGCAGCAGTGGCTGGAGATCGGCATCCGCCATGACTGAACCGGGCCCGCTGTCCGCGGACAATGTCGCCGTGGTGATTCCGGCACTGAACGAAGAACTGCGCATCCGCCAGGTGGTCGAAGGCGCGCTGCAGTACTACCCGCACGTCATCGTCATCGATGACGGCTCAACCGACCGTACCGCCGACTGCATCGCCGATCTGCCGGTCACGGTACTGCGCCACCCGCAACGCATGGGCAAGGGCCAGGCACTGCGCAGCGGCTTTGCCGAAGCCAGCCGACTCGGCCTGCGCGGCGTGCTGACCCTGGACGGCGACGGCCAGCATGTTGCCGCCGACCTGCCGCGCCTGCTCGCCAGCGCCAACCGCCACCCCGGCTGTATCATCATCGGTGCGCGCCTGCGCAAGCGCGCATCGCAACCGCTGTACCGCCGCCTGGCCAACGAGTTCGGTGACTGGGGCATCGCCTGGGGCACGCATTACCAGGTGGCCGACAGCCAGAGCGGGCAGCGTTTCTACCCGGCCGAGGTGATCGCCCTGCGCGACATCGCCGCCGAGGGTTTCGTGTTCGAAGCACAGGTGGTGATCTCGGCTGCGCGCCAGCTGGGCACGCGCTGCGTGTCGGTACCGATCGAATCACGCTACCGCTGCGCCGACAGCGACGAACAATTCCGCCCCAGCCATTTCAAGCCGCTGCAGGACCTGTACCGCATCACCAGCCACATCGTGCTGCTGGCGCTGCGGCATGGCCATGTCTGGCGCGTCTACCGCACCATCCGCAGGAATCCGCCGGTGATCGACAGCACCGACGTCGCCAACTGAGCGACCGCGCTCAGCCCATGCCGCCGTTGATGCCGATCACCTGGCCGTTGATGTAGCCGGCGGCATCGCTGCACAGGAAGGCCACCAGCGCCGCCACCTCTTCCGGCTTGCCGGCGCGCGCGGCCGGTACGGTCTGCTTGATCAGCTCAGGCGGAAACGCATCGGCCGCCATCTGGCCCTCGATCACCCCCGGCGCGACCACGTTGACGCTGATGCCACGGCTGGCCATTTCCCGCGCCAGCGACTTGCTTGCCCCGTGCAGGCCGGCCTTGGCCGCGGCGTAGTTGGTCTGGCCGCGATTGCCCAGCACGGCTGCCACCGACGATACGCTGACAATGCGGCCCCAGCGCGTGCGCGCCATCGGCAACAGCAGCGGCTGGGTCACGTTGAAGAAACCGTTGAGGCTGACATCAATCACCCGCTGCCAACGCTGCGCATCCATGCCGGCCATCGGCGCGTCATCGTGGATGCCGGCATTGTTGACCACGATCTGGATGGGACCATCGACCAGCAGGGCCTCCAGCGCGGCATTCACCGCTCCATCATCGGCAACATCGAAGGCCACCGCCTGCGCACTGCCACCGTCGGCGACGATCTGCGCCACCACCGCTTCGGCGCGCGCCAGGTTGGCGTTGGCATGCACGATCACATGCACGCCGTCGCTGCCGAGCCGATGGCAGATCGCGCCACCCAGATCACCACTGCCACCGGTCACCAGCGCACGTCGCTGCTTGCTCATCAGGGGTTTGCTCCGCTAGGTCTCATTGAATATTCATGGCAGCTGCAGCATCACCGCGGCACGGCCTTCTGCCAGCAACTGCCCGCGGTGATGGATGCGGAACGCATACTGCTGGCTGCCCTCGCCTTCCACCAACACCTGCGCGGTCGCCTCCAGTGCATCGACCAGATCATCGATGCGCACCACATGCAGCTGCACGTCACGCAGCGCGACCAGTACGCCCGGCAACGCCGCGCCACCCCGTTCGCGCCCGCGCAGGCCACCATGCACGGCCATCGCCTGTGCACCATATTCGCAGAGGTGGATTGCGCGCAGCTGGCCGTCATCGCACAGCGGATGCGCCGCATCGCGGTGGTTGAACGCCCGTAGCGCGATGTCCTGCGCCGACCAGCTCACGACCTCGTCCCACAGGCACATGCCGCCCTGATGCGGGACCAGTTGCAGGATTTCCTCACGTCCCAGCATGTCCAACCTCCTGCAGCGGATGCCGCGATATCAGCAGGGCCAGCACGAAATTGCAGACCACGCCCAATGCCACCGTGCTGCCGATCGCACGCAGCACCGGTATCGAGGACAAGCCAAGCAGGCTGAACACCAGCAAGGTCATCACGCTGCATACCAGCAAGCCGTGCAGGGTGCGCAGCTGGTCGGCATGGCTGTCGCCTGCGTGTTCGAAGAACAGCCCGTAATCCAGGCCCAGGCCAGCGGCGAGGATCAAGCCGATAAGGTGGAACAGGTTCAACTCCACGCCCACGCCGCGCAGCACCGCCAGCACCAGCACGGTCGTCAGCAGCATCGGCAGCAGCACCCGCAACACGCGCCGTGGCGAGCGCAATGCAGCGCCAACGGTCAGTGCCAGCAGCAGTACCGCAAGCGCAAGCGCGACCAGCACACGGCCGCGATAGTCGGCAACGAGGGATTCGGAGGCCTGCTTCATGTCCAGCAGCTGCGCGCCATGCAATTGCGCCGTGCTGGCCACCGCGGCCACATCGTTGAGGCCGCTGAGCGAGACCAGCGCGATGGCGTGATCCCTGCCCTGCACCAGCAGGCCATCGACTGCCGTCGCCAGTGGCGTGCCCTGCAGATCAGCCGGTTGCAATGGCGGCGCACGGCGCGCCTGCTGCACATCGGCGACAAATGGCTCGAACGCATCATCGATGAACGGCGTTCCCGCCACCGCCGTTGCCAGCGCCGCGCGCAGGCTGGCTTCATCGGGCAGCTGTTGCTGGCGCTGGCGCTGCACGGCGGCGCTGGGCAGATAACGCGCCGCCATGTCGTAGCGCTCCAGCGCGCCGTTGGCGACCAGCGCATCCAGGGCCGGCCGCAGCCGTTCACTGGCGGCCAGCGCAGCCTGTGCGTCGCTGCCGCGCACGGTGACCAGATAGCGCACATCCGGCGCGCCCAGTTCGCTGCGCAGCTGTGCATCACGCTGCAGGTCCTGCGGGTCCACCGGGGTCAGCCGGCCCAGGTCGTTCTGCCAGAAGGTGCCCGGGGCAAACACCATCACCGCCACCGCCAGCGCGGCGAGTACGGCCAGTGACCAGCGCGGCCGTGGCAGGCGCTGGGTGTGCTTCCACAGCCGCGCCAGCCGGTCGGAGTCGGCGAAATCGCGTGTTGCCGGGTCAATCAATGCCGGCAGCAGATAGCGCGTGGCCAGCGCCGCCGTCGCCAGTGCGGTGATGGTGAACACCGACAGCTGTTTCAAACCATCCACGCCGGAGAACAGGAAGGTCAGGTAGGCAATGCAGGTGGCGATCACCCCCGTGCCCAGCGTCGGCCACAGCGCGCGCACGTTGTCCCATGCCGAGCGACCCGGCCGCTGGTGGCTGAAGAAGTGGATGGGGTAGTCCTGCACAACGCCGATCAGGGTGAAGCCGAACGCGATGGTGATGCCGTGTACGCCATCAAAGCCCAGCGCCACCGCGCACAGCCCGGCCAAGCCGGCACTGGCCAGCGGCAAGAAACCCAGGATCGGCATTTTCCAGCTGCGGTAGGCGAACCACAGCAGCAGGATCATGCCGATGGTATCCAGCGTGCCGATCATGCCCGCTTCGCTGGCGGTGCGGTTGCCGATCTTGACCGAGAACGCGCCCGGCCCGCTCAGCTCGATGCGGCTGCCGCTGGCGGCGGCGATGCCGACAAACCGGTTGTTGATCGTATCCACCGCCAGCTGCTGGGCGCCAGGATCAAAGCCTGCCGCATGGGTCTGCACCAGCAACAACGCCTGCTTGCCGGCGCGATCGAACCAGACGTCATCGATACGTTGCGGCGCATTGGCTGGTTGCAGGGCCTCGGCCACGCGCAGCACCTGCAGGGTGGGATCGGAAGGCAGCAGGGGTTCGATCAAACCACCGGCAGGCGAGCCAAGGTCCTGCAGGCGTGCCTGCAGTTCTTCACCGAGACGGGCGCTGGAAAACGCATCTGCCGGCAATGCACCGATCAGATAGCGGTAGGGCAGCAGACGCTCGGGGAATGCCTCCAACCCGGCCTGCTCACCATTGGCAACCAGCTCGAACTGCGCATCGGCGGCCAATGCTGCACGCAGCGCGCGCGACTGCTGCGCCAGCTGCTCGGGTGCGGCGTCGGACAGTGCGACCAGCAACAACCGCGCACCCGGGCCTTCGCCCAGTTCATCCAGCAACAGCTTCTGCGCGGGCGTACGTGCGTCGGGCATGAACTTGCGCAGGTCGCCGCTGACCTGGATTCGGCTGCTGATCCACATGCCCAGCACACCGAGCAGCAGCAACCAGGCAATGGCCAGGCCGATGCGCTGCATGGATGACAGCTTCAACGCGTGCCACCGGCACTGCACAGCCCACTCAACGCGGCGGCGTCGCGAACGGCGGCCGCGGCAGTGGCGGCACCGCCCAGCAAGGTGCGCTGCACCTCGCCCTTGGCCGGCTGGGTTTCGATGCAGCGCAGTTCCGCGTTCTGGCCGTGCAGGATCACCGACCGCACGCGCCGGGCCAAGGCCTCTGCCTTGGGCGTCAGCTGCAGTTGCCAGCGCTGCGCACTGCCGGAGGCCTGCAGGCGATAGTTCTGCTCCAACGCGGCCAGATCACCGGCCAGCATCGCCCCGAAACTGGCCTGCAGATCGGCCAGTTCGGGCACGCGTTGCAGCGCGAACACCCGCGGCGGCTTGCCGGCGCGGGCAATGCTGACCTGGCCATCGGCGATGGTCGTTGTCTCTGCATAGGGCGTGCGCACCTCGCGGACCAGCGTGCCGGCATCCGGGCGGCGGTATTGGCCTTCGACCCGCAGCGGCTCCTTCAGCAATGCCGAGCCACGCAGTTCGACGAAGTTGGTCTGGCTGGGTGCCGGCTGCGCCAGTTGCCGCAGTATCCATGTGGCATCGACGCCACTGGCCAGGGCGGGGCTACTGGCCAGCAGGCCGGTCAGCAGGCACGGGAGCAGCCGTCGCACGGTCTTGGGGATGCCAGAAATCATAGAAATTGAACCAGTTGTAAGGGGCCTCGCGCAGGTGATGCTCCAACCTGCCGGCATAACGGTGGATAAGCGTGGAAAGGATCTCCGCCCGGCCGCGGCGCGGGATATCCACCACCTCGGCAAATGACTCGAAGCGCAGGTCGTAGCGGTTGCCGCCAAGGTACAGGCCAAAGGCCAGCACCACCGGTGCCTTCAATGCGTTGGCGATCAACCACGGCGCTGCCGGGAATGCAGCGTCACTGCCCAGCAGCGGGGCGGCGACAGCCGGTTCATCGGGACGCGCCCGGTCCACCAGCAATGCCACCATCGCGCCATCTTCCAATGCCTGCTGGATGGCCAGCACGATCGCGGTGCCCTCCTGTCCGGCATCGATGATGCAATCAGCCAGCTTGGGGTCGAGTTCGGCCAGCAGTTCGGTGATGGCGGCATTGTGCGCGCGGTCCATCAGCACCCGCAGCTTCAGGTCCGGGCGCATCCTGGCCAGTACCCGCAGCGCATCGAAGCTGCCGAGGTGGGAACCGAACACCAGCACCCCGCGCCCCTGGTCCAGCTGCTGCAGCAAGGGCTCGGTACCGCTGCTGCGGATGTCGAACAGGGCGGTGCGGCCGGCCAGCAGGAATACCCGGTCGAGGATGGTGGCGGCGAAGGTATGGATATGGCGGGCCACTTCCAGCGCACGCGCCGGACGCCCGCGCAGGCGTCGCAGGTAATCGGCGGACGCGCGCCGTTCGGCACCCCGCACACAGTAGAAATACAGGGTGATCGGGTACAGGCAGGCGCGCGCGATGCCGCGCCCGCCATGCCGCGCGATGCCGCCGATCAAACGAATGGCGAACCGTCCGCCGCCTTCGGGACGATGCTTCCAGTCCGCCTCGTTCATGCGCCTGCGTCGCCTTCGACCAACACCAGCTCGCCACGCACCAGCAGCTGGTCCTCGCGCAACACGCGGAATTTCCAGCGTGGCGCCTGGCCTTCCAGCTCCACCCGTGCCTGCTGATCCGGCAGCAGTGGTGCCATGAACTTCACCTGCGGCAGGCGCAACGCGCCGACCGCCTGCCCCTGCTCGATCGCCACCGCCTGCAGTACCTGCTCCAGCACCACCACGCCAGGCACCAGCGGCCGACCGGGGAAATGCCCGGGCAGGCAGGGATGATCGGAGGGAATACTGAACTGCATCAGATGCTGTACCGGCGACTTTGGCACACAGGATACCGGCAGCCTTGTGTTTCAGCGCAGCAGGTCGCGCCAGAACGCCGGGCCCAGCTGGCCCATCTGGCGCAGGAAATCCCAGGCATTGCGGTAGGGCCGCTGCGGGAAAAACTGCGAACGCACGGCGTACTCCACTGCGAAAAAGCCACCGATCAAGCCCCAGTCGGCGATGTTCGCGCACCACGACCATTGTTCATGGGTCACCGGCCACCACGGTTGGATGCCGAAGGCGGCCAGCAGACCGTCGGGGACGGCGCTCATCGCCAGGCCCAGATTCACCGCCGCCAGCAGCACCAGCACCAGCGCCCAGGCAGCACTGAGGCGGCGCGTATAGCGCTCCAGTGCCGCGGTCACCGGCATGCCGGCGCGGCTGTACAGGGCCTGCACGATGCGGGTGATCAGCGGAATCCGCCCGGGCAGCAGTGAGCGCGCGAAACCCCAGGCCACCAGCAGCGGAAACACCACCGGTGGCGCCAGCAGCAGCATCCACGCCCAGGCCGAACCGCCCAGCCACCACAACAACGCACAACTGGCCGCCAGCAGGCCCCATGCCCACGCCTGCCGCCGCGCCAGCGGTTCCAGCAGGCACAGCAGCACCAGCCCGGCCAGGGCGGCCGCGGCCCACATGCCCTCGTTGCGCAGGCTGGCCACATGCGACAGCACCGGATAGGCCAGCAGCAGGATCACCCGCAGCGCCAGCGCCACCGGCCCGTGGCCGGGTTCAGGGCTGGCGGCACTCACGCCGTTCAGACCGTCTTGTTGGCTTGGATATGCGCCGACAGGGCCCGCAAGGAACCGAAAATACGGCGGTTGTCCTCGTTGTCCGAACGCAGCTGGAAGCCATAGCGCTTGCTGATGGCCAGCGCCAGTTCCAGCGCATCGATCGAATCCAGGCCCAGCCCGTCGTTGAACAGTGCCGCCTCCGGATCGATCTGGGCCGGGTCCACGTCTTCCAGGTTCAGGCTCTCGACCAGCAACCCGGCCAGCTCGCGCTCGGCTTCATTTTGTTGCGACATTTCCATACCCACGGCAAATAGACCCGCAACGATCCGGCATCGCCGACGGTTGCGCAAGCATGACAGTTCAGACGCGCGGGGTATCATTGCCGTCTCTGCGATGCCCGATACGCCGTGCAATGACGTCCCCGCTCCACGCCCGCCGCCGCTTCCACCTGCGCGCCACCTGCCTGCCCACCAATGTCACGGAGGTCTGAGATGAATGCCCAGACGTCTCCGGCGGCGGCTGCCGCGCTGCACATCGACTATGCCGATCCCTCGCAGCTGCCGGCCCTGTTGGCCGATCCGCAGGTGCTGGCCGTTTTCGGCTTCCAGGCCGGCGACGCGGCGGCCCCCAGTGACGATCCGCGCTATCTGCAGGTAGGCCTGCAGGCCGACGGCGTGGCCAAGCTGGAAGTGTGGCGCAGCGACAAACCGGTCAGCCATGGCCGCGATGCCAACGGTGTGGCCTGGGCCAGCGACGGTGCGCTGATGTTCGGCGCCCTGCAGGTAGACGAAAACCTGCACGGCGGCATCCTCGGCGCCTCCGAACACGCCTACGCCCAGATGCTGCAGGCATTGTCGGCGCATGCCTATCCGCACCTGCTGAGGATATGGAACTACCTGGATGCCATCACCGAAGGCGAAGCCGACAACGAGCGCTACCGCGAATTCTGCGTCGGCCGAGCACGCGGCATCGGCGCTATCGACACCGCCACCCTGCCCGCCGCCACCGCCATAGGTCGGCTGGATGGGGTGCGCGTGCTGCAGGTGTATTGGTTGGCCGCACGTGATGCCGGCACGCCGCTGGAAAACCCGCGCCAGGTCAGCGCCTACCGCTACCCGCGTCAATACGGGCGGCAATCGCCCAGCTTCGCCCGCGCCATGCTCGCCGCGGGCGGCAGCCGCCTGCCGCTGCTGCTGTCGGGCACCGCCAGCGTGGTCGGCCATGCCACCCTGCATGGCGACTGCACGCAGCGCCAGCTGCAGGAAACCTTTGCCAATTTTGAAGCCCTGATCGGCGCGGCCCGCGCGCACCGGCCGAGCTTGCCAGCGCAGTTCGGCGAGGGCAGCCGGCTCAAGGTCTATGTGCGCGATGCGGCTGAAATCGGCGATGTGCGCGCGGCGCTGGCCCTGCATCTGCCGGCGCAGGTGCCGTACATCGTGCTGCATGCCGCGGTATGCCGGCGCGACCTGCGGGTCGAGATCGACGGCGTCCACGACGCCTGACAGCCTTCAGGCAGAGGCGCCGCAGCAACAGCCGCGGCGTGGCGCCTGTTCAGTGCCCCAGCAAGGCCAGCACCGCATCGCGCGGCAACTTGCCGGTGTCATTGCGCGGCAGCACCGCCACCTTGCGCAATGGGCGTGGCAGGAACACCGGATCCATGAACTCGCGCAGATCGCGCAGGATGTCGGCCTCCTCGCGCCCGGGTGCCACCACCAGCGCGGCAATGCGACCCACCGCGTGGCCGGGCTCGGCGGCCAGTTGCACCACCACCGCATCCACCACACCGGGAACGGCCTGCAGCTTGCGGGTCAGGTCACCCAACGAGGCGCGTTTGCCGGCGATTTCCAGCAGATCGGCACGCCGACCGCGCAGCACGAAGCGATCCCCCGGCAACAGTTCCACCAGGTCCGCCAGGTTCACCGGCGCGGGCAGGTGCGCCGCATGCACGCGCGTGCCATCGGGCTGGGGTTCCAGGCTCACACCCGGCAGCAGGCTCCAGGCGGTTTCGCTGGCGGTGCGACGGCGGGCAAAGATGCAGGTCTCGGTAGAGCCGAACATCTCCCGCACCTCGGTGGAAAAAGCCTGTTCGGCCGCTGCCGCAAGTTCCTGCGACAGCGGCGCGGTGGCGGTGACGATGCCGGCCAGCGGCGGCAAGCCCACGCCCGACTCCACCAGCGCCTTGAGGTGCACCGGGGTGGTGATCAGCACCCGCGGTTCCTGCACCTGCTGCAGCGCGAGCACCACGTCCTGCGGAAAGAACGGACGCCCTGCCTGCAGCGTTGCCGGTGCCAGCAAGGGCAGCAGTACCGCCATCTCCATGCCATACATGTGCTGCGACGGCACCGTTGCCACCAGCGCCGGCTGCGCCTCGCCCCACAGGTCCTGCAAGGCTTGCAGGTTCTGCGCGGTGCTGGTCAGGAACGACCCCCAGGTCTTGCTGTTGGCGCTGGGTGCACCGGTGCTGCCGGAAGTAAAACCAATCGCCACCAGCTGCGTATCCGCCAATTGCGGCAGCACGCCGTCAAGACGCGGCAATTCCATTGGCAGGACGAAGCTGCCCGGTGGCAACGGCTGCTGGGCGTCGTCAGCCAGGCAGTAGGTCTGCGGATAGCGCTGCTGCACATCGGCAACGACCGCATGTGCGCGCGACGAAGGCAGCAGGTTCACCTGACCGCGCAGTGCCACCGCGCAGAACGCGACCAGGAAGCGGTAGCGGTCGTCGCACAGGTTGACCGCATGCTGGCCCGCCGGCAGCAGTGCGGCCACGCCACGCACATGCGCGAAGAAGGTCTGCAGATCGATCGATCTGTCCGCGCCGACCGCCAGCAGGCGCTGCAGGCCACCATTGGCCAGCGGGTGGCGGGACGGGGATGACAACTGCTCGGGAACAACCGACATGCGACTACCAGGACCTCGTTCGATGGACAGCCCATCGCGACGCCGGCCACAACGGGGCGGCCAGCTTGGCCCTGCGCGGCCCGGCTGGCAAGCCGGGCCATGTCACCGGGGTTCAGTGATAGCCGGTTTCGGCCGTGACCTTGCCGCGGAAGACCTTGTACGACCACACCGTGTAACCCAGGATCACCGGCAGCAGCAGCACCAGCCCGACCATGCTGAAGCCCAGCGAGGACGCCGGTGCGGCGGCCTGCCACAGGGTCAGGTGCGGCGGCAGCAGGTAGGGCCACATGCCCAGCACCAGGCCGATGAAGCCCAGCACGAACAGCGCCAGGGTCAGCAGGAACGGCGGCAGGTCACGGCGTGGGTGCATGGCGCTGCGCCACAGCGCCACCGCCACGGCCAAGGTCAGCAGCGGCACCGGCGACAGCCACCAGAAGTTGCCGTCGCTGAACCAGCGCTCCATCACCCGCGACTGCAGGAACGGCAGCCAGGTGCTCACCAATCCCATGAACACGATCACCGCCACCATCAATGGCCGCGTCAGCGAGCGCGCCAGCGCCTGTTCCCGGCCCTCGGTCTTGAGGATCAGCCAGGTACTGCCAAGCAGCGCATAGCCGGTGACCACCGCCACCCCGGTCAGCATCGAGAACGGGCTGAACCAGCCGAATGCACCGCCGCTGTAATGCCCGTCCTGCATCGGCAGGCCCTGCACCAGCGCGCCGAGGATCACGCCCTGCGCGAACGAAGCCAGCAGCGAGCCCAGCGCGAACGACACGCTCCACAACGCACGCGAACGATGCGCCTTGAAGCGGAACTCGAAGGCCACGCCGCGGAACACCAGTCCCATCACCAGCAACAACACGGGCAGATACAGGCCCGACAGCAACACCGCATACACCTGCGGAAACGCCGTCATCAGCCCTGCGCCGCCGAGCACCAGCCAGGTTTCATTGCCGTCCCAGATCGGCGCGGCGGTATTCATCATCACGTCGAGCTGCTTCTCGTCCTCGGCAAACGGCGCCAGGATGCCGATGCCGAGCACGAAGCCATCCAGCACCACGTACATCAGCACGCCGAAGCCAATCACCGCGAACCATGCCACCGGCAGCCAGGTTGTCATCTCCATGTCAGCGCTCCTCCAGTGGTTCGTTGACGCCGGACAGCGGCCGCGCCGGGGTATGCATGCCGTCGTCGCGCGGCGGCGGGTCATGTGGCTTGGGCCCACTGCGCATGATCTTGACCAGGTACCAGATGCCCCAGCCGAACACGAACAGATAGCCGATCACGTAGATGGCAAGTGACAGCACCGTCATCCACACGCTCTGCGTACCCACCGCATCGGCGGTGCGCAGCACGCCATACACCACCCACGGTTGCCGGCCCATTTCGGTGACGAACCAACCGGCCACCAGCGCAATGAAGCCGCTGGGCAGCATCCAGTTCCAGCCGCGCAGCAACCACTTCGATTGCAGCAAACGCCCACGCCATAGCTGGAAAGCCGATATCCACGCCAACACCAGCATCAGCGTGCCGATGCCAACCATGATGCGGAATGCATAGAACACCGGTACCACCGGCGGTCGCTCGCTGGCCGGCACCGAGGTCAAGGGCGCAAAGCTACCGTCCATGCTGTGGGTCAGGATCACGCTGCCAAGCTTGGGGATGGCAATCTCGTAATCGTTGCGCTCTTCCTTTTCGTTCGGCACCGCGAACACCACCAGCGGCACACCTTCGCCCGGCCGGGTTTCATGCCAGTGCGCTTCCATCGCCGCGATCTTCATCGGCTGGTGCTCCAGCGTGTTCAAGCCATGCATGTCGCCAACGAAGATCTGCACCGGCACCGTCAATGCGGCGAATGCGACCGCGGCCACCAGCATCTTGCGGCCGGCTTCCACATGCACCCCACGGCGCAGGTACCAGGCACCGACGCCGCCGATAACAAAGCAGGTGGTGATGAACGAGCCCAAAGCCATATGCGCCAGGCGATACGGGAAGGAGGGATTGAACACCACCTGCCACCAGTCCTGCGGATGCACGATGCCATCGACCAGCGTGTAGCCCGCCGGGGTATGCAGCCAACTATTGGAAGACAGGATCCAGAAGGTGGAAAACAAGGTACCCAGCGCCACCATGCAGGTGGAGAAGAAGTGCAGCCGTGGCGACACCTTCTCCCAGCCGAACAGCATCACGCCGAGGAAACTCGCTTCGAGGAAGAACGCGGTCAGCACCTCGTAGGTAAGCAACGGCCCGATCACCGTACCGGCTACCTCGCTCAGGCGCGGCCAGTTGGTACCGAACTGGAAGGCCATGACGATGCCGCTGACCACGCCCATGCCGAAGGACACGGCGAATATCTTCTGCCAGAAAAAAAACAACTCACGCCAGACCGGGTTGCGGGTGCGCAACCAGCGCCATTCGACGAAGGCCAACCAGCTGGCGGTGCCGATGGTGAAGGCTGGGAACAACACATGAAAACTGACGACGAAGCCGAATTGGATCCGGGACAACAGCAGCGCTTCCACGGGCGCTTCTCCGCATGACCTTTAATTGGGGCAATTCTGGTCCGGTATTGGTTAAGACCGGATGTGACCGGATGTCGCAGTGCGTCAAAAAGTCGCAGCCGCTCTAGCCCCCTCCCTTTGGCGCAGCCAAGGGGAGGGTTGGGGAGGGGTGAGCATTTGGCTGGTCCTGTAGAGCCGAGCCATGCTCGGCTGAGGCCTTACCGGGAAAGCCCCTGCCGAGCATGGCTCGGCACTACCCTTCTGCAGCAGCTATTCGGGCAACCGAAACATTGCCGATTCCGGCAGCTCAACCGCCGAACCCGGCCCCCATGACCTGTGGCCCAGCCCGCCGCAGGTGGTCGCTGCTACCCTTGCGGGGTTCTCTTTCACCGGTGCCGAATGATGCCCAAGCTGCTGCCCCTGTCCCTGCTGTTGTTGACCGCTTTCGGCAGCGCCCATGCCGCGCCCACGCCGATCACCATCGAGCAGGCCATGGCCAACCCCGACTGGATCGGGCCGCCGGTGGAATCGGCCTGGTGGTCGTGGAACGGCCAGCAGGTCGAATACACGCTCAAGCGCCAGGGCAGCCAGGTGCGCGACAGCTTCCGCCTGCCGCTCAGCGGCGGCGTCGGCCAGCAGGTCGCCGATGACCAGCGCGGCACCCTCGATGCCGGCGACCGCGTCTATGACAGCAGCCGCCAGCGCATGGCCTTCGTGCGCAACGGCGACGTGTTCGTGCGTGACCTGCGCAGCGGCGCGCTGACCCAGCTGACCCGCAGCAACGACCGCGCCAGCGACGTCAACTTCGCCAGCGATGGCGGCGTCATCTGGCAGGTGAGCAACAACTGGTTCCATTGGAACCCGCGCAACAACAGCACCCGCCAGGTCGCCCAGCTCAAGGCCGACAAGAACCCGGCCGACGCCCCCAAGGCCGACGTACTGCGTGACCAGCAGATGCGCACCCTGTCCACGCTGCGCAGCGACCGCGCCCAGCGCGAGGAACTGCGTGAGCAGGGCGAACGCTGGCGCCAGGCCGACCCGACCCGCGCCGCGGCACCGATCTTCCTGGGCGCCGATGTCGAGATCGTCAGCAGCGCGCTGTCGCCCGATGCCCGCCACCTGATCGTGGTCACCAAGCCCAAGGGCTACGACGAAGGCCGCGGCGGCAAGATGCCGCTGTACGTCACCGAGTCGGGCTACGAGGAAGCCGAGGACACCCGCACCCGCGTCGGCCGCAATGATCCGGAGCCGCATGGGTTCTGGCTGGCCGACGCCGCCACCGGCAAGGTCCAGCCGCTGTCGCTGGACAACCTGCCCGGCATCGCCACCGATCCGCTCGCCGAGTTGCGCCGCAAGGCCGGCAAGGACGCGCTGAAGGGCAACCGTCCGCTGGAACTGATGAGCGACTTCATGGGCGGCGGCATCCGCTGGAATGCCGACGGCAGCCAGGCCGCGATCATGCTGCGCGCCAACGACAACAAGGACCGCTGGATCGCCACCACCAGCGCCACCAGCGCGCGCCTGGAAAACCGCCACCGCCTGACCGACGGCGGCTGGATCAACTGGGGTTTCAACGATTACGGCTGGATGCCCGATGGCCGCACCCTATGGCTGCTGTCCGAAGAATCTGGCTATTCGCACCTGTACACGCAGAGCGGCAGCGCCAAGCCCAAGGCCATCACCTCCGGCAACTGGGAAACCTCGGCACCGGTGGTCAGCGCCGACGGCAACAGCTTCTACTTCCTGTGCAACCAGAAGTGGCCGGGGGATTACGAGGTCTGCAACGTCAACGCCAACGGCGGTGCCGTGCGCGAAGTGACCGCGCTCGATGGCGTGGAAGACTTCAGCCTGTCGCCGGATGGCCAGCAGCTGCTGGTGCGTTATTCCGCGCCCTACCTGCCGGCGCAGATCGCCGTGCTGCCGAGCAGCGGCGGTGAAGCCCGCCAGCTGACCGACACCCGCAGCGCCGAGTTCAAGGCCCGCGAGTGGGTGCAGCCGCAGATGGTGCAGGTGCCGTCCAAGCACGGCGCCGGCCACGTCTGGGCCAAGTATTACGGCCCGGAAAAGCTGGAAGCCGGCAAGCAGTACCCGATCGCCATGTTCGTGCACGGTGCCGGCTACCTGCAGAACGTGCATGCGCGTTATTCCAACTACTTCCGCGAGCAGATGTTCCACAACCTGCTGGTGCAGAAGGGTTACATCGTGCTGGACATGGACTACCGCGGCAGCGAGGGCTATGGCCGCAACTGGCGCACCGCCATCTACCGCAACATGGGCCACCCGGAACTGGAAGATTACCTGGACGGCCTGGACTGGCTGGTCGAGACCAAGCAGGGTGACCGCAGCAAGGCCGGCATCTATGGCGGCTCCTACGGCGGTTTCATGACCTATATGGCGCTGTTCCGTTCACCGGGCACGTTCAAGGCCGGCGCTGCGCTGCGTCCGGTCGGTGACTGGCACCAGTACAACCACGCCTACACCGCCAACATCCTCAACACCCCTGACATCGACCCGGAGGCCTACCGCATCTCCTCGCCGATCGAGTACGCCGAGGGCCTGCAGGACAACCTGCTGATCGCGCACGGCATGATGGATGACAACGTGTTCTTCCAGGACTCGGTCAACATGACGCAGAAGCTGATCGAGCTGCACAAGGACAACTGGTCGATCGCGCCGTATCCGCTGGAACGCCACGGCTATACCCGCGCCGACTCCTGGCTGGACCAGTACAAGCGCATCCTCAAGCTGTTCGAGCAGGAACTGAAGTAAGCATCTGCAAGGGCGCCGCGAGGCGCCCTTGTTGTTTGTGGGTGGTGGATGTTTTCTGCATACAGCCAAGAGCACCCCTCCCCAACCCTCCCCTGCGCGTTGCGCAAGGGAGGGGGCCGCTTTGCTCCCTCCCTTTGGCGCAGCCAAGGGGAGGGCTGGGGAGGGGTGCTTCTGCTTCTGCTTCTGCTTCTGCCCACCACCCTCCAAGCCTCCAGTACCATTCCCCACACGGAGCCCCACCCGCTGGAAGCACATGTCCACGACTGAAAACCCCATCCGCATCGTCACCGCTGTCATCCTCGATCCGCAGCAGCGCGTGTTGGTCGTGCGCAAGCACGGCTCGGATACCTTCATCCAGCCCGGCGGCAAGCGCGAGCCCGGCGAGGACGCCCTGCAGACCCTCACCCGTGAGCTGCACGAAGAACTCGGCGTACACGTCGATCGCAGCAACGCGCTGGCGCTGGGCACTTTCGAAGACGCCGCCGTCAACGAACCCGGCCGCCGTGTGCAGGGCGAGTCCTTCCTGGTACACATCAGCGGCATCCCGCAGGTACAGGCGGAAATCGCCGAGCTGACGTGGATTCCGCTGCTGCCACCGCACGGCGTGAAGCTGGCACCACTGAGCGCCCGGCATGTATTGCCCGCAGCATCCGCAGCCCTCCTCCGCGGCGGGAAAGCCAGCTGAGTCCCGTCATCATTCCTCAACGCATCCGTAGCCAGCCATCGTGAATCCACCCCAGTTTCCGTCCTCTCCAGCCCCCTCTTCCGCAGCCGCCTCGTTTGTCGCCGTCACCGCAAAGCTGTCGCTGGTGATGGCGGCGATGGCCATCATCTGGAGCCTGCTGCAGCTTCTGCTGGTAGCGCTGATGGGCCGGTTAAACATCACCGAGGTGATGCAGAACGAAGGCCTGCCGCTGACGCCGGGCATGCTTTGGCTCGCCGATCATGCGTTCTCGCTGAGCGTGCTCGGCCTGTTGCTGTCGATCGCCTTCCTTGCCGTGTCATGGGCATTGCTCAAGCAGCGCGAATGGGGCCGGATCGGCTTCATCGTCTTCCTGGTGCTGGTGGCCGTGGCCAACTTCGCCTTCCTGCCGCTGATCCACGGCATGTTTGAAGCGATGCAGGCCATGGTGCCTGCCGACTTCCTCAATTCTCCAGAAGGCCTGGAAATGCGCGTGCAACTACGCGTTGGCCTGTGGACCTCGCTGATCACCGGCATCGCCGCCGCGCTTGCATTGGCCGGACTGCACGGCTGGCTGGTGATCAAGCTGAGCCGTCCCGACGTCCGTTCCCTGTTTCACTGAATCCCCCGGAGTTTCCATGTCTGTTCCACGTCTACTGTCCGCCCTCGCCGGCGGCCTGCTGGCACTGAGCGCATTGCCGGCGGCTGCCGCCAGCTTGAGCTGCGGCAGCTATAGCGCCGAAGAAGGCTCGGCCCGCTTCGTGATTGAAAGCAGCAGCCAGGCCACGATGCGCTATGAAGGCCTGGCGCCTACCCAGTATGTAATCCGCCAGCAGGGCAACACCCTGCACGCGGCTGACGTATCGAATGGCTTCAGCACCGAGTACAGCCTCAGCAGCGACGGCAAGCGCATCACCGGCAGCCTAGGCGACTACGTGCTGGAGGCCAGCAGCAGGTGCAAGACCGCGCCCACACCGGCCGCGAACAGCTGCCGTGCCGATATCGACAGCTGCATCGAGAACGCCAGCGCGGCAACGCCGCAGCAGCTGCGCCAGTGGTGCCAGGAAGACCTGCCCTTCGCCTGCGAGCGCCTGCTGTCCAGCTACCGCAACGAAGCCCAGGCCGCACTACAGGCGGCAACGCCCGATCCGGACCTGGAAGAACCTGCCGTCTGCAAGGAAGGCACTCCGCAGTACAGCGAAGCGGCCTGCCTGGCAGCAGCCAAGGAAGTCCTCGGCATCGCCATGGCCAAGGCGCTGGTCGGCGCGTTCGGCAGCAATAGCGCGGTGCTGCCCGAGCCGCGTTTGAACGAGCTGCTGCAGCTGTGCCGCAGCCATCCGGACGCCGGCTTCTGCAGCGAGGTCGCCGATGCGCATTGGGATGCCGGACGCTACCTGCCCGCGCGCGAAGCCCTGCAGCTGGCCTGCAAGGCCGGCGCCGACGAGATGACCTGCAAGCGCGCACAAGCGCTGACTGCATTGAGCGCCACCGAGCTTGATGTCGCCCCCGCCAGCAGTCTGCCCTGCGGCGACTACAAGGCCAGCACCGGCCTGATGGATGCGCTCGGTTTCGGCAACGATGGCCTGGTGACGATGGGCATGGGCAGCGAGCTGCGCGCCCGCCTGGAGGATGGCGCCATCCATATCCGCCACGACAAGGGCGGCGACTTCGTGCTCAAGCCGCTGCGCAACGGCGGCCTGCTCGGCATCGACAGCTGGAACCGCTATGCCGTCTACCAGCGCACCGGCGGCAACAACCACTGCAGCGCGCCCAAGGTATTCGTCGAGCTGCCGCTGCCGCAGGATTGCCCAGCGGGCAGCGACCCGCAGGCCTGCTGCAACAGCGGCAAGCTGCAGGGCTGCAACACCCTCGGCCACCGCCACTCGCTGGCCGGTGACTGGCAGGCCGCCGCACCGTATTACCAGAAGCTCTGCCAGGCCGGCGTCCGCGTTGGCTGCGAGAACCTGCGCAGCGTCTACGAGAACACCGGTGACGAAGACATCCCCGGCAAACTGCTGTCCATCTGCAAGCGCGACGGCAAGGGCACCCATGTGGCCTGCGATGTCTACGAGACCACCAACTGGGCAATGGCCGGTCTGGGCGCGCAGCTGATGCGAGCCGCCGAAGACCTCGACAACGAAGAAGACGCCGACGCACCGGCGCCCCCCAGCAAGGGCAAATCGCTGCGCAAGTAAGGCATGCGGCGCAGGTCGCGGCAGCGGCCTGCGCTACAGTACGCATATGAACGAATTCGACCGCGTACGCGACTATCTGACCGGCCTGCAGGACCGCATCTGCGCCGCCATCGAGCAGGCCGACGGCCAGGCCCGTTTCAACGAGGACCGCTGGCAGCGCGCCGAAGGCGGCGGCGGCCGCACCCGTATCCTGCGTGATGGCGCGGTGTTCGAGCAGGCCGGCATCGGCTTCTCCGACGTCGCCGGCACCCGCCTGCCGCCCTCGGCCTCGGCCAATCGCCCGGAGCTCGCAGGCGCCTCCTGGCGCGCCTGTGGCGTGTCGCTGGTGTTCCACCCCAGCAACCCCTACCTGCCGACCACCCACGCCAACGTGCGCTACTTCCAGGCCGAGCTGGATGGCAAGACGGTGGCAGCCTGGTTCGGCGGCGGTTTCGACCTGACCCCGTTCTATCCCTTCGACGAAGACGTGCAGCACTGGCACACGGTTGCTCGCGAGCTGTGTGCGCCTTACGGCGAAGACCGTTATGGCGCGCACAAGCGCTGGTGCGATGAATATTTCTTCCTCAAGCACCGCAATGAAACGCGCGGCGTTGGCGGCCTGTTCTTCGACGACCTGCACGCGGACTTCGAAACCGACTTCAATTACCTGCAAGCGGTCGGCGACGGATTCCTCGATGCCTACCTGCCCATCGTCGAGCGCCGCAAGGACACGCCCTACGGCGAGCGCGAGCGCGAGTTCCAGCTGTACCGCCGCGGCCGCTATGTCGAATTCAACCTGGTCTACGACCGCGGCACCTTGTTCGGCCTGCAGAGTGGTGGCCGCAGCGAGAGCATCCTGATGAGCCTGCCACCGCGCGTGCGCTGGGAATACGGCTACACCCCCGACAACGGCAGCGATGAAGCACGCCTGGCCGAGTACCTGGTCCCAAGGGATTGGCTGTAGTGCCGAGCCATGCTCGGCAGGGGCCTTACAAGCAGCACCACAACCTGTAGTGCCGAGCCATGCTCGGCAGGAGCCTCACAAGCAGCACCGCAACCGTAGTGCCGAGCCATGCTCGGCAAGGGGCCTTACAAGTAGTCTTGTAGGAGCGGCGTAAGCCGCGAAGCCATCAAAAATGAAATCGCGGCAATACCTGCAATCGGATGGTCCGCCAGCTTCGCGGCTTACGCCGCTCCTACAACACCTCTGCCGAGCATGGCTCGGCACTACATCCGGTCCTTCTTGAGGATGATGGTGATGTGGCCGTTGGTTTCAAGCAGTGCCAGGTCTACTTCATCCACGTCGTCGCAACCTGCGTCGCGCATCGCCTTGGAAAAATCGGCCTTGCTCACCAGCTCGCGCCGCAACACCTTCTGCAGTACGTGGCCGTGCCGGGCCAGTACCACCGGCTCGCCTTCGATCACCCGCTCCATCGCCGGGCTGCGGGTGGTGATCCAACCTACGAAATAATTCAGCGCAATCAGCGTGGCCGCCAGCAACAGGCCGCCGCCCAGTGAGGTGTCCTGGCCAAGCAATGCGTTCTGCACGGCGTTGCCCAGCAACACCAGCAACAGCATGTCGAACGGGGTGAATTGGCCCAGCGTGCGTTTGCCGGCCACCCGCACCATCACCAGCACCACGACATAGACAATCACCGCGCGCAGGATGAATTCCCACCACGGCATCGCCAATGCGAACAGGTCGGACATGATTCCCCTCCATCACTCGATGGCAGCATCCTCGACCAGCACGGATAAAGGGAATGCGAGTATCGCGACGGCGTTATCGCGGGTCAAAATGGTTTCATTTGCTACAAAAAGAAGCCCCGCCGACCAGGGGGGGGTCGACGGGGCCGGGGAGCGGGCATTTGGGGAGGAATCCCCGCTCCGAGATCTGCTCCAGGGGATGGGAGAGATCCGCGACAGACGTTGCGTCTGTCGCGGACTATATGAGCATTCCCAACCTTGATGGATCGTGAAGAATCTGTCGTGCTTTCAAAATAATTAAGGACAGATTCATCTGCCAAATACCGCTGGCATTTAATAAATGCGGTGTAACGCGACGCATTGTTTCATTTACTAATACTTTCTAGTTAAGAAACTAGAAAATCAATGAGCCTCGTCCCAATTTTCCCCGATTCCGGTGTCAACAACCAACGGTACCCGCAGCGTCGCAGCCGACGCCATCCGTGACTCGACTTCCGCACACAAGGTGTCGATGAATGCGGCATCGGCTTCAAATACCAGTTCGTCGTGCACCTGCAGGATCATCTTGGCCTGGTCGCTGTACCCCTGCAGCCAGGCGTCCACGCTGACCATCGCCCGCTTGATGATGTCCGCCGCGGTGCCCTGCATCGGTGCATTGATGGCGGCACGCTCGGCACCGGCACGCAGGCCCTGGTTGCGGGCGTGGATGTCATTCAGATACAGGCGCCGGCCAAACAGGGTTTCCACATAGCCCTGCTCGCGGGCCTGCGCACGCATGCGCTCCATGAAGTCACGCACCGCCGGATAGCGGCTGAAATACAACGCGACATAATCCTGCGCCTGACCACGGTCGATACCGAGGTTCTTGGCCAGGCCAAAGGCGCTCATGCCGTACATCAGGCCGAAGTTGATCGCCTTGGCGGCGCGGCGTTCGTTCGCCGTCACCTCGTCCAGCGCGCGCCCGAACACTTCGGCCGCCGTTGCGCGGTGCACGTCGGCGCCCTGCTCGAACGCACGCACCAGACCCGGGTCTTCGGACAGATGCGCCATGATCCGCAGTTCGATCTGCGAGTAGTCGCAGGCCATCAGCTTGCGACCCGGTGGGGCGACAAAGGCCTTGCGGATGCGGCGGCCATCCTCGGTGCGTACCGGGATGTTCTGCAGGTTCGGATCGGACGAGGACAGCCGCCCGGTCGCCGCACCGGACTGGTGGTAGCTGGTGTGCACGCGGCCGGTATCCGGGTTGACCATCTCCTGCAGCTTGTCGGTATAGGTGCTGCGCAGCTTGGTCAGGCCGCGGTATTCCAGGATCACCCGCGGCAGCTCATGCTGCTCGGCAATCGCCTCCAGCGCCTCTTCATTCGTGCTGGGCTGGCCCTTGGGGGTTTTCACCAGCGCCGGCAGGCCAAGCTCGTCGAACAACACCGCCTGCAGCTGCTTGGGCGAATCCAGGTTGAAGGTATGCCCGGCCAGCTCGGTGGCCTTCTGCTGCGCGGCCAGCATGCGTGCGGACAGGTCATTGCTCTGCCGCTTCAGCTCGGCCGCGTCGATGCGCACGCCATTGGCCTCGATGCGCGCCAGCACCGGCACCAGCGGCATCTCGATGTCGCGGTACACGCTTTCCAGCGACGGTATCGCTGCCAGCTGCGGGGCCAATACGCGGTGCAGGCGCAGGGTGATGTCGGCGTCTTCGGCGGCGTAGGCGCCGGCTTCGTCGATGCCTACCTGGGCAAACGAAATCTGCTTTGCGCCCTTGCCCGCCACGTCCTCGAACTTGGTGGTGGTGTAGCCAAGATAGCGCTGCGCCAGTGAATCCATGTCATGGCGGGTGGCGGTGGAATTGAGCACGAAGCTTTCCAGCATCGTGTCATCGGCATAGCCCTGCACGTCCACGCCATGGCGGCGCAGCACGTGGATGTCGTACTTGCCGTGCTGGCCCAGCTTGTTCTTGCCAGCGTCCTCCAGCAACGGCTTGAGCGCGTCCAGCACCTGCTGCAGGGGCAGCTGCTCGGGCGCACCCGGATAGATGTGGCCCACCGGGATATAGGCACCCTTGCCCGGCTCCACCGCCAGACTGATGCCGACCAGGTTGGCGCGCATCGCGTCCAGCGCGTCGGTTTCGGTATCGAAGGCAAATTCGTCGGCAGCCTGCAGACGCGCAACCCAGGCCTGCAGCTGTTCGCTGGTGAACACCGTTTCGTATTCACCCTTTTCTGCCATCGCTGGATCAAGGCCAACAACCGGCTCGCTATCAGCTGCCTTGGCGTAGCCGGCGGCGGTGCCGCGCAGGCTGGGCTTGCTGTCGGCGGCCACGTCCGGCGCGGCCACGCCGCCCAGCTCACGCAGGGCCTGGGTGAAGCCGTAACGCGCATACAGCTCGCGCAGCGTCTCCACGTGCTGTTCGCGCAGCTTCAGGTCGCGCGGGCCCTGTTGCAGCGGCACATCGGTGCGGATGGTGACGAGGTCACGGTTCAGCGGCAGCCGCGGCAGCGCGGCGCGCAGGTTCTCGCCGATCTTGCCCTTCATGGTCGGGGCGGCGGCAATCACGCCGTCCAGGTCGTTGTACTCGGCCAGCCACTTGGCAGCGGTCTTGGGGCCGCACTTCTCCACCCCCGGCACGTTGTCGACGGTGTCGCCCATCAACGCCAGGTAATCGACGATCTGCTCGGCACGCACGCCGAACTTGTCGATCACCGCCGCATCCGAATCGGTACGGCTGCCGGTCATGGTATTGACCAGCACCACGCCCGGCCGCACCAACTGGGCAAAATCCTTGTCGCCGGTGGAGATGGTGACTTCCAGGCCGTCCCTGGCACCGGCCAGGGCCAGGGTGCCGATCACGTCATCGGCTTCCACGCCGTCCACGCGCAGGATGTCGATACCCAGCGCCTGCACGATGTCGCACATCGGCTGCACCTGCGAGCGCAGGTCGTCGGGCATCGGCGGACGGTTGGCCTTGTACTCGGCATACATGTCGTCGCGGAAGGTCTTGCCCGGCGCATCGACCACGAAGGCGACGTATTCGGGTTTTTCCTTCAGCGTGGAGCGCAGCATGTTGACCACGCCGAACAGCGCGCCGGTGGGCTCGCCATTGGCGTTGGTCAGTGGCGGGAGCGCGTGGAACGCGCGGTACAGGTAACTGGAACCGTCAATAAGGACTAATCTGCTCATGCGCTGATTCTACGCGGCGGGCCGCTGCTGCATGTGGACAGGCATAATCGGACCATTCCCACCGAAGGAAGCACCACCATGAAATCCTTGCTGCTGATCCCCCTGCTGGCCCTGGCCGGCTGCGCCACGCTCGGCGCTGGCTCGCCACCGGTTGATGTCAAAGGTGCGGATGTCACCCGCAAGGCGATGGACAACGGCGACACCATCGAGGAATACCGCGTCGGTGGCACCCTGCGCATGGTCAAGGTGACCCCGGCCCGTGGTGCCCCGTTCTACATGTACGACCGCGACGGCGACGGCCGCATGGACAGCGACAAGGACGGCACCAAGCCGGTGTATTGGAAGCTGTATAGCTGGTGATCCAGCCCCCTCCCTTGCGTGCGCAGCACGGAGGGGAGGGTTGGGGAGGGGTGCTTTGGGCAGCCAAGCGTGAATAGCAGCCGACCCTTTCACCTGCTCCTACAAAGACCTCGTTTGAGGGCTTTGCTGATTCGGCTCACTGGTTTCTTTGGGGACACAGCGGGAAGCACCCCTCCCCAGCCCTCCCCTTCGCTGCGCGAAAGGGAGGGGGCAAAAAGCCGAAAGCCCTCTAATCGAGGGCTTTGTTGATTCTGGTTGCTGGTTTCTTTGGGGACACAGCGGAAAGCACCCCTCCCCAACCCTTCCCTTCGCTACGCGAAAGGGAGGGGGCAAAAAGCCGAAAGCCCTCCAATCGAGGGCTTTGTTGATTCTGGTTGCTGGTTTCTTTTGCGGACACAGCGGAAAGCCCCCTCCCCAGCCCTCCCCTTTGCCTTCGGCAAAAGGGAGGGGCCAAGCTTTGCCCCTCCCCTTTGGCGTAGCCAAGGGGGAGGTTGGGAGGGGGTGGTCTTGTGCTTTGGGCTTTTGCGGCTCCAGCCAAGAGCCCCGTCCACAGCCCTCCCTTCGCTGCGCGAAAGGGAGGAAGCTGAAAGCCTCAGCGGATCACCAGCACCGGTACCGTGCTGCGGGCCAGCACTTCGGAGGTCTGGCTGCCCAGCAGTACCCGGGTGACGCCACGCCGGCCGTGCGATGTCATCACCAGCAGGTCGCTGTTGCAGGCCTTGGCGGTGTCGATGATGCCGTCGGCGGCGTAGCGGTCCAGCACGTGGTGGGTCTGCACGTCCGCCACATCGGCCGCGTGTGCGGCGGCCAACGCCGGTTGCAGGATCTTCTGCGCGGCTTCCTCACGGTCCTTCTTGTACTCCGGACTGGCCTCGTAGCCAGCGCTCCAGCCCATGGCGTCGTACATGCCCACCGCCCACGGCTCGGAAACCGTGACGATGTCGACATGCGCGCCCAGTTGGGCGGCCAGCTCCAGCCCCTTGGCCAAGCCCTTGGCGGAAAGCTCGGAACCATCGGTGGCGATCAGGATGCGCTTGTACATGGCAGTTCTCCTTGGATGAAAGGGGGTGGTGACACCATTGCACACCCGATGGTGCCCCCATGCCTTGCGCCAAATCAAACCGGGACCCTCAAACGTTGACCCATACCTCCCAGTGTGGTCCGCGCTGCTGCCAGTCGAACTCAACCGGCAGGAACTTCTCGATCAGCCGCGCATTGCTGCGCAGGTGGTCGCTGAGGCTGGCGGTGGTGAAGCGCCCACCGCCGGCCAGCGCCATCGGCAACAGTAGTTGGTCCGACAGGTGCTCGCCCACGCAGGCACCGCCGTCCAGATAGGTCTGCACGGTCTCGGCCAACCGGCCCGCCACGTCCTCGGCAGCCAGTCCACGTTCGCCATGACTGTCGAAATGCTCGACATGCAGGTCATGCCGCACCGTCACCGAGGCCACGTTGCCCGGCCCCAGGGCCGGCCGCACCACCCGCACATGGCGTGGATGGGCATCCAGCCCAAAGCGCTTGGCCAGCACATCCAGCTCGCGCTGGCCGATGGCGGCAGGCAGGCCCGATACCAGCACCTGCGCTTCCAGCTTCTGCAAGGGCCCGCGCACGCTGAATTCCTGTGCCTGCAGTTGCGGGCATGGCTGTACCGTGGCCTCAAGCATACCGCCACCGGCCGGGTGGAAGCCCGGTACATGCAGCTGCAGTTCCGCCTGCACGCCCATCCGCGCCAGTGCCGGCAGATAGCAGCTGCTGACGAAGTCGGCACTCGGCGCCATCGGGTTGTGCGTACCGCCTTCCAGCCGCACACGTGACGGCGCGGGCGCCTGCCATAGCGCGGGCAGCACCGTCTGCAGCACCAGCGTCGCCGAACCTGCGCTGCCGATGGCGAAGTGATAATCGCCCGCCTGCACGATGCCCGGCACGAAACGCAGCGTGTTCGCGCCCAGGGCAGCGCCTTCCACCTGCGCATTGCTGATCCGCGCCGCGGCGTTGACCGCAGTCAGGTGCTGGCGCATCAGTCCCGGCCGCGAACGCATCGCGCGGATGTCCTGCATGGCAAAGCCAATCCCGGTGCACAGGCTCAAGCTCAGCGCGGAACGCAGCAATTGCCCGCCACCCTGACTCCCATCTATTTCAATCATTTCCATTGTCCTGCCTTCCTGTGGCGCCCCACCGCAGTGGGGCGCCATCTTGCCTTATCCCTTCACACACACCACCTGACGCAGGGTATGCATGATCTCAACCAGATCGCGCTGCGCCTCCATCACCGCCTCGATCGGCTTGTAGGCAGCCGGTGACTCATCCACCACCTCGGCGTCCTTGCGGCACTCCACGTGCGCGGTGGCCTTGATGTGGTCATCCACGCTGATCAGCTTGCGCGCCTTGGTGCGGCTCATCACGCGGCCGGCACCGTGGCTGCAGCTGTGGAAGCTGTCCTCGTTGCCCAGCCCGCGCACGATGAAGCTCTTGGCGCCCATGCTGCCCGGGATGATGCCCATCTCACCCTTGCGCGCACTCACCGCGCCCTTGCGGGTAACAAGTACATCCTTGCCGAAGTGGTGCTCGCGGTTGACGTAGTTGTGGTGGCAGTTGACCGCCTCGGCCTGGGCCTCGAACGGCTTGCTGATCACCGTACGCGCGGCCGCAACCACATTGCGCATCATCACCTCACGGTTGATACGGGCAAAACGCTGCGCCCAGTCCACCGCAAACACGTAGTCGCCGTAATGCGCGCTGCCTTCCGGCAGGTACGCCAGGTCCTGGTCCGGCAGGTTGATCATCCAGCGACGCATCTCCTGCTTGGCCAGCTCGATGAAGTAGGTGCCGATGGCGTTGCCGACGCCACGCGAGCCGGAGTGCAGCATGAACCACACGCGCTGTTCTTCATCCAGGCATACCTCGACGAAGTGGTTGCCGGTACCCAGCGTTCCCAGGTGCTTGAGGTTGTTGGTGTTCTTCAGCTTGGGGTGACGCTCGCAGATCAAGGCGAAGTCGGCCGCAAGCTGCGACCAGCCTTCCACCGCCAGCTCCGGCGCGGTGTCCCAGCTGCCCTTGTCACGGCCGCCACGGGTCACGCTGCGGCCGTGCGGCACCGCGCGTTCGATCGCGCTGCGCAGCGCCGACAGGTTGTCGGGCAGGTCACTGGCGGTCAGCGTGGTACGGGTGGCGATCATGCCGCAGCCGATATCCACGCCCACCGCCGCCGGAATGATGGCACCGATGGTCGGCACCACCGAGCCCACGGTTGCGCCTTTGCCCAGGTGGACGTCAGGCATCACCGCTACCCATTGATGGATGAAGGGCAGGCGCGCGATGTTCTTCAGCTGCTCGCGGGCTTCGTCTTCCAGCGGCACGCCGCGCGTCCACAGCTTGATCGGTGCCGCACCCGGCTCCTGGATGACGTTGTAGTTGGTGTCGTTCATTGATGGCTTTCCTGTCATCTTCAAATATAGAGGTGCGGTGACAAACAGTGGTGGAAGTGTCCGCAACGCCAGAAGTAACTTCTGCCGTTGCGGCCGGGAGTCGAACCCGACCCCGCAGGGCTGCCTTTGTAATTCCACCTGCATTCACCGCATGGAACAGCTACGAAAGGTGCCGGCCTGCACGACGAGGTTTGAAGGAACATCCTGCTCTAACCAGACTGAGCTACCGCTGCGTTTCGGGCGGGATTCGAACCCACGACCCGGAGCTTAAGAGGCTGTAGTTCCTTCGGCATTCGTGCGTGCCGACGTTGAAACGTGTTCATGCCGAAGCATGAAGTAATACAAATAAGGTGCCGGCGAATACGACAAGAATGATGGAACGTTTCACCGCTGTGCCACGAGGGCAAGGCGGCGATCCTGCTCTATCCACTGAGCTACCGATGCATTGCGGCATCGGGCGGGAATCGAACCCGCGACCTGGAGCGTCAGATGCTGTAGTTCCATCGACATTCGTACACGCCGACATTGAGGGGTGGGAGCAGACGGCAAGGGTTGGACTGACTCTCCGGATTCGAACCGGAATGAACAACCAATGTAGTCAGGCCGGCATCCGCCTTCTCCCATGAAATAGTCTCCAGGCCCGGCCGGCCCCATTGCCGGCCGGGCATCACTGCGGCGACATCCGTATCGCCCTTACAAATCCATTGCCGCGATCCGCTCCACCCAGCGCGGGCGCTGTGCCGGCGGCAGGCTGGCATTGGCCAGCAGCTCGAACACCGCATCGCTGAAGCCGCCGATATGCAGCACGTCCTCGCGCTCAACGGTCTGGCTGCTGGCCACCGGCTGCAGATCGATGCAGATCAGCTGCGCCTGCGGGCAACGCGCCTTCAGCGCGGCCCACTCACGCATGGTTGCGGTCTCACGGCTGCCGCGGGTGTCACGCCAGCTCTCGTTGTCCGACACCAGCACCAGCAGATCCACCTGCGCCCGCTTGCGGTTGAGATAGGCCAGCGGTGCACTTACCGAGGTACCGCCACCATTGATCGCCAACTGCCGTGCCAGCGTCATCACGCTGTCACGCGGGTTCAACTGCTGCGGATGCACCTCGGTGTCGAACGGCAGCACCTGCGCCTGCGGGTGACCGCGCAACACGCAGGCCGCGATCAAGGCCGCCACGTCGACGCACCGCGCCGCCGAGCTTGCTCCCTTGCGATAGCCGGTCACCGGCCACTGCATCGAGCCGGAGACGTCCACTGCCACCACCACCTTGCCCTGCAATGCCGGCACCGACGCAGTCGCCACTTCCATCGCGTCCTGCAGCGCGTCCAGGATCGGACGCGGCAGTGCCGCACCGGCGTGGTAGGCCATCAGCAGCTGGTAGGGCAGCACCCGCGAACGGGCGATCTGCTGCGGGTCACGCAGCTTCGCTGCCACTTCGGCAACCATCACCGCATCCTCGAACACACCGTGACGGGCAAAGGTGTTCAAGTTCATCCGCAGCTGCTGCCAGCTTGAGTTGCGCGCCAGCACCGACCACTGCGCGGCATCCAATGCCAGCGCGCTGTAGTACTGGAACGGCAGGTCCGGCAGCATCCCGCGCGGTTCGCGCTTGAACGCCTCGTAGGCACGCAGTTCCGCTGGTAACAGCGCCTCGTCGTACGGCCGCCCGATCACCCAGGCATACAGCGCCTCACGCGCGGCATCCTGCGGCTTGGGGTGGACCATGCGGATCACATCGGCCAGCGACGGCTGGTTGCCGATCGCCGCGCGGATGATCGCCTTCGGCGAGGCCTGCTGCAGCCACTGCCGCAGCATGCGCTTCGGCAACGAGCCCAGCGAACGGCGGCCCACCCGACCGCTACGCATGATCTGCACGAAGGTACGCAGCATGCGGCCGTTGTCGATCACATGCGGGAAAGCAGCGGCAAACGCCTCGCCATCACGCACGCTCAGCAGCGCCAACAGCAGCGCCGGCACGTCCTTCATATGCGCCACGCCGTGGGCATAGGCGGCAGTGCGTGCAATGAAGCCGGCATCGACCTCGTTGCACAGCGCCTGCACCTGCTCCAGTTGCGCATCGGCGCTGGCGTAGAAGGTGCTGTTCAAGCAACCGGTGGCGGCGAACAGGGCCAAGGCCGCACGCGGGTCGCGAACATAGGCCGATCCACCGGCTTCGTTGCGGACCGTGGCCTTCGGCAGCAGGGCGCCCCGGAAGGATGCGAACAGGTTTGCGTTGGCCATTTCGTACTCCTTGGCGGGAACTGCCCGCCGCTCTCTTGGCCCTATACAACGCAATGGCCGTGCCAACTTTCCCCGACTTCAATCAATTAATTGATTTTAAAAGTTATTTTTCGATTCAGACCGAAGATTTGCGCACCCGAAGCGCGGCTTTACGTATACTTTTAGCGCGCTACTTATAGGAATTGATATGTCCAAGCGTCAGGTCATCTTCGGCATGCTCGGCACCCAGCTCGATTCGGGCAGCGGCCCCGGCCGCTGGGAGAAATGGCGGCCCACGGTCGCTCTGGGCATGCATGAGGACTTCCAGCCCGATCGCATCGAGCTGATGCTGGACGAGCGCCGCTTCAGCCGGCTGGCCAAGCTGGTGCAGGAAGATCTGGCATTGGTATCGCCCGGCACCGAGCTGCGCCTGCACGACACCTACCTGGTCGATCCCTGGGAATTCGAAGGCGTCTACGCACGCCTGCATGACTTTCTCGCGAGCTATCCCTTCCAGCCGGACGAGGAGGACTATTACGTCCACATCACCACCGGCACCCACGTCACCCAGATCTGCTGGTTCCTGCTGACCGAGAGCCGGCACTTCCCAGGCCGCCTGCTGCAGACCTCGCCGCCGCGCAAGCAAACCAATGGCGACCCCGGCAGCCACACCGTGATCGACCTGGACCTGTCGCGCTACGACCACATCGCCCAGCGCTTCGCCCAACAGCAGCTGCAGGACCGCGACCTGCTCAAGAGCGGCATCGCCACCCGCAACCCGGCATTCAACCGGATGATCGAGCAGATCGAGAAAGTCGCGACGCGCTCGCGCGCACCAATGCTGCTGACCGGCCCCACCGGTGCCGGCAAGAGCCAGTTGGCCAAGCGCGTATTCGAGCTGAAGAAGCTCAAGCACCAGCTGCCAGGTCGCTTCGTCGAGGTGAACTGCGCCACCCTGCGTGGCGATGGCGCGATGAGCACCTTGTTCGGCCACACCAAGGGCGCCTATACCGGCGCCAGCAGCGACCGCGCCGGCCTGCTGCGCTCGGCCCACCAGGGCCTGCTGTTCCTCGACGAGATCGGCGAACTGGGTGCCGACGAACAGGCCATGCTGCTGCGCGCCCTGGAAGAGAAGCGCTTCCTGCCAGTAGGCAGCGACCGTGAGGTGGAAAGCGACTTCCAGCTCATTGCCGGCACCAACCGCGATCTGCAGCACGACGTACGACTAGGCCGCTTCCGCGAGGATCTGCTGGCGCGCCTGAACCTGTGGACCTATCAACTGCCGGGTCTGGCCGAACGCAGCGAAGACATCGAACCCAACCTCGAGTTTGAACTGGAGCGCTGGTCACGCGAGCAGCACGAGCGCGTGCGCTTCAACGCCGAAGCGCGTAGCCGCTATCTGACATTCGCCACCAGCAGCGAAGCTGCATGGCGCGGCAACTTCCGCGATCTGGGCGCCAGTGTTGTGCGCATGGCGACGCTGGCAAATGCAGGACGCATCCAGACCGACGGCGTCGATGAAGAGATCAACCGCCTGCGCACGCAATGGCATGGCGGCGATGATGCATCGCCACTGCAGGCATTGCTCGGCGATGCCGCAAACCAGCTGGACCGCTTCGACCGCGTGCAACTGGAAGAAGTGGTGCGCGTCTGTCTGCGTTCGAAAACCCTGTCTGCCGCTGGCCGCGAACTGTTCGCGGTATCGCGCACCCAACGCGCCAGCACCAACGACGCCGATCGCCTGCGCAAATACCTGGCCAAATTCGATCTGGATTGGGAGCAACTGAGGAATCACGCAACCCCACCGTAGTGCCGAGCCATGCTCGGCAGCCCTTCGCGCACAGGCAATGCGCAGATCACGTCCCGGGTGCGCTGCGCTTACCCGGGCTACGCGGCTACGTGGCTCACCGCTTGATCAGATCACCGTCAGATTCGCATACGCCATCACCAACCACTTGCTGCCGGCGTCGGCGAACTCGACCTGCACGCGAGCGTGCTGGCCGTTACCTTCGTAGTCGGTGACCATGCCTTCGCCAAACTTGGGATGATTCACCAACGCGCCCAGCTTGATCGGCGGTGCTTCGATATTGGCGTGGCCGCCCATCGACCGGCTTGCACCCAGCGAGGCCGGGCGCGAGACCTGCACCTTGGGACGAACCTCGTTGAGCAGCTCGCGCGGGATCTCACGCAGGAAGCGTGACGGCAGGCTGTAATTGTCCTGGCCGTGGATGCGGCGCGATTCGGCATAGCCGAGTACCAGCTTCTGCCGCGCGCGGGTGATGCCGACGTAAGCCAGACGGCGCTCTTCTTCCAGACGCCCACTTTCTTCGAGCGAACGCGCACTGGGAAACAAGCCTTCTTCCATGCCGGCCAGGAACACCAGCGGGAACTCCAGGCCCTTGGCCGAATGCAGCGTCATCAGCTGCACTCCCTCTTCACCTGCCTGTGCCTGGCCTTCGCCAGCTTCCAGCGAAGCATAGGACAGGAACGCCACCAGCTCGCTCATGTCCTCAGCGCCTTCCTCGATATCATCTTCGCGACGCACGAAGCGCGAGGCCACCGAGATCAATTCGTCGAGGTTGTCGGTGCGCGATTCCGAATCCAACGCGTTGCGACTCTCCTTGCCCCAGTGCTCACGCAGCGCCGAACGTGACAGCACGTGATCGATGCGCTCGGACAGATCCATCTCGCCGGTTTCGGCGGTGATCTGCTGCACCAGGTTGATGAAACCGGCCAGCGCATTCTTCGCGCGGGAGGTCAGATCGGTGCCCTGCGTGGCCAGCATCGCTGCCTCCCACAATGGCAGCGCCTGCTGCCGTGCGATGCGCCGCACCTCATCCAGGGTGCGCTCGCCAATGCCGCGCGTCGGTGTGTTCACCGCACGCTCGAAGGCCGCATCGTCGTTGCGGTTGGTCATCAGGCGCAGGTAAGCCAGCGCATCCTTGATTTCGGCACGCTCGAAGAAGCGCATGCCACCGTACACGCGGTACGGCACCTGCTCGCTGAGCAGCGCTTCTTCGAAGGCGCGCGACTGCGCGTTGCTGCGGTAGAGCACGGCGACGTCGCCATAGCTGCCACCATCGCGGACCCATTGGCGTGCACGCTCGACCAGGTAACGCGCCTCGTCCATCTCGTTGTAGGCAGCGAACAGATCGATCGGATCGCCGTCGCCGCTGTCGGTCCACAACTGCTTGCCGATGCGGTCCGGGTTGTGCGCGATCACCGCATTGGCGGCACCAAGGATGTTGGCGGTGGAGCGGTAGTTCTGCTCCAGGCGAATGGTCTGCGCGCCAGGGAAATCTTTGAGAAAACGCTGCACGTTCTCGACCTTGGCCCCGCGCCAGCCGTAGATGGCCTGGTCATCGTCACCGACCACGAACACATGCGCGCTGTCGCCGGCCAGTACCCGCACGAAGGCGTACTGGATGGCGTTGGTGTCCTGGAACTCGTCGACCAGGATCTCGCGGAAGCGGGCACGGTAATGCGCCAGCAGCGCCGGGTTGTCGCGCAGCAGTTCATGCGCGCGCAGCAGCAGCTCGGCGAAGTCGACCAGGCCGGCGCGGTCGCAGCGCTCCTGGTAGGCCGCATAGGCCTGGCGCAGGGTTTCGCCCCACTGGTCATGCGGCTCGGGCTGGATGTGCTGCGGACGGCGGCCTTCATCCTTCTGCGTGTTGATCCACCACATCACCTGCTTGGGCGGGTACTTGCTGTCGTCCAGCTCCAGCTGCTGGACCACGCGCTTGACCATGCGCAGCTGGTCGTCCGAATCCATCACCTGGAAGGCTTCAGGCAGCTTGGCATCGGCCCAGTGCAGGCGCAGCAGGCGATGGGCCAGGCCGTGGAAGGTGCCGATCCACATGCCACGGCTGCCCTTGCTCAGCTGCAGGTCGATGCGGTGACGCATTTCGCCGGCTGCCTTGTTGGTGAAGGTAACCGCGAAAATGCCGTGCGCCGGCACGCCACAGACTTCGGTGAGCCAGGCGATGCGATGGATAAGCACGCGCGTCTTGCCGGAACCGGCGCCGGCAAGAATCAGGTGGTGACCAAGAGGCGCCGAAACGGCCTCGCGCTGGGCTGCGTTCAGCCCGTCGAGCAAGTGGGAGACATCCATGCGCCCATTTTACGGGAAGCAGGCCAACGCTACCTGTAGTGCCGAGCCATGCTCGGCAGGGGCTTTACCGGCGAGGCCTCTGCCGAGCATGGCTCGGCACTACATTTGGATTGCCTGGGAGGCCCCTGCCGAGCATGGCTCGGCACTACAAGGCTTGTTTTGCCGCCGCTGCTGCCTGCCCACGCAATTCAGGAATCGCCAGGCTTTCCCACAGGCTGCCGATGCGCAGACTGCCCAGCACCTGCATGCGCGGCTCAACCATGCCATCGGCGTCGATCAGGCTGCCGTCGGCCGCTGTATCCAGGCCGATTCCATGCGGGCCGGCACGGCCCACGCCACTGCCCAGCAACTGCTGCAGCAGCGGATTACGCATCGCCTGCGCGCGCATCTCCACGCCAGTGGCGTTGACCACGCATTGCACTTCCAACTGCAACGGCTGACGCCAGCGGTCCAGCGCGCCCAGCCGCACACAGGCACCTTCGGCAACGGCGGTTTCCAGGCGACCACGGTGCAGCTGCAGGCGACCGGCCTGCTGCAGCTCCAGCAGCTGCGCATGCAGCGGCGCGGCGATGCGGTGGCGATGCACGTCCCAGTAACGCACCACATGCCGCAGGAAACGGCGCTGGTCGTCGAATGAAAGGCTTTGCCACAAGCGCTGACCCAGCGGGCGGATACGCTCCATCACGCTCTGCCACGGAATATCGCGGGCTGCCGCCTCGGCTGCATGACGCCGCAATGCGTGCATGCGCTGGCGCAGGCTCATCGACAGCAAAGGCTCGGGATCGTAGTCAGCGGCAGCACCCTTGGCGTGCGGCAAGGGCAGCAGTGCATGCCGCGACAGCACATGGATACGCCCGCGATGACCGTTGGCCTGCAGCGTCGCCACGCTGTCCGCCATGCTCAGGCCGGAACCAATGATCGCAACATCGGCATTGTCTGCAATGGCGTCGAGCGCGGCGTAATCCCAGGCCTCCACGCGCTTGCCGCTGACCAGACTGCTGGCACCGCGCGCCGGCAGTGGCCGCAGCGCATTGCCCACCGCCAGGACCACTCGCCCAGCCTGCACTGGCCGGCCCGAATCCAGGGTCAGCAGCACGCCTTCCTGATTGGGCTGCAGCGCCTGTACCCGCGCAGCCAGAATCTCCAATTGCGCAGGACTGGCGTCCACCGCCTGCTGCAGGCGCAAGCGCAGGTAGTCGGCGTAATGCCGACGCGACACGAACTGCCCAGCCACCTGCTCCCGCGATAGCGCAGGAAACGCCTGCACTTCACACAGGTAATCAAGGAAGTCCTCGGGTTGTTCAGGAAAGCCGCTCATCTTGGCGGCCGGCACGTTCAGCACGTGCTCCTCGCGCGTGGTCGCATAGGCCACGCCGCGGGCCAACGGCAGGTTCGGCTCGATCACCAGCAGGCGCAGCGGCTGGCTTGCGCCACGCAGTACGCCGATGGCGGCGAGTACGCCAGCAGCGCCACCACCAATGATGGCCAGATCACACAATGCAGGGGTATCGATAACACTCATCTGCCCGATTGTAGGCGATGCAGTACCACCGCCTGATGCTGCACGGGCATGTATTCATGCTGGCAGGGCGGGAACTTTTTCACAGCCCTGAAACACAGAACCCGCCTTTCGGCGGGCTCTGCTTGGAACAGCAGCTCAAACAATCCCTGGGGATTACTTGATCTTGCCTTCCTTGTACATCACGTGCTTGCGAACAACCGGATCGTACTTGAGGAATTCCATCTTCCCCGGGGTGTTCTTCTTGTTCTTGTCGGTCGTGTAGAAGTGGCCAGTGCCGGCCGAGGAAATCATACGGACCTTATCGCGCTTACCTGCCATGATCGTTTACTCCTCAGACCTTTTCGCCGCGGGCACGCAGCTCAGCCAGAACGGAATCGATACCGTTCTTGTCGATGGTGCGCAGTGCATGCGCGGAAACACGAAGCTTGACCCAGCGGTTCTCGCTGGCAACCCAGAAACGGCGCTCGTGCAGGTTCGGCATGAAACGACGACGGGTCTTGTTGTTGGCGTGCGAGACGTTGTTACCCGTCTGCACTCGCTTGCCGGAAACTTGGCATACGCGGGACATTGCGCACCTCGGTAATGTTGATGACTTCCTTAGCCAGGAAGACGGCGGCCCCGGCGGTTACCCGCCACGCGTCATGGGAATCAAAGGGTTACGCTGACAAGGATGGCCAGATGACGTGTTCCCGGCCACCGATCCGGAGAATTCCGGACACAGCGAGCCGCGTATTATGCCAAGACCAGGGCCTGCTTGCAAATCAGTGGCTTGGCGGCTGCCATTGGGCCTATTCAGGCAGCCCCCAATTCCCGCCACGCCGCCCGGGCCACCTTCCAGGCCGAGCGCAGGAACAGCAGCAGCAAGGCCACGGCGATCAGCAGATCCGGCCAGCCGGCGCCGAAGGCCCAGACCGCCAGCGCAGCCAGGATCACAGCGCCGCCCTCGTATACGTCATTCAGCGAACAGGCCCAGGCCGAGGCCAGGTTGATGTCGCCCTGCCGGTATGGCCACAACAGGCGCAGGCAGAACAGATTGGCGGCAAGGTTGAGCAGCGCGGCGATGCCCATGCTTTCGAACAGCGGCAGATGCGGATGGGCCAGCTTCCAGGCAATGCCTGCAGCGACCGCAATTGCCGCGCACAGAATGAAGACCGCCTTGAGCATGGCCACCCGCGCCTTGGCGGCAAGGCTGGCGCCGACCACGGCCAGGCTGAGTGCGTAGGTGAGTGCGTCGCCGAGGTTATCCAGGCTGCCGGACAGCAGCGAGGCCCAGCCGCTATGCCAGGCGGCGAGCATCATCATCACGAAGGTGATCAGGTTGATTGCCAGCACCTGGTAGAGCACGCGGCGCTGCTGCGCCTGCATGCGCTCGACTTCCAGGGTTTTGCCGCAGCCACAGCAGTCGCTCATTGGGGTTCCGCAGGAATGTTTTGTTGGATTATCGCGCTGATGTGCCAGGGCAAGTAGAAATCAGCGAGCCGCCAGCGGTAGTGCCGAGCCATGCTCGGCAGGGGCCTTGCCAGCGAAAAGCTTGCCCTCACCCCAACCCCTCTCCCGTAAACGGGAGAGGGGCCAGAAAGGTAGTGCCGAGCCATGCTCGGCAGGGGCCTTGCCAGCGAAAAGCCGCCCTCACCCCAACCCCTCTCCCGTGAACGGGAGAGGGGCCGGAAAGGTAGTGCCGAGCCGTGCTCGGCAGGGGCCTTACCAGCGAAAAGCTTGCCCTCACCCCAACCCCTCTCCCGTAAACGGGAGAGGGGCC
>NZ_DAMBKV010000023.1:45389-58244 GCF_032066555.1 Stenotrophomonas sp.
TGCCAGCGAAAAGCCGCCCTCACCCCAACCCCTCTCCCGTGAACGGGAGAGGGGCTTTAAGCGAAGCAGGGGCTTTAAGCGAAGCAGGAGCTTCAAGCCAAAGCCAAAGCTTCACGCCAAGCAGGCGCTACTTCCCGTTCCGATGCAGCCAGCGATAGAGCACCGGCAACACCAGCAAGGTCAGCAACGTGGACGAGACGATGCCACCGATGACGACAGTTGCCAGCGGCCGCTGCACTTCCGAACCCGCGCCTACGTTGAAGGCCATCGGCACGAAGCCCAGCGATGCCACCAAGGCAGTCATCAGCACCGGGCGCAAACGGCCCAGTGCGCCCTCGCGCACCGCCACATCCAGACTGCGGCCTTGCTCGCGCAGATGGCGGATGAAGCTGATCATCACCAGGCCATTGAGCACCGCCACACCAGACAGCGCGATGAAACCAACACCGGCCGAGATCGACAAGGGAATGCCGCGCAGCGCCAAGGCCAGCACGCCACCCGTCAAAGCCAAGGGCACACCGCTGAACACGATGCTGGCATCACGCGCCGAACCGAAGGCCCAGAACAACAAGGCGAAGATCAGCAGCAAGGTCACCGGCACCACCACCGCCAGACGCTGGCTGGCCGAAATCAGCTGCTCGAAGCTGCCGCCGTATTCCACCCAGTAACCCGCCGGCACCTTCACCTGCGCGTCGATGGCCTGCTGCAGCTCGCTGACAAAGCCACCGAGGTCGCGATCACGCACATTGGCAGTAATCACGATGCGGCGCTTGCCGTTATCGCGGTTGATCTGGTTCGGGCCTTCACTGCTTTCAATCCGCGCCAACTCGCGCAACGGAACCGTACGTGCATCGCCGCTGCGCCAGCCCCCTGCACGACTGGATTCATCCGCACTGTCCTGTGCCAGCGCAGGCTCCAGCGACACCGGCAGATCGGCCAGTGCTGCCGGGTCCTGGCGGATGCTTTCCGGCAGGCGTACGACGATGTCGAAACGACGGTCACCCTCGAACAACTGCCCGGCCACACGCCCACCTACCGCGGTGGAAACGGTGGACTGCAGCTGGCCCGGGTTGAGCCCGTAGCCCGCCAAGGCCGCACGATTGGGCGTAACCGTCAGCAACGGCAAGCCATTGGTTTCCTCCAGCCGCACATCGGCCGCACCCGGCACCTTGTTGGCGACCGCGACAATGCGCTGACCGACCTGCGCCAGCGTTTCCATGTCATCACCAAACAGCATCACCGCCACGTCGGCACGCACGCCCGAGATCAGCTCGTTCATGCGCATCTGGATGGGCTGGGTGAACTCGTAGTTGTTACCCGGCAGCTCCTCCACTGCTGCCTCCAGCTCCGCCAGCAGCTGCGCACGCGGCTTGCGTGGGTCCGGCCACTGCTTGCGTGGTTTCATCATGATGAAGGTATCCGCGACCGAGGGCGGCATCGGGTCGGAGGCGACTTCCGGCGTGCCGATCTTGGAGAACACCTTTTCGACTTCCGGCAACTGCTGCAGGCGTGCTTCCACCTGTTTCTGCATGTTCACCGATTGCGTAAGGCTGGTGCCGGGAATGCGCATGGCGTGCATGGCGACATCACCTTCGTCGAGATTGGGCACGAACTCGCTGCCCAGCCGCGTTGCCAACAAGCCACAGCCAACCACCAGCACCAAGGCACCCGCAACCACCCAACGTCCACGTCGCATCACCCAGGCCAACAACGGCTCATAGCGCGCACGCAGCCACGCCATCAGACGGTTCTCCTTCTCTTCCACGCGGCCACCGAGGAACATCGCAATCGCCGCGAGCACGAAGGTCAACGACAGCAACATCGCACCGCTCAACGCCAGCACCACGGTGATCGCCATCGGGTGGAACATTTTTCCTTCGACGCCAGTGAGCGCAAAGATCGGCAGATAGACCGCGGTGATGATGCCCAGGCCGAACAGGCTGGGGCGGATAACCTCGGCGGTGGCACTGGCGGTTTCGGCGAAGCGTTCCTCACGGGTCATCGCCCGGCCCAGCGCATGGGTGCGCTCGCCGAAGCGGCGCAGGCAGTTCTCGATGATGATCACCGCGCCATCGACAATCAGGCCGAAGTCCAACGCACCAAGACTCATCAGGTTGGCGGAAACACCGCCACGCGCCATGCCGGTCAGGGTGAACAGCATCGCCAGCGGAATCACCGCGGCAGTGATCAGCGCGGCGCGGAAGTTGCCCAGCAACAGGAACAACACCACGATCACCAGCAAGGCGCCTTCCAGCAGGTTCTTGGCGACAGTCTGGATCGTGCGATCAACCAGCGCGGTGCGGTCGTAGCTGGCGGTGACGGTGACGCCTTCGGGCAGGCTGCGCTGCGCCTGTTCCAGCTTGGCCGCGGCGGCCTGTGCCACCTCGCGGCTGTTGGCGCCGACCAGCATCACCACCGTGCCCATCACCACCTCGTGGCCGTTCTGGGTGGCGGCACCGCTGCGCAGTTCCGGCCCTTCGGCCACGTCGGCCACGTCATGCACATGGATGGGCACGCCTTCGCGGCGGGCCAGCACGATGTTGCCGATCTCCTCCAACCCGGCCACCTGCCCGGGCACACGCACCAGGAACTGCTGGCCGTTACGCTCGATGTAACCGGCACCGATGTTCTGGTTATTGCCTTCCACCGCTTCAGCAACATCATCCAGGGTGAAGCCCAACGCACGCAGCTTGGCCGGATCCGGGGTGATGTGGATCTGCCGCTGATAGCCACCAATCGTATTGACCTCGGTGACGCCGGGCACGTTGCGCAGCTGCGGCCGCACCACCCAGTCCTGCAGCGTGCGCAGGTCGGTGGCGGTATAGGGCGAACCATCGGGCTTGCGTGCCTTGGGATCAGCGTCGATGGTGTACATGAAGATCTCGCCCAGGCCGGTGGCAATCGGCCCCAGCTGCGGATCCAAACCATCGGGCAGCTGCGACTTCACCTGCTGCAGGCGTTCGGCCACCTGCTGGCGCGCGAAGTACAGGTCGGTGCCGTCCTTGAACACCACCGTCACCTGCGACAAGCCGTAGCGTGACAGCGAGCGCACCTGTTCGAGCTTCGGCAGGCCGGCCATCACCGTTTCCACTGGATAGGTGATGCGTTGTTCCGTCTCCAGCGGAGAGTAGCCATCGGCGGCGGTGTTGATCTGCACCTGTACGTTGGTGATGTCGGGCGTGGCGTCGATGGACAGGCGGGTGAAGCTCCAGCTGCCGATCGCGATCAAGGCCAGGGTAAGCACCATCATCATCCAGCGATGGGCGATGGCGCTGCGGATGATGCGCTCAAGCATGGCGGCACCCTCCAACTTGCATGCACTGGTCAATGTTCATGCGCGGCCCCCGCCTTGCCGATGTCGGCCTTGACCACATAGCTCTGCTCGACCACGACCTGCTCGCCAACGCGCAGGCCGTCCTTGACCTCGACCTTGCCGGCATCGCGTGCGCCCAGCACCACCGGGCGGGCGGTATAGGTGTCGCCATCACGCACAAACACCACCTCGCGGCCTTCCATGGTCTGCAGTGCGGAAAGCGGCACGACCACCGCTGCCGGCTGCATTGCCACCACGATGCGCGCCTTCACCGCCGCACCGGGCCGCCACAGGCCATCGTCATTGCGCACGCTGGCACGGGCCACGGTGCTCTGGCTTGCAGTGGCGGTGCCGGGCAGCACGCGCTCCAGCGTGGTGCTCTGGCTGACGCCATCGGTCATGCGGGTGACCGTGACCGGCACGCCGGCGGTGATGTGCTGGGTGTCGTTGCCGAAGATATGCAGGTCCACCCACAGCTCGGACAGGTCGCCGATCTCGAACAGCGGGGTGCCCTCGCCCGCGACCGCGCCCACCTGTGCCTGCCGCGACAGCACCACGCCGCTGATTGGCGCGCTGATGCTGTAGGTGGTCAGGCTGAGATTGCTGTCGATGCTGGCCAGGGTCTGGCCGGCGCTGACGCGATCGCCCACATTGGCCCGCAGCGAACGGATCGGGCCGGGGAAGCGCGCCATCACCTGCGCCACCCGCCCATCCACCGGCGTCAGCAGGCCCTGCACCTCATGCTCGTCGGCGATGGTGCCGGCCTGCGCGGCGGCGCTGCGGATGCCGGCCTGCTCGGCCATGGCAGCCTTGATGGTGGTGCGGTCAGCATCCGCTTTCTCGCCCGCGTCATGGGCGTGGTCGTCAGCTTCGCCACCTTTTTCTTCATCGTGGTCATGGCCCGCTTCTTCTGCTGCGCCAGCGCTGGCTTCAGGCGCCGGCTTTGTACCGCAGCCGACCAGCAGCAGACTCATTGCCAGTACGCCGGCAGCGACAACATTGATCGGACGGCTCATCCTGCGTTCTCCACGGCAACGGTTGCATCGGTGGCCAGCATTCCCTGGCCGGTGAGGCGCTGGATCTCGATCAGCGCGGTCTGTGCAGCAATAGCGGCGTCCAACTGGCGCTGGCGCGATTCAATGCGCATCGCCTGCAGCTGCGCCCACTCCATATAGCTGGCAGCACCGGCGCGCCATGCCTGCTCGGCGGCGCGCTCGGCCTTCTGCAACTGCGGCAGCACGTCAGCCTGCATGCGCTGTACTTCAAGGCGTGCGGTGACATAGCGCCCGTGTGCCTCGGCCAGGGTGGCGTACAACTGTTGCTGGCGGGCCTGGCGTTGATACGGCAGCAGGGCAAGATCCGCCTCGGCCTCGCGGATTTCCGGCGCGGCGCGGCGAGCGCTGCCGAGCGGGATGCTGAAGCCGCCGACCAGCGAGGTGGCGTTGTCGGCGCGGCTGTTGCGCACGCCCACCTGCCAGTTCCAATCCGGACGGCTGCGGGTGCGCACCAGTTGCAGCTGCGCCTCGCGGATACGTTGCTCGCCCAGCAGTTCGGCCAGCTCCGGTGCGCGTTGCAGATCGTCATTGAGCGATGCGAAATCACGCAGTGCCGGCAGTTGCAGCGCATCGCCACTCACCGCCTTGAAGTCAGGCGTACGCGCACCCCACAAAGCGGCCAGCGACAGCCGCGCTGCGCTGACTTCTTCGATGGCACGATCGCGATCCAGTTCCGCCTGCGCCAGCATCGCCTGCGCGGTGAACAGCACCGACTCTGGCGAAGCGCCTGCCTGCAACCGCAGGCGCGCGGCGGAAACCGCGCGGCGACGCTGCTCGATATCGGTATTGGCGATCTGCAGTGCTGCTTGCGCCTGTGCCACCGCGAGGTAACGGCGTGCGGTTTCGGCGAGCAGATCGAGGCGTGCGGTGGCGCGTTGCGGCGCCAGTGCATCGATATTGGCCTGGGCCAGCATGCGGCGCGCATCGAGCTTGTCGCCGCGCTCCAGCACACCGGACAGACTGACGGTGGCTTCGGCGCCCTGCACGCCGCGGGTATCACCGCTGCCGAGCAGGTTCTCCAGTTCCACGCCCAGCTGCATGGGCGGGCGCAGCAACGCGGCGTCGCGGCGGGCTTCAAGTACAGGACGCTGCGCATCGATCAGACGCAGCTCAGGGTGATCAAGGGCAACGCGGACGATGGCATCGTTCAGCGTCAACGGCACAGCAGACGCCGGCACCTGCGCATACGCGCGCGGCACCAGCGCAAAGGCGACAACAGCCGCCAGGCGCATCCACATGGGTTTCTCCAGATAGCAGGTTCAGACGTGGGGACCGGCCAAGGGGCCGGGACGTCAGACGGCTATCGGGGGGCGGAACAGGCTCTCGGTCGGGTGCGTGACCGCTTGCGTGCCGAGGATGGGCACAGCCTGCTGTGCAGGCGGTGATGCCACGATCCAGGCGGGAGTGACAGTTGGCAGCACGCCGCCGTGACCGTGGCAGTCCACGCAGTGCACCAAGGCATGCAGCAGGGCGTTGGCACTGTCCTCGGCATCCGGGGCCGTGGCCAGCTTGCTGTCGTCGTGCTCGTGCACGTCGGCACCGATGTCGGTGTGCGCCAGCATGTGGATGTCGGTCAGTGCTGCGGCCAGCGAAGTGCCGAATACGCCAAGGCCAACCAGCGCCAGCATCAGCAGGCGTAGCAGGTGGAGGCGACGGTGGCGCAGGGCGTGCAGCATCGGCGCAGGTTAGCCGGTGCTCGATGGGTTACACAATCGCAGTGTGGTTGCGGCGGTTCAGCTGTGCGCTGTTGCCCCTCCCCTTTGGCGTAGCCAAGGGGGAGGCTGGGAGGGGGTGGCTTTGCTTGTTGCGGTTGCACCTGCGGTGCTCCCCCTCTCCCCAACCCCTCTCCCGCGAGGGGAGAGGGGCTACAGCTGCAATTACAGACGGTGCTTGCGCTCGCAGTGTTCTAAAGCCCCTCTCCCCTTGCGGGAGAGGGGTTGGGGAGAGGGGTGGCTTTGGCTTTGGCTTTGGCTTATCGCCTGGGATTTCTGCCAAGAGCACCCCTCCCCGACCCTCCCCTGCGCGTTGCGCAAGGGAGGGGGCAAGGCTTTACTTCGCCGCCTTACGCTCGGCGATGTAAGCGTTGATCTGCTGCTCCAGCACCGGCAGCGGCACCGAGCCCTGCTTGAGTACGGCGTCGTGGAAGCCCTTGATGTCGAACTTGTCGCCCAGTTCCTTCTCGGCCTGTGCGCGCAGCTTGACGATGGTGATCTCGCCCAGCTTGTAGCTCAGTGCCTGCGCCGGCCAGGAGATGTAGCGGTCCACTTCGGTGGTGACTTCGTGCTCGCTGAGCGCGGTGTGGTCACGCAGGTAGGCAATCGCGCGGTCGCGATCCCAACCGTAGTGGTGCACGCCGGTGTCGATCACCAGGCGGCAGGCACGCCACATTTCATAGGTCAGGCGGCCGAAGTCTTCGTATGGGGTCTGGTAGATGCCCATGTCGACGCCGAGCTTCTCGGTGTACAGGCCCCAGCCTTCGCCATAGGCCGAGATATACGCAGTGCGGCGGAACTCGGGCTGGCCGGTCTGCTCGGCGGCGAGTGCGCCCTGCAGGGCGTGGCCGGGGTCGGACTCATGCAGGGTCAGGGCCGGCAGGTTGTACAGCGGGCGCGCCGGCAGGTTGTAGGTATTGAGCCAGTAGGTGCCCATGCCGCCGCGGCCGGCGGTCCAGAACGGGGCGATATCCGGCGGCACCGGCACGATGGTGAAGCGCGCGCGCGGCAAGGTCATGTACTTGCCGATCACGCCGTCCACGCGCTTGGATATCCACGCTGCACGCCACAGCAGTTCGTCCGGCGTCTTGGCGTAGAACTGCGGGTCGGTACGCAGGAATTCGAGGAAGTCGGCGAAGCGGGTCTGCTCGCTCTTACCCTTGAAGCCCACCTTGTCGATGATGGCGTTCATTTCCTGCTGGATGCGATTCACCTCGGCCAGGCCCTGCGCATGGATCTGCTGCGGGCTCAGGTCCAGCGTGGTGTATTCGCGGATCTGCTGGCGGTAGAACTCCTTGCCGCCCGGCATTTTCTCGGCTGCCAGGGTGGTGCGCGACTGCGGCACGTATTCCTGCCGGTAGAAGGTCAGCAACTTGCCGAAGGCCGGCACCACACTGCCGCTGATGGCCTGCCTGGCATCGGCCTGCAGCTTGGCCTGCTCGGCCGCCGGAATGCTGCTGGGCAGCTTCTTCAGCGGCTCGTACAACGGCGACTCGGTCGGGTCCTTCAACTCGGCCACGGTCGAGATGGAGACGTCGCGGCCTTCCAGCACCGCGCGCGGCACGCTGAAGCCACGGGCAAGGCCGGCGCGCATATTGACCATCTGCTGGTCGAAGTAACGCGGCACATCATTCAAGCGCGCGATGTAGTTGCGGTAATCCTCCGCCGTCTTCATCTCGCGGCGGGCCATGAAACTCAGATTCGACCAGAACGAGGAATCCGAATTGAACGGCATCTCGTAGCTGCCCAGACGCACTTCATCGGCCAGGCTTTCGACCTGGTAGTGATAGATGGCGTAGTTGATCTGGTTTTCGGCCGAGAGCTTGCTCGGGTCGATGGCCTTGAGCTGGCCCAGCACCTCGTCCCATACCTTCAGGCGCGCCTGCTGTGCTTCGGCGCTGACGTCGGGCAGGCGCGTGCTGTTGGCCGGGGCGTCGCTGTCTTCGCTGGCTTCGCCGCCACCGGTCTGGCGCCAGGCCCACTCCTTCTCATAGATGGCCTTGAACTTGTCATCCAGCGATTGGGTGGCCAGCGTGGCCGGGGCCGACGGTGCGGCGGCAAAGGCCGGGGTGGCGCTCAGGCCAAGGGTGAGCAGCAGCGCAACGGTCAACGGCGATTTCACGATCGGTATTCCCCAGGTGGTTCATTCACCCCGATCATCGCATTGAAGCTGCCGCCCGACCTAGACGGATTCGGGCGGCAAACCGCCGGATTTGGGCACAGTCGCCGGCTCAGTGACCGGCTTTGTCGCGCTGCCAGCCACGGTGCTTGATATCCAGGCGCAGGCTGTAGAGCGCGGTGAACGCGGGGAACAGGTTCTGCACCACACCCACCGCATCCTGCTTGGACGAGAACAGGAAGTAGCTCAGCGTCATCAGGCTGCCGAGCACGCTCATGTACCAGAACAGGCGTGGGATCACCGGTTTGCCGGCGCGGCGCGAGGCGACGAACTGCACCAGCCAGCGGCCGCCGAACATCAACGCACCGGTCAGCCCGATCAGCTTCCACGGCGACATGTGCACGCCGGTCCACTCCAGCCACACCAGCGGTTGGTTCATGAAATCCATGCTCAGACCTCTTCCACCGCGGTGCGCTTGGAACGGGTGATCAACCAGGCCACGCCACGCAGGTCGCGGATGCCGACCAGCGCGCGGCCGAGGTTGTTGTACTTGGATACGCCAGCGGTGCGATGACGATGGTTGACCGGCACGCTCACCGTCTTCCAGCCGGCACGCTGCATCAGCGCCGGCAGGTAGCGGTGCATGTGGTCGAAGTACGGCAGGTCGAGGAAGGCGGCGCGCTCGAACAGCTTGATGCCGCAGCCGGTGTCCGGGGTGTCATCGCGCAGCATGCGCGCGCGGATGGCATTGGCCCACTTGCTGGCCCAGCGCTTGCTGCCCGAGTCCTGGCGGTTGACGCGCCAGCCGGCAAACAGCCGCACCTGCGCATCGGCCTTGGCGCGTGCAGCCAGCAGCTTGGGGATATCGGCCGGGTCGTTCTGGCCGTCGCCGTCGAGGGTGGCGATCCACGGCGCGCGCGCGGCCTTGACGCCGGTACGCACTGCCGTGCTCTGCCCGCTCTGGCTGACGTGGTGCAGCACCCGCAGCTCCGGGTTTGTCGCCTTCAGCGCCTGCAGCACCTGCAGGCTGTCGTCCTTGGAATTGTCGTCGACGTAGACGATCTCGAAATCGATCTGGCCACGTAATGCAGCGGTTATTTCATTGACCAGCGGCGCGACGTTGTCGCGTTCGTTGAAGACGGGAACAACCACCGAGAGGCTGGGCTGGTTCATTGCTGGTTCCGCAGGTTGTGCATTTGAAGAAAGGTCACGCATTTTCCAAAACTCAACTTAGCGGAAGGTGAGTCAGGCGCTTGACCCGAAGTAGTTGCGGCACCACTCCACCACCGGCGGCAGGCCCAGCTCGATCGGCGTGTTCGGCGCATAGCCGAACGCCGCCTGGGCGCGCGCGGTGTCGGCCATGGTTTCCACCATGTCGCCCGGCTGCATCGGCTTGTAGACCTTGTGCACCGGGAGCCCCGCGGCCGAGGCGATCACGTCGATGAAGTATTCCAGTTCCACCGGGGTGTGGTTGCCCAGGTTGAACACCTGGTGGGGTGTGGCCTGGGCGGAGGGATGCGACAGCGCCCCGAGGATACCGGCGACGATGTCGGAAACATGTGTGAAGTCACGCCGCATGTGGCCGTTGTTGAACACATCGATGCTGCGCCCGGCCAGCACCGCGCGCGCGAACAGCAGCGGCGCCATGTCCGGCCGGCCCCAAGGACCATAGACCGTGAAGAAACGCAGGCCGGTGGCCTTCAGGCCGTACAGCTGCGCGTAGGTATAGGCCATCAATTCGTTGGCGGCCTTGGTGGCCGCGTACAGCGAGCGCGGCTGGTCCACGCGCTGGTCTTCGGAGAACGGCGGCGTGGCCGAGTTGCCATACACCGAGCTGCTGGACGCATACACCAGGTGCTGCACGCCGCGGTGGCGGCACAGCTCCAGTATGTTGACGAAGCCGACCAGGTTGCTGTCGACGTAGGCGTGCGGGTTTTCCAGCGAATAGCGCACGCCGGCCTGCGCGGCCAGGTGGATCACCTGGGTCGGCTGGATTTCATCGAACAGCGCAGCCAGGCCGTCGCGGTCGGTGATGTCCAGCGCGCGCATATCCAGTTGCGGGCACAGCGCGACCACCCGATCGCGCTTGAGCTGCGGGTCGTAGTAGTCGTTGAAGTTATCCAACCCCACCACGCGCTCGCCGCGCGCCGCCAGGGCCTGGCAGGTATAGGCACCAATGAAGCCGGCCGCGCCGGTGACCAGTACCGTCATAGTGTCATCGGCTCCCGCGCCAGGGTGGCCTTGCGCTCCTTGCTGTAGACCCACCACGGCTGCGGTGCTTCGCCGCCCAGGAAACGGACGACGGACAGGAACACGTCGATCACGCAGGGATCGTGCACCACGCCGGTCTTCAGGCATAGCTGGGCGTACATATCGTAGGGATCGCGCCCGCGCAGGTGCGCGGGAACCCGGATCCCGATCAGACGGAGATCCTTTTCACAGGCCGGCCCGACATTCGGCAGGTCGGTCAGACGCAATAGATGATTGCGGTCGACCTTGGTGGGGTTCATTGCCTTGCATGCACCTCGTTGGGGAATGAAGTACGTCAGCCGTTCTGGCGGACGCGCAGCCGCTCCAGCACGCCGTCCAGCGTGTCCAGATCGGTGTAGTGGATGACCAGCTTGCCCTTGCCGCCACGGCCGTGGCTGATCGCCACCTTGGCGCCCAGCGACTCGGACAGCTCGGTCTCCAGCGATGCGATATCGGCCTGCGGCGCGCTCGGCGCCGGCTTGGCCTTGCGTGCACCCGGCACCTTGCCGGCGGCGAACTGCTGGGCGCGGTGTTCCACTTCGCGCACCGACCAGCCCTGCTCGGCGGCCTCTTCGGCCAGCTTGGTGGCCAGTTCCGGTGCCAGCGTCAGCAGCGCGCGGGCATGGCCCATTTCCAGGCGGCGGGTTTCCAGCAGCACGCGCACGCCGATCGGCAGATCGATCAGGCGCAGCAGGTTGGACACCGAGGCACGCGAGCGGCCAACCGCCTGCGCGGCTTCGGCATGGGTCAGCGAGAACTCGCTGACCAGGCGCGCCAATGCTTCGGCTTCCTCCAGCGGGTTGAGGTCTTCGCGCTGGATGTTCTCGATCAGCGCCATCGCGATGACGGTGCGGTCTTCCAGCTCGCGCACCACCACCGGCACTTCGTCCAGCCCGGCCAGGCGCGAAGCGCGCCAACGGCGTTCACCGGCGATGATTTCGTAGCTGCCGCCCTCGATCTGGCGCACCAGGATGGGCTGGATGATGCCCTGTGCCTTGATCGACTCGGCCAGTTCGGCCAGCTTGCCCTCGTCCATGTCGCGACGCGGCTGGTACTTGCCGGGTTGCAGCTGGTCGATGGGCAGCTTGCGCAGCACTTCGCCGGGTTGCGGCTCGGCGACGGCAGCGACGGTGACCGGGGTGACTGCGCCCTTCGGGCCCAGCAGGGCATCAAGACCACGGCCAAGACCGCGCTTCTTCGCTGCACTCATCAGACAGCCTCCACGGCCCGGGAGGGCTGCTTGCGTTCGTTGTTGCGACGGATGATCTCGCCGGCCAGGCCCAGGTAGGCCACGCCGCCGCGCGAGGCGCGGTCGTAGCCGACGATGCTCTGGCCATGGCTGGGCGCCTCGGCCAGGCGCACGTTGCGCGGCACGATGGTGCGGAACACGCGGTCGCCGAAGTACTCGGTGAGCTGCGCCGACACCGCATTGGCCAGGTTGTTGCGCACATCGAACATGGTGCGCAGCACGCCTTCGATTTCCAGCGCCGGGTTGAGGTTGATCTTCAGCGCATCGATGGTCTCGACCAGCGCGCTCAGGCCTTCCAGCGCGTAGTACTCGCACTGCATCGGCACGATCACCGAGTCGGCGGCGGCCAGCGCGTTCAGCGTCAGCAGCGACAGCGCCGGCGGGCAGTCGATCAGGATGTAGTCGTATTGATCGCGGATGGGTGCCAGCGCGCGCTTGAGGCGCTGTTCGCGTTCACCCTGGTCCATCAGCTGGATCTCGGCCGCGGTCAGGTCGATGTTGCCTGGCAGCAGGTCGAAGCCTTCCGGCGTGGTGACGCGCACTTCGGCGGCGGTGACCTCACCCAGCAGCAGGTCACAGGTGGACGCAGCCACCTCACGCTTGTCCACACCACTGCCCATGGTCGCGTTGCCCTGCGAGTCCAGGTCGACCAGCAGCACGCGCTTGGGCGCGGCGGCAAGGGAAGCAGCCAGATTGACAGCCGTCGTGGTCTTGCCGACGCCGCCTTTCTGGTTGGCGATGGCGATGATGCGAGCCATGCAGGAGAGCCTCGTTGGCGAAGTTGGACTGGTCATTATGGGGGTAGCGGCGCGCAGGCGGAAATCGGTTTCCGGGTTACGGGCGGCTTTGGGGCGGGAATGTGCCTCGATTTGCCCTGCTTTGGCCGTGCCCCCTCCCTTTGGCGCAGCCAAGGGGAGGGTTGGGGAGGGGTGGCTTTTGGCTTTGCTGGTAAAGCCCCTGCCGAGCATGGCTCGGCACTACCGCTTCAGCCCCCTCCCTTTGGCGAAGCCAAGGGGAGGGCTGGGGAGGGGCAGCTTTTGGCCTTGGCTGGTAAAGCCCCTGCCGAGCATGGCTCGGCACTACGCTTTAGCCCCTCTCCCGCAAGCGGGAGAGGGGTTGGGGTGAGGGTAGCTTTTGGCCTCGGCCGGTAAAGCCCC
>NZ_DAMBKV010000024.1:0-13039 GCF_032066555.1 Stenotrophomonas sp.
GCCGCTTCCACGCCGGAGTTGCCGCCGCCGATCACCGCCACGCGCTTGCCCTTGAACAGCGGGCCGTCACAGTGCGGGCAATAGGCCACGCCCTTGTTGCGGTACTCGTCCTCGCCCGGCACGTTCATCTGCCGCCAGCGGGCACCGGTGGACAGGATCACCGTCTTGGATTTCAACGAAGCACCGTTCTCCAGCTGCACTTCGACCAGGCCATCGGCACCGGCCGGCACCAGCTTGGCCGCGCGCTGCAGGTTCATGATGTCCACCTCGTACTCACGCACGTGGGCTTCCAGCGCGGCGGCCAGCTTCGGGCCTTCGGTGTGCTGCACCGAGATGAAGTTCTCGATCGCCATGGTGTCCAGCACCTGGCCACCGAAGCGCTCGGCGGCAACACCGGTGCGGATGCCCTTGCGTGCGGCATAGATCGCCGCCGCCGCACCGGCCGGGCCACCGCCCACCACCAGCACGTCGAATGCATCTTTGGCCTTGATCTTCTCGGCCTCGCGGGCAACGGCGCCGGTGTCGAGCTTGGCGACGATCTGCTCCAGGCTCATGCGGCCGGAGTCGAACATCTCGCCACCCTGGAACACCATCGGCACCGCCATCACCTGGCGCTGTTCCACTTCCTGCTGGAACGTGCCGCCCTCGATTACCGTTGTGCTGATCTTCGGGTTCAGGATCGCCATCAACGCCAGCGCCTGCACCACGTCCGGGCAGTTGTGGCAGGTCAGTGACATATAGACGTCGAAACTGTACTTGCCGTCGATCGCGGTGATGCTGTCGATGACGTCCTGTGCGACCTTCGGCGGATGGCCGCCGGTCCACAGCAGGGCCAGGACCAGCGATTCGAATTCGTGGCCCAGCGGCAGGCCGGCAAAACGCACGCCGTGGTCCTGGCCTTCGCGGGCGATCACGAACGAGGGCTTGCGCGCATCGTCGCCGGAAGTGTCCAGCGTGATCTTGCCGCCGCCGGCCGCGACGATATCGTCAAGCAGGCCGCGCATGTCCTGGCTGGCGCTGCTGTCGTCGAGCGAGGCGATCAGGCGCAGTGGCTGGCGCAGCAGGCCCATGTACTGCTGCAGCTGGGTCTTGAGGCTGTCGTCGAGCACGGTCAACTCCTTCGTTGAGGCAAAGCGGGGGGGTGACGCCCCTGCATGAAGCGGGGCGCCAGTAGAAGTAGGGGTGAACCGCAGCGGGCTGCGTGGCGTGCGGGCGTGGTGCTGGCTGGCATCAACACGCTGCGGTTCACCCCCACACCCGCCGCGAAGGCGGGGTGGGAGTGCCATGGAGACGAACCAGGTATCTGGTTCATCGCCACCGGCTGACCGGGACTTAGATCTTGCCGACCAGGTCCAGCGACGGGGTCAGGGTCTTTTCGCCTTCCTTCCACTTGGCCGGGCACACTTCGTTCGGGTGTGCGGCGGTGAACTGGGCAGCCTTCAGCTTGCGCAGGGTCTCGGACACGTCACGGGCGATCTCGTTGGAATGGATCTCCGAGGTCTTGATCACGCCTTCCGGGTTGATCACGAAGGTGCCACGCAGGGCCAGGCCTTCTTCCGGAATGTGCACGCCGAAGGCGTTGGTCAGCTGATGGGTCGGGTCGCCAACCAGCGGGAACTTGGCCTTGCCCACGGCCGGCGAGGTTTCGTGCCACACCTTGTGCGAGAAGTGGGTATCGGTGGTCACGATGTAGACCTCGGCACCGGCCTTCTGGAACTCGGCATAGTTGTCAGCGGCGTCTTCGATCTCGGTCGGGCAGTTGAAGGTGAAGGCTGCCGGCATGAAGATCAGGACCGACCACTTGCCCTTCAGCGACTCATCGGTGACTTCAATGAACTTGCCGTTGTGGAACGCGTTGACCTTGAACGGCTGGACCTGGGTGTTGATAAGGGACATGAAGATTCCTCTTGGGTTGTAGGGCGGGGTGAATCGTTGGAGCAAAGACTAATAGGCAGAAACTAATAAAACAAATGAATTGGATGCATCGTATCAATAGATAAAGCCTATCAATCGATGCCCTGAAGCTGCCTCAAGGCCTGATATCGGGTGCTTTGCGGGCTTTCCAAGCCATCCAGGGCCAAGCTGAACGATGTGGCATAGATGGGATTAATCCTTAGGCAAGGATCATGGCGGTAGGCAGGGGCGGGCGCGCTGACTATCCTCGCCCTCCTGAAAGAAGCCGCGAAGAGGTAATGCAGTGTCCACGTTGAAGGTTGCCGAGCTGTTGCGGGAGGCTGCCGCACGCCTGCCGGGTGAAGATGCCCGCCATGAAGCCGAGCAGTTGCTGATCCACGTGCTGGGCGTGGAGCGGGCGTGGTTGTTCTCGCATGCCACCGACGAGGTGGATGCCGAGGCGGTGGAGCGCTTCGAGGTGCTGCTGGCGCGCCGTGCCGAGGGTCATCCGCTGGCCTATCTGACTGGCCGACGCGGCTTCTGGACCCTGGACCTGCAGGTCAACACCGCCACCCTGATCCCGCGCCCGGAAACCGAGCTGCTGGTCGAGCAGGCGCTGGCACGGCTGCCGGCCGATGACATGGTGCGGGTGGCCGACATGGGCACCGGCAGCGGCGCCATCGCCTTGTCGATCGCCAGTGAACGGCCCCTGGCGACGGTAATGGCGACCGACGTGCTGGGCCCGACTCTGGCGGTGGCGGTGAAGAACGCCCAGGCGCATGGGCTGCAGAATGTGTGGTTCCGGCGTGGGCACTGGTACACGGCGTTGGGCGCGGATCGCTTCGACATGATCGTCAGCAACCCACCCTATATCGCTGCAGGTGACCCGCATCTGGTGCAGGGAGACCTGCGTTTCGAGCCGCCGCCGGCCCTGGCATCGGGCGCGGATGGCCTGGATGCGATCCGCGAGATTGTTGCCGGCGCGCACGAGCATCTGGTGCCCAGTGGCTGGTTGCTGCTGGAGCATGGCTGGGATCAGGGCGAGGCGATCCGCGCGCTGCTGGAACAAGCCGGGTTTGCGGAGGCGCAGACGGTGCAGGATCTGGAGCAGCGGGATCGGGTGACCTTGGGGCGTTGGCCTGGTTGAGGTTGAGGTTGTTGTAGTTGTTGTTGCTCTTGCCGCTTTTTTTCAGCTCGTCATTCCCGCCTTCGCGGGAATGACTGCATAAAGAACGAAAGCCAAAGCCAAAGCCAAAGCCAAAGCCAAGGTGGAGCCAAAAGCACTGCTCCGGCACGTCATCCAGGTCATTTCCTGTCCACAAGACGGCACCCAAAACCTCCCGTAGCATCGCCATCTCCAAACCTGGGATGCCGATGATCCGTACCGCGTTCGCTGTCGTATTGCTGGTCACATCGCTGGGCTGTGCCGCAACGCCAGCCACCAGCAAACACGCGCCTATCCATCCCTTGCGTGAGGGCTCGCCGGTGCAGGATGACTTCGCTGATCTGGCGCCCCTGGGTGAGGCCATCGGCGACAAGCGCATCGTCATGCTCGACGAACTCACGCATGGCGAAGGCAATATCTACGAAAGCAAGGTGCGCACCGTACGCTACCTGCACGAGCGCAAGGGCTTCGACCTGCTGGTACTGGAAAGCGGCCTGTTCGATGTCACCCGTCTATGGCAATCGCGGCTGCCACTGCGCGCCAATGCGCCCGGCAATATCTTCTACATGTATGCCAACAGCGCCGAGGTGTGGCCGCTGTACGACTATCTGGATGCACAACGCGACGCGCCCGGCGCGATGCAGTTGGCTGGCTTCGACGGGCGCCTGAGCGGCGCATTTTCGCGTCGCCAGCTGGTGCCGCAGCTGCGCGAACGCTTGCTGCGGCAGCCACTGGATGAAAGAGCAAGGCAGCGCCTGCAGCTGCACCTGCAACAGGTACAGCGATTGCTGGATGGCAAGCTGGCGATGGCGGATGCTCGCGCACGCCAGCGCTTCCTAGATGATTCGCAATGGCTGCTGCAACTGCTGCCGGCGCCGGACGCCGAGCATGGCGACGACGTGTTCAACAGCGATGGCTTCTGGCGGCGCATCAACGCCAGCCTGCAGCGCATGGCCGAGGTGAGTTGGCAGCTGCGGCCCTTCGACGAACACGATCCGGTCATGGCCGGCAACCTGCAGTGGCTGCTGGAGCAGGCCTATCCGGGGCGCAAGGCGGTCGTCTGGGGGCATTACGCGCATCTGAACAAACTTGGCGGCTACCGCGACGGTCATCCGCGTGGCTTTCCGGTGGTGGACAACGTGACCCGCGCTTTGCCACCTGCGCTGCAGGAGCAGACCTATGTACTGCATTACGCCGGGGCGCAAGGGAGTTACCTCGACTACATCGATCAGCAGGTCCGCCAGGTGGACGCACGGCCGGCGCAGCTGGAGTCGCGCTTGACTGCCGATACCTCGGTCGCAGCGGTGTTCGTTGATCTGCATGCAGGCAGTTTGTCGGGCGAGGAGGATCCGGCCAGCCGGCTGTGGGGCATGGACTACGCCGATGAATTGACGCTGCCCGAAGCACGTCAGCGCTTCGACGGCATCTGGCTGCTGGAGAGGATCACCCCGGCGACCTATGCGACGCCTTGATGGAACGCTGTAGCGCAGACAAGACCGCAACATCGCTGCGTTAGACTAAGCGGCCTGTTCCCAGCGAGGCTGCCATGCGCACGCTCTACCCCGCCATCGAGCCCTACGACACCGGCACACTCAAGGTCGACGACCGCCACACGCTGTATTTCGAACAATGCGGCAACCCCAACGGCAAGCCGGTGGTGATGCTGCACGGCGGCCCCGGTGGCGGCTGCAGCGACAAGATGCGCCAGTTCCACGACCCGTCCAAGTACCGCATCATCCTGTTCGATCAGCGTGGCTCGGGTCGTTCCACCCCGCATGCGGATCTGGTCGACAACACCACCTGGGATCTGGTCGCCGACATCGAGAAGCTGCGTGAGAAGCTCGGCGTCGACAGTTGGCAGGTATTCGGCGGCAGCTGGGGTTCGACGCTGGCATTGGCCTATGCCGAAACCCATCCGCAGCGGGTGACCGAGCTGGTGCTGCGCGGCATCTTCATGCTGCGTCGCTGGGAGCTGGAATGGTTCTACCAGGAAGGCGCCAACCGTTTGTTCCCGGATGCCTGGGAGCATTACCTCAAGCCGATCCCTCTCGTTGAGCGCCATGACCTGATCTCGGCCTTCCACCGCCGCCTGACCAGCGATGACGAGGCCACGCGCCTGGCCGCTGCCAAGGCCTGGAGCGTGTGGGAAGGTGCAACCAGCTTCCTGCACGTGGACGACGATTTCGTCAACAGCCACGAAGACCCGCAGTTCGCGCTGGCCTTCGCCCGCATCGAGAACCATTACTTCGTCAACGGTGGCTTCTTCGAGGTGGAAGACCAACTGCTGCGCGACGCGCACAAGATCGCCCACATCCCGGGTGTGATCGTGCACGGCCGTTACGACGTGGTCTGCCCGCTGGCCAATGCCTGGGAACTGCACAAGGCCTGGCCGAAGGCGCAGCTGCAGATCACGCCTGCCTCCGGCCACTCGGCATTTGAAGCCGAGAACGTCGACGCACTGGTACGCGCGACCGACAGCTTCGCCGGCTGATAAGCGAGGCTCTGTAGTGCCGAGCCATGCTCGGCAGGGGCTTTACCGACAAACCCTTGAGATTATGGGAGCGGCGTCAGCCGCGACGCTGGCGACAACGATCAGTCGAGCATTTCTGCGATCTGATCATCTGCCAGCTTCGCGGCTGACGCCGCTCCTGCAAATGGGTTTATCAGTAAAGCCCCTGCCGAGCATGGCTCGGCACTACATGCGACCTGCTTGATCAAAAAATCACCAGTGCCTGCAAAGGTCTGGTGTGCAAGGGTTGTGCAGGCTTATCCACAGCTTGTGTAACCGTCAGGGCACAGCCTGTGTGGACAACGCAATGCCCGCGTAGTGCCGAGCCATGCTCGGCAGGGGACTTGCCGGTGTTACATCCGACAGTTCATCGGCTTCGCGGCTGACGCCGCTCCTACAAGGCTACTTCCAGGTGAGCAGTTCAGGCTGCAAGCTGCGGAATATCCGCTCCAGTCGCTCCGCCCAGGCCTGCTGCCCTGCCACATCGGCGATCAGGTCCTGGCGGATCTCCAGTTCCACATGCACCAGACCACGGCCTTCGCCATGCACCGGCACCGCATAGTCGCTGTTGCTGTTCACCGAATACGGTTGGTTGTCGCCGACCACCAGGTCGCCTTCATCGCGCAAGGCCTGCAACAGCGCATGCGCGAAGCGCGTGTCCTGGTGATACAGCACGCCTGCATGCCATGGACGTTCCATGCCGGCCATCGCCGGGGTGAAGCTGTGCATCATCACCAGCAGTGTCGGCACAGCCGCATCGCGGCGACGGTCCAGCTCGGCGTCGATGCGTGCGTGGTAGGGCGCGTGGATCGCATCAATGCGCTGCTGGCGTTGCTGTGGATCAAGGCCGCGATTGCCGGGAACAACGGTGCCGTCGCTGACTTCAGGAATCAGCGTCGGCGACACCAGCGGCCGGTTGCAGTCGATCAACAGGCGCGAATAGGTCTGTTCGATGGCCCAGGCGTCCAGGCGCTTGGCCAGGGCGCGGGTGGTGCCGGCGATGCCGATATCCCAGCCGATGTGCCGGTCCAGTTCGGCCTGCGGCAAGCCCAGGTCCTGCAGCGCCTGCGGCACACGCTGGCCGGCATGATCGGCCAGCAGCAGGAACGGGGACACGCCGTGCGGGTTGTGCACGGTGTAAATCGCTGGATCATGGGCGCCGAGCAGCGCAGTGACGCCTTGCAAGCCGGAGTCAGCCACGCGGGCGCCCATCCAGATGGTGTTCGATCATCCACAGGCCGGCCCAGAGTTTTGCGTCCAGCTCATAGCCTTCGCCCATTTTCTCCACCAGCCAGGCTGCAGCGCGCTGACGCGGGATGCTGTGCACGGTGATGTCCTCGCTGGCATCGCCGCCGCCCTCGCCGACCTTGCGCAGGCCGGTGGCACGCACGAAGGCGATCTTCTCGCTGCTGGCGCCGGAGGAGGTGGGGCCGATCATCAGCACTTCGGCATGGTCGGCGGTCCAGCCGGTTTCTTCTTCCAGCTCGCGCACGGCCGACACCTCGATGGATTCACCGGCATCGATATCGCCAACCAGCCCTGCCGGCATCTCGATGGTGCGCGCTTGCAGCGGCACGCGGAACTGCTCGACGAACAGCACCTCGTCATCGGGGGTGACCGCGATGATGATCGCGGCCAGCCCGCCGGCATGGGTGCGCTCGCTGTACTCCCAGGTGCCGCGCACCAGCATGCGCTGGTATTTGCCTTCGTAGACGACGCGGGGTTCAGCAGTGTTATGGCTCATGCGAACTCGTTGGCTGGAGTGGAAGGGGATTGCAGGCCGGCCGCAGTCATCAGTCGGCGCCGGGTCATCGGGCCAAACCGAAGCGCCTCGCACAGCCCGCCGAGCATGTCGCCGTCGCCATTGGCACGCACGAAGCCGCCGGCGGCGTTGTGCAGCGGTGCGTTCAAGGCAACCGTGGTCAGCTGGCGGAACAGCAAGGCCTGCTCACGCTGCTCGCGCAGCCGTACCGCCATGGTGGCGGCGCCGCGCAGGCGCAGGAACGGCACTTCATCAATGCGCTCGAGCAGGGCGTCCATGCTGCCGAAATGCGCCAGCAGCACGGCCGCTGACTTGGCCCCGATACCGGATACGCCAGGAATGTTGTCCACTGCGTCGCCGCTCAGCGCCAGGTAGTCGGCGACCTGGTGTGCATGCACACCCTGACGTGCCTTCACCCCGTCGGCCCCCCAGCGCTGGTTGCGGGCGTAGTCCCATTGCTCGTCGTGTTCCGACAGCAGCTGCGACAAGTCCTTGTCGGCCGAGACGATGACCCCGCGCAGGCGGCCGCGGCTGGCATGCAGGGCGCTGCCGATCAGGTCGTCAGCCTCGTATTCGCGGTCGGCCAGTACTTCCAGGCCCAAGGCGGCGCACAGCGCCTTGCAATGGGCGAACTGGCGGCGCAGTTCCTCCGGGGCCGGATCACGGTTGGCCTTGTAGGCCGGATACAGCGCGTGGCGGAAACAGCTGTCCAGCGCTTCGTCGAAGGCCACGGCGATATGTTGTGGGCGCTCGCGTTCAAGCAGGTCGAGCAGGAAGCGGGCAAAACCGTGAACTGCGTTTACCGGCCAGCCCTGCGCATCCTGGAATTCGTCGGGAATCGAATGCCAGGCGCGGAAGACGTACAGGCTGGCGTCGATCAGGTAGAGCGGCTGCAGTGGGGCACTGCCGGCATTCATGGCTGCCAGTCCTGCAGCAGCATGGCCGGATCGGGGCGTTCGCGGTCGGGGACGGCAATCCTGGGGGTGCCGATATGGATGAAACCAACGATCTGCTCATTGTCGGCCAGGCCCAGGTGGCGGGCGACTTCCGGATCGCTGGCCATCCACGCGGTCAGCCATTGCGCCCCGAAACCGCAGCCCTGCGCGGCCTGCAGCAGGGCGAAGCACACGCAGCCGGCGGTGAGCAGCTGTTCCTGCGCGGGGACCTTGGGGTTGTCCTGCAAGCGGGCGATCACGGTAATGATCAGCGGTGCATGGGAGAAGCGCTGGCGGTCCTTTTCCACCGCGGCCTCGGCCGCATTGGGGTCGCGCTGGCGGCTGCGCCGGGCCAGAAACTCGCCCAGCGCATGGCGGGCTTCGCCCTGCAGGCGCAGGAACCGGAACGGCACCATCTTGCCGTGATCTGGGACGCGTACGGCCGATTGCAGCATGCGCAGCACGGTGGCAGGGTCCGGCGCCGGCTCGCCCAGTTGCAGGGAGGGCACCGAATGGCGCTGATCCAGCGCTTGCAGGAAGCAGTTGTCGGACATGGTTCACGGGAGCTGAGGCGGCCAGTGATTATAGACGTCGCCCATGTACCGGCCGTTTAGCGGGAGCCAGCGGCGGTTTTGTGCGCTGTGTCGTGTGGCCTGAACAAGCTACGGGTCGCTAATAATCGCTGACACGCTTAGCATGGCTGGTATTGCGGGGAAGGGCTCATGAGGTAGGAAGTGCGGACTGCATCACTGACCCTGTTCATCTTCTCCGCCTACCATGCGCGTGCGGTTTCGGGGGCCGTGTCTGCATTTCCCAATTTGTTTATCAGAAGACCAGCGCCTGTAAGGGTGTGGAGCCTTTGCGCATGATGTCCAATCCGCATCCCGCCGGTCAGCCCGGTCGTAACCAGAACCTGCTTGGCGTGGCCCGTGAGGCCGCCCTGCCAGTGCTGTCGCAGGCCTTTGCCAAGGTGCTGGCGGGCTTTGACGATGCCTTGTTCGATCGTGCCGAGACGGCGGGCCCCTCGCAGCTGGCGTTTCTGGACGGCATGCGTGAGCTGCGCCGCCGGCGTGATGAGATCTCCCGTCGGTTCGATGCCCACCTGCAACAGGCCTGGGCCGCGCTGGAAGCCGGCAGCCCACAGTCGGCAGAGAGCGTGCTGGCCGGGCAGGGCGACGGCGGTTTGAGCCTGGTCCCCGAACACATTCTTGAATCGCGCCTGGCCGTACGCAATTTTGCCACCGTGCTGCTGCGCGACTGGAAGCAGGTGTTGCTGCGCATCGATCACCGCCTGGCCTGGGTGGCGGGGGTGTCGACGCTGGATGCCGACACCAATCCGATCGGCCCGGAGCACATCGGCGTGGCCGTGCACGAGGCGTTCTATACCTGCGACCTGGCCGCTGAAGTGCGGCTGGTGCTGTTCAAGTTGTGCGAACGCGAGTTCGCCGCCGGCATCGGCAAGCTGTACGAAGCCGTGGACGAGCGCCTGGCCCAGGCCGGTGTCGCCCCCGAGATCGCCGCGCCGCGCCGGCCCGGTCCGCAACGCTCGCCGGTCGAGCAGGTGTCGCAGGCTGCGCAGGAAGAAGAGGAAGGATTCGACCCGGGCCATGCGCCGATGTGGGCGCGGCGCTTTTCCGAGCGCTGGAACCAGCGCCGCGGCAGCATGGCCGGCCAGGCTGCCGCGCAGGCAGCGGCGGGTTTCGAGGCCGAACAGGCCTATGGCAGTTCGCAGAACATGGTGCTGGAGGCGCTGCACGAGCTGCTGGCGCAGAGTCGGCAGACCCGCGAAGGGGCGTCGGCGTCTGCGGCCGATGCCGCGCATGCCGGCGCCGGCCAGCAGCGCTCCTTGAACCAGCGCGAGATGATGTCGGTGTTGTCGCTGCTGCAGGCCACGCCCAGCGCAACCCTGCGCGCGGCGGTGGGCGAGGATGGCGAATCGCTGGCGCAACGGCTCAAGAGTGAAGTGCTGTCCGGTGCCACGCGCCTCGGGGTGGACCCGCAACAGGCGCATCTGGACCCCCAGGACGAAGATGCGATCGACCTGGTCGGCATGCTGTTCGACGTGATGCTCGACGAACGTGACCTGGAAGGGCGTTCGCGCGAGCTGATCGGGCGTCTGGTCGTGCCCTTCGTCAAAGTCGCCATGCTCGACCGGCGCATGTTCGTGCAGAAGACCCATCCGGCGCGCAAGCTGCTCAACTCGCTGGCCGAGGCCTGCGAGGGCAATGCCGGGGAAAGCCAGGCCGAGCGCGCGCTGATGGGCAAGGTCGAGGAAATCATTGAAAGGCTGACCGCCGAGTTCAATGAGAACCTGGCGATCTTCCTCACCCTGGAAGAAGAGTTCCGCGACTTCCTGGCCCAGCACCGGCGGCGTATCGAGATCACCGAGCGGCGCGCAGCCGAGACCCAACGTGGCCAGGAGAAACTGGAAGTCGCCCGCAATCGCGCAAGCGCCGAGCTGGACAAGCGGGTTGCCGACGTCAGCCTGCCCAAGGCCATCGAAGACTTCCTGCGCCAGCCCTGGAATCACCATCTGACCCTTACCCTGCTGCGCGAAGGCGAGGAAGGTGAAGGTGTGGCCGAAGCGTTGAAGCTGGCCGACGATGTGCTGGAAGAAGTGGCCGAAGCACGCCGCCATATCGTCGGCAAGCCATGGCTGCAATCCAGCCAGCCCGGGCTGCGCAAGGTGTTTGCCAGTGTTGGCCTGCATGGCGACGGTGGCACCACCGCGATCGACGCCTTGCACGACACCCTGCAGTCCATCGCTGAACTGCGGCCGGAACTGGAGCGGGCCTTGCCGGAACTGCCGCAGGTGGCCTTGCCGACGCCGCCGGCGCCGGAAACCCCGGCCATCGAGTTCGGCAATGCGACCAAGGCCGAGGATTTCGACGACAGCGACGCCGAACGTTTCCGCAGGATGGAAATCGGCACCTGGCTGGATTTCATCGACAAGGACGGCAAGATGCAGGCCGGCAAGTTGTCCTGGGTGAGTCCGATTTCTTCGCGACTGCTGTTCGTCAACCGCCGCGGCATCCGTTTCTGCGTGGCCTCGCCGGAAGAACTGGCGGTGATGGTGCGGCTGGAACGTTTGCGTCCACATGTGGATGACGGCGCCTTCGACACCGCCATGCAGGGCGTGATCGATCGGCTGGAACCGCAGGGCGTAGCCAACTGATTGGCGGCTTGGCAGCCCTGGGGCTGCCGCACAGGGCACCGGCTTTGCTACGATCCGGCGGTTGATCCGCTGCGCATCGAGGACTGGAATGGCCGTAGATGTCTGGGTGTTGAAGGAAACCGCCGAAGGCGAGCGACGCGTTGCCGCCACGCCGGAAACGGTGAAGAAACTTGTTTCAGCCGGCGCGCAGGTACACCTGCAGGCCGGCGCAGGCGCGGCTGCGGGGTTCCCCGACCAGGCCTATGTGGATGCAGGGGCCCAGCTGGGTGACGCGCTGGAAGCTGCAGATCTGGTGTTATGCGTACAGGCCCCGTCCTTGCCGACCATTGCGCGCCTGAAGACGGCAGCGGTGCTGGTTGGCGGGGTGCAGCCCGAAGCCGATCCCGCGCGCGCGGCGGCGTTGCAGGCCCGCCAGTTGCAGACGTTTCCGTTGGAACGATTGCCACGTACCACGCGCGCACAGGCGATGGATGTGCTCAGTTCGCAGGCCGGCATGGCTGGCTACAAGGCAACCCTGATCGCTGCGCAGCTTGCGCCGCGTTTCTTCCCGATGTTGACAACTGCCGCCGGCACCATCCGCCCATCCAAGGTACTGATTGTCGGTGCCGGTGTTGCGGGCCTGCAGGCCGTTGCCACAGCCAAGCGCCTGGGCGCAGCGGTTGAAGGTTTCGATGTACGTCCTGAGACGCGTGAGCAGATCGAGTCGCTGGGTGGCAAGTTCCTGGACCTGGGCGTCAGCGCTGCCGGCGAGGGCGGCTATGCCCGGCAGCTGACCGACGCGGAGCGCGCTGAACAACAGCGACGCTTGGCCGAACACCTGAAAGGGGTGGACGTGGTGATCTGCACCGCTGCCGTGCCCGGCCGTCCGGCACCGAAGATCGTCACCGCGGCGATGGTGGCGGGTATGCGCCCAGGCAGTGTGATCGTCGATCTGGCTGCCGAGACTGGCGGCAACTGCGAGGCAACGCAGCCGGGGCAAACCATCGAGGTCGGCGGCGTGACGGTTGCTGGTCCGCTCAACCTGGCCAGCATGGGTGCGGTGCACGCCAGCGAAATGTTCGCGCGCAACGTCTACAACTTCGTGGCGCTGTTCCTGAAGGAAGGCAAGCTGTCGTTCGACTGGAACGATGAGTTGCTGGCCAAGACCGTGTGGCCGCAACGACCGGCAGGTGGCGAAATTCCGCCGGTGTGACTGCTGTAGCCCCTCTCCTGCTTGCGGGAGAGGGGTTGGGGTGAGGGCGGCTTTTTGCTGGGAAAGCCCCTGCCGAGCATGGCTCGGCACTATCGTACCGCCGTAGCCCCTCTCCCGCTTGCGGGAGAGGGGTTGGGGTGAGGGCAGCTTTTCGCTGGGAAAGCCCCTGCCGAGCATGGCTCGGCACTACAGGCCGGCGGCGCGCAGGCGATAGCCCCTCTCCCGCTTGCGGGAGAGGGGTTGGGGTGAGGGCGGCTTTTCGCTGGGAAAGCCCCTGCCGAGCATGGCTCGGCACTACCGTACCGCTGTAGCCCCTCTCCCGCTTGCGGGAGAGGGGTTGGGGTGAGGGCGGTTTTTCGCTGGGAAAGCCCCTGCCGAGCATGGCTCGGCACTACCGTACCGCTGTAG
>NZ_DAMBKV010000024.1:13139-57269 GCF_032066555.1 Stenotrophomonas sp.
CCCCTCTCCTGCTTGCGGGAGAGGGGTTGGGGTGAGGGCGGCGTTTCGCTGGAAAGCCCCTGCCGAGCATGGCTCGGCACTACCAGATCAGGTCAGCGCGGTGGGCGCGGTGCCGGTGGATTGGCCTGTACCCATTGCCGGCGCTGTTCCACGCTCATCCTGTTCCACTGTTCACGCAGTTGCTGGCGCTGCTCCTTGTCCATGCCGCGCATCTTGTCGAACAGTGCCTGCGCGTCGCGGCGCTGGTCCGGGGACATGTTCTCGAAACGGTGCATGCCGCGACGGGCCTGCTCGCGCTGCTGTGGGGTCATCTGCTGCCAGCTGCGGGCATGCTCGTAGCTGCGCTGGCGGCGTTCGGGGGAGGAGCTGTTCCAGCGATCACGCACCGGTGCGATCAGCGTCTCGCGCTGGGCTGGGGTGAGCTGGTCCCATTCGGGCAGCTGTTGCTGGGCGGCGGCCGGAGCGCTGGCGCAGGCCAGCAACAGCAGGTAAGGCAGCAAGGTCTTCATCATCATTCCATCGCCAGATTGTCGGAACCAAGCCACAAGTACAGCTCAGGGCTTTCGTCGAACAGCAAGGTGTCATCGCCAGTGTCGGTGTTCTGGCCAGCGACCACAGGGGCAACCGGTGGCTGCGCGCTGTGGTTGAACTGCATCGCTACCGGCACCGCCAGCAGCGCCGAGCAGGCGGTCGCCAGCCACCAGCGATGGCGGCGCCATACCGACGGCGTTTTCGTCATGCTGGCGTGCTGGCGGGCCTGCCGCAGCCGCGCCAGGGTGGCCGGGGACAATGCGGCATCGGCCTGCTGCTGCAGCTGCCGGGCCTGATGGTCGAATGCGTCGGGATGTGTGGGCAGGCGGTTCACCGCGAGGCCTCCAGTTGTTTCTGCAATGCGTCGCGCGCGCGCGACAGGTGGGTTTTTACCGAGCCTTCCGAGCAACCCATCGCCTTGGCGGTGGTGGCCACGTCCAGTTCCTGCAGCACGCGCAGGCTGAAGGCTTCGCGCTGGCGGGCTGGCAGCTGCCGCATGGCGTGTACCAACTGCGTGTACGCGCGCTGCTGTTCATGTGTCTGTGCAGGGCCGGGGCCTTCGTCGGCCCAGTCGATGGTGCTGTCCTGGTCGTGGTCTTCCTGGGGCGCCCAGAACTTCAGGCGGAAGCTGCGGCGGCGCTGCAGGTCGATGATGCGCCGCCGCAGGATGCTCCAGAACAATGCCGTCCATTCCTCCGCGGGCCGCTCGCGGTAGCCCAGCATGCGCTCCATGGCGTCCTGGACCGCGTCCAGCGCATCGTCGCGCTGGCGCAGGCCTGCCTCGGCGAAACGGAATGCGCGCGGGCCGATGCCCGCCAGGAACGCGTCCAGCGAGGCAGGTACAGCCGCAGGCGGCATCAGGGGGGGGCTGGTCACCAGCACAGGGTAACGTTCCGGTCGTGGGTGTGTCTGGGAGGTATAACGCGCGAGGGGCGAATCGGTTGACAACGCAACGGTCGCGCCGGCTTCGGCCACATGGTTATGATGCCGGACAGGCGCTTCCAGCCTCGGAGAGAGCAAACAATGAGCGACGGGTTCGTAGCGTTGTACATCTTCATGCTGGCAGCGATTGCCGGCCACGTGATCATCTCGCGGGTGCCGGTGATCCTGCACACCCCCTTGATGTCCGGTTCCAATTTCATCCATGGCATCGTGCTGATCGGTGCAATGGTGGTACTCGGCCATGCGGACACAACGCTTGAGAAGGTGATCGGCTTCATCGCCGTGGCCCTCGGGGCGGGCAACGCGGCCGGCGGCTATGTGGTGACCGAGCGCATGCTGGACATGTTCAAGAGCTCGAAGAAGCCGGAAGGGAAGGACAAGTGAGCCTCCCCATCGGTATCGCCGGCCGCCCCGCGGTCAATGCACGGCAGGTTTTCCAGTGGCTCAGCTACCTGCAGTATCCGGCCTTGCTGGTGGCGTTCGCCTATGCGGCGCGGCCACTGTTCAATGGCATGGCGGGCGCGCTTGATGCCTATAACAGTGCACTGTTGTATGCAGGCGTGGGCGTAGGCATGTCCTCGTTGCAGGATCCGGCCAAGACCCAGAACAGGATGTCGAAGAAAGTCTGGGAGGACCCGCGCAAGGGAGGCCTGATGCTGTGGCTGATCAGTGCGCAGGCCCTGCTGCCGATCCTGCTCGGATTGTTGGGCGCGGCCCTGACCCCCACCACCGCATTGTCGCAGCTGGCACTGGGCATGGTGGCGTTCGGCTTGGGCATGATCGGGTTGCTGAAAACCGCCATTGAAATGCGCGAGCACCATCGCCTCGACAAGCAGTCTCCTCGCCCTGTAGACACGGCTCTGGAGGCCGGTGCATGAGCATATCGATCCTGGTCAATACGAGTTATCTGGTCGCTGCCACGCTGTTCCTGCTGGGCCTGCAGCGCATGGCCTCGCCCAGGACCGCGCGCAGCGGCATCCAATGGGCCGGTGCCGGCATGTTGATCGCCACCGCTGCCACATTCTTCCTGCCGGGTCTGCACAACATCGCATTGATCGCCGTGGCCCTGGTGCTGGGCACGGGCCTGGCCTGGGTGTCGGCCAAGAAAGTGGCCATCACCGACATGCCGCAGATGGTCGCCTTGTACAACGGCATGGGCGGTGGCTCGGCCGCGGCCATCGGCGCGGTGGAACTGCTGCGTTTTTCCGATCTTGCCAACCGCGATACCAATCATTGGAGCGCGCAGGCCATCGCCGACCTGGCGGCACGGTTGCCGTCCAATACGGTGCTGGCGTTGGCGGTAATCGGTTCGGCGATCGGCGCGGTGTCGTTGTCCGGTTCGGTCATTGCCTGGGCCAAGTTGGATGGACGCCTGGACAAGCGTGTCACCTTCCCCGGGCAACAAGCCTTCAACCTGCTGGTCGCGTTGGCGATGGTGGTGCTGGGGGTATGGGCGGCGGTGAGCCTGCAGCCTTTGGCCATCATCGGTTTCTTCGTGGTGGCGTTGGCATTGGGTGTGCTGATGACATTGCCGATCGGCGGCGCCGACATGCCGGTGGTCATCTCGCTGTACAACGCCTTCACCGGCCTGGCAGTGGCGTTTGAAGGTTACGTGCTCGGCAACGAGGCCTTGATCATCGCCGGCATGATGGTCGGTGCGGCCGGTATCCTGCTGACCCGCTTGATGGCCAAGGCGATGAACCGGCCGATCAGCGGCGTGCTGTTCTCCAACTTCGGCGGCGGCGGGCAGGGGGCGGAGATCAGCGGTACGCAGAAGCCGATCGAAGCCTCCGACGTGGCCGCGATGATGGCTTTCGCCGAACGTGTGGTGATCGTGCCCGGTTACGGCATGGCGGTAGCGCAGGCCCAGCACAAGATATGGGAACTGGCGCAGCGCCTGATCGAACGCGGGGTCAAGGTGAAGTTCGCGATCCATCCGGTGGCCGGGCGCATGCCCGGGCATATGAACGTGCTGCTGGCCGAGGCGGGCGTGCCGTACGACTTGATCGCCGACATGGACGATATCAATCCGGAGTTCGCGACCACCGATGTGTCGTTGGTGATCGGTGCGAACGACGTGGTCAACCCGGTGGCCAGAACCGATCCAAGCAGCCCGATCTATGGCATGCCGATCCTGGATGTGGTCAATTCAAGGAATACCATCGTCATCAAGCGCGGCAAGGGAACCGGCTTTGCCGGTATCGAGAATGCGCTGTTCTATGCCGACAACACCCGCATGTTGTACGGCGATGGTGCCGAGGCGGCGAGTGCACTTGTCAGTGAACTGAAGGCGCTGGACGGCGGGCACTGAGGTCTGCGGTGGTGGTCAGGAGGCCACCGCCCATCCGCGCACTGTGGATTCAGCCGTGGTGTTGCCCGCCGGCAGCAGCATCGGTGCGGCCAGGGCGCGGTCCTGCACTGGCTGGCCGCGCCTTGCGGCGGTGGTAGTGCAGCCGAAGGCATGCTTGAACGCGCGGCAGAATGCGCTTTCACTTTCGAAACCCAGGGATTCGGCGATTTCGCACACTGACAGATCGGTGTTGCACACCAACTCCAGCGCGCGCTTGTTGCGCAGGCGCGCGGCATGCTCGCTCGGGGTCTCGCCAAAGACCTCGCGGTAGATGCGGATCAAGTGGGTAGGCGAGTAGTTGGCGGCCGCTGCCAGGCTGACCAGGTCAAGACGGGTTTCGATGGTGCAGCGGATCAGGTGCTGCACCCGCAACAGGCGCAGCAGCGTCTGATGACGGCGCATCAGTGTGCGACCGCTGCAGCGCTCAAGTTGGATCTGCAAGGGCTGCTGACGTTCGATAAGGGCATCGCGCAGCAAGCCCAACCGGTAGGCGGCGTCGGTCGAATCCGGGTTCAGCTCCAGGTTGCCGGAGCGGTACAGGCGCAGCATGGCGCGCGCCAGATCGGGGTCACAGCGCAGCTCACGGGGGATGAGGCAGTTGACGATGGCGGCGGTGGATTTGGGCGGCTTCTGCCAGAGCGCAGCCGGTGCGGTGACGCATAGCCACCAGCTCTGCTCGCGGCTGCCATGGCGCAGGTTGCCATCCATCCACAGCTGCAACTGGCGTGCGGGCAGTTGCCAGGGCAGGTCGCCGTTGCTCAGCTCCAGGCGGCCGCTGAGTACCAGCGTAGCGCTTATCCAGCCGGCTGGAATCGACAGGCGGCAGCCTTTGCCATATGCGCTGATGGCATGGATACAGTCAGGCCGTAGCAGGGGGGGCTCGATCGAGCGCGCGCCCTGAAGTGAATGATGTCGGATTCCCACTGCGGCTACCCCCATGTCTGTGTGAACGGACGACGACGGCGAGGTGTCTGCTCTGACAACGCGTGGTGTAACCGCGATGTCTCCGGTCGTCGGCTGGGCTTTTGTGAAGCCCTACTCACTTCAGACGCAACGCAATGCTGATCACCTCACCTGTACAGAGAAAAAGTGCGCTGCTGTGCCGTGCCATTGCGGACTCCGGTACATGCGGGCGGATGCGGGGGCGCGGCAGACATCCACGGCATTTTGGCGGGTACGGGACGAAGACGATTGGCGGATCGGTGGTTTCCGGGAACGCGGCGTTCCCTCCGGCATGGCGCATTCCGCCGCAGCCCACCCTTGATCCATGCCCTATCTGTTTGGACCGAGGGTGAACCTTGTGGCGACAGCGCGCCTTGGCGCGGCATCGTGATCGGGTCGGGTGAGGTACTGGGCGCTGCACGGCACGGCAGGTGTCAGTGCGCAGGCACCGCGGGCACGGCAGCAAGGGGGCGGCGACACGGTCTGGCTTGGCCGCACGGGGTGACCCGCAGCGGGGAGTTGCCAGCAACGTCCCCCAGATTGTTTACGAGGTCGCGAGCTCGGCCTGATTGCCGTGTTCAGGCGTGGCAACACTCATGTCGATGCAGGTGCGATTGGCGCCGCCGCTTCGACGCGCCTGGCTGGCGGTGCAGGCGTAGGTTTGCTTGAAAGCGCGGCAGAAGGCGCTTTCGGTCTCGAAGCCCAGCGCGTCCGCAATTTCGCAGATGGAGAGCTCGGTGGTGCAGACCAGGTCCCAGGCCCGCTGCAGGCGCAGGCGGGTTGCATATTCAAACGGGGTTTCGTCAAAGACTTCGCGATAGATGCGGATCAGATGCGGGGGAGAATAATTGGCGATCGCCGCCAGCCGATTGAGGTCCAGGCGTGCATCCACATTGCAGCGGATCAGGTGTTGCACGCGTAACAAGCGCAACATGGTCTGGTGTCGCCGCAGTGCGGTGCGACCGCTGCAGCGGTTGAGTTGGCCATGCAGTGATTGCTGGCGCTCCAGCAGCATGTCGCGCAGCACGAGCATGCCATCCTGGACAGCGGACGTATCGCGGCTGTTGCTGAAGCAGCGCTTTCGCGCCAGGTGCAATACCGCGCGTGCCACTTCCTTGTCGCAGCTTATTTCGCGTGGAATGAGATGGTTGCTCGACGTTGGCGGGCGCGGCAATCGTTCCCACAGCGCAGCGGGTGCGGTGATGCACAGCCACCAGGCATGACTGCGGTTGGACAGGCGCAGTTCGCCTTCCAGCCACAACTGCAGGTGATGGGCAGCAAGTTGCCAAGGGGCATCACCACTGCCTATCTCCAACAATCCGGTCAACACCAGGGTGACGCTTACCCAGCCGGCGGGAATCAGCAGGCGGGCGCCCCTGCCGTAGCCGGTCGTGGCGTGCACGCTTCCAGCCGGCTGGCTGGACAGATCCAGGGCCTGGGACGCGTGCAGGGAGTGGTGTTGGATTCTCACCTCGTCTTCACAACCCTGTTGTTCGGAATGAAAGGGGTTCGAGAATTTCGCTTGTGCCGCTGTACCCGCGTTGGCGAGCAGAACATCGCATGGCCATTGGGATCTGGCAACGGGAATGAAAATTTCAGAATGCCGCGGGCCGTTCCTGCCGTGGCGAAAAAAAACCCGGCAGCTGCCGGGTAGGTTCGGGGCTGACCGTCGTGCCCATTGATGTTGGGCTGAGTAGGGTCTGACCTGTGCAGAGAGAAGAGTGACTTACCAAGTCCCCGAACAGAACCTATGCTGCGTGCTGGCACGCGGCGAAAGACATGCGCGCGTTTGCGCTTGGATTGTCGAAAATTAAGATTTCGCCGCTATGCGGAAAGGTTCAGTTGTAACCATCGGGGGCTTTGATGCAGCTTGAGCTGGAACGCGCGCTGGAGGATCTGCAGCAGGGCCGCCACGATGCGGCGGAAACGGCGATGCGCCGTCTGCTCGCCGCAACGCCTGGTTCCGCAGCGGGGATGGAGGTGCTGGCGCTGGCCTTGGCCGCACAGGGACGGGTGCAGGACGCACGCGACTGGCTTTCCCGCGCCGCCGAGTTGCAGCCGGATTCGCTGAGCGTGTGGATGAACCTGGGCAACGTCTGTCTTGAAGATGCCGATGCGGCTGCCGCAGGCACGGCGTTTGAACGCGCCCGTGCGCTGGGTGCGGAGGATGTGGCGTGGCTGCTCGGCTATGGGTTGGCGCTGCTGGGACAGGCACGCTTTGCCGACGCCAATGGATGCCTGGCGACTGCCCTGGCAAGGGAGCCGGGGGCGATTGACGTGCGCTTGGCGTATGCACAGAGCCTGGCAGAGATGGAACGGTTCGAGGAACTTGCAGCCTGTCTCGCCGGCGTGGAGGAGGCGTCGCTGGACCACGGCGAGCGCCGTGCCTTGGCCTGGTTGTTGGCGCAGGCCGGCAGTGACACTGCCGCGCAGCAGCTGTACCGGCAACTGATCACCGAAGCCCCGGATGCCATCGAGCCGCGGATTCAATTCGCCCTGTTGCTGGAGCGCCTGAACCGGCTGGACGAGGCGGCGGAGGTATTGCGCGGGATTGATCCGCGCGCTGAGCACGGCAGCTCGGGAATGTATGAATTGGCCATGGCGCGCGTGATGCGTCGGCAGCAGCAGCCACAGGTAGCCATCCAGCATGCCGAGCAGGCGCTGCTGCAGGAGGTCGCGCCAGCGATGCAGGCGCAGCTGCAGTTCGAGCTGGCGCGCAACCATGACCAGCTCGGGCAGGTCGACCACGCGATGCAGGCCTTGGCATCGGCGCATGCAGCGGCGGTGACAGCATTCGAACAGCGCTTGCCTGCAGGCCGCATGCCGCCGGTACTGGACTGGTTGCAACAGCGCTTGTTGCAGGCTGCGCCCAAGGCGTGGGCGCAGGCCTTGCCGGATGCTCCTGCCCGGCCCAGTGATCCGGTGTTCCTGGTGGGGTTTCCGCGCTCGGGAACGACGTTGCTGGAACGGATACTGGATGTGCATCCGGATCTGGACGTGCTGGATGAGCGGCCGGCGCTGGAGGTGGTGATCGAACAACTGCGCAGCACGCCCACGTGGCGCGACGATGACCTGGGGGCCGCTCTGGATGCGCTGTCGCCGGCGGCGCTTGCTGCGGCCAGGCAACGCTACTGGAACGAGGTCAGGCGACACCTGTCGCTGCAAGGTCGGCTGGTGGACAAGTACCCGCTGACCATGACGCGCTTGCCCTATGTGGCGCGTTTGTTCCCGCAGGCGGACTGGCTGTTGCTGCTGCGCCATCCCTGCGACTGTGTGCTGAGTTGCTATATGCAGGCGTTTGGAATCAATGGCGGCGCCTTGGCGTTCACCTCGCTGGAGTCCACTGCACGCACTTACGCGGCGATCATGCACTGGTGGCACGAGCAACGCGATCGGGTGCCGGCGCGCGTGCACGTGCTGCGCTATGAGGACCTGGTGGACGATCTTCCTGCGGTGCTCTCGGCCTTGATGGCGTTCCTGGCACTGCCTGCACAGGAACAGCAGCTCTCCTTTGCCAACCACGCAAGCGCACGAGCGCGTCGCATCAACACGCCCAGCTACTCGCAGGTGGTACAGCCGCTCAACGCCTCGGCGGTAGGCCGGTGGCGCAGCTATCGCGCCCATTTCAGCGATGAAACCCTGGCCATTCTTGCGCCGTGGGTAGTGCGTTACGGTTATACGCTCGACTGACGCTGGGGAAACCTGAGGTAGGTGGAGAGGATGTACTTGTCCTGCGCGGGGGATGGCTTGCCCTGATGGGCGTACATCCAGTACGGGGGGAACATGAGCAGTCTTCCAGTGCGCGGTGCCACGCCGGTATGCAGGCCGGGAAACCAGGTTTCACCACCGGCTTCCACGTCATTGAGGTACCACAGGAAGACCAGGTAGCGGTCGCAGACCTCATTGATCGAATCGAAGTGGGTCTGGAACTTTTCCTCGCTGCCGGCGCGGTAGCGTTTGAGGATCAAGGGGCTGAGCAGCGGACTGTCGGGCACCGCGATTGGCAGGCCGACATCGGCGTTGTATCGCTGCAGTGCATTGCTGATCAGCTGACGGAAGTAGGTGAGGAATCCCGCATCGGAAAGGCGGCTCACGTCCAGTTCGGTCCAGGCGCTGTCGTCCAGGCCCGGGCGTACGCCGCGGCCGTTGCGTTGCTGGAAACGGGACAGCGAGTTGAAGGACGCGATCAGTTTGCCGCACATTTCGGCGGGCAAACTGTGGTCGTAGGTGCGGATGTAATGACGCAGGTCCGCACCCTGTACATCCGCCGCGGCATCGGCCGCGGCGGATGGTGTTGTTGCTGTTGCTGGCTCAGAAGCGGGCAGTCCAGCGCATCCAGTAGAAACGGCCGATTGCATCGTAGGTCCGCATATCCGTCGAGGCGTTGAAGCCAGAATAGATCAACGGCGGCTGGCGGTCAGTAAGGTTGCGCACGCCGATCTGGATGGAACTGTTCTTCAGGTCTTCGAAGCGGTAGCCGATCTGCAGGTCGGTCTGGGTGAAGGACGGAACCCGACGCTTGGCGACATAGCCCGGCTCGGTGACATCGGCTACGTCAGGTGCTTCGTACACGTGGTGCACGTAGCGGGTGGTCAGGCTGGCGCTGAGGTTGCCACGCGACCAGGTCAGGTCGTTGAGTGCGCGCCAGCGGGCCATGTTGCCGAAGCCCGACGAGGCGTTGTCGACGAAAGTGCCTGCAAGGCCGGTGCTCTCCGGAATGCCCGGGAAGGCACCGACGTTGCTGCTCGGGTCACCGGCCAGCAGCTGCACGTCGTACTGGGCCAGATAGGTGGTGTCCAGGTTCCAGCTGAACTTGCCCCATGCGCCTTCCGGGAAGACGTAGCGGAAACCGAGGTCCATACCTGCAGTTTTCAACGTACCGAAGTTGCCGGTGATGTTGGTCATCTGCGCAACGTCACCCGCGCTGTCGCGGACGAAGGTGTCACAGAAGCGACCAAAGTTGAAACACTGGTTCAGCAGTACGTTCTCGGGCAGGTTGGTGATGAACTTGTCCAGATTCACGCGCCAGTAGTCGGCGGTGACACTGAAGCCCTCCAGCCAGCTCGGGCTGTAGACGAAGCCGTAGGTGAACACGTCGCCTTCTTCCGGCACCAGCGCGGAGTTGGCAACCTGGAATGAGGTCACCTGGTTGTTGCTCTGGCGGAAGGAACCGTCGGTTGGGACGCCTGCGCAGGCGGTGGGATTGCCACCGGTGTAACCGTTGCAGGGATCGGTGTAGGTGCTGGCGCTGGGCACTGTGGGCGAGTAGAGGTCACCGATGGTGGGTGCGCGGAAGACATCCGCATAGGTGGCGCGAACCAGCAGGTCAGCGAACGGTTTCCACTCCATGCCGATCTTGGAGTTGGTGGTGCCGCCGAAGTTGGAGTAGTCCGAATAACGTGTACCCAACGAGAAGTTCAGCTTCTCGGCGAATGGCATGTCGGACAGCACCGGGATCAGCGCCTCGGCATAGATTTCATTGACGTCGAACTTGCCCGAGATGTCGCCAAAGGTACAGGCTTCCTGGGTGATTTTGCAGACCGTGTCCCCTGGCGGGATGATGGTCAGGAAGTCGCTGCTGGAGCTGGCTGATTCTTCACGGCGTTCCACGCCCACCGCCAGTGATACGGCACCGGCCGGCAGCTGGAACAGATCGCCGGTGACGTTGGCGTTGAAGACCTTCAGATCGTTCTCGTTGCTGCTGTGGATGGTCGGGTTGATCAGCTCAAGCGCGGCCAGCTGTGCCTGGCCCACCGCGGTGCTCGGGTCAGGTGCCGGGCCCATGAAGTTGACCGGGAGGCAGCCGGCGATGGCGGTCGCTGCATTGCCCGGCGTACGTACGCAGATGGGGTTGCCACTGACCGGGTCGATCATCGATGGGCCCAGTGCATCGGTCAGACCAGGGCTGTACAGATAGCCGCGCACGGCGGATGTCTGTGGCGTGCGGCCGTAACCGTAGGAGGCGTCCCACGACCAGCTGCTGTCACCGAATGCGCCGCGCAGGCCTGCGGTGATCTGGTAGGTCTCGGTTTCGAAGCGGGTGGTGCGGGTGGGGATGAAGTCGCGCAGACGCAGGCGCGCATCGGTGATGTCCACGCCAAAGGGGTTGTAGATGCTGTCTTTGCTGATCGGCACGTTGTCCACTGCTGCACGGCCATCGAAGGGCAGCGGTGCGATGAAGAACGAGGACTCGGTGCGCAGCCAGGAGCCGAGCAGGAAGCCTTCGATGTTGTCGGTGAGCTGGTAGTTGCCACTCATGAACAACGAGGTGCGTTCCTGCGGGGTCAGGTTGAGGTTGCCGTCGGCCTGGAAGTTATAGACGTCCGTGTTCGGATTGAAGCAGCGGAAATCCGATGTCGAAGAGCCCGGGCGGCCGTCTATACGGGTGAGGGTGACGTTTGCGCCGCTGCCGCAATTGGGATCGGTCAGATCCACGCCGGTTGCCGACGCACGTGGCACCACGTAACGACCGGTCAGGATGCGGCTGGTGCCGCCGATGCCCTTTTCGCCTGCATACAGCTGGTAGGGCTGGCTGGAGTAACTGCGGTCAGCGGCACTGACCTGGTCTTCCTTGTCGTAGCTGGCGCCCAGCATCAGGCGACCTTTCTCTCCGTGCAGGCCGAAGGTGGCGTCGAAGCGCTGAGTGTCAGCGTCGCCGCGCGAGGAAGTGCCATAGAACGCGCTGGCTTCCAGACCTTCGAAATCCTTGCGCAGGATGAAGTTGACTACGCCGCCGATGGCATCGGAACCGTAGATGGCGGAGGCGCCATCCTTCAGGACTTCAACGCGCTCGATCAGTGCCATCGGGATGGAGTTCACGTCCACCGCACCATTGGCGTTGGAGATGGTGCCGATCCAGCGCTTGCCGTCGACCAGCACCAGCGAGCGGTTCACGCCCAGGCCGCGCAGGTCGACCGTGGCCGCACCCGCGCCGCCGCCATTGTTGACCTGCGGGTTGGTGGCGGCACCGGCGATGGCCGGAGTGCGCTGCAGGAACTCGCCGACAGTGGCAGCGCCTGAGCTCTCAATGTTCTGCCGGTCAATGGTGAAAACCGGGCTGGAGGTTTCCAGGTCGGCGCGCTTGATGCGTGAGCCGGTGACCTGGATGCGGTCCAGATTGGTGGCTTCTTCCTTGGGGGCAGCGTCCTGGGCGAGCGCGCTGCCGGCGGCGCCCAGGGCGAGCGCGGCGGTCGAAATGGGTAACAGGGCGAGACGAACGGCGTGGCTGAGTGGCTGGATACTCACGTATGACTCTCCGCGGAGTGGTGCGAGGGAGTCATGAAATTACGAATTTTTAACTGGTCCTAATGTGCAGACCATGGCTGGGGAAATGTGCAAAAACTGACATTTTGTTTCATGCCGCGATGAATTCTCACACTGACGCTGCGATCAAGCGAGATTCAACGCCCCAGGCGCCAGCCCACCAGCAGGGCGATGCACAGCCAGATCAGTTCCCCCAGGCCGTTGGCCAATGACAGCAGGGTCCAGGCGAAATGCGGGCCCATGCGCAGGGCGGATTCCCATGGGGTCAAGCCCATCGGTCCGCCGACATAGGCGGCGGCGATGAGCCAGTTGGCCGCCACCGCGATCAGCACGGTGGCCAGGAGGGTCACCGCAACGCGCGCCGGGCCGGCCCGGAAGGTGCCGAGGCGCAGCATCCACGCCGCCTCCAGCGCGGCCAGTATCGCCATCCAGCCGGCCTGGGTGCCGGTGCTCAGGGCAACCAGCAGCCAGGCGATGGTGAGGGTGATGCTTCCCAACAACAGTAAAACGGGCCAGAGCCAGTGGCGGGCAGGGCTGGCCGAGGTGGAAACAGGCGACATGGGCATTCCCGAACAGATTCCGCAGCATAGCGTTTCAGCGGCGAGTGCGCCCAGTCGGATAAAATGGGGCCATTGCGGGTAGCCACCGCGTCCCCATATCCATCTACATGTATTCCCGTAGCAGTGAACCTGTCCATTTTGAGCGCGATTGCCCGGCCGTGATGGTGCCGCAGGGCGATAGCGTGACCTTGCCGGCCGGCAGTTATGGCTATATCACCCAGGCACTGGGTGGCAGCTATACGGTATTTGTCGAAGGCAACCTGTTCCGTATCGCCGGCAAGGACGGTGACGCCATCGGCAAGGAGCCGCCACCGGGCTTGGAACTGCCCGATGATGCCGGCGACGAGGATGTGGAGAAGCTGGTCTGGCAACAGCTCCGCACCTGCTTTGATCCGGAAATCCCGTTCAACATCGTCGATCTTGGGCTTATCTACGAAGTGGATATCAAGCATCTGGACGATGGCCAGCGCGAGGTCGACGTCAAGATGACCTTGACCGCGCCGGGCTGTGGCATGGGCGAGATCCTGGTCGATGACGTGCGCAGCAAGCTGGAGATGATCCCGACGGTGGCCCAGGCCGACGTCGACCTGGTGTTCGACCCGCCGTGGGGACGTCACATGATGTCCGAGGCGGCGCGCCTGGAAACTGGCATGCTGTAAGCCCGCGCCGGCGGCTGCCGGTGACGGTTTGTGCTGCACCCCCGCTGCCAGCGTGGCATCGGGGCTGTCCCATCCCGCAATCTGGAAGGAATTATCCGGTGTCCCAGTCTTCGTTGAGCTTCGATGTCACCCGTTCGGATCATCCGCGTAGCGCCGAGGAGCGCGCCAAAATCCTGGAAAAGCCGGGCTTTGGTCTGCACTTCACCGACCACATGGTGGCCGTACGCTGGGACAAGGACACCGGCTGGCACGATGCGGCGGTAACGCCGTACGGCCCGATTTCGCTGGATCCGGCTGCCGCCGTGCTGCATTACGGCCAGGAAATCTTCGAAGGCATCAAGGCCTACCGTCACGCTGATGGCTCGGTGTGGACCTTCCGTCCGCAGGCCAACGCCGCCCGCCTGCAGCGTTCGGCGCGCCGCCTGGTGCTGCCGGAACTGCCGGCCGAGATCTTCGTCGAGTCGCTCAAGCAGCTGGTCGCGCTGGACAAGGACTGGGTCTCCGATGCCGATGAAGCCAGCCTGTACTTCCGCCCGTTCATGATCGGCGACGAGGCCTTCCTCGGCGTGCGCGGCGCGCAGAAGGCGACCTATTACGTCATCGCCAGCCCGGCTGGCCCGTACTTCGCCAAGGGCGTTGCGCCGGTGGCGATCTGGTTGTCAACCGATTACGCGCGCGCTGCCAAGGGCGGTACCGGTGCTGCCAAGTGCGGCGGCAACTACGCAGCCTCGCTGCTGCCGCAGCAGCAGGCGCAGGCGCAGGGCTGCTCGCAGGTGCTGTTCCTGGATCCGGTCGAGGGCAAGTACCTGGAAGAACTGGGCGGCATGAATGTGTTCCTGGTTTACGGCAAGGAAAACAAGCTGGTCACCCCGGCGCTGTCGGGCAGCATCCTGGAAGGCATCACCCGCGAATCGCTGCTGCAGCTGGCCCGCGACCGCGGCATGACCGTGGAAGAGCGCCAGGTCACCATCGACGAGTGGAAGCAGGGCGTGAGCTCGGGCGAGATCACCGAAGTGTTTGCCTGCGGCACCGCGGCAGTGATCACCCCGATCGGCCAGCTCAAGGGCGAAGGCTTCTCGGTGGGCGACATCAATGCACCGGCCGGTGAAGTGACCATGTCGCTGCGCAAGGAACTGACCGACATCCAGTACGGCCGTCAGCCTGACCGCCACGGCTGGCTGGTGCGCCTGGACGCCTGAGCCTCCGAGTCAGGCAAGTGAAGAAGCCCGCTGCGGCACATTCGCAGCGGGCTTTTCTTTGTCCGGACACCCAGGGGCGCAGCCCAACAGTACCAAGCAATAATAAAATATTCTTTACGAATCACTCACTTGCGTAAACGTGACGGAGCAACGGTTTCTGTTGTAACCCTCTTGTCATTGGTTCAGCCGCCATTTACTGTCCGCCAACGAATCGGTAACAGGGGACTGGTTCGGGTAGTTCTACCCGGGCAGCAACCTCTTCGCATCCGGCAGGGCCCCGGGTAGGACTGATGCCGCGCACGCGGCTTCCTCTCAATGCAGAAGGGCTAATCAATGTCATCCAAATCGCGCCGTACGCTCGTTCGTGGGTTGTTGGTTGTTGGCACTGCGTCGTTGTCATCCCTGCTTCTGTGTGCGCCGGCCTGGGCCGGCGATGTGCATCTGGCCGGCCTTGATTCCGCGCCGACGCACCAACGCTTCATCGTCAAATACCGGCAGGACAGCCGCCAGGCAGCAGGTGATGCCGCCCTGCAGAAAACCCTGGTCTCCGCCGCGCGTGCGTTGCCGGCACGTGCGGGCAAGAGCATCGGCGTGCAGCACATGCGGCGTCTGGCGGTAGGCGCGGATGTGGTCCGTGCCGATGCCAAGCTGGATCGGGCCGAGGCGGAAACCCTGATGCGCAAGCTGGCTGCCGATCCCAATGTCGAGTACGTCGAGGTCGATCGCCTCAATACCATCCGCCTGACCCCGAATGACACCCGCTATGGCGAGCAGTGGGGCTACTCGGGGACCTATGGCATCAAGGCCAACCAAGCCTGGGATGTCACCAATGGCGCCGGCTCGGTGGTGGCGGTGCTGGATACCGGTATCACCGCACATAGCGATCTGGCCGCAAATCTGCTGCCGGGCTATGACTTCATCAACGACACCACGGTGTCGAACGATGGCAATGGCCGCGACAACGACCCCAGTGACCCGGGTGATTGGGTGAGCGCCAATCAATGCGGTGGCATCCATGCCGCACAGGGTTCCAGCTGGCATGGCACGCATGTGGCCGGCACCATTGCGGCGGTCACCAACAACGCCAAGGGCGTTGCCGGCGTGGCCTATGGCGCCAAGATCGTGCCGGTGCGCGTTCTCGGCACCTGCGGTGGCTACGATTCGGATATTGCCGACGCCATCATCTGGGCTTCCGGTGGCACCGTATCCGGTGTACCGGCCAACGCGAATCCGGCCGAGGTGATCAATCTCAGCCTGGGCGGCTCCGGTGCCTGCGGCAGCACCACCCAGGCGGCAATCAATGGCGCGGTCAGCCGTGGCACCACGCTGGTGATTGCTGCAGGCAACGACAACACCAATGTGTCCAATGCCTCGCCGGCCAACTGCAACAACGTGATCGCAGTGGCATCGACGACCAGCACCGGCGCACGTTCGAGCTTCTCCAACTACGGTGCACTGATCGACATCGCCGCACCGGGCTCCAACATCCTGTCCACGCTCAACAGCGGCACCACCACGCCGGGCACCGAGAGCTACGCCGCCTACAACGGCACTTCGATGGCGACCCCGCACGTGGCAGGTGTTGTCGCGCTGCTGCAGGCGGTTTCGACCACGCCGAAGACGCCGGCGCAGGTCGAGGCCTTGATCAAGGCCAATGTAACGCCGTTCCCCTCCACGCCATCGCAGAGCATCGGCCCGGGCATTCTCAATGCCAAGGCAGTGGTGGATGCAGCCAACGGTGGCGGCAATCCAAACCCGGGTGGCACGGTCCTGAACAATGGCGTGCCGATCACCGGCTTGTCGGGCGCTGCCAGCAGCACGCAGTTCTTCACCGTGCAGGTTCCCGCAGGGGCGAGCAATCTGGTCATCGCCAGCTCCGGCGGCACCGGTGATGCGGACATGTATGTGCGTGCCGGCAGCCAGCCGACCACGTCCACCTACGATTGCCGTCCGTACAAGACCGGCAACGCCGAGAGCTGCAGCTTTGCAACACCGGTTGCTGGCACTTATCACGTGATGCTGTCCGCGTACTCTGCGTTCTCCGGCGTCAGCCTGCAGGCGAGCTGGAGCACCGGCGGTGGCAGCGGTGGCGTGCAGACCTACAGCAACGCGACGGCGGTCACCATCGTCGACAATGCCACTGTGGAAAGCAGCATTGCCGTCTCCGGACGCAGCGGCAACGCGCCGGCATCGACACCGGTGACCGTGGATATCAGCCATACCTGGAAGGGCGATCTGAAAGTGGATCTGGTGGCACCCGATGGCAGCGTCTACGTGCTGAGCAATTATGCGGGTGGCAGCGCGGATGACATCAAGCAGACTTTCAACGTCAACCTGTCCAGCGAGGCGTTGAACGGCAACTGGAAGCTGCGTGTCAACGACAAGGCCAGCGGTGATACCGGTCGTATAAACAGTTGGTCGATCAGGTTCTGAGTTGAGCAGCGTCAAGCGGCAGCGGATGGTTGCTTGAAGGCGCTGCTGCTCTGCTGCGATGTGATCTGGCCCCGGCGGTTTCGCCGGGGCTTTTGTTTGTTGATTGATGGACTTCAGTACACACGTTTCCCCATGGCGTTGTGATTGGCAGGATGCCTCGTTCGCAACAGGTCTGTAGCCCGGATAAGCGCAGCGCACCCGCGAGCAATGCTCAGGCGAACTCTCAGACTCTCCGTCAACGGCCCCGGCTGCGCTGTGTTTGCCCGGGCTACGAGTCCAGTGACCACGGCACGGTCCTGCGTTTCCGCTTGAGGCAGCGTGCCGATCAGTATGGATTCGCCGATGTAGTGCTGCCAGGGAATGCGGCCGCGCAAGCAGCGCTTCAGCAGTGAGCCCGTCACTTGCGGCGAAGGACGTGGCGGGCAGGAATTGTTGGCGTTGGTGATGGTCACGATGCATTGAAGCGCGGGATGCGCACTTTCCTGACTGATGCGTTGGTAGGTTCCGACGGCGCACCGGACAGCGGTTTCAGTAGAACGCCGATGGGAGCGCGTAAGCCGCCGGCCTACTGTCTGCGGGCGGATTGGTGAAGGGGAACCAATCCGGAGCGTTCTGCCCTGGTGTTGGTTGCTGTCCGCGCCGGGAGCACCGAGCAGGGCCGACGCCGCGCAAGCGGCATCTTTCCATGCAGAAGGGTTCAACAATGTCATCCATATCGCGCCGTACGCTTCGCCGTGGGTTCGTGGCAGCTGGCACTGCTTCGTTGTTTCCGCTGCTGTTGTGCGCGCCTGCCTTGGCCGGCGAAGTGCAACTTGCAGGCCTGGACTCCGCGCCGGTGCATCAACGCTTCATCGTCAAATTCCGCAAGGACACAGCCCAGGCTGAAGGTGGGGTCGTGCTGGGCCGCGTCTTGACCATCGCTGCACGTGGGTTGCCGGTACGCGCTGGCAAGGCTGGCACGCTGCAGCGCCTGCGCCGGTTGGCGGTAGGTGCGGACGTGGTGCACGTGGACACGCCGCTGGATCGCATCGAGGCTCAAGCCTTGATGCATCGTCTGGCTGCGGACCCTGCTGTCGAGTACGTCGAGATTGATCGGCGCCATACCATCGCTACCGCGCCGAACGACCCGCGTTTCGGCGAGCAATGGGGGCTGTCCGGTGCCTATGGCATCAAGGCCGCTGAAGCTTGGGACAATGCAACCGGGGAGGGCGTGGTGGTGGCGGTGCTGGATACCGGCATTGCCAGCCACAGCGATCTGGATGCCAATGTCCTGCCGGGCTATGACTTCATTGACGACACTGCGGTTGCCAATGACGGTGATGGTCGCGATGGCGATGCCAGCGACCCGGGTGACTGGGTGACGGCCAATCAATGTGGTGGCAGCCATGGCGCGCAGAATTCCAGTTGGCATGGCACCCATGTCGCCGGCACCGTGGCGGCGGTTGCCAACAATGGCAAGGGAGTGGCGGGCGTCGCGCCTGCTGCCAGGATCGTGCCGGTACGCGTACTGGGCCGCTGTGGGGGCTATACCTCGGATATTGCCGACGCCATTGTCTGGGCTGCCGGTGGACAGGTAGCCGGTGTACCTGTCAATGCTTACCCGGCAGAGGTGATCAATCTCAGCCTGGGCGGTGCAGGCACCTGTGGCAGCACCATGCAGAACGCGATCAACAGCGCGACAGGCAAGGGCGCGACCCTGGTTGTCGCGGCTGGCAACAGCAACATCAACGCGGGCAGCGCCTCGCCTGCCAACTGCAACAATGTCATCGCTGTTGCTGCCAGCGACAGCGGCGGCAAACGTTCGATCTGGAGCAGCAGCCAGCAGTCAAACCACGGTCCGTTGGTGGACATTGCGGCGCCGGGCAGCTCCATCCTTTCCACGCTCAACAGTGGCAGCAAGGGCCCGGCGGGCGAGAGCTACGCCTCCCATGGCGGAACCTCGATGGCGGCACCGCATGTGGCGGGCGTGGTGGCGCTGGTGCAGCAGGTCTCCAGTCCTGTGCGTACGCCCATGCAGGTTGAAGCCTTGATCAAGGCGACGGCGACGCCTTTTCCAGCTACACCGGACCGGGAGATCGGCACTGGCATCGTCAATGCGCAGGCGGCTGTGGCTGCAGCGCTGGGCGGCCCGTTGCCGCCGGACCCCGACCCCGCAACAGTGTTGGTCAACGGTGTTGCGCTGATCGACCTGGCGGGCAGCAAAGGCAGCAATCGCTATTACAGCGTGCAGATACCGGCAGGTGCGTCGAACCTGCTGATCAGTATTGCCGGCGGCAATGGCGATGCGGACCTGTACGTACGCGCCGCCAGCCGTCCCACCGCCTTCAGCTACGACTGTCGACCGTTCCACGCCGGCAATGCCGAAAGTTGCAGCATTCCGGCGCCTGTAGCGGGCACTTACCACGTCATGTTGACGGGCTACTCGGCGTACTCGGCGGTGCGTTTGAAGGCAAGTTGGGGTCTGCTGCCGGCGCAGACCTATAGCAGCAACGAGGCGCTGGATATCCTCGACAACCGCACGGTGGAGAGCCCGATCAGCGTAACCGGGCGTACTGCCAATGCACCGGCGGCGACGCCGGTAACGGTGGATATCAGCCATGGCTGGCGCGGCGACCTGAAAGTGGAGCTGCTTGCACCAGGCGGGCGCGCCTATCTACTGAGCAATTACGAAGGAGGCAGTGCCGATGACATCAAGCAGACCTTCGAGGTGGATCTTTCCAAGGAGGCCTTGAATGGCGTTTGGACGCTGCGTGTCAACGACAAGGCCAGTGGCGATACGGGCCGCCTCAACGGCTGGTCGATCACGTTCTAGCTGGAGGCATCGGTTGTCGCCGCGGAGGGGCCCGGCGTTGTGGTTGGACCCATGCCGCTGACAGCGACTCAGTCCTCGCAGATATCGGCGCAGCTGGCCTGCAGGACCTGCAAGGCATCAGCCGGGGCGATATCCAGTAGCAGGCCGCGTTGGCCGGCGTTGATGTAGAGCGCGTCGTGCTGCCCGGCACTGGCGGCAAATACCACCTTGGCCGGCCGCTGCTGTGCGAAGGGGCTGATGCCACCGACCTTGTAGCCGCTACGCTTCTCGGCTTCAGGCACTTCCATCATCTGTGCGTGCTTGCCGCCGCAATGGGCGGCAAGCTTCTTCAGCGACAGGCGCTGATCGGAGGGGATCACCGCGATCAGTGGCTGCTTGTCCACCCAGGCCATCAGCGTCTTGAACATCCTTGCCGGAGCAATGCCCAGTGCCTGCGCCGCTGCCAGCCCCTTGCTGTCGACGTCGGCCGAGTAGTCATAGGCATGCACGCCATGGGCGATGCCGGCCTTGTCCAATGCGGCGGTGGCGCGGGTACTTCTGGCCACTTACAACGATTCGAAGCGATTGGCGTCGACGTTCTTGCGGACCTTCTCCGGATTCCAGATGCGGCCGTTCATGGCGATGTAGACGCCTTCCGGCAGCGACTGCACCGCGCCGATGGCGCAGCCGATGTTGAACTCGGCATCGGACCCACGGAAACGGGCCGGGCTGAGCGCGCCGGTCATCACGATGGTCTTGCCCGGGATGGTGGCCAGTACCTTGCCGGTGGCGACCATCGAGTCGGTGCCATGGGTGACCAGCACGTGGCGGGTGGGCTGCGCGGCGATGGTGGCGCGGATCAGCTCGCGGTCATCATCGCTGATGTGCAGCGAGTCCTTGCGCAGGATCGGGATCACGTTGAAACGGAAGGTCACGCCCAGCTCACGCAGGATCATGCCGATCTGCGGATCACCGATCTGGTAATCGGACTTGTCGTCGAAGTAGATCTTGTCGATCGTGCCACCGGTGGTGACGATCAGGAGTTCTTCCATCATTGCGGTAAATCCTTGCGGTGACTGCCAGCGGCACGGGCCGCGATGCTGCGCATGATAATGCCGCAGGCTGCGCCGGGCCACGTCAGGTCACAAAGGTAGAGCCGAGCCATGCTCGGCTGGGGCTTGCCCGGGGCCGGATCAGTTGTGGTTGTGGGAGCGGCGTCAGCCGCGAAGCCGGTGCTCCATCGGATCACCAGCTTGCCTGCAGTTTCGGTGATGCCAGCTTCGCGGCTGACGCCGCTCCCACAAACTTTGGATTGTCGGTAACGCCCCAGCCGAGCATGGCTCGGCTCTACAGGGGGATGTCGGTAACGCCCCAACCGGGCTGGGGCTACCGGGCTTTCCTTGCCGCAAAGCGGGCGCGCATGCCGGGTACGCTGACCAGGGCCACGATCAGCAGCGCCAGGAGGATCTCGATCCACGCGTAGAGGGCGGTGTCGCGGTGGCTCCAGGCACTCATCACGCCGTGGCTGAACCAGAACAGCGCCAATACCCCCGCCCAGAAGCGGGCCACAGCGCGCTGTGCCAGCACGCCCAGCAACAACAGTACCGGCGGCGCCACGAATACCAAGGCTACCGCCAGCAGATGGCGGTCGACGCGGAACCACCACGCATACAGGCCGGCCAACAGCGCCAATGCCAAGGCCAGGATCAGATCGCGGCTGCGGCCGCTCATTGCGCCAGACGCCGGGCGATATCGGCGACCCGTCGGCCCAATGCCCGTGCCAACACCGCTTCATCGTCGGTGGGCTGCGGATCATCCTGGCTGCCGGCCACATGGCTGGCGCCATACGGCGTGCCGCCGCTGCGGGTGTGGCTCAGTGCCGGCTCGGTGAACGGGATGCCGACGATCAGGCAGCCGTGGTGCAACAGCGGCAGGTGCATCGACAACAGGGTCGATTCCTGGCCACCGTGCATCGAGGCGGTGGAGGTGAACACTGCCGCCGGCTTGCCGGCGAGAGTGCCGTTGACCCATTCCGCGCCCAGGCCATCGAGGAAGTGTTTGACCGGTGCGGCCATGTTGCCGAAGCGGGTGGGGCTGCCCAGCACGATGCCGTCGCACTCGGCCAGGTCGGCGATCTCCACATAGGGTGCGCCGTCGTCGGGCACTGGCGGGGCGCTGGTCTGGGTGACAGCGGCGACCGGAGGTACGGTGCGCAGACGGGCGCTCATGCCCGGCACCTCGCCGATACCGCGGGCGATCTGCCGCGCCAGCCGGGCCACCGAACCGCCACGGCTGTAGTAAAGCACCAGGATTTCCGCCATCACACCGTTCGCTCAATCATGCAGGAACCGGCAGTATCAACGATGCGGGCCGCGCTTTGCATCGGGTACCCTTGCCAAATGGAACCTTTGGATTCACTCAACCTATGGATGGAGCGCCTGCGGGACCGTGCGCGCAACGTCAGCTTCGGGCGCTTCCTGTGGAAGCGCTTCATTGATGATCGCCTGTTCCAGGCTGCCGGTTCGCTGGCCTACACCACGGTGTTCGCGCTGGTGCCGTTGGCCATCGTGGTATTCGGGGTGCTGTCCGCGTTCCCCATGTTCGATCGCTGGAGCGAGGCGCTCAGCGACTATGTGTTCTCCAACTTCGTGCCGTCGGCGGCGCGCGCGGCCGAAGGGTATCTGCGGCAGTTCTCGGCCAGCGCCGGGCAGCTGACCGCTGCCGGCTTCCTGGCCCTGGTGGTATCGCTGCTGATCACCCTCAACAGCGTCGAACAGACCTTCAACCGTATCTGGCGGGTGGCCTCGGCGCGGCCACAGCTGACCCGCTTCCTGGTCTATTGGACGGTGCTTACCCTGGGCGCCTTGCTGGCCGCCGCCTCGTTGGCGATCTCGGCCAAAGTGTTGTCGTTGCCCTTGTTCGGTACGACCGAGGGCCGCTGGTTGGCCGACCTTGGCCTGCGGCTGGCGCCGGTGCTGATCGAATTCGTCTGTGTGGTGCTGATCTACCGGGTGGTGCCGCACCATACCGTGAAGTGGCGCCATGCCATTCCCGGCGCACTGTTGGCGGTGCTGATGCTGGAGCTGGTGAAGTGGGGCATGGGCCTGTACCTGGGCAGCTTCCAGTCCTATCAGAAGCTCTACGGCACGGTGGCGTTCGTGCCGATCCTGTTGCTGTGGATCTACCTGAGTTGGGTCTCGGTGCTGCTGGGCGCATCGCTGGCCTCGTCGGTGGCCGCATTCCGCTACCAGCCGGCGGCATTGCGGTTGCCGCAGGGCTGCGAGCTGTATGGCCTGCTGCGGTTGTTGGGACGGTTCCGTGAGGCGCGGCAGCAAGGGCAGGGGCTGGATGAAGACCAGCTGTTGCTGCTGGAACCCATGCTCACCGACTCCCTGCTGCAGCAATTGCTGGAGCAGATGGAAGTCATTGGCGTGCTGCGCCGTGACGAGCGCGGTGAATGGCTGCTGGCGCGTGACCTGGACAGCATCAGCCTGCATGAGCTGTACGAAAGCTCGCAGCTGCGTATACCGGCCGCCGAGGAATACCTGCCGATGCGCGAGGACAGCCTCGGGCAAGCGGCCTGCAACGCCCTGGATCAACTACGTCTGCCGTTGCGCGAACTGCTCAAGCGCCGGGTGGATGACATCTATGTAGAGCGCGGAGAGAGTCGATGATCAAGAAGTTTGTTCCCGTCGCGCTGCTGGCGTTGGCCTTGGCTGCGTGCAAGCCGGCGCAGACACCTGCCGCTGCACCGGCTGCCGCACCCGATGCAGCGGTCGCACCGGCTGCCGCTGAGACGGCCCAGCCCAGCGTGGTCCAGCAGACGGTGGAAATACCGCAACTGCAGGTGCCAACCGTGGATGGCAAGACCTATGACCTGGCCAGTCACCGTGGGCAATGGGTGGTGGTGAATTTCTGGGCCACCTGGTGCGCGCCGTGCCTGCAGGAAATGCCGGAGCTGTCGGCGCTGCACGCCATGCGCAGCAATGTGGAAGTGGTTGGCCTGGCCTATGAGGACATCGAACTGGACGAGATGCAGGCCTTCCTGAAGGAACATCCGGTGGCCTATCCGATCGCCATCATCGATACCTTCAGCCCGCCCAAGGACTTCGCCACGCCGCGTGGCTTGCCGATGACCTACCTGATCGGGCCGGACGGCAAGGTGGCCCGGCAGTTCCTGGGGCCGGTGAATGCGCAGGAAATCGAGCAGGCGATTGTGGCTGCCGGGGGTAAGGCGGTTTAAGGGGATGGTGGTTTTCCGTGTGTTGGGGCTTCGAGGCGGGAGCGAGAAGCTTTGAGGCCAAGAGCACCCCTCCCCAGCCCTCCCCTTCGCTGCGCGAAAGGGAGGGGGCAAGAGCGGCGCCGCGACCCTCTGACAGATTGCCAAGAACCGCTTCCTCCCTTTCGCGGCGCGAAGGGGAGGGTTGGGGAGGGGTAGCTTTTCAGCTCTCCACGCAATGCCAACTCCGCGGCTTATGCCGCTCCTACGGCATTGTCGGTAAAGCTCCTGCCGAGCATGGCTCGGCACTACAAGCCCCTCTCCCGTGCACGGGAGAGGGGTTGGGGTGAGGGCAGCCTTTCGGACAATGCGGGAAAGCTCCTGCCGAGCATGGCTCGGCACTACAGGGAGCCGGAGGCGGGCTACGGTTTGGCTGCTTCTTCATCCACCGCAAACGGCGCAATCGGCTTCACCACGCCGTACTTCTCCTTCTTCGGTTTGCCCGGCAGCGGTGGCAGTTCAATCACCGGTTCGTCGATGTGGGTATCGGGCAGGCGATCCAGCAGGTCGCGTATCAGGGTCAGGCGGCCATGCTTCTGGTCATTGAAATCCACCAGCGTCCACGGTGCATGAACGCTGTGGGTGGCCTCCAGCATGGCTTCGCGGGCCTGGGTGTAGGCGCTGTATTCCTGCCGCGATTTCAGATCGATCGGTGACAGCTTCCAGCCTTTGAGCGGGTCGTCGCGACGCTCGGCAAAGCGCTTTTCCTGCTGTTCCTGATCCACGCACAACCAGTACTTGAACAGCAGGATGCCATCGTCGACCAGCAGCTTTTCGAACGCAGGGGCCTGCTTGAGGAAGGCCTTGTACTGCGCATCGGTGCAGTAGCCCATCACCTTCTCCACGCCGGCGCGGTTGTACCAGCTGCGGTCCATCAGCACGATCTCGCCGGCGGCGGGCAGGTGCGCGATATGGCGCTGGAAATACCACTGGCTGTCTTCGCGTTCGCTGGGCTTGGGCAGGGCCACCACCCGGCACTGGCGTGGATTGACGTGTTTGGCGATGTCCTGGATGACGCCGCCCTTGCCGGCGGTATCGCGGCCCTCGAACAAGACCAGTACACGCTGCCCGCAGTGCTGGGCCCAGCGGGCCATGTTGGCCAGTTCCAGCTGCATCGGTTCCAGCAACGCTTCGTACTGTTTGCGCTTGAGCTTGCCCATGGTCACTCCTTGTGGAACGCCGAGCCTAACCCAATCGGATGTCAGTCGATGTCTGCACCACGCCAGCCGTGGTCGCCGGCCAGCTGTTGCAGCAGCTGGGCCAGGTCACTGGCGAAGCCGGCCATGTCGAACAGGCTGCTCTGTTCCCGGGCCTGCGCCAGTCGCTGCCGTGCAGCCTGCAGGGCGTTGGGGTCATTGCCCAGCGCAATCGCCGTGGTGACGAAGGATTGGTCATCGGCGACATTCATCTCGTCCATGCCGAGGTGATGGTTGAGGCTGCCGGCCACCCGCGCGGCAAACGTGCTGCCGGGTGCGGTCAGCACCGGACAACCGGCCCACAGCGCATCGGAGGCCGTGGTGTGGGCGTTATACGGGTGTGTGTCCAGGAACAGGTCGGCATGCTGGTAACGGGCCAGATATTGCGGATGCGGCAGCTTGTGCATGAACACCAGGCGCGCCGGGTCCACGCCGCGTCGGCGCGCGACCTCCTGCAGGCGTTGGTCGGCCGTGCCTGGACCGGACAGCAGCCATAACACGCTGTCTGGCACGCCCAGCAGCACCTGCAACAGGCGTTCGACGCTGCGCGGATTGAGCTTGTAGCTGTTGTTGAAGCAACAGAACACCACGCCGGCGTCCGGTAATCCGCAGTCAGCGCGCGAGGGCGGGGGCTGAACAATGCGGGTGTTGTCCGAGGGCTGGAAGGCACGCGGCAGGCGCAGCACCTTTTCGCTGAAGCCGGATTCCAATGCGGGCGGCAACACGAACGCATCGGCGACGACGTAGTCGATCCACGGCGCACCGGACGTGCCGGGATAGGCCAGCCAGTTCAACTGCAGCGGTGCCGGGTGCATGGCCAGCACTTCGGGTGTGCCACCGCCGCCCCAGCCGCGCAGGTCGAGCAGCAGGTCGATGCCAGCGGCGCGGATGCGCTGCGCAATCGTTGCATGTGCTTGGTTGCTGAGGTCGTGCAACTGCCCGACAGCTGCCTGCAGGCGTCGGCGGATGCCGCTGCCATCGTCGCTGTTGAGCGCAAAAAGATGTGTCTGCAATTGCGGATGTGCGCGCAACTGCTCGAACAATGCGACTGTCAGCAGGCCGGTCGGATGCGCGCCGAAGCCGTTGGAAAGAAAGCCCACGCGCAGTGCACCCTGTGCACGAACCTGCGTTGCAGGCAGGCGCGGAATGGCTTGGGCAAGCACGCCGGCACGTTGCCGCGCACAGGCCAGTTGTTCGGCGGCGCTGGCGTCCTCGCTGAGAAAGGCAAAAGGCTCCACGGCGGGATTGCCTTGCGCGACCGCGCGACGCACCTGTTGCGAAAGTTCATCGATATCGCGCCAGTCGCAGAGCCGGCGCTGCCAGTTCAGGCGCTGTGCGGCCATATAGGCCTCGTCCGGTGCCAGCGCATGCGCGCGTCGATAGGCATCGGCAGCGGCTTCGGGCTGGTTGGCGTCTTCCAGTACATGACCCAGCCACAAGGCCATGCCTGGGTGCTGCGGGGCGAGCTGGCAGGCTTGCTGCAACAGTGCGGCGGCTTCCTCATGCCTGTCTTGCATCCAACGCGCGCGACCAAGACGGGCGAGGGCTTCGGGGTGCTGCGGTCGCAGTTGCAGTGCTCTGGATGCCGCCGCCTCACCTGCGCGTACATCGCCCGCACCAAGTTCTGCGTCGGCCAGCATCACCCAGGCGATGAAGTCACCGGGTTGGCGGGTAACCGCATGGCGGAGCTGGTCGCGTTCGTTGAGGGCGTTGGTCATTGTGCTGGCTTTGCCCCCTCCCTTGCGCGTAGCGCAGGGGAGGGCTGGGGAGGGGTAGGTTTTTGATTTTGCTATGGGCTGGCGACCAAGGCCAAATCCAGAGGCAGTAGCGAAGGCCAATGCCAAAAAGCCAAAAGCTACCCCTCCCCAACCCTCCCCTATGCTGCGCATAAGGGAGGGAGCGTATTAGGTCCCTTCCGCCAAACGCGCCAGCTCATCCACCTGGTGTTCGTGCTGCAGGCGTGCGATCAGGTCGTCGAGGCCGCCTTCGATGATGTTGGGCAGGTCGTACAGGGTCAGGCCTTCGACGCGGTGGTCGGTGATGCGGCCCTGCGGGAAGCTGTAGGTGCGGATGCGCTGGCTGCGGTCGCCACTGCCTACCTGCAGGCGGCGCGATTCGGCCTGGGCAGCGGCCTGCTTGCTGCGCTCGGCATCCAGCAACTGCGCCTTCAGCCGCTTCATCGCCTTGTCGCGGTTGGCGTGCTGGCTGCGCTCGGTCTGGCATTCCACCACCACGCCGGTGGGAACGTGGGTGATGCGGATCGCCGACTCGGTCTTGTTGACGTGCTGGCCGCCGGCGCCGGAGGAACGGAACGTGTCCACCTTCAGGTCCGCCGGGTTGATCACCACGTCTTCGACATCGTCGGCCTCGGGGATGATTGCCACCGTCGCTGCCGAGGTGTGGATGCGGCCCTGCGATTCGGTGGCCGGCACGCGCTGCACACGGTGCGTGCCGGATTCGAACTTCAGCTTGGAATAGGCGCCGCGGCCAACCACGCGTGCCACGATTTCCTTGTAGCCGCCGTGTTCGCCGGGGTTGTCGGATTCGATTTCCACCTTCCAGCCCTGACGCTCGGCATAGCGGGCGTACATGCGGAACAGGTCGCCGGCAAAAATCGCCGCTTCGTCACCGCCGGTGCCGGCACGCACTTCCAGGAACAGGTTGCCTTCGTCGCGCGGGTCACGCGGCACCAGCAGCAGCGCCAGCTCCTCGTCCAATGCCTGCAGGCGCGCTTGGGCGGCGCTGATTTCTTCCTCGGCCAGCTCGCGCAGTTCCGGGTCGTTGCGCATGGCTTCGGCCGAGGCCAGATCGTCCAGCGCACGGGCTTCGTTCGCCAATGCAGTGGCGATGGGTTCCAGTTGCGAGAACTCACGGGAAAAATTGCGGAAGCGCTCGTTGTCGGCGACCACATCGGGGTCGGAAAGCAGGCGTTCCAGTTCTTCTCGGCGCTCGGCCAGTGCCAGCAGCTTACGGCGCAGGGTCGGCGTCATCATTCCTCGCAGCGGGGTGGTGATACCCGGGGGCGGCCGGGAACAGGCGCTCGGCGGCGCGGGTGAGGTCGGTATCGCCTTCCTGCGCGGCTTGGCGCAGGGCGGCGGTGGGCGGATGCAGCAGGCGGTTGGTCAGGCCGTGCGCCAGCTGCTCCAGTACTTCGTCGGGCAGTTTGCCATGCGCCAGCTGCTGCCGGGCCTTGGCCAGCAGTTCGGCGCGGGTCGCCTCGCCAAACGCACGCAGCTGCCGGATCGGTGCCTGCAGGCGGGTGGCGCGCAGGTTCTCCAGATAGCGGGTGACCTGCAGGTCGATGATGGATTCAGCCTCGGCGGCGGCTTCGCGGCGGCCGCGGCGGTTTTCCTCCACGGCCCGTTCCAGATCGTCCACGGTGTACAGGTAGGCGTCGGCCAGGGTGCCGACCTCGGCTTCGATATCGCGCGGCACGGCCAGGTCGAACAGCAGCATCGGCTTGTGCCGGCGCAAGCGCAGTGCGTTGGCGACCTGGCGGTGCAGGATCACCGGCTCGCGCGCGGCCGTGGCCGAGAACACCACGTCGGCTTCGCCCAGGTGGCGCTCCAGCTCGGTCAAGGGCAGCGCCACGCCGCCGTGACGGCTGGCCAGGTCCTGCGCATTGGCCACGGTACGGTTGGCGATCAGCAGTCGCTTCACCTTGGCATCGCTCAGGTGCTTGGCGACCAGTTCCATGGTTTCGCCGGCGCCGACCAGCAGCACAGTGGATTCATCCATGCGCGCAAACGAGTCCTGCGCCAGCCGCACCGCGGTGGAGGCCACCGAGATCGGATTGGCGCCGACGCGGGTGTCGGTGCGGGCACGCTTGGCCACGGAGAAGGTCTGCTGGAACAACCGGTCCAATTGTTGCCCGATCGCGCCGCTGTCGTGGGCCAGTGCCCAGGCATCCTTGACCTGGCCCAGGATCTGCGGCTCGCCCAGCACCATCGAGTCCAGCCCGGTGGCGACCCGGAACAGGTGGCGCACCGCCTCAGCGTCGCTGTGCTGGTAGAGATAGCCCTGCAGGCTGCCAGCGTGGTGTTCCAGCCACTGGCTCAGGGCCTTGCTGTCCTCGGCAACGGCGTACAGTTCGGTGCGGTTGCAGGTGGACAGGAGCACCGCCTCGGCCAGTTGCGGGGTCTGCCGCAATGAATCCATCGCCCGCGGCAAGGCGTCTCCGCCAAAGGCAGCGCGTTCGCGCAGTTCTACCGGCGCAGTCTGGTGATTCAGTCCGAGCACCCACAGGGTCATCTGTTCAGTTGCTTGCGATAAGCTGCTGGCTGTTGAAGGCCGCCATTTTACGGCCCGGTTGCGCCAGATGCCCGTATTCAATCGCATATGCACCGTTCTGTTGCTTTCCCTGCCGGTTTTTCCGGTGCTGGCGGCCCCGGCTGCGCCTGTCCGGACGCCGTTGGCGGCTGAAGGCCTGCCGCTGACCCCGGTGCTGGCCGGTGAGTTCTCGCTGCAGGCTGGCAAGCTGCCCGATGCCGCCCGCTGGTACCTGCAGGCCGCCCAGGAAGCCAAGGGGGACGTGGGGCTGGCCGAGCGCGCCACCCGCATCGCCATGCTGGCCGATGACGCCGACCGCGCGGAGCAGGCGTTGGCGCTGTGGGCCCAACGCGACCCCGGCTCGGTAGCGGTGCGCGGCACCCGCGGTGCGCTGGCCATGCGCAATGGCGACGCCAGGCTGGCCCGCAAGGAGTTGTTGGCGGTGCTGCGCTCCCCTGAACCGCGGGCCTGGCGTTACGCGCTGCTGGCGCTTGCAACTGGCGGCCGCGACCCGGCGGTGCCGGCGCAGGTGCTGGGCATGCTGGTGGACGCCAATGCGATCCCCAATGATCTGGAAGCCTGGCAGGAATTTGGCCGGTTGGCCCTGCGCATGGAACGACCGGAGTTGTCGCGGCGGATGGTCGGCGAGGTGGTCCGGCGCTTCCCGGATGAGCCGCGGGTGGCGTTGCTGCATGCCTCCCAGCTCAACCAGGCTGGCAAGAAGGACGAGGCGCTGGCCCTGCTCAAGGGCATCGAGCCGAAGGCGGAGAAGGACGACGAGCTGCGCGGCGCGCTGGCCATCGCCTATGACACCCTGGGTGAGACCGCCGCTGCCGAGCATGTGCTGTCGGTAGGTGAACAGAACCTGCAGAGCTGGGGCATGCGTGCCTCGCTGCTGGCCAAACAGAAGGACGATGTGGCGCTGTTGGCGCTTTATCAGGACATCGCGGCAAAGGCCAGCAAGCCGGACCCCGACCAGCGCCTGCTGCTGGGCAAGATTGCCGAATACCTGAAGCGCTACCAGGAGGCGGTGGATTGGTATCACGGTGTGCCTGGTGGCGAGCATCGCGGTGAGGCACAGCTGCGTGCGGTGAACGCGCTGCACCTGATGGGTGACAAGGCGCGCGCTGCCAAGGAAGTGCAAGCCGTGCAGGCCGATGCCTCGCTGGACGACGATGTGCGCCGCGACGCCTACCTGCTGGAGTCCGAGCTGCAACTGCGTGATGGCGAAACCAAGGCCGAGTTCGATGTGCTGGCCCGTGGCCTGGCTGCGTTCCCGGATGACAGCGCCTTGCTGTACGCCCGCGCGCTGGCCTGGGAGCGCAACGACAATGTGCCGCGCGCCGAGGCGGACCTGCGCAAGGTGCTGGTGGCCGAGCCGGAGAACGTGGCAGCGTTGAACGCGCTGGGCTACACCTTGGCCGACCGCACCCAGCGCTACCAGGAAGCATTGGAGCTGATCGACCGTGCACGCGTGGCCGAGCCGGACAATGCGGCCATCGTCGACAGCTATGGTTGGGTGTTGTATCGGCTGGGCCGCAACGATGAGGCGCTGGTGCATCTGCGCCGTGCCTGGACCTTGAACAAGGACCCGGAAATCGCTGCACACGTAGGCGAAGTGTTGTGGGTGCTGGGGCAGAAAGACGAGGCCAGGCGCTTCTTCGATGAGGCCCGCAAACTGGATCCGGATAACCGCGCGCTGCAGCGTGCGATCGAAAAGTTGGGTGTATGAACGTATTGATGTGGCGGGCGCCGTTGGCGCTGCTGGTGGTAGGTGCGCTCGCGGCCTGTGGTTCGGTGCCCAAGCGCCAGGCGACACCGGTCGCGGCTGAGGTTTCGCAGGTGTCGGCGCAGGCGCAGGCGGCAGAGCAGCAACGCCAGGCTGCCTTGCAGGCGCAGCCGAACTGGTCGTTCCAGGGCCGGGTGGCGATCAGCAAGGGCCGCAATGGTGGCAACGGCCGGATCGACTGGTTGCAGCAGGGGCCTGCCTACCAGGTCAGTCTGGCCGCGCCGGTCACCCGGCAGAGCTGGCAGCTCAGCGGTGGCGCCCCAGGGCAGGTGGTGCGCCTGGAAGGACTGGAAGGCGGACCGCGCACGGCCGATGACGCCGGCGAACTGCTCTTGCAGGCTACTGGCTGGGAGATTCCGGTCGCCCAACTGGCCGAGTGGGTGCGTGGTCTACCAACTGCGGGCACAAGTCCGGAACACCTCGGTTTCGACGCTGAAGGGCGGCCGCGGGTGCTCCGCCAGCAAGGTTGGCAGGTGGATTACCTGGACTGGTACCCGGCCGATGCCGGGCGCCCGTCGCTGCCGCGCCGGATCGAGGCGGTCAATGGCGATGCCAAGGTCCGCCTGATCGTGGATGAATGGGGATCGGACGCACCATGACTGCCGTAGCTGACGAAGCGGGTTGGTCGTACTGGCCGGCCCCGGCCAAGCTGAACCTGTTCCTGCATATCACCGGTCGGCGCGCGGATGGCTATCACGTGCTGCAGACGGTGTTCCGGTTGCTGGACTGGGGCGATCGGATTGGCCTGCGCCTGCGCGAGGACGGTCAGGTGCGCCGCAAGGGCGCTTCCGTGGCCGGCGTTGCAGAGGCTGATGATCTGGTGGTTCGTGCTGCCATTGCGCTGAAAAATGCGACCAATTGCGGGAAAGGTGTCGATATCCGGGTTGAAAAGCGGATTCCTGCCGGTGGTGGCTTTGGGGGTGGTTCGTCAGATGCTGCGACCGTGCTGGTCGCGCTGAACGCGTTGTGGGGTACCGGTCTGGATGAGGATGCGCTGGCAGCCCTTGGCGTGTGCCTGGGGGCCGATGTGCCGGTCTTCGTGCGCGGACGCAGTGCCTGGGCCGAAGGCGTGGGCGAATTGCTGACCCCGCTTGAACTGCCGGAAGCATGGTATTTGCTGGTGGATCCGGGGGTTCACGTGCCCACGGCTGAACTTTTCCGTTCACAGCATTTGACGCGGGATGCCAAGCCCGTGAAAATAGCGGACTTCGCTTCCGGGACCGTCCTCGGAAATGCGTTCGAGCCGGTACTACGGCGCCAGGAACCTGCCATCGAGGCGACGTTCCAGGCCTTGTCAGGTATTGGTCGGGCACGACTCACGGGGTCGGGAAGCGGTTGTTTCGTCGAATTCGCCACGCGCGCTGCTGCAGAGCAGGCCTTGGCGGAATTGCCGCCACAACTGCGGGCTTGGGTAGCTGCGGGTGTTGATCGCTCGCCACTGCTTGATGCGCTGGAAACGACGGGAATTGTTTGATGCAGGGGCGTCGCCAAGAGGCCCAAGGCACCAGGTTTTGATCCTGGCATTCGTAGGTTCGAATCCTACCGCCCCTGCCACGCACTCCCACGGCTGTAAGCGCAAAGGATGTGCGCGAGACATACCCGCGCCATCGCTGCAGTAACCACGTTTCCTTCGCTACTCGCCCACGCCCGAGAGAGCTGTCATGCAAGATTCCCCGAACCTGCTGGTCTTTTCCGGCAATGCCAACAAACCTCTTGCACAGAGCATCTGCAAGGAACTCGGGGTAAGACCAGGCAAGGCGCTGGTTTCCAAGTTCTCCGACGGTGAAGTACAGGTCGAGATCCAGGAAAACGTGCGCAAGCAGGACGTTTTCGTCGTTCAGCCGACCGGTGCTCCGAGTGCGGAGAACCTGATGGAGCTGCTGGTGATCATCGACGCGCTCAAGCGCGCGAGCGCCGCCTCCGTCACCGCGGTGGTGCCGTACTTCGGTTACGCCCGCCAGGATCGCCGCATGCGCTCCTCGCGCGTGCCGATCACCGCCAAGGTTGCAGCAAAGATGTTCTCGGCCGTGCACACCGACCAGATCCTCACGGTCGACCTGCACGCCGATCAGATCCAGGGTTTCTTCGACATGCCGGTCGACAACGTCTATGCCTCGCCGCTGCTGCTGGCGGACATCTGGCGCGTCTACGGCACCGACAACCTGATCGTGGTCAGCCCGGACGTAGGCGGCGTGGTGCGCGCCCGCGCCGTGGCAAAGCGCCTGGATGATGCCGACCTGGCCATCATCGACAAGCGCCGTCCGCGTGCCAACGTCGCCACCGTGATGAACATCATCGGTGACGTCGAAGGCAAGACCTGCGTGATGGTCGACGACATCGTCGACACCGCCGGCACCCTGTGTGCTGCCGCTGCTGCCCTCAAGGCGCGCGGTGCACTGAAGGTCGCAGCGTACTGCACCCACGCCGTGCTCTCGGGCCCGGCCGTGGACAATTTGAACAACTCCCAGCTCGACGAGCTGGTGGTGACCGACACGATCCCGCTTTCCGAAGTGGCCCGCGTCTGTCCCAAGATCCGCCAGATCAGCGTGGCCGAAATGCTGGCCGAGACGATGCGCCGCATCGCCTTCGGTGAGTCGGTCAGCTCGATGTACGTGGATTGATGCATCCGGTCCCCGGCTTGCCGGGGATCACATCAGGCTCTTCTGGTCGCGGAAGAGTCTCTACGCAGCGCCGCGAGGCGGTGCAACAACCTAGAGTAGTCAACAATGGCAAAGTCTCACGAAATCAAAGTCGCTCGTCGTGACGTGCAAGGTCAGGGTGCGAGCCGCCGCCTGCGTCACGAAGGCGTGGTCCCGGGCATCGTTTACGGTGGTGACAAGGAGCCGGTGAAGGTCCAGTTCAACCACAACGAAATCTGGCTGGCCCAGTTCAACGATTGGTTCTACTCGTCGATCATCGACCTGAACCTCGACGGCACCCTGCACAAGGTGCTGCTGCGTGACATGCAGCGTCACCCGTACAAGCAGCTGGTCATGCACCTGGATTTCCAGCGCGTGAACGAGAATGAAGTGCTGCACGCTTCGGTGCCGCTGACCTTCATCAACGAAGACACCTCGCCGGCTGGCAAGTCCGCCGACGTGCTGGTCACCCACGAACTGAAGGAAGTGGCGATTGCCTGCTTGCCGAAGGACCTGCCGCAGTCGATCGAAGTCGACCTGGGCGAGCTGAAGGCTGGCGACATCATCTACCTGTCGGGCCTGAAGCTGCCGGCCGGCGTGGAAATCCCGGCACTGAAGCTGGGCAAGGGCCATGACGACGCCGTTGTCATCGCCAAGACCGCCGCTGCAGAAGAAGCAGCAGCCGAGTAATCGGCGATGTTGCGCCCGCTCTTCGGGGCGGGCGCAGCAGGTGTATCTGACAGATGACTGGCTTGCGATTGATCGTTGGTCTGGGCAACCCCGGACCCGAACACGCCCGGACCCGGCACAATGCCGGGTTTCATTTCGTTGAGGCCCTGGCAGAGCGGCAGGGCGCGCGCTGGGCGCTGGAAAGCAAATTGTTTGGCGAAGTCGCCAAGGTCGAGATTGCCGGGCAGCCGGTATGGCTGTTGAAGCCGGCGACCTACATGAACCTGTCTGGCAAATCGGTCACCGCCGCGCAGCGGTTCTGGAAGATCGAGCCGGAACAGACCCTGCTTGCACACGACGAACTGGACATGCCGCCCGGCGTGGCCCGGCTCAAGTTCGACGGTGGTCATGGCGGCCAGAACGGCCTGCGTGACACCATCCGCCTGCTCGGTCATGGCAAGTTCCATCGCCTGCGTCTTGGCATTGGTCATCCCGGTCACAAGGACCGCGTGGTGGGCTGGGTGCTGGGCCGTCCGTCGCCGGAGGACGCTGTGCTGATGGCACAGGCCATCGATGCGGCCATCGACGTGATGCCGTTGGCGGTAGCTGGCGATTACAGCGAAGCAATGAAGCGTCTACACACCAACGCGAAGTAGGGAATGGGGAATGGGGAATCGGAAGGCTGCACGCTTTCCAATTCTCCATTCCCGATTCTCCATTCCCGAGGGACAGCACCATGGGTATCAAATGCGGCATCGTCGGTCTGCCCAACGTCGGCAAGTCGACCCTGTTCAATGCGCTGACCAAGGCGGGTATCGCTGCGGCCAACTTCCCGTTCTGCACGATCGAGCCGAACACCGGCGTGGTGCCTGTGCCGGATCCGCGCCTTGAGGCGCTGGCAGCCATCGTCAAGCCGGAGCGGGTGATCCCGACCACGATGGAGTTCGTCGACATCGCCGGCCTGGTCGCCGGTGCGTCCAAGGGTGAAGGCCTGGGCAACAAGTTCCTGGCCCACATCCGCGAGACCGACGCCATCGCCCACGTGGTGCGTTGCTTCGAAGACGGCAACGTCATCCACGTCGCCAACAAGGTCGACCCGATCGCCGACATCGAAACCATCGATACCGAGCTGGCGCTGGCCGACCTGGAATCGGTGCTGAAGGCACTGGATCGCGCCACCCGCGCGGCCAAGGCCAATGACAAGGACGCGCTGGCCCGCAAGCCGGTGCTGGAAAAGCTGGCATCGACGCTGGATCAGGGCAAGTCGGCACGTTCGGCTGGCCTTGATGCTGATGAGAAGGCACTGATCCGCGACATGTTCCTGATCACCCTCAAGCCGCTGATGTACATCGCCAACGTGGCCGAGGATGGTTTCGAGAACAACCCGCACCTGGATGCGGTGCGCGCGCGTGCCGAAGCCGAAGGCGCCGAGGTGGTGCCGGTGTGTGCGGCGATCGAGGAAGAACTGGCGCAGCTGGAAGACGCCGACCGCGACGAGTTCCTCAAGGACCTCGGCCTGGACGAGCCGGGTCTGAACCGCGTGATCCGCGCCGGTTACAAGCTGCTCGGCCTGCAGACCTATTTCACCGCAGGTGTGAAGGAAGTCCGCGCATGGCAGCTGCGCGCGGGCTCCACCGCCCCGCAGGCTGCCGGCGTGATCCACACCGACTTCGAGCGTGGCTTCATCCGTGCCGAAACCATCGCCTACGACGATTTCATCAACCTCAAGGGTGAGCAGGGCGCCAAGGAAGCCGGCCGCCTGCGCCTGGAAGGCAAGGACTACATCGTCAAGGAAGGCGACGTGCTGCACTTCCGCTTCAACGTCTGATCCTTCGCGACGTTGCTGCAGCCACAAGGCCCCGCATTGCGGGGCCTTGTCGTATCTGCGGTTTGTAGCTTGGCCAATATTTCGCCATGAATTTGAAAGCCTTGCAGCGCAAGGCCTGCGGGCGGTTGTCCACAGTCTTCTCCATCCATTGCACACAGCGGCTGTGGAGAATTACTCGGCATAGCAGAGTTGCTTGCGGGAGCGGCGTAAGCCGCGAAGCTGGCATTCCTGCAGCGGCGGGAGACTGCGCCACCCGATGATCTGCGTGCTTCGCGGCTTACGCCGCTCCTACAAAAAAGCCGCATGCCGTTGTTGTAGTGCGTTGGCTAAAAATTCACCAGAATTTTGAAGGCCTTGCAGCGCAAGGCCTGTAGACGGTTGTCCACAACCTTCTCCAGCCATTGCGCACAGCGCTTGTGGAGAACCCGATAAGCCGGGTGGCTGCTTGCAGGAGCGGCGTCAGCCGCGAAGCTGACAGTTCCCGCAGTCCCGGGAGACTGCCCCACCTGACGATGCGCGTGCTTCGGGGCTGATGCCGCTCCCACAAAAAAACGCACGCCTTCGTTGTAGTGCCTTGGCGAAAAATTCACCGCCATTTTGAAAGCCTTGCAGCGCAAGGCCTGCGCGCCGTTGTCCACAGCCTTCTCCATCCATTGCGCACAGCGGCTGTGGAGAAGAATTGCCGTTGTGCCTGCCTTGCCGCGATGCGCTCCAGCTTCTGCTGGGAGCTGAGGCCGGGCGGGCGCAAGCCGCACGAACAACAAGGCCCGCCAGTGGCGGGCCTTGTTGCGGAACGGCGTGGCGATGTGGGGATTACAACCCGGTCCCACCGAACTTGTGGGTGTACTGCAGGTTGATCTGGCGACCAACGCTGTCGAACCAGGAGATGTCGTAGTACGGATACGCGGTGTAGGTCGGATCCTTCGGCGGCATCTTGTTGAACAGGTTCACCACCGACAGGGTCAGGCGTGAATGTTCGTCGAAGCGGTACTGCAGCGATGCGTTGTAGCGATAGGTGGCACGGATGAACGGACCCGGATCGCCGTCTTCCCACACCTGGTCATAGGACCAGCTGTTGGGCAGCTTGCCCAGGCGCTGGCCATAGACGGTGGCCGCCCAGGCATCCTTCTCCCAGCTGATGCTGGCGCTGGTCTTGGTACGCGGGATATCGAAGCCGCTATTGACCGCGAACTGATCCTTGACCTCATCGCCGGCGTACTGCTGGAAGTCGTGCTTCTTCACCCAGGTGTGGGTGCCGCTGAAGGTGAACTGGCCAATGCCGGTCTGCAGGCGGTAGCGCACACCAACGTCCACGCCTTCGGTGGACTCCTTGGCGACGTTGATCGGATTGACGTAGATACCGTAGAGCGAGCCGTTGGAGTTGCGGGTCACGCGTGAAACAGCGTCCACGCAGGTGGGCGAGCTCATGTCCTTGTCGCCGAGCCGGCATGCCGCCTCGTCGCGCAGGATCTGGTCCACGCTCATGTCCTGGACCTGGTCACGCATGTCGATGTTGAACCAGTCAGCCGAGATATCCAGGCCATTGACCGGTGACCAGACGAAGCCGGCCGTCCAGGAGGTGCTGGTTTCAGGGTCGAGGTTGCGGTTGCCTTCGCGGGTGCGGATCAGGCCCTCGCTGTACTCTTCCGGGTCATCGCCGTTGTCCAGTGCATAGTTGTACCAGTCGACGCCGCTGGTCTCGTCATTGCCGATGCCGGCGTAGACATAGTGCAGGTCGGGCGCGCGGAAGGCGGTGCCGTAGGAGCCGCGGACCAGCAGCGAGTCGATCGGGCGCCATTCCAGGCCGGTGCTCCAGGTGGCCTTGCCGATGCTGTTGCCCGAGTAGCGGTACTGGTCATAACGTCCAGCCACGCTCCAGTTCAAGGTGTCGTGCAGCGGCATGCGCAACTCGGCTGCACCGGCCCAGCGATTGCGGCTGCCCTTGCCGTCCGAGTCCTTCCAGCTGTAGTAGTAGTACTGCGTGGCCAGCGGATCGGGATTCAGCGAATAGGACTGGCGGCCGAGCTCGACCGTGCCGGCGAAACCGGCGTCGCCGCCGGGCAGGGTGAACAGGTCGCCCTTGCTGACCGTCAGCGACAAGGTGCCGGTTTCGGACTTGGGCGTGTAGACCGAGCGCGCAGCGATGGAGTCGTACTCGCTGCGGCTGAGCGGGCGATACAGGCGTTCCGGATCGGCGTTGTAGATCGGGAAGCCATCATCGTCCTCGCCCAGCTGCGGACCAAGGAACAGTGCATTGGCCTTGGCGGCGACGATCTGCGGCCAGCTGATCTTGGCGCGGTACTGCGAATAGCTCAGTGCTGCTTCGTAATCCCAGCTGTCGGCCCAGCTGCCCTTGAAGCCGGTGGTCACGCCAAAAGTCTTCTGCGTGGTCTCGATCATGTTGCGGCTCAGTCCGCCGATTTCCTCGGGGGTGAACTGGCGCTGCCAGAACTCCACCTGCTCGCTGGCCTGGTTGTAGAAATAGCCTTCCTCGTTGCCATCGGCGGCCATGTGGCTCCACGCGGTAACGTCGCGGAACATCGATACGTCGTGGTAACCCATCTGTACATCGGCGAACCATTCGCTGCCGTTGTCGAAGGCGTAGCTCATCGACGCATAACCGTTCACGCCGCGGCGCTTGCTGATGATGGTGCCGTAGCCGATGGCCTCGTCGCTGCCGCAGTAGTAGCCGTATCGCGGGCGGTAACCGTAGTAGGTGGTGCCGCCATTCTGCGCAGACAGCGCATCGCAGGTTGCCTGGCCCGGGTCGATGTAGTCGTCATACCAGTCGGTGCGCAGGAAGCCGCGGCGCGGCGCCTGTGCGGCAGCAGTCGGGCCATCCTTGGTGGAGTCCTGGATATCGCGCTCATAGGCCCACAGCGGCGTCTGCGACTGCAGCTCCACGCTGTAGATGCCGCTGAAGCGGCCCTTCTCGAAACCGCTTACCAGGCTGATGTCGAACGATTCGCCGCCGCCCTCGCTGGTGATGCCCATGCGGGCGTCGACGGTGGTGCCATCGGCATGCTTCTTGAGGATGAAATTGACCACGCCGGAGATCGCGTCGGAGCCGTAGATGGCCGATGCGCTGCCGGTCAGTACCTCGATCCGCTCGATCATGCCCAGCGGAATATTGGAGATGTCGGTGAAGTTGCTGCGGCCCTTGAACGGCATCGGGAAGTCGGCGATGCGGCGGCCGTTGACCAATACCAGGGTGTGGTTCGGGCCGAGGCCACGCAGGTCAACCTGCTGCGCGCCCGGCGAGAAGTCCGCGCCGCTGGAGGACTGCTGGCTCTGCGTTTCGCCGCCGTTCTGGGTCATGGCGCGGAGTACGTCCGGCACGCTGGTGAAGCCGGCGGACTTGATTTCCTCGGCCGTCACCACGGTGACCGGCGCCGGGCCTTCGACCTGGGCGCGCGGAATGCGAGAGCCGGTGACCTGCACGGTATCGAGTTGTTGCGGTTGGCCTTCGGCAGCGTTCTGTGCCAGGGCAGGGGCGGCCATCGACAGCAGGGCCAGTTGGATTGAACACACCATTGCGTGCTTACGCATGAATCAGCTCTCTGATGAAAAGTGCTCTGGATTTGTCCCGTCGGCATCGCGAAGGTGCCGGCCGACCCTGTCTGTAATGTGAATGGGGTCGCGTCATCTAACACCTTTTTTACACGCTTGACCACTGCCGGAAAGTCTGGCATTACACCTGTAAGCGGTTACATGGATCAGGTAGAAGACGCTATGAAACGTAAGAGCTCCTGGCTGGGGCGAGTAGTCCTGATGGTTGCGGCGATCGCGGCAGCCGGTGTGCTCCATGCCCAGGATTCGCGCGGCATCAGTGCCGCTGGCTACCGCTACTACGAAGTAGGTGACCTTGATGCCCCGCGCCCCGGCAAGACCGAGGCCGCGATGATGCTGATGGGTGGCGGTGACTGGGTGCCGGAGGCCTTCCATTGGTGGGTCGAACGGGCTGGGCACGGCCGCGTGGTGATCCTGCGCGCCTCCGGCGACGACAACATGCAGAAGGAGCTGTATTACGACATCGGCGGCGTCACCGCGGTGCAGACGCTGGTGTTCGACAGCCGCAAGGCGGCGGATGATCCGGCCGTGCTGCGTGTGGTGCGTGGCGCCGATGCCATCTTCATTGCCGGCGGTGACCAGTCGCGTTACATCCGCTTCTGGAAGGGCACCGCGCTCAACGCCGCGCTCAACGATCATGTGCGTGCAGGCAAGCCGATCGGCGGCACCAGCGCGGGCCTTGCCATTCTTGGTGGCTATGCCTATGGCGCGCTGGACGGCGGCAGTGTCAATTCGCCGTCCGCATTGAACGACCCGATGGGCAGTGAAGTCACCATGGACAAGGATTTCCTGACCATGCCCTATCTGTCGAACGTGGTGACCGACACCCATTTCGCCAAGCGCGACCGCCTTGGTCGCCTGATTGTGTTTGTCGCCCGCGCCGCCCAGGACAAGGGCCAGGACGACATCGTCGGTATCGGCGTGGACGAGGACACCGCGTTGTGCGTCGAGGCCGATGGGCGTGGCCGGGTGTACTCGCTGGTCGATGGTTATGCATGGCTGGTGATGCCGCGGCGCACGGCTGATCGCCTGAGCAATGGTGAGCCGTTGGAATTCAGTTCGATTCCGGTCACGGGCGTGGGCGCGGGCAGCCGCCTGCATCTGGACGGTTTCAAGGTGGACAATGCCGCCTTTACCGCGATGGCCAGTGTCGTGGACGGTGAATTGGAGCTCCATCCCAACTGACCGCGCGATTGATGTGCAAAGGGGGCTTCGGCCCCTTTTTTGTTGCCTGTGACGCGGCCGCCCCCGGGCGTGTTGGCGGCCCGCCCCGGCGCGCGTCGGAAAAGCAGCGGTTGGTACTGCGGTGACTGTTCAGACTGGCTGGCACCTGCCTAGAATCGAGCTTCCATTCGGGAGTGAAGAAACATGAAGCTGACTTCTGCAGTACTGCTGGGCCTGGCGTCGCTGTCTTCGGGAGCTGCAGTCGCAGCGGAGGTTTCTCCCCTGCTGGTCATCCATGGCGGGGCGGGCGTGGAGCGCAAGGACTTCAGTGCAGCGGAAGAGCGTGCCGCACGTGCGGCGTTGACCGAGGCGCTGCGCCAGGGGCATCGGGCCCTGGTGGCCGGCAAGCCGGCGCTGGATGCGGTAACCGCGGCGATCACCGTGCTGGAGAACGACCCGACGTTCAATGCGGGGCGTGGCGCAGTGTTCACCCATGATGGCAAGAATGAGCTGGATGCCTCGTTGATGGATGGCGCCACCCTGCGCGCCGGTGCGGTTGCGGGCGTACATACCGTGAAAAACCCGATCCTCCTGTCGCGGGCGGTGATGGAGCATTCGCCGCACGTGATGATGGTGGGGCAGGGCGCGGAGCTGTTCGCCGCCGAGCAGAAGATCGAGCTGGTGGATCCGTCCTACTTCCGCACCGAGAAGCGCTGGGAGCAGTTGCAGCGTGCCTTGAAGGAAGAGGCGGCGGGGCAGGCGCACGCCGACCTGGAAACCGCCAAGCATTTCGGTACCGTTGGCGCGGTCGCGTTGGATAGCCAGGGCAAGCTCGCTGCCGGCACGTCCACGGGCGGCATGACCAACAAGCGCTACGGGCGTGTTGGTGATTCACCGATCATCGGTGCCGGTACCTATGCGAACGACCAGTGTGCGGTCTCGGGTACCGGCTGGGGTGAGTACTACATCCGCCTGTCCGTCGCGCATGAGATATGTGCACGCATGAAGTACTTGCAGGAAACACCTGCGCAGGCCGGCGAAGAGGTCATCGTCAAACGCGTGCCCGAGCTCGGAGGTGATGGCGGCGGCATCGTGTTGTCCGCCGATGGCAAGGCCGCCACGCCCTTCAACACCGAGGGCATGTACCGCGGTTGGATTGGTGCCGATGGCGTGCCGCACGTGGCGATTTTTGCCGACGAAAAGATTAAGATGCCCGGCGAGTGATCGGCGCCGCCGATGCCGAAAAAGAAATTTCACCGAATGTGAAGATTTCTGTTGACAGCATCGGCGCTGATCACCAAAATAGCGAGCTCACCCACCCCTGACCGGCAAGGCCGCGGTCCTCGACAAGGGAGTGGAATGGAGGGATACCCAAGCGGCCAACGGGGGCAGACTGTAAATCTGCTGGCTTACGCCTTCGGTGGTTCGAATCCACCTCCCTCCACCAGTTTTATGTTGTGACGTGTTTTCCCGGTGCGGGAGTAGTTCAACGGTAGAACCTTAGCCTTCCAAGCTAATGGTGCGGGTTCGATTCCCGTCTCCCGCTCCATTGAACGAAACGAAAAAACACGGCATAATAGACAACTCGCTCACGTAGCTCAGTCGGTAGAGCACCTCCTTGGTAAGGAGGAGGTCGAAGGTTCGATTCCTTTCGTGAGCACCATCTTGCCGATAGTGCATAACCAACCTGTTACCGAGAAGAAGCAGCCATGTCCAAGGGTAAGTTCGAGCGTACCAAGCCGCACGTCAACGTCGGCACCATCGGCCACGTCGATCATGGCAAGACCACGCTGACCGCCGCACTGACCAAGATCGGTGCAGAGCGCTTCGGTGGCGAGTTCAAGGATTACTCCTCGATCGACGCCGCGCCGGAAGAAAAGGCACGTGGTATCACGATCTCGACCGCGCACGTTGAGTACGAATCCGAGACCCGTCACTACGCCCACGTGGATTGCCCGGGCCATGCTGACTACGTCAAGAACATGATCACCGGTGCTGCCCAGATGGACGGCGCGATCCTGGTCTGCTCGGCTGCTGACGGCCCGATGCCGCAGACCCGCGAGCACATCCTGCTGTCGCGTCAGGTCGGCGTGCCGTACATCGTCGTGTTCCTGAACAAGGCCGACATGGTTGACGATGCCGAGCTGCTGGAACTGGTCGAAATGGAAGTGCGCGAGCTGCTCTCCAAGTACGACTTCCCGGGCGACGACACCCCGATCGTGCACGGTTCGGCCCGTATGGCGCTGGAAGGCGACCAGAGCGACATCGGCGTGCCGGCCATCCTGAAGCTGGTCGATGCACTGGACAGCTGGATCCCGACCCCGGAGCGTGACGTCGACAAGCCGTTCCTGATGCCGGTGGAAGACGTGTTCTCGATCTCGGGCCGCGGCACCGTGGTGACCGGTCGTATCGAGCGCGGCGTGATCAAGGTCGGCGAAGAAATCGAAATCGTCGGTATCCGTCCGGTCCAGAAGACCACCGTCACCGGCGTGGAAATGTTCCGCAAGCTGCTGGACCAGGGTCAGGCAGGTGACAACGCCGGTCTGCTGCTGCGCGGCACCAAGCGTGACGACGTCGAGCGTGGCCAGGTTCTGGCCAAGCCGGGTTCGATCAAGCCGCACACCCAGTTCGAAGCCGAAGTCTACGTTCTGTCGAAGGACGAAGGCGGCCGTCACACCCCGTTCTTCAAGGGCTACCGTCCGCAGTTCTACTTCCGTACCACCGACATCACCGGTGCGGTTGAGTTGCCGGAAGGCGTCGAGATGGTGATGCCGGGCGACAACGTGAAGATGGTTGTCACCCTGATCAACCCGGTGGCAATGGACGAAGGTCTGCGCTTCGCTATCCGCGAAGGCGGCCGTACCGTCGGCGCCGGCGTGGTTGCCAAGATCATCGCGTAATAGTTTGCAGCGCCAGCAGTGCATGCTGTTGGTTGCGCGGTTGGCGGGCCGGGTAACTCGGTCCGCCTTCGCCGTCTAAGGCGGTGTGTAACAGTCAAGTCATACGCCAGTAGCTCAATTGGCAGAGCAGCGGTCTCCAAAACCGCAGGTTGGGGGT
>NZ_DAMBKV010000025.1:0-47815 GCF_032066555.1 Stenotrophomonas sp.
CGGGGAGCGGTAAGGGCCACAGCCGCCTAACAGTTCATTCAAGCCGACGCCGCTTTTCGGCGCGGCTTAATTCCAGAGTTAGAGGGCTAATGAACATTCTCTCCCGTCCTCCAAACCGGCCTTATCGCAACCTGTTTTTGGCCGCACTGGTCGGGGTCCCCGCAGGGAGTCTCGTAGTTTCGCTCTTTCTCGCCCTGTTCCAGTCCACCTCGCTCAAGCAGTCTCTGACACTCATCGCCGATGCCTTGTTTGTCTCATCCATCGGTTACGCCGCAATGGCATTACTGCTGTTGGCATATGGGCTTCCTGCACTTTGGCTTGCTCTAAGGTTTCGCCTTGCGGGTCCAGCTACGGCTCTACTAATCGCCACGCTCCCTGGTCTGTGTATTTGGTTCCTTGGCGGCACCCGTGGCTCGCTCGCCTGGCTTCCGCTAGCCATATCCGTGGCCACAGGTCTCGCGTTTGTCGCGTTGGCGTATCGCGGCACGCCCTCTAACAATTCATTCAAGCCGAAGCCGCTTCGCGGCTCGGATTAATTCAGGTGTTAGCCATGTCAAAGCTCCTGCTCGCGATCATCGGCCTTTTCATGACCACGTCAGCATCCGCCCAAGAGTGGGCAACGGCCGTCTCTAGGCACCAGGCGGAGGACCGCTCCATCGTCTTCCGGTACGTCAAATCCTTTTCGGTAGACTTCCGCCGCTCCAAGCAACCAGATCGGGTGATCTTGGTCTGGGACTATCAGTCGGAGAGCGGCATGCCATCCGCTGATGAGCGCAGGAGTATGGACGAGCTGGAGGACGCTATTTCACCAACCATCGAGAGCAATGGCTTTGCAACGCTAGCTCTGGTGTCAACTGGCGAAAATTTCCGCGAATGGATCTATTACACCAAGTCTCAGGATGAGTTCATGACCAAGCTCAACTCGGCTCTGAAGGACAGTCCAGCCTTTCCCATCAAGATACATGCGGCGCCTGACCCCGCGTGGAGCACCTACGAGGAGTTCATCTCCGGTGTGGTTCCTGGCGATGGCTAACAATTCATTCAAGCCGAACCCGTTGCGCGGGCCGGCTTAATTCCGGAGTTAGGGCCCACATGAAGCGTCTCGCAAAGTTCGTAGTCGCCCTTCTCGCTACGCTCATACTTCTGCCAGCTTTAGGCTTCTTGGCTTATGACGCTTTGGTGTTCTGGCCCCACCGAGATGACATTCAAGCCATCTTGGCTAAGGCAGACCCTCTAGACCGCACGCCTCCACCCAAGATCCGCACATACATCATTGCGCAGCAACAAGGAGGCGTATCGCCTTCCGCCATGGTGGCCCGGCAGCTGCACTATCGCCTTCTCCCGCGCAAAGGAACGCTCAACTGGCACATACGCAGCATTCTCTGGGAGCGGCTTGTTTCGCTACACCTTTCCCAGGATGAGGTTCTTGGGTTGTACTCCACTCTCGTATTTAACGGGCAGGGACATGGCCTAAACGCCCTATCCACTCGCATGTTCGCTAAACCACTCAGCGCACTTTCGGACCAAGAGGCGGCAACGGTAGTTGCCTATACATGGGGGCCAAGCTTGTACGCACAACACCCTGATCAGCTCGAGGCGCGTAGGGATAAACTGCTCTCCAGGGTCCGGGGTGGGCCCTAACAATTCATTCAAGCCGAAGCCGCTTCGCGGCTCGGCTTAATTCAGGCGTTAGGCGGCAGTGGGTTTGGTTGGCTGGCCCTTCTTCTTTCGGCAGCAACATCGGCAAGTCACCGGTCGGCTCCGGGTAACAGTTCCAACTGTTCCTGGCAGCGGCAAGCCGGCCACTTCGTCTTACACCTCACTGCTCTGCCGCAATCAATTCATCGCACTTCGGCGGCAGCGCTCGGCAAGGCTTCCCGGGCAAGCTCCATCCCGCAAGCTGTGGCATGATCGGCTAGCGTTGAGTTGCACAAGCAGGGCAGCATTGGCCCGGGGAGCGGTAAGGGCCACAGCCGCCTAACAGTTCATTCAAGCCGACGCCGCTTCGCGGCGCGGCTTAATTCCAGAGTTAGGCTGCATGATGAAAAATTGGTGGGTGTAAGATGGGAAAAATTTCGATTCTCGCAGGGATACTTTCAGTCCTTGGGGTTGTTGCATTCTTCTTATTGGGCTGGGGTTCTTCTGCAATCTACTGGCTCAGCCTCGCTCTCGGACTATGTGCGTTAGGCTTCGGATTTATGACTAGGAATAGCATGCCGGGAAAAACAGGAATAGCACTTGGGCTCCTTGGAGTTATTCCTACCTTGCTGCTCATTGGTTGGCTGCACTTCATGGTTGGAGCCTAACAATTCATTCAAGCCGACGCCGCTTCGCGGCGCGGCTTAATTCAGGCGCTGGGCCCTATGGAATACATCGACGTCGAGTGGAAACACCAGAACACTACTGATCCAGTGCGCCTAGTCTCCGAACTCAACGCAGACCGATACGAAACGCGCAAGCTGGAATTTTTCCCTATGGGTAAGGTTGGCTATGCATCCCAGCAAAGCGGTTCGCCCGGCACCGAGCTTGGCATTGTCCCGGTTCCACCGCTGACGGAGATCAATCAATCACATGAGTTCAATGGCGTTACTATCAGCGCTCAAAGCTTCGAGAGCTTATGGGCTGCCAATGTGCCAGCTAGGGGCTAACAATTCATTCAAGCCGAATCCGCTGGGCGGGTCGGTTTAATTCCGGAGTTAGGCCGCTATGAGAAATCCGGTTCTCACTTACTTCGTATACGACGGTGAAATGGAGCTGCCAGAAGAGGGCGTGGCAATCCATAGCGGCAGGCCTCACTACTTCTGGCTCCGCGATCCTCTCCCTGTGCTGGGAACTGCAGTCTTTGACATTGTTCCAATTGACCAACCCTTCCTAGAGGCGGTGTCTGAGTTCGAGACAATATGGCGCGAGTGGGACCTCGCCTACCACGCAGGGGAAGTGGAGCTAAGTACTCATCCCGGCATCCAAGGCAATAACCTTCGATTTCTAGAGCTCCAAGAGCAGATCGCGACTCAGGCCGAAGATCTGCACAGCGCCGCGCATCAACAGCGTGGCCTTGTTAAGTTGTCGGAAAGATATCTAGCGGAAACCCGCCGGCATGGGGGAAAGAAATGGCCTATTCCGGGGATGCGATCCGCCGAGTTGGAGATCGTATGGCAAGTCCCCTAGAGCGGCCTAACAGTTCATTCAAGCCGAACCCGCTTCGCGGCTCGGCTTAATTCAGGTGTTAGGCATGAAAGCAGCATTGCTGACTATCACCACGTCCACCATGCTTATTGCCGTTGGCTGCACGGTCACCCACACTCCTGCAGACAAGCGCGTCGTCTCACTGGATACTCGCCATGACGCCGTACTTATAGCCAACGCCGAAGCAATTAGAGTGGGATATGACTTGAGTGAATTTGGGGAACCAACCAACACTGGCCCATCCGGAATCGCTGACCCAACGAGTTCGGCATGGTCATTCGACTACTCAACTTGCGGAAAAAAGTGGACTTTTGACTGCAAGGGATTCACCGTGACGGTTGACAAGACGACCGGAAAAGCCGAGGCGCTAGCATGGCAGTAGCTCACGCCTAACAGTTCATTCAAGCCGAACCCGATTCTCGGGTCGGCCTTACTCAGTCGTTAAGCGCTTAAAGGAGACACATGGATACGCTTCTGACATCTGGGCTGGTTGGCGGTATCGCCGGTGGATTAGCTGTGCTTCTTCTTGCATTCCTGATTCCTCGAAAAACCTGCCCCAAGTGCAAGACGTTGCTGCCTAGATTCCGCAAACCATCCAACACCCGTGAAGCCATGCTAGGTGGCTGGAAATGCCCCTCCTGTAGCGCAAAGATTGCTCGTGATGGTTCGCTTCTGTCCAATGACACCCTATGACAGACGCGCCTAGCGATTCATTCAAGCCGATGCCGCTACGTGCCGCGGCTTAATTTCAGACGTAGGTTGCAATGACAGAATAGTCGTATCTGCTATTTGCTTCTTCCATCTATGCCTTGGGGTTCGTCGGGCTATTCGGCGTTTCGCTGCTTCCTCTCCGAGCCTTCCTCGCACTGCGGCGCAACGCATTTCTCTGGCACGCGTCCGTCCTCGGCAATATTTCTCTCATTCTTGTGGCTGTTTCGGCCATTGCTGCCGTAGCTATTGGCATACCTCAGATTGCTGGAGTATTCCGTTGCCTCACAGAGATGCATTGCGGCGCTAATCGCGCTCTTCCTTGCCATCTTTGGCGTCTGCTATCTTGCATTTGAGCTGCTCTCCACCGTTGTTCTGACGGTTGCACGCAAGATTGATAGCGTTGCGACCTAACAATTCACTCAAGCCGTCGCCGTCGCCGTTGCGCGGCGCGGCTCAATTCTGGTGTTATGCATTGCATGAAAGTTCGTCGCTATCAGAAGGATGATTGGCACCGCATCTGCGAGATTCATGATCTCGCTCGTATGGATGAGCTACGCGGAGCACGCCTGGAGCATGCTTTCCTGCCTCTGGAAATTGCCGCGGAAAGAGAGAACCTATTTGATTACGATATTCTTGTTGCTGATAAGGACGGCCTAGTCCTCGGCTTCGTGGCCTACAGTAAAGATGAGCTTACTTGGCTATATGTAGATCCGGCGTGCTACCGCACAGGGATCGGAGGTCTCTTGGCAAGGTCAGTCCTTGCGGAGCGCCCTGAAGGCCTCTGCATTGAGGTCCTGCAAGGAAACGAAGCCGCTTTGGACTTCTACAAGTCTATTGGCTTTGTTGAGTCGAAGATCGTCAGTGGCTGGATGCCTGGCAATGAGAAGTTTCCCGTCACCGTTCATTGCTTGGCCTATGCCAGCAATGCCTAACAATTCATTCTAGCCGCCGTTGCTTCGCAACGCGGCTTGGCTCCAGGGTTTGGACTCACAAGAAATGTCAGAGCGCTATGTACAACAATGGAGCAGCTATCGACGCCGTCATTGGGCTGCGTGCCTCGGGCTTCTGCTTGGCCTTCCAGCAGCATGCTCCGTGGGCTATCTCATGTTTTCTGTAGTGGATCTGGATCCAGGCATCGCCTTGACCATTGCGGGGGTGGCTTGGGGCTGTACCTGGCTTTGGCTGTGCTTCCGTGTCACTCGATTTCCATGCCCTCGCTGCTCCAAGCCATTCCTTGCTGGTCAAGAACCTGCCTTGGCCGCAACGCGTTATTGTTCCAACTGCGGGCTCCAACTGTATGCGTGTGAGCCCTGACAATTCATTCAAGCCGAAGCCACTGCACGGCGCGGCTTCATTCCAGAGCCAGGGGGCTCGCGTGGCATACGACCTGCATATTGAGAAAAATAACAGCTAACCCATCTCAGAGGCAGAGTGGAATGCAGCAGTGCTATCCACCCCTTACGTCCGCAAAGGCACCGGGACAGTGGCAACCGTGAACCAAAACACAGGGGAACGAATCGAGATCCAGCTGCCGCACAGCAATGCCCAGGTGTACATCCAGACCGGTACTGGCCCGGAGTCCGAGTGGCAGCCGGCTTTTTCCTACAGCATCGGTCGCGTGACGTTTGCGGCCACCCCTGCACTCCTGCAGGATCCGCTCGACCCTGTAAGGCAGGCAGCCATCGCACTCTGCACAAAAATTGGGGCACGGATAGTCGGAGATGAGGGAGAGGTCTATGTCTGGGAAATTTCCTGACAACTCATCCCAGCCCAACTTACTACCCATGTTGGCGTGGTTTCAGAGTTAGGTTGTTCAATCGAACTTTTACAAAGGACGTAATTCCCATGATTGAAAAACGAATTCACAGGTTTTTGCCACTGGCCTTGCTTCTGCTATGCATGGGCATCTGGTCTGCCAGGGTATCGCTGTTTGAAATATACGATGCTGCAGTGGAAAATAGCGCGCAGCTCGACGCGGCACATCCTGCAAAGAAGTAGGCGGTTGATTCTTTTGCTGAACCCTGACAATTCATTCAAGCCGTAGCCGCTCCGCGGCCCGGCTTTATCCCATAGCTGGCCTCAGGAGGAAGAAATGCCTCAGCTTCTAAAAAGTCTTCTTGTTGGAACTGGATCCGGAGCGGTCACCTGCCTCGCGTCCGTATATGCAATCGGCCATACCGCAGCAATCGCAATGCCTTCTGGTTTCCCTATCGCGCTCTGGAACGCAGTCGTTGTCTTTGGCCTGGGTGCGGCGCTAGTCGCATTCCTGGTTCAAATCGCTGCGTTGCGGATGTTCTCCTCCCTGCTTATCCCCACATTGATCGGGTTCACGGGGATCACCGTTGCTGCCTTGGCGTGGAAGGGCCTGCTGCCCACGAGCTTCAACGCCTTGACTTCATGGCTCATTGGGGCGTTGTTGGCATCAGCAGTTGGTCGCTGGCTGATGCCTGACAAATCGTTCAAGCCAATGCCGCTCCGCGGCCAGACATAACTCCGGCGTTAGATCCCATCGGACGGCGCATCCTGTTCGTAGACGTTGATGACGCACTGATACGCTTTTGTGGCACCAACCGAATTCCATCTGGATGGTCTCGTGCCCGCGAGTTCAATAAACGGTGCGTCGTACTTTGCCTGTGAAGCTCAAGCGGCGCGGGCATTGCCAAACTTCACAAGCGGCAGTACCTCCAGTTCACGGAGGGTACCTGCCAGTTCATTCAAGCCGAACTCGCCTCGCGAGTCGCGCATAATTCCACACCCAGGTCGCAGGAGGCGCATGCAAAATGGACCCAGAAAGAACAAGAAGACCCGAAATCGTTCAGGCGCTGGAAGCGCTCAAGGGACTTCTCGATGCCCTTCCCGACGCGGGCAATCCGAAGGCAGCGATCGAAGGCCTGGCCAATGCGTCCCGTACAGTTAATCCGAAATGGACTGTCCCACCACTTGGTCACCCGGAGGGAATGAACAAAACCTTCCCTGACGGAACCATCAGAGTGATGCTTCTCGCTCATCAGATATTCGTCAATCCAAATGGCGCCTACAGAATTGTGGATCTCCATCCGCCACAAGCCACATTTTATGAACGCGCCTCCGGTTCCGGCATTCCTTTCGTCGACCCTATGGCTGAGAGCAATGGCGCCGCAGTCTAACAACTCATTCGAGCCGACACCGCTGCTCTGCGCGGCTTAACTCAGGCATCAGGTGCTACCGATGGTTCCATATGGTTTGAGCAAAGAGCAATTTGCGTCGATGTATCAGCGCAAGTTGGACGGCCTTTCAGATCGAGCTATCCACGCGCTCCGAGACCTCCTGGTGCAGCCGATTGGCCGCGGAGTTGATGAGGCACACATTGAGATATTCCCAGACGAGTACGGTGGAACACCAAGCATCTGGGCGTACTGGCGGGGCAAGAACAACAAGGTAGATCACGCAGATCCAAGCCTCTTTCCCGGGAGATCACTTAGGCTTGACCTTGGCCTCGAAGGCCTCCCGAATATTGACGAGCAATACTTTGTAGAGCCTGACGAGTTCCCGGGTCTTCAACTAACGACTTCGCTACTGTCGCGTTGGCTCTCGGAGTCATGGTGGAAAGCCGGTGGGTGGGCATATCCCGTGCCGACAACCCTTGCTGTTCATGACGTTGATGCATTGGAGTGGGTGCAACTCTCCAAGGGTGGCGCCTGACAATTCACTCACGCCGTAGCCGCTTCGCTGCTCGGCTCAATTCAGGCGTCCGGGCGCCAGGGAGGGTTTATGGAAGACCAAAGAGGCTGGGTTCTCGCACGAAGAGAGACCGAAGCCGGACTGTCTTTACTCCGTCTAAAGACGATCGAACCCGAGTTCGACTTCGGTGCCTTTCCTGAGAGATTCAACGTGATTTGGGATTTCCAATATCCCACCAACGCCGGTACTCCGTCAGCTTCAGATTCTGAGGCCATGAAGAGGTTCGAAGATCGAGTCTGCGAACGCATAGAGTCAGACAATCAGGCTATCTTGTGCATGGTCTTCACCAAGCCTGGATACCGGGAGTACGTATTCCTCTCCCGAGACAGAGACAGCTTTCTCACCGTGCTGAACACGATTCCCCGAGAGCCCGACCCTTATCCCATTGAAATACACCATGAAGTGGACAGCGCGCATGAGTTCTATAACTCATACGCAAAGGGCATCCGGGGCGCGCCCTGACAGTTCATCAAAGCCGAACCCGCTTCGCGGGTCGCCCTGATTCAAGTATTGGCATGCCCTGAACAACATCAACAGGATTCTTCAATGATCGATGGAATTCGCGCTCTTCTCGGTAATCTAGCCCCAAGCGTTGAAGAAGCGTTGCTTCCGGGTGCAAGCGCTGAACAAATAAGAGAGTTGGAGGCCGCCGTCGGCAGGCCACTTCCGAACGACCTTGTCAGGCTCTATCGAGCTACTGCTGGCACCGACCCGAGAAGCACCGCAAACTTCGCTTTCGGATTTGTCTTCACGGATATCGGATCGCTTTTGGAGGGACTTCCCCGCCTGCTCCAAGAGGGTGACGGTGATCCACTGAGCTTTGCCGATCCTGGGATCGCTACCGGGTACAACTTCGGGCGACTACGTCTGGAAATTGGCCACGACAATGGTCGATCCAAGATCCTCGTTGACTTGGCGCCAACGGCTGGAGGTGAAGTCGGTCAGGTGATCTTCGTGGACAGTGAATACGGAGTTGCCCTCAAGCTGGCGGACTCCGTATCGCGCTATCTCAAGAGATTCGAGGACGATCTTTCCATGGGCCGCTACTCGCTCCAGGAGGATGCACTTGAAGACGGAGTGGAATGGCTTGAACCAGCTCGTGATATCGACGTAGGGAACTGGTACAACTCACCTGCATGGCTCCATGTTGCCCAAGTAATGAAGAACTGAAGCCCATCCATCCACAAGCTAGTTCATTCAAGCCGAAGCCACTCCGCGGCTCGGCCCGGCTCGGTTCAATTCAAGCGTCATCACCCTTCCCAATGCCCACAGTTCCCCCGGAGTTAGTCGCGCAAGCCGTTGCCGTCCTTGGCACGGATGGCATTACCGATACGGAGATTGAGTCCAACGTCCTGGCGTTGGCTCAGGACTCGATGCTTGCCAGGCGGCTTATTGATTGGCCACCTGAGGCGTTCGCTCTGGTTCTGCTCCCTCACATCGCCAAGGTCAATCTGCCAACCACGTTCAGTGCAAGGTCCAAAAGTGGCAATTGGATAGAGCTTTCATTTCAACTGGAGCCGATCTTCCAAGCAGCGGTTCGCCTCGGCATGGACATGTACCATTCCGAGCAAAGAAGCACGTTTGGCAACATCGCGCTTCGCAGCTCCACCCTGGCGGCTGTCAATGAGGCCCTAAACCAAGGCAGCTCACTTGAGGGCGCGACACTCTCGGGCCCCGCCCTTGTCGGCATACCTGCTGAGGTGTACATGCCCCCTGCCAAGCCACTATGGCGCCGGCTCTTCCAGTGAGCCCCAAGAGGCTGACAATTCATTCAAGCCAACGCCGCTCCATCGTGCGGCTTAGTTCAGGAGTTGGACCTCATGCCTATCCTTCCAGCAACCGCCGATAAAGCAACTGTTGAGTTCGTTGTCAGCTTCTGCAAGGAAAACCTATCGAACTACGGCCTCCGCCGCATCTATCTATTCGGCAGCAGGGCTTCAGGGACGCCCCGACCCAATAGCGATCATGACTTCTATGCAGTTGTGGCGGACTCCGCGCCAGATGGCGTCCGTACCGGTGGAACAATCCATGATCGCTTGTATCGGCAACTGCTTTCCGAGGCGCGAAAAGCCAGCCCGGGGAAGATAGACCTCATGATCTCAAGGGAATCAGGATTCATTGAGCAATCAGCGATTGCCGACACGCATGCAAACTCGGCGATCAACAACGGAATCCTTGTGCTCAATGAGGCCTAACAGTTCATTCAACCCGAGCGCACTTGGCAGCTCATCCAGCTCGGCGTACCTCGTTCGCAGCGCTACATCCTCATCATCCCGAGGTCTGGGGTCAGCATATCCGTCATCACCAACCAAAGCAGTGGCCAGACTGCGCGCGCGATGGAAACCGCGATCGACACTCTGCTCGAGAGAATCGCCGCACATGAAGCTGCTGCGGATGACGGCCAACCTCGACAGGACAAGCCGTCAGCGATCCTCACGCGGGGCGACAGCATCCCGCAGCTCAATCATGTCGAGTTCGACCCACAGCTTGGCTCAGTCTCGGAATCAGGTGCCAGAATGAAATTATTCGCAGGTGCAATCACTGCCTCCCTTGCTGTCGCAGCCGTCGCGGCGACTCCCTATCGCATGCACGGCGTCACCCTGCTTCAACCCGAGTTCGTTCTGAACGAGCGGGTCACCTCAATCGCTGCATTGTCAGCCTATATCAAGGCGGTTCAGGCCTCGGCGGAGCAGGCCTTGTCGGGCACCACCGCCACGCCAGCCACCGGCTATCTTGTTCTTGCCGTGCGACCCGGCGGGCGCTCCAGGGTGTGGTTCGACTTCAAACCGGCACTACCCGAGCCGACGGCATCCAGACTTCGCGCAGCCATTCTGGAAGTGCCAGCATTTGAGGCCAAAGAGGGCGCGGTAGTGTTTGCACTGAACTCTTCCCTCTGGGGCGCGCCAGCGCCAACAGGGTTTCCCAGCCCACAGGAATGGAACAGCGCGATGCAGGGGCACGCCGAACCGTTGGAGATTGGTGCACTCGTCGACAAGGTCTGGCCAGACGGGACAGGCAATTGATGGTTCGTCCATGTTGGGGCGCTGTGCCGCTCGATTCAATGCCGTGTATGACCATATGACAGACCCCGCAGTCACCTGCCGAGTACGGAACCAGATGATTGGCTACCTTGCGCTGGCCAGTTCGTTCGAGGAGCAAGCGCTGTACCAGCGTGCTGCGCCCAGCATCAATGTCGCGAACGAGATCATCAACCAATGGCAGGACCTGGTGCAGGAAGATTGGCGCAGCTATATCACCGATCCCGTGTTCTGCTCCGAGGAAGTGACCGCTGTCGAAAGGTTCCACGCTGCATGGGATGCGGTGGCGGAAGCCACGCCGCAGCAGCTGCCTTCACTGGATACACTGTGGGCCAGCACGCAGTGGCAGCTACTGGCCGCGGCAGCCGACGAGGCGTTGGCAATCTTCCAGGTGCGTGGCTGCTTTCATGATGCGCCTGATCAGACCCGGTCGTTGCTGCCCAGCAAGTCCTCGCCTTAGCCGGATGAGCCGTACGTTGCGCTGCTGGTTGGCCAGGACCTGCGCATGGGATTCATGCAGTCCGCCGCGTTGGGCACGGGACTCCCCCTCCCTGCAGCCCGACACCCGCGCAAGATCCGTGGATTGCCTCCCTACGGATTGACGCACCTGGTTCCCCCCGATGCACCAACACCGGCATGTTCTCATTCGATACCTGACCTATGTTCACCCGCACCGATCTCGCCGCAATAGAACACAGCAAGCTGATTCACTGGACGTTTTCAGGGTGTTACCCCGGCCTCCATTTCACCACCTATCCGCAGCATGCGTTCCGTACGCCGTGTTCCGAGGAGCTCATTCGTATCACCCGTGCTCCGCGGCTGACTGCAGACAACGGCTTGAGGTTCTGGTGCTCGGCTGAGCGGACTGACGACTGGAGTACCCGGGAACATTATTTCGCGCCCTACCTGCATGGTGCCGAATTTGAACCTATCTCCGAAGAAACGTTCAACCGCATGGTCATGGAGAGCTCCAGCGAGCTTGTTGCACCGCTCCCGCTCCCACTGCACCCACCAACTGGCTTTGTCGGAGCACTGCTCATGTACTCGATGAGGACCGATTTCACCGTCTCCGTGCTGGCCGAGTACGAAGATGAGTTCATCCATTACTTCTGGACAACGTCCGCATAGAGAAAGGCGTTCGATACCCGATAACTGCCACAGGCAAGGTCCCGCTCGAAGGGCCGACCAGCCAAGCATCCATCCGCCGTACGTGCCTTTCTGTGCGCCGTTCCATGTGCTGCACTCCGTTGGTTTGCCACTCATGGCCATTGTTGCCAAGATGGGGACTCGGCTACCGCACAGGTTTTGGCAGCGCCGCAGGCTTCGGGATCAGCAGACTTGCGTATCCGCGGAACAGCGGGCCATGCACCAAGCGCTGCGCCCGGGCACACAGCGCCACGATAGGATTTCAAATGGGATTTGATATTTCGTTCTATCGATTCGTTGGCAATTCGCCAAAGTTCGACCAGATGGAACAACTGCAGGACCAGGAAGACATTGCGCTCGATGCAGGGCAACTTCTGGAAATTCGACGCGTGGCATCCGCCATTCTCGGCACCATCCCGGGTTCCGCGCCCAGCCCATATCAACAGGCGGAGGAGCAGGTAATCTGTATCGACATCCCCTTGCCGGGCGATCCCGACGCGTCCTTTGAAATCCTCATTGGCTTGCAGCAGGCGCACATTTCCGACTGGCACCCTGACACCAGTGATCCGGACACGCTGGGAACGTTGATAACGCTCATTGCAGTCCTCGAATCACTGGGATACGAGGCGTTTGAGCCACAGCGCGGTGCATTCGTGAACGCCGCAAGCTATCGTTGGTAGCGTACGGCAGGCATGCCGAGGAATCCGCACGCACCTATCCATGCAGGCCGAAGGTCCGATCTTCGGCCTGGCAAGCCATCCCAATCCCCGTTCGAGAGCGTCATACATGAAAGGAATCACCACGACAGTCATCATCGCAGCCGCCCTTCTCTCAGCGTCGAGCGTTGCCGCCGACAGCGGTCTGGTTGAACGCAACTGGGTGAAGGTGGATGAAAACCACGCCGAAGTTTCCCATGCCGGTCGCGACTATGTGCTGGACACGTACATCGTGATGTTCCAGCAGCCGTACTACATCCACGTGCGCGCGAAGGACACGCAGGCCTGGGAGACCGATGATCTGCTGGACATGGTCAGCGAGTACATCAAGCCACGCGGCTGCACGCAGGCACTTGAGCGTCGCAGCGATCTTGATCGCAGCAATGCCGCGGGCAACGAGCGGATCCTGGGGTTCCAGTGCTGAGCCACGTACCCGCCCGGACCGCCTTCATGCCAGTGTTGCAGACTGGCACTTCGCTCCCGGACGCTTGCCGGGACAGTCATACTTCAATCGGAGGCATAGAATGGAGCACCTGAATCGCCTCACCGCACAACAGTTGGCGATCGCCGCCGCATCGGCGTCACTGGCAGCTGCAGGGCTGCTTGCGCAGGGCGCTCGGATTGGCTATCTACCGCTTGCAGTCGCCGCACTATGCACGGTTGGAGCGCTGGCGAGATACCTTCGTCGTTGAGGAAACACAGGACCGCCGGCCGTGTTGCGCTGTTGCGGTGTCGCTGTCGAACTCCATGTCCATTCCACGACCAGAGCCTGCACATGAAGCGCCTGCTGCTGTCCACACTTCTTCTCGCGATGTCCTCCCCCGTTGCGGCCATCGTCATCCGCCATGATGTGGACGACGCGACGTATCGGATACCAGCCAGCGCCTTTCCCGCCCTGGTCGATATGCCCGGCGAAGGGCACGGCAGCCTGATTGCCCCGCAATGGGCTATCACCGCGGCGCACACCCTTCCGCGACATACGGTGTTGAAGCAGGTCGTCATCAACGGGCAGCCGCGGGACGTGGAGCAGGTGGTGGTCCATCCGGGCTACAAGCCCCTGCCGCAGGCCCTGATCGACCAAGCCATGGCCAGTGGCGAGGCCATGTTGATCGTCGCCTTCCTTGCGGCCTCGGATGACGTGGCATTGATCCGATTGCGCCAGCCGGTCACCGATGTCGTTCCGGTCGCGCGCCATGCTGGCAATGATGAGCTGGGGCAGATCATCCAGCTGATCGGCAAGGGCGCGACCGGAACCGGCGATACCGGGCACGATCCCGGCGGTCCCAACCGCACCGAGCTGCGACGTGCCTTCAACAAGGTCAGCAGCGCATACGACCGTTGGTTCTGCTACGTGTTCGATGCGCCACCTTCAGCCTTGCCACGCGAGGGCGTGCTCGGCAACGGCGATAGTGGTGGCCCCGCCTTGATCGAACACGACGGGCAATGGCGACTGGCCGGACTCGGCTCCTGGAAGGTCGTACAGGGCAATGTGCTGACGACGCGACCCGGGCGCTATGGCCAGGTCACCTGCAACGTGCGTTTGAGCCATTACGCCGACTGGATCGATGGCGTGATGTCGGCGTCTCCTTCCGCTGCCGACTGATCCTGCGCGCAGCCCTCGCATGCGGGTGACGGCAGCGCAGTGCGTCGGCGCGCCTTTCCTTTCCGGAAAGCGCGGAATGGTTCCGGATTCCTTGCCGCGGAACGGACATAATCTGCGCTCTTTCCCTATTCAGATTTCCGTACGGAGCTTCGATGACAAAGGTCTGCCTCACCCTGCTCGCCTCCGCCGTCCTTTGCTTCGCCAGTCCGGCCGCGCATGCCCAGGCTGTGTACAAGTGCACCGGCCCGAAGGGTGAAACCAGCTACCAGTCGATCCCCTGCAGCGAAGGAGAGACCTCCTCGCGGCGCTATGCAACGCCCTCCACTTCCAACCCGACCCAGGCCCTGTCCGCCGCGCCGGTCGAGGCCGGCCAGCGGCGCGTGCAGGTGCGCTATACCACGACCGCAGGCAACGAGAACTGTGACGGTGCCAAGGCCACGCGCACTGCCGCGCTGGCTGCGGCAGGGTCGCAGGCGAATGCCGGAATGCGTGCCAGCCTGGACCAGCAGGTCAGCGCCGCCTGCAGGTAGGGCTGGGAGCACCCGCCAACAGGCCCTTGGCGCGCCGGCCGTTGCTTCCTGTTCTGCCAGTGGCAGCTACCGGCCAGGCCAAGCGCACCACACCCTCTGGTTTGATCTGTTGCGAAGTGGTTGAACCTCCGCGTCATACGTTCAATGATCGCCGGGCGCGCTGTCGTGCCCGACCGGCATGGTCCTGGGCAGGCAGGCCGTCATCGCCCGAGGAGTCCGTGCAATGCGATTTGCCCGCCCGATGCTCGCAATTGCCCTTCTCCTGCCTTTGGGTGTCGGCGCCCAAGACCACGGCACTGCGCTGAAGATCGACAGCAGCCAGGTGGTTGGGCTGACCGCGTTGCTCGAAGCACAGCCCCACCACCCCGAGGCGACCAGCATCCGCGCCCTGCTGCTGGAATGGGAAGACGGCACCGAGGACGCGGTGGACTACGTCTGCCCCGACGTGCTGACGCCGGTGCCCGCTGCCGGCATCGCCAACAGCCAGGAACTGTTGGCGCAGTTCATCTTCGGTAGCGCGGCCTTCCAGGTTGCCAACCCATCGCAGAAAGGGGCTTTGCAGCCTTCACAACTGGCCGGCATGCGCAGCATGCTCAAGGCCTACCGGGCGTTGCTTGCCACCGATCCTGCCGCGCGCATCCCACGCTTCGACACACTGGTCGCCATGGATGCCGAAGGCAGCCTCGCCGCCTACCTTGAGCCTATCGTCACCCTTGGCTGCCAGTAGTCGAAGACGGGCTGGCGAAACCGCTAGCTGCCATTGTTGCCAGCGAACGGCCCCGGGTGCGCTGCGCTTACCCGGGCTACGGTGCTCAGGGTGAGCTTCCGGCTTGGCTTGAGCCTGTCGTCACACCTGCTTGCATGTGACTGATGTCGCACAGCCCAACCGATATGCTTTCGTACCCAAGCCTCCCCGCAAACGCTCCCTGCTCCCATGAACATCAAGATCCGCCAGGAAACGCCCGCCGACATCGCAGCCATCGAAGCAGTGACAATCGCGGCTTTTCTGCAGGCGCCGCATACCGATCACACCGAGCAGTTCATCGTGGCGGCATTGCGCCGATCAGGGCAGCTGACCGTCTCCCTGGTGGCGGAACAATCGGGCGCCATCGTTGGCCACGTTGCCGCCTCGCCGGTGACCATCGCCGGTGCGGATAGGGGTTGGTACGGGCTTGGGCCGGTATCGGTCCTGCCCCACTTGCAGGGCAAGGGCATTGGCACCCAGCTGATTGAAGCCGCGCTTGATCAGCTGCGTGTGCTTGCTGCAGGAGGCTGCGTGGTACTTGGCGATCCAGGCTATTACGCGCGTTTCGGATTCAAGGCCACCGATGCGCTTACCCTGCCCGGCGTGCCCGCCGAGTACTTCCAGGCGCTCTCGTTCGATGCGCAGATGCCGCAGGGAACCGTTGCATACCACGCCTCGTTCTCGGCGCAGGAATAGCGCTATTACGTACACCTGCGTGCAGCGTTTGCGGTTGCCGGATTCAAACAGGGCCAACATCACACGCGTTTGCTCTTCGCATGGCTATCAACAGGCAATTCCAGACTCCGCGCGCTTGCTACCCATCACTTTGATAGGCAGAGTTGCGCACATCGAATACCCGATCAGCAGTGAACCGGCTGATCTGCCATCCATCCACCAGAAGGAAGCCACGGATGCGATCCATCACAACCCACCGCACTGCCCCCAACATCTTGCTGCCGGAAGTGCTGCGCCGCGGCCGCCTTGCCCTGCTGGCCCTGTTGTTCACCCTTGTGCTTGCTGCCTGTGGCAAGCCCGTACCGGCGGACAAACAGGCCTATGTCGGCACCTGGGAATCGGCCACCACCTCGCTGCTCATCGACGCCAGCGGGCGCGTCATCTACAAGCACCAACCCAGTCCATCGGTGAGCAAATCACTGGACGCACCGATCAAGGCCTATGAAGGCGATGACTTCATCGTTGGAGTTGGCCCGCTGACCTCGCGTTTCGTGGTATCCGCGCCGCCACACCAAGTGGATGGCAGCTGGAAGATGACGGTCGATGGACAGGAGCTTACGCGACGCTGAGCCGATTGCCCCTTGCAGATCCGCGAAGCCGATCACCACGGCAGCCGCCGCTGCCACAGCACAGGCACTACCCGATGCGACCCAATGTAGTTTCCCTGTTATTGCTTGCAGGCATGGCGTGGCCCGCTGCCGCTACGTCGCTGGACTACCAGCAGGCCTATAACGACTGCCTGGCCAAGGCCGGTGGCATCAACAACGGCACAGTGGAGGCCTGCTCATCAGTGACCTCGGAGCACGCAAAAGCGGAGATGACACGCCTTTACCGTGCCTTCTACCGCAAGTTGCTTGCAGAGAACGCGAACGATGCAGCAAGGCTCGAGCGCGCCCAGAAAGCCTGGCTGGTGTACCGGGACCTGCACTGCGAACTCGCGGGCTCCTACGTTGGCTCGCCGATGTATTCGTTCTGCCCGATGCAGCTCAACATCGACCGGGTCATTGAACTGCGCGAACTGGTTGGGCAATGAGGCACGTTGCCTCATCGACGGCCACGTAGAAGCGCTTGCCAGAAACACAGCCAACTCCTACCATCTGCGCGTCCTCGCTGCCCACGCGGAGACCGTAAGCGTTCACGTCAACCAACGCGCCCATCAACTCCGGCACTGCCGGGGCTGTTCGCCCATCCATGGGCGGAAGGCGCCACTGCTTGACCGGATCCAGGAGATCACTGTGAACGCTACAAACAAAAACACCATTGCATTCGGCATTCCCAAGCTGCCCCTGCGCTACGGCGCCCTGGTCATGCCCTTGCTGCTTTCCGTCCTGATGACCTGCGTCGTCTCCCTGATCAGCACGCTGAAGAGTATCGGGATGTCGCCGCTGCTGGGCTCCAAGTGGCTCGCTGCCTGGGGTGTTTCGTGGCTGGTCGCCTTCCCCATCCTGCTGTTGCTGTTGCCCCTGGTACGCAAGGCGACTGCGGCATTGGTCCGGTCGGCCTGACATTCCAGATTGCGCCGGCCCGCCCTGCGGGCCGGCTTCTACGTCGCTTGCGCGGAGGCCATGGTGCCGGGCATCGGAATGCACGCATACTCGAATCCCCGATGCGTCCCGCCAGCCCCGACCATGACCGACCCTTACAACACCTCGTCCAGCCGTACGCCTGCCGCCCTGCTGAACGACGCAATGATCACCACCGCACTGGAGCTGCCGGGTTACCGCGCCGTGCGCAATCTCGGCCTGGTACGTGGCATCACCGTGCGCTCCCGCTCCATCGTCGGCAACTTCCTGGGTGGGCTGCAGACCCTGTTCGGCGGCAACATCACCATCTACACGGAACTGTGCGAACAGGCCCGCGATGAAACCTACCGCGACATGGTTGCCCACGCCCGCCAGTTGGGTGCCAATGCCATCATTGGCGTGCGCTATGACGCCACCGAGCTGATGACCGGGCTCACCGAAGTGCTCTGCTACGGGACTGCGGTGGTAGTTGAAACGGATAGCCGCTGACCTCTGACCCAAGGACGCCGAACGGGTCTGCGGCAAGCCTGCAGCGGCCGAGCCGACCACACGCTGCCAATCTCGCCTTGAAACTGCCTGCGGCGTAATCCGCACTCCATCGTGAAGGATCACATGCGAACGAAACTGCTGGCCCACCTGATCGGCTTCATGGTGCTCGTGCCGAGTACGTTGGTGGCGTTGTTCTACAGCGCGCTGGGCCTGATGTTCGCGCTGGACTCGATCCAACGCCAGGAGCATCAGGGCAATGCCGTGCTGGTACTGAGCTGTCTGGTCGGCGGCTGGCTCGGCATCGTCGCATTGTGGCGCGCCTATTTTGTGCTTGCTACTGACCAGCGCACCTTCAGCACCACACGCATCTGGATCGGTTTCGGCTGTGGCAGTCTGGTTTCATTGATGCTGATCGGGATGGTGAACGGTTCGCTGCTTTTCCGGGGACTGTTCTTCGGTTGGCCGCTGCTTGCTGTTGTTGCGTTCACCGCGATGTTGCTGCGCCACGACACCCGTGCCGCAGCACCTGCACCTTCCGCCTGATCAGGCGCTGGACCTTGATAGAGCCGCCATGCCGCGCAACGTCCTTTTCATCTGCACCCAGAACCGCTTGCGCAGTCCCACCGGAGAACAGGTCTTCGCCGACTGGCCGGGTATTGAAACGCAGTCGGCCGGGCTTGGAAACGATGCCAATACGCCGGTGTCGCCAGAGCTGCTGGCTTGGGCGGACCTGATCTTCGTGATGGAGAAAGCCCATCGCAACAAGCTGTCGAAGAAGTTCCGCGCACATCTGGATGGCAAGCGTGTCATCTGCCTGGATATCCCGGACGACTACGACTACATGGACCCGATACTGGTGCAGCTGCTCAAGCAGAAGGTGACGCGGTTCCTGCCTGTGGGATGAGTGGCACTACGGCTTGGCCTAAACGGAGCATCAGCTTCGGAGCTTTCCTCACCCCCGGTGCCAGTGGTGCTTGCGTCGCCCTCTCCCCAACCCCTCTCCCGTGCAGGGAGAGGGGCTTTCAGTAGCTGCAGACTGCCGAACCAGCTTGCTTGCGGGCTGAATGCAGGTACTGCGCTACTCTGCCTACCTTGGCAGTTGAACTCCTTCGGAGAGCAGATGCAGACCACGCCTCACCCGCTCCACAGGAAGATGCTGGCAACACTGGCAGTCGTCGCATGGTCAGCGCTGCTGCTGCAGCTCTACCTGTCCATCGAATTGGCGTTTTCCAATGGCCGTGGCGTCCTCCATGGAACGCTTGCCTTCCTCGCCTACTTCACGGTGCTTACCAATCTGTTCGTCGCGCTTTCAGCCACCTTGCCGCTGGTTGCCGGAGCCACACCTCATGGCCGGTTCTTCGCCAAGCCCGAGGTGCTGGGTTGTGCGATCACCTCGATTGTCATGGTGGGTGCGGGCTATCACCTGCTGCTGCGCAATGCCTGGAGTCCGCAGGGTTTGCAGCTGCTTGCCGACTACCTGTTGCATTACGTTGTGCCGCTCGGTGCGCTTGCTTATTGGGTGGTGTTTGCGCCCCGCGCCCGACTTGGTGTGCTCGCGCCGCTGGCATGGTGCATCTATCCGATCGGCTATTTCATCTACGCGCTGATTCGTGGCGGACTGACTGGCATGTATCCGTACTACTTCATCGATGTCACCAGGATTGGCTTTGCCAAGGTAATGGTGAACTCGGTGGCGATGCTGGTGGCCTTCCTGCTGGTTGGTATGGCAGTACGCCTCATTCCCGTACTACGTGGCGCTTCCTTGCCGACCGCTGAGCGTTGAATCACCCATCAGCCCGCGGGGGATGCCATCGACGGCACTCTTTCCCGCCACCTCATCCACACACCCGACAGTACGCCATGCAGCAACAACGGCACCACCCAGCTGCTCCACAACAGCAGTGCGATGGCATCCGGGCTCGGCGCACGCCCACTCGCTATCCAGGCCGGCAACAACAGCCGGAACACCACCGGCGCCAACGTGACCAGATAGGCCCGTGTCATCCAGCGTCGGTGCCTTGCGATGTTGCCGCGGCGGATGCTGCTCATCGCCACCAGGGCGGTCAGCAACCACGCCAATGCGGTGCCGGCAAACGCCGTGGTGATCGCCGCAGGTGCCGGTGACGTCGCGATCAGGCCGACCGCCGCCACACAGGCGAGCAACATGCCGCCGATATAGCTGCGTCCCAGCCAACGGTGCAGACGAGGCCAGGCTCGCGGCCAACGCGTCAGGAACTGTAGCGGGCCGAGCACGATGCCCAGCACACCACCCACGATATGCAGCCACAGCCAGCCACGGCGCGACCAGTACATGGTGTAGTGCGCCGGATCCAGATGCCGGTACTGACCGTATACGGCCAGCAGGAAGTGCAGGCTGAGCGCCGCCAATGCCAGCCACAACAGTGCCCAGGCAAAGCGCTGCAGGGAACCACGGCGTCCAGAGACAGCTTGCGACGGGTCGGACATGCTCACCTCGGCGGGGGCGTCGGTCTGAGCATACAAGTCCCGGCCGGTGCGCTGTAGACCACGTTCAAGCATGCCGCAGGCAACGACGTGTGCATCAACGGAAGTGGGGAGACTGCGGTTCCCTTCTTGCTGACTGGGCCAGTTGTTGCAAAATACAAATCATTCGCATTTAATTTCCCACTTGCATCGCCGCCCGCCAGAGCGCCGTTTCGCCCCGCATCGGAAGCGGGCATCGCCCCCGCCCGTGGCCAATCCGCTGCTTTCCCCCGTTCAGGCCCGCCCATGCACCCCAATCGCCCCACCCGCCGCCCGGCTCACGCCGCCGCTTCATCGTTCCCGTTCACTATTGCCAGCGCACCACTGAAGGCTGCCATCTGCCTTGCCTTGGCAGCCACCAGCGGTGGCGTCCTGGCGGCACCGCAGGCCGCCACAGGCGGCGCTCCCAGCACGGGAAATGACAGCGCCACCCAGCTGGATACGGTGCGCGTGGTTTCCCAGCGCGCCAACCGGGTCAGCAACGGTGCCACCAACCTTGATCTGGATATCAAGGAAACCCCGCAGTCGATCAGCCTGGTCAGCGGCGAGCAGATGCAGCAGTTCGGCATCGACAACATCAACGACGCGCTGCGCCTGGCCACCGGCATCCAGGTGGAGGAATGGGAAACCAACCGCACCAACTACGTGGCGCGCGGCTTCGACATCAAGAACACCCAGATCGACGGCGTCGGCCTGCCCAATGACTGGGGCATCGTCACCGGTGCGATGGATGCCTTCGGCTACGAGAAGCTCGAGGTCATCCGCGGCGCCAATGGCCTGCTCACCGGCGTGGGCAATGCCTCCGGCACCATCAACTACGTGCGCAAGCGCCCCACCAACGAGGCCAAGGGCCAACTGGGCGTCAGCGTCGGCTCCTGGGGCAAGCGCCGCGTCGAGATCGACTATTCCACGCCCTTCACCGAGGATGGCCGTTGGGCCGGTCGGGTGGCGGCTGCGCATGAAGACGCCGACTCCTACCTGCGCGGCTTCAATACCGACCGCAATTTCTTCTACGGCGTGGTCGATGGCCAGATTGGCGACAACGGCACGCTGACCGTGGGCTATTCCTGGCAGAAGGCCAACAGCGACCAGAACATGTGGGGTGCGCTGACCTTCGTCAACGCCGATGGCACGCAGGCGTCATGGCGCCGCAGCGCCTCCACCACCCAGGATTGGACCTACTGGGATACCAAGACCGAAACCGCCTTCGCCGAATACACCCACCAGCTGGGTGCGGACTGGCAGGTGAAGGCCTCGTACAACTACCGCAAGAGTGGCAGCGATGACCAGCTGTTCTTCGCCTACACCACCACCGGCCTGGATCCGCTCACCGCCGAAGGCCTGGTTGGCTGGTCGTACAAGGGCATCGACGAGGGCAGCTCGCACCTGGGCGATATCACCTTGAATGGTCGTTTCCAGTTGTTCGGCCGCGAGCAGGAAGCGGTGTTCGGCTTCAGCATCGCCAAGAGCGAAGAGACCACCTGGGACCACCCGGTGGATAGCAGCGATCCTTCGTTTGGCGCATTGCCTGCCTTCCCCTACGCAGGCAACGCCATTGCCGAGCCGCAATGGGGTCCGCGTACCAGATCCAACTGGACCAACCAGCGCCTGAAGCGCGGCTATGGTGCGACCCGGCTGAGCTTCACCGATCGCCTGAAGTCGGTGATCGGCTTCAACTGGGCCGAGTACCACCGCGACGGCAACAACGGCGTTGCCTTCAACCAGACCGAAGACCATATCAGTCCCTATGCCGGCCTGACCTGGGACTTCAATGACAGCGTGCTTGGCTATGTCAGCTACTCCGACATCTACCAGCCGCAGGACCAGTACGACATCAAGCATGTCTACCTGGACCCGACCAAGGGCGTGAACTACGAAGTCGGCATCAAGGCCGAATGGCTGGACCGCCGCCTGCTGACCACGCTGGCGCTGTTCAAGGCCAAGCAGGAAAACCTGTCTACCTATGGCGGCTATGACTTCGCCACCGCCAACTACTGGTATTACGGCGTGGACGTGGAATCCAAGGGCGTGGAGTTCGAAGCCACCGGCAAGCTCAGCGACAACACCAACCTGGTATTCGGCTACACCCAGCTGAAGATGAGCAACCAGGACGGTGGCAGCACCTATACCTGGGTGCCGCGCCGCACCGCCAACCTGATGTTGACCTCGCGCCTGCCGAACCATGAAGCACTGTCGTTCGGCCTGGGTGGCCGCTGGCAGAGCGATACCTCCACCAAGGAAAGCTATACCAACATGGTGGTGCGCCAGGGTAGCTATGCCGTGCTCAACGCCTTCGTCGCCTGGGACGTGCTGCCCAACGCAACGGTACGCGCCAACATCAACAACCTCACCGACCAGAAGTACATCAACAGCCTGTACCAGATTGGTTACTACGGTGCCCCGAGCAATTACCAGTTGAGCTTTGACTGGCGGTTCTGAGGACGGCGTATAGCGAAGCAGTCATGGCTTTTGGCTTTTGGCTTTTGGCTTTTGGCTTTTGGCTTTTGGCTTTTGCTTCATCCCCTCTCCCCTTGCGGGAGAGGGTGCCCCGAAGGGGCGGGGTAGCACTTCACTGCCAACCTTACCCCCCTCCCTGACCCTCGCCCTCTCCCCACCCCTCTCCCGCAGGGAGAGGGGCTTCAAGCAACGCTTCACCCGAACCGACACGACACCATGTCCCAATCAACCACCATCGCCACGCCCTCCCGCTCACGACGCCAGATCGTGCTGCACGTGCTGGCCGCAATGTTCGGCGGCTACGTCTTTGCCTGGGGCACGGTGGCGTTGGCGACCTGCCTGTTGTTCGCGGCCAAGCTCGACTTCCACGATGCAGAGTTCCTCGGCGCCTTCATCGGCCTGCTCGTCTACGTGACGGTGTTCCTGTGGAGCATCGCGACCCAGCGCCTGCTGCGCGTCTGGATCGTCCTGTTCGGCGGCGGACTGTTGATGGCGGGCGCTGCATCGCTGGTCCAATCCCTGCTCGCATGACCGGAGAAGTCCATGTTCAATAGTTTCCGGCAAGCAATGGCGTGGCTGCATACCTGGTTCGGCCTGGTGCTGGGCTTCGTGCTGATGGCGGCGTTCTTCTTTGGCGCGCTGTCCGTCTTCGACCGCGAAATCGATCGTTGGGCGATTCCCGCCACCCGCATCGACGCGCAACCGATGCCGTCCTTCGAGAAGATCCTGCGGCCTGCCTTCGAGCGCATGCAGCCGACCAAGGAGGCCATCGATGCGATGCGCCCACGTGTCAACGGGCCGATGCCCACGCACTTCGACAAGGTCGCCAGCTGGAGTGCCTACACCACCCACCGCGACCCGGTGCTGGCCCTGTATGCGGGCTACCAGGTGCCCAATGCCAAGGACCCGGAAGAACTGATCTGGGCCTATACCACCATCGATCCACGCGATGGCAGCGTGCTTCCCGACGACCATTTGAAGATCGGCAGCGGCTTCTTCTTTCCGCTGCACTACGGCCTGACCCTGGACTGGAAAAACCTGGGCATCTGGATCGTTGGCTTCTCCGCCCTGGTGATGCTGACCGCGTTGATCAGTGGCGTAGTGATGCATCGGAAAATCTTCCGCGAATTTTTCACGTTCCGCCCGGGCAAGGCCAGGCTGCGCAGCGTGCTGGACCTGCACAACCTCACCGGCGTGGTGGCGCTGCCGTTCCACTTCTTCTTCGCACTGACCGGCCTGCTGATCTTTGCCGGCACCTATTATTTTCCGGTCGGGCACACCCAGCTGCATGATCTGCACGACCTGCACGAACGGATGGAAGCGCAGGAAACCGGACTGCCGCATCAGCGCGCAGGCGTTGCCGCTGGGCTGGCTTCGGTGGATGCGATGGTCGCGCAGGCGCAGCGGCGCTGGGAGGCCAATGACAAGGCTGGCGATGTCGGTTTCCTGGTGCTGCAGCATGTTGGCGATGCCAACGGCTACGTCAGCGTCTACCGCGCCGGCACCGACCGCATCGCATTGGTAGGCGATGGCATCCACTTCAAATCCTCTGACGGCAAGCTGATCCGCGAAGATCCGGCCGCCACGCCGGTGGCACGCATGGCCGAGTTCCTCACCGGCCTGCACCTGCAGCACTTCCGCCATTGGCTGCTGCGTTGGCTGTACGTATTCGGCGGCCTTGCCGGTGCGGTGTGCATTGCCACCGGCTTCATCTTCTTCGTCGAAAAACGCAAGCGTCAGCACGCCCTGCAGGGCAGCCAAGGTGCACGCATCGTGGATGCGCTGGCCGTGACCACGGTGACCGGCATGGTTCTGGCCACGCTGGGCATCCTGATCGCCAACCGCCTGCTGCCCGAGGCCCTGCCCGGCCGTGGCGACTGGGAGCGCCATGCGTTCTGGGCGGTGTGGGCGTTGGCGCTCGTGCATGCGGGTGTGCGCGGTGCACCGGTGGCACGCGGCCTGGCCAACCCGGCGTGGCGCGAACAGACCTGGGCCATCGCGGTGATGGCAGTCGCAGCCGTCGCCTTGAACTGGATCACCACCGGCGACCATCTGCTGCGCACACTGGCGCGCGGCTATTGGCCGGTGGCGGGTATCGATCTGTTCCTGCTCGGCAGTGCGTGCGTGGCCATGATCGCTGCCCGCAAGCTCGGCCAGCACGCGCATGCCAAACAGGCCGCGCAGCGGGAGAACGCCCATGCATGAGTCGCTGTCTGCCAACCTGATGCTGGCCGCCGCACTGCTGAGCAGCCTTGCCGGCATGGCATGGCTGGCATTGTCGATGCAGGTACATGCGCTGCAGGTGTGGCCACGCCAGCCATCGCCGACCACCCTGCGCTTGCTACGCATCCTCGGCAGCTTCAGCGTCTGCGTTGCATTGGTGCTGTGCCTGGCGGTGGATCACGCCACGATGGCGGTGCTGGTCTGGGTAATGGCCTTGAGCGCTGCAGCAATGTTGGTGGCGTTTATGCTGTCTTCGCAGCCGCAGCGTTTGCGCGTGTTTGCGCCTTGGATCAGGTAACAACGCAGTCGGCAGGCAATGCATGCTGACTGCCAAGCTCAGCGCTGTTCGCCCATGTGTTCACGATACGCGGCAGCTTCCGCGTGCAGCCATTCGCGGAATGCCAGGAAGCCGCGATGACTGGTCGAACGCTCCGGGTAGACCAACCAATGCGACCATGCTGTCTTTAGCCGTTGATCGGACAGCAACTGCAACTGGCCTGACTGCAGCAACAACTGCGCGCGCGTCACCCGCCCGAGCGCCACGCCCACGCCTTCCAATGCCGCACGGTGGTGCGATTCGGAGTCATCGAAGATGGCAACGTAGCGCTTGGGGGCTTCTGCGTCGGTCAAGGCGAACCAGCGATCCCATTCTCCATCCGGGTCACCCAATAGCGGCCACTCCGACAATGGTTTCGCATCGATGCCGCCCATGCGTTCAACCAGCGCGGGGCTGGCCATCGGCACCAGCCATTCATCGATCAGGGGCTCGGCGATCACGCCCGGCCAACGACCATCGCCGATACGCATCGCCCCATCAAACTGCAGTTGCCGTTCGAAATCGACCAGCAGTTGGTTGGACTGCAGGTTGATCTCGATCTGCGGATGCGCCGCCACGAAACGACCCAGACGCGGCACCAGCCATGCCGATGCCATCGTCGGCACCGCGCTGATCGACAACACACAATCGCGGCGCGCCTGGAACGGGCGGAAGACCTCGTTGATCGCATCCAGGTGCGGACCAATCTGGTCCAGCAGACGTCGCCCTTCCTGCGTCGGTGCCACGCCCCGTGCCTGCCGCAGCAGCAGCGGATAGCCGAGCCGCTGCTCCAACTGGCGCATCTGGTGGCTCAAGGCACTGACGGTGACGTTCATCGCCTCGGCAGCACGCGACATGTTGCCCATGCGTGCGGCAAGCACGAAACCCTGCAGGAATTGGAGTGGCGGCCTGGACATAAGATTTGAGTTTTACTCAACACTTGATTGAAGGATGCTCGCTTTTCCTGACTATAGCCCGGGACTAACCTCGAATTCTCTCAACAAGGAGTAGGGAAATGAGCGTCTATACCGACCTGCTGTTCATGCAAGGACATATCGTCAATGTCGAGCTGGCGAGGCAGTTGGCGGGCGAAGACGGCACAGCCGCCGCAGCCGAGGGCGCAAGCGACGTTGGCAGGACGCGCAGGGATGAGCGCAGTCATGAACCCGTAGACGCCCCGGCGCGCGCGATGTCCCTGCCAACGGGCGCCTGCTCGAATCGTTGAAGCCCGCCCGTTCCGATCCGTGTGCAGCAGCGCAGGCCCGCCTCTCCGTCATCAACCCCGCCGCTACTTGGTATGGTTCGACAGATGAAAACCCACCACTGGCGCGGCCGAGCGGCCGCCTTGCTTACCACCGTCGTGATCCTGTGCATCGTCTCCAACCCGGAACTGGCTACGTTGGTGCCTGTGCTGGATGCATTGGGGCTGGACGTGCTGCTCGCGCTTTTCTCCGCACAGCTGATGGTGATCTTTTCGGATGTGCTGTTGCCGCATGCGCGGCATTTCCACCAGCGCTGGGGCAGGCGCGCATTGAAGCCGGTTGGTGATGCGCTGCTGTGTGCAGCAGGCGGCTATCTGCGGCAGTTGGCCGGGCATGTGCGGCTTGCAGGGATGCCAGCGCGCGTTGCTTGACCCCTGGTTTATAGGAGCGGCGTAAGCCGCGAAGCTGACGGTATTGAAGCCATCCGCATTTTTGCCAACTGATGATGTATCGGCTTCGCGGCTTACGCCGCTCCTACAAAGGCAAGGAAGCCATGTTGCTGCTTGTGGCTTGCTTGACGCGCTTTCGCCTACCCTCACCCCAACCCCTCTCCCTGAGGGAGAGGGGCTTCAGGGCTTAACGACAAAGGCCCGCCAATGGCGGGCCTTTGCGTTTGCTGCGAACTGCGAAGAAACCGCTGGCGCGATTACTTGGCGGCAGCTTCCTCTGCCTTCGGGATCGAGGCTTCGGTGGTGATGCGGACCTTGACGTCATCGCTGACGGCCGGGGCGTAGGCGCCCACGCCGAAATCGCTGCGCTTGAGGGTGGTGGTGGCATCGAAGCCGACCGACGGCACCTTGGCCATCGGGTGCTCGCCGGCACCGTTGACGGTCACGTCCAGCACCACCGGCTTGGTGATGCCCTTGACAGTCAGGTCACCGGTCACGGTCAGCTTGTTGGTGCCGGCGGCTTCCACCTTGGTGCTCTTGAAGGTAGCGGTCGGGAACTTGGCGGCGTCGAAGAAATCGGCGCTGCGCAGGTGCTCGTCGAACTTGGCAGTGAAGCTGTTCAAGCCGGACAGCGGCAGGGTCACTTCCACGCTGGACTTGCCCACGTCAGCGGCGTCGTACACCAGGGTGCCGTCAGCGTTGCCGAAATGCGCGCTCGGGTTGGAGAAGCCCATGTGGCTCCACTGCACCAGCACGTCGGTGTGGGTCGGGTCGAGCTTGTAGGTGCCGGCGGCGATCTGGATCGCAGCAGCTTCCGGGGCAGCCGGGGCAGCAGCAGCGGCATCGGCCGGCGCAGCGGCGGTTTCGGCCGGGGCGGCAGCCGGGGCAGCGGTGTCAGCCGGCTTGGAGCAGGCGGTGATGGCGGCGGCCAGGGCCAGCGGGAGCAGCAACTTGGTCATAGCGGACATGGATCTCTCCTTGGAGGTGATAGACGGGATAATTCTGGACAAGCAAGGCGTCAGCCAACGTGACGGACGCCGCGTGGAACACTTCAACAATCAGGCAATACGCGCGGCTTCGTCGAACGAAAGCCGCGGCAGGCGCGGGAAGATGCCGGACGGGTCGCCATAGCCCAGATTGACGAGGAAATTGGACTTGATGGCGGTGCCGGCAAAAAACGCTTCATCCACCTTGGCCGGGTCGAAGCCCGACATCGGGCCTGCATCCAATCCCAGCGCGCGCGCGGCGAGGATCAGATAGGCCCCCTGCAGGCTGCCGTTGCGGAACGCAGCCTCGTGGCGGCCTTCGCGCGGGCCATCAAACCAGGCCTTGGCGTCGGTGTGCGGGAACAGGTACGGCAGCTTCTCGTGGAAATCCAGGTCAAAACCAATGATCGCGGTGACCGGTGCAGCCAGGGTCTTGGCCAGGTTGCCCTCGGACAGGGCCGGGGCCAGCTTCTGCTTGGCTTCGGCCGATTTGACGAACACGAAGCGGGCTGGACTGGCGTTGGCGGAGGTGGGGGCCCACTTCAGCAGGTCATACAGGGCGCGCAGCTGGCTATCCTCGACCGGACGGTCCTGGAACGTGTTCTGGGTGCGGGCGGTGCGGAACAGCTGGTCAAGCGCGGCATCGTTGAAGATGTCGGACATGGAAACTCCGTGATGAATTGGCTACGGTCGTGACATTGGACCGGTCAGGCCGGGACAATGGCACACCGATCAGAGGTCGCAGTGTAGAGCCCTCTGGCTGTTGCAACACCCAGCCTTATTGAAACGAATTAATGCCATACGCGAAACGATCGACGCTCCCCTGGACGATCACCGACGGCCGCGCAGGCAACGTGCGCCAGGCGGTGGCACTGGCGTCCGCGCTGGCGCTGGGCGGCCAGCAGCGTCTGCAGCTGCTGCCACGGGCGCCGTGGCGCTGGCTGTCGCCGCGGCTGCTGCCGGGTGCCGCACAGGGCTTTGGACCGCAGTTTGCGCAGCTGGCCGGCAACCCGCCAGCGCTGGCGATTGGCTGCGGCCGGCAGGCGGCGGGCGCATTGCGGGTACTCGGCCAACGCGGTAGCCGCACCGTACAGATCCTCGACCCACGTATTCCGCCGCGCCACTGGGACCTGCTGGTGGTGCCCGAGCACGACCGCCTGCGCGCGGGCAATGTGCTGACCCTGTTGGGCAGCCTCAACCCGGTCAGCGATGACTGGCTGGCCTGGGGCCGGGCCGCCTTCTCCAGCTTCGAGCAACTGCCGGGGCCACGCACCGCCTTGCTGGTGGGCGGCCCCACCGATCATGCACCGTGGCAGGACGACGACATCCAGCCGCTGTTCCAGCAACTGGCTGCCCGCATCCGCGCCGACGGCGGCAGCGTGCTGGCCACCACCTCGCGGCGCACCCCGCGGGCGGTGACGGCCGCCCTGCTGCGCGCCTTCGACGACGTGCCGGGGGTCATATGGGCCGACGGCGGTGATGGCTCCAATCCCTATGCCGGCCTGCTGGGCTGGGCCGACCGCATCGTCTGCACGCCGGACTCGGTCAACCTGCTGTCGGAAGCCTGCGCTACCCGTGTGCCGGTCGGCGTGCTGCTGGGCCAGCGCTCGCAGGAACGGATGGCACGCTTCCAGCAGGCCTTGCGGGAGCGTGGGCGGTTGCTGGATGGGCTGGCCGCGTTTGATGTTGATTTGGGCATGGCGGTTGAACCCTTGCGCGAGACCACCCGCATTGCGGCTGAGGTGAAGTTGCGCTTGGGGTTGTGAGCGGCTCTGACTCTGCCTCTGACCTTCGCCCCTGGCTGGTCATTCCCGCGAAGGCGGGAATCGCTTTTGGCTCTGGCTCCTGGCTGTGGCGGCGGCCTTCGCCCCTGGCTGGTCATTCCCGCGAAGGCGGGAATCGCTCTTGGCTCTGGCTCCTGGCTGTGGCAGTGGCCTTCGCCCCTGGATCGTAATTCCCGCGAAGGCGGGAATCGCTTTTGGCTCTGGCTTCGATTCCTCCGTACGAAAGAGGAACCAAAGCACAGCAAATACAGGAGCAAGGGCAGGAGCGATTCCCGCCTTCGCGGGAATGACGAGCTTGAAAAGCAAAAGAAACGGCAACAGCAACAACACAAGCCAAGACAGAAGCAACGGCAGAAGCCAAGGCAGAAGCACCGCCGACGCCTATCGGCATCGGCACCGTCCGTCCTCCACCATCCCCTCCCCGCCAATCGCCTAGAATGGCCGCTGTTTTCTGATTGGAGCAGGCCCCATGCCTTCTTTTGACGTCGTATCCGAAGTTGACAAGCACGAGCTGACCAACGCCATCGACCAGGCCAACCGCGAGCTGTCCACCCGCTTCGATTTCAAGGGTGTGGCCGCAAGCTTCGAGCAGGATGGCGAGAAGCTGATCAAGCTCACCGCGCCCACCGATTTCCAGCTCAAGCAGATGTCGGACATCCTCAAGCAGCGCCTGGCCGCGCGTAACATCGACTTCCGTTGCATGGAATTCGGCGACATCGAGACCAACCTGGGTGGCGCGCGCCAGCAGGTGACGGTCAAGCAGGGGATCGAGCAGAAGCTGGCCAAGCAGATCGCCGCCAAGATCAAGGAATCCAAGATCAAGGTCGACACCCAGATCAACGGCGACAAGCTGCGCGTCAACGGCAAGAAGCGCGATGACCTGCAGGAAGTGATGGCGCTGCTGAAGAAGGGCGACTTCGAACAGCCGCTGCAGTTCGACAACTTCCGCGACTGATCTGAACCCGTTGCAGCAGGCTCAACCGGCCTGCTGCAGCTTGCGGTACAGGGTGGTGCGCGAAATACCCAGCTGACGTGCCGCGGCGCTGAGATTGCCGGCATGCGCCGCCACCGCCTCGCGCACCGCCTGTGCGCCCTGGCTACGTAGCGAACCCGTCGCTGCCACCGCAACCGCCTGGGTACTGGCACGCGCGCGCACCGGTCCGCGCAGGTACTGCACCTGCAAGGCGCTGTCTGCACGCAGCGGTACCCGATGTACCGGCCCGGCCTGCAGCAGGCGGCGACGCTGGTGCGTGCTGGCTTCGGCAAACATTGCGTCCAATGTCATCAACGGCAGGACACCACTGCGCGGAAGGCCGAGAAGGCGCCGCGCCACGCTGTTTGCGGCACGCAGCTGGCCGTCTTCGCCCACCGCCAGCACGCCCTGTAGCGGCGTGCCCAGCCAACGCGCGTCGTGCTGCACGGCCAGTAGATAGCAATCACGCTGCTGCTGGATCAACTGGTTCTCTATCGACAACGCGGCCTGGCGGAAGTAGCCGCGCAGCAACTCGCTGTCACGCTCGCCGATGCCGGTGATATCCAGTGCGCCCAGTACTTCACCATCGGCGCCGTGCAGGGGCACGCTCAGGCAATAGACCTGCGAGAACTCATCAAGGTAATGCTCGTTCCCGCGTACCAGGGCCGGCGCATCCTCGGCCAGTGCGCAGGACGGCGCGGTGGTGCCGATCTCGATCTCACGCACGCGCCGCCCTAGCTGGATCGGCCGCAGTATCGCCTCATCGCCCAGGCCGTGTTCGCGTTGGGCGATGATCAGGCCGTCGCGGTTGACGCAGAACAGGGTCCAACGGCGACCACCGAACGCCGCCCATAGATCATCCATGTCCTGGCGCACGCACCGCGCCAACAAACGATCCACCGGATCGTCCAGACGCAGCTTGCGTTGCACCAACGCAGAATACTGTGGCGCCTGCTGCGGACGCACGCCCGCTTGCCGCGAGCGCTCCCAGGAACGCAGCACGGCCGGTGCCAGCAGTTGCGCAGGCAGGCTGCCGCCTTCCGCGAAGCGCTGTCGCGCTGCTGCCAGGCGTTGCTGCTGCACGAGCGTGGTGGCCATGGGCGTCCTCCAGACAACTGCACCCAGCCTACACCTCGCTCGCTGACTGAATTGCCATCGCGGAGCCGTTCGGCCCGCGATGGTTTGTTCCATCAACCGATCTTGAGGATCGGCTTCAAGGTAATGCCCTTGGTGCTGTCCTCGGCTGCCTGGTTGATCTGCTCCAACGGATAGAACTTCACCAGCTTGTCGAACGGGAAGCGGCCCTGCTGGTACAGCTGTACCAGCTGTGGAATGAATACCTTGGGCACGCTGTCGCCTTCGACGATGCCGCGGATGCTGCGCCCGCCCAGCAACAGGTTGTTGACATCGAACTCGGCCTTGGTGCCCAGCTTGGGCGCACCCACCACGCCGATCATGCCCAACCCGCCCAGCGCTTCGATGCCCTGCGCCAACACCTCCGGGCGACCGGTGGATTCCAGCGCGAAGTCAGCACCGCCGTCGGTGATGGCACGCACCGCCTCGATCACATCCACCTCGCGGCTGTTGATCGTATGGGTGGCACCCAGTTCCTTGGCCAGCTCCAGCCGCGACGGCACCACGTCGATGGCGATGATGGTGGTGGCACCGGCCACACGCGCAGCCATCACCGCACTCAAGCCAACCGCACCCGCACCATAGGACGCAAAGCTGCTGCCAGCGCCGACCTTGAGCGAGTTGATCACCGCACCGGCACCGGTCTGGATGCCACAGCCCAACGGGCCGAGCAGCTCCAACGGCGCATCGACCGGCACCTTGATCGCATTGTTCTCGCGGCTCAGCGCGTAGGTTGCGAACGAGGACTGGGCGAAGAAATGATCGTGCAGCGGCTGGCCGTGCGGGTCCTGGATGGCGGTGCTGCCGTCCAGTTCACCACCGCCGAAGTTCAGCCCGTAGAAATCCTTGCAGTACGCACCATGACCGCCACTGCAGGGGTTGCAATGCCCGCAGGCACCGTAGGTGAGCACTACATGGTCGCCGACCTTCAGATCCTTGACACCCGGGCCCAGCGCTTCGATCACGCCCGCACCTTCATGGACAAGTACTGCCGGCAACGGCACCGGGTAGTACTGGTCGCGCACGATCAGGTCGGTATGGCACAGGCCGGTCGCAACGACACGCACCAGCACCTCGTCATCCTTGGGCCCGCGGATGCGCGCCTTCTCGATGGTGAACGGCTTTTCCTTCTCGCGCACCACCGCCACGGTGATGTCACGCAGTTCTGCAGATGCACTCATGGGTTTCTCCTGTTCAGAGTGGATAGGCCGGGGCTTCGCCCTTGATGGTCAGCCACTGCCATTGGGTGAACTCTTCGATGTTGGCCGGGCCGCCGATGCTGCTGCCATTGCCGGAGGCACCGACACCGCCAAACGGATTGACGACCTCGTCATTCACGGTCTGGTCGTTGATATGCAGGATGCCGGTGTGCAGTTGTTCGCCCAGCTTCAGGGCACGGCCAACATTGCTGGAGACGATGGCCATCGACAGGCCGTACTCGGTGTCGTTGGCCAACGCTGCGGCGTCTTCATCGCTGTCGAACGGCACCACCACCGCCACCGGTGCGAAGATCTCCTCACGGAAAGCAGGATTGGTCTTGTCCACGCCACTGAGCACGGTGGGCTCGAAGAACAGATCCTGATAGGTGCCGCCGGTTTCCAGTGTCGCCCCGGCCGCTGCCGCCTCGGCCACCACGCGCGCGGCATGGTCACGCTGCTGTGCGTTGATCAAGGGGCCCAGCGCGACATCGGCAAGCGCCGGATCACCGACGGTGATTGATTGCGCCTTGGCGACGAGCTTTTCGAGGAACTGCGCATAGATGCCACGCTGGACCAGCACGCGGCCGGTGGCCATGCAGATCTGGCCCTGGTGCAGGTAGACACCCCAGGCGGTATTGGCAATAGCCAGGTCGATGTCGGCATCGTCGAGCACGATCAGCGCGTTCTTGCCGCCGAGTTCCAGCGACACTTTCTTCAGGTGCCGACCGGCTGCTTCACCAACCTTGCGACCAGCAGCGGTGGAGCCGGTGAACTGGATCATGGCGATATTGGGATCACTGGTCAGCGCGGCACCGGCGGCACCATCGCCAGGCAGCACGTGAAGCACACCCGCCGGCAATCCGGCCAGTTCAAACAGGCGCGCAATCACGAATCCACCGCAGACCGCCGTACGCGGATCCGGCTTGAGCACCACCGCATTGCCCAGCGCCAGCGCCGGCGCAACGGCACGCATCGCCAGGTACAAGGGGAAGTTGAACGGCGAGATCACTCCGACCACACCCAGCGGTCGACGTCGCGCCAGATTCAACCGACCCGACGCCGACGGCAGGATCTCGCCAACGCTGCGCGAAGGCAGCGCGACGGCCTCGTGCAGGGCCTTGGTGCTTACCTTGTTCTCGAAGCCGGCCTTGAGCCTGGTTGAACCGGACTCACGCACCAGCCAGTCGATGATCTCGGCAGCGTGTTCATCGGCCAGCTGCGCGGCGCGACGCAGCACCTGCGCGCGGGTTTCATAAGGTGCGTTGGCCCAGTCGCGCTGTGCCTTGGCGGCGGCTGCGGCCGAGCGCGCGATCTGCGCCGGGTCGGCCATCGCAATGCTGCCCAGCACCTTGCCGGTGGCCGGCTCGATCACATCCTGCTGGCTGCTGCCGGCCTGCCATTGACCATCAAACTGCTTGCCTGCCCATAGCGCGGGGGGAAGAAATACCTGTTCTGCCATTGCCTGTACTCCTGGCGGGGTCTGTGCCGACATTGAATACCTGCGCCCGGCAGCTGCCTATTAGCCGCCGGCGAGATCCTTGCAAGCCGCTGAAAGCATGGGGATTTCAACAATGCATGCTGTCCAGTTTGTGGACAGTGAACGTCACCGCGATGACACCAGCACGGCAGCCGACGTGGTTGGCCACTACAATCGCCTGCCCTGCCAGCCCAAGCGCCAGCCATGAACGAACCAGCCATGAACGACGAAGCCGCCATCGATCCCATCGCCGTCACCCGCAACTGGGTGGAGAAGGCCGTGATCGGATTGAACCTGTGCCCGTTCGCCAAGGCCGTCTACGTCAAGCAGCAGGTGCGTTTCGTGCTGAGCGATGCGAGCACGCCCGAGGCGCTGCTGGAGCAGTTGGCCGAGGAGCTGGTGTTGTTGCGCGACACCCCGGCCGAGCAGATCGACACCACGCTGATCATCCATCCGGACGTGCTGGAAAATTTCCTGGACTACAACGACTTCCTCGAGAACGCGGACGCGGCGGTGGAAGCACTGGATCTGCAGGGCATCCTGCAGGTGGCCAGTTTCCACCCGCAGTACCAGTTCGCCGGTGCTGCTGCCGATGACGTGAGCAACTACACCAACCGCTCGCCCTACCCGACCCTGCACCTGCTGCGCGAAGACAGCGTGGAGCGCGCGGTGGCCGCTTTCCCCGACCCGGATGTGATTGTCGAGCGCAACATCGCCACGCTGGACAAGCTGGGCGTGGAAGGCTGGCATCGGGTGCTGGGCGGCGGTGAAGGCAACGCCTGAGAGATGCACCTGTAGTGCCGAGCCATGCTCGGCAGAGGCGTTACCGGCAATGTCCAATGTAGTGCCGAGCCATGCTCGGCAGGGGCGTTACCGGTAATGTCCAATGTAGTGCCGAGCCATGCTCGGCAGAGGCGTTACCGGCAAGGCCTCTGCCGAGCATGGCTCGGCACTACAGGTGGAACGTCTGGCTGCGGCATTCCTGGTGAAGCCCCTTGCCGAGCATGGCTCGGCACTACGGTGAGGCCTAGGCTGCGCTTACCGGCAGCCATTGCTGCAGCAGCTCGCGCACATCGTGCAGCGAGGCGGTGATGTGGTGGCCGTAGCCGCGCACCTCTTCGTCCGGCTCCAACAGGTCCGGAATCTGGATCGTGGTCATGCCGGCGGCCAAAGCGGCACGTACACCGGTGGGTGAATCTTCCAATGCCAGGCAATGCGCGGGAGGGACGCCCAGGCCGCGTGCGGCGTGCAGGTAGATGTCCGGGGCCGGCTTGGAATGGGCAACATCGCTGCTGGTGGCAACGAACTGGAAATACGGCAGCAGCCCGGCCGCCTCCAGCTTGCGTTGGGCCAACGGTGAACGGGTGGCGGTAGCTACCGCACGTGGCATCTCGTGCTCACGCAGCAGTTCCAGCAACTCGATGATGCCCGGCCGCAGCGGCACACCGGCATCAACGATGCCGGCATAGCGTGCATAGGAAGCGGCCAGCAGTGCATCGGTACGTTCGAAACCCAGCACGTCGGCCAGTTTCTGCCGGGTGGTCGCATCGGACGAGCCGATCAGGGACAGCAACAGCGGGTGCGGCAATACATAGCCATGCTGCTGTGCGGTGTGTTCCAGACAGCCCATCAAGGCGCGTTCGCTGTCCAGCATCAGGCCGTCCATGTCGAACACCACCGCCTTCGGGCGGAAACGCAATTCCATCACGCCTTTTCTCCAAACAACACGGCCAGGTCGGCGGCGTCCAGCTGACGCCATTGGCCTTCAGGCAGATCGCCCAGCCCCAGGCCGCCGATACGCGAGCGGTGCAGCGCCTGCACGTGGTTGCCGACCGCGGCAAACATGCGCCTCACCTGGTGGTAGCGGCCTTCGTGCAGGGTCAGGCGCCCGGCGCGTGGACCCAGCACCTCAAGCTCGGCCGGCAGCAAGGGCTTGTCGTCCGACTCCAGCAGCAGCGTGCCGCTGGCGAAACGTGCACCTTCGCTGCCGTCCAGATCCTGCGCCAGCTGCGCTTCGTAGACCTTGTCCAGCTTCGACTTGGGCGAGACGATGCGGTGCAGCAGCTGGCCGTCATCGGTCATCAGCAGCAGCCCCGAGGTGTCGCGGTCCAGCCGGCCCACGCTGGACAGCACCGGATCACGGTCGCGGAAGCGATCGGGCAGCAGGTCATAGATCAACCTGCCCTGGTCCTTGGTCGAACAGGTGTAGCCAGCCGGCTTGTGCAGCATCAGGGTCAAGCCAGGTGGCGGGTCCAGCACTTCGTCATCGATGCGGATATTGTCGTGCTCGACCTTGTCGTCGGCATACAGCACATCACCCTGTGCATCGGTGATGCGGCCTTCGCGGAACATCTGCTGGACCTGCTTGCGACTGCCGTAACCAAGGTTGGCGATGTGCTTGACCAGCTTCATGCGCGGCCCCGGGTGCCGACGATGACCTTGAAGCCATCACGCTCGGCAGCAACCCGCACTTCACCGAAACTCTCGGTCAGGATCTGCTCGTAGGGCAGATGGCGGTTGGCAACCATGAACAACTGCCCGCCCGGACGCAGCGACTGCGCGGCCACGGCGATGAAGCGGCGGCCGATGTCGGGCCGGTCTTCGCGCGCCGGGGTGTGGAACGGCGGATTGGAGACGACGAAGTCGTAACGGCCATCAATACCGGCGGTGACGTCCTGCCAACGGAAATCCAGCTTCACCCGCTCGCCGACGTCGGCCAGGTTGTGGCGGGCCAGGGCCAGCGCACGCGCCTCGGCTTCGTACAGATCCAGCGCAGTGACCTTGGGGCAGCGTGCCAGCACTTCGGCCGACAGATAGCCCCAGCCGGCGCCCAGGTCGGCGCCACGGCCGGCCAGATCCGCGGGCAGCTGCTCGACCAGCAGGGCCGAAGCCGGATCGATACGGTCCCAGGCAAACACGCCCGGGCGGCTCAGGAAGCGGCCGTCGACGATCTTGCGCGGTGCATCCAGTGCCGCCCAGCGCTGGTACAGCGCCGCGTCGTGCTGGCCTTCGGCCGGCAGCGACCAGTAGGCGCGGCAGTGGTTCTTGGTCAGCGTGCCGCCCAGCCCCGCCAACTGCTGCAGGTCGCTTTCACCGGAGCGGGCGCCCTCGTTATTGGACTGGCAAGCGAGGATGATGCCGCCCGGGGCCAGCTTGCCCAGCGCCTGCGCGAACAGCGCGCGGGCTTCGTCGCGCTGCCGCGGTGGCAGCACCAGCACCAGCGCGTAACGCTCGTCGGACTGCTCCAGTGCCTGCTCGTCGCGCACTTCCCAGCCGCTACGCTGCAGCGCCTCGGCAAACGGGCGGAAGCTCTGTGCGCAGACCAACTGGTTACTGTCTGCATACTCGCGCAGCGGCCAACCATCGCGCGCGCGCAGGAACAGCACCGGTCCCTGTGGCCAGCGCAGGCCAGCCTTGGAGAACGGGAGGAACAGGGTTTCCAACGGAGCGTCGTGCGGAGCAGGCATGCCGGTCATTCGTCTAGCAGGGCCCGCCATTCTACCGGGCCGACCCCGATCACCGGCCCCGCGCAGCTGAATGGGCTCTGGCCAGACGCCGCCTCAAGGCTCGGCGGGCGGCAGGTGCAGTACCTGCAATACGCTGTCCAGCCACACCACATGCTGCTGGCAGGCCCGTAGCAGGTCTTCCAGACGCACCGTCGCATTCACCCCTGGCTCCTCGTTATGGTCCGCGAAGTGCTGCAACGCCGGCTGCGCGGTAACCGTGCCAGCCACGCGGCTGCCATCCTTGAGGACCAACATGACCCGGGCCTGCTCCGGCAACTCGCCGAGCAAGGCCTCCAGCGATGCGATCAGCATCGGGTCGGAGTAAACATGGGGCGCGTACAGGGGCATGGCAGCGTCCATGAGTGAACACCGTCACAGTAGCGTTTTTCCGCGTGAAATCCGTGCAAAGATTTTGAGGAAGCGGCATGAGCCGCGAAGCAGGTGCATCCGCAGATGGGGCAGATGCCAGCAGCGTCAGCACCCTGAGCTTCGCGGCTCACGCCGCTCCCACATCTTCTGCCCCATCCACAGAGCATTTGAGTCACCCGCAATCCGCTGCACGTCCCCTGGCATCGGATCTTTCACCTTCAGTTGAGAGAAGAACCAACTATTTCAGCGCGGCAAACGCGCATCGCGGATCGCCGCAATCAGTTGAGCCACGCTGTACGGCTTGGCCAGATGCCCCTGGAAACCCGAGGAAAACGCACGACGCCGGTCATCGGCCCGCGCCAGTGCGGTCACCGCCACCGCCGGCAGTTCTTCGCCACTGACCCCCAGGGTCTGGCGCAGGGTGTGGATCAGCCCATAACCGTCCATGCCCGGCATGCCGATATCGCTGATCAGCACATCAAACGCGGTATGCCCGCGCAGGTCCAGCAGTTCCAACGCCTCGGCGGCAGTACCGGCGGTGACCACCGACGCACCCTGCTCTTCCAGCAGGCGGCGGATGTAGCCGAGCATGTCGAGCTGGTCTTCGACCGCCAGCACGCGCAGGCCCTGCAGGGCATTGGGCACCACCACCTGCTCGCCGATGCGGCCGCGCTGGACGCGCCGGCGCGGGTGGCGCGCCGCCTTCTGCGCCTGGAACTCCGGCAGGCACACGCGGAACGTGGAACCCAGCCCCGGCCCGGCGCTGGCCGCAGAGACGGTACCGCCATGCAACTCCGTCAGCTGCTGGACGATGGCCAGGCCCAGCCCCAGGCCACCGTGACGGCGGGTGGTGGTGCTGTCGGCCTGGCTGAAACGGCTGAAAAGATGCTCCAGGAACTCCGCCGCGATGCCGTCGCCGTCGTCCTTGATCTGTACCACCAGGTGCCCGGCTTCGTGCAGCAGGCTGATCTCGATGCGCCCTTCCACCGGCGTGAACTTGATTGCGTTGGACAGCAGGTTGCCGAGGATCTGCTGCAGACGGGTGGCATCGCCCAGTACCGGCTGTGGTAGCTCGGGCAGGTCCAGCACCACGGTCTGCGCCTTGCCCTCGGCCACCAGCTCCTGCGCGCGGACCGCCTCGCGCAGCTGCTCGCAAAGATCCAGGACCTCCACCTCCAGCTGCACCTTGCCCAGCAACATGCTGCTCAGGTCGAGCATGTCCGACATCAGGTTCTTCTGCGTCATCGCACTGCTGGCGATCACTTCCATGCCGCGACGCATCGGGTGATCGTCCTCCATGCGCTGCAGCAACAACTCGCTCCAGCCCAGCACCGTGGTCAATGGCGTGCGCAGCTCATGCGACAAGGTGGCGAGGAACTCATCCTTCATCCGCGCCATGCCTTCGGCCGCGTTGCGCGCTACGCGCTCGGCGGTGAGCAGGTCTTCACGTGCCATCTCGATCTCGCGGCGCTCGGTGATATCCGGGCTGTTGCCAGCCAGGCCGATGAAGCGGCCATCGGCCGAGAAACGCGGCACGGCGTTCATTTCCAACCAGCGCCACTGCCCATCGTGGCGGCGCACACGAGTGTTGGTGTGCAGCTCGGTACGGCCGTTCAAGGCCGCCTGCAGCTCGTACTCGAATGACGCCCGCTCATCCGGGTGCAGGAAGCGCTGCCAGGGATCAGGGCCCAGATCCTGATCGGCCGGCAAGCCGAAGAAGGTGAAGAACGCGGTATTGACGAAGCGCAGCTGGCCCAGGTCATCCACCACCCAGACCGGCATCGGCAGGCCGTCCGCCAAGGCGCTGAAACGGGCCTCGCTTTCCGCCAGCTCGGTTTCAATGCGTTTGCGTGCGGAGATATCGAACAGAAACACCGCCACCTGGTGTTTTTCCGGCGCGCCGATGCGGACCGCCTCCACCGAATACCAGCGCGACGGCTCCGACACCTGGCGCTCGAACTGGCTGATCCCACCCTCGCTGACGACCCGCCCAAAGGCCTGGAACCAATCGGCCTCCATCGCCGGCACCACCTCGCTCGCGCGCCGACCGGTGACATTGCTCAGGCCGGTCACCTTCTGGAAACCGGCATTGACCTTGCGGTAGATGAAATCCACCGCGGCGCCGTCCTCGAACACCAGCTCGATCACACAGAAACCGCTGGCCACCGCGTTGAATACCTCCCGATAAAGGCTGGAGCTTTCCAGATCCTCTTCATCCAGGGACAGCAACGACAGGTGGGAGTCCGGGCGGGGAGCGGGCATGGGCTGAAGGCGGGGGCGCGGCAAAGAGGGGGTGGGACGTGGTGGCCAGTCTGGGCGAGCAAGCATCCACACCCTGTGATGATGAACCATCGCGCAATCCGCTGTTGCGAACTGGCACTGGATTCATTGCAGCGTAGGAGTGTCAGTTGCACACTTCCAGCATCAAAGTCCTCAGGAGTACGTCATGAAAACCCTGACAGTTACCGGACTTGCGCTGGCCTGCCTGCTGGCTGTTGGCGGTGCCGATGCCAAGCCCCGCACTGTGTCCGATCCGCAGGCACCGCACGCCCTGAACGTCGAAGGCCCGGTGCAGGTGCAATGGACCGATCCAAGCCAGTTCACCGAGCTGCGTTACAGCCGCAACCGCTGGGACGCGCAGCGTGGCAACTGGGTGGAGGACCTGGCCGAACACCTTCGCAAGCAGGCCAGCAAGCAGCTGCAGCCCGGACAGAAACTGGACGTGACCATTACCGACATCAAGCGCGCCGGCGACTACGAGCCGTGGCACGGCCCGCGCCTGGATGATGTGCGCATCATGCGCGACATCTATCCGCCGCGGATCGAGCTGCAGTTCACCCTGACCGACGCCAATGGCCAGGTCATCGACCAGGGCGAGCGCAAGTTGTCCGACACCGGCTACCTGCTCAACAGCAGCCTGCCCAGCAATACCGATCCGCTGCGTTATGAGAAGCGCATGCTCAATGACTGGCTGCGCCGCGAGCTGCAGAGCGATCGCAGTACTGCCGGGCTGTGATCCGGGATTGATGGAAACAGAAAGGGCCGCAATGCGGCCCTTTTTTTACCTGTAGTGCCGAGCCATGCTCGGCAGAGGCTTTGCCGGCGCATCTGTTTCACCGGTAGTGCCGAGCCATGCTCGGCAGAGGCTCTACCGGCACCCCATCAGCAAAGAGCCAACCCCTCCCCAGCCCTCCCCTCCGCCTACGGCGCAAGGGAGGGAGTAAAGGCCTCACGCCGACAAATACACCCGCGGCGTGCGCTTGAGGCTGCACGGCAGGCGATACGCACTGGTATTGCAGCGCGGTGCCAGCTCCGAGATGGTCGGCGCATTGCCCCACAACTGCACGATGCTGCCACGCGCGGCCTGCGGGTGATCGGTCAGGTCCACGGTCAGCATGTCCATCGACACGCGGCCGATCAGCTGCCCGGGCACGCCGTCGATCAGCACCGGCGTGCCATTGGGGGCGAACTGCGGGTAGCCATCGGCATAGCCCATCGCCACCACGCCCACCCGGGTCGGCTTTTCCGCCACAAAACGTGCGCCATAACCCAGCGGCTCGCCGACAGCCAGTTCGCGTACCGCGATCACCCGCGACTGCAGGGTCATCACCGGCCGCAGCTGACCCGCATGCGGGCTGGGCTGCGGATAGAGCGGATCGGCGCCGTACAGCATCAGGCCCGGGCGTACCCAGTCACTGCGCACGTCCGGCCAGCCCAACAGTGCCGGCGAATTGCATAGGCTGGTTTCACCTGCCAAACCTTCCGTCGCACGCACGAAAACATCGAGCTGTTCGCGGGTGCGGTTGCTGTCCAGCTCATCGGCGCGCGCCAGATGGGTCATCAGCACCAGCGGACCCACCTGCGGCAACGCGCTCAGGCGCGCATGCGCATCGCGGAATTCTTCCGGCGACAGGCCCAGGCGGTGCATGCCGCTGTCCAGCTTCAGCCAGATACGCAGCGTGGCATCGGTCTTGAACGCCTCCACCGCCTCCAGCTGCCAGGACGTGGCCACTACCACCCAGAAATCATGCTCGACGATCAACGGCAGTTCGGCCGCGTCGAAGAAGCCTTCCATCAGCAGGATCGGGCCGCGGATGCCAGCCTGGCGCAGTTCCAAGGCTTCTTCGATGCAGGCCACGCCAAAGCCATCGGCCTCGTCCTGCAGCGCGCGCGCGCATTGCACCGCGCCATGACCGTAGGCATCGGCCTTGATGATCGCCAGCGCCTTGCCGCCACCGAGCTGGCGGGCCAGGCGGTAGTTGTGGCGCAGGGCCTCCAGGTCGATCAGTGCCTGTGCCGGGCGCATCAGTGCTGCCCCTTGCCATAGCGGAAGATATCCAGGCCTTCGGTGCTGATCTGCGGCTGCTTCCCGCTCATCAGGTCGGCCAGGTAACGACCCGAGCCCGCCGCCATGGTCCAGCCAAGGGTACCGTGGCCGGTGTTGAGGAACAGGTTGCGATACGGTGTTGCGCCGATCACCGGCGTGCCGTCCGGGGTGGCCGGGCGCAGGCCGGTCCAGAAGCTGGCCTGCGACAGGTCGCCGCCATCCGGATACAGGTCCTTGACCACCTTCTCCAGCGTGGCGCGACGACGCGGCTCCAGCGACAGGTCGAAGCCGGCTACTTCGGCCATGCCGCCAACGCGGATGCGGTCCTCGAAGCGGGTGATGGCGATCTTGTAGCTCTCGTCGAGGATGGTCGAGTTCGGCGCCATCGCCGCATTGGTGATCGGCAGGGTCAGCGAATAGCCCTTCAGCGGATACACCGGCAGCTGCATGCCCAGCGGTGCCAGCAGCTGCGGCGAATAGCTGCCCAGTGCGACCACGTAGTGATCGGCGGTTTCCAGCTTGCCGTTGATGCGCACGCCGGTGATGCGGTCGCCGTCACGCTGGATCGAGGCAATGTCCTGGTCGAAACGGAACTCGACGCCGGCGGCTTCGGCCAGCGCGGCCAGCTTGGTGGTGAACAGCTGGCAATCGCCGGTCTGGTCTTCGGGCAGGCGCAGTGCGCCGACCAGCATCTCCGTCTTGCCGGCCAGCGCCGGTTCCACCCGCGCGATGCCCTGGCGGTCCAGCACTTCGTAGGGCACGCCGTATTCGCGCAGCACCTCGATATCCTGAGCGGCGGCGTCCAGCTGCTGCTGGGTGCGGAACAGCTGGGTGGTGCCCAGCTGACGGCCTTCGTAGTCGATGCCGGTGACCGCACGCAGCTCGTTGATGCAATCGCGGCTGTAGTCGGACACCCGCACCATGCGCGCCTTGTTGACCGCATAGCGGGCCGAGGTGCAGTTGCGCAGCATCTGCCACAGCCAGCGGTACTGGGCCATGTCGGCGGTGGGGCGGATCGCCAGCGGCGCGTGTTCCTCGAACAGCCACTTGATCGCCTTGAACGGCACGCCCGGTGCCGCCCACGGCGAGGTATAGCCGAAGGACAGCTGGCCGGCATTGGCAAAGCTGGTTTCCAGCGCCGGGGCCGGCTGCCGATCCACCACGGTGACCTCAAAGCCGGCCTGCCGCAGATACCAGGCACTGGTCGTGCCGATCACACCGCTGCCAAGCACCAGAACGCGCATTTTCTTTCTCCGGACCACATCATTCCCTGCACACGGGACGGCAGGGGCTAGGAACGGCGCAGTATATTCAGGGTCAGCCAGTTGTTTTCCCTGTATTAGCTTGCCGAATCAGGTTAATTTCCCGTTTCGTTCATCAAAAGCAGAGCCGCCATGGCCACCCGCAGCCGCGAACTGGACAAGATCGACCGCAAGATCCTGCGCATCCTGCAGCAGGAGGGGCGCATCTCCTTCACCGAGCTGGGCGAGCGCGTTGGCCTGTCGACCACGCCCTGCACCGAGCGGGTGCGCCGGCTGGAGCGCGAAGGCGTGATCACCGGCTATTACGCGCGGCTGGACCCGTCCTCGGTGAAGGCCAGCCTGCTGGTGTTCGTGGAGATAAGCCTGGCCTACAAGTCCGGCGACATCTTCGAGGAATTCCGCCGCGCCGCGCTGAAGCTGCCCAACGTGCTGGAGTGCCACCTGATGTCCGGGGATTTCGACTACCTGCTCAAGGCGCGCATCAATGAAATGGCCTCCTACCGCAAACTGCTGGGCAGCACTCTGCTGACCTTGCCGCACGTACGTGAATCCAAGAGCTACATCGTGATGGAAGAAGTCAAAGAGACCCTGTGCCTGCCAATCGCCGAGTAGTGCCGAGCCATGCTCGGCAGGGGCTCTACCGGCAATCCCACCCTGTAGTGCCGAGCCATGCTCGGCAGGGGTTCTACCGGCAATCCCACCCTGTAGTGCCGAGCCATGCTCGGCAGGGGTTCTACCGGTAAAGCCCCATTGCCGAGCATGGCTCGGCACTACGCCCCCTCCCTTTGGCTGCAGGTCAAGGAGAGGGCTGGGGAGGGGTGCTTTTGACGTTGGCTTGGAAAGCCCCTGCCGAGCATGGCTCGGCACTACAGGGTGGGCTCTATCGGTGAAGCCTCTGCCGAGCATGGCTCGGCACTACAGGGTCATCGCGTGCCTACCGGCGGGGGCACCACTTTCTGGCCGATGCCGCTGGGCACGGTGTCGTAATAGCGGTTGGTACGCGTGTCCAGCACCCGGCCCGGGCTGGTCTGGCGCATATGCGGCGCCAACTGGCCCTTGCTGTCGTAGATCGGCCGCGCCGGCGGCGGCGGCACAACCAGCTTCGGCTTCGGAACCGGCTTGGGTTTGTTGGGCGGACGCGACGGTTCCGGACGCGCCGGATCCTGCGGCGTTTCGCGCGGCGCGCTGGCGGGCGGCGAAGGCGCCTGCAAGGTCACCGGCCGCGTTGCCGTCGGCGCGGGCGGTTGTGCGAGCTGGGCCTGTGCGAACGCCGGCAATGCCGCCAGCACAACCAGCGCCAGATATCCCTTCAGCTTCATCAGCGTCTCCTTTGCGTCCACTCGCCGAGCATGCACCTGCCCGGCTTGCGCCGCCATGAATGCGACCTTGGACTGGCCGCGGCCCGCCCCCACCATCAATACCTGTCCCACGGATGCCACGCCATGACCGCTTTCGACCTGACTCCCCCCAGCACCGCCCAGCGCGAGGCGCTGATCGCTGGCCTCAGCAGCGAGGAACAGCGCGTGCTGCTGCATCACGGCACCGAGGCGCCGTTCTGTGGCGTGTTCCTCGATAACAAGCGCGAGGGCGTGTACTGCTGCCGGCTGTGTGCACTGCCGCTGTTCCGCTCCAGCACCAAATTCGATTCCGGCACCGGCTGGCCCAGCTTCTTCGCGCCGTTCGAACCGGCACATGTACGCGAGATCCGCGACACCAGCCACAACATGATCCGCACCGAGATCGTCTGCGCACGGTGTGGCAGCCACCTCGGCCACGTGTTCCCGGACGGCCCGCCGCCGACCTTCGAACGCCACTGCCTGAACTCGGTGTCGCTGGCCTTTGTCGACAATGGCCAGCCCTACCCTGACCCGCTGCAGCGCGGCGGCGCCGAATCCCAGCCCGCAGCCTGAGCAAGCGCACCACCTGTAGTGCCGAGCCATGCTCGGCAGAAGCATCGCCAGTAGAGCCTCAGCCGAGCATGGCTCGGCTCTACAGAGCAGCATTACCGGTAAAGCCTCAGCCGAGCATGGCTCGGCTCTACAGGAGCCGCCCGGCGCTACAGATTCTTCGCTGACGGCCGACAACGGGATATCCCCATCCCTTGTCTGTCACCATGCTTATCATCGTCGGCCTGCTCGTTGTCATATTTGCTGTCCTGGGCGGCTACGTCGGTGCGCATGGCCGCCTGGCCGCGCTGTGGCAGCCCTACGAACTGGTCATCATCGGTGGCGCGGCGCTGGGCGCATTCCTGATCGCCACGCCACTCAAGACCGTCAAGCAGACCTTGCGGGCCACCGTCAGCGTGTTCAAGGGCCCGCAGTACAAGCGCCAGGACTACCTGGACGTGCTCAGCCTGCTCTATGAACTGCTCAACAAGGCCCGCCGCGAAGGCTTCATGGCGCTGGAAGACCACGTCGAGAACCCGCAGGACAGCGCGGTGTTCGCCAACTACCCCAAGGTCCTGGCCGACCACCACCTGCTCGATTTCATCACCGACTGCCTGCGGTTGATGATCGGCTCCAACATCGAGCCGCACGAGCTGGAACCGTTGCTGGAACTGGAGCTGGAAAAGCACCACCACGAAGCGCTGGAACCTGCGCACGTGCTGAACAAGGTAGCCGACGGTCTGCCGGGCTTCGGCATCGTCGCCGCGGTGCTGGGCATCGTCATCACCATGGGCGCGATCGGCGGCGACATCAAGGAAGTCGGTGCACACGTGGCCGGGGCGCTGGTCGGCACCTTCCTCGGCATCCTGCTCGGCTATGGCTTCATCGGCCCGCTGGCAGCAGCGGTGGAAGCCCGTGCCGAGCAGGACGCACGCATCTACGAATCAGTGAAAACCGCGCTGCTGGCCTGCCTGCGTGGCTACAACCCGAAGATCGCGCTGGAGTTCGCCCGCAAGACCGTGCCTTCGGCACTGCGTCCGGGTTTCAGCGAGTTCGAGCAGCACCTGAAGTCGGTCAAGTAAGGCGCGTGCCATGACCGAGACCAAACCCACGGTGATCGTGCGCCGGGTGAAGAAAGTCCAGGGCGGCGGCCATCACGGCGGTTCCTGGAAGGTGGCTTATGCCGACTTCGTCACCGCGATGATGGCTTTCTTCCTGGTGCTATGGCTGATGGCGGCCACCACCAAGCCCGAGCGCGCTGCAATCTCCGAATACTTCCGCAACCCCAGCCCCTTGAGTGGTACCAGCAGCACCCCTGCCCCGGGCATGGCCGGCCCTGGCGGCGCCAGCACCTCGATGATCAAACTGGGCGGCGCCACCGATGTGTCGCGCGGCAACAGCAATGATCCCTTCCAGAACCAGCAGGAAGCCGTGCCCACGCCGGTGCAGGAACGCGAACGCGACAGGCAACGCCTGGAGGCGCTGAAGCAGGAGCTGCAGGAGGCGATCAGCAAGAGCCAGGCGCTGGAGCCGTTCAAGGACCAGTTGCTGTTGGACATCACCCCCGAAGGCCTGCGCATCCAGATCGTGGACAAGCAGAACCGGCCGATGTTCGACCTCG
>NZ_DAMBKV010000026.1:0-46191 GCF_032066555.1 Stenotrophomonas sp.
GCGCATACCGACCTGCCCAAGTCGATGGAAGGCTACTACCAGGAAACCGGCCGCGCCGGTCGCGACGGCGAGGCCGCCGAGGCCTGGCTCTGCTATGGCCTGGGCGACGTGGTGCTGCTCAAGCAGATGATCGAACAATCCGAGGCCGGTGAAGAGCGCAAGCAGCTGGAGCGCGCCAAACTCGACCATCTGCTTGGCTACTGCGAGTCCATGCAATGCCGCCGCCAGGTGCTGCTGGCCGGCTTCGGTGAAACCTATCCCAAGCCCTGTGGCAACTGCGACAACTGCCTCACCCCGCCCGCGGCCTGGGACGCAACCATTCCGGCGCAGAAGGCATTGAGCTGCGTTTATCGCAGCGGCCAGCGTTTCGGCGTCGGCCATCTGATCGACATCCTGCGCGGCAGCGACAACGAGCGCATCCGCCAGCTTGGCCACGACAAGCTCAGCACCTATGCCATCGGCAATGACCTTGACGCACGCGCCTGGCGCGGGGTATTCCGGCAACTGGTAGCCGCCAGCCTGCTGGAGGTCGACCCGGAAAGCCACGGCGGTCTGCGCCTGACCGACGCCAGCCGCGATGTGCTCACCGGCCGCCGGCAGATGATGATGCGCCGCGATGCGGCACCACCCCGCGAACGCGAGCGCGGTGGCCCGCGTACCGGCGTGCCGGTGCAGGCCGGCGATCTGTCGCTGTTCCAGGCCTTGCGCGGCCTGCGTGCGGAACTGGCGCGCGAACAGAACGTGCCCGCCTTCGTGATCTTCCACGACAGCACCCTGCGCAACATTGCCGAACAACGCCCGACCAGCGTCGAGGCGCTGGGCAAGGTCGGTGGTATCGGCGGTAGCAAGCTGGCCCGCTATGGCCAGCGCCTGGTCGAGATCGTCCGCGAACAGGGTTGAACCCGGCGCAGCCGCGTTCGCTCGCTAGCGCCGGGACAGGTTCTGTTCGGCCAGCAGCAGCAGGCCTTCCACCTTGCGACGGTCGGCTGATCCGGCAACCTGCAGCCGACCGATCTGCAGCAGCACCCGCTGCAACTCCTCCTTGGCCAGCTGCGCATGGCCCAACTGCAGCAGGCACTCAGCCAGGGCCAGGCCCGCCGCTGCCACCGCTGCACTGTTGCTACCCTGGTTGGCGCTGGCATATTCCAGCGCGGTCCTGCGCAAGGCCAAGGCATGTGCGCCCTCGCCCATCCGTCCCGCCAGATCGGCGCGGATGGTCAACAGCCGTAGCTGCAGGTCTTCCGATATCGGCAAACGCATTTCTTCCAGCAACTGCCGCGCCTGCGGCAACTCGCCGTTGCGCACATGCCAATCGATCCGGTTCAGGCGTGCCTCCAGCCGCCCCGGCGCGTCCTCCGGCAGACTCAACGCCAACCCCTTGTCCGCGTGCATCAACATCGGACCGGCCTCGCCCATCCGTCCGCTGCGCATGAGCAGCAGGCCCAGCCCGCTCTCCGCACGCAGCGTGGTTGGTGACTCCTCACCCAGCTTCTGCCTGCGGATCAGCCACGCTTGCCGGTACAAGCCCTCCGCTGCACTGAAGTCACCGCGCAGCTCCTTCAACGAGGCGTAGTTGTACAGCCCCATCGAATACTCGACCGAGTCCGGGCCATCCAGCCGCGCGCTCAACGCATTGCGTTTCTGGTACTGAAGTTCAGCCGCGGCGTGTTCGCCCGAGTCGCGGTACAGATCGGCCAGCCCGTCGTGTTGCAGGCGTACGAAACTGCTCTCCGCACCATACAACTCCAAGGCGTGCTGCATGCCTGACTGCAGCAGCGGCAAGGCCTCCTCATACTTGCCCTGCTCCCGGAAAATCTGCGCCAGACGCGTTTCTGCTGCCAGCGCGAGGGTGGTACGCCGACCATGCAGATTGTCCAGCATGTGCCGGAACTCCCGCTCCGCCGATTGCTGCCGACCCCACCGCAGGTATAGCAGGCCCTTGTTGTAGGACAGTTCGCTGATCTCGGCCGTCACATCCACGTCTGTCGCTTGCTGGTACAGCGATACCGCCTGGTTGAACGCGGCCTCACCCAGGTCGAAATGCTGCTGGTTCACCAGAGCCAGGCCTTGCGCGGCGTACAGGCGCGCCTGCACCAGCGCCGGTCCCCTGCGGCCCAGCAGATCCAGGCCCTGGGTCGCCAGTTGCCTTCCCAGCTCGCCGTCGCCATCCAGGGTTTTCTGTACCGACAGATCCGCCAATACGTTCGCCGCATCCACCGGCCGCGCCACGCGTGGGTCCATGAAGCCACCGTAGGCCTGTTGCAGCAGCCTGTCGGCCTGATGCGAAACCCCCGCGTTCTGATAGGCAACGCCCAACACCGCACGCATCCGCGCCAGCTGCGCCGGCGCGTCCGCCAGGTCACGTGCAACCTGCAACGCCGCCTTGTCCAGCAATTGCCGCGAACTCAGCTGTTCGGCGCCGCGCTCGGTACGCAGGAATGGATCAGCGGTCTCGAACATGCCGACCATGAAGTTGCTGACCTGCTGTGCGACTACCGCCTCCTCCTGGGCTTGGCGCCGGGTCTCCCACAGGCCCAGCACGAAGACCGCAAGCAGGCCGGTCACTCCCGCTGCCACCGTGGCTCCCTGCCAGTTCCGGCGCAGGGCCTTGCCAAGGTGATACAGCCGCCCACCGTTGCGGGCCACCACCGGCTGCAGGTCCAGATAGCGGCGCAGATCGGCCATCAAGGCTTCCACCGAGCGATAGCGCAAGCGGGTGTCGGTGGCGCAGGCGCGTGCGGCGATGGCATCCAGATCACCGCGCAGTCGCCGCCGCCAGGGCAGATCCGCAGGCGCGGATGCACTTGCGGTGGGTACGTCCATGGTTTCAGCGGACCCGGTCTGCTCGCGTGTGCACACCCGGGTGGACAGCAGCTCCACCAGCATGACGCCGAGACTGTATACATCGCTGGCCGCACCGACGCTGTGGCCGGCGATCAGTTCCGGACTGGCATAGCCGGGCGTGCAATAGCCGGAGTCGCGTTTTTCGCGTGCCTCGTTCAGCAGCCGCGCCAAACCGAAATCCAGCAGGATTGGCTGACCATTGGCCTGCACGAGGACATTGCGTGGCTTCAGGTCACAATGCAGCACCAGTTGTTCATGCGCCGACTGGACGATGGTGCAGATCTCCAGGAACAGCGCCAACCGTTCCTGCAATCCCAGTTCGCGCTCGCCACACCAACGGTCCAGCGGTAACCCGTCGATGTATTCCATCACCAGATAGGGATGGCCATCGGGCGTGGTGCCACCGTCGTATAGACGCGCAACGTTGGGCAACTGCAGGTCGGCCAGCACCTGCCGCTCGCTACCCAGCAATTCCACCTCGGTTGCACCTGGCATGCCGTGCAACAGTTTGATCGCGACCGTTCGCTGGTACAGGCCATCGGCGCGCTCGGCCTTGAACACGGTACCCATGCCGCCGTGCGCGATGCGCTCGGTCAGCCGCCACGGCCCAAGCCGTTCACCGACGCCAAGCTCGGGCGCCAACGCCCGTGCCAACGCCGTGTCCAGGCGGTTGCTGACCCGGCTCAAGCCCACGGTCTGCGAGCGCAGCAGCTGCAGCACCTCCTCACGTACAAGCGGGTCGCCGCTGCCTGCAGCGATGGCCTGCGGCCATTGTTCGCGCGGCAGCTCGCAGACAGCATCAAACAGCTCGCGGATCTGCTGCCAACGCTCGCTCCCCACTACACCGCCCCCGCCATCACGACTCAGCGCAGTTGCCGGTTCAACCAGGCCCGCGCAAAGCGCAGGTCGCGGTCAACCGTGGGCGCGGACACATCCAGCACCAGGGCGATCTCGTCGCGGCTCATCCCACCGAAATAGGTCAACTCGATGGTGCTCGCGGCGCGTGGTTCCAGCTCGGCCAATTGATTCAATGCCTGGTGCAGGGCCAGCACGTCATAGCCGATATCGGCCTGGTCAGGCACCTGCTCGGCATGCGACAAGGTCAACTGCTCGGCATTGCCGCCGCGCTTGTCCGCGGCACGTGCGCGCAGATGGTCGACCAGCACCGAGCGCATCTTCAATGCGGCGATGGCCACGAAGTGGGTGCGGTCCTTGTAGTCGGCATCGGCGCCGAGCAAACGCATCAGCGACTCATTGACCAGCGCCGCCGGTTGCAGGGTGCCATTGGTCTGTTGCGACAGGCGATTGCGGGCGATCAGCATCAGGTCCGAATACAAGGCTTCGAACAGATGCTCGCGCGCATCCATGTCGCCTTGTTGCCAACGCTGCAGTAGTTGAGTGATCTGCTTGCTCAATCCCGTCCCCAGTGCCTGGACGCCCGTCAAGGCGACCGCCGCTGCATCCGACATATTAGGACCAGACCCCGGGACTTCCAACCACGGTTGCCGTCGCAACGCATTACCGCGCACTTCATTTGCCCTGCCCGGCGCCGCCCACAAATGGAGACAGCGATCACATGCTGCCCGGGTGACTGGCTGTCGGCCGATGCCTTTTGGCGGATGTCGGTCGCGCAACGCTCCGATAACCGGCCAGTTTGACCAGACGGACCCATACGCTTGACAAAGTTCTCGGCCAGACCGGAATCTGCGCGACTTCGCGCCAGACAAGCGCTACATCGGCGGGTTTCATGCAGCAGGGAGTGATGCAGGGCATGTGGGGGAAGAGCATTTTGATCGGCGCGTTGTGGATGTGCGCAACGCAGGCAGCCATCGCACAGGCACAGCCCTTTGATCCGGGCGCACACAAGGGTCCCCGGCAAGGGACGCAGAACGAGGTGGCCGTGCTCGGCACCGCGCATCTGGCCGGATTGCCGGAGACCTTCGACGCCTCCGCCCTCGCTGCACTGATCGACCGGTTGGCCGCATGGCGGCCGCAGGCGATCGCCATCGAGTCGGTTTCAGGGCAGCAATGCGACCTGTTGCGTCGCTACCCGGCCCGCTACGCCTTGACGGTGAACGACTACTGCCCCGATCTGTCGGCGGCGGCAAAGGCGACCGGACTGGATGTGCCGGCAGCCAATGCGGCGGCGGAAACAATGCTGGCGAGCTGGCCTGCACAGCCGAGCGCTGCCCAGCGCCGTGCACTTGCCGCTACCTTCCTGGCCGCGGGAGAGCAGGACTCGGCGCTGGTCCAATGGCTGTACCTGGCCGCAGCCGAGCGGCGGGCCGACGACGCCCTGAACCAGGAACTGGTGAAGGTCCTGGAAACGCTGCGCAGCAGTCGCAATGAAAACACGCTGATCGCCGCAAAACTGGCGGTGCGGCTGGGACATCAACGGCTCTGGCCCATGGACGATCACAGCGCGGATCGGTACGGCCCCAATCCCAAGGCCTACGTGGCGGCGATCAGAAAAGCATGGGACAACCCGGCGTCCAAACAGCGGGCGGCGCAGTCCAGCGCACTGGAGCCGCAGCTCGCCACACCGGAAAAAGTGTTGGCGATGTATCGGCGCGACAATGGCGCGGACGTCGCCCCGGTCGCATTCGCCAGCGATTACGGCGCCGCACTGGAGGAGCCCTCGCCGGAAGGCTACGGGCGCATGTACGTCACCTCCTGGGAAACCCGCAACCTGCGCATGGCAGCGAACATCCGCGACCTGATGGGGCCAACGCCGGGCATGCGCACACTGGTGCTGGTCGGTGCATCGCACAAAGCCTATCTGGATGCCTATCTCGCGCAGATGCACGACGTGCGCATCGTCGATGTCCAGCAGACCTTGTTGAAGTAATACAAAGCCCCGATCTTGCGAGGTCGGCGCAGCCCGGGTACGCGCAGCGCACCCGGCGCTTCTTGCCTACACACTTCAGGATCGCAGGATTCCCGTCTCCCGGGTGCGCGGCACTTGCCCGGGCCAGGTTTGAGCCACCCGTCCAGGCCGCCTGCGGAACAATCGCCTTCCCCGAAGCAACAAAAAAGGCTCCGGATCGCTCCGAAGCCTTGGCAATGCTGGTGGGCCGTGATGGATTCGAACCATCGACCAAAAGATTAAAAGTCTTCTGCTCTACCGACTGAGCTAACGGCCCAAACAAAGACCCGGCCGCAGCCGGGGCGCGTATTCTAACGCAATTGATGCAAAAACAACATCACGCGTAGTGGGTCGGGTCCGCCATGCCGGCGGCAGCAAAACCATCGGCGCGCAACTGGCAGGCATCGCAGTGGCCGCAGGCCTTGCCCTCCATGTCGGCCTGGTAACAGGACACGGTCAGGCCGAAGTCCACGCCCAGGCGCTGCCCTTCCAGCGCGATCTGTGCCTTGCTCAGGTATTGCAGCGGCGCGTGTACGCGGATGCCCGCGCCTTCCACGCCGGCCTTGGTGGCCAGGTTGGCCAATGCCTGGAAGGCAGCGATGAACTCGGGGCGGCAATCCGGGTAACCGGAGTAGTCGACGGCATTGACGCCACAGAAGATGTCGTTGGCGCCCAGTACTTCCGCCCAGCCCAGCGCCAGCGACAACATGATGGTGTTGCGGGCGGGTACGTAGGTGACCGGAATGGCATCACCGGCGCCGGCCTCGGGCACGCTGATGTCGTCGGTCAGGGCCGACCCGCCGATGCTGCGCAGGTCGACCGCGACCACTTTGTGGCCCGCCACGCCCAGCGCAGCAGCCACACGTGCTGCGGCCTCCAGTTCGGAGGTGTGGCGTTGGCCGTAACGCACGCTCATGGCATGCACTTCGAAGCCCTGTTCCTGGGCGATGGCGACGACGGCGGCTGAGTCCATGCCGCCGGAAAGAAGCACGACTGCTTTCTTTTTCATGGTGATGATCCGGTTGGGAGAGGAAAGCCAGCACGCTGTCCCGCGCCGGGGTAAACGATTGACGGGTGACGAAGCCGGCTCAATAGCCCGGCGCGTCGTCCCACAACAACTTGTGCAACTGCATCTGGAAGCGCACCGGCAGGCGGTCCGCGACGATCCAGTCGGCCAGTTCGCGCGGCTTGAGCTGCGACTTGCTCGGCGAGAACAACACCATGCAGCGTTCGGCCAGGCGATGCTCAGCCAGCATGGACTTGGCCCATTCGTAGTCGCCGCGGCTGCAGATCACGAACTTGAGCTGGTCGCGGGCTGTCAGCAGCGGGATGTTCTCCAGCCGGTTGCGCGCCATCTCACGTGAGTCCGGCGTCTTCAGGTCGACCACCCGCGATACACGCGGGTCCACCGCGGCGATGTCCAACGCGCCGGAGGTTTCCAGCGACGCATCCAGGCCGGCATCGCACAGCTTCTGCAGCAGGATCAGGCAGCGTTTCTGCGCCAGCGGCTCACCGCCGGTCACGCAGACATGGCGCACGCCCTGCTTGAGCACCTCGGCGACGATGTCGTCTATGTCCCACCAGTCGCCGCCATGGAAGGCGTACTCGGTGTCGCAGTATTGGCAGCGCAGCGGGCAGCCGGTCAGGCGCACGAACACGGTTGGCCAGCCGGCGGTATCGGCCTCGCCCTGCAGGGACAGGAAAATTTCAGTGATCTTCAGCCGCGGCAACGGCGACTGCACGATCTCGCTGGGAACAGCGGCACTGGGAGAGTTCATATTCAATGGCCGCACCCTCGGTGCGGCACCACATCAGCGCAGCTGCTGGCCGAGCCGGATCGACTGCAGTCGGTCCTGGGCGGTACGGGCCGCATCACTGCCGGGAAAACGGGAAATCACCTGCTCCAGGGTCTTCTGCGCCTGGGCGCTGTTGCCTTCGCCAAACTGCGACAGGCCGAGCTTCAGCAAACCGCCGGCGGCCTTGTCGTGGGTCGGATAACGGGCAACCAGATCGCTGAACTGTGCCTCAGCCATCTTGAAATTACGCGTCGCATAAAAGCTCTCACCCAGCCAATACAGGGCATTGGGGGTGTAAGCGGCATTCGGGTACAACTCGAGGAAGCTCTGGAACAACTGCGCCGAGTCGGCGTAGTTGCCGGCCTTCAGCGCGTCGAATGCGACGTTGTAGGCAGCGCGCTCATCACCGGCCGAGGCCAGCGAACCCGCGTCACCGCGCACCGTCGGCGGGCGCTCGGCAGCAGCCGCTGTCGGCTTTGCGGCCGCAGCGGCGGGCGTCACCGCGCCAGTGCCCGGAGCGGCCGGGGCGCCAGCACCGCCTTCAAGGCGATTGAGGCGACCGTCCAGGTCCAGGTATTGATCGCGACTACGCTGCTTCAGCTGTTCGTTCTCGTGCTGAAGCTGCTCGATCGTGCCCTGCAACGCCTGCATTTCAGTACGCAGCTGCTGCAGCTGGTTGAGCATGTCGGTATTGGCCTGGCTGTTGTTGACCTGCGTTTCCAGCACGCCAACACGGTCCGCCAGACTTGCCCGCTGTGCATACGCGGGCGCGGCAGCCCCAAGGGCTGCCGCGGCCACGAGCATCAGTTTGAGGCTGATGCGCATCGATTACTGCGCGGTGTAGACGATTTCGACGCGACGGTTCTGCGACCAGCAGGACTCGTTCGAATCGGTGCAGACCGGACGCTCTTCGCCGTAGGACACGACGGTCAGCTGCGAAGCCGAGCCACCGTTGGCCTGCAGAGCCGAGTTCACGCCGTTGCCACGACGCTCGCCCAGGGCCTGGTTGTAAGCGCGGCTGCCGCGTTCGTCGGTGTTGCCCTGCAGGGTGATGCGCGAGGACGGACGGTCACGCAGGTACTTGGCGTGGCAAGCCATGATGGCCTGGAATTCCGGCTTGACCGAATCCTGGTCCAGGTCGAAGTAAACAACGCGCTGACGCAGGCAGGCGTCGGTATCCAGGTCGCCCGGGCCGTACAGGCCGGAGGTCGACGGAGCGGTCGGCTGGGTGGTCGAACCGGTATCAACCGGCGGCTGTGCCGGCTGTTCCTTGACCTTCTTCGAGCAACCAGCGAGCGCGGCTACCGACAGCAGCGAAACGAGCAAAACACGAGTTGACTTGTTCATGGCTATACCTAGTGGCTCCTGGCCAATGTTGGGGATTAATGCGTGGAGAGATTAACATTTTATCAACGCGCAGTGCGGTACGGACCCCATGCTGGTTCGCGTACATCGCCATCGGCCAATACCAAGCGCTGACGCACCCGGCCGTCGGCGGATACTTCATACAGCACACCACGCCCACCTTCACGAGCGGCGTACAGCACCATGCTCGCATTGGGCGCAAAACTCGGCGATTCGTCCAGCGAACCCGGCGACAGCGTGCTCCAGCGCGCCGCCCCCAGGCTGCTGTCCATCACCGCGATCTTGTAGCTGCTGCCCGCGCCCTGGGCGACGGCAATCTTCTTGCCATCGAAGGAGACGCTGGCCTTGGCATTGTAGTTGCCCTGGAAGGTCACGCGGCTGGCGCTACCACCCGAGGCCGGCACCTGGTAGATCTGCGGGCGACCGCCGCGATCGGAGGTGAAGTAGACCGAGCTGCCATCGGCGGCCCAGGTCGGCTCGGTATCGATGCCGAAATGGTTGGTGAGCTGGGTCAGCTGCTTGCTGCCCAGGTCCATCACGTAGATTTCCGGGTTGCCGCTGCGCGACAGGGCCAGCGCCAGGCGACGGCCGTCCGGAGAGAACGACGGCGCGCTGTTGATGCCACGGAAGCTGGTCAGCAGCTCACGGCCACCGGTAGCGATGTCCTGCACATAGATCGAGGAATTGCCGCGCTCGAAGCTGACATAGGCCAGCTTGCGGCCGTCCGGGCTCCAGCTCGGCGACAGCAGCGGCTCGGCCGAGCGCACGATGGTCTGCGGGCTGTAACCGTCGGAATCGGCCACCATCAACGCGTAGCGCATGTTGGCGCCGCTGCCGCTGGCGGTGATGTAGGCGATGCGGGTCCAGAACGCACCACGCACACCGGTGATCTTCTCGTAGATCGCATCGGCCATCTGGTGGGCGACATCACGCATGGCGCTGGAACGTGCGGTCATCGCCAGGCCGAGCAGGCGCTCGCCCTTGGCCACGTCGAACAATTCGTATTCCACGCGATAGGCGCCGGCACCGGCGTCCTGCACCCGGCCAACGACCAGGAAATCCTGCTTCAGCGCGCGCCAGGTCGGGTACTGGACCTCGCTGCCGCGGCTGGGACGTTCGACGATCTGCGCTTCGGGCAGGTTGCGGAACTGGCCGGAGCGGTCCAGATCGGCGCGCACCACGGCAGCCACATCGGTCTGCGGCGCACCGGCCGAGCCCTGGTAGGCCATCGGTACAACCGCGATCGGCGTGGCCGAGGCGTTGCCACCGGTGATTTCGATTTCCAATGCCCCCTGCTGTGCCGCAGCCATGAAAGGCAACAGCAGAACGGTGAGGGCGACCAGCCAGCGTGACAGATTCTTCATGAGGCGCTCAGCAGTACGAGTGAATATGAAAGAGGGATAGCAGCAGGCAGATGAACATTTTCGCAATCGTGAACGAAAGTCATGTGAAATCTGCCTGCGTTTTCCCCAAATAATAAATTTCCAGTGAAACCAACAGCATGCCCGGCGGAGCTACCGCTCAATTCTGGGCGGTGAACGTAAACATCAGCTCGCGCCGGAATACCGTTTCGTAGCCACGGAAAGGCAGCGGCTGCGCCCTTAGCACGGCCCGCTCGATCGAATCCCGTGCGGCCGCGTCCATGGCGCAACCCGATTGCACCTCGGCACTCATCACCTCGCCGCCCGGCAGCTGCTTGATCAGGATCCGGCAGCGCGTGCCATTGGCGACATTGTCCGGCCGGTTCCACTGCGCAACCACGGCCTGCTGGATGGCAGCAGCATACTTGGCGGTCAGGTCATTGCTGGTGCCGCCCTGCCCCGGCGACGGCGTGCTCGGCCCGCTGTTGCCACTGCTGGTGGAGGTAGCCTGCGCGCGGGCGCGGGCATCGGCCACCTGACGCAGGCGCTGCTCGGCCAGCTTGGCCTCGCGCTCGGCCTGCTCGCGCTTGCGGCGGATCTCGGCGATCTTCTGCTGGCGCTCCTGCTCGGCCTGGGCCTCACTGGCCTGGCGTTGCTGGTCGGCTATCTTCTTGCGGTCGGCCTCTTCCTGCTGCTTGGCCAAGCGCAGCTTCTGCTCAGCCTCTTCCACGCGCTTGCGCTCGGTCAGGTCGATCTGCTCCTGGCGGCGCTTGGCTTCCTGCTCCTGCCTGGCCTTTTCCTGGGAAATGGCCAAGGCACTGACGCGCTCCTGGTCCACCGTATCCGGCTGGGCGATGCGCTCCTGGGCGTTGTGCTGTTGCGGGGTCGGCGCGTCCTGCGGCTTGGGCTCGGGGATGGGCTGCGGCGGCGGCACGGTGTCTTCCGGCACCGGCTCGGGCTGGGCTTCTTCCACCGGCTCAGGCAGGTCCGGCAGCTTCTCCGAGGCCTGCAGGGCCTGCCGCGCCGCCGAAGCTTCGGCGGCGGACAGCTGCATGTTGGCTTCCAGCGCAGGGTCGCCAGCGGCCGCCTCGGTGTTGCGCGAAGGCGACCACAGCCAGGCAAAGATGAAGATCGCCGCCACCAACAGGTGCACCAGCAGGGCCAATACGACTGGCAGGCCCCACTCGTTGCGGTTGTCGTGCGGCGGTGGCAGTACGTCAGCGTGCATCGGTCGCCAGACCCACCTTTTCAATCTTCGCAGCCTTGATCACGTCCATGGCATCCATGACCTTTTCATAGGCCACGCTCTTGTCGGCGGCCACGATCACGCGAAGTTCCTTGTCCTGCGAGGCCAAGGCGCCCAATTGCGCCTGCAGCGCAGCGGCGTCCATCGCCTGCGGATCCTTGGCTTCGGGCAGCTTCAGGCTCATCTGGCCATCGGCGCGCACCGAGACCACGATCGGGTCCTGCTTGCTTTCCAGCGCCTTGGCGGTGGAACTGGGCAGGTCGACCTCGAAACTGAGGGTCAGCAGCGGCGCGGTCACCATGAAGATGATCAGCAGCACGAGCATCACGTCGATATACGGCACGACGTTTATCTCGGACTTGAGCTTGCGGCGCTTGCGGCGGGGAATGGCGGCGGTCATGGTTGGGCTCCTGCGGTCAGAGGAAGGCGCTGGCGCACTTACTCGTCGCTGCCGCTCTGCTGGCGCTGCAGGATGGAGCTGAACTCCTCGGCGAAGGTTTCATAGCGCACCGACAACCGCTCGACGCGGGTGGTGAAGCGGTTGTAGGCCCACACCGCCGGGATCGCAACGAACAGGCCGATCGCGGTGGCGAACAGGGCTTCGGAAATACCCGGCGCAACCGAGGCAATACCGGCCTGCTCACCGCTGCTGATCATGTCGTGCATCGTCACCATGATGCCGAACACGGTGCCGACCAGACCCACGTACGGGGCGGTGGAACCGATATTGGCCAGCAATTCCAGGTTGCGCTCCAACCCGTCCACTTCGCGGGCGTAGGTGGTGCGCATGGCGCGCTGCGCGCCTTCCAGCTGGGTGCGGCCGTCGAAGGCGCGGCGGCCCTGCAGGCGGGTGTATTCGCGGAATCCGGACTCGAAGATGGCTTCCAGGCCATCCACCTGGCGGTTGCGGTCGGTCGCCGAGGCATACAGCTTGCCCAGGTCGGCGCCGGACCAGAAGCGGTTCTCGAACTCGCTGGCCTCGTTGTCGGCGGCCTTGAACACGCGTGCCTTGCGGAAAATGATCACCCAGCTGATGAACGAGCCGGCCAGCAGCAGCAGCACGATCAGCTTGACCGGGATACTGGCCTTGAGCATCAGGTCCAGGTAATTGATGCCGCCGCCATGGCTGGCCTGCGCCACGGTCTGCGCGGCAGCGGCGCTGACATCGGCCGGCAGGGCCTCGGTCACGGTGGCCTGCAGGGCCAGAAGCAAAGCGATCATCCGATCTTCCTCAGTGTTGCTTAAGCGGGTTGTGTTTGAAGGGGTTTCAATACTGCGTAAAGCGTGTCATCGAGCGCCTGCGGACGGAAGTCGCGGGCACCGACGGCGGCAAGGCGGACCTGCGCCGTCGCCAGCACCTGGTCATCGCGCATCACCGCCTGCGCCATCAGCAGGCTGGCCCGCCGGCATTGCAGCAGTTCCACCGTGGTGGTCAGCGCATCGTCCAGCTTGGCCGGCTTCAGGAAATCCAGGCTTATGGCACGGACCACGAATACCTGGCCGTCACCGCAACGCATGGCTTCCTGACCATAGCCGAGGGCGCGCATCCATTCGGTCCTTGCCCTCTCCATGAAGGCCACGTAGCGGGCGTGGTACACCACGCCGCCAGCGTCGGTATCTTCCCAGTAAATGCGTGTCGGCCAACTGAACCGAGACTCATTCGTCATCGCGTTGCTCCGCGAACAGGTCCACAGGCGCCGGTGCCGCCTTGGGTTTGAGGCCCAGATGGCGGTAGGCCTTGCTGGTGGCCATGCGCCCGCGGGCGGTACGCACCAGGAAGCCCTGCTGGATCAGGAACGGCTCGACCACGTCTTCCAGGGTGCCGCGCTCCTCGGAAAGCGCCGCGGCCATCGATTCGACCCCGACCGGGCCGCCATCGAAGTACTCCACCAGGGTCCGCAGCATGCGCCGGTCCAGCTCATCGAAGCCTTCCGGATCGACCTTGAGCATCTGCATCGCCGCCTGCGCCACCGTCTGGTCGATATGCCCACCGGCCTTGACCTGGGCATAGTCACGCACGCGTCGCAGCAGGCGGTTGGCGATACGCGGGGTGCCGCGCGAACGGCGGGCGATCTCGCCGGCACCTTCGGCGCTGCAATCAATGCCAAGGATGCCTGCCGAACGCCGCACGATGCGGGTCAGCTCCTCGGCCGAATAGAACTCGAGCCGCTGCACGATGCCGAAGCGGTCGCGCAGCGGCGCGGTCAGCAGGCCGGCGCGGGTGGTGGCGCCAATCAGGGTGAACGGTGGCAGATCGAGCTTGATCGAGCGCGCGGCCGGGCCGTCGCCGATCATGATGTCGATCTGGAAATCCTCCATCGCCGGGTACAGCACTTCCTCGACCACCGGCGAAAGACGGTGGATTTCATCGATGAACAACACGTCATGCGGCTGCAGGTTGGTCAGCAGCGCGGCCAGATCGCCGGCTTTTTCGATCACCGGGCCCGAGGTGACGCGCAGCGCCACGCCCAGCTCGTTGGCGATCACGTGGCTCAGCGTGGTCTTGCCCAGCCCGGGCGGGCCGAAGATCAGCACATGGTCCAACGCCTCGCGACGGGCCTTGGCGGCCTGGATGTAGATATCCATCTGCTCGCGCACCGGGGCCTGGCCGAGGTAGTCGGTCAGGCTGCGCGGGCGGATGCTGGCGTCGGCGGCGTCATCCTCACGGGTGGCGCCGGCGCCGATGATGCGGTCGTCAGTCATCCGACTATGTTACGTCCAGCCATACGGAAATAGGAGTTTGTTTGGGAGGGAGAGACGAGAAGTGAGTGAAGAGGAGTGAGAAGCAAGAGAAAGCGGGCTGCAATGGTCTGCCCATGCTTTCCAAGGCGTTGTCGCCAACCTGCGCGACAACCCAGCGGCAACAGAAAGGGCGTGCTTCAGCCCTTTCTCGCTGCTCACTCCTCTTCACTCACTACTGCCCTTCAGATTTCCACCTGCGCCCCCAGCTCGACAAGGCGGTTACCGGGGATCCGGAAGAAGCCGGTGGCAGGCGCCGCGTTGCGATGCATGAAGGCGAACAGCTTGTCGCGCCAGATCGGCATGCCACGGTTGGCGCTGGCCACGATGGTCTCGCGGCTGGCGAAGAAGGTGGTATCCATCGGGTCGAAATAGATGCCGCCATGGTCGCAGGAGCGCATCAGTGCGAGCGGGATATCCGGGGTTTCCATGAAGCCATAGCGCACATGGACGCGGTAGAACTCATCGCCGACCGAATCGATGCGCAGGCGCTGGCCTTCGGCCGCGTATGGCATGGGCAGCGTTTCCACGTGCAGGAACACGTTGCGCTCGTGCAGCACCTTGTTGTGCTTGAGGTTGTGCATCAGCGCATGTGGCACCACGCTTGGGTCGGCGGTCAGGAACACCGCCGTACCCGGCACCCGCACTGGCGGCGCCAGCATCAGGCCCGGCAGGAACGTGTCCAGACGAATACCGTCCTTGCGGATCTCGTCACGCAGCAGCTCACGACCACGGCGCCAGGTGCGCATCATCGTGAACAGCACCAGGCCAAGCACCAGCGGGAACCAGGCGCCCTGCAGCAGCTTGGCGCCGTTGGCGATCACGAAGCCCAGGTCGATCACCAGGAACACCACGCACAGGGCAATGATGGCGTGGCGCGCACGCGGCCACAGCACACGCGCCACCAGCGCCAGCAGCAAGGTGTCGATCAGCATCGTGCCCGACACCGAGATGCCGTAGGCCACCGCCAGGTTGCTCGAGCTGCGGAAGGCCAGCACCAGCCCGAACACCATCACCGCCAGGCCCCAGTTGATGCCGGGGATATAGATCTGGCCGATGGTGTCGTGCGAGGTATGCAGGATGCGCATGCGCGGGATGTAACCCAGCTGCATGGCCTGGCGCGAGACCGAGAACGCACCGGTGATCACCGACTGGCTGGCGATCACCGCTGCCGCCGTCGCCAGCAGGATCATCGGGATCAACGCCCACTGTGGCACCGCCTCGAAGAACGGATTGGCCACCGCGTCGGGCCGCTGCAGCACCAGCGCCCCCTGCCCGAGGTAGTTGAGCACCAGGCACGGCAGCACGAAGAAATACCAGGCATGACGGATCGGCGGCGCACCGAAGTGGCCCATGTCCGCGTAAAGCGCCTCGCCGCCGGTCACCGCCAGCACCACCGCACCGAGGATGAAGACGCCGTGCCAGCCATGTTCCATGAAGAAGCGTGCCGCCCACAGCGGGTTGAAGGCCTTCAGCACTTCCGGCGCGGCGATCACGTTCCAGATGCCGATGGCGGCCAGCGACAGGAACCAGATGGTCATCACCGGCCCGAACACCTTGCCCACTTTCTCGGTACCAAAGCGCTGCGCGGCGAACACCGCCGCCAGCACCACCAGGGTGATAGGCACCACGAAATGACTGAGGCCCGGCGCGGCGACCTCCAGGCCCTCTACGGCACCGAGCACGGAAATAGCCGGGGTAATCACGCCATCGCCGAAGAACAGCGAGGCACCGAAAATACCGAGGATGCCCACCACATACGCCGAGCGCGACCCGTTCCGCAGGGTGCGCTGGGCCAGCGCCATCAAGGCCATGATGCCGCCTTCGCCATCGTTGTCGGCGCGCATGATGATGGTCACGTACTTGAGCGTGACCACCATGTTCAAGGCCCAGAACGCCAGCGACAGCACGCCCAGCACGGTGTCGTGGTCACTGTTGAGCCCGTAATGCGGCGAGAACGCTTCCTTCAGGGTGTACAGCGGGCTGGTGCCGATATCGCCGAACACCACGCCGATGGCGCCGACGACCAGCGCCAGACCACCGGCAGCACCGCCGTGGCCATGGCCTTGAGTAGAAGATTCAGACGTGGAAGAAGCGTGGGACATGGCGATCTCAGGTTGGCGTCATGTTGCCGAGGAAGTTAACGCAGCGCTGCCTGCAGCGCCTTGCGGATGACCGTGGCGACATCATCGCCCTCGGCACCGGCATCGCGCGCCATCTTGGCGGCCTCTGCCGGTTTATAGCCCAGTTGCTGCAATGCCACCGTCGCCTCGGACACCGCATCGGCGCCCAGCTGGCCGGCAATGGGGGCGCCGCCGCCGGTAAAGTTGGCTGCGCGGTCACGCAGTTCGACCACCATACGCTCGGCGGTCTTCTTGCCTATACCCGGAATGCGGGTCAGCGCGGTGACATCGCCGGTCTGGATCAGCCGCGCGAACTCGTCGACGCTGGCCCCGGACAGCACCGCCAGCGCGATCTTGGCACCGATACCCGACACCTTCTGCACGTCGCGGAACAGCCGGCGCTCGCCCTCGCGCAGGAAGCCGTACAGCGAGACGCTGTCTTCCTTCTGTGCGTAATGGGTGAACAGGATCACCTCGCGACCGACATCGGGCAGGTCATAGAAGGTGCTCATAGGCGCCTCCAGCTCATAACCGACGCCATTGACGTCAATCACCAGCCACGGCGGGGCCTTGTAGGCGAGGATGCCGCGCAGGCGACCGATCATGCGAAATACCTCATTTACGACTCCAAGCCTGGCGCACATCCACTCCCAGCCGGTTGGCCGTGGCGCGGACATGCGCATGGGTGATGGCCACCGCCAGTGCATCGGCGGCGTCTGCCTGTAATTTGCCCTGCAGGTTCAGCATCAAACCCACCATATGCTGCACCTGCTGCTTTTCCGCGCCGCCGCGGCCAACCACGGCCAGCTTGATCTCGGTGGCGGCATATTCGCTGACCGGCAGGTCGCGCATCACCACCGCACACACCGCGGCGCCGCGCGCCTGGCCCAGCTTCAATGCCGAGTCGGCGTTCTTGGCCATGAACACCTTCTCGATCGCCACTTCCTGCGGCTGGAACTCCTCGATCAAGGCATGCAGCCCGTGCGCCAGCAAGCGCAAGCGCTGCGGGAAATCCGCCGCACCCAGCAGCACCAGCGGTGCGTGATGGACATGGCGGGCGCGGCCGTTGGCGTCGATGTCGATGATGCCGACACCGGTGCGTTGCGAACCCGGGTCAATGCCAAGGATGCGGGTCATGCTGCCTCTATCAGTAAAAAACGGCGCCCAGCATGGCCGGACGCCGTCTCACCCGGTGGGACCGGGCGGGTCGTCAGACCCGCTCCAGGCCTGCCTGGTCGACGTTGGAATACACGTCCTGCACATCGTCCAGGTCTTCGAGCATGTCCAGCAGCTTCTTCACCTGCACGGCGGTATCGGCATCGACGGCAACGTCGTTGTCGGCACGGAAGGTGATCTCACTGTGATCCGGCACCAGCTTGGCGGCGATCATCGCATCCTTGACCGACTGGAACGCCTCCGGCGCGGTGATCACATCGATCGAACCATCGTCCGGATAGACCGCGATATCGTCGGCACCAGCCTCGATCGCCGCCTCGGTGATGGCCTCCTCGTCCGCGCCCGGCGCGAAGCTCAGCACGCCCAGCCGCTTGAACATGAACGACACCGAGCCTTCGGTGCCCATGTTGCCGCCGCACTTGCTGAAGGCATGGCGGACGTCGGCCACGGTGCGCACGCGGTTGTCGGTCAGGCAGTCGACTATCACGGCGATGCCGCCCGGGGCATAGCCCTCGTAGCGCACCTCTTCGTACTCGACGCCTTCCAGCTCACCGGTGGCCTTCTTGATCGCGCGCTCGATGACGTCCTTGGTCATGTTCGCGGCCAGGCCCTTGTCCATCGCCACGCGCAGGCGCGGGTTGTTGTTTGGGTCGCCTCCGCCACCGCGGGCAGCAACGCTGATCTCCCGGATGATTTTGGTGAAAATCTTGCCGCGCTTCGCGTCATTCGCGTTTTTGCGGCCTTCGATGGAAGGACCTCGACCCATGGGAATACCGTACATCTGTCAGGAACAGGACGGTAATTCTACCTGATCCCCTGCCCCAGCCCCGTCATCCGCCGGTTGCGGCGGCAACTGCGGGGAAACGCCCCTGGCGCAGGAAACCGGCGGTCAGCGTGGCCACCTCCGGCGACAGCACCAGCCCGCTATGGCTGACCGGCACCACGCAGTGGTCGGCCAGCCCTGGCAGACGGGTCTCGGCCAGGCCCACGGTGCCATCGGATTCGCCTTCCAGCGCACCCATCATTGCGCCCAGGCCGTGCGCCACCGAGCCGGCGATCAGGCCGACCTCGGCCTGCCCCTGCCAATCCGGCAGCCCGTGCAACAGCAGGTCGCCACTGCGCCCCAACGCCGCCAGCCAGCCGTGCTCGGCCATGGAACGGGCCGTGCCACTGCCGCATAGCGGCGAGCCCAGGCAGACCACCCGTGGCACGTCCAGGCCCGGTGCCTGCCGCAATGCCTCCAATGCAACCAGGCCTCCAAGGCTGTGCCCGACCACCGACACCGGTCCGCGCGCGCGCAGGCGCTGCACCAACTGCGGCACCGCCCGTTCGGGGCCCCCAAACACGCTGGCATAACCAAACGTATCCACCGCGAAACCGTGTGTGCGCAACCGCCAGGCCAGCGGCAACAGCCAGGAGCGGGTGTTCCAGATGCCGTGCAGGATCAGCACACGGGGACGCGGGGAGTTCTGCCATGACATGCGCGCAGTGTCCGTCATCGCCCTTGTCCACCACAACGGGCAACGACACGGTCTTTAGTCGAAGTTGTAATCCAGCTGTACCGCCAGTTGCCGCCCCACCGCGCTGTAGACCGCGTCGTAGTAGTAGGGAAACGCATCGTTGCTGCTGTCCCGCGGCGGTGCCGTGTCGAAGAGATTGTTGATGAACAAGGTCACGGCCGTGCGCGGGCTGATCTGTCTTGCAACATTCGCGTTCCACAACAGCAGCGGCTTTATGCTTCCCTGTCCATCAACGCGCGGCAAGCGACCCTGGCGGGTGCCGGACACATTGACCGACCACCCCCCCTGCCCCTGCCAACCCAGCGTACTGCGCAGGTAGCTGCGGAAAGCCGGGTTTTCCGCCGACGTCCACTGCGCCTCACGCCATTGTTCATGCAAGGTACCCGGTGCACGCACACGACGTTCGCCGCGCAAGGTGCGCGACCACGCGGCATGCAGGTTGAAGTCGCCGATGCTGCTGCCGAATCGCCAGTCCAACACCGTGTCGATGCCGCGGACACGTTGCTCGGACTGGTTGGCGGCGGTCGATTCGACCATGACAACGCGCCCCTCTCCCTGGGCACCGCTACGCACGACCCGCTGGCGTGCCCTGCGGCACTCCCAGGAGCGCAGATCCAGCGGACTCGGGCTCCCGTCCAGGCGCAGGCCGGTGGCGCATTCGGCTTCGTCTCGCAGCAACAACGCCGGTGAGATCCGGCCGATGCCGCCCTGGTTGCTGACATCCCAGTAGTCCACGCTGATCGACAGCGCATCACTGGCATCCCAGACCAGGCCTGCGGTTGTTGATGTGCCGGTCTCCGCGTCCAGTTCCGGATTCCGATAGGTCCGCGTCAGGAACGCCGACTCATAGCCGCTGCAATCAGGAGCAGCCCCCGCCACGATGCAACGCCGTGCATCGATCGCCGTCCCATAGCTGCCGCCACCATCGGTGAAGACCCAGTGCATGTCCGGCATCTTGAAACTGGTGGCATGGCTGGCCCGCAGCAGCACGCGGCGCAGCGGCCGCCACTCCAGCCCCGCACTCCAGGTGCGGGCGGTGGCGGCGGCGGTGGCATCGTCATAGCGATCCATGCGACCCGCGGCGCTGGCCCTGATGGTCGCGGTCAGCGGCATCCCCAGCTCGGCCCCAACCGCGTAACGATCACGCACGCCCTCACCCACGCTACCGGTAAGGTTGTAGGTTTCCATCTGCAACGGCAGCAGCGAGGGCGTGTTCCGCAGCCGATAGCGCTGGCGGCTGGCTTCCAGCACCACTGCCATGTCCAGCGCGCCAGCGGGAAGGTCAGCGACGCCACCGGACACGACATAGGACACTCCCTCCACCCGGGTCAGCGCGTCGTAATGCACCTTGCCGGACATGGCTGAATATTCGGCGGGCGTGATCGGGCGGTACCAATGCTGCAGGTCCAGCGGCTGGATGATGACGCCATCATCGGTCATGCCCATCGGCTCGCCAAAGAAGAAGGCGTTGACGGCTTCGCCCAGCAGGCGTCGTCGGTCGCGCTGTACGCGATAGTCCGAACGCCCACCCACCAGGCTCCAATCCAGCCGCTGGCCGTACTGCCCTTGCAGCCCCAGGGCCAGGTCCCACATCCGCTCGCCATAGCGATCGTTCATCGCGTCCAGGCCACCGGTTTCCTGCGGGGTCAGCAGTCGCTGCGGGGCGACGTATCCAAACCGCGGATCGTAAACCTCGCCGACGCTGCCGGTACTGGCGGAAAATGGCCCGCTGATCAGCTCCAGGCCGCTGGCCAGTTCGCTGCGCGCATCCCATACCTGCAACGCCGCCCACGCCTGCGTGCGTGTCGACACCCTCCAGTGCGCGCGCATCTGTCCCGACAGCACCTGCACGCCATCCCGCAGCGACGCGTAGCCGGCGTTGCGCCAGCTACCACAGCCATGTCCCCGCAGGGCCGGTCCGGGACTGGACGCTGCGGCAAAGTCCCAGTCCACGAACTCACCCTTCCAGCGTTCGCAGACAGTATCCGGCACCGGCACCAGCGTGCCCTTGGCAGCCCCGGCTGCCTGAACGAAGCCCAGTCCGAGAGCGGGCTGGAACGGGTTGGCAGCATCACCGTTGCGCGGAGGTTGCAGGTTCCGCTGTGAACCCCGCAGCAACTCGGCACTGGAAAACTGCAGGGCGTAGCTCAGCCCCCAATCATCGCCACCGTGGCCGCTGAACCATTGCAGGTCAACATGGTCACCGCCTCCCAGGCTGCTGGTGCCGGTACGTAGCGTGGCCTGCGAACCAACATGCGCCTGCTTGAGCACGATGTTGACCACCCCGGCAATCGCATCTGCGCCATAGATGGCCGAGGCGCCGCCCGTCATCAGCTCCACCCGCTCCACGCTGGCCAGGGGAATGCTGCCAAGACTCTGGAAATTGCTACGGCCATTCGAAGGAAACGGGTAATCCGGCACCCGTCGGCCGTCCACCAGGATCAGTGACCGTCCCGGCCCCAGCCCACGCAGGTTCAAGGGCTGTGCGTTGGCCGAAAAGCGCCCACCTGCGCCCTGTGATTCGGCACCGTAGGTGCTCGTGCCGTTCATTGCCAGCGCCTCGCTCAAGCTGAAATGGCCCTCACGCCGCATCTGTTCGGCGGTGATGACAGTTACCGGCGCGGGGCCTTCAACGCTGCTGCGTGCGATCCGCGAACCGGTAACCTGCAGCGTGGCAAGCGAACTGGCCACGGCCGGCATTGTCAGCGGCGGGGTCGCGGCAATCGGCCTGACGGCATCCGCTGCCACTGCCGGGACAATGGTCACCACCCCGCTGCCGGTCAGCCGATAGCTCAGACCGCTGCCGGCAAGCAGTTCCTGCAGGGCCTGTAGCGGGCGATAGCGCCCGCTCAAAGCCGGCGCCACCTTGCCGGCCAACATCTGCGGGGCCATCAGTATCTGCAGCCCGGAGCTGGACGCCAACTGCGCCAGCGCCCGCTGCATGGGTTGCGCCGGCAGGCTGTAATAGCGCGCAGCTGCATCGTCTCGTGCCCAGGCGGGGGCAGCCAACAGAATCAGGCACAGCAACCAGCGGCGCAGCACATCGGGTCGACCTCGCTGTACCTGCCGTTGTCCGCTGTCCGCGCTGGCAATCATCCGCCCTCCAGTGACAAGCGTGCCGCCGTCCAGCCGACACCCGTGTACAGACGCAGCATCGACCGAATCCCTCATCTGGCAGAATTACTGGCACTGGCTCAAGCTGCGCGTGTCGCTCCAGACTGTCAACGCCAGCCAATGACCGCCGCCCTTCCGCCTGTCCAACCACCCGACACCGTCCGGGACGCAGGTGTCATGGCGCAACAGTACCGCCCCCGCCTGATGCGTTACTTCAGGAATCATCTGGGTTCGGTTGAAGACGCCGAAGATCTCACCCAGGAGACCCTGGTGCGGATGATGCGCGATCCCCAGGCGGACAAGGTCAACAACGTCGAAGCCTATCTGATGACAATTGCCGGCAATCTGCTGCGCGATCGTTATCGACGCGACCGTACCCGCCATGTGGGCCAACATGTACCCATCGACGAGAACACCGAGGGCTGGCCGACCGAATCGGTATGTGGCGAACGCGTCTACCAGGACCGCGAACGCCTGCAGGCCTTCCTCAAGGTACTGGATGACCTGCCCCCGCGTTGCCAGCAGGTTTTCCTGTTGCATCGTTACGAGGGCCTGACCTATGGCGCGATTGCCAGCCAGTTGGGAATCAGTGTCAGTGCCGTCGAAAAACAAATGATGCGTGCCCTGCTCCACTTCGGCACGCGGCTGGAGCAACCATGAAAGATACCAGGCTGGACGTCGTCGAAGATGCGGACCCGATCGGCACCCAGGCAGCGAGCTGGTTCGCACGCCTGCACGCCGATGAGGTGAGCGAGGAGGAACAGGCCCGGCATCAGGCCTGGCTGGATGCCGCCCCCGCCCACCGGCTTGCCTACGACCGGCTCGAGCGCATGTGGATGATGCTGGGCGGCTTCGCCGCCACGCCCGAAGTGGAGCAGCGCCTGGCGTCGCTTCCGGCACCAGCGACGCAACCCGCCCGCCAGCCGCCGCAACGCCGACCGCGGCGCATGCGCTGGCTGGCGGCCTGCGCGGCAGCATTGACTGCCGTTGTCATCGGCTGGCGGCTGTTCGCCCCCGCGCCGACCAGCGAGCTGCGCGTTGCCAGCGCAGTCGGCGAGCAGCGCAACATCACCCTTGAGGATGGCACCGAAGTGGCGCTCGACACCGGCACCACGCTGCGTGTGCGCTACAGCGCACGACAACGTCGCATCGTGCTGGACCAGGGCCGCGCGTTCTTCAAGGTGGCGGCGGACCGCGCGCGTCCGCTGACCGTGGATACCGCGCAGGGCAGCGTACGCGCCGTCGGCACCCAGTTCGAGGTCTATCGTCTGGACAATGGCCTCGATGTAACCCTGTTCGAAGGCAAGGTACAGCTACGCGCTGCCGACGGCAGCGCCGCAGCCGTGGCCACGCTCACTCCCGGGCAGCGCGCGCACATGACCACCGGCAAGACGCCACAAGTACAGAACTTCCAAGGCGGCAGCGCACCGGCATGGATCAACGGCCAACTGGTGTTTGAAGACCTGCCATTGCGGGCGGCGGTGGACGAGTTCAATCGCTATGGTGGCAGCCCGTTGCGGGTCAAGGATGCGGCGCTGGGCGAACTGCGTGTATCCGGGGTGTTCCGCAGCAATGACAGCACTGGCTTCGTTGAAGCCTTGAACGCCCTGCACAAGGTTTCGGCACATACCAACGCCGCAGGCGAGACCGAGCTCAGCCGCTGATCACCGTGCGCCGTAGGAAGCCTGCGGCGCACGATGTCACCTCACAATGGATGCAGCAATGCCTGCCTGATCCGCTCGCGCTCCAGCACCTGCAGGTGCAACAAATCCTTGAGCCGTTGGTTCTCCGCCTGCAGCCGCCGCAGGTGGCTTGAGGAAGGCGCGCGCCGACCAGCGCAGATGCGCTGCAACTGCACACGCGACGCATCACTGAAGCCGTGCTTCCTGCAGAGCTCCTGCAGGGTCTGACCGGCATCAAGCTCGCGCAGGAAGCCGATCACCTGCGCCTCGTCAAAATGCTTTCTCATGCTTGCTTCGCCTTGCCGGCAACTGCATCAACGCCAGTCTTGCCGTCCATACCAACGCCCAGACAATCCGCACCGTGGCCGCAGCAACAAGGCTCAGCTACCAGGTCCGATACTCAGAGGACTGCGCACGTATGAGCACGCAAACCACTCCCTTTCCTGTCTAGACGCAGCAGCCAAACATACCCACAGCGATGCAGCGCACACTTTGATGCATGCAGGGAGGTTATCGGCACGTTGCTGGATTACCAGCTTCGCGGCTCACGCCGCTCCCGCAAATGCACGCATACAACTGTAGTGCCGAGCCATGCTCGGCAAGGCGCCCTCCCGGCAATGCCTGGAATCGGCGTTGCCGAGCGTCAATCAGCCAGCAAGCCGCCGCAGGATGAACTCATTGTCGCGCACGCTGCCGACCGGGAATTCATAGGCCCCTACGTGCTCGAAGCCATGCCGTGCATAGAAACGCTGCGCGCCGAAGTTCTCCGACCACACGCCAATCCACAATGTACGCCCCGGGGTCTGCAGCCACTGCAGGGCCGCCGCGAACAGCTGCCCCCCCTGACCGCCACCTTGATGCTGGCGCAGCACGTACAGACGTTTCAATTCACCGTCGCCAGCCGCTGCATCCGCATGCGGCAAGCCACAGGGGCCGGCAAAGGCGAAGCCGATGGCCTCGCCGTCCGCTTCCAGCAACCACGCCGCGTAATCGCCGGACTGCAGCTGTTGCCGCTGCAGTTCGACCGGATAGGCCGTGGCCAGGTAATCGGCCAGGTCCTGCGGCGGGTACAGATGACCGAACGTCTCGACAAAAGTACGTTCGGCCAGTGCGCACAGCACGCCGGCATCCTCGGGCGTGGCACGGCGGATGCTGGCGGCTGCAACCAAGGCTCAGGCCTTGTCGGCGCGCGGACGCACCTGCACGTGCACTTCAGCCAGCTGCGCATCGGCGATCGGCGACGGCGCATCGGTCATCAGGCACTGCGCGCCAGTGGTCTTCGGGAACGGAATCACGTCGCGGATCGACTCGGTGCCGGCCATCAGCGCGGCGATGCGGTCGATGCCGAAGGCGATGCCGCCGTGCGGCGGTGCGCCGTAGTTCAGTGCATCCAGCAGGAAGCCGAACTTGGCGCGCGCCTCTTCGGCACCAATGCCGAGCAGCTCGAACACCGCGCTCTGCATTTCCGGACGGTGGATACGGATGGAGCCACCACCGATCTCGTTGCCGTTGAGCACCATGTCATAACCACGCGATACCGCGGTCTTGGCGTGCGCGCGCAGCTCGGCGACGTCGTCCACCGCCGGTGCGGTGAAGGGATGGTGCAGGGCCACGTAGCGCTGCTCTTCCTCGTCCCATTCGAACATCGGGAAGTCGGTGACCCACAGCGGTGCCCAGGTGTTGGCGACCAGGCCGAAGTCCTTGCCGGCCTTCAGGCGCAGCGCGCCCATGAAGTCGGAAACCTTGTTGTAGCCACCGGCACCGAAGAACACGATGTCGCCATTGCCGGCACCAATGTGCTTGAGCAGCGCGGCAAAGGCGTCTTCGCCGAAGAACTTCTGGATCGGCGAGCTGACCTCGCCGTTGTCGGCGATCTTGATGTAGGCCAGGCCCTTGGCGCCGTACTTGGCGGCGTGGGCGGCGTATTCGTCGATCTGCTTGCGGCTGAGGCTGGCGCCGCCCGGGATGCGCAGTGCGGCCACGCGGCCGTCGGCGTCATTGGCCGCGGCAGTGAACACCGGGAACTCGCTGGTCTTGACCAGCTCGGCCACGTCCACCAGTTCCAGCGCGATGCGCAGGTCCGGCTTGTCCGAGCCGTAGCGACGCATCGCCTCGGCCCAGGTCATGCGCGGGAACTGTGCGGCCAGGTCAACGTCCACCACTTCCTTGAAGATGGCGCGGATCATGTTCTCGACGAAATCCTGGATGTCGCGCTCGCGGACGAAGGCGAACTCCATGTCCAGCTGGGTGAACTCCAGCTGGCGGTCGGCACGCAGGGCCTCGTCGCGGAAGCAACGTGCGACCTGGTAGTAGCGGTCAAAGCCGGCCACCATCAGGATCTGCTTGAACAGCTGCGGGCTCTGCGGCAGCGCGTAGAACTCACCCGGGTGCATGCGCGCCGGCACCAGGAAGTCGCGGGCGCCTTCCGGGGTGGCCTTGGTCAGGATCGGGGTTTCGATGTCCTGGAAGCCGCGCTCGTCCAGGTGACGGCGCAGGGCCTGCACCAGCTTGATGCGGGTGCGCTGCATGCGCTGCATCTCCGGGCGGCGCAGATCCAGGTAACGGTACTTCAGGCGGGTGTCTTCGCCCGGGTTCTCGTGCGCGTGGAACGGCAGCGGTGCAGCCTTGTTGAGGATGGTGATGCGGGTGGCGATCACTTCCACCTTGCCGCTGCGGATCTTGTCATTGACCGCATGGCGGGCACGCACCACGCCTTCCACCTGCAGCACGTCCTCGTAACCCAGGCTGGCGGCAACGGCAAAGACCTCGGCGTTGTCGGGCTCGACGGTGACCTGGACGATGCCTTCGTGGTCGCGCAGATCGATGAAGCAGACGCCGCCGAGGTTACGGGCAACGTCGGTCCAGCCGGCGAGGGTCACGGTTTGGCCGATCAGGGTCTCATCGACCAGGCCGCAGAAATGGGTACGCATGGAAAGCTCCGCAGGGGGCCCGGTACGAAACGGTGCCGGGTAGCCCCGTATTTTGGCGCTGAGCGCGGGCTGGAGCAAATCCGCCCATCAGTCACGCGGCCTTAAGTGGGACTGCGCCTATAGTTCGGCCACCCAACCTGAACAGGGAAGCCGCCATGAACCGACCCCTCCTGCTCGCCGGCCTGGCGACCCTGCTGGCACTGGCGTTGAGCCCCTCCCCGGCCCCGGCCCAAACGGCCTTCCCCGGTGCGCACAACGGCACCATCCGCTGCGACAGCAACAGCAACCGCCAACAGGTCTGCAATACCGGTTGGCGCAGCGCGGTGCTGGTCCGCCAGGTTTCCGATACACGCTGCGTGGAAGGCCGCAACTGGGGCAGCAACAACGGCAGCGTCTGGGTCAATGGCGGCTGCCGCGCCGAATTCGCCGAAGGCCGTGGCGGCTGGGGCGGCGGCCCCGGCAACGGCAATGGCCAGGGCGGCTGGAATGGCAACCGAACCATCCGCTGCGACAGCAACAGCAACCGCCAACAGGTCTGCAATACCGGTTGGCGCAGCGCGGTGCTGGTCCGCCAGATCTCCGATACCCGCTGCGTGGAAGGCCGCAACTGGGGCAGCAACAACGGTAGTGTCTGGGTCAATGGCGGCTGCCGTGCCGAATTCGCCGAAGGCCGCGGCGGCTGGGGCGGCGGTCCCGGCAACGGCAATGGCCAGGGCGGCTGGAACGGCAACCGCACCATCCGCTGCGACAGCAACAGCAACCGCCATGTGGTCTGCAACACCGGCTGGCGCAGCGCGGTACTCGTGCGGCAGATCTCCGACACGCGCTGCGTGGAAGGCCGCAACTGGGGCAGCAACAATGGCACTGTCTGGGTCAATGGCGGCTGCCGCGCCGAGTTCGCCGAAGGTCGCGGTGGCGGCTGGGGCAATGGTGGCGGCTGGGGCGGCAACGATTACTTCGTCGATTGCCATAGCAACAGCAACCGCCTGAACACCTGTGCCTGGGACCGCCGCCAGGGACGTCCGGTGATCATCCAGCAGGTCTCCGATACCCGCTGCGTCGAAGGCCGCAACTGGGGCTACAACGGCAACAGCATCTGGGTGAACGGTGGTTGCCGCGCCCGTTTCGGCGGGCGCTGAACCTCAACGCAAGCGGTTTGGAGGGCGCCGGCAACGGCGCCCTCCGCATTTCAGGCTTCGCTGCCCCATGGCGCGGGCGGCAATTGCACCGGCGTGCCCAGGTCGAACTCGACCTGGAACAGACGTCCATCCGGGCGCGCAAGTTCGTAGACAAAGCGCTTGCCCGGCACCAGCTCCATCGCCCAGGTATTGCGCAGGGAGGCGGTCATGCCATGTGCGGTGAACATCGCCACCGATGCCGCATCCACCGGAAACTCCTGCCGCTCGGCACTACCGGCCTGCGCAGTGTCGCCGCCGTACATCGTCACTGCGTCCGGGCTGCCGTCGGCGTGGCGGTGATCGTGCTTCAGGCGCAGGCCGCGATCGGTCCGGGTGATCACCCAGGTCCGCGAATGGTCCGTCCCCACATGGAACGGCACCCGCAGCTCCTGTTGCGGACTGTCGCAGCCACGTACATGCATCACCAGGGTTTTGCCATCGAACGGATCCGGCGTAGCGGATTGCGGGTGATTGGCGATGATGCGCCCGGCAAAAGCCTGCCCGCAGTACTGCGCCAGCTCGGCAAGGAACTGGTCGGCTGGGGTGGCTGCCGCCGTTGCTGACGGGGCGTTGCTGGCAGCAAGCACCGAAGCGGGAAGGACGACCATGCCGGCCATGGCCAGCGCGCGGATCAGATTCGGGAACGATGAGGTTTTCATGCCCCGATCCTCGCCCAGCTGCCAGCTCAAGGCAACGCGGCACCGCCGTGGGTTGCGTGTTGGGCTGCCTGCAATGCATTTCGCCATTGCGTGGTTACCGCCGATTGCCTGCCATACAAAGGCTCGGCGGCCGCTACGGCGGCCTGCCAGTAGCGCACAGCCTCCTCGCCCTTGCCACGTCGTTCGGCCAAACGCGCGCGCAATACCTGTTGGTGCACCGCTGCATAGGGACTGCCCGACAGCAGGGACTGCACGCTATCCAGCACCTGTGCCGCCGCATCCAGCCGCTGTTTGCTGATCAGCCATTCGGCCCAGCCCTGCTGCAGGCGAATGGCGTTGGCGCTGCCGGCGGGAATACGCGGCAGCCACAGGTCACGCGCCCGCTGCAGCATGGCATCGCCCGCATCGTCACCCTGGCGGGCCAACAGCAGACCGAGCTGGAACTCCAGGTCCAGGCTATCCGGGTGATCCCTGCCGATCGCCGCGGCACGTATTGCCAGCGCCTGCCGATAGGCGGACTCAGCGGCGGGCATGTCGCCCTGCGCCTGCGCAAGCAGTGCGGCAGTTTCGGTGACCACCGAATAGTTGTAGCTGTCCTTGCCCAGCACCTGCGCCGACAACCGCAGTGCGGTTTCAACATGCGGCCGCGCGCGTTCCAGTTCGCCTTTGCGTATCAGCGCCTGCGCCAGCCGGTTGTTCTCGCTGACCACATAGACACTGCGCTCCCCGAAGATGGCGGGTGCGCGCGCCAGGTTGGCTTCGAAGGTGGCGATGGCCTCATCCAGGTCACCCCGATCCATCACCATCAACGCACGTTCGGTATTGCTGGCCCAATAGTCGTAGGACGATTCGCCGAGAATGCGCAGGAACAAGGGCGTGGACTGGTCGAATGCCGCCGCCGATGCAACCAGGTCACCCTTGCGCCGATACGTCATGCCCAGGTTGTCCAGGGTCACGCCGATGTACTGCTCGCGTTTGCCGGCCTGATGCCGCAGCAGCGCCTGTTTGAACGCGTGTTCGGCATCGTCATAGCGCTGCTCCGACAACAGCGACAGGCCCAGTGAATTGTAGGACTGGGCAACGCGGAAACTGTCCGCGGGCTGCTTGCCCAGCAGCGCCAGCGCGCGCCGCGCCATCGCCGCGCCCTCCGTGCCGTTGCGATTGTTGGCATACGTTCCCGCCAACAGGTTGAACAGACGCGCAGCTTCGTCCAGGTTCCTTTCTCCGCCTGCCGCCGCCAGCGCTTCAGCCGCCTGCAGCATCATCGGATCGGCACGGCGCAGATCACCGGCATTGCGATATGCCAAGCCAATTACACCCTTCAGGCGTGCCTGCACTTCGGCCGATGCATCCAGCTCCTTGTCGATGCGCGAGGCAGCCCGATCCAGCACCTCGCGGGCGCTGATGTTCTCGCCGCCGCGTACGCCTTTCTCGCGCGGATCAGCCGCCTGGAACATTTCCACCAGGAAGCCGCTGACCTGCTCGGCGACCTTGGCTTCACGCTCGGCAGCGGCGCGTTCGGCTGCCAGCCGCCACACGAACCAGGCGGCAAACAGCAGTGCCAGCAGCAACAGCCCTGCCCCTTTCCAATTGCGGCGCAGCCAGCGTCCACCGCGATAGAACCGGCTGCCATTACGTGCCTGTACCGGCCGATGCTGCAGGTAACTGCGCACGTCGGCGGCCAGGGCTTCCACCGATGGATAGCGCTGCCCAGGCGACAAGGCACCGGCACGCACCACGATCGCATCCAGGTCGCCGCGCAGAGCGCGCGCCCAGCGACAATCGGCCTTGGCCAGCCCACTGGGCGCAGCCACCGCAGCCTGGTGGTCGCTTGCGCCGCGCCTGCCGCCCTTGCCTGCCAGCAGTTCGCTCAACACCGCAGCCAGGCTGAAGACATCGCTGCTCACCCCCACCTCACGCCCCGACTGCAGCTCAGGAGCGGCATACGCCGCAGTGAAGAACTGCGCACCCGCGTCGCCGCCTTCATCGCCCAGCAGCCGCGACACGCCGAAGTCCAGCAATACCGGCTCACCATCCTCGCGCACCAGGATATTGGAAGGCTTCAGGTCGCAATGCAGTACCAGTCGCGCATGCGCGGCCTGCACGGCGTTGCATACCTGCAGGAACAGCTGCAAACGCTGGCGAAGATCCAGCTGCCGCCGTGTGCAGTACACATCCAGCGGTTCGCCAGGCACGTACTCCATTACCAGATACGGTTGCCCGCCCGGGGTCGTGCCACCGTCGTACAGGCGCGCGATGTTCGGATGCTGCAGGCTGGCAAGAATGCGCCGCTCGGCGGCCAGGCGTTCGGCCACCCGTGCGCCTGGCTGCCCCTGCAGGACCTTGATCGCCACGTCCTGTGCGTACAGTCCGTCCGCACGTTCGGCGCGGAACACGATACCCATGCCGCCACTGGCCAATCGTTGACATAGCCGCCACGGGCCGATGACATCGCCTTCACTCAACTCCGAAGGAACGGCGGCGGCAAACATTTTTTCGATCGGGTCACGCGCACGCCCCAGATCGCAGGTCTGCGCCTGCAGAAGTTCCAGGGTTTCGGCGATGACCTGGGGATCGGCACTCAATCGCGCAAGCTCGGTCCGCCATCGCGACGGCTCCAGCTCACACACCGCATCAAACAACTCGCGCACCTGCTGCCAGCTTTCCCGATCCACGCACATCCCCTTTGCCACACGCCCGCCTCGCTGCGAGGTCGTGCCGGTTGTGAGGATGATAAGCGGCGCTCAGCGCTGTGGTTCGTAAGAATCAGAGCCGGAGCTCGCATCCGTTGCCGGTGCAGCAGCATCTCCACCTTCTCTTACGACCTGCTCGTCGATGGGCTGGGCGTCTTCCTTGCTCAGCGGGTCCACGTCCATCGGCCGGCGGAATACCAACGATGGCAGCAGCGTGGTCAGCGCCGCATACAACAGCAAGGCACCAAACAGCACCGGCGAGATCGCAAACCGTTCGCGCATGATCGCCGCCAGCACCAGGGTGAAGATCAGTGTAGGTGACAGCGCCAGCGCAACCCGCAGGCTGGTGCGGAAACTTTCCCCGAACAACACCCGTCGCTGCAGCCAGATCACCGCGATGCGCAACGGCAGCACCACCAGGGTGATCACCAGGCCCAGGCCCAAGGCCTCGAAACTCAAGGCCTCGGCCGGCACCTTGGTACCGGCGTTGAAGAAATAGAACGGCACGAAGAACGAAGCAAACAGACGCAGCGCATGCAGGTTTTCGTGCGAGGCCAAGGTTGGCATGCGCTGCTGCAGCAACCGCGCCACCAGGCCGGCGATGAACGCACCCACCAGGTAATACACACCCAGGCCATAGGTGATGTACGCCGCCAGCATGCCGACCATCACCAACAAGGAGAACTCCGAACCCGGCGCATGCGGTGCCACCCAACGACCAAGCGCCACGAACAACAGCGGCAGCCCCACCATCATCGCCAGCAAGGCCATGCTCGACAGCGCCATATGCACCGGATCGCCCGCCTGCAGCACCACGAACAAGGCCGCCAGCGCCAGCAGTTCACCGGCAATGGCCTTGCTGCTGACCCAGAAGCGCTCGGCATCATCCAGCCCCAGCTGCGACAGCGAATCCATGATGAAGCCGGTCGACGGCGTCAGCAGGGCCAGCGCCAGCAGCGCAGCCGCCTGCCATGGCAGGCCAGCGTAATGCCAGGCCAGCCACGCCACCCCGGCCAAGGTGCCACTGCGGATCAGCAGATGCGCCAGCAGCGGCCACATCCCCTTGCGCAGGTCGGCCACATCCACTTCCAGACCGGCGAACAGGAACAAGGAAGAGATGCCCAGCGTGGCCAGCAGGCTGACGACCGGATCATGCGAGCCGTCGCCCAGCCATAGCATCGCGCCGATGCCAAACACCAGGCAGGTCAGCGGCGCCGGCAGGTTGAAGCGCTGCAACGCGCGCGGGATGACCAGCAACGCGAAGATCAGCAGCAGATAGATCAGTTCCTTGCTCATGACACCTGTTTCCTCTGGACCGGTTGTGCAAAGGCGACACCGGCCAGCCTGCGCCGACGGCTATCGGTCAGCGCAGCCGGGCACTGGCAAGCTCCCCCACGCCGCGCAGGATGCCATTGCGGCCGTCATCATCCAGTGCAGAACCCTGCAGGTAGCTCACCAGCAGCCACGGCGTCCCGCCTTGCAGGGGCCACAACACCGCGATGTCATTGGTGGTGTCGCTGCCATTGCTGCCGGTCTTGTCACCCACCCGCCAGCCCTGCGGCAGGCCGGCACGCAGGCGCGCATCGCCGGTCTGGTTGTCGATCAGCCAATCGGCCAGCTGCTGGCGCGCGGCCGCGCCCAGCACATCGCCGAGCACGAAACGCTGCAGATTGCCGGCCATCGCCGCCGGGCTGGTGGTGTCGCGCGGATCGCCCTCGGCATAGCGGTTGAGTTCGGGCTCGTTGCGCGCGCTCACGGTGATGTGGTCGCCGTGTGCACGCAGGAAGGCAGTGAGCCCGGCCGGCCCGCCGAGCAGCGGCAGCAGCAGGTTGGCTGCGGCATTGTCGCTGACGATCATCGTGGCCCGGCACAGGTCGCGCACGGTCATGTCCTTGCCCACGTGGCGCTCAGTGAACGGCGAATGGTCAAGGATGTCGCTCGCCCGCACCGGCACGCGCTGGTCCAGCGACAACTGGCCGGTCTCGGCGCGCTGCAGGATGGCCGCTGCCAGCGGGAACTTGACGGTGCTGCACATCGGGAAGCGCTCATCCATGCGGTGGCCATGGCGCTCGCCGGTCGCCGGGTTCCACAGGCAGATACCCAGACGGCCACCGCTGCGCTGCTCCAGCGCGGCAAAGTCGGCATTGCTGACTACGCTGCCGGTCGCTGGCGGCGCGGCGTTGCGGGCCAGCGCCGTCGGCAACAAGGCCGTGGCCAAGGCAGCGGAACCGAGGGCGAGAAACTGGCGGCGGGCAAGCATGGCGACTCTCCAGAAAGGTGGTTCCGCCGATCTTGCCGATCACGAAGGGCCCAGACCAACGCAAAGAATCAGCGGGAGACATTAGTTTTTCTTGTGCCTGAAGCCGCAATTTCCGCCCGATAAGGGAAATAATGCCGGCGACCATCAACTTTCATCATGACTGCGCATGATCCGCCCGCAACTGCCGCTCAATGCCCTGCGTGCCTTCGAGGCCGCAGCCCGGCACCTGAACTTCACCCGCGCGGCGCTGGAACTGTGTGTCAGCCAAGCCGCGCTGAGCCACCAGATCCGCGGCCTGGAGGACCGCCTGCAGGTCAGCCTGTTCCATCGGCTGCCGCGCGGTGTTGCCCTCACCGATGAAGGCGCGGCGCTGTATCCGGTGCTGACGGAGAGTTTCGACCGCATGGCGATCGCGCTGGACCGCTTCACCGGCGGCCGCTTCCGCGAGGTGCTGACGGTGGGCGTGGTCGGCACCTTTGCCACCGGTTGGCTGTTGCCGCGCCTACCCGGTTTCGAGGCCGCCCATCCGGATATCGAGTTGCGCGTGCAGACCCACAACAACCGCATCGACCTGGCCGGCGAAGGACTGGATCTGGCCATCCGTTTCGGTGATGGCGACTGGCAGGGCCAGGACTGCACCGCCATTGTCGATACCTTGTTCGCACCGCTGTGCGCACCAGCGGTGGCGCGCAAGCTGCGGCAGCCGCGTGATCTTGGCAACGTGGCGTTGCTGCGTTCCTACCGCAATGACGAGTGGCCCCGCTGGCTGCAACTGGCCGGGGTCAGTGGCGTGGAGGCGCGCGGGGCGGTATTTGATTCCTCACTGACCCTGGCCAGCGCGGCGGCGGCAGGTGCAGGGGTGGCATTATTGCCGCTGCGCATGTTCGAGCAGGACTTGGCCGAAGGGCGGCTGCTGCAGCCGTTCGCGCCGACCCTGTCGCTGGGACGCTATTGGCTGACGCGGCTGCGCTCGCGGCAGGAGCGCGAACCGCTACGGCGCTTCCGCCTATGGTTGCTGGCACAGGAAGGATTGGACCTGTAGTGCCGAGCCATGCTCGGCAAGGGGCATCACCTGTAGTGCCGAGCCATGCTCGGCAAGCGCACCACCTGTAGTGCCGAGCCATGCTCGGCAAGGGGCATCACCGATAAAACCCCAGCCGAGCATGGCTCGGCGCTACAGCAGCATCACTGCACGGCTTGTGCCGCGCCCACAACGCTCAGTCCTCCAGCATTTCCATCCACGCTGCCTCGGCCTGCTCCAGCTGCTGCGCCAGCACTTCACGCTCGCTGCCCAGCTTGGCCATTTTGGCCGCGTCGGCGTAGTTGGCCGAATCCGCCAGTTGCGCGTCCACCGCCGCCAGCGATGCACCCAACTGCTCGACCTTGTTCTCGGCCGCTTCCAGCTTGTGCGGGTTGACCGGCTTCTTGTTGGAAGCCGGTTTGGCCGGGGCAACCTGCGCAACCGGTGCGGCCGCTGGCTTTTCCTGGCGATCACTCTTGTTGCGTGAACCCTGCGCACTGGCGCGCGTACGCAGCCACTGCGCGTATTCGTCCAGGTCACCGGCAAACGGCTCGACCACGCCATCGGCCACGCGCCAGAACGTGTCGCAGACCAGGCCGATCAGGTGGCGATCATGCGACACCATCACGATGGCGCCTTCAAACAAGGCCAGCGCTTCGGCCAGCGCTTCGCGCATTTCCAGGTCAAGGTGGTTGGTCGGTTCGTCGAGCAGCAACACATTGGGCTGCTGCCAGGCGATCAGCGCCAGCGCCAGACGCGCACGCTCGCCACCGGAGAAACCATCCACGGTCTCGAACGCACGGTCGCCCGGGAAATTCCACTTGCCGAGGAAGTCGCGGAACGACTGGTTGACGCCGTCCGGCGAGATCTCACGGAAGTGATCCATCGGCGTCATGCCGGCGTGCAGCGATTCCACCGTGTGCTGGGCGAAGTAACCGATCTGCAGGTCCGGATGGGCCATGCGGTCACCGCCGAGCAACGGCAGGTCACCGACCAGTGACTTCACCAACGTGGTTTTACCCGCACCGTTCGGCCCGAGCAGGCCGACGCGCTGGCCGGCTTCCAGGCCGAAGCCGACGTTGTCCAGGATCACCGCGTCCGGGCCGTAACCGGCAGTGACGTCGTTGAGGCGGATCAGCGAGAACGGCAGCTTGGCCGGCGGCGAGAACTCGATGCGGAACTCGCGCTCGGCGCGCACCGCTTCGGTGCCGGCCATCTTGGCCAGGCGCTTCATCCGGCTCTGCGCCTGGGTGGCCTTGCTGGCCTGCGCCTTGAAGCGGTCAATGAAGCTCTGCAGGTGGGCGCGCTCGGCCTGTTCCTTCTCGTGCGCGATCTGCTGCTGGCGCAGGTGCTCGGCACGCTGGCGCTCGAAATCGGTATAGCCGCCCGGATAGAGCTTGGCACCGCCACCGTGCAGGTGCAGGGTGTGGGTGGCGACGTTGTCGAGGAACTCGCGGTCATGCGAGATCAGCAGCAAGGTGCCCGGATACTTCAGCAGCCATTGCTCCAGCCAGTAGACCGCGTCCAGATCCAGGTGGTTGGTCGGTTCGTCGAGCAGCAGCAGGTCGCTGGGCATCATCAGTGCGCGGGCAAGGTTCAAGCGTGCGCGCCAGCCACCGGAGAACGCCGACACCGGGCGATCATGCGTCTCGGCCGGGAAGCCCAGGCCGTGCAGCAGCTTGCCGGCACGGGCTTCGGCGTCGTACGCACCCAGCTCGGCCATCTTCTGGTGCGCATTGGCGACCGCTTCCCAATCCTCGCGCTCGGCGGCGGCGGCTTCTTCAGCCAGCACGGCGGCGACCACGTCGTCACCACCGAGCACGAAGTCGATGGCGCGGTCGGGCAGCGCCGGGGTTTCCTGGGCCACATCGGCGATGCGGATCTTGCCGGGCAGCGACACGTCGCCCTTGTCGGCTTCCAGTTCACCGCGCACGGCGGCGAACAGGCTGGATTTGCCTGCGCCATTACGCCCCACCACGCCTACGCGATAGCCGGCATGCAGGGTGAGGTCTACGTTGGACAACAGCAGGCGCTCGCCCCGGCGGAGGGCGAAATTACGAAGGGAAATCATGAATGGGTCCGTTATAACGAAACGGAATGTGCATGTGAGCAGCATTCCTGCGACGTAATTCTAACGTTAACCAATACTTGACTCACGTCCTGTTATCGCACGCGCCTGAACGGCATTGCCTGACAAGGGCCAAGTACTCGCATTGCCAAATCGCCTTTGCTGAACTGAAAAAGCTTTCAAAAGCAACAATTTAGCTGCGTCATCCGGTTTGACACGAGGTAAAAATTCCATTAATTCGTTGATGGCGCACCGCAACAGCCGCGAACCCCACGCGCCGCCGATGCCGCCACTCAATACCGGAGCTGCAACCTGATGAATCGCACGTCCAGCACCCTCGCCGTCGCCATTGCCATCGCCCTTGGCGCCCCGGCCCTCCCCGCCTTCGCCCAGACCGCTGCCAACACCCTGGATACCGTGATCGTCACCGGTACCCGCGTGGCCGACCGCACCGTGGCCGAGTCGCAGTCACCGATCGACATCATCACCCCGGAGGCGCTGCAGTCCACCGGCACCGGCGAGTTGGCCACCGCGCTGTCGCGCGCCCTGCCCTCACTGAACTTCCCGCGCCCGGCCCTGACCGACGGCACCAGCGGCATCCGCCCGGCGCAGCTGCGCGGGCTCTCGCCTGACCAGGTGCTGGTGCTGGTCAACGGCAAGCGCCGCCACACCTCGGCGATGATCAACGTCAACGGCAGCATCGGCCGTGGCTCCTCCGCGGTGGACATCAACGCGATTCCGATCGCCGCCATCGAACGCGTCGAAGTACTGCGCGACGGCGCCTCGGCCCAATACGGCTCCGATGCCATCGCTGGCGTGGTCAACATCGTGCTCAAGGGCAGCGGCAAGGGCGGCAGCCTGGCCGTGGATTACGGCCAGTACTCGGCCGGTGACGGCAACAAGTACCAGCTCTCCGGCGACACCGGCGTCAGCTTCGCCGATGGCCGTGGCAGCGTGCATTTCGCCGGCCAGGTCAGCCAGCAGGACGAAAGCAACCGCGCAGGCCCTTATCAGGGCACCACCCCGAATACCGGCAACTTCCCGTCCATCGGTGAGAAGACCTTCGTGGTCGGCGACCCGCGCGTGGACGCCACCGCCGCCTCGGCCAACGCCAGCTTCAACTTCAGCGACAACATCAGTGCCTACGCCAGCGCCCTGCTGAGCAACCGCGACATCACCTCGTTCGCGTTCTACCGCTCGCCCAACCACAGCGGCCAGACCGCGCTGTTGGCGCAGACCTACCCGGACGGCTATGTGCCGCAGATCAACCAGTACTCCAAGGACCGCTCGCTGGTGGCCGGCGTCAAGGGCAATACCGAGAGTGGCTGGACCTGGGACGTCAGCCTCAACCACGGTGAAAACACCCTGGATTTCCACACCCGCAACAGCATCAACTACAGCCTGGGCGTGAACAGCCCGACCTCTTTCTACGACGGCACGCTGAAGTACCAGCAGGACATCTTCAACGCCGACCTCACCAAGGCGCTGGACTGGGGCCTGGCCTACCCGGTCACGCTGTCCTTCGGCGGTGAATACCGTCGTGAGAAGTGGGAGCAGAACGCCGGTGAGCTGAACTCCTATACCGGTAGCGGCGCGCAGGGCTTCGGTGGTTTCACCCCGACCAACGAAGTGCACAACGATCGCCACAATTACGCCGTCTATGCCGGCCTGGAAGCCGACCTGACCGAGAAGTTCTCCGCCGGCCTGACCGGTCGCTACGAGGACTACTCGGACTTCGGCGACAAGTTCTCGGGCAAGTTGTCGGCGCGCTACGCCTTCACCGACAAGGTCGCGCTGCGTGCCACCGCGTCCAGCGGCTTCCGCGCCCCGTCGCTGGCCCAGCAGAGCTACCAGGCGGTCACCAGCACCATCATCAACGGCAGCTTCGTCGACCGCGGCACCTTCCCGACCACCAGCGCTGCCGCACAGGCGCTGGGTGCCAGCCCGCTGAAGGCCGAAAGCTCCACCTCCTACAGCCTTGGCCTGGTGCTGCAGCCGGTTGATCGCCTGTACCTGACCGTCGATGCCTACCAGATCGACATCGATGACCGCATCGTGCTGTCCACCAACATCACCACCAATGCCGCCGCCAATGCGTTGTTGGCCGGGCTGGGGCTGCCGCAGGTCACCGCGTTCTCCTACTTCACCAATGGTGTGGACACCCGCACCCGCGGTGTCGATGCAGTATCCAGCTACACCCTCCCGTTCAGCGCCAGCAGCCTGGAACTGACCGCTGCCTACAGCTACAACGAGACCGAAGTGAAGAAGTTCATCGCTTCGCCGGCGGTGTTCGGCAGCTTGGGCATCACCCAGTCGCTGATCGGCCGCGACGAGATCGGCCGCATCGAGGACAGCTTCCCGCGTGACAAGGCCATCGTCAGCGGCACCTGGCGCTCGGACCGCTGGGAGCTGGGTCTGTCGGCGACCCGCTACGGCAGCTTCACCGTGCGCAACTCGGCCACCGCTGCCCGCGACCAGACCTATGACGCCAGTTGGGTAGTGGACGCCTCGGCCAGCTTCAAGCCCAGCGAGAACTGGAAGCTGACCCTGGGTGCGGACAACCTGCTGGACCAGTACCCGGATCGCACCGCGGACCTGCAGAACTCGACCTGGGGCATGCTGCCGTACAGCAACTACTCCCCGTACGGCTTCAACGGCGCTTACGTATACGGCCGTATCAGCTACACCTGGTAAGACTGTTTTGACGTCGTGAAAGGAAGATGCCCCGGGGCGACCCGGGGCATTTTCTTTTGCCGGCTCGGCAGAGGCTTACCCCTCCCCAGCCCTCCCCAGCCCTCCCCTTCGCTGCGCGAAAGGGAGGGGGCAGTTCATGCGGGCTGCAGGGTTCACCCAGCTTTTGCTTTGGCGCCCTCCCTTTCGCGCAGCGAAGGGGAGGGTTGGGGAGGGATGCCCTGGCGTTTGCTGTTGTCCTCACCAGCAAGCACCACAAACCCACAGCCCCACCTCGCTCCTTAAAAAAAAACCCAGATTTTTCATGCATTTCCCCTCACCAAACCGCGCATCACCTTTAGAATCGAAGCACCCCACCCCCTGCTGCGAGCCCTGATGCACCATGACACCGCCCTGATCAACATGATTGCCATCGGTCTGGGCCTGGCCTTCGTGCTTGGCGCCCTGGCCAACAAACTGCGGCTGTCGCCGCTGGTGGGCTATCTGATTGCCGGTGTCATCGTGGGGCCGTTCACCCCGGGCTTTGTCGCCGACCAGGCGCTGGCCAACCAGTTGGCCGAGATCGGGGTGATGCTGCTGATGTTCGGCGTCGGCCTGCACTTCTCCTTGAAGGACCTGATGGCGGTCAAGGCCATCGCCATCCCCGGTGCCATCGGCCAGATCCTGGTCGCCACCCTGCTGGGCTGGGGCGTGGCTACGCTGATGGGCTGGCCGGCGCTGCACGGGGTGATCTTCGGCTTCTCGTTGGCCACCGCGTCCACCGTGGTGCTGTTGCGTGCCATGGAGGAACGCCGCCTGCTGGAAACCACGCGCGGCAAGATCGCGGTGGGCTGGCTGATCGTCGAAGACCTGGCCTGTGTGCTGGCGCTGGTGATGATGCCGGTGATTGCCGAGGTGTTCGGCCCCGAGGCCAGTGGCAAGGCACTTTCGATTGGCGGCCTGCTGGCCTCGATCGGCTGGACCTTCGTTCAGTTGGGCCTGTTCGTGGCAGTGATGCTGGTGGTTGGCCGGCGGGTGATTCCGTGGGTGCTGGAGAAAGTGGCCGGCACCGGCTCGCGCGAGCTGTTCACCCTGTGCGTGCTGGCTATCGCGCTGGGCGTGGCGTTTGGTGCGGCGGCGCTGTTCGGCGTCTCGTTCGCGCTGGGCGCGTTCTTCGCCGGCATGATGCTCAACGAGTCCGAGCTCAGCCACAAGGCCGCGCATGATTCGCTGCCGCTGCGCGATGCGTTCGCGGTGCTGTTCTTCGTTTCGGTCGGCATGTTGTTCAACCCGCTGATCATCGTCGAGCACCCCTGGCAGGTGCTGGCGACGGTGGTGATCATCATGTTCGGCAAGTCGGCCGCCGCCTTCTTCATCGTGCGCGCCTTCGGCCACTCCAAGAGCACCGCGCTGACCATCTCCGCCTCGTTGGCGCAGATCGGCGAGTTCGCCTTCATCATCGCCGGGCTGGGCGTTGCGCTGAAGATCCTGCCGCCTACCGGGCAATCGCTGGTATTGGCCGGTGCACTGGTGTCGATCATGCTCAACCCGGTGGTGTTCGGCCTGCTCGACCGCTGGCAGGCACGCCACAAGGAAACCGCGCCGGTGCCGGAAGTGCCGGACATCCCGCCCGGTCCGTCGCTGGACCTGCACGACCACGCCATCGTGGTCGGCTATGGCCGGGTCGGCAGCGAGCTGGCGCAGGTGCTGCGTGACCGCGGCGTGCCGGTGCTGGTGATCGACGACAACCGCGAGCACGTGGAACGCGCGCACGCCGCCGGCATCCCCGGCATCCGCGGCAGTGCCGCCTCGGACAAGGTACTGGCCGAGGCACACCCCGAGCGCGCCACCATCGCCGTGCTGGCCATCCCGCAGCCGCTGGAATCCGGCGAGGTGCTGGCCAAGCTGCGCGCCATCAACCCCAACCTGACCCTGTTGGCGCGTGCCCACAGCGATGCCGAGGTCAAGCATCTGCTGGAGCATGGCGCCGACGGCACGGTGATGGCCGAGCGCGAGCTGGCCTACTCGCTGGCGGAAATGATCATGTCCACCCCGCCCTACCGCAGCCTGCGCCGCAACGTGCCTCAGCCGGCGGCCAGCGGCACGTAGATGTCGGCGCGCAGGATGGCCTCGGGAACGTCCTCGGGGTCGTCCAGGAAGTGATAGTGCAGCGGCGCGTCGCGCAGCGCATGGCCGCTGCCCGGCAACCAGTCACGCAGCAACTGGTCGGTGGCGTCCTCAAGCAGGGAGTAGCTGCCGACATGATGCAGGCGCGCCATGCGCCCGCCCCCCAGCTGCAGGCGCTGCAGTGATGCCGGCAAGGCCGGCAGCGCGGCATCCAGCGCCAGCGCGCAGTCGAACAGCAGCTCGTCGGCAGGCAGCTCGCGGTGGTCACCCAGCGGCAGACCGATCAACTGCTGCAGCTGTTCGATCAGGCCCTGCTCGGCCGCCCAGCCGAACAGTTCGCCGAACACACCATCCAGATCGTCGAAGGCACCCCGGGCACGCAACGCGACCACCTCGAACGGCTCCAGGGTGATCACTTCCACGCTCAGCGGCGCGGGAGTTTCAGCCACCGGCAGCGGGCGCGACAGCTGGGCGATGCAGGCGGCCAGTCGCTGCGGATCGCCGCGCAGTTCGCTGGCACTGGCATCCACGCTTTCGCGCAGCACCCGGGCCAAGGCCTGCGGGGTGTCGTAACCGGCCAGCAGGGCGATCTCGGTGACACTGGCCGCGCTATGCGCCAGACGCTGCAGCGCCTTGACCACCCGCAGCCGCTGCACCGTGCGGCCTATCGTTTCACCGGTCAGCGCGCGGTAAACGCGATGGAAGTGGAAAGGCGAGTAATGGGCGATGGCCGCCAGCGCCTCCAGGTCGGGCAAGGGGCCGCCGGTATCGACGGCCTGCTGCAGACAGGCAATGACCCGGTCCAGGCGTGGCAGCTGTGCGGCATTGGCTTTCATTGCATCGTCTCCGTGGAAGTGGCGGCTATTGCAGCGCGCCTGCTCAGCGCTGGCGTTTCCGATCTTGCGCAGGCGTCGGCCCGGCAGCAGGCATTCGCGCCAGATAGTCCTGCAGCAAGGCGATGGCCTGGCGCACCTTGGCCGGTTGGGTCTGGCGATGTGGTGTCACCGCCCAGGCCGGCAACGCTGGCACTTCCCAATCCGGCAACAGGCGCTGCAGGTGGCCGTCAGCCAACAGCGGCGCCGCATCCAGGCTGGTCAGCACCGCCACCCCCAAGCCGGCCTGGCATAGCTGCAGGACCGCCGGCTGGTTCTGGCTGGCGATGCGCGGATGCGCCGGCACCAGCCGTTCCTCGCCGCTGTCACGGTGTTGCCAGACCAAGCCGGGCACCTGCGGCACACCCAGCCAATCGGCGGCGGGTACCTGCAGCGGATCGGTGGGCATGCCGTGGGCCTGCAGCCACTGCGGCGACGCGCAGGGCCAACGCTGCAGGCTGCCCAGACGCTGCGCCATCCAATCGCTGTCCGGCAGCTGGCCGAAGCGCAGGGCCAGGTCGATGCGCGCCTGCAACAGGTCGGTCCAGCCGTCGTCGAAGAACAGGTGCAGGCGCAGCTGCGGGTTTTCCTGCAACCACGCACCCAGCGCCGGCCCGATATGCGCGGCCATGCCCAGCGGCGCCGACAATCGCAGTTCGCCGCTGGGGGCCTGGCGGGCAGCCGACAGTTCTGCCGCCGCCTCCCCGGCCGCATCCAGCAAACGCGCGCAGGCCGCGTAGTAACGGCTGCCCACATCGGTGAGGGCCAGCCGTCGGGTAGAGCGGTGCAACAGCGCCACCCCGGCTTCCTGCTCCAACGCACGCAGCTGCTGGCTCACCGCCGAGGTGCTCATGCCCAGCGCCCGCGCCGCCGCACTCATCGAGCCGTGCTGCACCACCTGGGCAAACAGGGCCATCCGCTTGAAGCTGTCCATGGGTCACCTCCTACCGGGCCATTGTGAAGCACAGCTTCAAGGTGATTGTGATTTTTTGCGACTGCCGCGACGGCGCGCAGAGGCGGAAACTGGCGCCATTCCCACTTGCAAGGATTTCCCATGAAAGTCGCATTGATTGGTGCCACCGGCTTCGTCGGCAAGGCTCTGCTGGACGAACTGCTGGCGCGCGGCCATGACGTCACCGCCCTGGTGCGTGACCCGGCCAAGCTGGCAAGCCGCGCGCGCTTGCATGTGGTCAAGGCCGATGTGCTCAATGCCGAGGAGGTACGCGCCGGGGTCAGCGGTGCCGACACGGTGATCAGTGCCTACAACGCCGGCTGGGCGAATCCGGATCTATACAACGAGTTCATGCGTGGCACCCGCGCGATTGTGGCCGGCACCAAGGCAGCAGGCGTCAAGCGCTACATCGTGATTGGCGGTGCCGGCAGCCTGTATGCGGCGGACGGCACCCAACTGGTGGATTCCCCCGACTTCCCGGCGGCTATCTATCCCGGCGCCAGCGCCGCGCGTGATGCGCTGAACGAGTTGCGTAATGAGACCTCGCTGGCCTGGACCCAGTTGAGCCCGCCGGTGGCCTTCCATCCGGGCAGCGCAACCGAGCGCACCGGCAAGTACCGCGTGGGCAGCGACACCCCGCTGAGCACGGGCGATGGCCCGGGTACGATCAGTGCGGCCGATCTGGCGGTGGCAGTGGTGGATGAGCTGGAAACGCCGAAGCACGTGGGCAAGCGGTTTACGGTTGCCTGGTAAAAGCTAGGAGCTGAGAGCTGCCCTCACCCCAACCCCTGCTCCGCGCCCCGGCCCTTGCGCTGACGCAAGCGCGTTCAAATGGCTGCGAACCTTTGGTTCGCAAACAGCCCTTCTCACCCCGCATGCGGGAGAGGGGCCAGGATTGCGGCGGCTCGTAGTGCGTTAGCCCCTCTCCCGCTTGCGGGAGAGGGGTTGGGGTGAGGGGAAGCTTCTAACAAGCGAACCCCGCCCTTGATTCTCCTCTGCAGCGTCCAAGCTGGGACTCAAGCCCCAGCCAACGCCTGCTCGAGATCCGCCAGCAGGTCATCGATATGCTCGATGCCCACCGACAGGCGCACGGTGTCCAGCGTTACCCCGGCCTTTTCCAGCTCGGCCTCATCCAACTGCCGATGGGTGGTGGATGCCGGATGCGTGGCCAGTGACTTGGCATCGCCCAGGTTCACCAGTCGCGTGAACAGCTGCAAGGCATCCAGGAAGCGCGCGCCGGCTTCGCGCCCACCCGGCAAACCGAAGGTCAGCACGCCCGAGCCGTGGCCACGCAGGTACTTCTGCACCAGCGCGTGTTCCGGATGGTCCGGCAGCGCCGCGTAGTTCACCCAGGCGACCTTTGCATGCTTCTGCAGGTAGTTGGCCACCGCCAGCGTATTGCTGTTGATGCGATCCATGCGCAGCGCCAGCGTCTCGATCCCCTGCAGGATCTGGAAGGCGTTGAACGGCGAAATCGCCGCGCCCATGTTGCGCAATGGCACCACGCGGGCACGGCCAATGAAGGCCGCAGGCCCCAATGCCTCGGTATAGACCACGCCGTGGTAACTCACGTCTGGCGTATTGAGGCGCGGGAAGCGCGCCTTGTGCTCGGCCCACGGGAAGCGGCCGGAATCGACGATGGCGCCGCCCAGACTGGTGCCGTGGCCGCCGAGATACTTGGTCAAGGAGTGCACCACGATATCCGCACCAAAATCGAAGGAGCGCTGCAGATACGGCGTGGCCACGGTGTTGTCGACGATCACCGGCACGCCATGCGCATGGGCGATTTTGGCGATGGCCTCGATATCGGTGATGTTGCCACGCGGGTTGCCGATGGATTCGACGAACACCGCCTTGGTGCGCTCATCGATCAGCGCCGCAAATGCCTGCGGATCACGGTAATCGGCAAAGCGGGTCTGGATGCCGAACTGCGGCAGCGTGTGTGCGAACAGATTGTAGGTGCCGCCATACAGCGCGCTGGAGGCGAGGATGTTGTCGCCGGCCTCGGCAATGGTCTGGATCGCGTAGGTGATCGCGGCTTGGCCCGAGGCCAGCGCCAATGCACCGATGCCGCCTTCCAATGCAGCGATGCGCTTTTCCAGCACATCGGTGGTCGGGTTCATGATGCGTGTGTAGATATTGCCCTGCACCTTGAGATCGAACAGATCGGCACCGTGCTGGGTATCGTCGAAGGCGTAGGCAACGGTCTGGTAGATCGGCACCGCGACGGCGCGGGTGGTCGGATCGGGGGAATAGCCGCCATGCACGGCGATGGTTTCAGGCTTCCACTGCGGATCGGTCATCGGGGTGCTCGCCAAGGAGTGACCGCTGACGATAGCCGAGGATGGATGGCAACCGGTGGACGGTTGCAGGGGTTACTTGTGAGGGGGCGTTATTTGCTGATGCCTTTTTGAAGCGTGCATCTCTAGCTAGAAGCTTCCCCTCACCCCAACCCCTCTCCCGTAAACGGGAGAGGGGCTAATGCACTAGCCGCCGACACGATCCAAGCCCCTCTCCCGTTTACGGGAGAGGGGTTGGGGTGAGGGCAGCTTTTAAAGCACTTGAAGCTCCGGCGCTCAGCCCTTGCCAAACTGCAGCTGCCCGCCACCACCGGCTTCCACCTTGATGGTGTCGCCGCTGGCGAACTCGCCGGCCAGGATCTTCTGCGCCAGCGGGTTTTCCAGCTGCGCCTGGATGGCACGCTTCAACGGACGCGCGCCATAGATCGGGTCGAAGCCGACATTGCCCAGCACATCGAAGGCCGAATCCGACACCCCCAGGCGCAAACCACGCTCGCCCAGGCGCTTCTCCAGCCCACGCATCTGGATGCGTGCGATCTGCTTGATCTGCTCCTTGTCCAGCGGATGGAAGACGACGATGTCGTCCAGGCGGTTGATGAACTCCGGACGGAAGTGCGCCTGCACCACGC
>NZ_DAMBKV010000027.1:0-33416 GCF_032066555.1 Stenotrophomonas sp.
CAGAAGCGCCCCCCATCCGCCCTTCGGGCACCTTCCCCCGCAGGCGGGAGAAGGGGAAGAAAGAGCTGGAGCTGAAGGCGACGTAGAAGCCAAAGCCAAAGCCAAAGCCAAAGCCAAAGCATTGGGGCTCCGCCAGGCATCGCCTGGAACGCCCCTGCCGAACATGGTTCGGCACTACGGAGTGGCGAGTCCGACGGCTTTGCTCGTGAGACGCCACCAACGCCTTCGGAAACTCAAAGACTCGCTGTTACCGCCGATGCACAGCGGCCATTGTCATCGGCCTGCTCGAACCAGTTATTCACCGTGCCGGATAGACGATCCAGGCGCATCGGCAAAGTCAGGTGGTCTTCGGCTGCGACCTCCAGATACCGTGCGCGTGGCGCTGCAGCAGCCAATGCGCGGCCTTGTGCTACCGGAATGTGCTCATCGTCGCGGCCGTGTATCAACAGCACGCAGGCTGGTACCTGTGCCAAGGCCTGGCCGACGTCGACCTTATCCAGATTGATGCCAAGCTTGCGATCGGTGGTGGCGATGGCCTCATCCAATCCACGGCCGCCGTATTGCCAACGTGCCAGGGGCAGGGCGACATAGTCGCTCCAACGTTCCGGTGGCTTGGCCAGCATATGCGGCACCATCGTGCGGATTGCTTCGCCGGCGTTGTCGAAGGACTCCATCGCCACGACGCTGCGCAACTGAGTGCCGAGCTCACGGGCGGCGAAGATCGCGGTTGCAGCACCGTATGAAACGCCGAGCAGGTGCACCGGGCCGCTGATCTTGCCTTCGCGCTGCAGGGCGTCCAGTGCCGCGACTACATCCTCGCCTTCGCGGGTTCCGTAGCCGGAAAGTGCATGACCCGAACGACCGTGATTGCGCAGATCCAGCGCGATTGTGCGGTAACCCTGTTGCGCCAATTCCAGTGACCAGGGCAGCAATGAACCGCCGTCCATCATCCAGCCGTGCAACAGGATCACCGTGCCGCGTGGCTGGACGTGGTTCTCGATGCTTGGTGTCGATGCTTCCAGCGAGAACTCCGGGAAGCGTTGGCCCTTGCCGAGATAGCGGTAATCCAGCCGGTAGTCACCTGGCTCGAACGATACCCAATGCAGGGCAACGCCATCGCTGCCAGTAACGTTGCCCTGCTGATGTGGCAGGTTGGCGAGCAGGGCGTCGATGCGTTCGGTGGGGACCAGCGGCGAGGTGCCACCGGGGGCGGCCAAGCGCTCACTGAGTGACAGCGGGGGAACGGGAGATGAGAGGGCAAAGCCAGCCAGCATCACGCAGACGCCAGCCAGCGCCAGCGAACGAAGCATGGCGGGAACCGGTTTGGGGAGCCTGTCACGGTAGCCACAAGGACGCCCTGCATCTACCGCGTGGCGATGACAGCTAGATGACCGTTGTGTGGTGTTTGGGTTGCGGTGAGTTCCGCTCCCGATCAGGTGCCCGATCAAACAGCGAGCGATGTGACAGACCGGCGCCCTTGTTTGTGGGAGCGGCGTAAGCCGCGAAGCAGATCAGGGGGCCGCATCTTCAGGCACTGTGCTGCCAGGGAAAATGCGCTTGCAGCTGTTTGCAGGAGCGGCGTTAGCCGCGAAGCTGGTAATGCATCTGCGATTGACGGCCTTGCTCTTGCAGCCTTTTTTGGGTCGTCGGAGCGGTGAAACTGATTGATTGCGGCAGGCCAGCGACGAAGCGGGTGAAGCCACCCTCACCCCAACCCCCGCTACGCGCCCCGGCCCTTCCGCTGGCGAAAGAGCGCTCGAGTGACCGCGAACCTGTGGTTCGCAAACGGCCCCTCTCCCCCCGCGTGCGGGAGAGGGGCTTCAAGCGCAGCGTTGCGGGTGGTCGACGATGTCATCGACACCCGTCGCTGTTGTTACCTGGATCAGAAGCGCTGCTGGTACTTCATGTACATGAAACGACCGATGTCGAAGCCACCGTAGTAGGTGAAGCTGCTGTTCGGCTGGCTGTACATGATCGGGCCTTCGTGCTTGAACACGTTGTTGACGCCCAGCGACACGGTGCCGTTCCACGGCATGGCATAACGCACCTGCAGGTCGTGGAAGGTGTTGGAGCCCAGCTTGCGGCTCGGCTGCATGTCGGTATACGCCGACTGGAAGTCCGGCATGTTGCACTCCGGGCCACCATCCAGATCGTAGGAACACTTCTCCTTCATGCTGGAGTAGTAACGGGTAGTCCAGCTCGCGCCGAAGTTGCCGTTCTGCCAATCCATCGTCAGGTTGGAGCGCACGCGGAAGTTGCCTTCCCAGCCCGTGAATTCTTCGACCGGGGTGGTCGCGACGTTGTCGCTCTTGCGTGACAGGTAGTCCACGTACGTGGTGTTCCAACGCAGCGACAGCTGGCCGAAGGCCATTTCCGGCAGACGGTAGCGAACACCAAGGTCATAGCCAGCGGTTTCCTGGAAGCCGGCGTTGTTCAACGAACGGTTCATGCCGCTGACCTGGCCCTTGTTGCCGCCGGTGCTGTAGCGGGTGAAGCGGTCGCAGGCGGAGCTGATGCCCTGCACATAGCACTGGTTGAGGATGTCGGTGGCCGATTCACCCACGATCACGTCGTCGATGCGGATCTTCCACCAGTCCAGGCTCAGGTCCAGGCCGCTGACGAAGTCGGGGCTGTAGACCAGACCGACCGTCCAGGTCTTGGCGGTTTCCGGCTTCAGCGTAGCGTTGGAGCCGGAGGTGAAGTCGGTGACGGCCTGTACGCCCGAGGTGGTGGCCAGTTCGCCGTCACCGGTCTTCTGGCGGAAGTCGGCACCCAGGCCAGCAGCGCTGCAGCGTGCAGCTACTTCAGCATTGCGCGCGGCGGCGCCGAACGAGCGATCGCAGGGATCGGTGACGCGGTCACGGGTGGTGACGGTGCCGCCGTACAGGTCGTCCACGGTCGGTGCACGGAAGCCGGTGCCGTAGGTGGCGCGGACCAGCAAGGTGTCGATCGGCTTCCACTTCAGGCCGAACTTGCCGTTGGTGGTGCCACCGAAGTTGTTGTAGTCGGAGTAGCGGCCAGCCACGTCCAGCGACAGTTCACGTGCGAACGGCAGGTCCGCCAGCAGCGGCACCTGCAGCTCCAGGTAAACCTCGTCCAGCTTGTAGTCGCCACGCGTTGGTGCGCCGCTGGTGCCGGCGATTTCGCCGTTCTGCACCATCAGGTCCGGGGTGTAGCTGGCTTCTTCGCTGCGATGTTCAACACCCATCGCCGCCATGATGTCACCGGCCGGCAGGCTTGCCAGCGAGCCGGAGATGTTGGCGCTGACCACCTTGGTGGTGCTGCGGATTTCGTCGGTGAAGCGGGTGAAGATATAGTCGCGCACCGCCTTGTCGTTGAGCGAACCGGGGCTGTTGCTGCCCGCCGGTGCCAGCGGATTCCACGGCACACAGCCTTCGATCACGTTGCCGACGCTGCCGCAGCGGGCAACGCCGCTGGCATCGATGAAGGACGGGCCGACGGCGAGGTTGACGTGCGGCTGGTACATGCTCTGCAGGCTGCGGCGCTCGCCTTCATTGCGGTTGAACATGTAGCTCACGTTCCAGTCCCAGAAGTGGGAGCCGGTCTCGAAGCTGCCTTCCAAGCCAAGACTGGCGCGCTTGGTGGTCAGCGCGTTGTTGGTTGCACGCGGATACTCCTCGGTGCGACGCGAGAACAGCACGTCTTTGCCCCAGTGGTTGAATGCGCTGCTGGCCGAGAGCGGAGCGCGCGCGCCGCTGGTTGCCTGCGTGGCCGACACCGAGTACGGGTAACCGGCCAGTTGCTTGATCGACTCGCGCTCGCTATACAGAACGTCGGCGACAACACGCAGATCGTCGGTGATCTGGAAACCACCATTGGCGAAAGCGGACTTGCGCTCCAGCGAGGAGAGCAGGGTCATGTTGGTCTTGGTGTTGGCGTAGGTCGCCGGGTCCGGTTTCTTGAAGTTGGCGACATCGGATGGATCGCCGCCCGGGCCGACGGTGAGGGGCTTGCCGTCGACGGTGACCGAACCCCACTGGGTGTTGCCGTTCAGGCCATCAGTGGGATGGTAGGGGCCGTTGGCATAGGCGGTGAATTCACGGGCGCCGCCCAGGACCGGGTCTTCCTTGCTCTTCTCGGCGCCGACGCTGAACCAGCCGCGCTCGAAGGTCTTGCCGAAGTTGGCGCTGTAGCTGCGCTTCTGGCCGTCGCCTTCGCTGTACTGGCCGACATAGGCGGTGGCGTTGCCGCCGTCGAAGTTCTTGCGGGTGATGATGTTGACCACGCCGGCGATGGCGTCCGAGCCGTACAGTGCCGAGGCACCGTCGGTCAGTACTTCAACGCGCTCGACGATGGCCGAGGGAATCGAGCCGACGTCGGAATAGCCACCCGCGCTGACGCCCATGCGACGGCCGTCGATCAACACCAGGGTGCGTTCGGGGCCAAGGTTGCGCAGGCTGACGAACATGCCGCCGTAATCACGGCCGGAGGACAAGGCCGAGGCGCGGCTCAGCGACGGTGCGCCGGCAGCGGTGACGTCCTGCAGGATGTCGGCGACGTTGACGTAGCCCTTCTTCTCGATTTCCGCTCGGCTCAGGGCGATGACCGGCTGTGCGGTCTCAACGCTGGCCTGGCGGATGCGCGAACCGGTGATCTCGACGCGGTCCAGGGTGGTGGTGGTCTGGTTTGCGTCCTGTGCGAACGCGGTGAGGCTGCAGCTGCCGAGCAACGCGAGGGTGATCGCGGAGCACAGCGGGGTCGACTTCAAATACATCGCTTTCGGTTTTCCTTTGTACCAACTACAAAAAAGGCGCCCTTGAGGGGCGCCGTGACAGATGCATCACCGTTGGGGGAGGGACGCAGCATCTGCCATCACAGCTCCGCTGGCCGCCGGGACTTGGGCGGGGGCGCATGATGACCGAAACGGATGGATGCGTGAAGGTAGACTTTCTGCCAACCCACCTGCGTGTGGGCAGGTGGGTTGCGTGTTTGGCAGGCTGCGCCTGGTTGAATCAGGTCTCGCGCAATGCGGTGGTGATCGGCAGGCGTGCCGCGCGCAATGCCGGGAACAGCCCGCCCACCAGTCCGATCCCCAATGCCCACTTCAGCCCGCTCCACAACAGTGGCGGCGAGACCTTGAACTGGAACACCACCTGGCTGAAGTTGTTGCCCAAGGTGGAGACGGTGAAGTTGTTGAACGCCAGCCAGGCCACCACACCGCCGAGCACGCCACCGAGCAACGCGAGCAACATGGTTTCCAGCATCACCGCGGTCACCACCGGCACGCCACGGAAACCAATCGCACGCAAGGTCGCGATCTCGCGTGCACGCGTGGCCACGGCCGCATACATGGTGTTGAGCGCACCGAACACCGCGCCCACCGCCATGATCGCGCCGATCACCGTGCCCAGCACCTTGAGCAGCTTGTTCAGGCCGCCGCCCTGCTTGCGGTAGTACTCGGCGGTGCTTTCCACGTCCAGCTTCAGCCGTGGGTCGTTTTCCACTGCGGCCTTGAAGGTCTCGAAGCCCTGCTTGCCGTCGGTGCGCACGCTGATCGATTGCCAGGCGCTACGGTTGTAGGTGGTGGCCAAGGTCTGCGCGTCGGTCCAAAGTTCCGAATCGTGGGCGTCGCCGGATTCGAAGATGCCGACCACGGTCCAATCCTGGTTGCCCAGGCGCAGGGTCTTGCCGACCTCCAGGCCCTGGAACTGCTTCTGCGCGCCGCGTCCGGCCACGATCTCGCGCAGGCCGGCGCCGAACTTGCGGCCTTCGACCAGGCGCACTTTCTCGTGCACCGCCCAGGCCTGCTCGCCGACACCGCGGAACTGTGCGTTCACATCGGTGCCATCGCTGCGCGAGGTGAGGTTGACTACCTGCGAGGCTTCGGCGGAAACCAGCGGCCGTCCATTTTCGCCGCGCGTCACGCCGGGCAGGGTTTCCAGCAGCGGCACCTGGTCGCGGGTGATCACCGAGTTGGTCTCCGCCTGCGAACCGCCGCGCAGCACGATCGCGGTGCTGTCATCGCCGGTGTTCTCCAGCGTGGCCTGGAAGCCCTGGCCCATCGCCAGCATCGCCACCAGCACACCGACCACACCGGCAATACCGATCACGATCACCGAAGATGCGCCCCAGCGTTGCGGCAGGCTGGCCAGCCCGATGCGGGTTGCGGCAAGCGCCAGCCGGCCGGTGCGGGTCAGCAGCAGCCACAGCGCGACCGCCACCGCGACCACGGCGACGCCGATCCACGGCAGCGCAATCCATACGCCCAGGCCGACGATGAGCAGCACGATCACCAGCGCATTCGAAAGAAAATTCTTCATGTCGTTCTCCTCAGCGCCCGGCCAGTGCGTCGACGATCTTCAGGCGCTTGGCCCGCAGTGCCGGCAACACGCCCACCACCAGGCCGATCACCACGATCAGCACCAGCCCCACGATCCAGGTCTGCGCCGGCACATGCGGCGGCAGCAGGCCCATGGTCTGTGGCGCCATTACCGGCAATGCCAGCGCCGCCAACCCCAGCCCGATGGCGCCGCCCAGGCCGACCAGCACGATGGATTCCACCATCACCAGCATCAGCATGGTGCCATCGGTGAAGCCCAGCGTTTTCAGCGTGGCCAGCTCCGGCACGCGCTCGCGCACGGCCTGGGCCATGGTGTTGCCGGTGAGCAGCAGCAGGGTGAAGAACACCGCGCCCATGATCGAGGTGACGATCATGCCGATGTCGGCGAACTGCTTGATGAAGGCTTGTTGGAAGGCCGACTCGGTCTGGCTCTTGGTCTCGTGGTCGGAGTTGGCCGAGATCGCGTCGATGGCCTGGGCCACGCGCGAGGCATGGTCTGGGTTGTCCAGGCGCACGGTGTACCAGCTGACCTGGTTCTTGATGTAGTCGTTGGATTCGTCGAAGTACTTCCAGTTCATCATCAGCTGGCGTTCTTCGTTGGCGGCGGTGGCGGTGTTCTTGGATTTGAATATGCCGACCAGCTGCAGCGGCCAATCGTTGCTGCCACCACGCGGGAAGATGGTGGCCTGCAGCGGGATGGTGTCGCCGATCTTCCAGCCGAACTGCTTGGCCAGCGATTCGCCGACGATGGCGCCAGTGCGCGTGTTGCGGAAGGCATCGACCTGGTCCTTGGGGATCTCGAACTCGGTCATCAGATCGAAGTAGTTGGGCGCCACCGAGAAGTTGGGGAAGAAATTCTTCTGGTCCTGGTAGATGCCGCCGAACCACATGGCATAGGTGACATCCTGGACGCCTTCGATCTGGCGGATCTGCGGTTCCAGGCGGATCGGCAGCGACTGGGTGATGGACAGGCGCGAGGCCACCACCAGCCGGTTGGCGCCGGCCACCGTATTGCCGCCGCTGGCGAAGGCGACACGCACCGAATCGAGCATGCCGAACAGCAGGAAGGCGGTGACGATGGACAGCAGGGTGAACAGCGTGCGCGTGCGGCTGCGGAACAGCTGCGCCCATATCAGTGAGAAGTACTTCATGGCCGTGCTCCTCAGTGCACCGGGGCGTCGACCAGCTCGCCCTTGTCCAGATGCACGGTGTGGGTGGCGTACTCGGCCGCCTTGGGATCGTGGGTGACCATGATGATGGTCTTGCCGTGTTCGCGGTTGAGCAGCTGCAGCAGGCCCAGCACTTCTTCCGCGCTCTGGCGGTCGAGGTCGCCGGTGGGCTCATCGCAGATCAGGAAGGTCGGGTCGGAGACGATGGCGCGGGCAATCGCCACGCGTTGCTGCTGGCCACCGGAGAGCTCGTTGGGGCGGTGGTCGCGGCGATCGGCCAGGCCAACCAGGGTCAGCGCGATCTGCGCGCGGCGCTTGCGCTCGCCGGCATTGAGGTTGGTCAGCAGCAGCGGCAGTTCGACGTTCTTCTGCGCGGTGAGCATGGGCATCAGGTTGTAGAACTGGAACACGAAGCCAACGTGATGGCTGCGCCAGGTAGACAGTTGGCCGGCGCTGAGCTGGTCGATGCGTTGGTCTTCGATGTTGATCTCGCCACCGCTGGGCGTGTCGAGGCCGCCGATCAGGTTGAGCAGGGTGGTCTTGCCGGAGCCGGACGGACCCATCAGGGCGACGAAGTCACCGCGATCGATATCCAGGTTGATGCCGTGCAGTACCTGCACTTTTTCCGGGCCACGCTGATAGGTCTTGGTGATGTTGCGCAGGGAGACGAGGGTGCTCATGGATGATCCTCAGCAGTGACGCGGTGATGTTTGATGTTGGATGTTGGATGTTGAAAGTTTGATTTAGGACGCGAGTTTGCTTCGCTTTGCTTCTGGTCCCCTCCCTTTGCCGAAGGCAAGGGGAGGGCTAGGGAGGGGTGCTTTTGGCTTTGCTTTTCTCTGGCGTTGGCCCTTGCTGTTGTTGCTTTCCCCTCTTCCGCCTGCGGGAGAGGGGTAGGGGTGAGGGCTGCTTCTGCTTTGCTTCAGGTTTCTGCAGTAGCTCTGCTTTATGTGGCTTTCAAAGCCAAAGCCAAAGCCAAAGCCAAAGCCAAAGCCAAAGCCAAAGCCAAAGCACCCCTCCCCAACCCTCCCCTGCGCTCCGCGCAAGGGAGGGGGTAGAAGCAACAGCAAAAGCTCCACTTCAGTGCATCAAGTGATTCGTGCCATCGCAGCAAAGATCACAAGCCCGCGCTTACTTCTCCGCGCCTTCCAGCGTCACTTTGTCGCCATCTTTCAATTCAACAGCCGGGCTGAGTACCACTGTCTGCCCGGCACTCAATCCCGACAGCACCTGCTTGTCCTTGGCCAATACCTGGCCCACCTGCAGCGATTGCTGCTTCACCTTGTCATCGGCCTGCACGACAAAAGCGACCGGCTTGCCGTCACGTTCGACAATCGCAGCAGCGGGTACGCGCACGCCCTTCGGTGCTTCGGTACCAGCGGCTGCGGCCTTCTCCAGGAAGCTCACGCGCACACCCATCTCCGGCACGATGCGCGGGTCCTTGGCTTCCAGTGCCACGCGTACCTTTACCGTGGCCTTGCCACGGTCAGCGGTGGGAATGATGGCGATCACGTGACCGGGAATCTTCCAGTCCGGATAGGCATTGAGAACGATCTCAACCGGCATCTTCGGCTGCACGCGGCCGATGAAGGCTTCGCCCACTTCCACTTCCACTTCCAACGAGTCCATGTCGACGATGGTGCCGATGCCGGTACGGGTGAAACCACCACCGGCCGACAGTGGCGACACGATTTCGCCGGGCTGCGCGGCCTTGGCCGTCACCACGCCGGAGAACGGTGCGCGGACCACGTTGTTGTCCACGCCCAGATCGGCAATGGCCAGCGCGTCCAGTGCCACCTTGGCGTTGTGACGTGCGGTCTGCAATTGCGCACGCAGGCTGTCACGTGCAGCGACGGCCTGGTCGTACTGCGAGCGTGAGACCAGCTGCTGGCCAACCAGCGACTGCAGGCGGCCTGCTTCGGCTTCGGCCTGGCGCAGCTGTGCCTGCAGGCCATCGGTCTGGCTGCGGGCGGCATCGAGCTGGGCGGCATTGAGGCTGCGCTGGGCGTTGGCGTCGATCGGGTCGAGCGTGGCCATCACCTGGCCTTCTTCGACACGCATGCCTTCCTCGATCATCACCTCGCGCACCTTGCCGGTTATTTTCGCCGATACCGTCGCCATGCGCCGGGCCACCACGTAGCCGCTGGCGTCCAGCACCGAGTTGTTACCGGCACCGGCCTGGCTCATTGCCACTACCGGCGCGGTCTGCACGGTCATGGGCTTTTTGCCGCCGAGAAGGGCGCCAACGCCAAGTACCAGCAGCAGGGCCAGCACCAGGCCGATCACAATCCACAACCAGCGCCGCGAGGGCGAAGGGCCGCCGGGTGGCGGGGCGGAGCGGTCGATACGGAGTTCCTTCAGCAGTTCAGCAGATGCATTCATGGGTAGCAGGACGGCGTGGGAGGGGAAATGTGACCGCAACTTACCGCAAACCGCCGCGGCCGGCAGCGGTGGACCGTAGTGGGCGAATCATAATGGCCGCTGTACCCGCTGCGCAGGTGACGGCTGTCATGTGCTTTGCCTGATCGGATTCACTGGGGAGGCAGACATTGGCGACCTAAGGTTGCGGCATTCCCTGAAGAAGGTGGCGGCGATGACGGCACACGGTGAAGTACTGGCAAGCCTGCAGGGCGTGCACAAGCGTTACGGTGCGGTGCGGGCGCTGGATGGCGTTGACCTGGAACTGCGGGCGGGACAGGTCCTGGCGCTGCTTGGCCCCAATGGTGCAGGCAAGACCACCGCCATCAGCCTGCTGCTGGGCCTGCTGCGGGCCGATGCCGGGCAGGTGCAGTTGTTCGGCCATGATCCGCAACAGCTGGCGGCGCGGCGTGGCATCGGGGTGATGCTGCAGAGCGCAGCGTTGCCCGAGACCTTGAACGTGGGCGAGCTGATCCAGTTGTCGGCCAGCTACTTTCCAGCCCCCCGCGGCCTTGCGGATGTTGCCGCGCTGGCCGGCATCGAGGATCTGCTGAAGCGCCGCTACGGCAAGCTGTCCGGTGGCCAGCAGCGGCGCGTACAGTTCGCCCTGGCCGTGTGTGGGCGGCCACGGCTGCTGTTCCTGGACGAACCCACGGTTGGCCTGGACCTGCCGGCCCGCCAGCAGCTGTGGGCGACGGTACGGGCCTTGGTCGCCGAAGGCACCGCGGTGGTCCTGACCACCCATTACCTGGAGGAAGCCGAGCGCCTGGCCGATCGCGTCTGCGTGCTGCTGCGCGGACGTATCGTCAGCGATGGCAGCGTGGATGCGCTGCGTGCACGGGTCATCCATCGCAGCATCCGCTGTGTCAGCACGCTGGATGTGGCTGTGGTCGCAGCCTGGCCGGGGGTGATGCAGATCAGCCAGGATGGCGATTACCTGCAGCTGCGCAGCGACCGCGTCGAAAGCGTGGTGCGCCAATTGCTGCAGGCAGACCCTGCGTTGTCCGGCTTGGAGGTTCAGCCAGCAGGGCTGGGCGAGGCCTTCACTGATCTGACGCTCTCGGATGCTGCACAGACACAACGCGAGGCTGCCTGATGAATACCCCATACCAATCCATGCTGCCTGCGATGTCGTCCCGCCAGATGCTCGGTGCCTATCTGCAGGAGATCCGTGCCGAGTGTCTGCGTTACCTGCGCTACCCCGGTTTCGTGTTGCCGACCTTGCTGTTTCCGGCCGTGTTCTACTTGCTGTTCGCGGTGCTGCTCGGCCACACGCAGCCGATCCAGGCCGCCCGCTTCCTGCTGGGCAGTTATGTCACCTTCGGGGTAATGGCGCCGGGCCTGTTCGGTTTTGGCATCGCGCTGGCGTTGGAGCGTGACAACGGCCTGCTCACCCTCAAGCGCGCCATGCCAATGCCGCCGCTGGCCTATCTGCTCGGCAAGATGATGATGGCAATGCTGACCGCGCTGGCCATCGTGGTGATCCTGCAGTTGTTGGCCATCACTGTGGCCGGGGTGCAGCTCAATGCCTCGCAGATGCTGCGGCTGACCGCGGTTGCAACGTTGGGCACCTTGCCGTTCTGCGCACTGGGCCTGCTGCTGGGCACGTTGGCCAAGGGCAATGGTGCGGCGGCGGTGATCAACCTGGTCTACCTGCCGATGGCGGTGTTGTCGGGGCTGTGGTTTCCGTTGAAGGTGTTGCCGCCGCTGCTGCGTGAGCTGGCGGTGCTCTGGCCCAGTCATCATCTGAACATGTTGGCGCAGGGCGCGTTGGACTTCGAGGTGGGCGCCGCCTGGCCGCACGTGCTGTGGCTGCTCGTATTCACGGTGGCCATCACGGCGGTGGCGGGTTGGCGTCTGCGCCGCCACGGCTGATGGCATCATTGCCGCATTGCACAGGATCAACGCCGATGGGATTGCAGCGCCCTGAGTGGTTCAAGCCGGCACCGGATTCGGTGGTGGCCGACAACATCAAGCTCGGCAAATGGCCGTGGGTGGATGCCGTGCATCTGCTGTGGACGGTCTGGGTATTCATCACGCCGATGTTTGGTGCGGGCTATACGCTGCGCTGGGCGCTGATCACGCTATGGTCGTTCCCGCTGTTCATCGTGTTCTACCTGTTGACGCTGACAAGCGCGCGGCGGCACGCGCCGATCTTCGCGTTGGCGATGATCGTGCTGTCGATGGCGCTGCTGCCGATCTATCCGTCCGGCATGAATTACTTCGTGTTCGGCTGCGTGATGCTGCGGACCAACCGTTGCATCAGCATACGCCAGTACCTTCTGGAACTGGCACTGCTGAACATTGCCTTCGTCGCGCTGGCAACGTGGATAGGTTACCCGTGGCAGGTGGTTGCCTGGATTCCAGCGCTGACGGTGATCATCGGCCTGATCGTCAATGTCGAGCGGACGAGCAGTGAGAAGGATGCCGCTTTGCGACTCTCCCACGAAGAAGTGCGGCGTCTGGCGGCGACCGCGGAGCGCGAGCGCATCGGTCGCGACCTGCATGACCTGCTCGGGCATACGCTGTCGCTGATCACCTTGAAGATGGAGTTGTCACGCAAACTGTTCGAGCGCGACCCGCAACGGTCCCAGCGCGAGCTGGCCGAAGCCGAGCAGATCGCGCGCGATGCGTTGGCCCAGGTACGCAGTGCAGTCACCGGCTTCCGCGCAGCGGATCTGGCGGCTGAGCTGGCGTCTGCACACCTGCTGCTGGAGTCCTCGCGCGTGCACCTGCGCTATTTTCCGCCGCCCGCGATGCCTGCGTGGATCGAGGCGGGTTTGTCGATGGTGCTGCGAGAGGCCGCGACCAATATCGCTCGCCATGCCCAGGCCAATGAGGCGCTGGTCAGCATCGAGGTTTCGCCGGAGGCAGTGCTGATGGAGGTGGTGGACGATGGTCGCGGTGGTGTTTCAGCCAATGGCAATGGGCTGGCGGGAATGCGCGAGCGCGTGTCTGCCTTGGGGGGTGAACTGCAGATTGACTCACCCAAAGGGCAGGGCACGCGGTTGAAGGTTCGCATCCCGGTGCAGGCACAACGGATGGCATACGAACCAGTGGCCAGCACCCGACAGCGCGACTCGACTGATCTGCCGGCGCAGGAGGCAGGCGCATGATCCGCATCCTGTTGGCCGAGGATCAGGCGATGGTGCGAGGAGCGCTGTCGGCGTTGCTCAATCTTGAATCCGACATTGAAATGATCGGTACTGCTGCCGACGGTGAAGTTGCCTGGCGTGAATTGCAACGGCTGAAACCGGACATCCTGGTTACCGATATCGAAATGCCGTTGTTGACCGGGTTGGAACTGGCGCAACGTGTGCAACGACAACAATTGCCGATCAAGGTGGTGATAGTGACCACCTTTGCGCGCAGTGGCTTCCTGCGCCGGGCCCTGGATGCGGGAGTGCAGGGTTATCTGCTGAAAGATGCGCCGGCCGAGAAATTGGCTGATGCGCTGCGCCAGGTGCATCGCGGTGGGCGCGCGATAGATCCGCAATTGGCAGTGGAAGCCTGGTCCGAGGCCGACCCGTTGAATGATCGCGAACGGCAGGTGCTACGACTTGCCGGAGAAGGTCGCTCGGCCAATGAGATCGCCGAGCAGTTGGGGCTGTCGCATGGCACCGTGCGCAACTACCTGTCCGAATGTATAGGAAAGCTTGGCGTTGCAAATCGCATTGAGGCGCACCGGGTGGCGCGCCAGAAAGGCTGGTTGTAGCTCCCTCCCTTGCGCCGAAGGCGTAGGGGAGGGCTGGGGAGGGGTAGCGCTTGAGGCTTCTCAAGCACTGTCAGCTTCGCGGCTAACGCCGCTCCTGCAGGCAAGTCAGCATCGCTGGTGATGCCCCTTGCCGAGCATGGCTCGGCACTACCGCTGCTCCTGCGTTGCTACTTTCCTCGTGCCATCGCCTGGAACACGCCATCGCGGCGCACCCAGGCATGGAACAGCGCGGCACCCACATGCACCAGTACCGTGGCAAACAGCAAGTAGGCGAGCAGGCTGTGGGCGTTGCGCAGCAAGGCATACAACGAAGGCGTATGCGGCACGATGGCCGGCAGCTGCACGCCGCCCCACAGCACGATGGGATAGCCGCCCGCCGACAACATCGCCCAGCCGATCAGCGGCATCGCCAGCATCAATGCATACAACAGCCAATGCGAGGCGGTGGCAGCCCATGCCTGCCATGCCGGCAGGTCAGCGGGCAGCGGCGGTGGCCGGTGGCGCAGGCGGTTGTACAGACGCAGCAGGACCAGTACGAAGATCAGCACGCCGAGTGGTCGGTGCAGGTTGATCAACCCCGGCCGCAGGTGCACCGAGGCGACCATGGTCACGCCGATGAACAGCATCGCCAGGATCAGCAGCGCCATGCTCCAGTGCAGAACGCGTGCCAGCAGGTTGAAGTGGCCGTTGCTGCTGCTCATGGCTGCACCTGTGCGTTGTTGCGTGCGGCTTCGCCGGTGGCGCGCTCGCGCTCGCGACGATTGAAGGATTGCGAATACACCGCTGAGCGAGCCGCGAGGATGGGATCGTCGCTGCCTTCGACGCCCTTGGGCAGGATCAGCGGATCAAAGTTGAGGTCATTGCAGCTGCCTTGCTCCTGCGGCTGCATCTGCTCGATGTTGAGCACGCCGGCGACTACCTGCTCGCGCTCGGCTGGCCACGGCACGGACGGATCACTGATCGCGTCCTGCGAGCTGGCCAGGGTCACCACCAGGTTCCAGCGTACCGGGCCCTGCGCCAACCGCTGCTGCAGATCCTGGCTGAGGAAATCCACGCCGGCCTGTTCCCGGCTTGCAGCATCCAGTTCACGCGGCGTGGCCTGTGGCTGCCAGCGCCAACGCACGGCACGGCGTTGCCCCTGTGCGTTGGTGAACCAGAAGCTGTTGACGCTGTTGAACTCGGTGCTGGCCCAGCTGTCGGTCCACGGCGCGGTCTTGGCCCATTGGGTGAAGGCACGGGCGCTGGGGTACTTTTCCTGGATCGCGGCCAGCTTGGCCGGGTCCGGCTTGCCGGTGGCCGGGTCGGGAATCTGCGCGCGGGTCTGCTCGTAGAAGGCTTCCGGTGTGGCAACGGCGAGGAACGGGAAGCTGTTCATTGCCATGCGCCATTGCTGGCCGTCATCGCTGCTCAGCTGCAAGGCGATGCTGCGCACGCGCGCGTTGTTGTCGGCGCCATGCGGGTTGCCACCGCCTATCGACAGGCGGCCGAGTACCGGTACGCGTTGCTGTTCGAACATGCGGGCATGTGACAGCTGTGGCGCCTGTGCGCTCGGTTCGAACCAGCCGCTTACGCAGACGCCCTTGCTGTGGGCGCGACGAAAGCCGGGGTGGTTGGCGCCGGTGGCTTCGATGGCATCGGTGAAGTTCTGGGCGGTGAGTCGATCACGACCAATCCAACCGGCGAGCCAGGCAAAGCCGAGTGCGACTGCACCGAGGATCAGTGCGATCAAGGCGATCCAGGGCAGTGGAGAGTGCGGCTGGCTGCCGCGCGCTTGCCCGCCATGGCGGGTGAATTTGAATAGGGGCATTGCGATACCAGTCTTGACCGACGGGAGCGTGGTGCCGCTATACGGTGGCAGAACTGGCTGCTGAGGGCCAGCGTTGCGCTTTGCTCTCTTCCTTGCGCGTAGCGCAACGGCTTTCAGCTCCCTCCCTTGCACGCAGTGCAGCGGCTTTCAGCCCCCTCCCTTGCGCGTAGCGCAGGGGAGGGCTGGGGAGGGGGGAGCTTTTGCGCTTTTGATGTTGCTTTGGCTGCTGGCTTTTCTCGCTTGGATCGCGGCGTGCATGCAGATCAAAATCAAAATCTGAAGCCAAGGCCAAAGCCAAGCCAAAGCCAAAGCCAAAGCCAAAGTTCCCCTCATCCCAACCCTTCTCCCGCAGGCGGGAGAAGGGCTAAGGCGACAGCCGGAGCCGGAGCCGGAGCCGGAGCAAGAGCCAGAGCCAGAAGCCAGCAGCCAGCAGCCAGCAGCCAGCAGCCAGAGCAGCAGCCAGAGCAGCAGCCAGAGCAGCAGCCAGAGCAGCAGCCAGAGCAGCAGCCAGAGCCTCCCTCCCCAGCCCGTCCGGCCCGAAGGCCTAGCCTTCGGTCATTCATCAGGTCGCGCAGCAGTGCCGCGCAAGCAGACCTTCTTCACCCCCTGCGCTGCGCGCAAGGGAGGGGGATCACGCGCGTGCCAGCTTGCGCAGGCGCTTGCGCTCCCTGCTGCGTGTGCGCCAGTTGCGCCAATGCTGCTGCAGGCAGGAGAAAATCACATACAGCGCCGGCGTGCTGAGCAGGGTCAGGCTCTGCGAGATCAGCAGGCCGCCGATCATCGCGATGCCCAGCGGGCGGCGCAGTTCGGAGCCTTCACCCAGGCCAATCGCCAGCGGTAGTGCCGCAAGAATGGCGACCATCGTGGTCATCATGATCGGACGGAAACGCACGATGCTGGCTTCGCGCACTGCTTCGGCCGGCGACTTGCCGTGCACGCGCTGCGCGACCAGGGCGAAGTCGATCATCATGATCGCGTTCTTCTTGACGATGCCGATCAGCAACACCAGCGCGATCATCGAGATGATCGACAGGTCGGTATTGGTGACCCACAGGGCCAGCAGCGCACCCATGCCCGCCGCTGGCAGCGTGGACAGGATGGTCACCGGATGCACCAGGTTCTCGTAGAGCATGCCGAGCACGATGTAGACCGTGGCGATGGCGGCGATGATCAGCATCAGCATCGCCACCGGGTCCATCGCCTGGCGGAAGCCGCCGGGCGCGGCCTGGCGGATGTCGCCGGGCATGCGCAGGCCTTCGATCACCGATTTGACGATGGCATCGCCCTCGCCGCTGCTTACGCCCGGTGCAAGGTTGTAGCTCAGGTCCATCACCGTGTACTGGTTCTGGTGGGTGACCTGCGACGGTGCCAAACCGGCTTCCTGATGGGCCAGTGCGGTCAGCGGAATCATCTGCCCGCTCTTGGACGGCACGTACAGGTCTTCAATCGCGGCCGGGCTGCCGGTCTGGCTGGGCAGTGCATTGACCACCACGCCATATTGGTTGAGGTCGGCATAGATGGTGGAGATCTGGCGCTGGCCGAAGGCGCCGTACAGCGCGCCGTCGATGGCACCAATGGTCACGCCAAGGCGCGAGGCCTTCTCGCGGTCGATGACGATCTTCTGCATCAGGCCGCCCTTGTCCACGTCGGAGCCGACATCGCGCAGTTGCGGATGTTGCTTCAGCGCGGTCACCAGCTTGGGCAGCCATTCGGCCAGCTGTTCGGCGTCGTTGCCCTGCAGGGTCACACGGTTCTGCGCGCCCTGTGAGCCGCCACCGCCGCCGTCGGAGGGAAGGTCCTGGATCGCGCGCAGACGCACATCCAGATCCGGGAACTGCGCGGCTTTGGCGCTGAGCCGGCTGACCACCACATTGGTGGGCTCCTTGCGGCCTTCTTTCTCGGTATGCAGCTCGATGTTGAACTGTGCGCTGCTGCCCTGGCGGCTGGAGCCCAGTCGCGAGCCAACCATCTTCACCGCCGGGTCGGCCAGGAAGGTATCGCTGAGCCGGCGTTGGCGTTCGGCCATTTCCTGGAACGAGACGGTGGCACTGGAGCTGGCGCGGCCCCAGATCAGACCGGTGTCCTGCTCGGGGAACTGGCCCTTGCTGACCGAGCCGGCCAGGTAGAACGTCGCCACGATCAACAACAGCGGCGTCAGCGATAGCAGCAGGGCGTGGCGCAACGAGAAGTCCAGTGCCACCGTATAGACCTTGAGCATGCCCTCATGCACGCGGTCCAGCATGCGATTGGTGCGGGTATCGCGTGCGCCTTCGGCATGTGGATGCAGGAAGCGTGCACACAGGGCCGGGGTCAGGGTGAGCGAGACCACCGCCGAGACCAGGATGGCCGCAACCAGGGTCAGGGTGAACTCGCGGAAGAACGCACCGATCATGCCCTGGGCGAAGATGATCGGCAGGAACACCGCGATCAGCGAGGCGGTGATCGAGACGATGGTGAAGCCGATCTCGCGCGCACCTGCCATCGCTGCTTCCCGTCGCGGCATGCCCTCGTCGAGATGGCGCATGACGTTCTCGATCACCACGATGGCGTCGTCGACGACGAAGCCGATGGCAATCACCAGCGCCAGCAGGGTGAGGTTGTTGAGGGTGAAGTCCAGGGCGTACATCACCAGTGCAGCACCGGCCAGCGACAGCGGGACGGTCACGGCGGCAATAAGCGTCGGTGCCAGCCGGCGCAGGAACAGCGCCATGGTCAGGATCACCATCAGCAGACTGATCATCAAGGTGATCTGCACTTCGGCCAGCGAGGCGCGGATGGTCGGGGTGCGGTCGAAGTACGGGGTCAGCGTGCTGCCTGCATCCAGATAGCCGGTGAGCGAGGGAATGGCTGCCTTTACCCGGTCGACGGTAGCGACCAGGTTGTCGCCGCTGCGCAGGTAGACATACATCAGCACCCCACGCTTGCCGTTGAACCACGCGGCTTGATATGCGTCCTGCTGGCCGTCGTAGACCGTGGCCACATCCTTCAAGCGCACCACCGCGCCATCGTGGGTGGAGATGGCGACGTTGGCGAAATCCGAAGCCTTGCGGATCTGGTCGTTGAGGATGATCGCGGTCTGGCTGCTGCCGTCGCTGAGGAAGCCCAGCGGCGAGGCGACGTTGGCCGCACGCATCGCGTTGCGCAGATCATCCGGGCTCAGGCCCAGTGCGGTCATCGCACGCAGGTTGAGGTCGACGCGCACTGCTGGCGTGGAAGCACCGGCGATATCCACCTGCGAGACACCGGGCAGCTGGCGCAGGCGCTGCGCCAGCAGTGAGTCGGCGGTGTTGTACAGCTCGGCTACCGACTGCGTGTCCGAGGTCAACGCCAGCGCGATCACTGGATCGTCGTTGGGATTGGCTTTCTGGTACGTCGGCGTATTGATGCCGGCTGGCAGGTCGGCCATGGCCGCGTTGATCGCAGCCTGCACGTCCTGTGCGGCCGAATCGATATCGCGGCTGGTGTTGAACATCAGGAACACCATGCTGCGGCCATCGCTGCTGCTGGAACGCATGGTATCGATGCCCGGCACCTGGCCCAGGTGCCGCTCCAATGGCGCGGTGACCGTGGCCGCCATGGTGTTGGCGTCGGCACCGGTATTGGAGGCCTGCACGAAGATCACCGGGATGGCGAGGTTGGGCAGGGCGGCAACGCCCAGCCGCAGGTAGCAGACCAGTCCGGCGAAGAACAGGCCGATCGCCAGCAGGGTGATGCCGATCGGGCGCGAGATGAAAGGCGCGGAGATGTTCATCCGCGCTTACCGTGCCGTCTGCAGGCGGGCAGCGGCGCGTTGTTCGCGGCGCTTGGCCGCCCACTCGGACAGACGCTCGAAGTAGAGATAGATCACCGGCGTGGTGTACAGCGTGACCAGCTGCGACAGCAGCAGGCCGCCGACGATGGCCACACCCAGCGGCCGCCGCAGCTCCGAACCGATACCGGTGCCAAGGGCCAGCGGCAGGGCGCCAAGCATGGCCGCGGCGGTGGTCATCATGATCGGCCGGAAACGCAGCAGGCAGGCGCGGCGGATCGCGTCATAGGCATTGGCGCCGGAGCGCTGCGCGTCCAGCGCGAAGTCGATCATCATGATCGCGTTCTTCTTGACGATGCCGATCAGCAACACGATGCCGACGATGCCGTCCACCGACAGGCTCATGCCGCACAGGTACAGGGCCAGCAGTGCACCGACGCCGGCCGGTGGCAGGGTCGAGATGATGGTCAGCGGATGGATCCAGCTCTCGTACAGCACGCCGAGCACGATGTAGATCACCGCGATGGCGGCCAGCAGCAACAGGATCACGTCGGTCTGGCTGCTGGAGAACTCGGCGGCGGTGCCGACGAACTGTGCCTGCATCTGTTGCGGCAGCTCCAGTTCGGCCACTGCGTTGTTGATCGCATCCACGCCTTCGGACAAGGAGTAACCCGGCGCCAGGTTGAACGAGATCGTCGCCGATGGCAGCTGCTGCTGGTGGCTGACGATCAGCGGCGCGGTGCCGGGCTTGGCGCTGGCAATCGCCGACAGCGGGATGCTGCCGCCTGCGCCGAGCGCGATGCCGGTATTGGCACTGCCGATGCCGGTGGCGGTCGACGAGTTGCTCGAGGTCACCTGGCCCAGCGTGGTGGCATTGCTGCCGCTGAGCGTGCCGCTGCCGTTGCTGCCTATCGCCAGCTGGTTCATCAGTGCGTCGCTGGTGCGGAACTCCGGTGCCACTTCCAGCACCACGCGATACTGGTTGAGCTGGGTGAAGATGGTCGAGATCTGGCGCTGGCCGTAGGCGTCGTACAGCGTGTCGTCGATGGTCTGCATCGGCACGCCGTAGCGGCTGGCCTTGTCGCGGTCCACTTCCACATGCAGCGCACGGCCGTGGTTGGCCAGGTTGTCGTCGACGTCGGCCAGTTCCGGCAGCCGGCGCAAGGCATCGGTGACACGCTCGGTCTGTTTTGCCAGCTCGGCGCTGTCCATGTCCGACAGCGAGAACTGGTAGGCAGTGGCGGCCACGCGCGTATCCAGGGTCACGTCCTGCACCGGCTTCAGGTACAGCGCGACGCCGGGGATATGCGCGGCGGCGGCCTGCAGGCGCGGCAGGATCACATCCAGCCCATCACGATCACCACGGTCCTTGAGCACGATGCTCAGCTGGCCCTGGTTGAGGGTGGGGTTCATGCTGCCGGCGCCGATGTAGGCGGCGACACCGGTAACCGCTTCATCGTCCTGCAGCGCGGAGGCGACCGCCTGGGTGCGCTGCTGCATCTGCTCGAAGGCGACGTTCTGGTCGGCGATGACCACGCCGGTGATCATGCCGGTGTCCTGGTCGGGTAGCAGGCCCTTGGGGATCACCATGTACAGAAGCACGGTCAGCGCGACCGAGGCCAGTGCGATGCCCAGGGTCAGCGGCTGGTGGTGCAGCACCCAGTCCAAGGTGCGTTCGTAGACGCCAACCAGGCGCGACCAGGCGGTGACCTTGCCTTCCGCTGCGGCCCGCTCGTGGGCGTCGTCACCCTCGGGCAGTGCGTCCGGCTTCAGCAGGTAGGCGCACATCATCGGCGTCAGCGTCAGCGAGATCACCATCGAGATCGCCACCGCAATCGACAACACCCAGGCGAACTCATGGAACAGGCGACCGGTGACGCCCGGCATCAGGATCAGCGGCAGGAATACCGCGATCAAGGACACCGTCAACGACAGCACGGTGAAGCCGATTTCGCGGGAGCCGACTTCCGCCGCTTCCTGGCCGTCCTTGCCCTGTTCGATATAGCGCACGATGTTCTCGATCATCACGATCGCATCGTCGACCACGAAGCCGGTGGCCACGGTCAGCGCCATCAGCGACAGGTTGTCCAGCGACATGCCGGCGAAGGCCATCACCCCGAACGTGCCAAGCAGAGACAGCGGTACCGCCACCGAGGGGATCACCGTCGCCCATAGCCGGCGCAGGAACACGAAGATCACCGCCACCACCAGGCAGATGGTGAGCACCAGGGTGAACTGCACGTCGTGCACCGAGGCGCGGATGGTGACGGTGCGGTCGGAAAACACATCGAGCTTTACGTCGGCCGGCAGCATGCCCTGCAGGTTGGGCAGGATCTGGCGGATGTTCTCCACCGTCTTGACGATGTTGGCGCCGGGCTGGCGGCGCACTTCCAGCAGCACGGCCGGCTTGCCATCGGCCCAGGCGGCGAGCTGGTCGTTCTCCACCCCGTCGACCACTTTGGCGACGTCACGCAGGCGCACCGGCGCACCGTTCTGGTAGCGGGTGATGATGTCGTTGTAGTCGGCCGCGTCGCTGAGCTGGTCGTTGGTGGACAGCGTATAGCTCTGCGTCTTGCCGTTGAGCGAGCCCTTGGGCGCGTTGACGTTGGCCTGGGTCAGCGCACTGCGCAGGTCTTCCAGGGTCATGCCCATGTTGGCCAGCTGCGCCGGGTTGACCTGGATGCGCACCGCCGGCCGCACGTTGCCGGCGATGGAGACCAGACCAACACCGTCGGTCTGCGACAGGCGCTGGGCGAGGATGGAGTCGGCCAGATCGTTGACCTCACGCAGCGGGCGCGTGTCCGAGGCCAGTTTCAGGGTCAGGATCGGCGCATCGGCCGGATTCACCCGGTTGTAGACCGGCTGGTAGGGCAGCGAGCTGGGCAGGGTGGCCTGGCGGATGGCCGCCTGCACGTCCTGCGCGGCGGTATCCAGATCGCGTTCCATCGAGAATTGCAGCACGATGCTGGACAGGCCGGCCGACGAATCGGAGGTCATCATGTCCAGCCCGGAAATCTGCCCCAGCTGCCGCTCCAGCGGCGTGGTCACCAGCGAGGCCATGGTCTGCGCGCTGGCACCCGGGTACTGGGTGGTCACCACCAGACTGGGCGCTTCGATCTCGGGCAGGGCCGCAACCGGCAGGCGTTGGTAACCGAGGATGCCCAGCAGCATCAGCCCGATCATCAACAGGGAGGTGGCGATCGGGCGCCGGATGAAGATAGTCGAAAAGCCCACGGTCGGTTCCTGGTGCGGGGGAGGGGAGGCGGGTGCCGGCCAGCGCCTCAGCGCGGCGGGCCACCCCGTCCACCACGGTTGCCCTTCTGGCTGGCCGCCTTGAGCTGTTCTTCAGTCGGCGCCGGCGGTGCCTGGCCCGGCGCCAGCGCATTGACCTTGCTGCCTTCCTTCAAGCGGAACTGGCCTTCGGTGACGACCTTGTCGCCCGCCTGCAGGCCGCTGCTGATCACCACGTGGCTGTCGTCGACCTGGCCGCCCTGCACGACATTACGCAGGGTGACGGTGTCGTCGGGCTTGATCAGGTAGACGAAATCGCTGGTGCTGCTGCGCTGCACTGCTTCGGCCGGTACCACGATCGCGCCCGGCAGCACATTGAGCTTCATCTGCACGTTGACGAACTGGCCTGGCCACAGCGCATCGTTGGCATTGGGGAACTGGGCGCGCAGGCGGAAGGTGCCGCTGCTGCTGCTGATCTGGTTGTCCACCACCTGCAACACGCCGTCGGCATTGACCACGCTGCCGCCTTCGCGGTCCAGGGTGGCGGTCTGCAACGGGCCTGCGGCCTGTGCGCTGCGCACTGCGTCGAGCTGCTGCTCGGGCAGGTTGAACAGCACATAGGCCGGCTGCAGCTGGGTCACGGTGACGATCTGGCTGCCGGCGCTGACCACATTGCCCGGGTCGACCGCGCGGATGCCGGCGATGCCGTTGATCGGCGAGGTGATGCGGGTGTAGTCCAGCTGCACCTTGGCCTGCGCGGCCGATGCCTGCGAGGCGGCAACGGCGGCCTGGTACTGGGCGACCTGGTTGCGCAGCGTGGTCAGGTCGGTCTGCGCCACGAACTGGCGGTATTCCGGCGAGTTGGAGCGTGCGTAGTTGGACTGCGCGGTGGCCAGTAGCGCCTCGTTCTGGCGCTTGCTGGCGATGGCCTGGTCATACTGGGCCTGGAAGGTGCGCGGGTCGATCTGCGCCAGCAGGTCACCCTTCTTGACCGCCTGGCCTTCGCGGAAGTTGACGCTGAGCAGCTGACCGCCGACCTGCGGGCTGACCGTGACGGTGTTGAATGCGGTCACCGTGCCCTGTGCGGTCAGGTAGACCGGCACGTCCTTCTTCTCCGCGCTGACGGCGGTGACCGGCACGGGATCCTTGTCCTGCTGGCCCCTGCCTCCCTGGCTCATGCCAGACTGCGCAGCACCGGCCTTCTGCTTGCCGCCCCCCATCACCCGATAGCCGATACCGGCCACCAGCAGTACTGCAATGACCAGCAGTACGATCTTCCAGAAACGCGACATGCGAAAACTCCTGAGGAACCGATAGGGGGAGAACGATCAAGGCGCAGAGGATACCGCCGCGCCTGTGCTCTGGGAGGCATGACCGATGGGCCACGCATACAGACCCGTGCAGGTGATGAACGTTCCATCGCGGCATCGGTTGACCTGATGTTGTAGTGCCGAGCCATGCTCGGCTGGGGCCTTCCCAGCGTCGCATCAACCTGCAGGAATGCTGTGGGAGCGGCGTCAGCCGCGAAGCCGAAACATTGGGAGTCACCCATTGGTCTGTGATCTGGCGAACCATCAGCGTGGCGGCTGACGCCGCTCCTACAAGCTGACGGGTTGCGAGGATTGCCCTTGCCGAGCATGGCTCGGCACTACATGGGGCCCTGCATGTTGGTGGGTTGCGAGGAACGCCCTGCCGAGCATGGCTCGGCACTACCGTGGATTGCTTACAGCGTGCCGGTTCCCTGGCGGCGGCCGCTTGGCCCATGATGGGCTTACATTCACCCGGTCCCCGATTGGAAGGAGAGTTGCTGATGGCCCGCAAGACTGTGTTGCTGTCTGCCTTGCTTTGCGCCCTTGCCCCGCTGGCGCAGGCCCAGGATGCCGCACAGCGGCCGGAGGTGGCGGCAGCCGCCAGTCGCCTGCAGCAGCAGGTGGTGGACTGGCGTCGCGACTTCCATGCCCATCCGGAACTCTCCAATCGCGAAGAACGCACCGCCGCCAAGGTCGCCGAGCGCCTGCGCGCGATGGGCCTGAACCCGAAGACCGGCGTGGCCGTGCACGGCGTGGTCGCCATCATCAAGGGCGGCCTGCCCGGCCCGAAGATCGCCTTGCGTGCCGACATGGACGCGCTGCCGGTCACCGAGCAGACCGGCCTGCCGTTCGCCTCCAAGGCCACCGCCGAGTACCGCGGCGAGCAGGTCGGTGTGATGCATGCCTGCGGCCATGACGCACACACCGCAACCCTGCTGGGCGTGGCCGACGCTTTGGTCGCGATGCGCGACAAGCTGCCCGGGGAAGTGATGCTGATCTTCCAGCCCGCCGAGGAAGGCGCACCACCGCCGGAGCAGGGCGGTGCCGACCTGATGCTGAAGGAAGGCCTGTTCAAGGACTTCAAGCCGGAGGCGGTGTTTGGCCTGCACGTGTTCTCCAGTGTGCAGGCGGGCCAGATCGCCGTGCGCGGTGGTCCGCTGATGGCCGCCTCCGACCGCTTCGGCATCACCGTCAACGGTCGCCAGACGCATGGCTCGGCGCCGTGGAACGGGGTTGACCCGATTGTTGCGGCCTCTGACCTGATTGGTACCGCGCAGACCATCGTCAGCCGTCGCGCCAACTTGTCCAAGCAGCCGGCTGTGCTTACCTTCGGCGCGATCAAGGGCGGCATCCGCTACAACATCATTCCCGACTCGGTGGAGATGGTCGGCACCATCCGCACCTTTGACCCGGACATGCGCAAGCAGATCTTCGCCGATCTGCGCAATGTCGCCGAACACACCGCTGCCGCCCACGGTGCCACCGCGGTCACCGACATCTACGAGAAGGACGGCAATCCGGCCACCGTCAACGATCCTGCGCTGACCGCGCGCATGCTGCCCAGCCTGCAGGCGGTGGTGGGCAAGGCCAATGTCTATGAGCCGCCACTGCAGATGGGCTCGGAGGACTTCTCGCTGTACGCACAGCAGGTGCCGTCGATGTTCTTCTTCGTCGGCTCCACCGGTGCCGGCATCGATCCGGCCACCGCGCCGAGCAATCATTCACCAAAGTTCCTGCTCGACGAAAAGGCGCTGGACGTGGGTCTGCGCGCGCTGTTGCAGGTGTCGCTGGACTACCTGCACGGTGACAAGGCGGGCTGAGTCCGGGTAGTGTCGGGGCTTACCTACAAGGAAGAAGTAGCCCCATGAGTGCCAGCCTGGCCATGCTGCTGCAGTCGCAGCTCGACCCTCAGCTCACCGCCGACGCCCTGCTTGCGCAGATGCGCAGCGATTGGCCCGACCTGGACCAGTCGCTGCTGCGGCTGGGCGAAGCCCCGTCTACTGGCGATGAGGACACGAACGCCGATGGCGACGATTCGCCGATGCTGTGTCTGGAATACGCCGACTACCTGATCGCGTTGATGCCCATCCCGGTGCAGATCGGCGATGACATCGCGCAGATCTGCGCACACAGCCGGTTGTGGCCAGACGCCACGCCGGCGCCGGTGGAATACGCCGCACACACCATCGTCACCGTGATGCGCTTCGGCGACGACGGGCAGGAAACCAATCTTGTCGCACAGGCGGCACTGCTCAGTCGCGTGCTGGCCTCGGCCGTCGCCGTGTCCAACAGCATCCAGGCGGTCTACTTCGGTAGTGCCAATCATGTCGTGCTGCCGGGCCTGTTCCGCGAGCTGACCCAGGCCACCCTGCCCGAACCGCTGCCGATTGCCTGGGTGGCAATCAACGTGGGCGCGCGTCCGGATGGGGTGATGACCGGCCATACCCGTGGCATGGACATGCTGGGCCTGATGGACATCGAGATTCCCGAGACCGCTGACAGCGCCGAGGGCGTGTTCAGCCGGCTCACCGGCATCGTCGATTACCTGATCGAGAACGGCATGGTCATCAGTGATGGCGACACCCTTGGCGCGACCGAAGATGAACGCATCCGCGTGGTCTACGGTCCGTCGGCGCTGGACCCGGAGCGGGAGGTGATGCGGCTGGTCAGCGAGGAGATACCGCAGGCCAAGGCGGGCAGATCGTGGTGGCAGCGGTTGCTGAACTGAAGCAGCAGGCTGCACCTGTCCTCATCGAAACGGCGCGCCGGTATATCCGGCGCTCAAGCTGGCGCAATTACAATGGCGCCAATGAACACTCCCCAAGATTCCAGCCTCGGCCGTGAGGTCGACTACCCCCGCCAGTACGACGCCAGTCTGCTGTTCCCGATCCCGCGCGCCGGCGCCCGTGCCGAGATCGGCCTGGGCAGCGAACTGCCGTTCGTCGGCGAGGACCGCTGGCATATCTATGAGCTGGGCTGGCTGGACGCGCGTGGCAAGCCCTGCGTGGAAACCGCCACCTTGTACGTGCCGGCGACCTCGCCGAACCTGATCGAATCCAAGTCGCTCAAGCTGTACCTGAACTCGCTCAACGGCGCGCGCTTCAATCGGGCCGAGGCGGTGCGTGAGCGCATTGTCACTGACCTGTCGACCTGTGCCGGTGCCGATGTACGGGTCGAATTCGGCCTGCCAGCGGTCGCGCGGGCGCCGGGCGAAAGCATCGATCATCTGGATGTCGCCATCGACAGCTATGGCCCACCGGATGCCAGCGTGCTGTCGGCCGATGCCGATATCGTGGTGGATGAAACCCTGGTCTCGGCATTGCTCAAGTCCAATTGCCCGGTGACCGGTCAGCCAGACTGGGCCAGCGTCAGCATCCGTTACCACGGCCCGCGCATCGACCGCGAAGGGCTGCTGCGTTATCTGGTCAGCTACCGTGACCATGCCGAATTCCATGAACAATGCGTGGAGCGGATCTTCCTGGAGCTTGGTCAGCACTGCCAGCCCGGCATGCTGGAGGTCGAGGCTCGCTATACCCGCCGTGGCGGCCTGGACATCAACCCGCGTCGGGCCAGCCCCGGCATGACTGCCAGCCTCCCGATCCGGGATCTGCGTCAATAAACATTCAGCTGCGTACGCTGGTTTTTACGTTGGCACGATGAAACCTTAACAGGCGTCGTGCAATCGTTGCTTCCCGTCAGTCACGGAGGAGCCGCCTGGATGAGCAGTACTGATAAGAAAGCCGATTTTTCCGATGTCACCGGTACCGTCACCAGCACCGAACAGGTGGTGCAGAAAGCCGATTTCTCCGATGTGACGGCGACCGTGACCAGTACCGAAGAGATCGTCGGGGAGCAGCAGTACACGGTGCAGAGTGGCGACAGCCTCTCCAAGATCGCCAAGAAGCTGCTTGGCGACGGCAACGCATGGAAGAAGATCTTCGATGCCAACCGTGATGTCCTCGATGACCCGGACAAGATCCGCCCGGGGCAGACACTGAAGATTCCGGCGCGCCAAGGCTGATCCCTGCGCCAATACGTACGCACCTTCAAACCAGATTCGGAGCAATTCATGAAGAAGACGTCGCTTAGCAGTGCCCTGATGATCGCCGTGGTCGGTGCCGTGGCACTGGTTGGTTGCAAGAAGAAGGAAGAAGCTGCGCCGGCTCCGCCGCCGCCCGCTGCGACCGCCCCGGCTCCGATGGTCGAGTCGGCACCCGCTGCGCCGGTTCTTGCGGTGACCGCGGTGACTGTCGGTAATGCGGCAGCAGCGGATATGTCGGTGGCACCGGTCGCGGTACTGGCAGCCAAGGACAAGATCATTGTTTCGGTCAAGACCAGCGGCACGGCCAGCAATGTGCCGGTGGCTGCCAAGTTGACCTACCAGGATGGCCAGGTGGCCGGTGAGCAGAGCGCCACGCTCAATGCCACCGACACCGGCACCACCAACATCGAATTCACCAAGGCAACGCCGTGGCCGGCTGGCAAGTACACCGCTGACGTCACCGTTGATGGCAAGGCGGCCGGCATGCCGCAGCAGTTCGAGGTGAAGTGAGTAAGGCGTTAGCCGACGCAACTCTCTCCCGTCGGTGATACGCATGGGCGCAGCCATCAGGCTGCGCCTTTTTTTATCCGCTTGAACAGCAATTCGATTCACTGGAGCTTTGAGTCACGCCTAACCAGATGCCTGACTCTGGCATCGGATTGTTCTTGTAGGAGCGGCGTCAGCCGCGAAGCAGGGACATCATCAGGTGCATGGCTTTGAGGCAACCTCAGCTTCGCGGCTGACGCCGCTCCTACACGCAACATACCCTGCCTCGCTCCAGTGAACAGCAGTGTGCGCGCCCCTTTATTTGCGCACTGTCTACCCCTGTCCATGTACAGCGCGGGTGGTTGCAGCTGAGACCACCATTGCGGCAAACAGCGCGAGCCAAGACGGCACAAGGCCTGCGCAAGCTCGCATGGCAGATGGCGAGCTGCTCCCTACCTTGGCGTATGGATTTGCTTTGCCCGCTCCGGTCGAAAACGCGACAATGCGAGGGTTTCCTCACCCGGCAGCCGGGCAGGGACTGCGCGCCGGCCCACTGGATGGCCATGCGCCCGCCCCATCGCCGCTGCCATTCCACGCACCGCATCCGTCAGCAAGAGAGTTTTTGCCCCCATGTCGAATACGCCGAAGATCATCTACACGCTCACCGACGAAGCTCCGTTCCTGGCCACGCAGTCGCTGCTGCCGATCGTCGATGCCTTTACCGCGACCGCCGGCATTGCCGTCGAAACCCGCGACATCTCGCTGTCCGGCCGCATCCTGTCGCAGTTCCCGGATTTCCTGAAGGACGACCAGAAGATCAGCGATGACCTGGCCGAACTGGGCGAACTGGCGACCAAGCCGGAAGCCAACATCATCAAGCTGCCGAACGTGTCGGCCTCGGTGCCGCAGCTCAAGGCCGCGATCAAGGAACTGCAGGACCAGGGCTTCATCCTGCCGAACTACCCGGACGCGCCCACCGACGACGTCTCGCGCGACATCAAGGCGCGCTACGACAAGATCAAGGGCAGCGCGGTGAACCCGGTGCTGCGCGAAGGCAATTCCGACCGCCGCGCACCGCTGTCGGTGAAGAACTACGCGCGCAAGCATCCGCACCGCATGGGCGCCTGGACCGCCGACTCCAAGTCGCATGTCGCGCACATGGACGGCGGTGACTTCTACGGCAGCGAAAAGTCGGCCACCATCGACAACGCCGGCAGCCTGAAGATCGCGCTGGTACAGAACGACGGCAACACCGTCGTGCTGAAGGAGAAGACCGCGGTCAAGGCCGGCGAGATCGTCGATTCCGCGGTGATGAACCGCAAGGCGCTGGCCGCCTTCGTCGATGCACAGATTGCCGATGCCAAGGCGCAGGGCGTGCTGTTCTCGCTGCACCTGAAGGCGACCATGATGAAGGTCTCCGACCCGATCATGTTCGGCGTCGTGGTCGAGGAGTTCTACAAGGACGTGCTGGCCAAGCACGCTGACACGCTCAAGCAGGTGGGCTTTGATGCCAACAACGGCATCGGCGACCTGTACGCACGTCTGCCGCAGCTGCCGGAAGCCGAGCAGGAAGCGATCAAGGCCGACATCGCCGCCGAGTACGCCAAGCGCCCGGCCGTGGCCATGGTCAACTCGGACAAGGGCATCACCAACCTGCACGTGCCGTCGGACGTGATCGTCGACGCCTCGATGCCGGCGATGATCCGTGACTCCGGCAAGATGTGGAATGCCGAAGGCAAGCTGCAGGACACCAAGGCCATCATTCCCGACCGCTGCTACGCCGGCGTGTACCAGGCCGTCATCGACGACTGCAAGGCACACGGCGCGTTCAACCCGGCGACCATGGGCTCGGTGCCGAACGTCGGCCTGATGGCGCAGAAGGCCGAAGAATACGGCTCGCACGACAAGACCTTCCAGATCGCTGCCGATGGCGTGGTCAAGGTCACCGACGAGGCGGGCAATGTGGTGTTCGAGCACGCTGTCGAAGCCGGTGACATCTGGCGCATGTGCCAGACCAAGGACGCGCCGATCCAGGACTGGGTGAAGCTGGCCGTCAGCCGCGCCCGCCTGAGCAATACCCCGGCGCTGTTCTGGCTGGACAGCAAGCGCGCCCACGATGCGCAGGTGATCGCCAAGGTCGAGAAGTACCTCAAGGACCATGACACCAACGGCCTGGACATCCGCATCCTGTCGCCGGAAGAAGCGACCGCGGTGTCGCTGGAGCGCATCCGCAAGGGCGAGGACACCATCTCGGTGACCGGCAACGTGCTGCGTGACTACCTCACCGACCTGTTCCCGATCCTGGAGCTGGGCACCAGCGCCAAGATGCTGTCGATCGTGCCGCTGATGGCCGGTGGCGGCCTGTTCGAAACCGGTGCCGGTGGTTCGGCGCCGAAGCACGTGCAGCAGTTCGTGGAAGAGGATTACCTGCGCTGGGATTCGCTGGGTGAGTTCCTGGCCCTGGCTGCATCGCTGGAACACCTGGGCCAGCGTTACGACAACAAGGGCGCCAGCGTGCTGGCCAATGCGCTGGACGCGGCCAACGGCAAGTTCCTGGACAACGACAAGTCGCCGTCGCGCAAGCTCGGTGGCATCGACAACCGTGGCAGCCACTTCTACCTGGCCATGTACTGGGCACAGGCGCTGGCCGAGCAGAATGACGATGCCGCGCTGAAGGCCAAGTTCGCACCGCTGGCCGAGGCATTGACCAGCAACGAGCAGAAGATCGTCGACGAGCTGGCGGCGGTACAGGGCAAGGCGGTGGACATCGGCGGCTACTACCGCCCGGACCTGGCCAAGGCCGGCCCGGCGATGCGCCCGAGCGCCACCCTCAATGCGGCCATTGCCAGCCTCAAGGCCTGATCCACGTAAGAGTAACGGCAGCATGTTGTAGCTGCTGTTACACATCGAAAGCCTGCATCCCGCGCGGATGCAGGCTTTCTTGTTTTCGGTGTGATGACGGCGTGTAGATACGACCAAGGTCGAGTAGTGGAAGCTGCACTGAAAAATCGAAGTGTGGGTCCAATCACCCTTTCACATGCAGCTTCTGGAATAGCCTGATTCGACACGCAGGGAATCGCATGACGCGGGCGCGTCGAAAGGGGAAGAGGGCATGACCAGGGTGCTGGTAGTGGGCTCGGACACCCGTGAGGAGCAGACGCTTCTCGGGCGCTTGAGGGAGATTGCGGGTTTGCCGCCAGAGGGCCTGCAACGTTGTGTGGACCTGGACCAATGCGACCTGCTGCTGGTGCGCGATACCCCGGCATTGCGCAGTGCTGCCCAGCACATGGCCAGCAAGCGGCCGGCGATGCGGCTGTGGCTGCACGATGACGAGGGTGCGGTCCACGACGGCCGCAGCAACACGGCACTGCATCTGGACCAGGCGCAGATCCAGCGTGCGCTGGCACCACCACCTGCAGCAACCACCACCGATGGTTTGTACCTGGCCAGCGGTGCCAAGCAGGTGACCCGCCTGCTACGGCGGCGGTTGCAGGAAAAGCAGGGCCGTGCGGTGCTGTCATTGCAGGGCCAACCACAGCTGCTGATTGATTTCGAACACGACCAGATGGTGCCGCTTTACGTGCATCCCGCACAGGGGCCGAGCCTGGCCCAGCAACTGGGTGATGTATTCGAGTTGCTGGCCTTGCAGGAGCTGTCGCTGGCGCGTTTCCAGGCGCTGGCGGAGAACCTGTCGCGGCAACCGCTGCGGCCGCTGCTCTGGCAGATGGCACAGCATGGTGACAACTGGACAGATTTCGATCGACGTCTGCAGCAGCACGCGCGGGTAAGCCTGCTGCGCTGGCCGGACTTCCGCGTGCTTGCGCATCAGCACGATGGCTTCCGGCTATGCTCGCTGCTGCTTAAAAAGCCCTGCACCCTGGCCGAATGCACCGAGTTGCTGGAGTTGGACAGCGACGCGGCCCGCGCCTTCATGCGCTCGGCCTACCTGTGCGGCTATGCCACCGTGCAGGTACCGGAGCCGGCCGCTGCGCCGCCGCCGGTGCCGGTCAAGGTCGGGGCCAGCGCCTTGCTGGCGCGGATGTGGCGCAGCGTTCGTCAACGCACAGGGACCCATGCATGATCGAACACAAGGTAGTGATTCTGGGCGCCATGGGGGCGGGCAAGTCGACCTTGGTGCGCGCTGTAGCCGGCGGCACGGTCATTGATACCGATGTACTCAACACCGATGCCAGCTCTTCCAAGCTGGCAACGACGGTGGCGATGGACTATGCCGATGTGAATCTTCCCAATGGGGACCGCCTGCGCCTGTACGGCACCCCGGGGCAGGAGCGCTTTTCCTTCATCTGGCCGGTCCTGCTGCAGGGCGCCCGTGGCGTGGTGATACTTGCAGACGCCTCCAGCCCCGACGTGGCGCAGGAGATGGAGCGCTACCTGCTGGCCTTGCGTGAGCACGCCGCGACAGTTCCGGCGGTGATTGGCGTCTCCAAGTTTGACCTGATGCCGGACGTGGATCTTGACGCCTGCCTGCTGCAGGCACAGAAGACCGCCGGCCGGCCGCTGCCACTGGTGCCATTCGATGCGCGTTCGGAGGATGCGGTGATGCTGCTGATGGATGTGCTGATGGGCGAAGTCGAGGCTGCTGCGTTGGTGGATGCTCATGGCTGAGGCAAAGGCGATAGCACTGCTGGAGGACTGGGAAGTTGCCGCGATAGACCAACGGTTGCAGGAGTTCACCGGTTCGGTGGATGGCGTGCGTGCCGCGGTGGTCGCCAGTGTCGATGGCTTTGTCCTGGCACAGGCGGCTACGGAGACTTCCAGTGGCGAGCGCCTGGCCGCCATGACCAGTGCGATGCTGGCGCTGGCATCGGCGGTGGGGCGTGAGTTGGCCCTGGGGACAATGGAGGTGCTGTTGCTTGAGGCCAGCGAAGGCAAGGTGTTGATGCAGTCCATCCCACTGCCTCGCGGCTCCTTGCTGCTGATGGCTGCCTGCGGCCAGCGCAGCGTGATTGGCCACGTGCTGTGGAGCGCGCGCGAGTGTGGGCGCAAGATCCAGGCGGAGTTGTCCGGGGAGTAAGGGGGCGGTAGCTGTGGCTGCATTGGAACCAAAGCCAAAGCTCCCCTCATCCCAACCCTTCTCCCGCCGGCGGGAGAAGGGCTAAATCTAAATCTAAGTCCAAAGCCAAAGCCAAAGCCAAAGCCAAAGCCAAAGCCAAAGCCAAAGCCAAAGC
>NZ_DAMBKV010000028.1:0-24212 GCF_032066555.1 Stenotrophomonas sp.
TGGCTTTGGCTTTGGCTTTGGCTTTGGCTTTGGCTTTGGCTTTGGCTTTGGCTTTTTCCCTTCTCCCGCTTGCGGGAGAAGGTGCCCCGAAGGGGCGGATGAGGGGGGCCTTTGGTTTTGCGGTAAAGCCCCCTTGCCGAGCATGGCTCGGCACTACAGTGCCCCCCATGCCGAGCATGGCTCGGCACTACGGTGCCTTATTTGCGGGCGGTGAGGATGGGGGTCAGGTAGTCCGCTTTGCCTTCGATGCGTTCCAGCGACGGGTAGCGCAGCCCGCCGTGGTAGTCGATGCTCAGTGTGCGGTACACGTCCATCTCCTTGACCAGCAGGCGCACCGGCTGCTTGCTGTCCTTGGCCGCACGCACGGCTTCTTCAAGCTCGTCGGCGCTGTACTGCAGGTCATTCACCGCCAGCACCTGCATGCCGGTGCCAACACCGGCGTTGAATGCGGCACTGTCCCAACGCACTTCATTGACGTAGCCGGCCGGGCTCAACGCCACACCCAGCGAGTAGATGAAGTTGGCACCGCGGCCCTTCATCATCGCCTTGAAATAGGCACTGGGCTTGTCCTTGTAAACCAGCTTCCAGCCTGCGGCTTCGATGCCACCGACCAGGCCGGCGCGATGGTCCACGCGCTCACGCAGGAACTGCGACCAGTCGCCGGTGGCCTGCACCTGCTCCAGCGTCGCGGCAACGTCCTCGAAGGTATAGGTGTCCGGGCGCTCCCATTGGCCGTCGTTCTGGCCGAAGAAGGCCTTGGCGAAATCATCCAGGCTGCGCTTGCCGCCACTGAGCGTGCGCAGGCGCACGTCGGCTTCCAGCCACAGCATCTGCCCGCCCTGGTAGTAGTCCTCGCTCATCTGGTAGCCGCGATAGGGCTTGGGCTTGCGGCGGGCGATCACCGGGTCGTTGGTGGTGTCACCCAGCGAACGCCATTCCAGGCCCGGGCGGTTGTCGGCATAAGTGGCCGCCACCATCGCCAGGGCATCGCGCGAGGCCTCCTGCGGACGGATGCCGGAACGCGCGGTCAGCACATTGCCCCAGTACTGGGTCTGGCCTTCGTACACCCACAGCAGGCTGCCCTGCATCGGCACGTTGTAGTTGAGCGTGGCCAGGTCAGCCGGACGACGGTATTTGCCATCCCAGGAATGCGTGTACTCATGGCCGAGCAGGTCGCTGCTGCCGACCTTGGCGTCCCAGCCGCTGAAGTAATCGCGATCTTCGCTGTTCTCGCTGGAACGCTGGTGCTCCAAGCCAATGCCGCCGAGCTGGTTGGTCACCGCGAACAGGAAGTCGTAGTGGTCGTAGTGCTCGGCACCAAACAGCTTGCGGGCCTGCGCCACCAGCGCGCGGTGCTGCTCGATGTGCTCGGGCTTGGCGTCCAGATCCTTGGCGCGGTCGGCAAACACGTTCAGCCGCACCGGCCGGGTGCCGGCCGGTGCCAGGTCGAACATGCGGTGGTAGCGGCCGGCGAACACAGGTGAGTCCACCAGGATTTCCAGGTTGGTCGGCGCGTAGTTGACGGTGTCACCGCTGCGGCTGGCCACGCTCAGGGCGCTGGCCGCTTCCCAACCCTGCGGGTAGCGCGCACTGGCCTGGTAGGTGATGGCATGCGCAGCGTGCCCGGCCGGGTATAGCAGCATCGCGTTCCACTGCAGGTTGAGCATGTTCGGCGTCATCACCGTTCGGCCCTGCGCCGAATCGGTGGGGCTGAGGAACTGGAAGTCCATGCGCAGCTCGCTCACGCCTTCGGGCACCTGCACGTTGAAGGTGTAGACGTCGAGCGGGTCACGCACCCAGTCCAGGCGCTGGCCGTTGCCGCTGATCACCAGTCCAGCCAGCTTCTCGATCTGGCCGGTGGGCGAATGGTTGCCCGGCAACCAGGCCGGGTAGTGGAAGCGTTGCAGGCCGGCCTGCACCGGCACGGTCTGGCGCACCTTGAACACGCGCTGGCCCAGGTCGGTGGCGTCCACCTCCAGGCGGATGGTGCCCGGGTACGCAGCCTCGCTGATCTTGACGCCGCGTGCATCCACGTCCGGCACATCCGGCGCCGCGTTGGCCAAGCCCATGGCGGCCATCAGGGCCAGCCCCAGTACTGCAGGACGGAACACATGCATCACCAACCTCTCGCTTGTCTGAGAGGGCCATCATGCGACAAGCCTGCGCTGCATGACACGGGCCGATGGTCATCAACACATCACCGGTAGTGCCGAGCCATGCTCGACAGAGGCTTTCCAAGCCAACGTCAAAAGCACCCCTCCCCAGCCCTCCCCTTGGCCTGCGGCCAAAGGGAGGGGTGTAGTGCCGAGCCATGCTCGGCAGAAGCTTTCCAAGCCAACTTCAAAAGCACCCCTCCCCAGCCCTCCCCTTGGCCTGCGGCCAAAGGGAGGGGGTGTAGTGCCGAGCCATGCTCGGCAGGGGCTCCATGCACCAAAAAAAAACACCGGCCAGCCCCGATCTGTAGGCGCGGCGCAGGCCGCGAAGCCACGAATGCCTGCTGGTCTGGCAGACGTGGCGATTGTTGTTGGCTGGGTTGGATTTGGCTATCCGCTGCTTCGGAAGCAACAGTGGCTTCGCGGATTACGCCGCTCCTACAAACAGACCCCAGGCTTACGTGCGGACAAAAATCTCCACGCGCCGATTGAGCTGCCTGCCGCTGGGGTTGTCCTTGCCATTGATCTCATTTGGCGCCACCGGCTGCGATTCACCGTAACCGCGTGCAGCCGCGTCGGTCGCGCTGCCCCGCTGGCGCAATGCTGCAAGCACGGCCTGGGCACGGCGCTCGGACAGGTCCTGGTTGTAATCGTCACTGCCCTTGGCATCGGTATGGCCGCGGATTTCCATCGCGCTGGATGGCACCTTGCCCAGCGCCGTCGCCAGCACATCCAGCACCTTGCCGGCATCCGGACGGATCACGTCCTTGTCGAAATCGAACAGCACCTTGTCATTGAGGGTGATGACATAGCCGCAGGGCGCACCGGAGGGCTTGAACTTGTCCAGCAGCGGGAACTTGCCGGCCGACGGCAGCGGCGGCAACGGCGCCATCTTCACTTCGCGCGGTACCGCGCCCACGGTACCGGTGCCATCGCCCCGATTTTCAACGATGCCTTCAGGGCCGCCAATCCATTTGCCAGAGCCATCGGCGTTGATCTCGATGTTGCCATCGCCACCCACCCAGCTGCCCGAGCCATCACCGTGGTTCTCGATGGTGCCGAAACTTCCCACCCAGCTGCCGGCACCCTTGCCGTCCAGTTCGATATTGCCGTGCGCGCCGACATAGCTGCCGGAGCCATCGGCATTCACCTCGAAGGTACCGGCATCGTTGACGACGCTGCCGCTGCCATCGGGCTTCACTTCCACCACGCCGTCGCCGGTTACCGCCTGGCCGCTGCCATCGGCACCGATGTTGAACACGCCGTGGCCGCCGACGCGCTCCAGGTTGCCCTGCGCGTCAACATTGGTGAAGCCGCTTTCATTGACCAGCCCACCATCGGTGGCGCAGTTGGCCGGGCGCACACTGATGCCGGCGACCGGATCGATCAGCGACTGCATCGATTGCTCAAGCCGCTTCTGCGCCGGGCCGCTGCCAACGATGCTGGGCACCATGATGGTCGGGATCACCGGGAATTCGATGCTGCCTGCAGTCAGCACTTCCGCGTTGGGGGCCGTTGCGGCAGCGGTCGCCGCAGGCGCAGCTTCCGGCGTTGCAGCAGCAGGTTGATCGGCAGGTGCATCGCGCCCGCAGGCGGCGACAAGAACACTGAGACAAGCCAGTGACACGACAGCAACACGCATGCAGCAACTCCCTTTGTGCGATACCCGCATTTTTGCCAACACCTTGTTCAATTTCCGTGACCGCCGCACGCTTGGCAACGCATGCTCAGGATTCGTCCAGCGCCGCGAACGAGGTGGCAAGGTGGTCGATGAACAATCGTACCGAGGGCAACAGGCCACGCCGCGATGGGAATACCGCGTGGATGATCTCCTTCGGCGGCGCCCAGTCCGGGGCGACATTCAGCAGTTGCCCGGTATCCAAGGCATCGCGCACGATCATCGTCGGCAGCTGCGCCACACCCACACCGGCCAATGCCGCGGCACGCAACGCCACCATGCCGCGGGTGATCAGACGCGGATGATGCGGTACTTCCGCCGTCGCGCCGCCTGGACCAATCAAGCGCCAGACGTGCTCGGCCTGTGGCACGCCAAGCGCCACGCTCGGCAATAGATGCAGATCCGCCGGGCCGTGCGAATGCCCATGTGTTTCCAGCAGCGACGGTGCGGCCACCAGACACTGGGTGCGCTCGGCCAATACCTTGAGCACCAGCTCGCTGTCTTCCAGCGGCGGCGGACGCACGCGGATGGCCACGTCCACGCCTTCGGCGATGACATCGACGCGGCGATTGGTGGCGTCCAGGTGCACCTCCACGTCCGGGCAGCGCGCCATGAAATCGGCCACCATCGCCGCCACCCGGAAATCCAGCAGCATGGTCGGGCAGCTCACCCGCACCACGCCGCGTGGCTGCGAGCGGGTCAGTTCGATCGACTCGGCCGCGGCTTCGGCCTCCACCAGCATGGCGCGGCAGTGCGCGTAGAAGGTCTGGCCGACCTCGGTGACCGAGAAGTGGCGGGTGGAACGCTGGATCAGACGCACGCCCAGCCGCTCCTCCAGCAGGGCGATACGCCGGCTCAGCTTGGACTTGGGCTCACCCAGCGCGCGCCCGGCCGGGGCAAAGCCGCCGTGTTCCACCACCTTGGCGTAGTAGTAAAGGTCGTTCAGGTCCTGCATCACTGCCCCAGCGTTCACCAGATAGGACTATGAGACCACTTTTTGCCGTCTACCGGCGTGATCGTCCCAATCCTAATCTTTGCCCCATCGCAGGCGCCCTCCCGGCGCCGCACAAGGAGCAGACAGATGAAGAAGATCAGTGGCCTCTACAGCGCCCCTCGTCCGCACTGGGTGGGTGATGGCTTCCCGGTCCGTTCGTTGTTCTCGTACAACACCCACGGCCGCCAGCTCAGTCCCTTCCTGCTGCTGGACCATGCCGGCCCGGCCGAGTTCACACCGGCCCAGACCCCGCGCGGCGTCGGCCAGCATCCGCACCGTGGTTTCGAGACCGTCACCATCGTCTACGACGGCGAAGTGGCGCACCGCGACTCCACCGGCGCCGGTGGCGAGATCGGCCCGGGTGACGTGCAGTGGATGACCGCTGCCTCCGGCATCCTGCACGAGGAGTTCCACTCCGAAGCCTTCACCCAGCGCGGTGGCAAGCTGGAGATGGTGCAGCTGTGGGTCAACCTGCCGGCCAAGGACAAGATGGCCGCGCCCGGCTACCAGAACATCAGCAATGCCGATATTCCGGTGGTGCCGCTGGCCGATGGTGCCGGCACGGTGCGGGTGATTGCCGGTGAATTCGGCGGTCAGCGTGGCCCGGCCCGCACGCATACGCCGATGGACGTGTGGGACCTGCGGCTGTCGCGTGACCAGCACACCACGCTGCAGTTCGCCGAAGGCCACACCGTGGCAATGGTGATCCTGCATGGCACCGTGCTGCTCAACGGCAACCAGGTTGCCCGCGAAGGCCAGCTGGTGCTGTTTGACCGCCAGGCCGGCGAAGTGCAGCTGGAGGCCAATGCCGACGCCACCGTGTTGGTACTGGCCGGTGAGCCCATCGACGAACCCATCGCCGGCTACGGCCCGTTCGTGATGAACACGCAGGAAGAAATCCGTCAGGCGATGGATGACTTCAACTCCGGCCGCTTCGGCCAGATCGCAGCGTAATGCTCAAGCCCCTCTCCCCATGGGAGAGGGGTTGGGGTGAGGGCGAACGAAGTCAGTACCAAGCAAACAACAGCGTAGTCCCCAATGACAGGGCCCACCCCGGTCATCTCTTCCCCGCACCACGGCACTCAGCCCGGTGCCATGCCATCCAGACCAAGAGAGTCTCGCCATGTATACCTTCCCTCACGTTGCCAACTTCAACGGCGCAAAACCCGTCATCGATCCTAACAACGTCGCAATGCTGTTGATCGATCACCAGAGCGGCCTGTTCCAGACCGTGCACGACATGCCGTTCACCACCTTGCGGCGGCTGGCCTCGACGTTGGCCAAGCTGGCCTCGCTGGCGAAAATCCCGGTGATCACCACCGCCTCGGTGCCGCAGGGCCCGAACGGCCCGCTGATTCCGGAAATCCACCAGAACGCGCCGCACGCGAAATACGTGGCGCGCAAGGGCGAGATCAATGCCTGGGACAACCCGGACTTCGTGCAGGCAGTGAAGGACACCGGCAAGAAGCAGCTGATCATCGCCGGCACCATCACCAGCGTGTGCATGGCGTTCCCGTCGATAGCCGCAGTGGCCGACGGCTACCAGGTGTTCGCGGTGATTGATGCCTCCGGCACCTATTCCAAGCAGGCGCAGGAAATCACCCTGGCGCGGATGATGCAGGCCGGCGTCGTGGTCATCGATGTGGCTGCGGTCGCCTCTGAACTGCAGAAGACCTGGAACCGCGAAGACGCCGCCGAATGGGCGCAGGCCTACACCAACATCTTCCCCAACTACCAGTTGCTGATCGAGAGCTACAGCAAGGCACAGGAAGTGGTGACCAACCACGAGCAGCTGGATTCACAGCGCAGCTGAGCCCTATCGCGAACTGGCTCCGCAGCAGCCGCAAGGCGGAGCCAGCATCGCCATTGAACGTGCAACAGCAGGTATTGCCGGAGACGCCCCATGTCCGAGCTATTCATCAATGTCGTTCTTTACGCCAAACAGGGCCGCGAGCAACAGCTGCACGATGCACTGAAGGTCGTCGTCGAAGCATCGCGCAAGGAAGAAGGCGCGCTGCGCTATGACCTGTATCGCGACCAGGCGGACCCACGCCGCTTCATCTTCGTCGAGCACTGGGCCAGCCACGAGCTGCGCGAGAAACACCATCACCACGGCCCGCACATCAAGTACTTCGAAGCGCACCACGCCGACGCCGTCGAGCGCACGGAAGCGGCGTACTTCATGGACCTCGTCAACTAAGTCCCCCGTTTATCCCGCCGCCATACACGGCGCGATGCCCAAGCGCGTGCTGCGCCTTCAGCACCCCAGAAAGGAACCCCGCCATGACCAGTGAAACCAAGCGTGACCCCCAGCGCGACGACCTGCTGACCCCGGAAAACTCGGCACTGATCGTCATCGACTACCAGCCGGTACAGGTGAACTCCATCGCCTCGATGGATCGCCAGCTGCTGGTCAACAACATCGTCGGCGTGGCCAAGGCCGGCAAGGTCTACGGCCTGCCGATCGTGCACTCCACGGTCAACGTGAAGACCGGCCTGAACCACCCGCCGATCCCGCAGCTGCGTCGCGTGCTGAAAGACGAGCCCACCTACGACCGCACCACCATCAACTCCTGGGAAGACGTGGAGTTCCGCAAGGCCGTGGAAGCCACCGGCCGCAAGAAGCTGATCATGACCGCACTGTGGACCGAGGCCTGCCTCACCTTCCCGGCGCTGGACGCACTGCGCGAAGGCTATGAGGTGTATGTACCGGTGGATGCCGTGGGCGGCACCTCGCTGGCCGCGCACGATGCGGCCTTGCGCCGCATCGAGCAGGCCGGCGGCAAGATGATCAGCGTGCCGCAGCTGTTCTGCGAACTGCAGCGCGACTGGAGCCGCGCCGACACCGCCAAGCAGTTCATGGAGTTGTTCATCAGCACCGGTGGTACCGCGGGTATCCAGTTCTCCTACGACGCTGCCGAGTAAGCAGATAGTGCCGCTCTCCCTCTCCGGCAAACGAAGAGGGAGAACGGTGGCTGCACTCGGGAAATCAACGGGCATCGTGCCGGCCCTGGCTCTCGTGCATGAATACGCGGGCACTATCCAAAGGTCCAGTTCCGCGCATCGTCGCTGCCGCGTTACCGTCCCCGGGTTGCTTCCCCACGGTATCCGCCCCATGCAGCCCACCACCCAAGACACCGCCTCGGCGCGCTTTGCGATCCGCTGTGCGAATTTTGCCGAACGCTGGTTCCCCGACTCCTGGGTGTTCGCCGCCCTCGCCCTGGCCGCCGTCTCGCTTGCGGCGCTGTCCATTGGCGCCGCGCCTACCGACACCGCCAAGGCCTTCGGCGACGGCTTCTGGAGCCTGATCCCCTTCACCATGCAGATGGCCTTCGTGGTGATCGGCGGCTATGTGGTGGCCTCTTCGGGTCCGGCCTCGCGCTTGATAGATCGGTTGGCCCGCGTGCCGAAGAACGGCCGCAGCGCGGTGGCACTGGTCGCCATCGTGTCGATGACCACATCGTTGTTGAACTGGGGCCTGAGCCTTGTGTTTGCCGGCCTGCTGGTACGCGCCCTGGCCCGCCGCAGCGAGCTGAAGATGGATTACCGCGCTGCTGGCGCGGCGGCGTATCTTGGCCTCGGTGCGGTCTGGGCCCTGGGCCTGTCCTCTTCGGCCGCACAGCTGCAGGCCAACCCGGCCAGCCTGCCACCGTCCATCCTGTCGATCACCGGCGTCATCCCGTTCACTGAAACCATCTTCCTGTGGCAGTCCGGCGTATTGCTGGCCGCGTTGGTGGTGGTATCGCTGATCATTGCCTACGTCACCGCACCTGCCGCCAACTCGGCGCGCGATGCCGCCGACTGCGGCGTGGATGTCAGCGCCGATGCCGCCCCGGCCAAGGCCAAGCCCACCCGCCCCGGCGAGTGGCTGGAACACAGCCCGCTGCTGATCCTGCTGCTGGTTGCGCTGGCCGCGGGTTGGTTGATCCACGAGTTCAGCACCAAGCCGGCGATCCAGGCGATCTCCGGCCTGAACACCTACAACCTTCTGTTCCTGATGGCTGGCGCGCTGCTGCACTGGCGCCCGCGCAGCTTCCTCGATGCGGTCTCGCGCGCCGTCCCGTCCACCACCGGCGTGTTGATCCAGTTCCCGCTGTACGGCTCCATCGCCGCCATCATGACCACGGTCAACGGCAGCGAAGGCCATAGCGTGGCCCACATCATCTCCACCTTCTTCACCCAGATCGCCAGCCACGACACCTACGCGCTGCTGATGGGCAGCTATTCGGCGGTGCTGGGCTTCTTCATCCCCTCCGGCGGTGGCAAGTGGATCATCGAAGCCCCGTACGTGATGCAGGTGGCCAATGAATTGCATTACCACCTCGGCTGGTCGGTGCAGATCTACAACGCCGCCGAAGCCCTGCCCAACCTGATCAACCCGTTCTATATGTTGCCGCTGCTCGGCGTGCTCGGCCTGAAGGCCCGCGACCTGATCGGCTTCACCTTCGTGCAGCTGCTGGTGCATACCCCGCTGGTGCTGCTGCTGTTGTGGGCGCTGGGTGCGACGCTGGCGTATACGCCACCCGTAATGCCTTGACGGTTTGCCGCTACGATTGAACGCAGAACGCCACGCATTGCGTGGCGTTCTGCTTTCTTGCAATTGGTTGGATGAAATCAAAACCAAGGGCATGCAAGCACCCCCTCCCAACCTCCCCCTTGGCTTCGCCAAAGGGGAGGAGCAGAGCAGCGCAACCTTCCGCCCCCTCCCTTTCGCCGGAGGCGAAGGGGAGGGTTGGGGAGGGGTAGCTTTTGATCTTCACCTTGATGACCTCCAGCCCATTGCATCTCCACCCGCAACTGCCACGATTCCCCAGCCACCACCCATCAGGAGCCGGCCATGCTGTCAGCTGCACTACGCGTGTTTGTTGTGGGAATGCTCTGCTTTGCCGGCAACGCCGTCGCGGCGCCACCCGATGCAGCCACCCTGCAGGCCATCGAGGCCACTGCTTACGACTATATGGACGGTCAGCTGGAAGGCGATGTCGCACGGGTGACGCGGGCGCTGCATCCGGATCTGGCCAAGCGCAATGTGGTTGCCAATCCCAATGAAACCCTGGGCCTGGGCCGGATGAGCTCGGATGAGCTGATCCGCTTCACCCGCGAGGGCGCGCTGAAGACGCCGCGCGAGCGGTGGCAGCGCACGGTGACGGTGCTGCAGGTGGACGAGGACATCGCCACGGTGCGGCTGGAGAGCCCGTGGTTCATCGATCACCTGCAGATGGGACGGTTTGACGGGCGCTGGGTGATCGTCAATGCGCTGTGGCATCGGAAGGTGCGGGGCGGTTGAGGCTTGGGGGCTTGGGCTTTGGGGTCTACGAGCGAGGAGCTTCCCCCACCCCAACCCCTCCCCCGTAAACGGGAGAGGGGCTCTACTTCGGCGGGTATTTTTTGTAACGGATACTGAACGAAGCCGGAAAACCCCGTTATCGTATGCGGCTTCCAACCGTTGCCCGCCGCGCCAGCCCATGAGCCAGACCGAAGTCGTGCATTCCACTTCCGAGCACGGTGCCTGCGAGAACTGCCGCACGCCGCTGCAGGGCCACTACTGCCATGGCTGCGGGCAGTCGGCGCATAACCCACTGAAGAACTTCGGGCATGCGGTCGAAGAGGTGTTCGAATCGTTCTGGCACCTGGACGGTCGCATTTTCCGCACCCTGCGTGACCTGCTGGTGCCGGGCCGGATTGCCGTCAACTTCCTCAAGGGCCAGCGCGTCGGCTATGTGCAGCCGCTGCGGCTGTTCGTGATCCTCACCCTGTTCACCTTCTTCGTCGGCAAGCTGACCCTGCATAGCGACGATTTCGGCACCGGCAACAACGCCGATCAGGCCTATGCCAAGGCGCAAACCGTGGCCGAGGTGGAAGCCACGCGGGCAGCACAGGTTGCGCAGCTGGAGCAGCAGCAGAAAGCGACGCCCGCCGCCGCCGCGGCATTCGCCGTGGCCATGGCCGCGGTCAACACGTCGGCGGCGCAACGCCGCGCCGAGCTTGAAGCGCAGGCAGCGCCTTCCGCACGCAGCGCTACCGACTCGGCGCTGGCGCGCGCCAACGACGCAGCGGACCGCGTCAGGGCCGAGAAGAAGGCCGTCTTCATCAATGTCCCGGTCAACGGCAAGCCTTGGGACGCCGAGACCAACCCCATCGTGCTGGAGGGCTGGCCGAAGTTCGTCAGCAACTGGCTCAATCGCCGCCTGGCCAATGGCCAGGCCAATGTCGAGCGCATGGGCAACAAGACCGACCTGTATGTCCAGGCCATCCTGACCTCGCTGCCCGGTGCGCTGTTCTTCCTGATGCCGATCTTCGCGCTGGTGCTGCGCGTCGCCTATATCAGGCAGCGGCAGATGGGCTACCTCGAACACCTGGTAGTGGCCTTGTACAGCCACTGCTGGTTGATGCTGGTGTTGCTGAGCACCTTCCTCATCGCCGGTATCAGTGGTGCGATCGGCAGCGCAGCGATCAGCACGCTCTGTGGCTGGCTGTACGCACTGTTGTGGTTGTCGGTGCCGATTTACCTGTTCTGGATGCAGCAGCGCGTATACGGTGGCAACCCGATCCTGACGCTGCTGCGCTACAGCTTCATCGGCTTCATCTATTTCTTCCTGGTCACCTTCGTGGTGATGTACGCGGTACTGGCCGGCGTGTCGGCTTGAAGCCGGTTTGAAGCCCGGGCGCCATGCCCCTGAGAAGAACCTGATCGGCCCCTGTAGCCCGGGTAAGCGCAGCGCACCCGGGGCTGTTGGCGCGTGCTCGGACGGACGTTGTGTTCCCTGCTTCCCGGGTGCGCCGCGCTTACCCGGTCTACGGCCTGACGATTCAAGCCTGCGTTGCCTGCATCCAGGCCTTGCGCGCCGCCTCGCCATGGAAGCTCCAGGCAACAAACCGGCTCTGCTTGTTGCCCTGCGCCATCGCTACTTCACGCACCTCGCCCGCGCCAACCTTGGCCAACTGCTTGTGGATATCGGGCAAATGCTCGCTCTTGGCCACCAGCGAGCTGAACCACAGCACCTGGTGCTGGATATCCACGCTCTCGCGGATCATCCGGCGCAGGAATGAGGCCTCACCACCGGTGCACCACAGTTCGTTGGCCTGGCCACCGAAGTTCAGCGCAGGCGCCTTGCGGCTGCCTGCCTGCGCGCTGCCCAGATTGCGCAGCTTGCGCTGGCTGCCCTGTGCCGCCTCGTTGGCCGAGGCATGGAACGGCGGGTTGCACAGTGTCAGGTGGAAGCGCTCATCGGCCTGCAGCAGGCCAGCGAACAGGTTGCCGCGTGCATGCTGCTGGCGCACTTCAATGATCTGGCCGAGACCATTGGCCTGCACATTGGCATTGGCGGCCTGCAACGCATCCGCATCGATATCGCTGCCGAGGAAGCGCCAGCGGTACTCGGCCTGCCCAAGCAGGGGATAGATGCAGTTGGCACCGACGCCAATATCCAGCGCGCGCACCGCGGGTCCACGTGGAATTGCGCCGTCATTGTCTGCAGCCAGCAGATCCGCCAGACCGTGCAGGTAATCCACCCGACCCGGAACTGGCGGGCAGAGATAGCCATCCGGGATATCCCATTGCTGGATGCCGTAGTCGCTGGCAAGCAGCGCGCGGTTGAGTTCACGCACGGCGGCTGGATTGCTGAAATCGATGCTGTCGGTGCCGGCCGGGGTACGGATCAGATGCGCACGCAATGCAGGGTTTGCCGCGACCAACCGCACCAGGTCATAGCGGCCCTGGTGACGGTTGCGGGGATGCAGGAGCGGCTGTGCCGGTGCAGCAATGGGCTTGGCACGTGGGCGTCGAGGCGAAGAAGTCATGTGCTTGTTGGATGCCAGTAGCGACAAGCCAGAGGCTTTCACTGTTTGTGGGAGCGGCGTCGGCCGCGAAGCACGTACATCATCAGATGGCACACGCTACCTGCGCTTCAACAGCCTCAGCTTCGCGGCTGACGCCGCTTCCACAACGTGGGATGCGGGCGCTGCCAGCTACGGCTGCTTTCTACAGCTCCGAACCCTGCACGTTCTGCAGCAGCTGCGCGCCGTGGTCACCCACGCGCAGCGCCAAGGCCGCGACAATCGCCGCATGCGCATCAGCCAGCACTTCGGCTTCGTTCTGGCTGGCATCGATGATCTGCTTGTTGGGCAGCTCCAGCTGCTGGAAGATCAGCCGGCAACGTTCCAGGTTCTGTGCGGTTTCGAAGTGATTGGGCTTGTCGCCACGGGCGCGGATACGCTCCAGCCCCTGCTCCGGCTGCAGGTCCAGCAACAGCAACAGGTTCGGGCGCGGCGCGAAATCGTTGGCCTGCAGCATCTCGTCCAGCGGCAGGCCGGCGGCGCCCTGGTAGGCAACCATCGACGGGAAATAGCGATCGAGGATGACGATCTCGCCCCGCGCCAGCGCGGGGGCGATCACTTCTTCCACATGTTGGCGACGGTCATGCAGCAGGTATTCGACCTCCTGCTCCGGGCTCAACCGGCCGGTGGCAGCGGTAGCACGCAGACGGGTGCCCCACGGACCATTGGTCGGCTCCTTGCCCAGCACCACCTGTGCGCCTGCAGCGCGCAGGTGCTGGGCCAGGGTGTGGGCGAGCGTGGTCTTGCCGGCGCCATCAATGCCTTCGATGGCAATGAGCAGGCCGCCGGGAATCTGTTGATTGTTCATGGGCGCTACTTTAATCCGATCCGGCCAATATCGCTCGGATTGGCGCGGCTCCCCTGCCCCGCCAATGCCCTGGCCGGAACGCCCTGTGCTCAGCGCTCGGGCGCCGTACAGCCGTTGATCGCACAGTACTCGGCGGCTCGCTGTCGCTCCTGCTCGGTCAGCTCCGGCGGCGGCCGGGCGATGGCCGACTGGATCTGGTCAGGGCCGCCGGTGAGCTTGTTCAAGCCTTGCCCAGCCTTCATCAGGCCATAGCCGATACCCATCATCAGGTAGCCTCCACTCATGCCCACCTGCTCCGGCGTGGGTGGCTCGCTCCAGTTCTTGCTGAAACGGTTGGGCGCGGCCTGTACCGGGTTCTTGAAGCGGTACAGATCCAGCGGCTCGTCGTCCTCGGGCTTGATCGCGCGCACCTCACCCAGGGTGGTGACGTTGTCCTGCCCTGCAGGCAGTTGCGCATCCTGATCCGTCGGCAGGGTCGCTTCAGGCGCAGCGGTGGTTTCCGCAGGCGGTGCTACCGGCACTTGTTGGGCCTGCGCGTGGAAGCATGCCAGGGCCCCCAGCACTACCAGCATCGTCCTGTATCGCCACATCACCTACCCGTCCTATCATGAACGCCCGAGCCACACGATATTACCGACGCCACCTTCAAATTTCGTGGCAGGTGGCTGGGCACCCATGATGTCCATTCACATTCATCGGTGCAGTGCCTGGCGACGGTCACTGACTGCAGCAAAAAAACGGATTTCGCCGATCAGTTCATAGGAGGAACGATGGCCAGGATGGCAGGCGCGTATGCGCGCTCAAATGGGGCAGCCGCGCAGAGGTTGCATTCATGAGCTTCTATATCGTTGTGAAACTGTTGCTGCTGGGTTTCGCCCTGGTCAGCTATCTGATCTACCAGTCACGGCGCTCGGCCAACCATGATGCCTTGCAGGTATTACGCAGGACGCCGGTCACACGCCCGCTGACGGAACCGGAAATCGCAGCCCTGGAGCCGCTGAAGGTCACGGAGAATTTGCTGTTCCAGCCCGAGGTCCGCCGCCTGACAGGGCCGTACCGCCAGCATGGCGTGAGCATCAACAGTGGCACCACCCTGCACGACACCATCAATGACGTGACCGTGCTGATGCCCTACGACGCCCCGGCGTTTGTGGGCGCCGAAAACGACGCGGAAGTGGTGATTTCCGGCGATATCGCCATCGTCGTCACATTGAACGGCTTCGATGTGGTGGGCGGCCGCCAGCGTGCGGTAGCAGGTACGCCAGCCACCGCCGCCGCAACAGACGCCGCACCCGCGCGATCCGAGCGTGCTCCCGGAAGCGTTGCGCCGGCTGCCCCAACCACGCCGACTGCTGATTCGGTTGAATGGTTGCATCAGCGCACCGAGACCGCGGTCGAAGCGCAGCTGCGCCTGCAGCAACGCTGGAAAAAAGCGCTGGCCTTGGCCTGGTTGGCAGCGGCGATCCTGCTGTGGCTTGGCGCGTGCCCGTTGGGCAGGATTGCGCAGACGATGTTCATCCTTGGCGGGTTGGGCTGCGTGCTTGTCGGCATCCTGCTGGCGCTGCGGCGCCCACGCGCGGATGCCCTCCCACGACGCCAGGTTGATCGCGCCCGCGGCCCGCTGTTGATGTTCACCCAGCGCGCTGCCGGCAACGCCGCCGTGGTCAACACCCATGCACTTCTCGGCGACAGCCTGAAGCTGCACCTGCCCGCTCATTGGCGCAACAGCGGCCGCGTCACTTCCGGCGAATCGGTCGAAATCGAGGTTGACCGCGACAGTGGCCGAGTCCTCGGGCTCGGCAACGGCTGGTCATTGGAAGACGAACAGCGACGCTTCCCTGAAGCCCGCTGGCGCACACCGCTATTGCTGAGCTTGGTGGGCGGGTTTGCGCTGATGCTGTCGCTGGCGGGAAATGATGGCGTCATCCCGAAGCTGAAAACCAGCATTGCCGCGATCATGCCCGGCAAGGTGCGCGAGGATGCAAGCGCGCAATCGCTGCTGAAGAATCCGCCATCGCGCGGCGATACGCTGCAGCTCTCCGGTACGGGGTTCTGTGCACCCGCATCGCACCGCGACGACTCCGGCGAAATGATTGCCGGCGCCGATTGCCTGCAGATCCGCTGGGGCGGCAAGCCCGTCAAGGCGGGCTCGCTCCAACTGGATCCAGCGCTCATGGCGTTGTACTCGGGCAATTACCTGCAGACACGCAGGTCCAGTTCACAGGCGATGCTCACCGCGATGATGGCTGGCACGGGCAACTATCCGTTGGGCGCATCCCCGTCGGTGCTGGAAGTCAGTGGGCTGCATGACCTGGTGACTCTGCTGGAGACCGTTTGCGCCACCGCATCCGCCGAATGTGATGCATTGAAGAGCTCGCTGGCACGAGCGCTGCAGCTCGAAGTCCATGATGAGAACGGCAGCAGGTTGCTGACGGACTGGCCGGCGCTGGCGCAGGAACTGCGCAAGCTGGGGGATTTTCCACCTGCCTTCAACAGCATCGAACTGAACATCGCTGACGTCGAGAACATCCGCGGGCTTACCCGCGATTTCGCCTCCGCCGACATTGCCCACGCGCTGTCCAGGCAGACAGCGCAGATTCTGGCTCAGGGCGAGGATGGGGTGACGCTGGCAATGGATGAACGTGTTGCAGATCCTTCTGCCGAGGATGCTGATAGCGGTGGCGACTACGGAAGCGGCGACCACCACGGCGCGAACGGTTTGCTGGAGCAATGGCAGCGCACCCAGCAGCTGCTGGGCAAGGAGTCACCATTCCAGATCAATGCCCGCGTCATAGGAGTGACCCAAACCGGCAACGGCCTGCGTGTGGAACTGTCGGCGCTGGACGGCGACCCCAGCAAAACGCCCTCCGCCATCGGCGGCACTTTGCTGCTTCTGCTCACCTTGGCCCTGCTTGGCAGCCAACTGCCACGGCTGTTCATTGGCATACGCGACGCCAGGCGGCGGCGTACGGCCTTGACCGAGGATATGCGCAAGCGCCCGCCCCCCGGGCAGCAACAGATGTTCTGAGCTTCGCCGGGAAGGACCAAAACCTGGAGAGCGGCGTACTGCGCAGACATGCCGTTCGCTTCGGCATATCGCCGTCTCAGCCATTGAGACGGCGATATGCTTCCATAAGGCTCTTTGATCGGCAGTCCGTGCATGGCGTTTTCCCTCGCTCCCCGCACCGAAGCCAGCGAACGGGCGCTGGCAACCACCGATGGCCTGCCCTCGCGTGACGGCTCGCTGCTCGGCCAGCGCCTGGCGCGGCGCTACAAGGACCGGGTGACCGGCAGTTTCACCATTCCGGGCCGCGAAGGCTGCTATGCCCCCATCCCCGATGACGTGCCCGAGGCACTGAAAGCCGCGCTGAAAGCACGCGGCATCGAGCAGCTGTATTCGCATCAGGCCGAGGCCTGGAATGCCAGCCAGCGCGGCGAGCACGTCGCCATCATCACCCCCACCGCCTCCGGCAAATCGCTGTGCTACACCTTGCCGGTGGTCAGCGCAGCGATGCAGGGCAATGCCAAGGCGCTCTACCTGTTCCCGACCAAGGCGCTGGCGCAGGACCAGGTGGCCGAGCTGCTGGAGCTGAACCGGGCCGGCGACCTCGGGGTCAAGGCCTTCACCTTCGATGGCGATACCCCCGGCGATGCGCGCCAGGCGATCCGCCTGCACGGCGATATCGTGGTCAGCAACCCCGACATGCTGCACCAGGCCATCCTGCCGCACCACACCAAGTGGGCGCAGTTCTTCGAGAACCTGCGCTATGTAGTGATCGACGAGATCCACACCTATCGCGGCGTATTCGGCAGCCACGTCACCAATGTGCTGCGCCGGCTCAAGCGCATCTGTGCGTTCTATGGCGTGCAACCGCAGTTCATCCTGTGCTCGGCCACCATCGGCAACCCCCATGCGCATGCCGAGGCGCTGGTGGAAGAGAAGGTGCATGCGATCACCGAGTCTGGCGCACCGACGGGGCCCAAGCACGTGCTGCTGTGGAACCCACCGGTCATCAACCCGGATCTTGGCCTGCGCGCCTCGGCGCGTTCCCAGGCCAACCGCATTGCCCGCATCGCGATCAAGAGCGGCTTGAAGACGCTGGTGTTCGCGCAGACGCGTTTGATGGTGGAGGTGCTGACCAAGTACCTGAAGGACATCTTCGATAACGACCCGCGCAAGCCGGCGCGCATCCGCGCCTACCGCGGCGGCTACCTGCCGACCGAGCGCCGCGAGGTGGAACGGGCGATGCGTGCCGGCAACATCGACGGCATCGTCAGCACCTCGGCCTTGGAGCTGGGCGTGGATATCGGTGCACTCGACGTGGTCATCCTCAACGGCTACCCCGGCAGCGTTGCGGCGACGTGGCAGCGCTTCGGCCGCGCCGGTCGCCGCCAGCAGGCCGCGCTCGGCGTGATGGTGGCCAGCAGCCAGCCGCTGGATCAGTACGTGGTGCGGCATCCGGATTTCTTCGCCAATGCCACGCCCGAGCACGCACGCATCTCGCCGGACCAGCCGCTGATCCTGTTCGATCACATCCGCTGCGCCGCCTTCGAGCTGCCATTCCTCGCAGGCGAACCGTTCGGGCCGATCGATCCGCTGGTATTCCTGCAGGCCCTGGCCGAAACCGAAGTGGTGCACCAGGAAGGCGACCGCTGGGAATGGATTGCCGACAGCTACCCCGCCAATGCGGTGAGCCTGCGCGCGGTGGCCGATGGCAACTTCGTGGTGGTGGACCGCAGCGACGGCAAGCAGCAGATCATCGCCGAGGTGGACTATTCCGCCGCTGCGCTGACCCTGTACGAAGGCGCCATCCACATGGTGCAGAGCACGCCGTACCAGGTGGAGCGGCTGGACTGGGACGGCCGCAAGGCCTACGTGACCCGCACGCACGTCGACTACTACACCGACAGCATCGACTACACCAAGCTGAAAGTACTGGACCGCTTTGATGGCAACGGCGCCGGCCGTGGCGATTCACACCACGGCGAAGTGCATGTGGTGCGGCGCGTGGCCGGTTACAAGAAGATCCGCTATTACACGCATGAGAACATCGGCTACGGCCCGGTCAACCTGCCCGACCAGGAACTGCATACCACCGCCGTCTGGTGGCAGCTGCCGCAGGCCACGCTGCTGCGCAGCTTCGCGCAGAAGCAGGACGCGCTGGATGGTTTCCTCGGTGCCGCCTATGCGCTGCACATCGTCGCCACCGTGGCGGTGATGGCCGACGCCCGCGACCTGCAGAAGGCGGTGGGCAATGGTGACGGTGCCTGGTTTGCGGTAGCCGACCAGACCGGCCGTGGCCAGCTGCGCGGCAACGAAGCCGGCGAAGGCGCGGTGGAGCTGATGCAGAGCTTCGTGCCGACGGTATACCTGTACGACAACTTCCCCGGCGGCGTGGGCCTGAGCGAGCCGCTATGGCAGCGCCAGGGCGAGCTGGTGCAGCGCGCCCTGGAGCTGGTGGAGCGCTGCGACTGCAATGCCGGCTGCCCCGCCTGCGTGGGCCCGGTGCTGGCGGCACAGGAAGAGGACAAGGGCGAGACGCCGCGTTCGCTGGCCTTGAAGGTGCTGTCGCTGCTGTCCGCCGAGCGTTGCGACCAGGTGCAGGCGGTTGCCGCCGATGAGGCGCTCGACCTGCTGCCATGAGCATCAGCCTGGACAAACTGAAGGCCCTGCGTAAGCAAGCGGGGCTGGCAACGGCAGCGCCTGTGGAGCCCGCAGCGCCCATGGCTTTTGTGGGAGCGGCGTCAGCCGCGAAGCCAGCGATGGGGGACCCTGCAGCATTGCCGGTTGCTCCGGATGCATCGGTTTCTTCTCCGGCTTCGGATACAGCAGTGGCTTCGCGGCTGACGCCGCTCCCACAAAAGCCGAAGACGGAATCTTCGGTGTTTGGATGGGTCGATCAGATCCAGCACAAACCCGCGGCCCCGCAGGACGGCGCCGCATTGCGGCGCTTGTTGGCGACACGCAACCGTGCCATCGCTCCTGCACAACAGGTCGAACGTGGCCCGGTGGATCGTGATCTACCCGGCACCGAGATTGCACCTGGCCTGCACCTGATCGAAGCCTTCATCCCGCAGGCAATTCCAACGCAAGCGCTGTCGTTGGCTTTCAGCAAACGTCCTGAAGAATCCGTCGCACCGCAGGATCTGCTGTTCTTCGACACCGAAACCACCGGCCTGGCCGGCGGCACCGGTACCCGTGCCTTCATGATCGGTGCCGCCGACTGGCATCACGATGCAGCGCGCGGCGAAGGCCTGCGCGTGCGCCAGCTGCTGATGTCGACGATGGGTGCGGAGAGCGCGATGCTGGAGCTGTTCGCCAGCTGGCTGGCCCCAACGACCGTGCTGTCCAGTTACAACGGCCGCTGCTATGACGCGCCGTTGTTGAAGACGCGTTACCGGTTGGCGCGGCGCGGTGATCCGATTTCGGCATTGGATCACGTGGACCTGCTGTTCCCCACCCGCCGCCGCTATCGCGGTACCTGGGAGAACTGCCGGCTGGCGACCATCGAACGGCAGTTGCTGCTGATCGCACGCGAGGATGACCTGCCGGGTTCGGAAGCGCCTGCGGCGTGGCTGAGCTACCTGCGCGGTGGCAGCGCGCGCAACCTGCGCCGTGTTGGTGAGCATAACCATCAGGATGTGGTGACATTGGCGCAGCTGTTCCTGCGCTTGGTGCAGGCGGAAGCAGATGAGCGGGCGGAGTTGGCGTTGGAAGCTGAGCGCTGAGTTTCAGTTGCTCTTCTCGCTTCACTTCAAGAGCCTACCCCTCCCCAACCCTCCCCTTGGCTGCGCCAAAGGGAGGGAGCAGAGCTTGGCCCCCTCCCTTGCGCGAAGCGCAGGGGAGGGTTGGGGAGGGGTGCTTTTGCTTCAGCTCTAAAGCCAAGCCCCAGCGAACCCTCCCAGAACATCACCCACCAAGCGGCTGCGCGACTCCACTGCTGATCGCTTCGCGAATCAGCTGCTCCGCATCACGATTGGCCCTGGCACTGGCTGCTGCCTGCTGCCTGCCCAGCTCCGCCTGCTGCTTGCCCAAGGCCACCTGCTGTGCGGCCAGGCTTTCCATCTCCGCACGCATCGCCGGGTTCTGCATTTCTTCGCGGGCCTGATCAAGCTTGCGCCGTGCCTCTTCAGACGCGCGGCGTTGTGCGGCGGTACGTTCACCCGAACTCAATGCCAGCTGCGCCTGCTCACTCGCCAACTCACCAATCCGTGCGCCGATCTCGCCCATGCGCTCACCGATCTGCCCCTGGCGGTCACCCAACGCTCCCTGCCGGTCACCCAGCCGACCCTGCGCATCAGCCAGACGCACGGTCTCGGCATGTAGCTGCTCAAAGCGCGACAAGGTTGCCGCATCACGCACCACATAGCGCTTGCCATCACGGCGTACCAGCAGCACGCCCTTGCCATCGTCCAGTTGCTTGGCTTCGCGCAGGTCGGCGACGCTGCCATTCATGACGTTGTGGTTGCCCCTGATCAGCACATAACCATCGGCGTTCTGGTTGCTGGAAAGGTGGATAACGCCTTGCGTGCGGAGTGGTGCAGCGGGGGCTGGCGGGGCCGCCGGCGGTGCGGGTGGCACGACCAATGCCGGTGGTGCTGGCGGCGCAGGCGGTGCAGCGGGTACCGCAGTGCCGGCAACTACCGTACGTGTCGCCGAGCGGGTAACCGGTGCAGTTGGCGCAACCGGCGCGACGGGCGCGGCCACAGGAGCAGGCGGTGCGGGTGGCGCAGGCGGTACCGGCATCGCCACCAACCGCAGCGGTGCTACGCCGACCAGCGCGACGGCAGCGATGATCAGGGCCGCACCGACGCGCGGGAAGGAAGAAGTGTCCTGCAACATGAGCAATCTCCGCTTGAGGCTGAGGAAGGTCGGCGACGCGCTGGCCAGACCAGCACCGGGCCGGGGAGCGACGCCCAGCTGCAGCAGCAGGCGCCCGTAGTGTTGGCGGCAGTGGCGGTCACCGGCGACCACCGCGGCATCCACCGCGGCTTCGCGGGCAATGCCATATTCGCGGGCGGCCAGGTGCACCACCGGATGGAAGAAGAACAGGTGCTGGGCGAGCGCAGGCACCAATCCCAGCCACAGGTCATGGCGTTGCAGATGCACCAGCTCATGGGTCAAGGCCATGTCCAGCTGGTCGTCGCCCATGCGCTGCAGGCCACGTGCCGGCAACAGCAGTACCGGACGCCACGGTCCAATCAGCTGCGGCGAGTCGATCGCAGTGCTGAGCATCAGGCGCGGTGCGCGGTGCAGGCCATGCGCATCGGCGGCCAGCGCGAGTGCGGCGTTGAGCTTGTGGTCGTGGCAGGGCTGTGCGGCACGCAGCAGGGCACGGCTGGCGCGATACGCCAGCGCGGTGCGCAAGGCCATCACCAATACACCGGCGGCCCACAACGCCATCAGCACCAGGCTCCATGACCAGTTGCTGTCCACCGGCAAGGGCTGCATCACGATGAGCGGTGCGGTAGTCACCGGCGCAGCGGTTGCGGCAGCCTGTGCCACCACCGGTGCAGCCTCGACCGCAGGCAGCAGCGGCAACTCCAGCGGTGACACCCAGAACAGGCCAACCACCGCCTGCACCGCCACCAGCCACCACAGCGCGCACTGGGTGCTGGCCGGCAGCCGTCGCACATATCGGCACAGCAGCCACACCAGCCCAGCCAACAGCGCGGTCTGCACGCTGGTCGCCAACAGGCGGCTGCCCAACAACTCAAGCGTCATCGACATGGCTCAGTCCTCCCGGCGCTGCGATTGCAGCTTGCTGACCAGTGCTTCCAGTTCGGCCAGTTCGTTGTCGCTGACCTCGGCCTTCTCCGACATCCACGCCACGAACGGCGAGATCGAGCCCTGCAGGGTCTTCTCGACGAAGCTGCCGACCGCGCCGTTGACCACGTCCTGCTGCTCGGCCGTGGTGCAGTAGCGGTACACGCCCTCGTCCTGCTCGCGCTGCAGGTAGCCCTTGTTGCGCAGGCGCTCCATCATCGTCAGCACGGTGGAGCGGGCCAGTCCGCGGGCCTCACCGAAGCGTGCGGCAACCTCGCCGACGCTGGTGGGTTCGTTCTCTCCGATGTACTGCAGCAGGGCCAGTTCCTGGTCCCCGATGGTCTTGCGGCGCATGGCCGTCTCCGTGACTACATTTGTCGTCACGGTAGATCTGCCTACATTTGTAGTCAATAGCCCGGATGGCACCCCGACCGCTGCCGGGCTGAATGATTCAGCTGACGGCGCTGTCGATCTGCCAGCGCGCGAACTCGCTCTCGAACTCGGCCAGCGTCAACAGCCCAAGACAGGCATGGGTTCCGATCGGCAACACTTCGCCGCGGGCGAAACGGCGTGCCAGCAGCACGGCCGCGAAGGTCGGAATCTCCGGACCGTGCAGCATTGGAGCAGTGAGATCCCAATGCACAATGTGCTGCAGGACGCCGCGTTGGCCACGCAGGGTGATGCGCATGCCGCCAAGATCGGTACCGAAGCGATCGAACCAGCGACCAGCGCGGGCAAATACGCCGGCCAGCGCTTCCATCGGCAATGGCAGGCCCATGCGCCGAAGCCAGGCCATCGCAGCCAGGCAGCGCGACAGGAACGGCAACTCCAGCGCCGCGCGGAAGCGCACGGTCGCCACGCCCGGATAGCGCTGCACCAGCAGCGTGTGGTCCGGCACATCACAGGGCGAAGCCAGGCGCGGACCGATGCGGGCGAAGCGCACCGGCTGCGGATCGGCCCAGCCGATCACCGTCTGCCAGCGGCCATCCAGCCAGCACTCGAACGGCTTGCCGCAATACGACAGCACCGCACGCACGGTGGCCATGCCCAGCGGCGTGGCCTGTGCGGGTGCAATCACCATGTCGATGCTGTGCAGCTGATCGAACTGCGGGGCGAGTGCATCCACCACCGCGCTGGACAGCGCCGGCAAGGTGCTGGCGCCGCTGATCGCACTGCGTTGCGTCTGTTCGGCCAGGGCCTGCAACTGCTGCGGGAAGTCGGCGACAAAGTCGCGGCCGTCGGCCAGATCGATGTAGTGCATGCCCGCACGCAGGCAGGCCTGTGCCACATCGTAGCCCTGCCCTTGGAACGGCCCTGCGGTATGGATGACCAAGGCTGCTCGCGTATACGCAAGCTGTACCTCGAAATCAGCGGCGGCGGTATCCAGCCGGCACAACTCGATGGTCGCCAGATCCACACCGTGCAGATTGGCTGCGGCCTGCGCTGGATTGCGCCCAGCGGCTATGACTTTGATGCCCGGTGTAATCGCAAGTGCGCGCACGATGCGCGCGCCGAAATGACCGTAACCGCCCAACACCAGAACACGACAGCTTTCCTGCTGTGACATCGGATCTTCCTGCGTCGATTGCTGGGTGGATTATCGGCGAGGAATGCACCGCATCGCCCTCTCCCCTGCGCGTTGCGCAAGGGAGGGAGCTTTGGCCCCTCCCCTTTGGCGCAGCCAAGGGGGAGGTTGGGAGGGGGTGGCTTTGGCTGTTGCTTGCGCTCGTCGATCAACGTTCCTGCGAAGAGCACCCCTCCCCAACCCTCCCCTGCGCGTTGCGCAAGGGAGGGAGCTGTAGCCCCTCCCCTTTGGCGCAGCCAAGGGGGAGGTTGGGAGGGGGTGGCTTTGGCTGTTGCTTGGGCTCGTGGATCAACGTTCCTGCAAAGAGCACCCCTCCCCAACCCTCCCCTGCGCGTTGCGCAAGGGAGGGAGCTTTGGCCCCTCCCCTTTGGCGCAGCCAAGGGGGAGGTTG
>NZ_DAMBKV010000028.1:24312-31405 GCF_032066555.1 Stenotrophomonas sp.
TCCCCAACCCTCCCCTGCGCGTTGCGCAAGGGAGGGAGCTGTAGCCCCTCCCCTTGCGCAGCCAACGAGCAGGGCCGGCGGGGACGGGGCTTGAGCCCACCGTCAACCGCGCGGGCCGCCCATCACCGGCAGGATCGCGCCGCTGATATAGCTGGCAGTAATCGGGGATGCCAGGAACACATACGCCGGCGACACTTCCTCCGGCTGCGCCGGGCGTCCCATGTCACTGTCCTTGCCGAACTCGGCCACGTCTTCAGCCACCTTGTCGGCGGGGTTCAGCGGTGTCCATACCGGCCCCGGCGCGACGCAGTTGACGCGGATGCCGCGCGGCAGCAACTGGCTGGCCAGGGACTTGGTGAATGCATGGATCGCGCCCTTGGTCGCTGCGTAATCGATCAACGATCTGCTACCGAACAGACCGGTCTCCGAGCCGGTGTTGATGATGCTGGCGCCCTCGCCCATGTGCAGCAGCGCCGCCCGCGCCATGTGGATGTAGCCGGCGATATTGGTCTGCAGGGTTTCCTGCAGGTGTTCATCACTCAGATCCTCCAGGTGATGGCAGTGCAACTGGAAGGCCGCGTTGTTGACCAGGATGTCGATACCACCAAACGCCTTGGCCACCTGCTGCACCGCGTGGTCGCAGAACGCCGGATCGCGCACGTCACCGCTGAGCGCCAGGCTGCGCTGGCCTTCCTGCTCGATATGCCCACAGGTGACCTTGGCATCCTCATGCTCGCTCAGGTACAGCACCGCGACATCGGCGCCTTCGCGGGCGAACAACACCGCCACCGCCCGGCCGATGCCGGAGTCGCCTCCGGTGATGATGGCGCGCATGCCTTTCAGTTTGCCGCTGCCCTTGTAGCCCGGGGCCAGATAGCGCGGGGCCAGTCGCAGATCATGTTCATTGCCCGGCTTGGCCAGCTGCTGCGCAGGCAGCTTGCTGGGTTGGCGGCGGGCGCCGGCCTGCACGCTAGCGTGATGCTCGGGCGTGGCGCTGCGCAGTTTCTCCTGCTGCTGCAGGTCCTCCTGCAAGCGGCGCTGACGACTTGCCGTGCGCTGCGCAGCGCTGTCGACGGACGGTGCGGCGGCCTTCTTGGCGGCGGCCTTTCGTGGTGCAGCCTTGCTGACTGCCGGCGTCTTCTTCCTGGTTGCCATGACGTTCCCCTCCCGCTCATCCAGCGGCATGGCGCGCGCAGTGCTCGCAGCAATAGGTGGCGCCGTTTGCCTCCACGCCATGGCCGATCACCGCGCATTGGCAATGCGCACAGCGCGGTGCCAGCGCGTGGATCGCACACTCGAACGAATCAAACGTGCCGGTAATCTTGCCCTGGGTGACGGTGAAGCTATTGGCGTAGTTGTTGCCACAGACGTCGCAGGTAGCCATTGCGGTGCTCCTTTCGCTATCAGGTGGAGCCTGCAGTGTGCGCAGGGGCAGCACCGACGTCGGTGAAATGCGCGTGGACAGGATGTGTATTTCATCTACTGCAAACAATGCAGCGGTGATGCTGCCATCCACGCCACTGTCACCGGAGCCTGCCATGTACCGTCTGCTTGCCGTATCCGCCACCGCCCTGATGCTTTCTGCCTGCAGCACTGCACGGGTGAGCAGCATCCAGCCCATCGACGGCATTGTCTCCGGCCAATGCCATACCGACATGGTGCGTGGTGCGGTTGGCCTGGCCGCAGCGCCCGACACCGTCGAGCGCGCCCGTGTCGACAGCGATAGCCTGCAGGTGAATGTGGTGCGTGGGCGCAATCAACCCGAGGCTCCCGCCGCGAGCACAGTGCCACCGGCATCGGGTGGTGGTGAGCGGCTGACCATCGAGGTAGGCCGCACCAACAACATCACCGCTATCCGCTGCGGCTGAACCCCGTGCCACTGCGGTGGGCAGCACGCAGGAAGCGCAATGCCGCCGCCTCCCATTGCCGTGGCCCGCGCAACGCTCGCAGTCGCAGCAACTGGCCCTGGCGCCAGCCATCGAACACACAGGGGTCGATATAGGCCTTGCGACATACCGCCGGGGTATTGCCCAGCATCGCCGCCACCGCGGCGATCACCTGGTTCTGCAAGGCATTCAGTGCCTGCTCGCCGCCGTGGTCCGGCAACGGCAGCTGCGCCAGTTCACGCAGCGCCACCAGCGTGCCACCCCAGGTGCGGAAATCCTTGGCGCTGAAAGCATCGCCGGTGGCCTGGCGCAGGTAGTCGTTGACATCGGCCGAGTCCACTGGCCGCAATCGGCCAGTATCGTCGCGGTATTGGAACAGCAACTGTCCTGGCAATTGCTGGCAACGCTGTACCAGCCTGGCGAGCTGCGGGTCATCGATCTGCAGGGCCTGCAGCTGCCCTGATTTGCCGTTGAAGCGCAGTTGGGCGCGGCCACCCCGTATCTGCAGGTGCTGGTTGCGCAGGGTGGTCAGCCCGTAGGAGCGGTTGCTGCGGGCGTAGGCATCGTTGCCAACCCGTCCCAAGGTACGGCCCATCACCGCCACCACGATAGCGATCACCTTCTCGCGCGGCAGGCCGGGCAGTTTCAGGTCGGTCCGCACCTGTCGGCGCAGGCCCGGCAAGGCCTTGCCGAAGGCGACGATGCGATCGAACTTGTCGTCGCTGCGCATGCGCACCCAGTCCGGGTGATAGCGGTACTGCTTGCGCCCACGCGCATCACGACCGCTGGCCTGCAGGTGACCGTTGGCCTGGGCACAGATCCATACCTGGGTATAGGCCGGCGGAATTGCCAGCGCTCGAATGCGCTGCAGCGTGGTCGCCGCCTTTACCGCATGCCCGCGTGCATCCACATAACGGAAACCGCGTCCGCTACGGATGCGGCGTATGCCCGGTTCATCGTCACTACTGTGGCGCAACCCGGCTGCGCTATGTGCGGCCATCGCGGACCTCCCCTTGCTGCTGCGGTCGGCAAGTATCGCGTCGCCCGTTGCGACGCAGCGTCAACAATGCCTTCACTTGGCTATATGCTTGGACCGACCATCAACACCTTGGAGTTCCGATGCAATTCCCGTCGACGCCGCGCGCCCTGCGCCGCCCCGCCGCCCTGATTGCCACCGCTACCCTGCTGCTGGCGCTCAGCGCCTGCACCAAGCCAGCCCCGGAAGAACAGGATGAGGCGCTGAACGAATCCCAGCAGGCCGCACAGGCAGCCGCCGCCCCCGCTGAAGCCACGCCGCCACCGGGCGCCTGCGACGCCAGCCAGGTGCAGGGCCTGGTCGGTCAGCCCTATAGCGAGGCCATGCAGGCCCAGGCCAAGGAAGATGCCGGCGCCACCGATGTGCGCGTGCTCAAACCCAACCAGCCGGTGACCATGGAGTTCATCGGTGAACGCCTGAACATCGAAATCGATGAGAAAGGTATGGTCAGCGGCGTGCGCTGCGGTTGATTTTTGTATAGCCAAAGCCTTGCCGGGCAAGGCTTTGGTTGCGCTCGCAACGATGTATTGCGGCGCTGCAACAACTGTGATTTAGTCGAACCATCCGGTGACCTCAAGGTGCGCTCCTGAACGAGCACGTTGCGTCATCGGGTGGGCGCGAGGGCGCTTGGATCAGGCGAATACGCCGCAACGGCGTGCGTCGGGTCTTACCCCAACGGCACGTGCGGCAGCACGGCGCGATCCATCCGATGCATGACGTGCTCAGCGAGCGGGCGGGAGTGTCGCCGCTCACCTGAATCGCATCGAGGCACAGATGGCTGTCCGCACTCCGCAAGGCCTTTACGACCCGCAAGACGAACGCGATGCCTGTGGTTTCGGCATGGTCGCCCAGCTCGACGACCAACCCTCGCGTCTGCTGGTGGATACCGCCATCGCCGCGCTGTCGCGCATGACCCACCGCGGCGGCGTTGCTGCCGACGGGCTCACCGGCGACGGCTGCGGCCTGCTGCTGCGTAAACCCACCGTCTTCCTGCGCCAGCTGGCCGAAGAGGCCGGCATCGTGCTGGGGCCGAACTTCGCCGCCGGCGTGGTGTTCCTGCCGCACGACGCGGATGCGGCCCAGCGATGTCGCGCCGAACTGGATGCACAGCTGCGCGCCGCCGGCTGCCATCCGCGCGGTTGGCGTGAAGTGCCCACCGACGACAGCGTCTGCGGCCAGCTGGCCCGCGACACGCTGCCCAAGATCGAACAGGTGTTCGTCGATGCCGACATCGAGCAGAGCGCCGAACAGTTCGCACTGGCCCTGTTCATGTCGCGCCGCCGCAGCGAACAGGCGCTGCGCGATGTCGCCGACTACTACGTCACCACCCTCAGCGCCGAAGCCATCAGCTACAAGGGCATGGTGCTGCCGGACAAGCTGAGCACCTTCTACCCGGACCTGCAGCGCCACGAACTGGCATCCAGCGTGGTGGTGTTCCACCAGCGCTTCTCCACCAACACCATGCCGCGCTGGCCGCTGGCGCATCCGTTCCGCATGCTCGCCCACAACGGCGAGATCAACACCATCGAAGGCAACCGCCATTGGGCGCAGGCGCGCAGCAAGGTGTGGAAGACGCCGAAGTTCGACATCGCCGAGCTCGACCCGGTGATCTCGATGCATGGCTCCGATTCGCAGAGCATGGACAACATGCTGGAGCTGATGGTGGCCGGCGGCATGGAGCTGATCCAGGCGCTGCGCATCCTGGTGCCACCGGCAACCCAGTCGCTGGAGTTCAAGGACGCCGACCTCGCCGCGTTCTACGAGTTCTACGGCTTGAACAGTGAGCCCTGGGATGGCCCGGCCGGCATCGTCGCCTGCGACGGCCGCTACGCCGCCTGCACCCTGGACCGCAACGGCCTGCGTCCGGCACGCTGGATGCTGACCTCCGACCGCCACTTCCTGGTGGCGTCCGAAGCCGGCGTCTGGGAAGTGCCGACCGAGCGCGTGGTGCGCAAGGGCAAGCTGGGCCCGGGCCAGATGATGGCCATCGACCTCAAGCGTGGTGACCTGCTCGATTCGGACGCCATCGACCGCATCAACCGTGCACGTGCGCCGTACAAGCAATGGCTGCACCAGGGTGTGACTTACCTGCAGACCGAGTTGATCGATCCCTCGCTGGCCGAGGAGCCGTTCGACGAAGCAACGCTGCGCAGTTACCACAAGCTGTTCCAGCTTACGACCGAAGAACTCGAACAGGTGCTGCGGCCGCTGGCCGAAACCGGCCAGGAAGCCACCGGTTCGATGGGCGATGACACCCCCATCGCCGTGCTCAGCCGCCACACCCGCCCGCTGTACGACTACTTCCGCCAGGCTTTCGCGCAGGTCACCAACCCGCCGATCGATCCGCTGCGCGAAGAGTGCGCGATGTCGCTGACCACTCAGCTCGGCAAGGAGACCAACATCTTCCACGCCGCGGCGGAGACGGTGAACCACGTCATCCTCAACTCGCCGGTGCTGAGCCAGCGCAAGCTGCGCCAGCTGCTGAAGATGGAGCAGTACGTCGAGCGCAATCGCCTGATCGATCTGTCCTACAGCGTCGAGGAAGGGCTGAAGGCCGGCATCGAGCGCATCTGCGCCGAGTGCGAGCAGGCCGCGCGCGACGGCGTGGTGATGCTGCTGCTGTCCGACCGCTACCCGGTCGCCGACCGACCGATGGTGCATGCGCTGCTGGCTACCAGCGCCGTGCATCACCATCTCTCGAAGGTCGGCCTGCGCTGTGAGGTCAACCTGATCCTGGAAACCGGCACCGCCCGTGATGCGCACCACATGGCCTGTCTGCTGGGCTTTGGTGCCACCGCGGTGTATCCGTACCTGGCCTACCAGACCCTGTTCGACCTGGGCCGGCGCGGCATCCTGCAGTTGAAGAAGGGCGGTGAGGTCTCGCAGATCGGCCGCAGCTACCGCAAGGGTATCTACAAGGGCCTGAGCAAGATCATCTCCAAGATGGGTATCTGCACTGTCGCCAGCTATCGCGGCGCGCAGTTGTTCGAGATCGTCGGTCTCGACCCGGACGTGGTTGAACTGTGCTTCCCGGATACCGCTGCCCGCATCGGCGGCGTGGGCCTTGCACGGCTGGATACCGAAGCTCGCGAGCTCACCGTGCGTGCCTGGAACGATCTGGCGCAGCCGGAAGTCGGCGGCCTGCTCAAGTATGTGCATGGCGGCGAATACCACATGTACAACCCGGACGTGGTGATGACGCTGCAGCGCGCCTCGCGCACCGGCGATGCCGCCGATTGGCGCAAGTACATGGACGCGGTGCATTCGCGCCCGACCTCGGCGCTGCGCGACCTGCTGCAGCTCAAGCCGGCAGCAACGCCGGTGCCGTTGGATGAAGTGGAACCGGCCGAAGCGCTGTTCAAGCGCTTCGACACGGCTGCCATTTCCTTGGGCGCCCTGTCACCGGAAGCGCATGAGGCGCTGGCGATAGCGATGAACCGCCTCGGCGGCCGTTCCAACTCCGGCGAAGGCGGCGAAGATCCCGCACGCTATGGCACCGAGAAGCGTTCCAAGATCAAGCAGGTGGCCTCCGGTCGCTTTGGCGTTACTGCTGAGTACCTGGTGAATGCCGAAGTGCTGCAGATCAAGGTCGCACAGGGCGCCAAGCCCGGTGAAGGCGGCCAGCTGCCCGGCCACAAGGTCAACGAGCTGATCGCGCGCCTGCGCTATGCCAAGCCCGGCATCGGCCTGATCTCGCCGCCGCCGCACCATGACATCTATTCGATCGAAGACCTGGCACAGCTGATCTACGACCTGAAGCAGATCAATCCGGATGCACTGGTATCGGTGAAGCTGGTTTCGCATGCCGGCGTCGGCACCATTGCCGCTGGCGTGGTGAAGGCCGGTGCCGACCTGATCACCGTGTCCGGCCATGACGGCGGCACCGGTGCCTCGCCGATCAGCTCGATCCGCTATGCCGGCGTGCCGTGGGAGCTGGGCGTGGCCGAGTCGCACCAGGCCCTGGTCGGCAACGACCTGCGCAGCCGCACCATCCTGCAGACCGACGGTGGCCTGAAGACCGGCCTGGACGTGGTCAAGGCCGCGCTGCTCGGCGCCGACAGCTTCGGCTTCGGCACCGGCCCGATGATCGTGCTGGGCTGCAAGTACCTGCGCATCTGCCACCTCAACAACTGCGCCACCGGCGTGGCCACCCAGGACGAGCGCCTGCGCG
>NZ_DAMBKV010000029.1:0-30546 GCF_032066555.1 Stenotrophomonas sp.
CTGCCGAGCATGGCTCGGCACTACAAGATCGCTCCCTCCCTTTCGTGCAGCGAAGGGGAGGGCTGGGGAGGGGTAGGGCGCTTCGCCGTGCGGTAGAGCCGAGCCATGCTCGGCTGGGGCATTGCCGGGAGAGCTTCTGCCGAGCATGGCTCGGCACTACATATACGCGTTAGCGTGCTTGCGGCAAGGCTGCCTTGCGGACGACGTGGTACTCGGCATCGACGACCGTCGGGTCGGCTTTGCGCACGCTGCGGGCCTTGCGCGACGCCAGCAGTTTCCAAGTGATACCGCCCAGTATCATGGCTGCGCCGATGAACACACCGCCCACCACCAGTACCGCCAGAATGGCGATACCCAGCAGCCCCAAGGCGATCCGCACCAGCGGATTACGCGGTTTGCGCGGCTCGAACAGGTTGCGAAGCTTGGCAAATTGGACGTAACGGATATTCATGAAAGTTCGATGACGTTGAGTCTGGGACGGAGTATCAGGGGCGTTGGGGTCAATTGCGTGAAGTTGTCGTTAATTTGAATATGAATAGGCGGTGGCGACAAGGGGTTGAGTCAGCTTCGTCTTGGGCAACGAAGTCGCGTGCGACAATGACGGGCTCTTTTGTATTGGTGTTCCAATGTCCAGTGCCATCGCTTCCGGAATCGAACTTTGCCCGCTGGCCGCAGTGCCGGATCAGGGCTTCCATGCGGTCGTGGCCGTGATCGATGGCGATGCCGAAACCCTGGTGCTGTACCGCGATGGCGATCAGGTCCGGTCCTGGTTGAACGTCTGCCCGCATGCCGGGCGCGCGCTGGACTGGGCGCCGGGCCAGTTCCTGAAGAGCCGCGAAGGGCATCTGGTCTGTGCCGTGCACGGTGCCTCGTTCGAGCTTGACGGTGGCATATGCGTCGCCGGGCCGTGCAAGGGCGACTCGCTGCGCGCGGTGCCGGTGCGGGTACAGGACGGAAAGGTGCTGCTCGGCTGAGGCCGGGCCCACAACCCCGATGTGGGAGCGGCGTAAGCCGCGAAGCCGATAAAGGCGGATGGCAGACCGCCGCCTGCACTCGCCAGATCGCGGCTGGTTGTTGCGCAGAATACGACCGGCAAGGTCACGGGTTTCGCCGCCCCAGCACGCCCCCGCCGCGCCTGCTCAGAACATGATGTTGATCATCAGCACCACGATCACCGTGTAGAGCAGTGACAGCGGTCCGCCCACCCGCCACATCTCGCGCGGGGTGTATTTGGCCGGGCCCATCGCCATCGAGATCACCGGGTTGGAGGCGGTCATCAGGTTGTTGGAGGCCGACAAGGCCACGATCAGCGCGAACGCGGTGGGGTTGCCGCCGGCCGCCAACGCCAGGTTGACTGCGATCGGCACCATCACGATGGTCGCGCCAACGTGGCTGATCACCAGCGAGAACGCGGTGGTCAGCAAGGCCAGTGCGATTTCCAGCACCCAGACCGGGATGCCGGTGGGCAGTTTGTCGATGGTATGGCCGGCGATCCAGGCCGCCGCACCACTGCTGTCCATGGCCCAGCCCAGCGGGATCAGCCCGGCCATCATGAAGATGGTCTTCCAGTTGATCGCGGCGTAGGCCTCGTCCATGCGCAGCACCCCGGTCAGCAGCATGCCGGCCACGCCGGTCAGCAGGGTGAGGGCGACCGGCAGGTGCGAGGTGAGTGCGATGATGATGGTGATGGCGAAGATCGCCATGGCGATCTTGAACTTGTGCGGGCGCTGCTCACCCTTGGGGTAGTCGGTGACCACCACGAAGTCGCGGCTGCCGGCAGCGGCGGCGAGGTCCTGCCAGATGCTGTGGAAGACCAGCATGTCACCGGCACGCAGCGGCGTGTTGCGCACGTCCTCGCGGATCACCTGCTTGTCGCGGTTGATCGCCAGCAGGCTGATGCCGCGTTCCTTGCGCAGGCGCAGTTCGCCGGCAGTCTTGCCGATGACCTTGGAGGTGGGTGGCACCACCGCCTCGGAAATGCCGGCGCGGGCAGGGTTGAACAGGTCGCCCAGCTGCTTCAGCCGCGAGGACATGCGCAGGAACTGGTTCTGCGCGAAATCCGATACCTGTTGGCGCGGGCCCATCGCCCCGATCACGCTGCCCACCCAGATGCGCATGTCCGCCGGCGGCGACAGGCGGGTGTCATCACCGGTCTTCAGGGCCAGCAGCATGGGTGCGTCGAACAGGTTCTCGGCCTCGCCGACGGTCATGCCGACCAGCGGGCTTTCGGCGGTGACCAGCAGCTCGAAGACATCGCCCTCGATGCCATAGGCCTTGGCGAAATAGCTCTCGGTGCGGGCCGGTGCCTGGCCGTCCTCGCTCTCGGTTTCCTCTTCCTGCAGCTTGCGGCTGCCGTAGAAGCGGAAGTAGGCCAGTGACGCGATCAGCAGCGCGATACCAATCGGCAGCGGTGCGAACATGCGCAGCGGTTCGATGGTGGCGGTGCCGGAGGGCAGGTTGTTGTTGGCCGAAACCAGCAAGTCGTTGAGCAGGATCAGCGGTGAGTTGCCGACCATGGTCAGCGCGCCACCCATCACGATGGCGGCCGAGATCGGCAGCAGCTGGCGCTTCAAGGTGAGTGCGGTACGCGAGGCCAGGCGCGAGGCGACTGGCAGGTACAGCGCCATCACCGACGGGTTCTGCATGAACGAAGAGTTCAAGCCGGCGGTGGCGGTGGTCAGCAGCAACAGGCGTTTTTCCAGCCCATGCGAGCGCCGCAGCAACCAGCCGGCAAGCCGGTTCAGCGCACCAGTGCGGTCCAGGCCGGCGCCGAGGATGGTGGTGGCGATGATGCTCATTACCGCGTTACCGGAAAAGCCGCCGAAGATTTCTTCCGGCGCGATCAGGCCGGTGACGCCCAGCACCACCATCACCACCAGCGCCACCACGTCGGCGCGGATGCGCTCGAACAGGAACATCGCCATCGTGAAGCCCACCAGCCCGAGCACGAGCTTCATATCGGTGGTGAGCGTCAGCGCGGTATCCATCAGGGCAGGTGTCTGGAAAAGGAAAACAGGGGCGGGACGACGGCGCAGTCTGCCATCAACGCTGCATGGCCAGCGTGTGGATCAAGCGGCTTGTGGCTTGCTGCGGTCATCACGCCCTCGGTTCTCAGCCAGCGTCGCTGGCGTCTGGCTTGTCGTAAAGCAGGTCCCAGACGCCGTGGCCGAGTTTCTGGCCGCGGGTTTCGAAGTGGGTCTGCGGACGCCAATCCGGACGCGGCACTGCGCCACGCGGGCCGGCACGGTTGACCAGGCCAGGGGTGGCATCGAGCACGTCCCACATCTGCTCGGCGTAGTCCTCCCAGTCGGTGGCGCAGTGCAGGCGGCCGCCCGGGCGCAGCTTGCGCACCAGCAATTCGGCGAATGCCGGTTGCACCAGGCGGCGCTTGTTGTGGCGCTTCTTGTGCCAGGGATCGGGGAAGTAGATGCGCACTTCGTCCAATGCGCCGTCGGTGATTTCCTTCTCCAGCACCTCGACTGCGTCGTGGTGGTAGAGCTTGACGTTGTCGGCGGCGTCGTCGGCCAGCGCATTGAGCAGGCGGCCCACGCCCGGTGCGTGCACCTCGATGCCGATGTAGTCCTTGCTGGTATCGAACTGCGCGGCATAACGCAGGGCTGCGCCATTGCCAAAGCCGATTTCCAGCACCTTGGGCGCGTTGCGGCCGAAGGTGGCCTGCAGGTCGCGCGGTTCGCCGTTGAAATCGATGCCGAAACGCGGCCAGCGCTCGTCGAAGGCGCGCTGTTGGGCCGGGGTGAAGCGGCCCTGGCGCAGCACGAAGCTGCGGATCTCGCGGCGGCCTTCGGTCACGGTGAAGGGCTTGGGCGGCGCCTTGGCGCCTGCACTGTCAAAGGGATTGGTCATCAGCCGATCAGCCCATCTACCGGGGAGGAGGCGCTGGCATAGCGCTTGCGCGGGATGCGCCCAGCCAGGAAGGCCTCGCGCCCGGCTTCCACCGCCTTGCGCATGGCACTGGCCATCAACACCGGGTTGCGGGCGCCGGCAATGGCGGTGTTCATCAGCACGCCATCGCAGCCCAGCTCCATCGCGATGGCCGCGTCCGAAGCGGTGCCAACGCCGGCATCGACGATGATCGGCACCTTGGCGTTCTCGATGATCTCGATCAGGTTGTACTTGTTCTGGATGCCCAGGCCGGAACCAATCGGCGCGGCCAGCGGCATCACCGCAGCGCAGCCGATCTCTTCCAGGCGCTTGGCCAGGATCGGGTCGTCCGAGGTGTAGACCATGACGTCGAAGCCGTCCTTGACCAGCTGTTCGGCGGCCTTGAGGGTGGCCATCACGTCCGGGTACAGGGTCTTCTGGTCGCCCAGTACTTCCAGCTTGGTCAGGTTGTGGCCGTCCAGCAGCTCACGGGCCAGGCGGCAGGTACGCACCGCGTCCTCGGCGGTGTAGCAGCCTGCGGTATTGGGCAGGATGGCGTAGCGGTCCGGCGGCAGCACGTCCAGCAGGTTGGGCTCGCCCGGGTTCTGGCCGATATTGGTGCGGCGGATGGCCACGGTGACGATCTGGGCGCCAGCGGCTTCGGTGGCCAGGCGGGTTTCTTCCAGATCCTTGAACTTGCCGGTGCCGGTCAGCAGTCGGGAGGAATAGGTTTTGCCGGCGATGACCAGCGAATCAGGGGGGACATGTGCATTCATGCCCGAATTATCACCCATCCCGCCGACCGGTAGTGCCGAGCCATGCTCGGCAAAGGCTCAACCATGCCCGTAGTGCCGAGCCATGCTCGGCAGCGGCTTCACCGGTAATGCCCCAGCAGCCGGCCCCGTAGTGCCGAGCCATGCTCGGCAAAGAGAATCATCGGTAATGCCCCAATGCAGCTAGGCTGTGCTCTCCATGCGCGCCGCTGTAGCCCCCTCCCTTTGCCGCAGGCAAGGGGAGGGCTGGGGAGGGGTTGGCTTTTGAGTCCCTTGCTAACGCGAGTTTCGCGGCTGATGTCATTCCTGCAAGCACTGCTGGGAAAGCCTCTGCCGAGCATGGCTCGGCACTACCTTGCTGCGGTGCCTCAGCCGCCGCCCAGCGCATGCACGATCTCCACCACGTCACCGTCCTGCAGCGCGTGGTCCGCATGCTGGCTGCGTGGAATGATCTCGCCGTTTATCTCGACCGCGACGCGGCGCTCGGCCAGCCCTTCGGCAGCCAACAGTTCGATCAGGCGCAAGGCGGGCTGTAGTTGGCGTGGTTCGCCATTCAGATGGATATTCATGCCGCCATTCTCGCCAGCGCGGCGGAAAAAGCCCAGCCGACGGACAGTTTGCGGCGGCGCAGCGTGTGTGTCTTGCGCGGTAATGAAAACATAACAACGTGCGGCAGCGTATGTCTGCCGCTTCCCCACCCAGGAGTTGAACATGTCTCTTTCCCTTCGCCCGCTGCGCGCCGCCATGGCCGTTGCCATTGCCCTGGCCGCGGTGCCGGCCATGGCGCAGTCGCCTTACTCCAAGACGGTATTCTTCGGTGACAGCCTGACCGACACCGGCTACTTCCGTCCTGTGCTGGTGAAGCTGGATCCCAATGCTTCCCTGGTGGGGCGTTTCACCACCAACCCGGGTTGGGTATGGGCGGACTACATCGCCGACCAGTACGGCACCAACGCCAGCCCCAATGGCAACGGCCAGACCGGCGACAACTACGCTGTTGGCGGCGCCCGTGTGGGTGTGGATGAAGTCGGTTTGCTGGGCCCGACCCCGTCGATGAAGTCGCAGATGACCGCGTATCTGGCGGCCAATGGCGGCAAGGCGGATGCCAATGCGCTCTACACGGTGTGGGGTGGCGCAAACGATCTGTTCACCGTGACCAGCCCGACCCAGGCGCCGGCCGTCATCGGTGCCGCGGTAACCGAGCAGGTGGGCATCGTTGGTGCGTTGAAGGCCGCTGGAGCCGAGTACGTGATGGTGCCGAACCTGCCGGATATCGGCTTGACCCCGATGGCGCGGGCGGGTGGTGCGGCCGGCATGGCACAGGGCACGGCATTGGCCAAGGGCTACAACGACGCGCTGTTCGGCGGCCTGAAGCAGGCTGGCCTGCAGGTGATCCCGGTGGATACGTTCACCATCCTGCAGGAAATCGTCGGCAACCCGGGCGCCTATGGCTTCACCAATGTCAGCAACATGGCCTGCACCTCGGCCTCGTCAGTGACCTGCTCGCCGCTGAGCCTGGTTGCACCGAATGCCAACAACACCTATGTGTTCGCCGACGGCGTGCATCCGACCACGGCGGCGCACCAGATCCTTGGCCAATACGCTGTTTCGGTGCTGGAAGCGCCGCGCCTGCAGCAGATCCTGAGTCATTCGGCGCAGACCACCGGTCGTGCCCGCGCCGATCAGGTCGGTGCGCACCTGGGCTCGCGTCCGGCCGATGGCCTGAGCTGGTGGGGCAATGTGCGCGGCGACATGCAGCGTTACGACCATGCCGACCTGTACGATGGATTGGCACCGGCGGGTCTGTTTGGCGTGGATTGGTCGCGTGACGGCATGGTGCTCGGTGGCTTCGCCGGCTACGGCCGCATGGATGCCGACTTCGGCAACAACAAGGGTGACTTCACCCAGGATGACACCACCCTGGGCCTGTTCGCCGGCTGGTATGGCGATCGCGCCTGGGTCAACGGCCAGCTGAGCTACAGCTGGTTGGGGTATGACGTGACCCGCAAGGTGCAGCTTGGCCCGGCCACCCGTGAGCACAAGGGCTCGCCGGACGGCAGCAACCTGACCGCCGCGATCAATGCCGGTTACGAGTTCGGCCAGGCGGGGGGCTTCCGTCACGGTCCGGTGGCTGGCGTGGTCTGGCAGAAGGTGAAGCTGGATGGCTACGTTGAAAGCAACGCCAGTGCCACCGCGTTTGGCTACGGTGACCAGGATCTGGATTCGACCGTTGGCCGCATTGGCTGGCAGGCCCGCTTTGATGGCGATGGCCTGAAGCCGTATGTGCAGGTCACTTATGACCATGAGTTCGAGGACGGCAAGCAGGCCAGCGCCTGGCTGCAGACCTTGGCTGACGTTGGCATGTACAAGGTGCCGGGGCTGGAGTTTGATCGCAACTACGCCACCGCCGTTCTGGGGGCCCGTCTGAAGTTGTGGGGGCTGGACAGCAACATCGGCCTGAGCACCACCACGATGCAGAAGTCCGCGCGTGATGCCACCGTGTTCGCCAGCTTTGGCGGCAGCTTCTAAACTGCCGTGGGAAGTAGTAGCAAGTAGTTAGCTGTTGTGTGTGGGAGGCGGTGCCGCGTCAGCGGCATCGCCTCTTTTTGTTTGCGCGACGGGATCTCCTGGATGCGCGTGGTACCGGGTTTTACGCCCCTGCTGAGCGCCAACGGCCGGGAAAGCAGGACTCAACCTGCTGCATCGACCCGAAGCAAGTGCCGCAGGGCCGGCCGTTGCTTTGTCACAGCGTCACGCATAGACTTCACCCTCGCCAAAGCGGGCGTAGCTCAATGGTAGAGCTGTAGCTTCCCAAGCTACTGACGAGGGTTCGATTCCCTTCGCCCGCTCCACTCCCCGGCGATTGGCAAGGGGCAAAAAGGCAGGCTTTCACGCCGTTGCGAAGTCCCCATTTCAGATCATCCGGATCGACCAAGGCCGCGATATGCTGCGCGCCTACTGTCCGATCCCGCCGCGATGAAACTGGCCATCCTCTCCCGTAATACCAAGCTCTATTCGACCCGTCGATTGGTCGAAGCTGCACGTGCCCGCGGTCATACCGTGCGCATTCTCGATCCGTTGCGCTGCTATATGCGGATAACCTCCAGCGGCTTTGGCATGCACTACAAGGGCAAGGCGCTGACCGGGGTGGACGTGGTGATCCCGCGGATCGGGGCCTCCATCACCCGTTACGGCACTGCTGTGCTGCGCCAGTTCGAAATGATGGGTGCACGTACCCCCAATCCGTCCGACGCGATCCTGCGCGCCCGCGACAAGCTGCGTGCGCACCAGCTATTGGCCGCCAAGGGTATCGACATGCCGGTGACGGTATTCGGCGACAACCCTGACGACACCGACGACCTGCTGTCCATGCTGGGGCCGCCACCGCATGTGGTGAAACTCAGTGAAGGCACGCAGGGCAGGGGGGTGATCCTCACCGAGAAGCTCAGCGCGTCCAAGGGAACCGTCGAGGCCTTGCGTGGCCTGTATGCCAACTTTCTGGTGCAGGAGTTCATCGCCGAGGCCCAGGGAGCGGACCTGCGCTGCCTGGTGGTAGGGGACCAGGTGGTGGCGACCATGCGTCGGCAGGCGCAGGACGGGGATTTCCGTTCCAATCTTCACGCCGGTGGCAGCGCTGAGCGTGTGGTCTGCAGCAAGGCCGAGCAGCAGGTGGCGGTGCGTTCGGCCAAGGCGCTCGGGCTGGGCATCGCCGGTGTCGATCTGATCCGCTCCAAGCGCGGTCCCTTGGTGTTGGAGGTCAATTCCACACCGGGCCTGGAGGGTATCGAGGGGGTCTCGGGCGACGATATTGCCGGGCGGATGATCGAATACGTGACCAGCCTCAAGCGCTGAAGCAAGGGATGCAATTTCTTTGCATGGTTTTAACAAGCCTTTAATCCGGCTGGCCCTAGCCTGTTTCCACTGTGCCCAGCCCTCCTCAGTGGGTCCGGTGATCGGGAATTTTTAAGGCCCTGGCGGGTTCCGCCGGGGCCTTGTTTTGTCTGGATTTTCGTTTGCATCTGGCAGTTGTTGTGATCTTCACACAGCGCTAGAGTGAGCCCATTCCTAAGGAGAGGGTCCGCTATGCTGCGTGGTCTGTTGTTGGTAGTGCTGTTGGCTCCGGCCGTGGTTGTGGCAAAACCCGCCGAGCCGCCGTTGCAGGCATCCATCCCCTTCCAGGTGCAGCAGCAGAAGGTGCGCGGGGACCTGCAGGGCAATGAGGTGTACAGCGAGATTTCCTCGGCAGACCGAGGTCGCGTGCTTGAAGCACTGGAGCGCATGTCCCAGGCCATCGGTGCGGGTACGGCGGATGCCTTGCCAGCGGAGAAGAAGGTTGCGGTATTCAACGATCAGGAGCTGGTAAATGGCATCCTGACCAAGGCTCGCGAGGACAGTCGCCTGATCTGCAAGCGTGAAAAGCGGGTGGGTTCGCAGATGCCGACCACAAGCTGCCTCACCGTTGCAGAACGCGACCGCATGCGGCGTGAGTCCGAACAGCACGTTCGTTTTGCCCAGGATGGCAAGATCATCATCAACAATAAAGATGCTGTGCGGTAATCCTCGCGGAACGCACTGCTAGGAAGGCATTAACAAAGCCTGTGGTGTAATTCTTGGCAAGCAGACCAAGTCTGCTTGCTATTTCCAAATACGAAGGTAATCGCCCACGTGCGCATTCTTGTAATCGAAGACAACAGCGATATCGCAGCCAACCTTGGTGACTACCTCGAGGATCGTGGGCATACGGTCGATTTCGCCGCCGATGGCGTGACCGGCCTGCACCTGGCTGTGGTGCATGAGTTCGATGCGATCGTGCTGGATCTCAATCTGCCGGGCATGGATGGCATCGAAGTCTGCCGCAAGCTGCGCAATGACGCGCGCAAGCAGACACCGGTGTTGATGTTGACCGCGCGCGACTCGCTCGACAACAAGCTGGCCGGCTTTGATTCCGGTGCCGACGACTACCTGATCAAGCCATTCGCGCTGCAGGAAGTGGAAGTACGGCTCAATGCACTGTCACGCCGTGGCAAGGGTGCCCACACCCGCGTGCTGGAAGTGGGGGATCTGGAATACAACCTGGACACCCTGGAAGTGCGTCGCCAAGGCAAGCTGCTGCAGCTCAACCCGACCGCGTTGAAGATCCTGCAGGCCTTGATGGAGGCTTCGCCGGCGGTGGTTACCCGGCAGGAACTGGAGACCCGCGTGTGGGGCGAGGAACTGCCGGATTCGGACTCGCTGCGCGTGCATATCCATGGCCTGCGCGCTGTGGTGGACAAACCGTTTGAAGTGCCGATGATCCAGACCCGCCACGGCATTGGTTACCGTATCTCCGCACCCGATGCCTGAAACAGCCCTGCCTGAGATCGTGCGCAGGCGCGGACGCTACCGCCGGCGTCTGCGCAGCCGCATCATCCTCTCCTTCGTGTTGTTGGGCTTCTGCCTGACCACGTTGTTCGCATTCGCGACGAATTGGGCACGGATGCGCGTGGAAAACCAGTTGGTAGAGGATGTGATGAATCGCAACCTCGATGCCTCCTGGCAGAGCTATATGCGCAGCGGTGGCACCGACGTTGTCGCGCCGGTGCAGCAGATGCGTGCGTTCCTGTTCCGCCCGGACAAGCTTGATGGTCTACGCCGTGACTATCCCGAATGGGAGGGCTTGCAGGACGGTATCCACAACATCAGTGGTGAGGACGCCGAAGGCAAGCCGTTCTCCTACAAGGTCGGTGTACGCAAGACGCCGGACGCCTGGTTCTTCATTGCCTATGACATGGGGCAGGCGCTTCGTGGTGAGCAGCAGCTCAACCGCGCGCTGTTTCTGTCGGTGATCATCTTCAGTTTGCTGTCATGGGTGCTGGGCTGGTGGTCTGCCTCAAGGGTGATGCGGCCTGTATCCGATCTGGCGGCACGCCTGCGTGCCTATCGCGGTGGCAATACGCATCCCGAGCCGCTTGCCCCGCGTTTTCCCGATGATGAGGTGGGGCAGCTGGCCGAGGCGCTTGATGACTATTCGGCACGTCTGACCGAAGTGGTCCAGCGTGACCGCGAGTTCAATGCCGACGTCAGTCATGAGTTGCGCACTCCGCTGGCGGTGATCCGTGGCGCTACCGAGTTGTTGCTGACGCGCCCCAACCTTGATGACAAGGTGTTACAGCGCTTGCAGCGCATCCAGCGCGCCGAACAGCAATGCAGCGACTTGATCGGTTCGCTGTTGTTGTTGTCGCGCAATGAGCGTGCACAGGGCAGTAGCAATGTTGCGCGCGTTGCCGAGCAGTTATTGGAATCACACCGCGCCCAGCTCGGCGGCAAGCCCCTGGAGCTGGTGCTGGAAGGATCGCGCGAGCTGGTGATCGATGCTCCGGAGTCCGCGCTGTCCGTTGCCCTGGGCAACCTGATCGGTAACGCGGTGAAGTATTCGCAGGAAGGCAGGGTGCTGGTGAGGGTTGGCGCGAACGCTGTCGAAGTTATCGATAACGGTCCGGGACTAAGCGAGAAGGATGCTGCCAGCCTGTTCCAGCGTGGCTATCGTGGTACCCATGCAGGACATTCGCAGGGTGGCGGTATCGGCTTGTCCATTGTCAGCCGTCTGTGCGCGTTGTATGGGTGGCAGGTGGATATCCGTCCGGGCGAAGAGCGCGGCGTGATCGCGACGCTGACATTCGCCCCCGAGCAGCCTTGAGCTGCAATCAGAGGCTTCGATCGGCACGCTACAGCCGTATGGCCGTATAGAGCCATACAGCCACACAGCCATGCAGCCATACAGCCGTATAGCCGTATAGCTGCACAGCCTGGCGGCAGGTGGCGGGTTGAGGGAGACTGGATTGCGTCAGATTGCCCGCTTTTTGGCCCCTCTCCCGCCAGCGGGAGAAGGGCTGGGGTGGGGGGCGCTCTGCGCACGAATCAGAAGCTGTGATCGGCGCGCAAGGCGGTGAGCCGGGGAGGCTGGATGGCGCCGGATTGCCCGTTTTTAGCCCCTCTCCCGCTGGCGGGAGAGCGGTTGGGGTGCGGGTGCTCTCCGCGCGCTGTTGAAGGCAGCAGTCAAGCCAGCAACCCAGCAAGCTCCCGATAACGTGCATCCAGTGCTTCGATATGCACCTGCAGCGCGTCCGGGTGACCATCGTTGACGATCACGTCGTCGGCAATGGCCAAGCGCTGCGCGCGGCTGGCCTGTGCCTGGATCATGCGTTCGGCCAGTGCGGCATCGATGTTGTCGCGGCTGCGCAAGCGTGCGTGCTGTACTTCCTCCGGGGTATCCACCACTAGAATGCGCTGCAGCCAGGGGTAGGTAGAACGCCCGCCGGCTTCAGTCAGGAGTGGAATGGCGGCAATCGCATAGGGACTGGATGCCGCCTCGCAGAGGCTGCGCACGCGCGCGCGGATTGCGGGATGGGTGATGGCTTCAAGTGCGCGGCGTTCATCGGGGTTGGCAAACACGCGTTGGCGCAAGTAGGCCCGGTCCAGGCTGCCATCGGCCTGCAGAACCCCGGCGCCGAACAGCTCGGCAATCGCTGCAAGGCCGGGGCTGCCAATCGCGACAACCTCGCGCGCTGCTACATCCGCATCAGCCACGGCAATGCCCAGCGCCTCGAAGCGCCGGCTGACTTCACTCTTGCCCGAGGCGATGCCGCCGGTCAGTCCGACGATGAAGCTGCTCATGCGATGACTCCGATACAACAATGGCCCATGAAGGGCCATTGTCGCGTGTGCTGCCTTATTGCTGTAGCCCTGCCAGCCGCATGTAGCCGCCTATCATCTGGTCGCCCCACATGAAGACCAGCCAGCCGGCGATGGCCAGATAGGGGCCAAACGGGATGGGTGTGGCGCGGTCGCGCCCCCGCGAGTACAACCAGATCGAGCCGATGATGGCGCCGACCAGCGAGGACAGCAGGATGATTGGCAGAATGCCCTTGAGTCCGCACCAGGCGCCCAGTGCCGCCAGCAACTTGAAGTCGCCGTGGCCCATGCCTTCCTTGCCGGTGATCTGCTTGAACAGCCACCAGACCGTCCACAGTGACAAATAGCCGACTGCGGCGCCAATCAATGCAGGCTTGGCCGGCATGTAGAGATTGTCCATGCTGCCGATCAGGCCCAGCCACATCAAGGGCAGGGTGAGCTGATCAGGTAACAATTGGGTGCGCAGGTCGATACCCGACAGGGCGACCAGGAAGCAGCTCAGCACGATGGCGCCAAAGCCCTGCCAACCAAACCCGAACTGCCAGACGCTGGCCAGCACCATCAAGGCGGTAACCAGTTCCACGATCGGGTACTGGATGGAAATCGGTGCCTGGCAATGCCGGCACTTGCCGCGCTGGATCAGCCAGCTGAACAGCGGGATGTTCTCGTACCAGCTCAGCTTGTGCTTGCAGTGCGGGCAGTGCGACGGCTCCACCACGATGCCCGGCGGCGGCGGCTCATAGATATCCGGCTGCTCGAGGATCTCGCGCGCATCGCGTTTCCACTGCCACTCCATACGCTTGGGCAAGCGCAGGATCACCACGTTGAGGAAGCTGCCGATCAGCAGTCCCAGTCCGGCCGCGGCGGGGTAGCCGAGACCGGGATGCTGGTCGAGAAATGCCATGCTTTTAGTTATCCGATTACCGAAGCGAGCTTGAATATTGGTAGGTACATGCCAATCACCATGCCGCCCACGATGGTGCCTATGAACACCATGATGATAGGTTCGAGCAAGCTGCTCAATGCATCCACTGCATTGTTGACTTCCTGTTCGTAATACTCAGCAACCTTGAAAAGCATCGTATCAAGTGCGCCGGCTTCTTCGCCGATGGCGGTCATCTGAATCACCATATGCGGAAACAGGTTGAGCTGTTTCATCGCCATGTTCACCGGATAGCCGACTGCTACGTCGTCGCGCATCCGCAAGACTGCTTTTTCGTAGACGCTGTTGCCGGTAGCGCCGGCAACAATGCCCAACGCCTCCACAAGTGGTACACCTGCTTTGAAGGTCACGGCGGTGGTACGGGCGAAGCGGGCGATCGAACTGTTGTGCATGATCTGGCCGATGATCGGTACCTTCAGGATCAAGCGGTCCAGTGCGTGTTGCATGGCTAGCGATCGCTTGAAGGCAAAGAAGATACCGATCGCGCCTGCAATGCTTATCAGCAAGATCCAGATGCCATAGCTGACCAGGAATCTGGATGCGGCGACAATCATCTGGGTGAAGGCTGGTAGCTCGGCGCCGAAACCCTTAAATACGTCCTCGAACTGCGGGACCACCCATACCAGTAGGATGGAACTGACCAGTATCGCGACGAAGATCACCATGGCCGGATAGAACAGTGCCTTTTTGATCTTGCCCTTCAGGGCTTCGATGTTCTCTTTATAGTTGGCGATTGTGTCGAGTACCGTCTCCAGAACGCCAGCGCCTTCGCCGGCCTTGACGAGGTTGCGATACAGCTCGTCGAACTGAACCGGGTGTTTGCTGATGGCTTCGTAGAGCGACGAGCCGCCCGAGATGTCGGCCAAAATCTGACCGATCATTTTCTTCATGCGTGGGTTCTTGTGACCGTCACCAATGATTTCGAGCGACGCTACAATGGGTACACCGGACTTCATCATCGTCGCCATCTGGCGACTGAAGAAAGCGATGTCTTTGGCCGAAATTTTTGCGCCGGCTGTGCCAAACAGTGGTTTGCCCTTCGGCTTGACGACAGTAGGCGTTATGCCTTGTCGACGGAGCTCTGCCTTAAGCATGTTCATGCTCTTGGACTGTTGCTCTCCCTTCATTTTGACACCGCGCTTGTCGGTGCCCTCCCACACGAATGACAACAGCGGGTCCGTCGTGCGGGCGCTGGATTCGGTCTTGATTGCGTTACGGGTAACAGACATCGGTTCTGGGCTCCCCGCCCGGGCCCTCCCCGGGCCGGGCATCTGTCTGCATGGTAGCTGCTTCGCTTGCGGCTGGCATCCCTCTGGCGCGGATCGCTTGCTCTTTTGTGTGAGGACCGTGCGCAAGAGGGGCGAAATGTGACGCTTTGCGTCACATTGTTTGATTGTCGTGGTTTGACGTGTGGATTGGGGCTTCCATTCCTGCCCGCAGATGCGATGATTGTGCTGGGGAGTAGGGGAGTGCGATGTTGGCACGTAACCTGCTTTGTTGTACCCCGCATGGGGTGGTATGCCTATGCGGCTCCACTCTTGGTTTTCAATCACATATCTCTAGGGGATGTACGCAATGAAGAAGCAGCAGGGTTTTACGCTGATCGAACTGATGATCGTGATCGCGATCATTGCTATCCTGGCCGCCATCGCTCTGCCGATGTACCAGGACTATGTTGCCAAGTCGCAGGTCACTGCGGGTCTGGCAGAAATCACCCCGGGTAAGGTCCAGGCTGAAACTCGCAATTCGGAAGGTGGCGCCGCTACCACGGTCGCAGCTGACTTGGGCTTGGCTGACAAGTCGACCCGTTGCTCCACCATCGCGGTTGACTATAAGGCCGCTGGCGCAACCAACATCAAGTGCACGCTGCAGGGCAACGGTCAGGTCAACACCAAGACCATCGAATGGGATCGTACTGCGGATGATCCGGCTTCGGGTGTTGCTGGTGTTTGGACCTGCAAGACCAATGTCGCTGCCAAGCTGCAGCCGGCTACCTGCAAGACTTCTGCTTCCGGTACCTGATTATTCATTGACGATAAGAAAAGCCCGCGTTTGTTCGCGGGCTTTTTCTTTGGTGATTTTATCCGTTCTGTTGCTACGGCATTTTTGAATCTTTGGGGGGGGCGGAGCTGTGCGAGCGCATTCTGATCAGGGTGGATTCACGTTGATTGAGTTGATAATCGTGATCGCGATTATTGCAATCCTTGCCGCGATTGCCTTGCCAATGTATCAGGACTATGTTTCCAAGGCCCAGGTCACGGCAGGTTTGTCAGAGATACTTCCGGGCAAGCTGGAGGCGGAAACCAGGGATGCGGAGGCGCGTGTTGCCACCTCGCTGCCCGGCGATCTGGGGCTGCCGTCCAGTACTGCCCGTTGTTCGGAAATAACCGTTAATTACGCAACGGATGGCCAAACGTTGTTGAAATGTGAGCTGGCCGGGAATGGCTTGATTGAGGGGACTTCAATCACGTTGACCCGCGAAGCGGACAGTGCTGACGGAATGCATGGTGTTTGGAGCTGCACAACGAGTGTGGCGGAGCGGTTAAGGCCTAAAAATTGTTCAGCGAGTAGCTGATTCTGTGTCTGCTAGATACCGTCTCCCATCTGCTGGCAGCGTCCTCGTTGCATCTTTGGTGCGGAGTTCTCGGTGGCGTGTGTTGCCGGTGTTGCTGTGCGCATTGCTTCTGCTTAGTCCAAACATCTGCTGGCTTATGGTTGGAGGTAGGGGGGAGCTCGACGAGATAAGTTTGCGAGCCCTGCAAGGGGCTTTTGGCTTTGTTCTCTTATTGCTTTCTTTTATTCGATCGCTGCCCCGGCTGGTAGCTGGCGTGGCAGGGCTATGCGCGATGCCCGCTGTTCTGGCGACTTGGTACATTTTTTCGTTTACTGTTCCGCCTGATATCAATGCACTCTCTCTGATTGCAGAGACTAGTACATCCGAAGCACGTGATTTTTTGACATCCACTCCGGTTTGGGTATGGGGCGGGACGTTTCTGGCTGGCTTTTTTTCAATATGTGGGATGTTGCGACCTTGGAGGGCTTCTGATCGCTGGCCCGCACGCGCACTTGCTGGGCTCGGCGGTGGCATAGTCCTAATTATGTTGTCGGTCACTTTGGAACCGGATGAAAGTATGTTTGGGTCATTGCCTGACGATGCCCCTCCCTCTGCCGCCCGTGCTGCCTTGTTGGCTAGCTACCCATTGGGTATCCCGCTGCTTATAAAGGATTATTTTGTTTCGCGCGAGGTTGTCGCCTCAGCTGTGGATCGCAGGCGGGCGCACAAGTTTGGAGCGAAACTAGTTTCAGGCGAGCGATCTGTTCGGAAAATCTATGTATTTGTGATCGGTGAGACGGGGCGCGGTAGCCGTTGGCAGGCAAATGGATATTCTAGGCCGACAACGCCACGCATAATAAGGAGATCGGACACAATAGTATTCAGTCGAATGAGTACTCCTTTTGTGTTTACTCGGCTTTCGGTCCCTGCAATGCTCACCCGGGCAGGGACCAGAGATTCGTCGCACTTTAACGAGGGGTCGTTGGTCGCGGCGTTTAAAGAGGCAGGTTTTCGCACTGTGTGGATATCGATGCAGGCGCCGCTCGGTTTTCATGAATCAATGGTCTCATCATATGCGGCCGAAGCAGATGATGTTCAATTCATCAATCCTTCTGACTACGCTGCCAAGGGGCTTCCTGACATGAATGGTGTTGATGCACTTGTTGAATATGTGCGGCATCAGCCGGTTGATGTGAACTTGTTCATTGTATTGCATACATTGGGAAGTCATTTCAAATATACCGACCGCTACCCTCTGGAAGATGCTTATTTTCTGCCGGATCGTCCTGCGGCTGGAAGGGTAAGCTTATATGATCCGAATGACGCACTATATTTATCCAATGCGTACGATAACTCCGTGCGTTATACGGATAAGGTGCTGAATTCGCTCTTTGATCGCATTCAGGAATTCGGCGGGGAATCTTGGGTTTATTATTCGGCTGACCACGGAGAGGCCATCTTCGACAGTTGTGACGGTAGCTCGGGTCACGGTCAGTTCAATGCAGAGACGCAGTCTGTTGCTGCAGCGTTCTGGGCATCGCCCGGATATGTGGGCAGAAACGAAAGTCGGATAACAAACCTTCGCGCGCGGGCTGGTGCCCCCCTGTCCACGGTGATGGTGTTTGAAACGTTGACCGGCCTGGCGGGTCTGGAAATGCCAGGTCAGCGTATGGGCCATGATTTTTCTGGCAATTATCCTGTTTCTGCTCCTCCGCCCCGACGTTACGCAAGTTGTGAAAAACCGCTGGAGTAGCAAGCTGGCAGATATGCAGTGTGAATTATCTTGGTAACGGAATGCATAAACGTAAGGAGGGAGGATGTTGTTGACCGAAGCCGCAAAGGTGGAGCCGCTGTCGCCTTCACCGAGTTCTTTTGCGTCAATATCCTTGGTGGGCGTTCTCTTTTTCTTCTCGGGGGCGGCTGCGCTTATCTATCAGGTGTGCTGGCAACGAGTGCTGTTCGCCGGGATGGGGGCCGATTCCATCTCGATAGCCATAATCGTTTCGGTCTTCATGCTGGGGCTGGGCTTTGGTGGGATTATGGGTGGCTGGGTTGCGGATAGGTTTCCAAAGGCCTTGGTTTTGTTTGTGATAATCGAGCTTTTGATAAGTATTTACGGCTTTCTTAGTGTTGGTATCTTGGATGTCGCGATGCGGAGCGCAGACTTGCATAGCGAGTTGGTGGTGATGCTGGTTGCTCTGCTTGTGACTGTGATACCGACCACGTTAATGGGAATGACTCTGCCTATTCTGGTGGTCTGTCTGGATCGTGTGGTTGAAAATGTAGGTCGAGTCACTGGATACCTGTATTGTGCAAATACGCTTGGAGCGGCATTGGGTGCATTTTTGACCGGTTTTTACCTATTTAAATTTCTTGACATAGAGCGGGCGACTTGGCTTGCTGCCGTGATCAATCTGTTGGTGGCTGGCGGTGGTGCGGTTTTTATTAAAGGGTGGCGGCAATGAAATGGATGCCGCGCGGTCTGGCATTTATCGTTGGTGCCGCGAGTTTGATCCAGGAAATTCTTTGGGTCAGATTGGCTGGTTTCGCCACAGGCGGATTACCCGAAGTCTTTGGTATTGTGCTCGGCCTGTATTTGATCGGGGTCGCTGCGGGGGCCTATTTCGGTCGTCGGCTTTGCGTGACTGATATGTGTGCGGTAAGGCGCAGTGCGGTGATAGTGCTGTGCGTGTCAGTTGTTTTCGATTTTACGGTTTTATTTATATTTGTTCGAGCAATTGGTGTAATGCCCGTGGTAGTCGCATTGATGCCTCTTGTTTTTATTGGTGCCGCATTGAAGAGCGTATTGTTTCCCGTTGCACATCATTTGGGAAGTAATGACGCCCTGCAGTGGAAAGGTGGTTCGTTCTCAAAGGTCTACTTCTCAAACGTTATTGGGTGCACGTTGGGACCGTTGGTTGTGACGGTATGGGCCATGGATGTTTTGCCCATTGAGCAATTGTTCCTGCTTACTGCCGGGATGACGTTGGTCGCCGCAAGTTGGGTTGCGAGGAGGTGGTTGGTGTTTCCGATTGCCGTTATCTTTGCGGCAGGAGCATTGGCTATTGCTCCGTTGCTTCCGCGTCTGATGGTCAATGTTGCTACAGTTACTGGTGGCATTGAGCCTTCTTGGTTAGTCGAGCGGAAAGAAGGCGTTGTTCACACAGTGCCCGATTCACAAGGTGATTTTGTTTACGGGGGTAATGCTTACGATGGACGGATCAATATTGATTTGCGTAGGAATAGCAATAAGATAGATCGCGTATATGCGGCGATGGCAGCGGTTGTCGCCCCTCGAAGAGTTCTGGTCGTTGGGATGAGTGGCGGCAGTTGGACTAGGGTTATTTCGTCGTTTCAATCTGTTGAAACGATTGATGTTGTTGAGATAAATCCGGCATATAAGCAGCTGGTTGCGCGTTACTCCGAGGTTGCCCCGATACTTGTGGATCCGCGCATTAATATTCATATTGCCGATGGGCGGCGATGGCTGCGCTCTCATGTCGATAATCATTACGATGTGATTGTTGTTAATAGCACCTTCCATTGGCGGTCCGGTGCGACAATGCTGCTATCCAGGGAGTTTTTTGAACTGCTTGAAGGGCATTTGAATGAGGGGGGACTTGCTTTGGTGAATACCACCGGGTCGCCCGAGGTGCTGAAGACGGCTGACGCAGTGTTTGAGCATGCTTATCTTTTCGGGAATTCGGTGATGATGTCCCGAAAAGATTATCGGCCCACTCTGCGCAGTGGCACAGCTTCCATTTTTGCAACCAGATTCGACGGTGTGGCGGCATTCAATGCGAACCGCGTTGAGGATCAAAGGGCTATTGCCGCTGTGGTCAATGCACCCTTGCTCGCCATAGGTGAAGTTGAGCTGCGGTCGGGCCGATCCGCGGAAATCAATACCGACAAGCGGATGCTGACCGAGTATAAATACGGCGAGCAACTACGTTGATCCCGATGGATCGACTTCACAGTCTTTAGGTGCTAATCATGAACGCAGCTGTCAACGCAAACCTCGTCGGAATAACCGGGATCGCCCGCAGGCTGGTCCAGGATGGTGCCTTGGATGAGGCGGTGGCTCGCACGGCGATGACCCAGGCAGCCGACGCCAAGGTGCCATTGGCGCAGTGGCTGGCTGACAAGAAGCTGGTGAGCGCCGCACATATGGCTGCTGCCAACGCGATGGAGTTCGGCATGCCGCTGCTGGACGTGTCGGTATTCGATGCCAGCCAGAACGCGATGAAACTGGTCAGCGAGGAACTGCTGCGCCGGCACCAGGTGCTGCCGCTGTTCAAGCGCGGTGGCAAATTGTTCGTCGGTACCAGCAACCCGACCCAGCAGCTGGATGAGATCAAGTTCCAGACCAACCTGGTGGTCGAGCCGATCCTGGTGGACGAGGAACAGATCCGCCGGACCCTGGACCTGTGGCTGGCCAGCAACGACTCGCTCGGAGACAGTCTCGGCGGCGACGACGAGGGCATGGGTGATCTGGATGTTGCGGCCGGCGATGAGGACATGGGTGGCGGTGGCGACACCGGCGTGGACGCCAAGGGCGATGACACCCCGGTCGTCAAATTCGTCAACAAGGCCCTGGTCGACGCGATCCGAAAGGGCGCTTCGGACATCCATTTCGAGCCTTACGAAGACGATTATCGGGTGCGCTTCCGCATCGATGGCCTGCTCAAGACGGTGGCCAAGGCGCCGGTCAAGCTGAACCAGCGTATCGCCGCGCGCCTGAAGGTGATGGCGCAGTTGGATATCGCCGAGAAGCGGGTGCCGCAGGATGGTCGCATCAAGCTCAACCTGTCCAAGAGCAAGCAGATCGACTTCCGTGTCAGCACCTTGCCAACCTTGTTTGGCGAGAAAGTGGTGCTGCGTATTCTTGACGGCAGCGCGGCCAAGCTGGGCATCGACAAGTTGGGCTATGAGCCCGATCAGCAGAAGCTGTTCCTGGAGGCCATCCACAAGCCGTACGGCATGGTGCTGGTCACTGGCCCGACCGGTTCGGGTAAGACGGTGTCGTTGTATACCGCGCTGGGCATCCTCAATGACGATACCCGCAACATTTCCACGGCCGAGGATCCGGTGGAAATCCGCCTGCCTGGTGTGAACCAGGTGCAGCAGAACAACAAGCGCGGCATGACCTTTGCCGCAGCGCTGCGCTCGTTCCTGCGACAGGATCCGGACATCATCATGGTCGGCGAAATCCGTGACCTTGAGACCGCGGAAATCGCGATCAAGGCAGCGCAGACCGGCCATATGGTGCTGTCCACGCTGCATACCAATGATGCGCCGCAGACCATCGCACGTTTGATGAACATGGGTATCGCGCCTTACAACATCACCTCGTCGGTGACCCTGGTGATTGCGCAGCGCCTGGCGCGGCGTCTGTGCCCGAACTGCAAGCGGCCGACCCAGTTGCCGGAGAATGCGCTGTTGGCCGAAGGCTATACCGCCGAGCAGATCGCCAAGGGCATCAACCTGTTCGAGCCGGTGGGCTGTGATGAATGCACGGAAGGCTACAAGGGCCGTACCGGTATCTATCAGGTGATGCCAATGACCGACGACATCGCGGCTATCGTCCTGCAGGGCGGCAACGCGATGGATATTGCGGACGCTGCGCAGAAAATTGGCATCAATGATCTGCGCCAGTCAGCATTGTTGAAGGCGGCGCAGGGCACCACCAGCCTGGCCGAAATCAACCGCGTCACCAAGGACTAAGCCCGGGTAGTGCCGAGCCGTGCTCGGCGGGGGACGTTCCTGGTAGTCGTCAGCATGTAGTGCCGAGCCATGCTCGGCAGAAGCCTTCCTGGGAGAGCCGCAGCCGAGCATGGCTCGGCTCTGCAGTGGGGTAATGCCCAGCCGAGCATGGCTCGGCTCTACGGTGGGTTTCCGGGTAATGCCCAGCCGAGCATGGCTCGGCTCTACGTTGGGGTTTCCGGGTAATGCCCAGCCGAGCATGGCTCGGCTCTACGGTGGGGTTTCCGGGTAATGCCAGCCGAGCATGGCTCGGCTCTACCTTGGTTATGGGTACCGCCTTACTCCATGCCCAGCTTTTTCAGCTTGTAGCGCAGTGCGCGGAATGTGATGCCCAGTTGCGCGGCGGTCTTGGTCTTGTTCCAGCGGTTCTCTTCCAAGGCCTTCTGGATCACTGTGCGCTCCATCTGTTCGATGTAGGAGGGCAGGGCGGAGCTGGCGGGGTCAATGTCGACCACGGCCTCCTGCACGACAGGGACGACCGGCGCGGCAGTCGGTGCATCGCCGCCGGGGGCAGTGCGCGGCACGGCATTCTGCGCTTGCGGCAGGCGCAGGTCGCTGGCATCGATGCGGTCGCCATCCGCCAGGGCCAGGGAGCGCTCAAGGATGTTCTCCAGTTCGCGGACGTTGCCGGGAAAGGAATAAGCGTCCAGCGCCTCAAGCGCCGAGGCTGCCAGTTGCGGCGGCTTCTGACCCTGGGATTGCGCCAGCCGTTGCAGGATGGTGTTGGCCAGTTGCGGCAGATCGCCGCGGCGTTCACGCAGCGGGGGTACCCGCAGTTCGATCACGTTGATGCGGTAATACAGGTCATGGCGGAAGCGGCCGTCCTGCACCAACGTGCCCAGGTCCTTGTGGGTGGCCGAAAGGATGCGCACATCCACGGTGACTTCGGTGGCCGCACCAACGGGGCGCACCGATTTTTCCTGGATGGCGCGCAGCAGCTTGACCTGCATCTGCAGCGGCAGCTCGGCCACTTCGTCCAGGAACAGGGTGCCGCCATTGGCAGCCTGGAACAGCCCTGGCTTGTCGGCATGGGCACCGGTGAAGCTGCCCTTGCGATGGCCGAAGAACTCGCTTTCCATCAGTTCGCTGGGGATGGCACCGCAGTTGACCGGGATGAAGGGGCCTGCCGCGCGTGCGCCCTGGTCGTGGATGGTGCGCGCCACCAACTCCTTGCCGACGCCGGATTCGCCCAGGATATAGACCGGGGCCTGGCTGCGGGCAACCTTGCCGATGGTGGCGCGCAGTTCGTCCATCGCCGGTGAGCTGCCGAGCAGGCGGGTGGCACTTTCCGGCGGGGGCGGCGTGCTGGGGCGGGCTTCGTTGTTCAGTTCGATGGCGTGGCGGACCAGCCCGCGCAGCACATTGATGTCCACCGGCTTGCTGACGAAGTCGAAGGCGCCGGCTTTCAGGGCCTCCACGGCCAGGTCCATGCTGCCGAAGGCGGTGATCATCGCCACCGGGGTGGAGGGGTGGTCGCGGGTGATTTCGGTGACCAGTTCGATGCCATTGCCGTCGGGCAGGCGCATGTCGGTCAGGCACAGGTCGAAATGATTGCTGGCCAGCAGCTCCCGGGCCTCGGCCAGGTTGGCGGCGGTGCTTATCCGCAGACCCATCCGCCCGAGGGTGAGGACAAGCAGTTCACGGATATCGCGTTCGTCATCGACGATCAGGGCGCTGTGTGTTGCGTTCATGAATGGAACGATAGCCGAGGTGGAGGCTTGCCTACAAACGATTGCATCGAAAAATGGATCATTGGCGCTCGCCGCGGGCGAACGCGGTTTTCGGGGTGCTCAGGGTCAAGCGGAAGCAGGCGCCGCCAGCGGGAATAGACACGTAATCCAGCTGGGCCTGGTTGGCGCGGCAGAGCTCGCGCGCGATGTACAGGCCCAGGCCGGTTCCATGTTCCGAGGTGGTGTAGAACGGCCGGAACAGCTGGGTGGCGATGGCGTCCGGTATGCCGGGCCCCCGGTCCATCACGTCGATCACTGCATTGCGCTCGGCCGAGGCGACGCGGATGCGGATGCGCGCCGGCTCATCGGCCACGCGGCCATACTTGAGGGCGTTGTGGACCAGGGCGGTCAGTACCTGGTGCAGGTGCCGGGGGTCCATCATCGCCACCACCGACGGTTCACGGATCACCGCCTCCAGGCTGTCGTTCTCCAATGACAAGGTCTGCCGGTACTCGATCACGAAGCGGCGCACGAAAGCGGCCAGGTCGAGGTTCTCGGGGTTGGCGCGTTCGCGCCGGGCCAATGCCAGCACGCTTTCGACGATGCCGTTGGTCCGCTGGCATTGCTGGTGGATGATCTGCAGCAGGCGGCGGTCGGCTTCGCCGAGGTCTTCGGACTCTTCCAGCAGCTGGGTGGCGTAGTTGATCGCCGCCAGCGGGTTGCGGATCTCGTGCGCCAGGCTCGCTGAAAAGCGGCCCAGGGTGGACAGCGTCAGTGACTCGGCCCGGCGCGAAACCACGGTGGTGTCGTCCAGGAAGATCAGCGACATGTCGCTGTCGGCCAGCAGACGGGCGAAGCGCGGTAGTACCTCGGTCTGCTCCGGGGCCAGTTGCAGTGGCGTTTCGTCTTCGTGCCAGCCATTGCGCCAACGCTGCAAGCGCCGCGCCAGCTCCGGCGATGCCATGTTCAGGGCGACGCGTTCGGTGGCCAGCGCGCCTTCCATGTCGCCGAGCAGGGCGGTGGCGGCTTCGTTGGCCAGGGTGATGCGTCCGTTGGTATCCACCACCAGCACACCAGTGCGCATGCGGCGGATGATCAGTTCATTCACTTCAAACAGATTGGCAACTTCGGCGCCGCGCTGATCGGCCAGTTGCTGGGTGCGGCGGGTGCGGCTGCCAATCTGGTAGGCAATGAAGGTCAGGGCCAGGTAGCTGGTGACGAACATCGCCAGCTCTGCCAGGGTGCGGGTGTTCTGGCCGCCTTCCAGCATCTGCCAGATGTATTCGGCGACGCTGGCCGCGGAGGCCAGCAAGGCGATCAACATTGCCCGCGACAGCGGCAGCAACAGGCCCGCAGCGGCGATATTGAACAGCAGCGACATCGACACACCGGCGCTGGCGCCGGGCAGGGCGTGGCTGAGCAGGGTGGCGGCGATGATGTCGACCATCACGCTGCCAAATACGATGCGCTGCAGCCAGCGTTCGTTGCGCCCCCAGATCAGCAGCGCCACCGAGATCAAGAGGTAGGTGACGGAGACCGACTGCGCCAGCAAGGGTTGGTGAGCGTCGCCAACCATGGAGGTCAGCGGCCCGAACACCAGTGCGCTCAGCAGTGCGGCGACCAGGACCCGGTACAACGCGAAGAAGTACAGCTCACGCGTTGGAATGGATTCGATGCGGTCGATGATCGACGAACTGGGGGCCAAGCTGGATCTCCTATCCAGACCTAATCACGCCAGTATAGGTGCGCCGACCGCGCTGCGGGGAACTCCCCGACATGCCGGGCAATCATCGGCAAGTTGCTGAATTGGAAGATAAAAGCGTGCCGTTCTTGGCGATTTGTACAGACTTCTTTGCGTGCTGGGCCGCCGTCGGCGACAATATTGGGCCCGCCCGCCCTGCAAGTAGGCCAGTTTCGGCCCTGTGGGCTGCGTGCGGTCGTTCCTATTCCCACGGTGACGCATGAATTTTCACGAGTACCAGTCAAAACAACTGCTTGCCGAATACGGCATCCCGGTCCCGGCCGGCAAGGTCGCTGCGACCCCGGACGAGGCAGTAGCTGCTGCCCAGTCGCTGGGCCAGGGCCCCTGGATGGTCAAGGCTCAGATCCACGCTGGCGGCCGCGGCAAGGCTGGCGGCGTCAAGTTCTGCAAGACCACCGACGACGTCAAGGCCGCTGCGGCCAAGATGCTCGGCACCAAGATGGCCACCTACCAGACCGCAGGCGTCGAGCTGCCGGTCAACCTGGTGCTGGTGACCACTGCCGGTGAGATCGTCAAGGAGCTGTACCTGTCGGTGCTGGTTGACCGTGGCACCAAGACCATCACCTACATCGCTTCTTCGGAAGGCGGCGTGGAGATCGAGCAGGTTGCTGCTGAAACCCCGGAGCTGATCCACTCGCTCAACGTCGATTTCGTTGAAGGCGTGCAGGGTTACCACGGCCGTGATTTCGGCTTCAAGCTGGGCCTGACCGCCAAGCAGGCTGGCCAGTTCGCCAGCATCATGGTCAACCTGTACCGCCTGTTCAACGAAAAGGACCTGGCGCTGGTTGAAATCAACCCGCTGGCGATCCTTGACGACGGCAACCTGTACGCGCTGGACGGCAAGTTCGACAGCGACGACAACGCCGCGTTCCGTCAGAAGGCGCTGGTCGCCATGCGCGACAAGACCCAGGAAGACCCGACCGAAGTGATCGCTTCGGAGCTGGACATCAACTACGTCACCATGGACGGCAACATCGGCTGCATGGTCAACGGCGCAGGCCTGGCCATGGCCACCATGGACGTCATCAAGCTCAACGGCGGCGAGCCGGCGAACTTCCTGGACGTGGGCGGCGGCGCCAACAAGCAGCGCGTCATTGAAGCCTTCAAGCTGATCCTGTCCTCGGACAAGGTCGAAGGCATCTTCGTCAACATCTTCGGCGGCATCGTCCGTTGCGACATGATTGCCGAAGGCATCATTGCTGCCGTGAAGGAAGTGGGCGTCAAGGTTCCGGTGGTGGTGCGCCTGGAAGGCACCAACGTGGAAGAAGGCAAGCAGTTGCTGCGTGACAGCGGCATGGCCATCATCCCGGCTGACAACATCAACGATGGCGCCAAGAAGATCGTTGAAGCCGTCAAGAACGCCGCCTGATCCGACACCGAAGGAAATCCAATGTCAGTTTTGATCAACAAGAACACCAAGGTGATCGTGCAGGGCTTTACCGGCCAGCAGGGCACCTTCCACGCCACTCAGATGATCGAGTACGGCACCCAGGTTGTCGGCGGCGTGACCCCGGGCAAGGGCGGCACCACCCACATCGACCTGCCGGTGTTCAACACCGTGGCCGATGCCGTGCAGAGCACCGGCGCCAATGCCTCGGTCATCTACGTGCCGCCGCCGTACGCGGCTGACGCGATCCTGGAAGCCGCTGCTGCCGGCATCAAGGTCATTGTCTGCATCACCGAAGGCATCCCGGTGCTGGACATGCTGCGCGTCAAGAACGTGCTGACCCGTTCGCATCCGGACACCGTGTTGATCGGGCCGAACTGCCCCGGCGTGATCACCCCGGGCGAGTGCAAGATCGGCATCATGCCGGGCCACATCCACATGCCGGGCAAGATCGGCATCGTGTCGCGTTCGGGCACCCTGACCTATGAAGCGGTCAAGCAGACCACGGAAGTGGGCCTGGGCCAGTCGACCTGCATCGGTATCGGCGGCGACCCGATCAACGGCCTGAACTTCGTTGACTGCCTGAAGCTTTTCAACGAAGACCCGCAGACCGAAGGCATCATCATGGTTGGCGAAATCGGCGGCGACGCTGAGGAAGCCGGTGCCGAATACATCAAGAACCACGTGAAGAAGCCGGTTGTCGGCTTCATCGCAGGTGCTTCGGCTCCGGCCGGCAAGCGCATGGGCCACGCCGGTGCGATCGCATCGGGCGGCAAGGGCACTGCCGAGGGCAAGTTCGCAGCAATGGAAGCTGCTGGCGTTGTCACCGTCCGTTCGCCGGGCGACCTGGGCGCTGCCATCGCGAAGCTGGTCAAGTAAGACTGCGCTTCAGTGATTTGAGAGAGGCCACCTTCGGGTGGCCTTTCTTGTTTTTGGGGGTGGGTGATCGGGGAGTAAAAGCCAAAAACAAAAATAAAAACAAAAACAAAAACAAAAACAAAAACAAAAACAAAAACAAAAACAACATCTAAGAGCCTGCCCTCACCCCTACCCCTCTCCCGCAGGCGGGAGAGGGGACAGCCAGAGCCAAAGCCCAAGCAACAGCCACAGCTAAAGCTAAAGCTAAAGCCAAAGCCACAGCCACAGCCAAAGCCACAGCCAAAGCCGGAGCCAAAGCCGGAGCCAGAGCTGAAGTCCAAGTCGACGTTAGATCACTGACTAAAGCTCATCTTTTGCACTGGCTGTAGCTTTGGCTTTGGCTTTGGCTTTGGCTGTGGCTTTGGCTGTGGCTGTGGCTGTGGCTGTGGCTTTGGCTCTGGCCTGGCTCTGGCTCTGGCTTTGGCTGTGGCTGTGGCTGTGGCTGTGGCTTGGGCTTGGGCTTGGGCTTGGGCAGTGGCTCTGGCTCTGGTTCTAGCTCTAGCTCCGGCTGTTGCTTTCCCCTCTCCCGCCTGCGGGAGAGGGGTAGGGGTGAGGGGAAGCTCTGGCTTTTTGCCGTTAGCCTTTCCCATCGCTATCTGTCACCTCGAAGGCAGCGCCCCAAAAGCCAAAATCGTTACATCCCAAAGCGCGCTTTCCCTGATTTCAACCACCGCCTTGCCAGGTAATCGTCCCCCTACAAAGGAGGCAACCATGCGCAAAGGCAGCAAGACCAACTGCGCCCGTGCCCTGCGCCGACGCATGACAGATGCCGAACGACGCATCTGGTACTTCCTCAGAGGGCGCCACCTGGCCGACTTCAAGTTCCGCCGGCAACACCCCATCGGGCCTTATGTTGTGGATTTCGTCTGCCTGGAGCAAAAACTGGTTATCGAACTCGACGGCGGCCAACACGCATCCGATCCCAATGACCTCCGCCGTGACGCCTTCCTGCAACGGCAGGGCTACCGCGTGCTGCGCTTCTGGAATAATGAGGCCCTGAGCCACACCGACGCGGTCTGCGAAAGCATCCGGCGCGCGGCGTTGGTAACACCAAGCCCCCGCAGGGTGCGGGGCCAAGCAGAAGGTTGTTGATCATGTCCGAAACGCTACGCATCGCCCTGGCCCAGTTCGATTTCCCGGTCGGGGACGTGGCCGGCAACGCCAGCCGTATCATCGAGCTGATGCATGAGGCGCGTGACGAATACGGCGCCGACGTGGTGCTGCTTCCGGAACTGGCCATCAGCGGCTATCCGCCTGAAGACCTGCTGATGCGGCCGGGCTTCCTGCGCAGCTGTGAGCAGGCGTTGGCGCGTGTCGCCGCGCAGGCCCAAGGCATCGTCGCCGTCGTCGGTTGGCCGCAAAGCGCTGGAGCGGTGGTTTACAACGCGGCGAGCGTGCTCCGTGACGGCGCCATTGCCGCCACCTACCGTAAGCGCGAGCTACCCAATTACGCCGTGTTCGACGAACGCCGCTACTTCGACGTGGACCCGGATGGCGGTAACTGCGTGTTCGAGGTGAACGGCGTGAAATTGGGGCTGGTGATCTGCGAAGACCTCTGGTTTCCCGAGCCGCTTGCCGCCACCGTCAAGGCCGGCGCCGAGCTGGTGCTGGTGCCCAATGCCTCACCTTATGAGCGCGGCAAGCACGCCCAGCGCGATGCCCTGCTGGCCGAACGCAGCCGCGAGAGCGGTGCCGCCATCGCCTACGTCAACACCGTCGGCGGCCAGGATGCGGTGGTGTTTGATGGCGCGTCGGTGGTCGCCGATGGTGATGGCACGGTGCACCCGGCCGCGGTTGCCTTCACCGAGGAAATGCTGCTGGTCGAATACAACGTCGCCGCGCGCAGCTTCATGCCGCTGCGCTGGATCGATGACGGCGATGAAAGCATGGATGCGCTGGCCTGGCGCGCGGTTACCCGCGGCATTCAGGACTATTGCGGCAAGAACGGCTTCAGCAAGGTGTGGCTGGGCTTGTCCGGTGGCATCGACTCGGCGTTGGTGCTGGCCTTGGCCGTGGATGCATTGGGTGCCGAGAATGTCACCGCGGTCAGCCTGCCATCGCGCTATACCGCCGATCTGTCCAATGATCTGGCGGTGGAACAATGCCGTGCGCTTGGGGTGAAGCTTGAAACCGTGCCGATCGAGCCAGCCTTCCAGGGATTGATGCAGTCGCTGTCGACGATGTTCGAGGGCCAAGCGGCCGATGTCACCGAAGAAAACCTGCAGTCGCGCAGCCGTGGCGTGATCCTGATGGCCTTGGCCAACAAGTTCGGCGGCCTGCTGCTGACCACCGGCAACAAGAGCGAGTACGCCGTCGGCTATGCCACCATCTATGGGGATATGTGCGGCGGCTATGCGCCGTTGAAGGACCTGTACAAGACCGAAGTCTACGGTCTGTCCAAGTGGCGCAATACGGTGGGCGGCGCGCCGGTGATTCCGCCCGCGGTCATCGCGCGGGCGCCTTCGGCGGAATTGCGTGACAACCAGACCGACCAGGATTCGCTGCCGGCCTACGATGTGCTGGACGGCATCCTGTATCGCTATATCGACCAGGAACAGTCGCGCGAAGACATCGTCGCTGCAGGTTACGCGCCGGAAGTGGTGGATCGGGTACTGAAGCTGGTGCGGATCAGTGAGTGGAAGCGGCACCAGGCCGCGCCTGGTCCGAAGGTGTCTCGACGCGCCTTTGGCCGCGAGCGCCGTTATCCCATTACCAATGGCTACCGCGGTTGATCGGCTGACTTCCGGCGGATGCAAATAGAAGGGGCCGCAAGGGCCCTTCCATGAGGAGGGGGCTGAAGCTTGAAGGCCAAAAGCTCCCCCCATCCGCCCTCCGGGCACCTTCCCCCGCAAGCGGGAGAAGGGAAGAGCTAAAACCCAAGCCAAAGCCCAAAGCCGAAGCCAAAGCTGAAGCCAAAGCCAAAGCTGAAGCCAAAGCCAAAGCTGAAGCCAAAGCCAAAGCCAAAGCCAAAGCCAAAGTCGAAGTCGAAGTCGAAGTCGAAGTCGAAGTCGAAGCCAAAGTCGAAGCCAAAGTCGAAGCCAAAGCCCAAAGCCGAAGCCAAAGCTGAAGCCAAAGCCAAAGCCAAAGCCAAAGTCAAGGCCAAAGTCGAAGCCAAAGTCGAAGCCGAAGCCAAAGTCGAAGCCAAAGTCGAAGCCGAAGCCAAAGCCGAAGCCAAAGCCAAAGCCAAAGCCAAAGCCAAAGCCAAAGCCAAAGCCAAAGCCAA
>NZ_DAMBKV010000030.1:0-9763 GCF_032066555.1 Stenotrophomonas sp.
GTGCCGATCGTCTACGGCAAGAAGCTGCGCGCGCGCCTGCTGGCGGCCAACCGCGCCAAGAGCACCGGCGACAAGATCCGCACCCTGCTCAAGGGCTTCAAGTTCTCCGAGCTCAAGCCCGAGTTCCCGGGCGTGGCCGAGCCGCGTACCGGCAAGAGCATGGGCGACCATTGCGAGGACATGGCCAAGGAATGGAACATCTCGCGTGAAGCACAGGACGCCTGGGCGGTGTCTTCGCACAGGAAGCTGGCTGCCGCTTACGAGCGCGGTTTCTTCAGTGACCTGATCGCGCCGTTCCGCGGCGTCGAGCGCGACAACATCCTGCGTCCGGATACCTCGCTGGAAAAGCTGGCCACCTTGAAGCCGGCCTTCGACAAGGCCTCTGGCCGCGGCACCCTGACCGCCGCCAACTCCACCCCGTTGACCGACGGCGCCGCTGCAGTGCTGCTGGCCAGCGAGGAATGGGCACGCGCGCACGGTCACGAGCCGCTGGCCTATCTGCGTGATTCGCAGGTTTCGGCAGTGGACTTCGTGCATGGCGAAGGCCTGCTGATGGCGCCGACCACTGCCGTGCCGGAAATGCTCAAGCGCAATGGCCTGACCCTGCAGGATTTCGATATCTATGAAATCCACGAAGCCTTCGCCGCGCAGGTGCTGTGCACGCTGAGCGCCTGGGAAAGCGAGGACTACTGCCGCAACCGCCTGGGCCTGGATGCAGCGCTGGGCCGCATCGATCCGGCCAAGATCAACCCGCTGGGCTCTTCGCTGGCCACCGGCCACCCGTTCGCCGCCACCGGCGCCCGCATCATCGGCACCGTGGCCAAGGAATTGGCTGCCCGCGGTGGCGGTCGTGCGCTGGTATCGATCTGCACCGCCGGCGGCATGGGCGTGGTCGCCATCGTCGAGCGTTGATGCGCCGTTTGTAGTGCCGAGCCATGCTCGGCAGGGGCGTTCCCGGTAATACCCCTTGCCGACCATGGGTCGGCAATACAGGGCCCTTGCAGGGCCCGGCCCGGCCCCCCTATTGTCTGCTCACCAAAGGACGGGGGTAGGGCATGAAGCGCATCGCGATTGGTTTGGCCGTGCTGTTGTCAGGTGTGGCGGCGCCTGCCGCTGCCATGACCTTCATGAAAGTGGAGCACGTCTGCCCGATCGGCGGCGAGCGCTTCAGTGCGGAGGAAATGGGCTCGGGCACAGCCTTCGGCCACTTCCTCGATGGACGCCTGCATGGCGCCATCCAATCGCCGTGGCCACTGGTGTCCTGCCCGGGCAATGGTTTCGTCATCTACAAGGACGATTACAGCGCTGACGAGATCAAGCGCCTGACCGCCGTGGTCGAAAGTGACGACTACCAGCGTATGCGCGGCCACGAAACCAGCTATTGGATGCTGGCGCGCTTGTTCGAAGCGGTCGATGCGCCGTTGCGGGACCGTGCCGGAGTCCTGCAGCGTGCCACCTGGCAGGCCTCGCCCGGGCAGTATCCGCGCTATGTACAGGCCGCGTCGGCGGCCGTCGCGCAGCAATGTCCGGATGCGCGTGCCGCCGCCGATCAGGATGAAGCATGGCTGTATTGCCAGATGCTGCTGGGCGAATGGGAGCGCAGGCTATCCCGTTTCGACGCGGCACGGACGCGCTTCGAGCGCCTGCAGCCGCTGCCTGGACGATTGCTGACCGGCCCGGATCACGAGCATGCGCGTCGCCAGTACATTGCCGAAATTGCACAGCAGTTGCAGCTGATCGCGGACAGAAGCGCGGTCAACACGATGGCGGTGGACGCGAATGCACCACCACCGGCCAAGGAGACGGCAGCAGGACCTGTTTCGCGAGAGGCCGCGGAAGCCATGGTCCGGGTCGCGGCAGATGCGGCTGCAGCGGCCGCAGATGCCGCCGCTGCCAGTGACGCGGATTCGCCATCGGCCAAGCGCTGAGCGGTACAAGCGGGAAAATCCCGGCGACTTGAGGGTTTCGCGGGCCACGTTCCAGGGAGCGGGCTTGCCGCATACTTCACTGCCACGCCAACGGCGCAGGTGCGGGTCGCTCGGGAGGCGGCCCGCTGGAATTTCACAGGGGATGCAATGAATGGATGAGTTCAACCCATATGCGGCGCCGGAGGCCTTGCCGCCACCGCTGGCCAACAGCAGCCCGGACAACAGTACTTGTTGGCGCGATGGTGACGAGCTGCTGGCGTTGCCGCATAGCGATCTGCCGCGCTACTGCGTCAAATGCGGGAAGCCGGCGCTGGAGTACCGCCAGCGCAAGTTCTACTGGCATTCGCCGTGGATGTACCTGCTGATCCTGCTGCACTTCCTGGTCTATCTGATTGCCGCACTGGCGGTGCGCAAGACGGCGGTGCACAACGTCGGCCTGTGTTCGGCGCATCGCAAGCGGCGGCTGAATTTCATGCTGATGGCGTGGTGCTCGGTGGTGCCGCTGTTTGGCTGTTTCCTGTTCGACAGTGGATGGGTGGTCGGCCTGGGGATACTGATGTTCCTGGCGATGCTGCTGTGGGGCCTGATCGGCATGCAGATACTCAAGCCCAGGAAGATCGATGTGAACCTGGCGGTGTATCGCGGCGTATCCACAGCGTTCCTGGCGCGCTTGCCGCGCTATCCCTATCGCCGTGACTAGCTGACGGCCGCAATCACGCCGGCGCGCACCTGCGTGCCGGCGTGGATTGGTCAGTCTTCGCTGTGCGTCTGTGAGTGGTCCAGCAGGAACTGACTGATGGCCTGGCGCAGTGGCAGGTCGTCCGTACGTTGCGCCAGTGCATCTGCGCGCCGTGCATGGTCCTGGGCGGCGGCGACATCGCCCAGGTTGGAAAGACGTTCGGCCAGTGCCAGGCCGATCGAAGCTTCGTAGTTGATCGCCTGCGCTGCGTTGGCAAGCATCAGTGCGTGCTTGTAGTGCGCGATGGCGACATGGTCATCGCCGGTGAAGTCGGCCAGCGTTTCCCAGAGGAAGGGATGGTCGCGGCCTGCAGCCGCGATTGAATCGCAGTAGGCGTGCAGCTGTGCATACAGCGATGCACTGGCCTCTTCTTCGCCATCTTCGCAGGCGTTGAGGATGGCGTCGGTCAACGCGACCACGCGCGCATGGATGTCCGGGGGTATGTTCATTACGGCTCGTTACGAAAAGCGTCGAGGGTGGGCTTGCAGAGACTCAGCCCGGCAAACGCGGGAAGCCATGCGCATCGCGTTCTTCAGCCACCGCCTGGTCCTGGATCTGCTGGTGCAGGTTGCGGCGTTGGATCGACTGTACGGGCTGGCCGCGGCGCTGGCGCACCGCATTGAGCAGGCACTGGCTGGCCAGCGCCTGCTCATCCTGTGCGGCAAACACCTCGCCCAGGGCCTCCCAGGCGTCGGCGCCGGCATCCTGGGCGATGGCCCTGTGCAGGAATTCCTCGGCCTGCGACCATTGGCCCTGGCCAACGGCCAGACGGGCCAGACCCAGCAGCAAAGCAGGGCTGTTGGGATGCGACTGCAGCCAGCGTTGTGCACTGGCGCGGCGCGAATCGAATTTCTCCACCGGCAGCTGCGTGTACAAGGCGACCAGGGCTTCATCCCAATGGCTGTCCAGGGTCTGTTCGATGCTGCGCAGGGCAACGTCGGTCCAGTTCAGGGCGACCGCGCGCTGTGCGTAGTGGGCCACCGCCTGCGCGCTGACCCGCAGTGATTTGGGCAGCACTTCCCAGCGTGCAGCCAGCGTATTGACGTCGCTGGCCTCGTCGAGCATCTGCAGGGCGAGCGTGGTTTCCAGTTCGGCGACAGCGTTCGGTGGCAACACCTGCTGCTGGCGCAGCGCGCCGAGCTGGCCGTAAGCCTCTTCGGCGCGACCGGCGCGCTGCAATGCCTCGGTACGCAGCCACAGGCCGCGCGGCGGCAGCGGCTGCAGGGCAGGCAGGTCCAGCGCGTTGATCGCTTCCAGTGGCTTGTCCAGCTGCAGCCAGCGCTCGGCGCTGTGCAGGGCGTGCAGGTGTGGGTCGGCTTCGGCCAGCTGTTGCAGATGTTGGCCGGCGCTGCTGTTGTCCTCGCGTGCTTCGGCTGCGCGCATGGCCGCAACCAGGGCGATCGGGCGTACGGCTTTCTCGGTCGCGGCGCTCTGCAGCAGTTTCTCGGCGCGTTGCCATTGGCCGTTGTCCAGCGCCTGCAGGCCATCGATCAGGCGCGCGCGCCCCTGCTTGCGGCGGTGCCGGGCCCAGGCCCGGAACGGTGTGCTGATCAGTGACCACAGCAGCCAAACCAGCAGTGCGGCGATCAGTACCGCCAGTGCGGCCTGCGGCAAGGTGGCGATGTAATCATGATCGCCGGCGCGGACGATGACTTCGCCCAGGGCGCGTACCGAATCCTGGCCCAGCCATTGCGCGCCGAAGATGCCGATGGCGGCGACCAGCAGGACCAGCAGCAGGGAACGGAAAGCCTTCATGGTGCGTCCTTGGCGGCGCGCGTGTTGCGCAGTTGCTGCAGGGTGCTGCCGAGTTCCGGCAGGTTGGGGCGCAGTTCCACGCCACGCATCTGTCGCAGTTCGTTGCGGCGCTGCTGGCGTTGCGGTGAATCCGGCCACAGCCGCTGCAGCCACCCGTCGGCACGGTCCAGTGCCTGCTGCCAGGCCTTGTCATCACCGCGCTCAAGGGCGGCGCGGGCCAGGCTCAGCTCGATCTGCAGCGAGTCATTGGCGGCGATGCGCTCGGAACGGGCAACCAATACCTTGCCGTCGGCGGGGCGGATCTGCACCAGCGGCGACAGCATCTGCTGCCACCATGGCTGCCGGGTGTCGGCGGGCAGCTGCAGGTGCTCGGGCAGGCGTTCCAGTTCGCTGGACCACTGCTCGAGCTGGGCAGCGGTACGGGCGCGTACGCCCGGGCCCAACGCATCCAGCGCATTGCGCTCCTGGATCAGCGCCTGGCGCAGGTTGAGGTAGTCGGGGCTGTCGATGCCTTCCAGTGCGTTGGCGGCCAATGCATACAGGCGACGGGCGCCGTCCAGGTCACCGGCAAAGGTCAGCCGTTGCTGGGCCTGGTTGAGCAGCAGTTCCGCCTCTTCGCGGCGCACGGCCTGCGCGCCCTGGCGTGAACTGTCGGCCAGTTGGGCGAGGTTTTCTTCCAGCAGCGCATTGCGCTGGCTCAGCCCCAGCACTTCATCGCGCAGCACGCGGTTGGTGGCGGCGGCATCCTGGATGCTGCGGGCGTTGGCGCGCTGGTCGCGGCGCAGGGCTTCCAGCCCCTGTTGCAAGGCGGTCAACTGCTGACTGGCACTGTCGCGGGCCAGCGCTGCCTGCTGCTGGCGGGTCTGCCAGCTGTGCCAGCCAAACCAGCCGGCCGCGCCCAGCGCGGCGATGGCGATCAGCGGCAGGAGCCAGCGCAGCGGGCGGCGCGGTTGAGCGGGTGCGACGTCTTCATTCATCGGGGGCAACATCCTTGGCGGGCATGGCCACGACACAAGGGTGACCACGCTGTTGGTGCCGGCAAAGCATCGCCCGCGCGCTGCAGGCCTGCAAGTCGCCTCTGCGCGTGCACTCAGCCTGCGGCCGGGAAAACCGCTGCGTGGGCGGCGCTGGCCAATTGCCCGGGCAAGGGCCCGGCGGCAACGCTGATGTTGCGGAAACCAAGTTCGGCCGCAAGCGTGGCCAGGCGTGCGCTGGCGGCGACCGCTACAGCGTCCTGCCATTGCTGCAGCAACGCTGGCGGCAGGTAGGGCAGCACCGTCTGCAGTGCCTCGCCACTGCTGATCGCCACGACATACGGCTGCGGCAGTGCCTGCAAGCGGGCGATGGTGGCCTTGCTGACCGGCAATGGCAGCCGCTCGTAGACATCGATCCGCTGCAGGGTGGCACCGCGTTCGCGTACCTGTGCGGCAATCACGCCGCGACCGCCGGGAGCAGTGACCAGGGCCACACGCAGTCCCTGCAGGTGCTGCATGGCAGGCAGGGCCAGCAGGCCCTCGCTGTCCATCCGGGTCGGGGCCTGCACGTTCACCGCGCCACGCCGGCGCAAGGCGCGCGCCGTGCCTTCGCCCACGGCGACCACGCTGCCGGCACGCAGCTCGGCCAAGGGCAACAGGCGTGCAGCGGCTTCGGCAGCGGCAGGGCTGGTGAACACCAGCCGGTCGCAGGTGCGTGCTGCCGCCAGCTGCTCGCGCGTTGCCTCATCGGTACGCATCTGCAGGCGCCAGGGCGACAACGCCACGGTACGTGCACCCAAACGCGCAGCGGCGCTGCGCAAGGTGTCGTGCTGCCCTTGCGGGCGCATCGAGATGAGATGCCAGACCGTGTCGGCTGGCACATAGGCGGGGCGGTTCATTCCATGCATTATGCGGGCGCTTTCCGTTTTTCGTCCGATTTCATGTCCGAACATATTGATGAAACCGTGTTGCTGGAACAGCTCCAGCACACGCTCGTGGCAATGCCGCCGGTTGCGGCGATGGGAATCCGCATCGCCGGTTACGACAACGGCGTGCTGCGCATGCAGGCGCCGTTGGACGTCAACGTCAACGACAAGGGCAATGCCTTTGGCGGCAGCCTGGCCTCGGTGATGACCCTGTCGGGGTGGGCGCTGGTCAGCATGCGCCTTGGACTGGCCGGCAAACAGGCCGAGGTCTACGTGGCCGACAGCAGCATCCGCTACCGCGCGCCGGTGTACGGCGATCTGCTGGCGACCGCGCGGCTGGCACCGGAACAGGACTGGGACGACTTCCTGACCCTGTTCACCAAGCGCGGCCGTGCCCGGGTGACGGTACGCGCGGCGATCGAGGGCGGCGCGGCCGAGTTCGAGGGACGCTTCGTCGCCCTCGGCAAAGGCTAAGATCGGCCATCACCGAAGGGGGTCTGCATGTACCGAAACCTGTTCCAGTCCGTTGTCATCGCCCTGTTGCTGGTCGCCGGCGGCGTGCAGGCGGAAGGGCCGAGCCGGTCGCAGCGCAACAAGCTGGTGCCCACCCAGGATGCCTATGTGGCGGCGGTGCGCTGGGGCGACTTCGAGAAGGCGGAAGGCTTCATCGACCCGCTGTACCTGCAGCAGCACCCGCTGACCGACCTGCAGCGCGAGCGCTACCGGCAGCTGCAGGTGTCCAGCTACCGTGAGCGTTCGGCCGGTGTGGGGGCCGATGGCAGCATCGAGCGGCGGGTCGAAATGGGCGTGATCAACCGCAATACCCAGGCCGAACGTCTGGTCATGGTGAATGAGCGCTGGCGTTGGGACCCGGAAGCCAAGCGCTGGTGGCAGGCCGCCGGTTTGCCCGATCTTTGGCAGGGACAATGAGGCATTGGCTGCATTTTCGCCGGCTGTGCGACAATCCCTGCCCGCTTATCGACCCGTGACCTGAGTGAATTACGAAGAGTTGCTGGCCTTCGCCGGCCGAAATCCGATGCTGTCGCTGGCCCTGGCCGGCCTGACCGTGGCCATCATCGCCACCGAGGTCGCACGCCTGTTCCGCGGCTACAAATCGCTCAAGCCGTCCGAATTGACCCATATGATCAATGCTGGCGGTGCGACCGTGATCGATCTGTCGGCCGCTGCCGACTTCGAGAAGGGCCATATTGCCGGTAGCCGCAACGTGCAGCCGGCGCAGTTGACCCCCGCGCACAAACTGCTGGCCAACGCCAAGCAGAGCCCGGTGGTGCTGCTGTGCCGTACCGGCAATGCCTCGGCTACGGCCGCCAAAGCACTGAAAAAAGCCGGTTACGAGCAGGTTTATGTGCTCGACGGCGGCCTGCCGGCATGGCAGGCGGCAGACCTGTTGCTGGTCAAGGGCCGCAACTGAGTCAGCAAATTTTCAGCAAGGGCTTGTGTAGGGGAAGAACCGCCCCCATCGCTGGTCTTGTACTAATCCCATTCAATGAACAATCTGTTCTGGAGTCTTGAGCAATGTCCGAAGAGAACACCAACGGCGTAGTCCCGGCCGACGAATCCGCCAACGGCCCGGCTTTCACCATCGAGAAGATCTACGTCAAGGACGTTTCGTTCGAGTCGCCGAACTCCCCGGTCATCTTCAACGAGAACGTGCAGCCGGACCTGCAGCTGAACCTGAACCAGAAGGTGCAGCGCCTGTCGGAAACCGCTTTCGAAGTGGTGCTGGGCGTGACCCTGACCTGCAAGGCCGGTGACAAGACCGCCTATGTGGCCGAAGTTGAGCAGGCTGGCGTGTTCGGCCTGATCGGCCTGGAACCGCAGGCGATCGACGTGCTGCTCGGCACCCAGTGCCCGAACATCCTGTTCCCGTACGTGCGTTCGATGGTGTCGGACCTGATCCAGGCCGGCGGCTTCCCGCCGTTCTACCTGCAGCCGATCAACTTCGAAGGCCTGTACGCCGAGACCCTGCGTCAGCGTCAGCAGCAGGGCGAAGCCTCGCTGGCCGACTCCGAGCCGGCTGGCAACGCCTGATCGGCGTCTGCGTTCCAGTATGAGTACGAACGACGCGGAAAAGATCGCCGTTCTTGGCGCGGGCTCCTGGGGCACCGCGCTGGCCACCCTGTTGGCCCGGCACGGTTCCCGGACCGTGCTGTGGGGACGTGATGCAGCGGTAGTCGAGGCGATTGATCAGCGTCATGAGAATCCCCGGTATCTGCCGGGGATTCCCTTGCCAGAATCCCTGCGCGCCAGCACCGACCTGGCTGCCACCGTTGAAGGTGCGGCCTGGATCCTGGTGGTGGTGCCTTCGCATGCCTTTGCTGAAACCGTGCGCGCGCTGGCGCCGCTGCGGCCGGCCGGGGCTGGCGTGGCCTGGGCAACCAAGGGCTTCGAGCCCGGCTCGGGCCGTTTCCTGCATGAAGTAGCGCGTGAAGTGCTGGGCCCGGACGTGCCGTTGGCCGTCGTCACTGGCCCGTCCTTCGCCAAGGAAGTCACCCTGGGCCTGCCCACCGCCATTACCGTGCACGGTGATGACGAGGCATTCGCCCAGCAGGTGGCCGATGCGATGCACGGCCCGGCATTCCGCGCCTATACCGGCGACGACATGGTCGGCGCCGAGCTGGGCGGGGCGATGAAGAACGTGCTGGCGGTGGCCACCGGCGTGGCCGATGGCATGCAGCTGGGCCTGAACGCCCGTGCCGGCCTGATCACCCGTGGCCTCAACGAGATGCTGCGGCTGGCAGCGGCCATTGGTGGCAAGCCGGAAACCCTGATGGGCCTGGCTGGTCTGGGCGATCTGGTGCTGACCAGCACCGGCGACCTGTCGCGCAACCGCCGTCTGGGTCTGGCACTCGGCCGCGGCCAGAGCCTGCCGGATGCTGTGAAGGAAATCGGCCAGGTGGTGGAATCGGTGCAGACCGCCGATGAAGTCATGCGTCAGGCCGATCGCCACGGCATCGACCTGCCGATCTCCAAGGCGGTGCAGTCGGTACTGCACGGCGAACTGAGCCCCTCCGAAGGCCTGCAGCAGCTGCTGGCCCGTGAGCAGAAGCCGGAATACCCGGACACGCTGTTCAAGTAAGGATGCGCGACGATCAAAGAAGAAGCCCGGCAATGCCGGGCTTTTTTTGTTTTGTAGTGCCGAGCCATGCTCGGCAGTGGCTTTACCGATACCCGCTGCCGAGCATGGCTCGGCACTACGCCCCCTCCCTTTGGCGTAGCCAAGGGGAGGGTTGGGGAGGGGTAGCTTTTGGCTTTGGCCGGGAAAGCCCCTGCCGAGCATGGCTCGGCACTACGCTCCCTCCCTTTGGCGCAGCCAAGGGGAGGGTTGGGGAGGGGGAGCTTTTGGCTTTGGCCGGGAAAGCCCTTGCCGAGCATGGCTCGGCACTACGCTCCCTCCCTTTGGCGCAGCCAAGGGGAGGG
>NZ_DAMBKV010000030.1:9863-21297 GCF_032066555.1 Stenotrophomonas sp.
TTGGGGAGGGGTAGCTTTTGGCTTTGGCCGGGAAAGCCCTTGCCGAGCATGGCTCGGCACTACAAAACCCGGACGCCGCCCAAAAAAGAAGCCCGGTCGGGGGAGGACCGGGCTTCCAGCGGCGCGTGGGAGAGAGGTCACGCGCCATACAACACCACTACTTGTCGCTTACCAGGTGAAGCGCGGGCCGACGAACCATTCCTTGTCGCCAGCCTTGGCCAGCTTCACTTCGCCGGTCAGGCCCCAGTTCGCGTTGAACTTGCCGGTGGCGCCGACGCGGCCGTAGAACTCGCCGTCCGGGTTGTAGCCACGCTTCTTGCTGTAGTCCTCGTAACCGGCCAGGGCATAGCCTTCGAAGTTCGGGGTGAAGGCGGTACGCACGCCGACTTCAGCGCTGTAGCCGTTGAACTTCGGGCCGTACTCCAGATCCAGCTTCTGGTAGGCCGCACGGGCCAGCAGGTCGGTGTTCGGGGCCACGGTGTAGTTGTAGCCAACACCCAGGCGCCACTGGCCGACATCAGCCTTGAACTTGTCGGTTTCCTGCGCGTTGTACTCACCGAACACATGGAAGTTCGGGTGCACCGCAACCGAGCCCTTCAGCGCCCAACCATCAGCGTCGCCGCCCTTGGCATCGGTATTCACATAGCCGCCTTCCACATAGTTGTAGGACAGGCCATCGGCAGCCGAAGCGGCGAACGGCAGGGCGGCCAGCAGGCCCAGAGCGATCAAAGAAGTCTTCATTTCGGCATTACCTCGTTATTGGTCTTGATCGGTACGGCCTGAATGGGTGGCCGTTCGACAGTTGTGAATTATCCGTTAGCCGACGGAATCCACCCTGAATACCAAACTGACCAGTACATAAATTGCGCGCGTTTCTGGGGAACTTTGTGCCCTCGCATTGAAGGGCAGCGCGCTAACGGTCTGTAGGTTTGAAGCTGCAGAGGGGAACATCTGCTCGATCGATCCCGTTGACTGCAGTCATCGGTGAGTTCTCAGCCGAGAGTCGAATGGGCGTGTTTAGGCCCCAGAACGCCTAGGTTGCAGTTCATGGCAGTCAGAACAGAAGAGTGCGACAAGAGAAGCCATCACGGCGCGTATCTGCGCAGTTTCCCTATGCCGATCCTGGAGGCGTTTCATAGCTGAAACCACTCCGCGTAATTTTCCGGGATTCAGGGAAGTTTCGTTTCACAGGCGAAACTTCGCGCGCAAAGGTCAAGCTGTGGGGGGTTATTCAAGCCGATTCTCATGTTGCCCTCCAAGGCCGCCGCCGATAATCCTGCCAACGGCCGTGCATCGGCTGCTTGAACCGCCCAGATGCTCAAAGCCAGCAGGGACATTCGATGCCGCGCGTGACTGCATGAAAGGAATCCCCCTTTTTGTCCGCGTTGGTTTGGATACATGCAACAGCAACGAGCTCCTTCATTGGGAACTTGCGGCGAACGGCGTGCCGCAGTCCGCCGGGTCGCCTGGCAGCAGACAGCGGTCAGAGCCGCATTCAATGCGCCGAGGCAGAGCCCCTCCAATCCACTGATTGGATATCTATGACGAGCAGTTTGGGGAGGCGCCCTTTTGCTGCCTTGCCCAGGCCCTCGCGATGAGACACGCCTTGGTCGGCAATGGCCTCCGGCATTGAGGGCGGAGGCCGCGCCGCCGTGCGCGTGCAAGTAGCGCTCCGACCAACAGACGCGGTTCCGAGGTCGGGCCCACAGCCGTTGCAAAGCAGTTGCGCGGCTTATTCAAGTCAATGGAGACAACAAGTGAACGCAGTGAGTTACGGCCAGATCCCGCGGATGGCGAAGGTCAACCATCCTGATGTGTATGCCGCAGGCAGCCTCCCCGTGATCGATGCGATCATCGATGACCAAGGCAGCAAGACGGGTGAGATAGGCAACGGTGGTTATACCGACGACGGCCGCCCGGAGATCACCGGCAAGGGCAGGCCCGGTGATCTCATCCATATCTATGATGGCGCCGAACTGCTTGGACGTGTTGTGGTGGCAACAAATGGCGCATGGACGTTCACACCGTTCTTTCCGCTGTCCGATGGCCGGCATAGCATCACGATCCTGCACGAATCCATGGACGGTGATGTCAGCGACTTGTCAGAGCCGTACGTGATCCTTGTTGACAAGATTGCTCCCGAGGCGCCGTCGATAAGCCAGGTGCTGGATGATGTTGGCCCCCAAACCGGCGCGATCGGCAACGGCGGTGGCACGGATGACACTACACCCACGCTGTCGGGCAAGGGCGAGGCGGGCGCCACCGTGACCATCATCGACAATGGGAAGGTGATTGGTGAGGCGGTGGTTGCCGACGACGGCAGCTGGGTGTTTACCCCCGATGCCGAGCTTGCCGATGGCCAGCACGAGTTCGAGGTGGTGGTGACCGACAAGGCCGGCAACACATCCGATCACTCGGAGAAGCACATCATCGTCGTCAAGGCAGCGGCGCCCGCACAGATTGCCACGGTCACCGCGATGGGCAAGGACTGGGGCGTCAGCAGCAGCGATTGGCTGACCAATGATGGCGGCGCCGGGCGCCTGATGCAGGGCTTGCTCAGTGCGCGACTGGCGGCGGACGAACGGCTGCTGGTGTCCACCGATGGGGGGGCGAGCTGGAGCGTGGCTGCGGTGGATGGCCTGAGCTGGGCTGCGCAGGACAACAACAGCCACAGCGGTAACTGGTCGATCCAGACCAAGGTGGTGAATGATGCAGGCCGCAGTGGTGAAGTGGAATCACGCGAGGTGTTCCTCGATACGCTGGCACCGGATGCACCTACCGGACTCAGCGTTGATGGCGCGTACCTGACGGTGACATTCAAGACGACGGCCGTATCCGCGGGTGACGTGGTCAGTGTTGTGTTGAACGGACAGCGTTATGACCAGGTGCTGTCCGTCAAGGACGTGGCTGCCGGCAGCCTGCGACTTGCTCCCGGGTTCGCCGTTACCGGCGGCGATGTGATGGCCGCAATCATCGACAAGGCCGGTAACAGCTCGAAGTATCGCGACATGGGCGACAACAAGTTCATCGACTTCAATAGCGCCGGCTACGTGAACCTCAACACGGGGCAAAGCACGACCTACAACGGGCTGCGGATCACCTCCGAGGTTGATCATGATGTCTGGCAGATACCGGATGCGATCACCGGCCTGACCAGCCACGATCCTGCGGTCTATACCGGCATGAAGATCGGCGTCACCGGGCGCACCCGCATCGACTTCACCGAAGGTCCGGTTTCCGAGCTCAAGTTCCTTGTAACCAATCTGCAGGCGGGCTACTTCGATCCTTCCGTGGTCAAGTTCTACACGGCCAGTGGCGCCCTGGTCGGGCAGCTGTCGCTGTCTGCGTACTGGCCGAACTCCCTGAATGCTTCGTTCAAGGCGCCGGCCGGCCAGGAATTCTCGTACATGGTGGTGAGTACCGGTTACAAGGTGCCGGGTTACAAGGGTATTGGTTCATGGGACTGGATTGGCCTGGATGACTTCCAGATACGCAGCGGTGCAAGTGAGCTCAATGTGCTAGGAAACCAGCTGATTGATGGCAAGACTGGCACCTATTACGGAGGTGAGGAGGACAACGTGTTCTCACTGGCCAATGTCGCCAATCTGACGGCTGCCAGCAGCGGTGGTGTTTCCGGTGGCGCTGGCGTGGATACGCTCAAGCTCACCGCCGCCAATCAGGTGCTGGATATGACCGTGCTGAAAGACAGGATCGATTCCATCGAAATCATCGACCTCACCGGTACCGGCAACAACAGCTTGAAGCTGACACTGCAGGACGTTCTTGCCAATGGCCAGCTGGATCTGTTCCATCAAGGCAGCAAGTCCACGGTGCAGATGATGGTGAAGGGCAATGCCGGCGACGTGGTCAAGCTGGATGATCTGCTCGGTGCCGGTGGCGCGGATCTGGGCGACTGGGCATCGATGGGGAAGCAGTCGATCCAGGGCGCCTCCTATGTTGTCTATCAACACTCGGGTCTGGATGCCGAATTGTTGGTGCAGGACGGGGTTCGGGTTGACCTGATCTGAGCGGATATTGCCTGTCGCTCTCGGTGAAAGCGACCGGCAAGCCTTCATGCAACAGGAGAACGGCACCCTGCGGTGCCGTTCTCCATGTATTCGATCAAGCGCAGGGTTGCGCCCTTGCCAAGTCATCAATGCGCGGCAGCGACCATCAACGCTGAGCTGTCCACACGCTTCACGCCCTTGATGGCCCGGGCGGCGGCGATCGCGCGATCCGCTTCGACCTTGCTGGCGACGGTACCACTGAGTGTCACTACGCCGTTGACCGTTTCCACCTTGATCTCCATGCCGGACACATCCTTGGTGGTCAGCAACTCGGCCTTCACCTTGGTGGTGATCCAGGTATCGGTGCCAGGCTGTTCGGACTCGTGGCCCTGCGTGGATTGACCGGCAGCCTGCACGGTGAGGGCAGTGCCTGCGCAGCCAAGGGCGATCAGGCCTGCGAACAGCAGCGGCTTCATCTTGCGGGTATCCATGATGCGTCTCCGATCAGAGCAACGATGCTCCAGTTGCAGCATGCCGTGGCGACGATTAAGTGCATGCCTGCAATCAGTGACGGGCAGGTGCAGGAAATGCAAACGTCGCGTAAGCCCGGCAACGCGCGAGCGTCGCGTAGCGCGCAATGATCAGGCGATCATCAAGTCCCAGGGCAGGTTGGAGTCACGGAACTTGAAACGATAGCCATCGAAGTCGATCTGCTTGGCGATGTTGCCGTGCTCGTCGATCATCGTATGGAAGCAGACATCACTAAGCCCCATTGTGGCGACGCGACGGCCATCGCTGCTGCCCTTGGCGATGTTGCGGGATTCGGTTGCCAGCAGGGTTACCAGTCGGCGCTGGCGGCCGGGTCCTTCGAGGAAGAACTTGATCTTGTCCATTGGCGTTGCTCCGGTATGTGATCCCCCCGGATCTGGCCATTCACCTATAGCCGGAGGGATGAACAGGCAGCAATGACTGAATGCGCACAACCCGATTTTGCTTCACGTTTGCGTCGCTGCATCGTTGCCGTGATGTGGACTGCGTCGCGCTCTGCCACGCAGGGTTAACAATCACCAAGGCGCCACCGACAGGGCGATGACCAAGGCGATGATGGCAATGCCGATAAGAATGATGCTGCGCTGGCTGAGCCTTCTGCGCTTGTTCATGCTGGCTCCGTTGCGTTGCAGGCAGTGTTGCCAGCTACAGCTGTAGCAGGTGTTCCTGCAACGGCAGAGAAACAAGCGTGCCTGCCTTGCTGTGCAGGAGCGGCGTAAGCCGCGACGCTGACGCGGTTTCCCTCGCGGGGAAAACCACCATCAAGTGGTTCATGTCGGCGATCACCGCGCAGGTATCAGTGCCCGACCCTCGTTGCCAAGGCGGCTACGTCGAGCGCCGTCACTCGACAACCGGCAGCGTGATGTAGCTCGGATGTTCGCTGTTGTTCCAGATCCGCTGCGTGGCCTTGCGGTAGTCGCCAGGCTGGGCGAAGAAGATGTTGTCCACGAATTTTTGTGGATTGCGGTCATACAGCGGGAACAGGCTGGACTGCACCTGCACCATCAAGCGGTGGCCCGGCTGCAGCGTCTGGTTCACGTTGGGCAGATCGAAGCTGTAGATCTGCGGTGCATCCGGCGTGATCGGCTTTGGCTGGCTGAAGCTTTCGCGGTAGCGACCACGGAAAATGGTGACCGCCAGCGGCAACTGGTAGCCGGCCATCTTCGGGTTGTCAGGATAGTGATCGGGATAGACGTCGATCAGTTTGACCACCCAGTCGCTGTCGCTGCCGGAGGTGGAAGCACTCAGTTGAACCTGCGGAATGCCGGCCAGCTTCATCGGCTTGTCCAGCACCGGCCCGGTATAGGTGAGCACATCGGTACGGCCATCGACGAAGCGCTGGTCGCGCACCAGCCAGGTGGTCCAGACATCGCGGTCGCCCATGTTGACTGGGCGCGGCACGAACGGCACCGGCTTGGCCGGATCGGCGATGTACTCGGCGTACTGCGCGCCGGTACTGGTGCTGTTGAAGTCCAGCTGCGCATCGGTGTTGAGATAGAGCCGACGTGCGTTGCCGGTGCAGCCTTGCGTGCAGCTTTGCGGCCAGTTGCTATAGGTTTCCCAGCGATTGTTGCCGGCGTTGTATACCCACACCGGCGGTGTATTGGCGGCCGGCGCGCCGTCCTTGAGGTACTGGTCGAAGAAAGGCTTGAGCACATCCCGCCGCCACTGCAGTGCGGTGTCTCCGTTGAAATCCAAGGCGCCCAGCGAACTGCCGTTGTAGTTGGCGCCACTGTGTCGCCACGGCCCGATCACCAGGAAGTTGCGGGTATTGTCGTGGTCCTTGGGTTCAAGTGCGGCCCAGGCGGTATGCGCACCGTAGATGTCTTCCTGGTCCCACAGCCCCTGCTCCCACATGGTGGGCACGCGGATCTCCGGCAGCTTGGCCAGTAGTTTGTCCAGCGCCTGCTGCTGCCAGAACGCATCGTAGGCAGGATGCTGGCTGACCTTGTGCCAGGCCGGGATCTGTTCCAGCCCCAAGGTCTTGGCGAAGGCACCGACCGAGCCTGCCTGCAGGAAGCTGCTGTAGTCATCGCCGGTCGGCATGGCGATTTTCGCGCCGGCACCGCGCGCGGTCATCTGCCCGCTGAAGTAGCCCAGGTTGATCTGCCGATAGGCCCCATGCTGGAACCAGTCATCGCCCATCCAGCCGTCGATCATCGGGCTTTCCGGTGCAGCCACTTTCAGCGCGGGGTGCGGATCAAGCAGCGCCATCACCACGGTGAAGCCTTCGTAGGAAGAGCCGAGCATGCCGACCTTGCCGTTGGACTCGGGCAGGTGCTTCACCAACCAGTCGATGCTGTCCCAGGCGTCGGTGCTGTGGTCGATCTTGCCTGGGTTGAGCGGCCCGCGCGGTGGCCGCGTCATCACGTAGTCGCCTTCGGATCCGTACTTGCCGCGCACGTCCTGGAAAACGCGGATATAGTCGTCCTCGGCGAACACGGTGTCGCCCTGCGCGAGCGCATCGACCAGCCGCGTCGCGCCCGGCGTGCGGTCGACGCGGCCGGCGGCGTTGTACGGCGTGCGGGTGAACAGGATGGGCGCGTTGTGCGCGCCCTTGGGGATCATGATCACCGTATACAGCTTGACTCCATCGCGCATCGGGATCATCACCTCGCGCTTCTCGAAATCGCGGGCGGGCTGCGGGGCGACGAATTTCTTGCCGGTGATGTCCGGCGTCATCGGCGAGACCTGCGCCGCGGCGGGCGTTGCCATGCTCAAGCAGGTGATCGTGGCGATGGCTGCAGCCAGGGTCAGGGTCCGCATTGCTTCTACCTCAAGCGCTTGGGTAAGCGCTGACGCTATGCCTGTGTAGTGGCAGTTACACATGGCAAAGGTCATGGGGGGCTGAAGTAACAGCGGGGGCGGAGCAGGAGCAGAGCAGGAGCTACCCCTCCCCAACCCTCCCCTTGCCTGCGGCAAAGGGAGGGGGCTGTTTGCTGCGCTCTGTCAGTGCATCGCGGTGCCGCGTTTGCCCCCTCCCTTTCGCCTGGCGCAGGGGAGGGTTGGGGAGGGGTGCTTTTGCGCTGTTGCTGTTGCTTCTATCTGCAGGCAGCAACAAGCCAGCACCCCGTCAAGCAAGCAGCAGCTCCACATGCTCCCCGGCGGGTCCACGCAGACTGCGCCGCTCACCCGTAGCCGTCACTGCCCAACCCGCTTCACGCAGCAAGGCGTCATCCACTGCCGGCAGGCGCAAGGCCAGGCTGTACTGGCCGGCGTGCCGGAGGTTGGCCGCCGCCGGCAGTTCCACCTGATCAATCTCCACCATGCATTGCCCCGGCATCGGCACCACGGCGACCGGGTAGCGGCCGTCCAGCGGTTTGCCATAGGCGCGATTCAGCACGGTGATCCTGGTATCGAACGCCCAGCCCTTGGCCCCCAGCAGTGCAGACCAGGCACGCTGCGAGGCCTCGCGATCCGGCGTGGTCATCACCCCGATGAAGGTGTTCGCAACCGTCGCGTCGGTCATCGGCAGATCGAACGGCGGAACCTGCGCCTTGATCTGGGTGAGATACAGCAGTTCGCCGCAGGGTCCCAGCACCTGTGCGGCGCGAATGGCATCGCTCAACTCAAGGTTGGCGGCAGGACCCAGGACCTTGAATGGCGATCGCAGGCCGGCGGCGAGGGCGTCGATATCGCCCACCAGCACCTCCAGCGACAACCAGCCGTGGCGGAACATGGGCTCGGCAACGACGGCACGCGGGTCCTCGATCACCCGCAGCACCGGCTCGCCCGCGCTGTTGGCCAGCCATACCAGCGGTGCGCCGATCAGATCCACCAGATCGAGCGCGGCGGCATCATCGGCGTCGAGCGTTCCGCGTTGTTGCACCCGCAAGGCCAACTGCGCGACATAGGCGGCGCAGACCTGCTGCAGGTCCGGCGCGATCAAGGTCGCATGGATGATGCCCTGTTTCATGTGCGCCGCTCGGTAGCCAGCTTGCGCTCCAGCCAAGGCATCAGCCCGCCACCGGCGACGATCGCCATCAACTCGGTGGGAATCTTCTCGCAGGCGAATTCACGACCTGTGCTGTGATTGATGATGCGTCCCTCCACCGGCCGTACTTCCAGTTCATCACCGCGCGATGCTTCAAGCGTCGCACAAACCAGCGCGGGAACGCCGAGATTCAGCGCGTTGCGATAGAAGATGCGAGCGAATGATCTGGCGATGATGGCACCCACGCCGAGTTCGGCCAGCGCCTGCACCGCCTGTTCGCGCGAGGAGCCAATGCCGAAGGACTCTCCGCCCACCACGATGTCGCCACGGCGCACTTCGCTGGCGAAGTCCGGGTCCACCGCTTCCAGGCAATGGCTGGCGAGCACGTGCATCGGCTCGCGCATATAGGGGCCGGGTGCCAGCACATCGGTATCGATGCGGTCACCGAACACGAAAGCCTTGCCACGGACGTTCAAAGGTTCTCTCCCAACAACTCGCGTGGATCACAGATTTCGCCCTTCACCGCGGCAGCGGCAACGCTGTACGGCGAGCCCAGGTAGACCTGCGCCTCGGCCGAGCCCATGCGGCCCTTGAAGTTGCGTGCGGTGGTGGACATGCAGACTTCGCCGCTGCTCAGCATGCCCGCACCCATGCCGGCGCAGGCGCCGCAGCCTGACGGCAGCAGGATGGCGCCGGCTTCGGTCAGCGTCGCCAACGTGCCTTCGGCTGCCGCCTGCGCGGTCATTGCCACCGAGGCCGGTGCGATCAGCAGGCGCGTGCCCTTGGCGACCCGGCGGCCTTTCAGGACTTCGGCAGCCATGCGCAGATCGGTCAGCTTGGCACCGGTGCAGGCGCCGATATAGGCCTGATCAATAGGCACCCTGCCGTGCTCACCCACCGGACGGCTGTTTGCCGGACTGTGCGGTGCCGCCACATGCGGGGCGATCTGCGCGGCGTCGTAGTGATGGTGATGCAGGTAGTTGGCGCCAGCATCGCTACGCCACTGCGCCAGATCACCGAGGAAAGGTTTGCCGGCCTGTTCCAATGCAGCCAGTGTGGTCGTGTCGGGTTCGACGATGCCGGTTTCCGCGCCGAGCTCGGCGGCCATGTTGCACAGGGTCAGGCGCTCATGCATCGGCATGGCCTGCACGGCGCTGCCGCCGTATTCGAAGACCTGTCCTTCGTTGCCCATGCCATGTTGGCCACACAGCATCAGCATCACGTCCTTGGCACTGACGCCGGCGCCAAGCACGCCATCGAGTTGCACACGCGTGGTCTGCGGCACGCGCAGCCAGACGTCGCCGGTGACCAGGGCGCCGGTGATGTCGGTGGCGCCCATGCCGACCATGAAGGCACCGAACGCACCGCCGCTGGGCGAGTGCGAATCACCGCCCACGCAGAACATGCCGGGCTGTACATGGCCGTGTTCCTGCAACACCACGTGGCAGATGCCGAGCATGTCGTAGTGGGTGACACCCTGCGCCTGCGCCCACTTGCGGGTGAGGGCGAGGATGTCGGCGCTTTCCATGTCCACGGCGGGTACGAAGTGGTCGGAGACCACCACCACCTTGTTCGGGTCCCACACCTTGGCGCCGAGCTTTTCCAGCCGTGTGGCGACCCGGCGCGGACCGCCGGAGTCATGCATCATCAGCAGGTCGAGCCTGGCGGTAAGGATCTCTCCGGCGCGCACGGCCTCGCGTCCACAGGCGCGGGCGAGGATCTTTTCGGCAAGCGTTGCGCTCACAGTTGCACTCAAACAAATGTCTCCGGGTGGTTGGTTTCGTAGTCCAGGCGCATCTGGTAGCGCAGCTGGTCGGGGCGATATTGGATGTCGAGCAGATCCAGCAACTGCTGGTCGGGGCCATAGGAGCGGCGGGTCAGGTTCATCACCGCCTGACCGGGCGACATCTGCAGGTGCATGGCGGTCAGGGCACCTGCACGCAGCGCGCTGACGGTCTGCTGGACCTGCAGGAAGCGGATCCCGCAACGCCGGAACAGAGCGATGCGCGAGCCGTAGGCCAGTTGTTCGGCGTTGAATTCCGGATGCTTGGTGCGGGTCCAGCTGGCGTAGTATCCAAAGGCCTGGCCATGCCGCGAGCGCACCCGCACGCAATGCACCAGGGTTTCTTCCGGGCCGCTGCCGAACTGTTCGCGGATCGGTTCGGGCGGGACCACGCGTTCCCAGCCCAGCAGGCGTACCTGGGTGTTGCTGGCGAGGGTGTCGAGGCTGTGGATCAGCTCGCCCAGCGGCGTTTTCAGCGGCATCGGGATGCTGGAACCGCGCGCTGTGCTACCGCCGACGACCCGCGTACCGCGGCCGCGCTGGCGTACCAGCAAGCCATCATTGGCCAGCAGTTGCAGCGCCTGGCGCACGGTGACCCGCGAGATGCGCAGGCGCCGGGCCAGCTCTTCCTCACGCGGCAGCTGCTCGCCGTCGCCGATTTCGCCGCGTTCGATCAGCCCACGCAGGAAGCCCTGCAGCTGGTGGTACAGCGGCGCGTGCAGGTCACGGCGGAGGATGCCCTCCAGGGATTGGGTGGTGAACGGGTCCACGGTGGCTTGCCGGCTGGTCCGAAATGATCTTAATGATATATCTATATATCTAAAAGGGGTGTGGGTATAGGCCTTGGTGTGTTCCGGGCTGGATTGGCCTGGGTGGGGAGGGAGCTTCTCGCTGGCTGATGCGTCGCCGGGAAGGCCCCTGCCGAGCATGGCTCGGCACTACGCTCCCTCCCTTTCGCGCAGCGAAGGGGAGGGTTGCGGAGGGGTGCTTTTGGCTGGCTGCTGGGGCGCCGGGAAAGCCCCTGCCGAGCATGGCTCGGCACTACCGCTTTAGCCCCTCTCCCGCTTACGGGAGAGGGGTTGGGGTGAGGGTGGCTCTGGCCTTGGCGGGAAAGCCCCTGCCGAGCATGGCTCGGCACTACCGCTTTAGCCCCTCTCCCGC
>NZ_DAMBKV010000031.1:0-18770 GCF_032066555.1 Stenotrophomonas sp.
ACGATGTCGTCCAGGCGGTTGATGAACTCCGGACGGAAGTGCGCCTGCACCACGCCCATCACCGCCGCCTTCATCTGCGTATAGGCTTCCGGGCTGTCGTCGCCGCTCATGTCCTGGATCTGGTGCGAGCCCAGGTTCGAGGTCATCACGATGACGGTGTTGCGGAAGTCCACGGTGCGGCCCTGGCCATCGGTCAAACGACCGTCGTCCAGCACCTGCAGCAGGATATTGAACACATCCGGATGCGCCTTCTCCACCTCGTCCAGCAGGATCACGCTGTACGGGCGACGGCGCACCGCCTCGGTCAAATAGCCACCTTCCTCGTAGCCCACATAACCCGGGGGCGCACCGATCAGGCGCGACACGCTGTGCTTCTCCATGAACTCACTCATGTCGATGCGCACCATCGCGTCGGGCGAATCGAACAGGAAGTCGGCCAGCGCCTTGGTCAGCTCGGTCTTGCCCACGCCGGTCGGGCCCAGGAACAGGAACGAGCCACTCGGACGATTCGGGTCCGACAGGCCGGCGCGCGACCGCCGCACCGCGTCGGAAACCACGCGGATCGCTTCTTCCTGCCCAACCACGCGGTTGTGCAGCATGTCTTCCATGCGCAGCAGCTTGTCGCGCTCGCCTTCCAGCATCTTGCTGACCGGGATACCGGTCCAGCGCGAGACGACCTCGGCGATTTCCTCGTCGGTCACCTTGTCCTGCACCAGCTTGAAGTCCTTGCGCTCCATTTCCTGCGCGGCCTGCAGCTGCTTTTCCAGGTTGGGCAGCAGGCCGTACTGGATCTCGCTCATCTTGGCGAAATCCTGGCGACGCTGGGCCGCTTCCAGATCAAGCTTGGCCTTCTCGACCTGCTCCTTGATCTTGGTCGCGCCCTGCAGGGCGGCCTTCTCCGACTTCCAGATTTCGTTGAGGTCGGAGAACTCGCGCTCCAGTGTGTCGATGTCGGCATCCAGGTCGGCCAGGCGCTTGCGCGAGGCGTCGTCCTTTTCCTTCTTCAGCATTTCGCGCTGGATCTTGAGCTGGATCAGGCGACGCTCCAGGCGATCAAGCTCTTCCGGCTTGGAGTCGATCTCCATGCGGATGCGCGAAGCGGCCTCGTCCATCAGGTCGATGGCCTTGTCCGGCAGCTGGCGGTCGGTGATGTAGCGGTTGGACAGCGTCGCCGCCGCAACCACCGCAGGGTCGGTGATCTCCACGCCGTGGTGCACCGCGTAGCGCTCCTTCAGGCCACGCAGGATGGCGATGGTGTCCTCCACCGTCGGCTCACCCACGAACACCTTCTGGAAACGGCGCTCCAGCGCGGCGTCCTTCTCGATGTACTGGCGGTACTCGTCCAGGGTGGTGGCGCCGATGCAATGCAGCTCGCCACGCGCAAGCGCCGGCTTGAGCATATTGCCGGCATCCATCGCGCCGTCACCCTTGCCGGCGCCGACCATGGTGTGCAGCTCGTCGATGAACAGGATGATCTGGCCTTCGTTCTTGGACAGATCGTTGAGCACGGCCTTGAGCCGCTCCTCGAACTCGCCACGGAACTTGGCACCGGCAATCAGCGCGCCCATGTCCAGCGACAGCACGCGCTTGCCGCGCAGGCCCTCGGGCACTTCGTCGTTGATGATGCGCTGGGCCAGGCCTTCGACAATGGCAGTCTTGCCCACGCCGGGTTCACCGATCAGCACCGGGTTGTTCTTGGTACGGCGCTGCAGCACCTGGATGGTGCGGCGGATTTCCTCGTCGCGGCCAATCACCGGGTCGAGCTTGCCGCTCTCGGCACGCGCGGTCAGGTCGATGGTGTACTTCTCCAGCGCCTGGCGCTGCTCTTCTGCGTTTTCGCTCTGCACGGTTTCCCCGCCGCGCAGCTTGTCGATGGCGGCCTCCACTTTTTTCTTGTCGGCACCGGCAGCGCGCAGGGCCATGCCAGCCGGGCCACCGTCGTCCACCGCCGCCAGCAGGAACCACTCGCTGGCGATGAACTGGTCATTGTGCTGCTGGGCCAGCTTGTCGGTGCTGTTGAGCAGGCGGTTGAGATCATTGCCCATCGACAGGCTGCCGGCCTGGCCGGATACCTTGGGCAGTGCATCCAGCGCTTCGGTCAGCCGCTCGCGCAACACCGGCACGTTGACACCGGCCTGGGCCAGCAAGGGCCGGCTGCTGCCACCGGGCTGATCGAGCAGCGCGCTGAGCACGTGCACCGGCTCGATGATGTTGTTGTCACGGCCAACTGCCAGCGACTGGGCATCTGCCAGGGCTTTCTGGAAGTTGGAGGTGAGTTTGTCCATCCGCATGGGTCTTCTTCCTCGATGTTGGGTTGCCAGCACTGCCGGCGATACTGGTTCAGATGCGGTTGCAACGGCGTGATTCAAGGGTGAATAGCCCCCTTGTTCAGCTGCAATCGCAATCCCGTCCCAGTATCACCCGCTGCTGTCGCCGCAACCTTGATCCAACGCAAGCGGCAGCGCGGCTCAGCCGCGCGTGATCGCCGCGCGCAACGCCCGCAGTTGCTGCTTCACCACCTGTTGCTGGCCGGCATCCATGCGCAGCAAGGCTTTCTGCCCGATCGACAGCGATTGCAGGGCCGGGTCGACGAAGCGATAGCGGCCCTTGCCGTCCGGCTCCACCGCCAGCGGACGGGCCGGCTCGGGGGTCTGCAGCAGATGGTCGATCACCGCCACCAGCCTGTCGTTGAAATAGCCGTCGGGATGACCGATATCGCGATAGGCCTGTTGCAGCAAGGGATAGAAGCGCTTGTAAGCAGCCGCTACCGCCCCCGTATCGGCACGGGTAAAGGCATCCACGTAAGGTGCATAGCGGGTGGCATTGGCGGCTGCCAACCGCTCACCGCCAGCACCGCCCTGCTCCACCTGCAGCGCGCCTGGCAACGGCCGCACCGCCATCGCCGCAGCTGGCAGGCTGGGCTGGGTGAGATTGTCGACATGAACCACCACGCGCTGGATCAGCTGCTCACGCAGCAGCACGGCCAAGACATCTGCGGGAAACAACCCGTTCAGCGCCTGCCAACTGGAAGCATCGCTGTCGGCCAGAGCCGGCAAGGCCGGGTCGGCAGCTACGTCGAGCGGATATTTCGGCTCGGCCGCTGGTTCGGGCGTAGCTGGCGCTTGGATGGCCGGTGTAGCCGGGGTATCCACCGGCGGAGCAACGGTTGCCGTTGCCTGCCGTAGCTGCGCCACGTCATCACGGAACAACCACCAGCCAATGCCGCCAACCGCGACGACGCCAACCACGGCCCAGGGCCACACTGCTTTGCGCTTCTGCATCACTTGCACCTTTATTGCATGTGATGGTGTGACCCTGTTTATCCCGCCGGGTTCCCCTGCGGTTCAAGCCTCATGCATCAACGCTGTTTCTGCAGCGACATCAGGCCGATCACGACCGCCAGCACCGCGTAGGCAGCCGATACCTGCAAGGTGATGGCCTGGCGCAGACCTTCCAGCTGCCACGGCAGGTAGATGCCACCGCGCGGATCGGTGGAATGGATCACGCCGAACGCACTCAGCGCGGCAGCCACGAACAGCAGGCTTACCGCCACGCCAGCGCGGCGCTCGATCAAGGCCACCAGTGCTGCCGCCCAGATCATCGCGCTGATGATGAAACCATTGCCAAGCAGCTGCAAGGTGGCCACGTCCGACAGGCCATGGCCATCGACCACTGCATACAGGGCGGCCGCCGCATCGGGGGCTACCCAGGTGCCGAACTTGATGTTGATCAGGTAGGCGATGGCCGGCAGGAAGGCCAGCGCCACCGCGATCGCGTGCTCGCGCTTGGTCTGCTGGAAGGCCTGCACGGTGATGTCCAGGCCGACGAAGACGATGATGGGTGCCAACACCGCCACCGGCAGCCACTGCACCAGCCCGGCGACCACGCCCAGCATGCCGCCGATACCGATGAACAGGCCGGTCAACAGCGTGTAGCCACTGCGTGCGCCCAAACGCTTGTACGCCGGCTGGCCGATGTACGGCGTGGTCTGTGCGACACCCCCGCAGACGCCAGCGATCAGCGTGGCAATGGCCTCGACCAGCAGGATGTCACGGGTGCGGTAGTCGTCACCGGCAGCGCGCGCGCTCTCCGCCACGTTGATGCCGCCCACTACCATCAGCAAGCCGAATGGCAGCAGCAACGACAAGTACGGCACGGTCAGCGGCAGGCCTTCGATAAAGCCCAACGTCGGCAGCGGCAGGGCCACAGCGAAGGAGATGGCCGGTGGCCATTGGAAGCCGGTCAGCGCGCCAGCAGCCCCCAATCCGTAGTACAGCGCAACGCCAACCAACAGCGAGAACAGCACACCCGGCAAACGCAGCGGCACCACGCCACGCGCGACCAGCACGTACAGCAGCACGCCCAGCGTGACCAGGCCCACCAACGGCTGGCGCATGCTTTCGATCAGCGGCAGGAAACCCAGCAGTGTCAGCGCCGCACCACCGATGGAGCCGAGCAGCGCCGCACGCGGCACATGGCGGGTGACCGCATCGCCAACAAAGGACAGCACCAGCTTGAGCAGGCCCATCACCACCAGCGAGGCCATGCCCAGCTTCCAGGTCAGCATCGCCGCTGCCTGCGGCTCCATGCCCTGTGCCTTGAAGCCGGCAAAGGCCGGGCCCAGCACCAACAAGGCCATGCCGATGCTGGTGGGCGCATCCAGCCCCAGCGGCATGGCGGTGACATCATCGCGGCCGCTGCGGGCAGCCAGGCGCCGTGCCATCAGCGTATACATCAGGTTGCCGATCAGCACGCCAAAGGCCGTGCCGGGGAACATGCGGCCGAACACCACATCGGCCGGGAACTGGAAGATGCCGACCAGCGCCATCGCGATGAAACCGAGGATGGACAGGTTGTCGACCACCAGGCCGAAGAAGCCGTTGAGGTCACCGGTGACGAACCAGCGCGGGCGGGATGCAGATGCAGAAGAATTCATGGGGGATATCGTCAGGAAAGCGGGGCGATGGTAGCGCCGGGAAAATGGGTGCGGATGGAACAGATCATTCGTTCGTGGGCAGTTTCACCCAGCCCAGCACCGGGCCACGGCTGGGATTGCGGTAGCGCAGCTGCAACCAGCCGTCGGCTTCGTCCAGCAACTCGACGCGGTCGCCCTTGAGCAGGTAGCGCTTGGTCGAGGTGTCGCCGGCCTTGCTGTACAACAGCAGCTTGTCCGGCACCACCGACGCGCTGCGGCCCGGCATCGGGGCGTCCTTCAGCGGCGGATCGAAGGCATTCCAGATGGCGGTTTCGAGCCGCTTGCCTGCGGCATCCCAGGTGCTCCAGACCGTGAGGATCTCCGCATCGTCCACTTCAGCCAGCGCCAACACCCGCGCGAGCGCTTCGGTGTCAAGAAAGGCGTTGCGCATCGATCGATAGAGATAGACCTGCCCACCCTGGTAGCGGTAGATGTCGCTGTACCACATGGGTCCACTGCGGCAGCTGCTGCTCAACGTGCGTGTGGCAGGGTCAGGTGTGAGCGACCAGAAACCTTCACAGCTGGTCTCCGGGGCCTCGGGTGCGGCCAACGCTCGGAACTGGCCACTGGCCGGCTCGTACAGGTAAACCGTGACCGATTCGTTGACCTGGCCCAGCGTCGCACTGGTGTCCAGATCCTGGTAGCCGTCGAAGTTGTAGTCGGCGTGGCCCAGCCGCGTGCCGCCACCTTCCTCGTCCGTGGACGCCGGCAACACCTGCCGGGCCGGTGAGCGGTTGGTGCCCACCTCCACGCTGCCGTCGCCCAGCAAGCGCGCATGCGCGCTCACGCCGGCTGCGACCTCGAAGCGGATCTCGCTGTCATCTGCCGCGAATGCCGGCGCTGCCAGCAGCGAAACCGCTGCAATCAGCAGACCGCGGGCAGCAAAAGGGCAGCGGAACGTGGATATCAGGGACATCATCGAGAAGCTCATCTGCGGTTGGAGGCTGCCCGCAGGCTAGCCGATCCAGTGCGGATCAGAACGAAACCTCGACCGGCTGCCGCGACCACAGCACCGACTGGTGCTGGGTGGCCTGCTTCCATGCCAGACGGATGGCTTCGATGTCGTTGCGCCGCTGCGGGCTGTCCTCGTGCAGGATCACCAGCACTTTGGTGCGCAACCGGTTGGGCTCGGCCGCGCCACGGAACAGCCACTGGCCGTAAGCATCAAACACGGTCAGGCCATCGGGAAAGCGCGGCGTCACTTCCTTGTCCAGGAAGGCGCGCCACTGCGCCTCGCTGATCACATCGGTCTGTGCACGTGCGGACGGGCCGCTCTCCTCGCCGACGCCGAAGTACAGCTCGCTGCGCACCCAACCGGCGGCCTCGGCCGGGCGTGCGGCATCGCCATGCAACTGCGCGCTGGGCGCGGCTTCGGCAACAGGCGGCGCCGCATGGGCACTGGCGGCAACGGCAAACAGCAGGGGCAACAGGACAGCAGGCAACTTCATGGAAAACCTCCGGACAGGGAAAACACGGTGGCATCCAAGGCACCGCAACGGATATCGCGTTTGGTTATCAGCCGATTGCCAGCAGGACTTGCATCGGCAGCGGCGTTAACGCCAAGATAATATATCGCTTCATCCGGATGGATGTAAGTGCAAGCTCTTCCCCTCCCCCCGTCTTTCCGGAGTCTGCATGTCCCGCCCCACCTCGGCCCCGCTCGGCCTGGCCATCGCGCTGGCGCTGTCTTCCCCTGCCTTTGCCCAAAGCGCCCCGCAGGCCACCAACCTGGACACGGTGATCGTCACCGGCACCCGCGCCATCGACCGCACCGTGCTGGAGTCCACTGCACCGGTGGACGTGCTCAGCGCCGAGGACATCCGCAAGGCCGGCGTGGTCAACGGCGAGCTGGGCAGCGCGCTGCAGGCGCTGCTGCCCTCGTTCAACTTCCCGCGCCAGTCCAACTCCGGCGGTGCCGACCACATCCGCGCCGCGCAGCTGCGCGGCCTCTCGCCCGACCATGTGCTGGTGCTGATCAACGGCAAGCGTCGCCATAACAGCGCCCTGGTCAACACCGACAGCAAGATCGGCAAGGGCACCACGCCGGTAGATTTCAATGCCATCCCGGTCAGCGCGATCAAGCGAATCGAGGTGCTGCGTGACGGCGCCGGCGCGCTGTACGGCTCCGATGCGGTGGCCGGCGTGATCAACGTGATCCTCGACGACGCGCCGGAAGGCGGCGCCATCGAAGCCAGCTTCGGCGCGCACCACACCGACCTCAAGCCGATCGACCGCACCCTGACCGATGGCCAGACCAGCTACTTCAGCGCCAAGGTCGGCACCGCGCTGACCGATGACGGCGGTTTCCTGCGCGTCGGCCTGGAGCTGAAGAACCGCGAGGCCACCAACCGTGCCGGTTTCGATCAGATCCCGCCGTGGGAAGCACAGACCCCTGACAATCTGGCCCTGGCCGGCAAGCGCAATTACTCACTGGGCGATGGCGCCAGCAAGGACCTCAATGCCTGGTTCAATGCCGAAATCCCGTTCGGCGCCGCCTCCAAGGCCTATGCCTTCGGCACCTACAACCAGCGCGATACCGAAGGCGCCAATTACTTCCGTTACCCGGACGGCGAAGCCAACTGGAAGGAGCTGTACCCGAACGGCTACCGCCCGATCTCCGAAGGCGAAAACCTGGATGTGCAGCTGGTGGCCGGTGCCCGCGGCGAACTCGGCGACTGGAACTACGACGCCAGCCTCGACCATGGCCGCAACGAATTCACCTATCGCCTGCGCAATTCGCTCAACGCTTCGCTCGGCCCGACCAGCCCGACCCGCTTCAAAACCGCCGATTTCAGTTTCGCGCAGACCGTGGCCAACCTCGATTTCGGACGCATTTTCGTGCGTGCCAACGACAGCCACAGCCTTGGCTTCGGCATCGAAGGCCGCCACGAGCGCTATGAAACCGGTGCCGGTGACCCGGCCAGCTACGCCGCCGGCCCCTACACCGACCGCCCGACCGGCTCGCAGGCCGGCGGCGGCCTCACCCCGCAGGACGAAGCGCATCTGTCGCGCGATGTGTTCAGTGCCTACACCAGCCTGTCCTCGACCTTCGGCGAGAAGTTCTCCACCGATATCGCTGCACGCTATGAGCACTACGAGGACTTCGGCGGCGAGCTGACCGGCAAGATCGGCGCGCGCTACGCGTTTGCGCCGGCGTTCGCGCTGCGTGGTTCGGTCTCCAACAACTTCCACGCGCCGTCGCTGAGCCAGATCGGCTACGAATCCACTTCAACCGGCTATACCGCCGGTGGCCAGCTGGTGCAGGGCCGCCTGTTGTCGGTCAACAATCCGATCGCGCGGGCGCTGGGCGCAAGCGACCTGAAGCCGGAGAAGTCGATCAACTACAGCCTCGGCTTCACCAGCCAGATCGGCAGCCACTTCGACCTGTCGCTGGACCTGTTCCAGATCGATATCGATGACCGCATTGCCCTGTCCGAAAGCATTACCGGCGATGCGCTGACCGATTTCGTGCAGCAGCAATTCGGCATCGGCGGGCTGGAAAGCGCGCATTACTTCGTCAACGCCGCCGATACCCGTACCCGCGGCGCCGAGTTCGTCGGCAACTGGCGGCAGTCGCTGGGTGACGGTGAGCTGCTGCTGACCGGCACCTGGAGTTACGCCAAGACCGAGTTGAAGAACGTCGTCGCCACGCCTTCGCAGTTGCTGGCACTGAATCCGGACTACGTGCTGTTCGGCGTGGAGGAGAGCAATACGCTGACCGATGCCGCACCGCGTACCCGCGCACAGTTCGCCGCCAGTTGGGCCAATGACAGCTGGTCACTGAGCAGCCGCGTCAGCCGTCATGGCAGCGCCAAGCGCGTCTTCGATTTTGGTGGCGGCTACGTCCCGACCCAGACCTACCAGGCCGAATGGCAGCTGGATGCGGAAGTCGAGTACCGCATCACGCCGCAGTGGAGCGTGGCGATCGGCGGGCAGAACCTGACCGACAACTACCCGGACAAGTCGAACGAAGACATCTACTACTTCGGCAACCTGCCCTATGACGTGTTGTCGCCAATCGGCAGCAATGGCGCGTACTGGTATGGGCGGGTGCGGTTTACGTTCTGATTTTTCGGGGGGATGGCTTTTTAAAAGCTTCCCCTCACCCCAACCCCTCTCCCGCGCGCGGGAGAGGGGCTCGGACTGCTCGCGCTCGTAGTGCACTAGCCCCTCTCCCGTTCACGGGAGAGGGGTTGGGGTGAGGGGAAGCTTCCAGCTCATGCCGCCTGAATTCATCCAGCTTTAACAGCACAGAGCGCTCCTTACGCCTGCCGGCGCATTCCAGCCCGGTCATCCATTGCGGAGGCGTATATGTTCGAGTCGTTGATTCGCGAAGGGGCCAGCCGCTTTCATCTTGGCGACAACGCAGGGCGCCTGGTGCGCCAGCTTGTCGATACCATCTTCGATCCCGCCTACGGTGGCTTTGCCGGGCTCCGAAAACGCTTTGATGACGCAGGCCTGGACACGCTGTTCGCCTCCTGGATAGGCACCACACCCGGCGACAACGTCCTGCAACCAGATCAGTTCAGCGCCGGCTTCGGACAGAGCCTGTCCAGCGGCATCGCCAGCAAACTCGGCATTCCCCCTGCCGCGGTGAATATGGCCGGTGCCTGGTTGCTGCCGAAGATCGTCGGCCAGTTGACCCAGGGCGGCAGCATCCCCAGCGCGCGCCCGGCCGACTACGACCGCTGGTTTGGCACCACAACACCTGCTGCAGGCTATAGCGGCGGCGCCGCCGTGCCCGCACCGGTGGCATCCGGCGGCTTCTGGAAGTGGCTGATTCCGCTGATCATCCTGATTGCGGCCTTCCTGTTGTTCCGCAGCTGCAAGAAGGAGGATGTCACCGCACCACCGCCGGCAGAGCCGGTGGCGGCCGCGCCAACTGCTCCCGCATCAGAGCCCGCCGCCCAGGCAAATGCCCGTTTTGGTTTCGAGAATATGGACGGCAAGGTCATGGTCAATGGCCGGGTTGCCGCCGATGCCGACAAGACGCGGCTATGGGATGCACTCAAGGCCACCTACGGCGAGAACAACCTGTCCGGTGATATCAGCGTCGATCCCGCTACCCTGCCTGCCAACTGGCTGGACAAGCTGATCGCCGCGCTGCCCGAGCTGAAAGCCAAAGGCCTGAAGTTCGGCTTCGATGGCGACAAGCTCAACATCGACACCAGCGGCATGGCCGAAGCCGATCGTTTCACGGTGAGTGACAAGCTGCGCAACCTGTTCGGCGGGTTCGAGATCAGTGGCCTGTGGGACCGCGCAGCGGCGGCATTGGCAGGGCTCAAAGCCGGCTTCAGCGGTGATGATCTGGTCAAGGCACTGAACCTGATGAACATCTACTTCGACACCGGCTCGGCCACCATCACCCGCGACAGCATGGAGACGCTGACCAGCGCCGCCAACGCAATCAAGCAGGCACCGGCGGGTACCAGGATCGAGGTCGGTGGGCATACCGACAACACCGGTGATGCCGCTACCAACGTGACCTTGAGCCAGCAGCGCGCCGATGCGGTGGTGGCCAAGCTGGCCGAACTGGGGGTTGCCGCCGATACGCTCACTGCCAAGGGCTATGGCCAGGAAAAGCCACGCGCCAGCAATGACAGTGAAGAAGGCCGTGCGCAGAACCGGCGGATCGAGTTTGCGGTTAGCAAGTGATGCTTTGCATTGGGTGAAGAGCAGAAGCTTGCCCTCACCCCAACCCCTCTCCCGCAGGCGGGAGAGGGGCTAGTGCACTACGAGCGCAAACAATGTGAGCCCCTCTCCCGCAAGCGGGAGAGGGGTTGGGGTGAGGGCGCTCTTGAAACACGCACAGCCAAACCGTTCACCCCAAATGACCTTCCTGTAACAACCGCTGCGGCATAGTGTCCGCATGCTTGATGACCTACAGCGACCGCCACCTCCGGCGCTGGCAGACGACGACGCACTGTTTCTCGACGTGGATGGCACCCTGCTCGCCTTCGCCGATCATCCGGACAAGGTAGTGCCCGATCCCCCATTGCTCACGCTGCTGGCCAGCGTGCAGCAACGTCTGGGCGGCGCGCTGGCGCTGCTCAGTGGGCGCCCGGTCGGCCAGCTGCAGACAATGTTCGCGCCACTGCAGCTGCCGATGGCCGGGCTGCACGGCGCGCAACTGCTCACCGCCGCCGATGCTGCGCTTGCCGAAAGCGATACCGCCAGCTGGCTGCATGCACTGCACCAGCGCGCGATGCAGCTGGCACATGCCCATCCCGGCGTACTGATCGAGAACAAAGGCCAGGCCTTGGCATTGCATTGGCGCAACGCGCCTGACGCGGGCGCGGCAGTAAGCGCCTTTGCCAATGCCTCGCTCCCGCAGCTACCCGGCGTGCGCCTGCAACCCGGCAATCATGTGATCGAGTTTGTCGGCAGTGGCCACGACAAGGGCCGCGCACTGCAGCAACTGATGCAACAACCGCCTTTCCAAGGCCGGCGCCCGATCTTCATCGGCGATGACCTCACCGACGAACACGGCTTCCAGGCAGCACAGCTTGAAGGCGGCCTTGGCGTACTGGTCGGCCAGCGTGCCGACAGCCACGCCCACTCCGCCCTGCCTGATATCAATGCCGTCCACGCCTGGCTGCGCGCAGCCACTACCTGACCCACCCGGAGGAAACAGCGGCGCCAGCGGCGTTCGCGCAACCAGGAGTATGCAATGCAAGACGCCACCCTCGACCTTGGCGTAGTTGGCAATGGCAGTTTCGGTGCGCTTATCGACAAACAGGCGCGCGTGGTATGGAGCTGCCTGCCCAGCTTCGATGGCGACCCGGCCTTCTGCGCCCTGCTCGGCCCCAACCAGCACCCCGGCGGTGACTTCGGCATCGAGCTGGAGGACTTCCGCGACAGCGAGCAGTCCTATCTCACCAATACCGCCATCCTGCGCACGGTGCTTTACGACCAGCATGGCGGCGCGGTGGAGATCATCGATTTCGCACCGCGCTGGCGCCAGAACGACCGCTTCTACCGCCCGGTCAGCCTGATCCGCCAGGTCACCCCGCTATCCGGCAGCCCACGCATCATCGTGCGCGCGCGGCCGTTGGCCGATTGGGGCGCACACCAGCCGGAAACCACCTGGGGCAGCAACCACATCCGCTGGCTGCTGCCGGACCATGTGCTGCGCCTGACCACCGATGTACCGGTACGCTTCGTCCGTGACGGCCTGCCGTTCGTGCTCAACCACCGCGTGCACCTGGTGCTGGGCGTGGATGAATCGCTCAACCGCTCGCTCAGCGGCTACGTGCAGGAGGCCATGCAGCGCACGCGCGACTACTGGCGCGAATGGGTGCGTTACCTGTCGGTGCCGCTGGAATGGCAGGACGCGGTGATCCGCAGCGCCATCACCTTGAAGCTGTGCCAGTACGAGGACAGCGGTGCCATCATCGCGGCAATGACCACCTCCATCCCGGAGGCCCCCGGCAGCAGCCGCAACTGGGATTACCGCTACTGCTGGCTGCGTGATGCCGCCTTCGTGGTGCGCGCGCTCAATCGCCTTGGCGCCACCCGGTCGATGGAGCAGTTCCTCGGCTACATCTTCAACCTGGCCAGCACCGACGGCAGCCTGCAGCCGCTATACGGCATCGGCTTCGAAGCCAAGCTTGATGAGGAGGAAGTCGCCACGCTGTCCGGCTACCGCGGCATGGGCCCGGTACGCCGCGGCAACCTGGCCTGGGTGCAGCGCCAGCATGATGTCTACGGCAGCGTGGTGCTGGCTTCCACCCAGTTGTTCTTCGACCAGCGCCTGCAGGACCCGGGCGATGCGCACACCTTCGCGCGGCTGGAGCCGCTGGGCGAGCAGGCCTTCGCACTGCACGACGTCCCGGATGCCGGGCTGTGGGAATTCCGTGGCCGTACCGAAGTGCATACCTATACCAGCGCGATGTGTTGGGCGGCCTGTGACAGGCTTTCGAAGATCGCAACCCGCTTGAAACTCGAAGGCCGCGCCGTGTACTGGCGCGAACGGGCCAACCAGATCCACGCGCGGATCATGCATGAGAGCTGGAGCGAGCAGCTTGGACACTTCACCGACACCTTCGGCGGTCACCGGCTGGATGCCTCCTTGTTGCTGTTGGCCGACATCGGCTTCATCGACGCCCATGACGCCCGCTTCATCGCCACCGTCGAAGCCATCGGCCGTGACCTGAAGCACGGCAATGCGCTGTACCGCTACATCGCCCCGGATGACTTTGGCGCACCGGAAACCAGCTTCACCATCTGCACGTTCTGGTACATCGACGCCTTGGCGGCGATTGGCCGCTTCGACGAAGCGCGCGCCATGTTCGAGGTACTGCTGCAGCAACGCAATCACCTGGGCCTGCTGTCCGAGGACCTGGCCTTCGATGGCCAGGCTTGGGGCAATTTCCCGCAGACCTACTCGCATGTGGGGCTGGTGATCGCCGCCATGCGCTTGACGCGCAGCTGGCAGGAGGCCTCGTGAGCCGCTTGGTTGTCGTCTCCAACCGGGTGGCCTTGCCCGGCGAGAACCGCGCCGGCGGGCTGGCAACCGGCCTGCTGGCGGCACTGCGCGAGCGCGGTGGGCTGTGGTTCGGCTGGAGCGGCCGCAGCGTCGCAGGCGACAGCGGCGCGCTGCACGAAGCGCAGGATGGTGCCATCCGCTACCTCACCATGGACCTGTCCAAATCCGACCTGGACAACTACTACAACGGCTTCGCCAACCGAGCACTGTGGCCGCTGCTGCATTTCCGCCTGGACCTGGTCGACTATGACCGCCGCAAGCGCGAGGGCTACTGGAAGGTCAACACCTTGTTTGCCGATACGCTGGCGCCGCTGCTGCGTGATGACGACACGGTGTGGATCCATGACTACCACCTGATCCCGCTGGCATCCCTGCTGCGCGAGCGCGGCGTGGGCTGCCGGATAGGCTTCTTCCTGCACGTGCCGGTGCCATCGGCGGATCTGATCCAGGCCTTGCCCGATCACCGCGCCCTGTTCCAGACCTTGTACGCATACGATCTGCTCGGCTTCCAGACCCGCCGCGATGTCGACCGCTTCCAGTCCTATGTGCGCCTGTTCGGCGGTGGCGGCCTGGTCGACAACGAGTGGATACAGGCACCGGATGGACGCCGCGTGCGCACCTCGGCCTTCCCCATCGGCATCGATACCGAACACATCGCGCGGCAGGCGCGCAGCGCCGCCAGCAACAAGCCGGTACGCGATCTGCGCCAGAGCCTGCAACACCGCAAGCTGGCAATCGGTGTGGACCGGCTGGACTACTCCAAGGGTCTACCGGAACGCTTCCACGGCTTCGAGCGCTACCTCGACCGCTACCCGCAGCAGAAGGGCGAGATGACCTATCTGCAGATCGCCCCGGTGTCGCGCGGCAGCGTCACCGAATACCGCAAGCTGCGCAGCGACCTGGAACGCCTGGCAGGGCATATCAACGGCGGCCATGCCGAGGCGGATTGGACGCCGCTGCGTTACGTCAACCAGAACTATGCACACAGCACATTGACCGGGTTCTACCGGCAGGCAGCCGTGGGCTTGGTGACGCCCTTGCGCGACGGCATGAATCTTGTCGCCAAGGAGTACATCGCCGCGCAGGACCCGGAGAATCCGGGCATGTTGGTGCTGTCGCTATTGGCCGGGGCGGCGGATGAATTGAAGCAGGCGCTGCTGGTCAATCCGCATGATCTGGATGGCGTGGCCGATGCCATCGCGACGGCGGCGAACATGCCGCGGGCAGAGCGGATCGAGCGTTGGCAGGTGATGATGGAGCAGCTGCGCACGCATGATATCCATCGCTGGCGGCGGGATTATCTGGGGACGTTGGAAGGGACTTAGGCGGAAACACAGGCTAGAGCTGCCCTCACCCCAACCCCTCTCCCGTAAACGGGAGAGGGGCTAATGCACTACGAGCGCAAGCAATGCGAGCCCCTCTCCCCTTGCGGGAGAGGGGTTGGGGTGAGGGGGAAGCTTCTGGCCAGCAAACCCCACCACCCCACTCAATCCAAAAACCGCCCGCGCTGCTCCGCCGTCGGCAGAAAACAGCTGTCATGCCGCCCAAACCAGCGGTAGCGATTCCGTGCCAACCAGCGATACGCCGGATCCCGCAGGGAGGCCGGCAACACCCGCGCAATCCCGGCCAGACGCCAAGCGCCGCCCAGCCCGGTCAGCACCCGCAGGATCGCGTCCGTATCTGTATACGCCACGCCCTCAGCCACCAGCAGGAACGACAGCGGGTCATCCGGGTCCAGCCCATGCGTGGACAGCAGCGCACGGCCCTGCCCGCCCTGCATCGCGGCAAAGCGGTAGCGCCCGGCCCGATCAAAACGCAGCAGGAAGCGCACCCAGCGGCTGCACAGTGCGCAGACACCATCGAACACGATCACCGCCGGCTCAGCCATGCCCGCCCTCCGGCAACAGCCAGCCTTCGTAACGGATCAACCGCCCGATCAGCGGCATCGAGACATCCACCAGGAATTCATAGCGCCCCTGGTGCTCACGCTCGCGGCAATGCACCTGGGCGAACCAGCGCGCCGGCAGTGGCAGCACCCCGAAGGCCCAGACCCGCTCGGCCCGCCACAGGATCTGCCCGTCCTGCTCGCACAGCCCAAACCGGAAGCGCACCGCCCCCAACTGCTCGAACAAGCGCCCCCCGCGCTGCCACAGCCGCGAGGCCATGCGCGCGGCACCGAACTGCCGGTTCCAGCGCTCACCCGCGGCATCGACCACGAACTCGACCGTCACCGGCACGCTTGAGGTCGGCGGCAGCCGTGCCAGCCAGGCGCAGGGCGCCACCAGCCAGTGGCTGCCACGCAGCACGTCGCCCTGCCCGCTCCAGCGCTGGCGGGCGGGGATCGCGTGCAACGCGCGCACCTGTGGTGCCAGCTGCTCAAACGCGGGGCCCAGCACCTGCGCGAACAGCGGCAGGCTCATCGCTCCATCCACACCAGGGTGGCGATACGGCCGCTGCGGCGGTCGCGCCGGTGCGAGAACCAGCGCTGCGGATCGGCCATGGTGCACAGGTCACCGCCATGGATGGCCTGCGCCTGCATGCCCGCCGCGACCAGCCGCTGCCGGGCCAGCCCGGGCAGGTCCACCTTCCAGTGGCCGGGCCGGGTGGCGACGAAGTGGCTTTCAGCGGCGCTGGAATGCGCCAGGAAGGCCTCGCGCACGTCCACACCCACCTCGTACAGGGCCGGACCGGCCGCCGGGCCTATCCACGCCACCAGCGCCTCGGCGGGGGTGTGCATGGCGGCCAGGGTGTTCTCCAGCATGCCGCGCGCCAGCCCACCCCAGCCGGCATGGGCAGCGGCCACTTCGCTGCCATCACGGGCGGCGAACACCACCGGCAGGCAGTCGGCGGTGAGGATGGCCAGCACCACGCCCGGGACGGACGTGACGGAGGCATCGGCGGTCGGCTCGGCCTCCAGCCCCTGCGCCAGCGGCGGCGCGTCAAAGCGCAGGGCGTCACTGCTGTGCACCTGGCGCAGCCAGTGCGGGGCCGAGGGCAGCTTGGCCAACTGCTGCAAGGCGTCGCGGTTGCGTTGCACCTGGACCGGATCGTCGCCGTCAGCAGCGGTCCGGTTGCCCATATTGAAGCTGTCAAACGGCGGCAGCGAGCCGCCGGCGCCATGGCGCATCGTGGTGAAGGCCCGCACCCCCGGGGGCGCAGGCCAGTCGGCCAGCCACAGCGGGCTCGCCTCGGCCATTACCAACGGCCCCGTTCGCGTTCGGCAAAGGCCTTGGAGTCCTCGCGCAGCACCTTCATCAGCGCAACCAGGTCAGCCGGAACCGGCGCGGTATTGCTGATGGTTTCGCCGGTGATCGGGTGTTGGAACTCCAGCGTCTCGGCATGCAGCGCCTGGCGCTTGAAGCTGCGTAGCGCCGCGACCAGCTCATCGGTGGCGCCCTTGGGCAGTTTCAGCGAGCCGCCGTACAGCGGATCACCGACGATGGCGTGCTTCAGATGCGCCATATGCACGCGGATCTGGTGGGTACGGCCGGTTTCCAGGCGGCACTCCAGCGCAGTGTGGGCGCGGAAGCGCTCACGCAGGCGGTAATGGGTCACCGCCTCCTTGCCGTCCTCGCGCACCCCCATCTTCAGGCGATCGCGCGCATGCCTATCGATCGCCGCATCCACCGTGCCCCCCGAAACCAGCGCACCCACCACCACCGCCAGGTACTGGCGGTGGACCTCGCGCGCGGACAGCTGCTCCACCAGCGCGGTCTGCGCCTGCACGGTGCGGGCCACCACCATGACCCCGCTGGTGTCCTTGTCCAGGCGATGGACCACGCCGGCGCGCGGCACCTTGGCGATGGCCGGGTCACGGAACAGCAAGGCGTTGAGCAGGGTGCCGCTGGGATTGCCAGCGCCCGGATGGACCACCAGGCCAGCCGGCTTGTCGATCACGAACACATGCTCGTCCTCGTACAGGATCGACAGCGGGATGTCCTCCGGCTGCGCATGTACTTCGACCTCGAGCACCGCATTCAGGGTGGCGATTTCGCCGCCGCGGACCGGATCGCGCGGGCGGACGGGCTCGCCATCGAGCAGAACTGCGCCGGATTTGATCCATTCGGTCAGCCGCGAACGGGAGAATTCGGGGAACAGTTCGGCCAGGACCGCGTCGAAGCGACGACCGGCGGCGGAATCGGGAACCTGCGCCTGGCGCGGGCTGGAAAAGGTGTTCTCGGACATGGGCAAAGACCGGCTAAAGACGAAATTATGGGGTCCAAGCGACAACAGTCAGTCGCAGGACAGGCCACTAGGCTATCATCGCCCCTTCGTATTCCTGCCGCGTCCTGCCCTGAACCCATGATCCGACGCTCTTCGCTGCTGTCCGCGCCCGTCCGCCTCACCGCCCTGCTGCTGGTTTTGGTCTTCGTCGCCACTGGCTGCCACCGCGGCGCCAAGAAGGACGCCGACGAAGGCGCGCCGGTCGAACAACTGTTCGAAAAGAGCCACAAGCTGATGGAGGGCGGCAACTGGTCCGGTGCCGAAACCAGCTTCAAGCGCCTGATTGCGCAGTACCCGTACGGCCCGTACACCGAGCAGGCGATGATCGAAAGCGCCTACGCCCAGTACAAGGCCGGCAAGAACGATGACGCGGTGTCGAGCATCGACCGCTTCATCCGCACCTACCCGACCCACCGCAACATCGCGTACCTGTACTACCTGCGCGGCCTTGCCAACGGCAACCGAGATACGGTTTTCCTGCGCCGCGTATGGTCGCTGGACCCGAGCCGCCGCGATCTATCGACCCCGCGCCAGGCCTATGCCGACTTCAACATCGTCACCGAGCGCTACCCGAACAGCCGTTACGCCGCCGATGCGCGCCAGCGCATGATCGAGTTGCGCGATGTGTTCGCCCAGCATGAGCTGGACGATGCGCTGTATTACGCCCGTCGTGGCGCCTGGGTGTCGGTGGTTGGCCGCGCCAACTACCTGCTGGAGACCTATCCGCAGAGCGCCTTCCAGTACGACGCGGTAGCGCTGCTGGGCGAGGCCTACACGCATCTGGGCAACAAGACCCTGGCCGACGACGCCCGCCGCGTGCTGCAGCTGAACCAGCCCGAGCACCCGTGGCTGGCCGGCAACTGGCCGAAGTACCCGTGGATGATCCGCAAGCTGAACCCGTTTGCCGGGGAGCGTTCGGTAGCCACCGGCCAGAGCAATGCCACGATGAACCGCGGCAAGTAAGCGGTAGCGGTAATTGTGGTGAAGGAAAGGGGCCCAAGGGCCCCTTTCTTGTTTCCGGATTTGTGGGCTTTGGCTTTGGCTTTGGCTTTGGCTTTGGCTTTGGCTTTGGCTTTGGCTTTG
>NZ_DAMBKV010000032.1:0-17004 GCF_032066555.1 Stenotrophomonas sp.
GAAGGCCTGCGCATCCAGATCGTGGACAAGCAGAACCGGCCGATGTTCGACCTCGGCAGCGCGCGCCTGATGCCGTATACCAAGACGATCCTGTTGGAGCTGTCGCACTTCATCAACCAGGTGCCCAACCACATCAGCATCACCGGTCACACCGACACCACCGCCTATTCCACCCAGCTTGGCTACGGCAACTGGGAGTTGAGTGCCGACCGCGCCAATGCCGCGCGGCGCACCCTGCTGGAAGGCGGCATGGAGGAAGCCAAGGTGGCGCGCGTGGTCGGCCTTGCCTCGTCGGTGCTGTTTGACAAGGCCAACCCACAGAATCCGATCAACCGCCGCATCAGCATCGTGGTGATGACCAAGGAAGCCGAAGCGGCCGCGTTGAACGAGACCGGTACGTTGCCGCTGCCTGTCCCCGCTGCGGCGGCGGATGGGACGCCGTCAGTCGCGGACTGAGCCTGCACCAGCGGCACTGCCCGCCCGGATGTAGTGCCGAGCCATGCTCGGCAGGGGCTTTCCCAACCAACAGCACCCCTCCCCAACCCTCCCCTCCGCCTTCGGCGCAAGGGAGGGGGCAACAGCGTAGTGCCGAGCCATGCTCGGCAGGGGCATTCCCAGCCAACAGCACCCCTCCCCAACCCTCCCCTCCGCCTTCGGCGCAAGGGAGGGGGAAACAGCGTAGTGCCGAGCCATGCTCGGCAGGGGCTTTCCCAGCCAACAGTCCCTCTCCCCAACCCTCCCCTTCGCTGCGCGAAAGGGAGGGAGCAAACGCCAAACCGGCTTGGCGCCTACAATAGGCATCGTTTTCAATCAGCCGAACCTCATGTCCAAGCTCTCCAAAGCCAAGCGCGACAAGCGCAAGAAGCAGGCCCCGCGCCGCCCGTTCACCCGCCTGAACGCCCAGCAGCCAGTGCAGAACCACGCCGTGCTGGTCAATGAAGAAGGCCAGGTCGTGGCTGCCATCGGCCTGCAGGGCAACGAATGGCTGCTGGCCATCGGTGGCCAGACCATGGGCAACGCCGACAACCCGGTGCCAATGCTGGCCATGCTCAAGCACCTGGCCAATGTGCAGGAGAAGGAAGGCCGCAAGGTCACCCTGGAGTACTCCGCAGCGCTACAGCAGATGATCGATGACCTGGCTGCTGACGAAGGCAAGACCGCCGACGATTACCTGGCCGGCCTGGTCTCCGAGTTCGAAGGTATCGAAGGCGAGGAAGCCGTTGAGGCAGACGCCACGGACGAGACCATCGCGGTCGCCGAAGAAGTACCGGCTGACGACGACAAGTCCAAGGCCTGAGTCCAGGGCCGAACGTGACGGTCTATATCGACGATGCGGTACACCCCTGGCGCGGTGAGCGTTGGGCGCATCTGATGGCCGACACCTTGCCCGAGCTGCATGCGCTGGCGCAGCAGCTCGGGATTCCCCGCCGGGCCTTCCAGAACCGCCCCAGCGGCGTGCACTACGACGTGCCGGCGCCATTGCGTGAGCAGGCGATAGTGCTAGGCGCGCAGGCGATATCGCGGCACACCGATCGCGAACAGATGCGCCGCGTGATCGCCAATGCGCGGGCGTTGTACCAGCCGGGGTAAAGACGGACCTGTAGTGCCGAGCCATGCTCGGCAGAGGCGTTACCGGTAGAGCCCCCTTGCCGAGCATGGCTCGGCACTACATGTTGGCTTGTCGGTACAGCCCCAGCCGAGCATGGCTCGGCTCTACCGTTGCTGCTGGCTCAGAACGGGTCGCTGCCCGGACGGACTTCAACACCGAGCAACGAGCACAACGCCAGCATCGCTTCATCATCGCGGCTCAGCGCCACCCAGCCGGCATAGGCGTCGCCACCGGTGTTCCAGTTCCACACCGTGTAGCCGTGCTCACGCAGGCGGTCGTGGGCGGTGGTCATCAACGTCGGCACGTCGAGGTCGTCGGTGAAGTCTTCGTCGTCGAAGTCACCGCCCCAGGCGATGTCCAGGTTCCAGCGCGCGGCCATTTCATCCAGCGCGGCGACGAAGGAATCAACGTCCTTCCAGTCCACATAGAAACCTGAGCGCCAATCGATGGCGTCCTTCAGGTCCCACAACCATTGTTCATCGCTGGCATCGTCCTCGGCGCCCGCGCGCGCTTCGCGCCAGGCATCGAACTGCTGCAGCGCCGCGTCTTCATCACCGGGATTGATCAGCCACAGCAGGTTCCAGACCCGCGCCGGATGGTCGTCTTCGTCGAAGTCCGGTTGCAGCTCATCAGAATCTTCGTAATCGGCGCTGTTGTCTGGCATGGGACGGTTTCCACTACATGATTGGCGCGCATTCTGCCGCCAGCGGCGTGCCAGCGAAAGCCTTGGCGCGCCACAGCGGTTATCCTTGCGCCCCGAAGAGGGCCACGGTGGCCTTCACTGAAGCACTGATATGAGCGATACCCCTCCCGATCATCTGGCGGTCAACCCGCAGAGCCCGTTCCACAATGCCGAAGCGCTGCAACGCGGCGTCGGCGTGCGTTTCAACGGCATCGAGCGCGATGACGTCGAGGAGTATTCGGTCGCTGAAGGCTGGATCCGCGTGCAGGCCGGCAAGGCCCGCGACCGCCGCGGCAACCCGATGACCTTGAAGATCAAGGGTACGGTCGAACCGTATTTTCTTGAGCTGAAGAACGTTTAAGAGCTTAAGAGCCTGCCCTCACCCCAACCCCTCTCCCGCAAGCGGGAGAGGGGCTAAAGCGGGATGGCTTGCGCTCTGAGAGCCCCTCTCCCGCTTGCGGGAGAGGGGTTGGGGTGAGGGGAAGCTTCTAGCTAAAGAACCCCAAAACCACCCTCAATCCCGCTGCCGCGTCTCCAGCAGATCCAGATTGCGGATCAGCTTGCGCGCGATCTCATCGGATACCTGCCCGCGCCGGGTCAGCCGGAACAACTCCTCGCGCTCGGCGTTCAAGCCAGCGCTACGCAGGCTGCGGTAGGCCTGCTCCATGCGCCGCACTTTTTCCGGGTCTTCATCCGGCCCCTGCCCCTTTTCCAGATTGCGCTGATAGAGCAGGCTTACCCGTGCCGCGGCATCGTTGAGCAACTGAACCGAACTGGTGGATTGGCCTTCGACAAGGGCCTGCCGCGCCTTCTCCACCGCCGCCAGGGCCGCCTTGGAGGACGCCCTGCGGGCCAGGTCTTCCTCGCGTCGGCTGTCGTCGTCCTTGGGCAGCTCCAGGCCCTTGAGCAGGCGTGGCAGCATCAGGCTGGCGCCGACCAGCGACACCAGGATCACCGCTGCCGCCAGGAAGATCACCAGATCACGTGCCGGGAACGGCTCCCCCCCGGGGATCATCAGCGGCAGGGTCAACACACCGGCCAGGGTGATCGCGCCACGCACGCCGGCCACCGACATCGCCAACACCACCCGCCATGGCGTGCTGGTTTCCTTCTCGCCACGCATCCGCGCGCGCAACAGGTTCCAGCGCAGCGACAGCCATACCCAGGCCAACCGCAGCACCACCAGCACCGCATTGATCGCCAGCACATAGACCACCAGCCACCAGGCACTGTGGTGGCCGGTCACCGACATGGTCTCGATCGCACGCTCCACGATGCCCGGCAGCTGTTCGCCCAGCAGCACGAAGATGATGCCGTTGAAGCTGAACTGCACCATGTTCCACACCGCATTGCGCTGCACGCGCATGCTGCCGCTGATGCGGCCAGTCAGCTCCACGTAGCTCATGGTCACGCCGGCGGCTACTGCGGCGAGGATGCCCGATGCGTGCAGTTCTTCGGCCAACAGATAGGCGGCAAACGGAATCAGCAGGTTGACCAGCAGCGCGGCGCCGGGTTCTTCGCCGAAGCTGCGCCACAACCAGCGCTGGAAGGTGGACACGCCCCAGGTCACCGCCACGCCAATCGCCAGGCCCGCAAACGCCACCCACAGGAAGGTCAGCGAGGCCTCCGCCAGCGAGAACGAACCGGTCATCACCGCCGCCACCGCGAAGCGGAAGCAGACCAGGCCGGAGGCATCGTTCAACAACGACTCGCCTTCCAGGATGTGCATCAGCCGCTTGGGAATGGGCACGCGTGAGGCGATGGCGCCGACCGCGACCGGATCGGTCGGCGAGATGATCGCCGCCAACGCGAATGCCACCGCCAGCGGCATCGATGGAATCATCCAATGGATCAGCAGCCCGGCACCGAGCACGGTGAACACCACCAGCCCGAACGCCAACTCCAGGATCGCGCCCTTGTCGCGGAACAGGCCCTGTTTGGGAATACGCCAGCCATCGAGGAACAGCAGTGGCGGCAGGAACAGCAGAAAGAACATGTCCGGCTCAAGCGCATGGCCGCGATTGAAGACACCTGCGATCAAGGCACCCAAGCCGATCTGCACCAAGGGCAACGGCAATGAGAAGGGGAGGATTCTTACCAGATAGCCGCTGGCGACAACCGCCACCAGCATCGCCAGGACTACTTCAATCGTGTGCATGCCCGTTCCACGGATTCACTACCACGACAGCAGGCTGCCGACACTGGCAGTGGCGGATGAATACCGGGAAATTACCACAGCAACCCTGGCTTGCAGGTGCAGATTGCGCTGCTCATCCATCGTGATGACATGATCGACGGCAAGCAGCCCTGTGGCGGCTGCACGCCGAGGCCGGCCCCATCTATCCCGTCAGCGTGGGGCACTGTGGCCTGCACCCAACCCCAGCCTGGACCCAGCCAGCGCCCTCACTCCTCGCCGTCGAAACGATAGATATCCATCGCCAGGAAGCCCATGTCGATGCCGGCATCGATCCGCCGTGCACCAAGCCGCTCGCCGCCGGCGGCGCCCATAGCGAAGTACAACGGCAACAGGTGTTCGTCGGTGGGGTGTGCCTGTGCCGCAAACGGTGCCTGCTTGCGGTAATCCAACAGGGCTGGAAGGTCGTTGGCCTGCAGCTTCTGTTCCACCCACTGGATGAACGGGCGCACATAAGGCGCCTCCTTGCCATCCTGGTAATTGCGCCAGTCATGCAGGTTGTGGGTGATGCTGCCCGAGCCGATCAGCAGCACGCCCTGCTCCCGCAACGGTGCCAGCGCGCGGCCCATCGCAAGCTGGTGCTCGGGGCCAAGCGACGGCTGGATCGACACCTGCAACACGGGAATATCGGCCTGTGGGTACAGGTAGCGCAGCGGCACCCAGGCGCCATGATCGAGCCCGCGCTGCGGGTCGATGCCCGGCTGCAGGCCGGCATCGGCCAGCCGCTGGGCCACCTCCTGCGCCAGCGCGGGTGCGCCCGGTGCCGGGTACTGCAGCTGATACAAGGCTTCCGGGAAACCACCAAAATCGTGGATGGTTTCCGGCTGCGCCGCCGCAGACACCCGCGGCGCACGTCCCAGCCAATGTGCCGAAGCCATGACGATGGCGCGCGGCCGCTGCATCCCTGCAGCCAGTTCGGCCAGGCGCGGGCCCACCAGCCCCGGCTGCAGGGCGGTCATCGGTGAACCGTGCGAGATGTAGAGGGAAGGCAGCGCGCTGCGCATCATGGGCTCCCAGAGGTATTTGAGAGTGCACAGGTTATTGCGCGCCGAGTCGGCAACAAATAATCTCGGTAGCAACGTTTTATTGCGGAAACGGAAACAATGGACACCATCGATGCCATGCGGGTGTTTGTCGCCGTGGTCGAGCGCAATGGCTTCAGCGCCGCCGCCGATGCCCTGGACGTTTCCACCGCCGCCGTCACCCGCCAGGTTGCCGCGCTGGAAAAGCGCCTGTCCACACGCCTGCTCCACCGCACCACCCGCCGGGTCAGCCCGACCAGCGCCGGTGCCGCCTATTACCAGCGCTGCGTGCAGTTGCTGGCCGAATTCGACGCACTGGAAGCCTCGGTCAGCGCACAGGCGCTGCAGCCTTCAGGCCGCTTGCGGATCAACGCGCCGGTCAGCTACGGCATTGCCCGGCTGGGCGCGCTGCTGCCCGCCTACAGTGCCCGCTACCCGCAGGTGGAGCTGGACCTGCAGCTGTCGGACCGCCTGGTCGACATGGTCGAGGAAGGCTTTGACCTGGCCATCCGCATCATCCGCCAGCCGGCCCCCAACCTGATTGCCCGGCAGTTGGGCCTGGTCCGCATCCGCCTGTGCGCGGCGCCGTCCTACCTGGCCCAACGAGGGACGCCCAGCACCCCGCAGGATCTCAGCGGACATCAATGCCTGTCGTACACCTACTCCGCCGGCGGTGACACGCTGCAGTTGCAGGGGCCGGAGGGCGAGCTGAGCATCGCCTTGCAGCCGCATCTGCGCGCGAACAATGGTGAGGTGCTGCGCGAAGCGGCGATCGCCGGCATGGGCATCATCGCGCAACCGGATTTCATCGTTGACCAGGCGCTGGCCGCTGGCCTGCTGGTGCCGGTATTGCCGCAGTGGGAAGTGCCACCCATCGGTATCCATGCGGTCTACAGCAGCCGCAGCCACCTGGCGCCCAAGGTGCGCAGCTTCATCGACTATCTGGTCGAATGCCTGCAGCCTGATGCCGCCCGCTCAGATTGAGCGGCTGTCTTCCAGCATCACCAGCACCTGCTCCAGCGGCATCGGCCGGCCCAACAGATAGCCCTGCACCTGGTCGCAGCCATGTGCGGCCAGCCAGCGCCGCTGGCCTTCGGTCTCCACCCCCTCGGCGATCACCGACAGGCCCATGCTATGGCCCAGCGACAGCAGGGCGCGGCAGATGGCCGCATTGCGCGGATTGCTTTCGACGTCGCTGACAAAACCGCGATCGATCTTCAGCGAGTCCAGCGGCAGATGCTGCAGGTAGGACATGCTGGAGAAACCCGTGCCGAAATCATCCAGCGCCACCCCGACGCCATTGGCATGCAGATGCCCGAGGGTCTGCAGCGCCTGGGTGGGATTGCGCATCAGCACGCTTTCGGTGAGCTCCATCTGCAGTGCGCCACGGGCCAGGCCATGGTCCTGCATGGCACGGCTGAATTCGCCCACCAGATCGCTGTTGAACAACTGCACCGCCGAGACATTCACCGCGATCGGCAGGTGCTGCCAACCGGCAGCCGACAATTGCTTTTGCGCGCGCGCAGCGGCATGGATCACCCAGCGGCCGAGCGCGATGATCAGGCCGGTGTCCTCGCACAGCTGGATGAAGTCGGCAGGCGCGATGAAACTGCCGTCGGCCTGCGGCCAGCGCAGCAAGGCCTCCAGCGCCACCGGGCTGCCCTCGGCCGCGTCACGGATGGGCTGGAAGTGCAGCAGGAACTCGCCGCGGTCAATGGCCATGTGGATGCGCCCGGCCAACTGCAGGCGCTCGGTGTAGTGCGCGGCCATGCCTGCGTTGAAGTGCAGCAGGGCCACACCGCTCTCGCGCGCGGCATGCGCGGCCTGGGCCGCCCGGCCCAGTACCTGTTCGGCCAGTTCGCCGTCCAGCGGGCAGCTGGCAACGCCGATGCGGGCTTCCAGCTGGTGGTAGGTGTCGCGGCCACGGATGGGCTCGGCCACCGCCGCCAGCAGGGCATTGAGCGCCATCTGCGGATCGCCCTCGCCCTCGATCGCCAGCACGAAGTCTTCGGCCGGCTGGTGCGCCAGCAGGCCGTAACGGGCAGCCAACCCGCCCAACCGCACCGATACCGCGCGCAATGCCTCCTCACCGGCATCACGGCCCAGGGTATCGGTGATCATCTGCAGGCCACGCAACTGCACGTGCGCAATGGTGTAACCCCGACTCCCCGCATCCAGCCGCTCGGACAGCGCACGCACGGTCAGCAGGCCGGTGCCGGCATGGTGACTGGCGCGATAGGCCAGTTCGTTCTCATAACGCAGCCGCTGGCTGACATCTTCGGCCAGCACCAGGCAGGCATTGCGGCCGGCGAATTCCAGTTTGGCGAAATGGCCCTGCACGTGGAAGGCACTGCCGTCCTTGCGCAGGTGGGTGCTGACCTGCAACCCCAGCAGATCGCCACTCAAGGCGCGGCCGGCAGTCTGGCGGATCTCGTCCCACTCCGCTGCCGGGCGGATATCCAGGATCGACATCGCCAGGAATTCATCGCGGCTATAGCCGTACTGATCGATCGCGGCCTGGTTCACCTCCAGGAAACGCAGCGTGACCAGGTCGAAAATCCAGAACGGCGCAGGGTTACGGTCAAACACCAGCCGGAACTGGCGTTGTGCCTCCTGCGCGCGCGCCTCGGTATTGACCCGCTCGCTGATATCGACCACCGCGCCAGCCAGACGCTTGCTGTCGCCGCCGTCGTCCACCAGCTCACCGCGCGCGGACAACCAGCGCAACGATCCATCGCCGCTGCGCAGCCGGAACATCGCATTCAAGGCGCCCTTGCCGGCCAACGCCCGCTCCAGCATGTCCTTCAACCAGGCCCGGTCTTCCTCGTGCACGCGCGCAAGGAACCCGTCCAGCGAGGTGCTGCGCCCGGCCAGGGCCAGCATCTGCTGGGTCAGCGCCGACCAGTACACCACCGGCTTTTCGCCATGGATGGACCAGGTACCTACCTTGCCCACTTCATGCGCCAGCGCCAGCTCGGCATTGCCGGCCTGCAGCTCTTCGCTGAGCTGCTGCTGATGACGGGTGCTGCGATCAACCCGATAGAGCAGATAGGCGAAACCGGCCAGATACAGCAGATAGACGCCGATGGAGGCGTACAACAACAGGTACCAGCCCGCCATCACCTCGCGATAGGACAGCGAGGCAAACAGGCTCAAGGGGAAGTCCATCGGCACGCTGACTGCCGCGATACGGCGCTCGCCGTCATACGGGCTGACCACCACGCCCTGCCTCAGCACCACCGGCGACGGCGCCAGTATCCGCATTGGCCGTGCCAGCTTGTTGCCAACCAACCGCTCCGGATCACGGCTATGGGCCAGCAACTGACCATAGCGGTTGCCGATGGAAGCGGTGCCGTCGCGCCCAAGATCCAGGCCGCTCACCACCTCCTGGAACGCGCCCAGCCGGACCCGCGTCAACAACCACTGGCCCGGCTGCACCTGCAGTGCCGCACGCAGCACCCAATGCTGGTCAGGCGTCTGCTCCAGCGCTCCCAGATAGAGGCCGCCATTGAGCAGGCGGTTTTCGGCAACCACCCAACTCTGCAAGGTGGGATCGCCCTCGCCCGAGGACAGCGGCACGCCGCGATCATCCACCAGGGTGATGGACGCCAGGTCCTGATTGCGCTCCAGCACACCACGCAGGCTGGCCTCAAACAACGCAGGTGCCTGGTCAGGCACCTGTCGATAGAACTCCCGGCAGTCACTGGCACTGCCGCGCAACGCGCGTTCCCAGGTCACCAGCTGTGCGCGCAGCAGGCGGCTGCTGCCGCTGGCCAGCGCGGCCGATTGCCGCTGCGCCGCTTCCAGCCGGCTGCTGCGGTCGTTCCACAACATGCTGATCATGCCGCCCGCCAACAGCAACCCCACTGCCACACCGGCAATGATCATCACTCGCAACGGATGAGCCGGCATCCGGGTCACCGGTGGATCCAACGTAGCAGTAGACGGTCAGCTGGCATTGCGTATGTTGGTCCTGGCATCACTACAACTAGGAACCGGCAGGTGGGGACCTGCAACGGTCGCATGCGAACACCACATACTCCACCCTGCCAATGTCTCCCCAGACACCATCTGCAGCGCGTTCGCTCAAGCATGCAGCACAATCACCATCGGCGTGAAGAGTGCGTGACCAATTTTCTCGTATTCCCCGTGCTTGTGCACATCCGTCAAGTGCCAGAATCGATATCTTTATGAACGGGGTTGGAGGTCTAGACTTGTCGCACCCATCCTCCGGATACCGTCATGGCTTTGCAACGTTCCTTCCTGGTACTGGCAATCGGCGCCGCGCTTGCACTCAGCGGTTGCGCAAAGGACGCCAGCGCACCCGCCGCTGACAACAATGCAACACCGGCTCCGGCCACCGCCGCAGCCAAGCCGCAGCTGGGCAGCTTCGGCTTCGATGCCGATGGCATGGACCGCAGCGTCGCCGCCGGCGACAACTTCTTCGACTTCGCCAATGGCCAGTGGGTGCAGCGCACCGAGATTCCGGCCGACCGTTCCAACTATGGCAGCTTCAATGTGATCGCCGAGAAAACCCTCGCCGATACCCGCGCCATCATGGAGGAAGCCGGCAAGGCCGATGCCGGCGAAGTCCGCAAGATCGGTGATTATTACGCAGCGTTCATGGACGAAGCTGGCATCGAAGCGCGCGGCACCGCACCGCTGCAGCCGGCATTGCAGGCCATTGCCGGCATCACCGACAAACAGGCGCTGGCCAAGGCCTTGGGCGCCAGCATGCGCGCCGACGTGGACCTGCTCAATGCCACCAACTTCTACACTCCGCATCTGTTCGGCGTGTGGGTTTCGGTCGATCTGTTGCAGCCTGACCGCAATGCGCCCTACCTGGTGCAAGGTGGCCTGGGCATGCCGGACCGTGATTTCTACCTGCAGGACGGCCGCATGGCCGAACTGCGCAAGGCCTATGAAGGCTACGTGACAACGCTGCTGGAACTCTCAGGCGACAAGGATGCCGCGGCCAAGGCGGCGCGCATCGTCGCGCTGGAGACCAAGATCGCCCGCGCCCATGCCACCCAGGAAGAAACCAACGACGTGCAGAAGGGCGCCAACGCCTGGAAGCAGGCCGACCTCGCTGGCAAGGCCCCGGGCATGGATTGGACGGCCTTCCTTGAAGGCGCAAGCCTTGGCGCGCAACAGGACTTCATTGTCTGGCAGCCCAAGGCTGTGGCCGGCCTGTCCAAGCTGGTCGCCAGCGAGCCGCTGGAGGTGTGGAAGGACTACATGACCTTCCACGCGCTGGATGAGGCGGCAACCTATCTGCCCAAGGCCTTCGCCGATGCCAGCTTCGCGTTCCACGGCACCACGATGAGTGGCACCCCACAGCAGAGCGAGCGCTGGAAGCGCGCCGTCGCCGACACCAATACCGCCATCGGTGAAGCAGTGGGCAAGATCTATGTCGAACGCCATTTCGATGCCGCCACCAAGGCGCGCGCCGACGAGATGGCCAGCAACATCATCGCCGCCTTCGCCAAGCGCATCGATGCGCTGGAATGGATGTCGCCGGAAACCAAGGCGCATGCCAAGGCCAAGGTTGCAGGGCTGAAAGTGGACATGGGCTACCCGAGCAAGTGGCGTGATTACAGTGCGCTTGAAGTGAAGGCCGACGATGCACTGGGCAACGCCCAGCGCGCCTCGCTGTTCGAATACCAGCGCAACATCTCCAAGCTCGGCAAGCCGGTCGACCACAGTGAATGGGCGATGCTGCCGCAGACCATCAATGCGATGAACGTACCGCTGGAGAACCGCCTGGTGTTCCCGGCCGCCATCCTGCAGCCGCCGTTCTTCGACGGCGCCGCGGACGATGCGATCAACTACGGCGCCATCGGTGCGGTGATCGGCCATGAGATCAGCCATGGCTTCGACAATGCAGGCGCGCTGTTCGATGAAACCGGCAAGCTGCACAACTGGTGGACGGCGGACGACCTGAAGAAGTTCAACGCTGCCGGCGATGCATTGGCCATGCAGTTCGACAGTTACGAGCCTTTCCCCGGCGTACACGTCAACGGCCGCCTGACGCTGGGTGAGAACATCGCCGACGTTGCCGGTCTCGGTACCGCCTACGACGCCTATCGCCTGTCGTTGCAGGGCAAGCAGGAACAGACGCTGGAAGGCTTCACCCCGGACCAGCGCTTCTTCCTTGGTTTCGCCCAGGCCTGGCGCAGCAAGGCACGTGAGCAGGCGCTGCGTAATTCACTGCTGACCAATGTGCATGCACCCGGCCAGTTCCGTGCGCTGACCGTGCGCAATGTGGATGCGTGGTACCCGGCGTTCGATGTCAAGCAAGGGCAGAAGCTGTATCTGTCACCCGAACAGCGGGTGAAGGTCTGGTAAGGGCTTTGCGCTCCCTCCCTTTGGCCGAAGGCCAAGGGGAGGGGTTGGGGAGGGGTTGCTGTGTTGCTGGCGGTAGTGCCGAGCCATGCTCGGCAAGCGGCATTCCCGATAAAGCCCCTGCCGAGCATGGCTCGGCACTACAGTGCTAGCCCCTCTCCCGTTTACGGGAGAGGGGTTGGGATGAGGGGCGCCCTTCGCTGGTAAAGCCCCTGCCGAGCATGGCTCGGCACTACAGTTCCAGCCCCTCTCCCGTTTACGGGAGAGGGGCTGGGGTGAGGGGCGCCCTTCGCTGGTAAAGCCCCTGCCGGGCATGGCTCGGCACTACGCCAAGGCAGGCCACGCCGCGAGCACCGCAGGATCCTGCCCTACCCGCTTGCAGGCGCGGGTCGAAATGCCGTCGTTCAAGGCAATCCGGAACAGCGGCGCCACGCTGCGCAGCACCCGCGCCGCCACCACCGATTGCAGCTGCTGGCCGCGACTCCGCCCCAGCAACTGCACCGCCCACTCCGGCAGCAAGGCCGCGCCGGAAGCAAGGAACACGTCACGTGATACGCCCGGCAACGGCACCGGCAAACGCACATCGCTGAGCACCTCCAGCACCTCGCGCGAACGCGCGTCCATGCTCAGCTGCGCTTGCTGCGCCTGGAAGTACTCGCGCACCTGCGCCTCGCTGGCCGGCACATCACGCGCACCCAAGGCCTCAGCGACACGCCGGTACTCGTCGTAGTAGCGATCCGCAATGGCGGCCGGCACCTCGCGACAATAGCGCCTGCACCCCTCGAGAAACCCGAAGGCTTCGGTGACATGCACCCAGGTCAGCAGCTGCGGATCGTCCGCGGCGTAGGCACGCCCATCCGGTAGCGTGCCAACCACCTGCGCGTGAATGCGTCGAACTTTGGCGATCAGTTTTTCGGCCTCGGCCGCTGGCGCGTAACTGGTGCCGGCAACAAAACTGGTGGTGCGGCGCAGCCGCCCGACCAGATCCTCGCGGAAATTGGAATGGTCATAGACGCCGGCCAATGCACGCGGATGCAGCAACTGCAACATCAGTGCGCACAGCCCGCCAGCCAACATGCCGGGGAATTCGGAATGAATGCGCCAGGTGACACTGCCCGGCCCGAACCAGCCCGGGTCCCCCAACGGCGTGTCGTACTCCACGCCATTCTGGTTACGTGGAAAGGCGTCCAGCACCCAGCGACGGATGTGGGCGGTGGCGGCGGCGGAAACCGGACTGAACAGGGATGACATGCTGCCTATCGTACCGGTCCGGCTGCGCAGCTGGCTCGCTTGAGCCGCCGATCCGGCAACCGTACAGCCGCCGTCAAGCCCCGGTGCCAGCGACAGGCGCCCCATGTGCGAATGCAGCAGAGAATTCGACAAAAACTGAAACGTCCTTCGGCTTGGACGATGACGCACCGCAAAAAATCCGCGCTGTCAGGGTGTCACGGCAAACACCGCCGTTCGGTTCTTCGCACCGCCCCCATTGCCAAGTGCGACGAAAGTGCTAGAACTGAGCCTGCCTGACCGCACCAACCTGCATCCGTCGCTCGTTCCAGCAAGTATCTGCAAGGAGCTCAACATGATCGCACTGTTCAAAGGTTTGGGATTGCTGCTGCAAGACAACGAGCTGTACAACAGCCCGTTCGAGAAACAGGTCGATCATTGGAAAAACCTGAGCGATCAGCAGATACGCGAGGAAGTGTCGGTGCTGGCCAAGGCCAAGTGCCAATGGCTGATGGCCTCGATCGTGCTGTGGCAGGCATCGTCACTGCTGATCCTTGGCTTGATCACCAATTACCTGTGGCGCGATGACTTCCATATCACCTTCACCCGCGTGGTGATCGTGCTCGGCTCATGGGTATCGATCCTGTTCGTGATCTGGTTCATGGCCAACATGTTCGACCACACCGCCGGTTTCGAGCGCTGGATGAAGGCCTTCAACAGCCGCGCCCGGATCAGCTCCGATGCCGACAGCGTGGATGAAGTGGCCGAGGCGCTGGAGATGGCCAAGCACTATCCGGAGGTGCTGGACTACAAGCAGGCCGTCACCAACACCCGCGAGCTGCGCCATGAAGACGTGCGCATCATGCGTGAACTGGGACGCATGCGGCAGCACTCGGAACTGGTCGGCAAGCTCAACCACATCGGTGACGATGGCTTGCGGCTACAGCCTGCGTTCTGAGCCAGCCCGCATTTCTGCTGCACATCGCCGCGCTTTGTCGCGGCGATTTTTTTGACGGTATAGCCCTTTTTCTCACACAGGAGGAGAGTGGCTACACCTGGGATTGCAGTGCCGTAGGCCCGGCAAGCAGCACGTACCCGGGAAGTGAACCTTTGCGGATAGTTCCGACCGTGCGCCAGTTGCCCCGTCTGCGCGCCGCTTACCCGCCCTACTCCTACCGTGCGCAACCCCGCGATTGAACTACTTCTGCAAAGTCACCTGCTGCGAGTATCCCGCCGGCAAACCATGCATCTGGCGGGTGGAGCCGACCACGACGACAAAGTCGCCCAAAGCCTCGCGCCGACAAAGCAGTGCGTCCGCTGCGCCGCTGCAGTGCTCGCGATACAGCAGGTAATTGCAGCGCCCCGTATCACTCTGCAGGCACTGGAAGCGGCTGACGCCGTTGACCACGGTGGTGCGGCTGAGCAGGCTCTGTTCACCACTGATGCGGGTTACCGAGGTCTGCCCGGGGGTTTCATGGATGCCCAGCATCGACAGCAGGCTGCCGATCAAAACGGTCAGGTAATGCATGGCAATACTCCGGCAAACAGGGCGGCATCACATGCCGCGGAACAGGCTCATGAAGGGTTGGCTGACCACCAGCGTTTCACTACGCTGTTTCAGCCGTAATACGCCGCGGCCGCTGTCGTCGCGGCTCACCGCCGCCACCGCCTTCATGTTGACGATGGTGGCGCGATGGATCTGGCGAAAGCTGTTGGCATCCAGGGCGGCCGTCAGTTCGCGCAGCGAGCTGCGCAGCAGCAGTTCTTCCTCGGCGGTGACCACCACGGTGTATTTGCTGTCGGCGCGGAAATACAGCACTTCGTCCAGCATCACCAGGCGGGTTTCGCGGCCATTGCTGGCGGTGATCCAGGCCAGCGGTGGTGTGGCCAATGGCGCGGCAGGCTGCCTTGCCAGCTGTTGCAGCAGACGCTCCAGCACCCCCGGATCAGCGTTGCCGCTCTGGCGGCGCGCCAGCACGCGTTGACGCGTTGCCAACAGCCGCTCGTCGCTGACCGGCTTGAGCAGGTAGTCCACCGCTCCCTGTTCGAAGGCACTGATTGCGTACTGGTCGTAGGCGGTGACAAATACCACTTCGGTCTGCGGGCTCAGCTGCTGCAGCGCGCGGGCCACGTCCAGGCCGGTGATGCCTGGCATGCGGATGTCGAGGAAGGCCAGGTCCGGTTTATGCGTCTCCAGCGCTTCCAGCGCGGCGGCGCCGTCCTCGCATTCGGCGACGATGATCAGTTCCGGCCACAGGCGCTGCAACTGGGCCAACAGCGCCTGGCGCAGCAGCGGCTCGTCTTCGGCAATGAGAGCTTCAAGACGCACGCGGCAGCTCCGGTATGTTCACCGCCGACTGCGTCGAGGTGTTGTTGACCGGCGCGACGGCCGGTGCAGCAGCGACTACCGGCGGCGGCGATGCAATGCGCTTGGGCAGGCTGATGGTGGCCGCCATGCCACTGGGAAAATTGGAAACCAGCGCCAGCATTGCCTGTTCGCCACAGCTCAGCCGCAGGCGCTCGCGCAGATTCTTCAACCCGATGCCGGTGCCACTGTTGTCGCTGCTGATGCCTTGGCCATCGTCGGCCACGGTGATCGTCAACTGACCATCCAGTTCACGCGCCAGTATCCATACCGTGCCGCCACCACTCTTGGGTTCCAGGCCATGCTTGATCGCATTCTCGACCAGGGTCTGCAGCGACATCGAGGGCAGGCTGACACCGTGCAGCGCTTCGGGCACGTCGATCTGCAGGTTGAGCCGCGAGCCCATGCGGATCCGCAGGATCTCCAGATAGGCCTGCACCCGCTCCAGTTCCTGCCCGAGCGTGGACACGGACTGATCGATGCCCGGCAGCGAACTGCGCAGGTACTGGATCAGGTGCCCGAGCATCTGCTCGGCACGGGCCGGATCGCTGCGGGTCAACACCTGTGCATTGGCCAGGGTGTTGTAGAGAAAATGCGGCTCAACCTGGGCATGCAGCAGGTTCAGCCGGGCGACGCTGAGTTCCTTCTCGGCCTCGGTACGTGCGGCGTGCTCGCGCTCTTCGCGGCGCTGCTGGGCAACCTTGCCGCTGAGTGCATGGGTGATGGCCTCGGCGTTTTCGTAGTTGCTGCCTTCATCCAGCAGCAGCAGGTCCACCCACGCTCCAGCATCCGGCTCGAAGAACAGGGTCACGCTGCTGGTATCGGCACCGGGAATGACCCGGGCGGTGATCTGGTTGTGGCGGATTGCCAGCCGTGCCATCGGGTTCCAGCGTGACGGCGGGCGCTCGCCGTAGGGATCGGCACGGCGCTGGGTGGCACGCAGCTGCAGGGTGCCCACCGAGCGCTCCAACTGTTCGATGCGTGGCATCTGCCCGATCACCTGTTCCAACAGGGCGAAGGCCGTGGGGGCGTCCAGCGGCAGCTCGACCTGACGGCGATGGCGGTTGGCCAGGGTCTGCGAATCGAGCCGGTCGGCGATCAGGGTGACGCGGCGGATGTGGCCAACCACCGCAGTCAGCGCGAACACCATCAAGGCCATGGCGGCCAGGCCGAAGATCCAGCCCGGGGATTGGTCCATGCCGCTGAACAGGCCGCTCCACAGGAACGCAGCGACGAGGATCGTCAGCGCCCAGGCGGCGAGGATGCGGAAACCGAGGAAGAGGCTGGCGAACATGGGGCAGTCACCGTAGGGATTGGAGGTGAGCATAGGCGCCGCCCCGCCGGCTGCAAGCGGCCTGCGACGAAACCCGGAAAAGGGCGATCAAACCCGGATTGGGCGGGATGGAAAACGGCGGCCGCCGTAGTGCCGAGCCATGCTCGGCAAGGGGGCTTCCTGGTAAAGCCTCTTGCCGAGCATGGCTCGGCACTACATGGATCTATCGGTGGAGCCCCTGCCGAGCATGGCTCGGCACTACATGGATCTATCGGTAGAGCCCCTGC
>NZ_DAMBKV010000033.1:0-257 GCF_032066555.1 Stenotrophomonas sp.
CAAAAGCACCCCTCCCAACCCTCCCCTTGCCTGCGGCAAAGGGAGGGCTAAAGCCCAGGCGCCGCCGTGCACAAGTAGTGCCGAGCCATGCTCGGCAGAGGCCGTACCAAGCAAGGTTACAGAGCCTCAGCAGCCTTGTAGGAGCGGCATGAGCCACGAAGCAAGCGATGGCGATGGCGATGGCGAAGGCAAAGGCAAAGGCAAAGGCAAAAGCACCCCTCCCAACCCTCCCCTTGCCTGCGGCAAAGGGAGGGCTA
>NZ_DAMBKV010000033.1:357-11203 GCF_032066555.1 Stenotrophomonas sp.
AAGCCGCGGTACCGTTCGGCATTGGTAGTGCCGAGCCATGCTCGGCAAGGGCCTTGCTCGCAATGCCAACAACCAAAACACAAAAAAGCAGCGACACCAACGTGCCGCCGCTTCTCATCAACCCACACCAATCATCACAAGATATAGCGACTCAGATCCGGGTCCTTCACCAGCTCACCCAGGTGCTTGTCCACATACGCCGGGTCGATCGCAATGCTGTCGCCATCACGGTCCGGCGCCTCATAGCTCAAGGTATCCAGCAAACGCTCCAACACGGTGTGCAGACGACGCGCACCGATATTCTCCTGCCGCTCGTTGACCTGGAACGCGATCTCCGCCAGACGATCCACCGCCTCGGCAGTGAAATTGACCTTGACGCCTTCCGTCGCCAACAGGGCTTCGTACTGCTTGGTCAACGCCGCCTTCGGCTCGGTCAGGATGCGCACGAAATCATTCTTGCTCAGCGCACCCAGTTCAACGCGGATCGGGAAACGACCCTGCAGTTCGGGAATCAGATCGCTCGGCTTGGCCAGATGGAACGCACCGGAAGCAATGAACAGGATGTGGTCGGTCTTCACCGTGCCGTACTTGGTCGACACGTTGGAGCCCTCCACCAGCGGCAGCAGGTCGCGCTGTACGCCTTCGCGTGAGACATCGCCGCCGGACGAACCTGCGTCGCTGCGCTTGGCCACCTTGTCGATCTCGTCGATGAAGACAATGCCATGCTGCTCGCAGGCTTCAATTGCGGCCGTGCGGATATCGTCTTCGTTGACCAGCTTGCCGGCCTCCTCCTCGATCAGCAGCGGACGCGCGGCCTTGATGCTCAACGTACGCTTGTTCGACTTGGCACTGCCAAGATTGGCGAACATCGACTTCAGCTGCTGGCCCATTTCCTCCATGCCTGGCGGGGTCATGATGTCCATGCTGACGTTGGCGGCAACATCCAGTTCGATCTCGCGCTCGTCCAGCTCACCGGCGCGCAGCATGCGACGGAACTTGATGCGGGTTTCGTTATCGGCAGCCGACGGCTCATTGCGCGCCGCTTCCGGGTCGAAGCCAATGCCGACGCTGCGACGCGGCAGCAAGGCATCAAGAATGCGGTCTTCGGCCTTCTCTTCGGCCTGGGTGCGCACGCGCACCTTGGCCTGCTCGCGGTACAGCTTGACCGCGGTATCGGCCAGGTCACGGATGATCTGCTCGACGTCCTTGCCGACGTAGCCGACCTCGGTGAAACGGGTAGCTTCGACCTTGACGAACGGCGCATTGGCCAGCGTGGCCAGGCGACGCGCGATTTCGGTCTTGCCGACGCCGGTGGGGCCGATCATCAGGATGTTCTTCGGCATCACTTCGTTGCGCAGCTCGACGGGCAGCTGCATGCGGCGCCAGCGGTTGCGCAGCGCGATGGCGACCGCGCGCTTGGCGTCGTGCTGGCCGACGATATGACGGTCCAGCTCCTGCACGATCTCGCGCGGCGTCATGGTGGCGGAGGAAACTTCGATCTTATGGCTCATGGGGTACTCGCGGTTGATGGCCGAAGAGCTCAGAGCTCTTCCACCACGACGTTGGTGTTGGTGTAGATGCAGATGCCGCCGGCGATGTTGATCGCCTCGGTGGCCACGCCACGTGCATCCAGATCGGTGTGCTTGAGCAAAGCTCGCGCCGCGCTGAGCGCGTAGGAACCGCCGGAGCCAATCGCGATGATGCCGTCCTCCGGCTCGATCACATCGCCGGTGCCGCTGATGATCAGCGAGGTCTCGCTGTCGGCAACGGCCAACAGGGCTTCGAGCTTGCCGTAGCGGCGATCGGTGCGCCAATCCTTGGCCAGCTCCACCGCAGCGCGGGTCAGCTGGCCGTGCTTTTCAAGCTTGGCTTCAAACAGCTCGAACAGGGTGAAGGCATCCGCGGCTGCACCGGCAAAGCCCGCCAGCACCTGGCCATCGCGACCAAGCCGGCGCACCTTGCGCGCATTGCCCTTCATCACCGTATGGCCCAGGGTGACCTGACCATCGCCAGCAATCGCCACATGCTCGCCGCGACGCACGCAGCAGATGGTGGTGGCATGAAACACGTTCGGGTTCTGACTGGGGTCCATACGGCCTCCGGAATACTGTTCACCGGTAATGGGGCCGGTCAGCGTCGCGATCAAGCCTCCGCCCGCCAGCGACAGCCACCATTCAGAAAACCGACGCCTCATGTAGTGCCGAGCCATGCTCGGCAGAGGCCTTCCAAGCAATCCAACCGATCACCTCGCAGGAGCGGCGCAAGCCGCGAAGCCGACACCACTGGAGCCGCAAGAGAGCCCGTGACCTGACAAACCGCGAGCTTCGCGGCTCATGCCGCTCCTACAACTTCTTCTCCAGCGCCGCCCTTCCCGGCCGCCCCGGCTCCGGTTCGATTCCCCACGCCAGATACCAATCCTCACCCTGCAGCTCCGCCGGGTGCTGCGTGCGCCCCGAGCCATTGCCGCAGGCCAGCGCATCAGTGGCGCAATAGCGGTCACAGCCCCAGCAGATCCGCTCGGGGTGTTTGGGGTTCAACGGAAAAGGTTTGGCCATCGCGACGCCCTCCACGCTTGGAGGACAACCATGCGCCGCGCACGCAACAGGTGCACTGACATGGATCAAGCCACCCTCCACCATGTAGTGCCAAGCCCTGCCCCGCAGGGCCTCCCCTCGCATGCAACACCTGCCAGGAGCGGCGCTGACCGCGAAGCCTGCGGTTGCCGGGATAGCAGGTACTCGGGCGACGCCACTGACGTCGGCTTGCGGCTTGCGCCGTTGCTGCGAACGCGCCGGCGCCTGTGGCCGCCGCTATGCTGCCGCCCAGCCGCCGCCCGCAGTCGGATTGCTCAACGGCACCGTATCGCCCGGTGCAGAACGAACCACGGCAGCGATGGAAGCGGACAACCAACTGAACAGCTGATCGAACTGCTGGCCTTTCAAGGTCAACGGCGCGCGCACCGATACCTGTCGTAGTGCCTGCATGTCCGCTCCCTCCACGCCTACCGCGAAGAACTGGAAATCCTTGTTGGCCTCACCGTCCCTGATACCTTCAGCAGCCCGCTGGCAATCATCGCTGGGCGCTCCCGCACTGATCAGGAACAGCCACGGCCGGTAGTAGCTGAGCCCCCGGTCGTTGTAGGTCTCCTTGCGCTCACGGATCAGCGCCAATCCCTGCTCGATCGCCGCCCCCATGGGCGCATCCGCGGCGGTGAGCAGGAACGGGGGATAGAAGCTCTGCGCCGCCACGAAATCGGTCGCCGTGCGTACCGGGCCGTAGCTGACGATTCCAATGTCAACGCGCTTTGCCGTCTCCGGATCGGCATACAAGGCCTGCTTGAACTGCATGAGCGCGGCGTTGAGCCGATCAATGCGCTCACGCCCCATTGCCTCTGAGGTATCCAACAGCAACAACACGGCACAACGACTTTCCTGCGCACCCACAGAACCGCCAACAGCTTGCCCGGATCCATAGCCCATATCGGAATCTCCTTATTCGTCGGCCCAGTCTAGTCGCAAACCCCAGCCGGACAACACGCAGTGCCGGGCCATCCTGCACAGGAGGGTTCCAGCAACCATCCATCCCCTTGCAAGCCTGTCGCCAACTGCAACGCCATCACCCTATCCGTCAGCAAGGTACCTTCGCCGTTTCGCCGCGTGCAGTGCAGCGCGCAGGAGCAGGGGACCAAACGCTTGCCCGCCACCGCGCTCACACCCGGTCCGCGCGGCAGGAATAGCAACCATAACGGGCAAAATGCAGGTGCACATAAGCCACGCCCGGATCATCGAAGGCCTGCTGCAAACCGGCGCCGACATCGATACCTTCGCAGACCTCGGCAAACCGGATCCGATCATCGGCGTCGTAGGCACGCCAGGAAACAAGACGCCGCTGCACCTGGGTTGGCACCTCGTTGACGCGCAGTTTCGCGGGCCCGGCCCCACGCCGTACGAAAACGGGGCCGCTGGCACGATACGGCGAGTCCGCCGGTTGGTGCTGAAACGGAAGCAACAACAGCTCCTCGCCCACCTGCGCATCGGCCAGGCTCACCCGGCAGGGGAAGCCCGATGTCCCGGTCGCGATGACGCGCACAATCTGGCGTGCGCCAAGCGCCGCATCATCAAGCTCAAAAAGCCCAGCGAAAAGTTCAGGATCCAACCCGCGCAGCTGAAAGGACGCCATGGTGCATCTCGGTGATTGAAGGCCCGCAGCATCGCATCGCCTGCAATCCAGGGCTCGCCATCATCGGACCTGTCATCCGCCAATGCGTCCGCGCAGCGATGACTATTCCGCGCGCACCAGCGCGAACCAGCGATAGAGCAGGTAAATCACCACCGCCGCCGCGGGCAGCAGGCTGATCCACAACGGCAATTCGGCCGCGAAGAACATCGCCGCGAAGCAGGCAAAGCCGAGGATCGACAGCAGCAAGGCCCAGATATCGAACAGCACCACGTCTGCAGCATCCCTGCCAAGGGACTTCGTCGGTAGATTCCTGCCCGAACGCTGCCTGCGCAGCACCCATATATCCGTCACGAAATCCACAACGCCCTCTATCAACCCGCCAAGCAAGCCAGACATGGGGAACCTTGGTAGCCCTGATGAATACGCGGATAGTCACAGCGGACCCTGATGCCGTCAAGCGACGCGCTTGCCTGGCGCCAACCAACAACAGCTTCCCCGTGCATTCGCGTGAAGCCAAACTCACCACCGCCCAATCAAGACGCGCTGGCAGACCGCGGCCAGCGCTCCGGCAAAGCTCCCCAATGTCAGGTATCACCGGGCCTGCGGGGCACCAGCTCCTGGGCCAGGCCGATCAGGATTTCCTCCACACCACGGATGTAGCACAGCCGGTAGGTATCCTCGTAGTTGACTACCTGATCAACCACCGAAGCCCCAAGCTTGCTGAGCCGGGCAAGGGTCTGGTCGATGTCCTCAACCGCGAACATGATGCGCAGATAGCCCAACGAGTTCACTGGTGCAGCACGGTGATCGGCAGCGATGGCCGGAGCGTGGAAACATGAGAGTTCCAGCCTGCCATGCCCGTCAGGCGTACGCATCATGGCGATCTCGACACGCTGGTCGCGCACACCGGTGACGCGCCCAGCCCACTCACCTTCGATCGGCATGCGCCCTTCCAGGATCAGGCCGAGTTCTGTGAAGAACTCGATGGCGGCATCCAGGTTCTCGACCACGATGCCAACGTTGTCCATGCGCTTGACCGGCATGCGAACTCCTCGGTGGCAGAAACCAGCGTTGATCGACGACGCGTAGCAACCCGGCTGCGACGCAACGCGAGCCTACACCCTGAGCAAGGACGCCTGACAATTTCTGCATCGCCGCGCGGGAGCCCGGTAAGGCCACCGGCTTCTCCTTGCAGCGGGGCAGCAGCACCTATGAAGCGACGCGACAGGAGTAGGACGACGCTGGCGGAACGTCGATCGCGAGCACGGCCGCCCGGCCTTGTTGGCATCGCGCAGGACTATTGAAAGAAATCCCTGCAGCCTTCAAACCTGACTCGGACCCTGGTTTTCTTTACCCTGTGCGCGTTCTGTCGTGAGGCTTGCCGTGGATTCCTTCAACCTGATGCGTGCCTTCCGGCGGATTGTCGAGCGTGCCAGCCTGGCGCGTGCGGCCGAGGACCTCGGCATGTCAGCGGCGGGCTTGAGCAAGCAGCTGCGTGCGCTGGAAGCGCATCTGGGCGTGGTGCTGCTGCAGCGGACCACGCGCCGCATGAGCCTGACCGATACCGGTCAGGCCTATTACCTGGAGTGCTGCCGCCTGCTTGATGAGTTGGATGCGCTGGAACGCGGCATCGCCCAGCAAAGCGGTGAAGTCAGCGGGCGGCTGCGGGTCAATGCACCGCTTTCGTTCGCGTTGAGCACGCTGTCGCCGTTGCTGCCACGGTTCCTGGCCGAGCACCCGCAGCTGGCATTGGACCTGGTGATGGAAGACCGGGTGGTGGACGCCGTCGGCGAAGGCTTCGATGTCTCGCTGCGGATACGCGCCGAGTTGCACGACTCCAGCCTGGTCGCACGCCGCCTGGCCTCGTTGCAGCAGGTGCTGTGCGCTGCGCCCGCCTATCTTCAGCAGCATCCAGCCCCGACCACGGTAGCGCAGCTGGGCGAGCACGCATTGCTGGCCTACAGCTTGTCCGATTCGCCCGGCAGCTGGCCGCTGCACAGCCCCGATGGGCAGGTGACGGTAACCCAGCCGACCCGCGTCAGCGCCAACAACAGCCTGCTGCTGCGCGAGTTGCTGGTGGCCGGCACCGGCATCGGCGCACTGCCCTCCTTCCTGGCCGCGCCCGCCCTGGCCAGCGGCCAGCTGCAGCAGGTGCTGCCGGATCATCACTACCCGCAGCGCATCGTCTACGCGGTCTACCCGACCCAACGCCACCTGCAGCCCAAGGTGCGCGCCTTCATCGACTTCCTGCACGCCGCCCTGCCCCGCTGCGCCGGCCTGGATTGCTGACGCCCAGCGAATACTGAGCTGCCCGGCAGCCGCTGTTTCGCGCTGCGACGGCTACCTAAGCTGCGTTCTCCCGCTGAGCCGGGCCTGATGTCGGCGCGCTGCCCTTACCAGCAACGCGACCGACAGCCGACGCATTGCGCGCGATGGCCCTGTTGCAACGCGGAGACCCGTGCACGCCACCGCGTGCCTGTTGCGACGCCATCGCGTCGTTCCCCGCACAGAGCTTTTTTCCGATGAATATCCGCAAATTCACCACTGCACTCGGCCTGCTGCTGGCTGCCACCGCCCTGCCCTCGGCGGCCCACCCTTCAGCCACGGCCGAGTCACTCCGCTCCGGCCAGCAGGTCGGCGTCAGCCCCTGGGGCCCGAACGACGAGATCGGCCGGCTCAACCTGATCACCGAAGCATCACGCGCGGCGATCCTGTCGCGGGTGAGCGGCGGCAAGGTCTACGACCTGGCCACCGATTACTACGTCGGCATGCCGAGCTGGCAGGACGCCGGCGATCCGCATTACCAGTTCTGGATGACCCACACGCCGCAGGGCACGGTGATCGATGACCCGATGGGCGTGGGCGAAACAATGAACATCACCCGCAGCTACACCGGCACCGCATTCTCGATGTACAGCCACACCGGCACGCATATCGACGCGCTCAACCACTTCGGCATCCACGGCAAGATCTGGAACGGCTTCGAGGCCAGCAAGCACCTCGGTGATCGCGGCTGGAAGGTCACCGGCATCGAGAAGTTCCCACCGCTGGTTGCCCGCGGCATCCTGATCGACGTCGCCGGCGCCAAGGGCGTGGACATGCTGCCAGACAGCTACCGCGTCACCCGCCAGGACCTGCAGGATGCACTGCGCCGACAAAAGGTCAGCCTGCAGCAAGGCGACATCGTGCTGATCCGCACCGGACGCATGCAGCTGTTCAACCAGCCCAAGGCCTATATGGCCAACCCGCCGGGCATGGGCCTGGATGCTGCACGTTTCCTGGTCGAGGACGGCGGCGCGATGATCGTGGGCGCCGACAACCTCAGCTTCGAGACCTTCCCCTCGGAAGTGGCCGACGACTACGTCCCGCTGCACACCTACCTGCTGGCCCAGCAAGGCGCACCGATCATCGAGCTGATCGCGCTGGACGAACTGGCCCGCGACAAGGTCTACGAGTTCGCCTTCATCGGCGGCCCACTGAAGATCCGCGGCGGTGACGCAGCCCCGCTACGTCCGATAGCGTTGCCAGTCCGATAACGTCCCGCTGCATTTGTGGGAGCGGCGTAAGCCGCGAAGCAAAAACACCACCAGCACAACCCGCTGCCAAACACCCAACACAACAAGCTTCGCGCCTTGCACCTTACCTCCCACAAATCCCCCTCTTGCTGACAACACCCCACCCAAGCGCTAAGTTGCCCTCTGGAACAGGGGGTTCGCATGGGACGCAGAACAAAACAATCTCCTATCGGCACATTGGCAACCACGCCGTGGCCAGTAGGCATCCTCGCAGGGATCATCGGCTTCATCCTGGTGCGCTACGGCATCCAATGGTTCCTGTCCCTTCAAGGCGGCATGCTGGCGCAAGCCTTTGCCCAACAATCCAGTCCTGTCTTCGCGCCGCTGGCATGGGTGCTGCTCGTAATCTGTTGGATCGCCGCCCTGGGCTCCTACCTCAATGCCCGCAAGCGCCGCCGCTTCCTGGACACACGCACCACGCTCGAAAGCCTGGCGGCCGGCGGCTGGCGCCAGTTCGAGCAACTCGTAGGCGAAGCATTCCGCCGCCAGGGCTATGCGGTGGAAGAAACCGGACTGGGCGGCCCCGATGGCGGCATCGACCTCATCCTGCGCAAGGACGGCCGACGCACGCTGGTGCAATGCAAACAGTGGAAGCGCCAACAGGTTGGCGTCAGCGTGGTGCGCGAGATGGCGGGGCTTCTTGCACACCATCAAGCGCAGGCAGTGAAGATCGTCTGCATCGGCAGCTATACCTCGGACGCGGAGGCATTCGCCAGAGGAAAGCCCATTGAACTGATCAGTGGAGAGCGGTTTCTGGAGATGATCCAGGCCGCGCAGCAAACGGGTGCGCCACGGCGTCAGCCAGATCAACGTAACGAGCCGACATGGACACAGCCGCCAGCGGACACCTCCCCGCAACGCCATGCATGCCCACGTTGTGGAAGTGCGCTCGTGCAACGGACCAACAGACGCACCGGCGAGGGCTTCCTTGGGTGCAGCCAGTTCCCAAAGTGCAGAGGCGGCAGCTAAGGGCTGCAGCTTCCACTGTTCCCCCGAAGCCACGAGTGGCCATCAACCGATCCGTGGAGCGGCCTGGTCACTGGCCCACAGCCAGAAGGTGCTTCCCCAATCACTGCCCGCGATTTCAGGGAACAATTCTCCCTGTTTGAAATAGCGGCGCGAGCCTTGCGCAGGCGTATACCACCACCCGCTAACAGGTACCGCCTTTCAGGCAGGCACCCGGTCTGGGCGAAGATCAACGTTCGAGGCGCCGGAGTACGTGCCATCGATCTCCTCAAACTCGCCTTCGACCACCTCTACGAAATACCATTCGCTTGGGCGATCTTCAAAGCATTCTGAGGCCACGAAGGAATTGGCGATATGGGCCTTATCTGCAGTTATGTATGACCAGTCGTAGGGGGTCATCGCGCGATTTCTATCCAGAATCTCGTACAGCCCCGCACTGTCGCCCCAAAGGCCAGCCCTGCCAATTTGCTGGGCAACGCGTCGGCCGAACTCGTTGAGGCTACTGGCTCCTATCAACTCGCCGCGGCCTCCCGTCCACGCAAACTGCAACGCGCCATACGGACCGTCTTCCGGCAAGTAAACGCCAGTGCGCGGTGGAGGCAGATCCGTGAAAGCGACGATGTCCTTGCGCACGCGGAACCGTGGAATCCTGTGAGCGTCCACAAGTCCTTCATTCCAAACTATCCAGAACCAGAAATCATCCAGTCCACCGAGCCGATCCGTAATCGAACTAATGAGCCCTGCGTAGCTGAAAACCGAGGCGGCCTCTTCCTTGAATGCACTCTCCTGATCTGGAGTAGCCCAGGTCATGTGATGACCGTACTCCTCAAGCATGCGAGCACACTGGTTCTCACCCGCAGTCCTATACACCTCACTGGCCCTGAGTCCGATGGCGCCCACAACACCCTCTCGGAACTCGATCAATGCAGGAAAGGCATGGGCCGAAAAGTGAGCGGAGGCGTCTAGTTGTTGCCAGTTCGCCACTGCCAACCCTAGCGAATCGAAAGGTGTTCGCTCGTCCAGGAAACCGTTAGCCATGGCAATGAGCCTGTCGATCCTTCGCAGCAAGCCCAGTAGGTACTCATTCGAGGTGAAGTGATATAGCAGGGCTGCTTGACGTTTGTGCCACGAGTCCAAAATTAATCGTAGTCATGCACTTCTGCCTAGCTATCCAACCCCAAACTAAAAGTTCTATGGCCCACAACTGAGGACGGAAGCACGCAATTAGTCACATTGATTCCTAGCGCCCCGCACCTGCCAACCATCACCGGTAACATGCAAATCCAGCTGGAGCGTGCATACATCATTGCTAACTTGAAGTATCGCTGCATCAGATTTTGAAATAGAAATCTTTACAAATTCCGCATAAAAACCAGAGGATACGATCAGCTGCGCCATGTCGTCGGGCGATGCGATAACCGCCTCCCTGTCTAGCGGTCCCTCTTGGGCAGGAAAGCTCTCTGTAACGTAACTGATCGGCGAGATGATGAACTTCTTCATTTCCCTCTGATCCTCTTCGATTGCTCCGCGTGGACACGTCGCCAAGGAAGCCAGTGCCCACAAAGCTTCAGGATTGGAAGCGCTTGAGAATATCTCAGATTTAAGCTTGTCTCGCGCCTGCGCCAAACAAGGTGTATCTACTGAATGTTCATGTGCCGAATCAGGCGAAGGCGACGCATGACAGCCTTGCACTGAGAGCGTCAGCATAGCAGCGACAACAACAAATATAGCAATATTATTTTTCATCTAGATCCAATGCTGACACATGTAGATGATGCCGGTGAGTTGTATCCGTGCTTGCCCTTATCCAAGGATCAGCCTTGAAGCCACTGAGATTCTTGGAGTCACCAAACACAAACCCTTCAAATGCTAAATAGAGGGCAGATCTACTGCGATTATTCTCATGCACATGGAATTTTCGAATTTCCTGACCCTGAGCTGTGCGATCATCAAAGTCATCGACAAAGACAACATCTAACGCTATACCCATTCGATGCAGTATCGATCCAAGCATCGGACGCCATGTACTGCTTAAGGTCAACTCATCAACACCAGATTTCCACGCGGCCTCCGACGTCCCCCCGGCCTGAGTAGAGGTCGGGTTTAGAGTCCGGTTTTGATCTTAT
>NZ_DAMBKV010000034.1:0-11191 GCF_032066555.1 Stenotrophomonas sp.
ACTCGTAGAACACCTGGCTGATGCCATGGAAGCCGGGGTTGGAGGTGCCGGCCAGGCCGGGCACGGCCAGGGTCAGCGCGGTGAGGCCGAGCAGGGTAATCGGTTGCAGCAATACCAGCACCGCGAGCAGACGTACCTGTGGCGTTTCCAGTTTGCGGCCGAGCAGTTCGGGCGTGCGTCCGGTCATCAGGCCGGCCAGGAACACCGCCATCATCAAGTAGACCAGGAACTGTTGGATGCCGCAGCCGATGCCGCCCCAGATCGCGCTGATCAACATGTTGACGATGGGCATCATGCCGCCGAGCGGGCTCAGCGAATCATGCATGCCGTTGACCGAGCCGTTCTGCACCTGGGTAGTGATGGATGACCACAAGGCCGTGCCATCGGCACCGAAGCGGGCTTCCTTGCCTTCCATCAGCAACGCGCTGGCGGCGCTGGCGCTGTGGCCTTCCAGCCACAGGCTGGCACTGGTGGACAGCACCGACATGGTCAGCATGCAGCCGAATACCAGCGCACCAAAGCGCCGCCGTCCGGTGAAGCTGCCGAGCATGCAGATGATGGCCATCGGGATCAGCAGGATGCCGATCAATTCCAGCGCATTGGACAGCGGGGTCGGGTTTTCCAGCGGGAAGCTGCTGTTCGGGCCATACCAGCCACCGCCATTGGCGCCGAGCTGTTTGGCCGCAACCATGGCTGCGACCGGGCCGAGCGGGATCTTCTGCGTTTCCATGCCGGCACCGGCATCGATCGGCGTGGCCTGCGGGCCAGCGGCCAGTGTGGAAGGCACGCCCTGCCAGTTCAGCAGCAGCGTCCACACCAGGCACAGCGGCAGCAGGAAGCGCAGACACAGGCGCACCACGTCGGCGTAGTAGTTGCCGACGGTGACGCGCGGTGCGGCATTGCCGCTGTCGTTGCTGGCCGGTTTCATGAACAGGGCACGCAGGGTTGCCACTGCCAGTGCCAGCCCCATCATCGGGGTGATCACCTGCAGGCCGGTGATGCCGGTCATCTGTGAGAAGTAGGACAGCTGCGCCTGGCCGCTGTAGTGCTGCTGGTTGGTGTTGGTCAGGAACGACACCATGGTGTGCAGCGCGGTGTCCCAGCGCATGTTGGGAATGTTGTCGGGGTTCAACGGCAACCAGGCCTGGGTCATGAACACCGCCTGGGTCAGCACCGCCAGCACCAGGTTGCTGATCAGGAACGCAACCACATAGCCGCGCCAGGACATGGAATGGGCGGGATCGACGCCCAGCACGCGGTACAGCGGCTTTTCGATCCAGTGGAAGAGGACGTCGATACGCATCGGCGTACCGCGCATCAGCCGTGCCAGGTACAGGCCCAGCGGCCATGCCAGCGCCAGGCTGGCCAGAAGAATGAGGGTGGCTTCAATCACGACGGCGCTCCTCAGAACGACTCAGGTCGAAGGACCGCGTATAACAGGTAGGCAGCGGCGATCAGCACCACTACGCCGCACAACAAAGCAAGCCAGCCGGGCATGGAAAACCTCGGAAACGAAAGCAGGACGCGGCCGGCTGTGCCGGAACCTGCGTCGGTGGACGGGCAGGGCGGCAGGCAGGCGCGGACGACTACGCTGATCACCCCGATCAGGCCGTTATCGTCATCCTGCGGGGCGTAAACGATCGACGCTGCTTGGGCGGGGCTGGCGTAAAAGGCGCGTAAAAAGTTGGGGGCTGTTGGGGCGGTGATCGCTGATGCGGGGAGCACAAGCGGCGCTGGAGCTCCTTTCATCCGCTCCCGCCTTCGCGGGGAGTAGGCTCTGCGTGCTCCTAGTCCCGGCCTGGCCCGGCGCAGCACGCGGGTTTTGCGAACAGTCACGAGCCTTTGGCTCGAAAGCGCCTGTTCTTGACCCTGCAAGCGGGAGAAGGAATGGTCTTGGCTGGCGATGGAGACTGCCGTAGCGCGCAGACCTTTGATCGCCGGTGGAGTGGCAGTGACACGTGGACCTTCAGCCGCAGGGGGCCTATCCCTTTTTCAGGCAGAGGGAGAGGGCGGAGTCTGCCTGGGGATCTGCTGTATTCCGCAGACTTTCAACCGCCGGTGAAGTCGCAGTGACACGTGGACCTTCAGCCGCAGGCGGCCTATGCCTTCTCCCGCTTGCGGGAGAAGGTGCCCGAAGGGCGGATGAGGGGGGCTTTTAAACAACAAAAGCGGCCTTAAGGCCGCTTTTGTTCTCAATCCAATGGCTCACCGGGAGAGCCCTGCCGAGCATGGCTCGGCACTACCGCTGTTGCTCCCTCCCTTGCGCTGCAGGCGGAGGGGAGGGTTGGGGAGGGGTTGGCTTTGTGGCCTTTCCAGCGCTGCTGGCTTCGCGGCTGACGCCGCTCCTACAAGGCTGGTGAATGGTTTGGAAAGCCCCTGCCGAGCATGGCTCGGCACTACCTCAGCCCTTGGCGGGCTCGGCGCTGACAGCCGGTGCCGGGGCGGCGGCTGCGTCAACCGGTGCCGCGATCCCCTTCAGCTCGCGGTAGCGTGCCAGGCTCTCGGCGATCTCGACTTCCAGCGCCTGCCGCTGCTGTTCAAATGCCGCCTGCAGGCGCAGCTGCGCCAACAGCTCGTTGTGGCGCTGGCGGATCTCGCCAGCCTGCTTGTCCGGCACTTTCTGCCCGGCCAGTTCCTTGTTGCCGGCAGCGGTGAGCTGTGCCGCCAGGGCGCCACGCAGGCTGGTCACGTTGAAAATCGCCGTCTTGATGTTGTTGTCGACGATCGCCGTGCGTTCACTGAACACACGGCGCAGATCGTCTTCGGTGGCATACGTGGACAGCATGGCCTGCTCGGTACGCTTGCGCGTATCGGCTGCCGCGGCATCCACTTCCTGCTGGGCCTGTGCCAGGGCCGCGTCGGCGCGTTCTTCGGCGGTGAGCGCGCGCTGTACCTCTGCCGAGCGCGTGCCGCTGCGGGCATTGAACTCCTGGCGCGCGCTGTTCACCGCTTCCGGTGGCAGCGTGTCCGAACAGATGCGCTTGCCGCCCTCGTCCCAGCAATACAGCTTCTTGCCGGCATCAGGCGCCCGGTTCTGGGCCAGCGCCGGCATTGCCAGCGTGGCCAGTACCAGCAGCAATGTTGCGGTGGTTCTTGACGGATTCGGCACCTTGGCAGCCCCCTGCTATCAGCCTGTCGGATTGCTCCCGTAGTGGCCACGGTAGGCCAGCAACGGTTCGCGATAGCCGACAAGTTCCGGGTTCCCGGAGGCGAATGCAAGCAGATCGGCCAGATTGGCGACGGCGATCACCGGAATGCCGGTTTCGGCCGACACGGCCTGGGCGGCCGAACGGCGGTCTTGCTCCGAGGCGATCTCCTGGCGGTCCAGGGCCACCACGATGCCGGCCGGGATGCCCTTGGCCTCGCGGATGATGGCCAGGGCCTCGCGGATGGCGGTGCCGGCGGTGATCACGTCGTCAACGATCAGGATGCGCTTGCCGGCCATGTCGGCGCCGATCAGGCTGCCGCCTTCGCCGTGGTCCTTGGCTTCCTTGCGGTTGAAGGTCAGCGGCAGGTTGCGGCCGCGGTGCGAGAACTCGCAGGCAATCGCGGTGGCCAGCGGGATGCCCTTGTAGGCCGGGCCGAACAACTGGTCGAAGGCAATGCCGGCATCGTCGATGGCATCGGCGTAGCAGTTGCCCAGCTGGGCCAGGGCCAGGCCGGTGTCAAAACGGCCGGCATTGAAGAAATACGGGCTCACGCGGCCGGACTTGAGGGTGAACTGGCCAAAGCGCAGCGCGTCGGCGTTCAGCGCCAGCTGCAGGAAACGGGAACGGTGGTCACTCATGTAAATACGCTTTCTTATCGTCTATTGAGGTTGCTAGGGTAAAGCATGGCCCTTGCAATTGCTGCGTTGCGCGTCCTGGAGGGGCCTGGGCGGCAAGGCTGGGCGGTTGTCAGGCGAAAGCGCCGCGGGTTTGTCGACCGCCCCGTTCCGGGCGGTATGCTGTGCCGGTCTTGAGCTTTCCTTACAGCGGTCCTTCATGCGTATCACCAGTTTCAATGCCAATGGCATCCGTTCGGCTACTACCAAGGGCTTCAACGAGTGGTTCCTCGGCCAGCAGGCCGACGTGCTCTGCATTCAGGAAACCAAGGCGCAGGAGTCGCAGCTGACCGACGCGCTGTTCCGCCCGGATGGCCATCATTGCTTCTACCGTGATGCCATCACCAAGAAGGGTTATAGCGGCGTAGGCATCTGGAGCCGCCGCGAGCCCGATGAGGTGCGCACGGCATTGGGCTGGGCGCCGTTCGATGACGAAGGCCGCTACATCGAGGCACGCTTCGGCAATCTCAGCGTGGTCTCGTTCTACATCCCCTCCGGCTCCTCGGGCGACCTGCGCCAGGGCTTCAAGTTCGAGGTGATGGAGTGGCTCAAGCCGATCCTGGACGAGTGGCTGGCCAGTGGCCGCGACTATGTGCTGTGCGGCGACTGGAACATCGTGCGCAGCGCGCTGGATATCAAGAACTGGAAGTCCAACCAGAAGAACTCCGGCTGCCTGCCCGAGGAACGCGATTGGATGAACGGTTTCTGCGCCGACCAGGCCGAACTGACCGACACGGCCAAGGGCCGCGGTTGGGTGGACGCCTACCGCGCGCTGCACCCCGAAGGCCAGGACTACACTTGGTGGAGCAACCGTGGCGCGGCCCGCGCCAACAATGTCGGTTGGCGCATCGACTACCAGTTCGTCACCCCGGGCCTGCGTGAGCGTCTGCGCGGCAGTTCGATCTATACCGGCCAGCGCTTCTCCGACCACGCCCCGTTCACCGTGGACTACGACCTGTGAGTGAAGCGGTAGTGGAAGCCCCGCCGGCAGGGCTGCAACGCCTGCGGCGGTTGTTCGTGATCCTGCTGCTCGGTTTTGCCTCCGGCCTGCCGTTGGCACTGACCGGCGGTGCGATGCAGGCATGGCTGACCGTGGACGGGCTGGACCTGGTCACGCTCGGCTTCCTGTCACTGATTGGTATCCCGTACACCTTCAAGTTCCTGTGGGCGCCGCTGATCGACCGCTTCGACCTGCCGATACTCGGACGCAGGCGTGGCTGGATCGTTCTGATGCTGTTCGCGCTTGGCGTGGCATTGACCTTCATGAGCACGCTGTCGCCATCGCGCAATCTGGCGTTGTTCGCGTCGGTGGCGGTGCTGGTGGCCTGCTTGTCAGCCACGCTGGATGTGGTGATCGATGCCTACCGCACCGATCTGCTGGCGCCGGCCGAGCGCGGCCTGGGCGGTTCGCTTACCGTCCTTGGCTATCGTCTGGCGATGGTTCTTTCTGGCGGCATCACCCTTATCTGGGCCGAGCAATGGCAGAGCTGGCCGCAGGTCTACCGGGTGATGGCGGGCCTGTCGGTGGCAGTGGGCGTGTTGGCGCTGCTGTTGATGCCGCAGTTGCCGGAACGCTTCAAGGCACCGGTCTCCAAGGCCGGTGGTGAGCTGCGTGGTTTTCTGGCGCTGGTCGCCGGCGTGGCGCTGGGGGCATGGTTGGCCCATCAGGCGCTGGTATTGTTCGGGCTCGATCCAGACAGCACCGACCGCTGGGTGCGGCTGGTGTTCGTCGTCACCCAGATCGCCGCGGCCATGGTGTTGGGGCTGGGCGTTACCCGTTGGGTACAGTTCGAGACGCTCAACGCGTCGCTGCGCAGTTATTTCGGCATGCGCGGCGCGGGGGCGTTCCTGGCCTTGGTGGTGCTGTACAAGGTGGGCGACGCGTTCGCGTTGAGCCTGTCCACCCCGTTCCTGCTCAAGGGCATGGGTTTCAGCCAGGCTGAAGTGGGGCTGGCCAACAAGACCATCGGCCTGTTGATGACGATTGTTGGCGCCATCGTCGGTGGCTTCTTCCTGCTGCGTCTGCGTCTGTCGACGGCGGTGATCGGCTTCGGCGTGCTGCAGTTGGTGTCCAACCTCGGTTTCTACCTGCTGGCGCGGGAAGGAGCAGGTGCCTGGGGCACGGTTGAGGTGCCGGCGTTCAACCTGTTGATCGTCCACCTGGACCAGCCCACGCCGATGGATGGCCTGCTGCTGTTTGCATTGAGCTTGGACAACTTCGCCGGTGGCATGGGCACGGCCGCGTTTGTTGCCCTGCTTAGCGGGCTGTGCGGAACGCGTTTCTCGGCCACCCATTACGCCTTGCTATCGGCATTTGCGACCTTGGGGCGGGTGTTTGTCGGGCCGTTCGCAGGGGTGTTGGCCGACGCCTATGGCTGGCAGATTTTCTTCCTGGTATCGGTGGTGGTGGGCCTGCCGGGCCTGCTGATGGCATGGTGGCTGCGGCGCGAGGTCGATGCCACTACCCAGTTGTCGCGCGCTGGTTGATCCCGCGCGCTGATTGAATCCTCCGGCGGTGTCGTTGATGATGCCGCCGGGGGGATTCACCGACAGTAGTGTGGTGCACATGGCTGACGTGACTCTGCGTGATATCGATCCGCTGCTGATGGAGCGCATCCGCCGCCTGTCGGTGGCGCGCGGCTGGACCCGCGAGGAAACCTGCCTGGCTTTGCTGGAACAAGGCTTGTTCGCCAGCGAACATCATGTGCGCGGTGGATTCGAGGAGCCCGAAGTGGATGTCCTGTCCGAGGCCATCAAGGCCCTGCAGGCGCTACCAATCGGCAGCGACATCTGAGCCGAGGTAGAGCCGAGCCATGCTCGGCTGGAGCCTTCCCGATAAAGCCTCTGCCGCGCATGGCTCGGCACTACGCTGGAGCGTTCCCGGTAAAGCCCCTGCCGAGCATGGCTCGGCACTACCGCCTACCACCAGCGCCTCACGCCAGCGCCTCACGCCAAATGAATCGCGCCCAGAATCCGCGGCCCGCGCGCGCCGCTGACGCTGGGCAGATTGCCCGGCCGCCCAGCCAGGGTTTCCTGTGCCAGCCACGCAAACCCCATCGCCTCCATGTAATCCGGGTCCAATCCGTGCTCGGCACTGGAGCCGATCAACACGCCCGGCAGCCGCGCCTGCAATCTCGTCAGCAACTGCGGATTGCGCACACCACCGCCGCAGACCAACACGCGCCGCGCAGCCGGCAGCTGCGCCACCAGCGCCTCGGCCACCGTGGCTGCGGTCAGCTCCAGCAGCGTCGCCTGCACATCAGCGGGGGACAACGGCGCCGCATCCAGCTGTGCCTCCACCCACTCAAGATGGAACTGCTCGCGGCCGGTACTTTTCGGCGGCGGCAAGGCAAACCAAGGCTCGGCCAGCAGCCGACCCAACAATGCTTCATCCACCCGACCACTGGCCGCAAACGCACCATCGGCATCGAACGCATGACCAAGATGGCGCTGGCACCAGCCATCCAGCAAGGCATTGGCTGGGCCGGTATCGAAGCCGCGGATGCTGCCATCGCGGGCAATCAGGCTCAGGTTGGCGATACCGCCGAGGTTGAGCACCGCGCGATCTTCATCGGCGCTGCCCAGCATCGCCAGATGAAAGGCTGGCATCAGCGGCGCGCCATGGCCGCCAGCAGCCACATCGCGGCGACGGAAGTCGGCAACGGTGGTGATGCCGGTCAGCTCGGCGATACGGTTGGCATCGCCGATCTGCCAGGTGAAAGCCGGAGTGCTCAGCGGCCGATGACGGATGGTCTGGCCGTGCGAGCCGATTGCCCGCACCTGCTCGCGGCGCACTCCGGCATCTTCCAGCAGCCGATTGGCGGCAGCGGCGAAGGCGATGCCAACACTGGCATCCAGCTGCCCCAGTGCATCCATCGATGCGGGCTCGCCGCCTTGGCCCAGCGCGATCAGGGCATCGCGGGTCGCGCCGTCCCAGGCATGGGTATGGCCGTGTACGAAGTGGCATCCACCGCTCTGCGGAAACTGCACCAGCGCCGCATCGATGCCATCGGCGCTGGTGCCGGACATCAGGCCAAGAAACAACGGCAGCTGCGGATCAACAGGGGTCATGGCGGTCGCTGAAAAGAAACGGGCAGGGAAGCTTCAAGCTCCCTGCCCGTATCGTCAACGGTGTTGCGCTGGCTCAGCCGCGCTTGCCACCGGCTGCCGGTGCGGCAGCGGCCGTCTGCGTTGCTGCCGGCTTCCTGCTGTCGCCGGCATCGGCGTAGATCAGTTCTTCCATGCCCTGGATGCGTGCCATCGCCGGTGCGGTCTGCGCACGGAAGGCGGCCAGATCGGCGCCCTGCAGCGGCTGCGGCGGCGGCATCGTCACCGACAGTGGATTGCGGTGCACGCCGTTGACGCGGAATTCGTAATGCAGATGCGGACCGGTCGACATGCCGGTGGAACCCACATAACCGATGACCTGGCCCTGGGCGACACGCTGGCCGGCACGGTAGGGCCCCAGCCGCGACATATGCCCGTACAGCGTGGTGTGGCCACTGCCGTGGTCGAGGATCACCACATTGCCGTAGCCACGCTGGGTGCCGGCGAACTGCACGCGGGCGTCGCCGGCGGCCATGATCGGGGTGCCAGTGCGTGCGGCGTAATCCACGCCCTTGTGGGTGCGCATGGTGCCGAGGATGGGATGGCGGCGGGTGCCGTAGTTCGAGCTCAGGCGCGCGAACTGGATCGGCGAGCGGATGAAGCTCTTCTTCAACGAACGGCCGTTGAGGTCGAAGTATTCGGACTTGCCATTGCGATCAAACCGGAAGCCGGTATAGGTCTTGCCGCCGGTCTGGAAGGTCGCTGCCAGGATCTTGCTGGTGTCGATGCGCTCGCCTTCGCGCCAGGTTTCGTCCATGACCACGCTGAAGCGGTCGCCCGGCTGCAGGTCCTTGGAGAAGTCGATGTCGTACTTGAAGATTTCATCGGTCATCGTGGCGATGGCCGAGGGCGACAGGCCTGCCTTGCGCGCGGCGTTGTACAGCGAACTGGTGATTTCACCGCTGGCCACCACGGTGCGGGTGCTGGTTGCCCGCTCGCTGACCTTTTCGCGGATCTGGTCGCCCTGCAGGCTCAGCTCAACCCGATGATTGCCATCGCGGTCGAAACGGATGCTGCGCAGGCTGCCGTTTACCGGCAGGTCGAAGGCGATTTCGGCGCCCGGGCGCAGCTTGGTCAGCACCTCGCGGGTGCCTGGATGGTCCAGCACCTTCTGCATGGTGGTCGCCGGTACACCGGCGGCTTCGAACAGATCACTCAGGGTCTGGCCACGTTGCACCCGCTGGATCTGCCAGCTGTCGCCGGGGGTTTCGCCGCGCCGCGCCAGTGACAGCGGCGGCAGGGGCAGGGCAAGCGTGGAATGCGACGACGGCAGGTTGCTGTCGATGGAATTGGAAAAACCGGGGACGATTGTCGCCGCCAATGCACCGATGGTGACGAACAGGCTGGCGTGGATCCAGTGCCGCCGGTTCCAGCGTTCGTTGAACGCGGCGGGCAGATGTTCCTTCAACTTCCGATGCAGGGCGTTGTCGTGCAGGACGTGGAGTCTTTCCTGGAAGCGCTGTTTGCGCGCGGAGCCATGATCGGGTTGGGACATCGGTCGGTTCTCTGGTCGACCCGGATCGCGGGCCCAAACGCAGGTAACATAGACACCTATCAATACCGCGTCAAACCATTGAGCCGCATGGCTTTTCAATCGGTTAACGTGGTTAACTTGTACTTAACACCATTCATGTTTTTGACTGCGAAGTCGGGAGTTTTAGCGTGTCCTCGATTGATGAAGCCCTTGCCCTGATCGGTCGTGGAGCCGATGAAATCCTCAAAGTGGAAGAACTGCGCCAGCGTCTGGAAAGCGGCCGCCCACTGCGCGTGAAGGCCGGCTTCGACCCCACCGCACCGGACCTGCACCTGGGCCACACCGTACTGCTGAACAAGCTGCGCCAGTTCCAGGACCTCGGCCATCAGGTCATTTTCCTGATCGGCGACTTCACCGGCATGATCGGTGACCCGTCCGGCAAGAGCCTGACCCGCAAGCCGCTCAGCAAGGAAGACGTGCTGGCCAATGCGCGCACCTATGAAGAGCAGGTGTTCAAGGTGCTGGACCGCGAGAAGACCGAAGTCCGCTTCAATTCCGAGTGGTTCGGCAAGATGACTGCGGCCGACATGATCCGCCTGGCCGGCCAGCACACCGTCGCCCGCATGCTCGAGCGTGACGATTTCGCCAAGCGCTATGCCGCCCAGCAGTCCATTGCCATCCATGAATTCCTCTACCCGCTGGTACAGGGCTACGACTCGGTGGCGCTGGAAGCCGATGTCGAGCTCGGCGGTACCGACCAGAAGTTCAACCTGCTGATGGGCCGCGGCCTGCAGGAACACCACGGGCAGAAGCCGCAGATCGTGCTGACCATGCCGCTGCTGGAAGGTCTGGATGGCGTCAATAAGATGTCCAAGTCGCTGGGCAACTACATTGGTATCAGCGAACCGGCGATCGACATCGTCACCAAGACCATGAAGGTGGACGACACCTTGATGTGGCGCTGGATCGACCTGCTCAGCTTCGATATCTCGATTGACGAGGCCAAGCAGCTGCGCGCCGACGTCGAGGCAGGCAGCATCAACCCGCGCGAGATCAAGCTGCGGCTGGCGCGCGAGCTGGCCACCCGCTTCCACGATGCTGCCGCTGCCGAGCAGGCGATTGCCGGCTGGAATGCCGCGGTGACCGGGCAGGGCGACATCACCCAGCTGCCGCTGCAGGAAGTCGCCATCCCGGCCGAAGGCCTGCGTATCGGCGCCCTGCTGACCGCGGCGGGCCTGACCCCGAGCAACTCCGAAGCGTCCCGCAAGCTCAAGGAGCGTGCGGTGAAGGTGGACGGCGAAGTAGTCGATGACGCCCAGACCGTACTGCAGCCCGGCTTCGAAGGTTTGCTGCAGGTAGGCAAGCGCACCTTCGCCCGCGTCCTGCTGGTGGCAAGCGCCTGATGCCTGAAGCCCCTCTCCCCCCCCCGGGAGAGGGGTTGGGGAGAGGGTAGGGCGAAGCGTCGCTGTGTCAGCAACGCGGCACGCTCAATCCGCTCAACAGGAAGGTCTTGCTTCCGCACACTAACAAGGTGCACGCAAAGCACTCCCTGCTTCCGCAGCGGCCCAATGAACGAAAGTTGGAAAAAACTTTCCACACCCCCTTCACAAACCCCGCAAAGAAGCACATACTTCACCTCCCCCGACGCAGGGGCCTCGCAAGAGGCGCCAGCAGAAGGAAAGCTTGAAGTCGCCGCCTCGAAATTAGGTGTTGACGAAGCAGAAAAGCCGGTTATAATGGGCGGCTCGCTACGACGGAAACGTCGCAGCCTACGAAGAAGGCGCTGA
>NZ_DAMBKV010000035.1:0-10473 GCF_032066555.1 Stenotrophomonas sp.
CAAAGCCAAAGCCAAAGCCAAAGCCAAAGCCAAAGCCAAAGCCAAAGCCAAAGCCAAAGCACCCCTCCCCAACCCTCCCCAACCCTCCCCAACCCTCCCCAACCCTCCCCTGCGCTGCGCGCAAGGGAGGGGGCAGAGCTTGCGCTCGCACGCAACGTGCAAATGGCAGTGATCCACTCCCTCCCTTGCGCATAGCGCAGGGGAGGGTTGGGGAGGGGTGCCTTTGGTGCGAAACCCGCAGCCCACGAACAGCTCCGCCCCCAATCCTGTCCCGAACAGCGGCCAGTGGCGTATGGTCAGTGCAACTCCCCGGTGTTCTCCCGCATGCGATTGCCTCGTACCTGCATTGACCCAGCACCTCAGCAAGCTCAGGTCATGCCGTCATGACCGAGTCGGCTACAGACAGCGCGTTGGCCGCCAGCATCGCCCGCTGCATCGCGCAGGGCTTCGAGGATTACCACCATGGCTTCGCCCAGGTCAGCAGACGCGCCCGCGAGCGCTTCCAGCGTCGTGATTGGGCAGCCGCCAAAGCCGATGCAGTAGAGCGCATCGAGCTGTACGACCTCAGCGTCGCCCAATGCCGTACCCAGTTGGATCAGCTGCTGGAAGGCAGTGGCGAGGCGCGGCTGCTGTGGCGGCAGGTCAAGCAGGAATTTGCCAGGTTGATCGAAGGCCGCATCGACGGCGAGCTCTACAAAACCTTTTACAACACGCTCACCCGGCGCCTGTTCGCCACCCATGGCGTGGATGACAGGATCGAATTCATGGCGCTGGACATCGAGCCCTCCGATGCCATCACCCATCCGGTCGCGCGGCATGTCTATGCAGTGTCCGAGGCGCGCCCGGCCGAAGCGTTCTCACGCTTGTTGGCGGACTATGCGTTCGACCTGCCGTACACGCACCAGCTGCGTTGTGCGGCGGCCATCGCGGTGCGGCTGCAGGATGATCTCTCGCATTGGGGGCCGTATCCGGTGCGTGCTATCGAGTTGTTGCAGACCGTGTTCTATCGCGAGCGCCGCGCCTATCTCGTAGGGCGCGTGTTTGGCGAGCACCGCTTCTCGCCATGCGTGATCGCGCTGGTCAACGATGGCAGCGGCATCCGCGCGGAGGCGGTGCTGAGCCGCCGCCGTGATGTGGCGCATCTGTTTGGCGTATCACGTAGCTACTTCCAGGCCGATCTGCCCACCGTGGCCGATGCGGTGGTGTTCCTGCGCAGCATCCTGCCGGGCAAGCCGGTGGATGAGATCTACACCGTGCTGGGCCGGGCCAAACAGGGCAAGACCGAGCGCTATCGCACCTTCTTCAGCCACTTCCAGCAGCACGATAATGAGCAGTTGGTGCACGCTGATGGCACACCGGGCATGGTGATGACGGTATTCACCTTGCCCAGCTACCCGCTGGTGTTCAAGTTGATCCGCGATCGCTTCGCCTGGCCGAAAGCCATGAGCCGGCAAGATGTGGAAGACAAGTACGCGCTGGTGTTCAATCTTGATCGTATTGGCCGCTTGCTGGACGCGCAGCCGTATCGCTATCTGCGCTTCCCGCGGCAGCGCTTCGCACCGGCCTTGCTGCAGGAGCTGGTGGAAGAGTGCAGCCAGAGCGTGCGCATCGATGGTGACGAAGTGGAAATCGCGCTGTGCTACGTGCAGCGTCGCTTCCGGCCCCTGAATCTCTACCTGCGTGAGCAGGGCGCAGATGCGGCGCGCGCGGCTGCGTTGGATTACGCACAGGCCATCCGCGACATGGCGTGCAACAACATCTTCCCTGGCGACATGCTGCTGAAGAACTTCGGTGTGTCGCGGCATGGTCGTGCGGTGTTCTACGACTACGACGAACTGTGCCTGGTGACCGAATGCAACTTCCGCCAGTGGCCACAGCCGCGCAGCGAGGAAGAGGCTATGGCGGCCGAGCCCTGGTTCCACGTTGCGCCCAATGACGTGTTCCCTGAGCGCTTCGGGCTGTTCATGGGCTTGCCGCGGGCGTCGCTGGATGTGGTGCAGGAGAAATTTGGTGAGCTGTTCGATCCGGGCTGGTGGCAGGCTTTACAGGCTGGATTCCGGCAAGGACTGTACCCGGATACACCGCCGTACCCGCGTGCGCTGCGGCTGGCGTGATAGCGGTCAAGCGCAATCGTAGTGCCGAGCCATGCTCGGCAGGGGCTTTACCGGTAATGCTCCTGCCGAGCATGGCTCGGCACTACAGGTGGTGCATAAGCCTCGAAGCCCACATTGTCCGCTCAATCGACACACAACAAAAACCCCGCTTGCGCGGGGCTTTTGTCTGCAGCCGATTTCAGCAGGAATCAGCGCTTCATCGAACCGAAGAACTCGTCGTTGGACTTGGTGTTCTTCATCTTGTCCAACAGGAATTCCATCGCGGCGATTTCGTCCATCGGGTGCAGCAGCTTGCGCAGGATCCAGATCTTCTGCAGCAGCTCCGGTTCGATCAACAGGTCTTCGCGGCGGGTGCCGGAGCGGTTGATGTCGATGGCCGGGTAGACGCGCTTCTCGGTGATGCGACGGTTCAAGTGCACTTCGCTGTTGCCGGTGCCCTTGAATTCTTCGTAGATCACTTCGTCCATCTTCGAGCCGGTTTCAACCAGCGCGGTGGCGATGATGGTCAGCGAGCCGCCTTCCTCGACGTTGCGTGCCGCACCGAAGAAACGCTTCGGGCGGTGCAGGGCGTTGGCGTCCACACCGCCGGTCAGCACCTTGCCGGAGCTGGGCACGACGTTGTTGTAGGCGCGGGCCAGGCGGGTGATCGAGTCGAGCAGGATCACCACGTCCTTCTTGTGCTCGACCAGGCGCTTGGCGCGCTCGATCACCATTTCGGCAACCTGCACGTGGCGCGCGGCCGGCTCGTCGAAGGTCGAGGAGACCACTTCGCCGCGCACGGTGCGCTGCATTTCGGTCACTTCTTCCGGGCGCTCATCCACCAGCAGCACGATCATGTGCACTTCCGGGTGGTTGGTGGTGATGGCCGTGGCGATCTGCTGCATCATCATCGTCTTGCCGGCCTTCGGCGGCGAGACGATCAGGGCGCGCTGGCCCTTGCCCTGCGGTGCCATCAGGTCGAGGATGCGACCGGTGATGTCTTCCGAGGAGCCGTTGCCGCGCTCAAGCGTGAAGCGCTTGCGCGGGAACAGCGGGGTCAGGTTTTCGAACAGCACCTTGTTCTTCGAGGCTTCGATCGGCTCACCGTTGATGGTGTCCACGATCGACAGCGCGAAGTAGCGCTCGCCGTCCTTCGGGAAGCGGATGCGGCCCGACAGATGGTCGCCGGTACGCAGGTTGAAGCGACGGATCTGGCTGGGCGAGATATAGGTATCGTCCGGACCGGCCAGGTAGCTGGCTTCGGCAGCGCGCAGGAAGCCGAAGCCGTCCGGCAGGATTTCCAGCACACCGTCGGCGGCAACGCCGTCGCCGTGGCGGGTCAGCACCTTGAGCAGGGCGAAGATCACGTCCTGCTTGCGGGCACGGGCGACGCCTTCGGAGATCTGCAGTTGCTCGGCGATCTCCAGCAGCTTCTGCGCCGGCATCTTCTTCAGGTCGCTGAGCGAATAGACCGGGAAACCTTCCGGCACGCTCGGCATCTGGCGTGGGACGAAATTGTCGTTGCCGCCTTCGTTGCCCATGCCGTTGTCGTCACGCTGACGGTTGCGGTCACGGTCGCGACGGTTGCGGAAACGGTCGCGGCGGTTGCCCTGACCCTGGCCCTGGCCCTGCTGATTCTGCTGGCCATAGCGCTGCTGGTTGTTGTTGCCTTCGCCGTTGTCCTGGCCACCCTGCGAGGTGTTGTTGTCGCCGGCGCTGGCTGCCGGGGCCTGGCCTTCATTGCTGGACGCTGCCGCGGCGGGCGCGGGCGGCGGAGCAACGGGGGCGGGCGCCGGGGCGGCGGCTACCGGTGCCGGAGCGGCCGGAGCGGCCGGAGCGGCAGGCAACGGAAGAGCCGGCTGGGCGGGGGCGGAAGCACCGCTGTCGGCGCTTTCAACGGCTTTGGCAACACGCGGCTTGCGCACGCGCTTCTCGACAGGAGCGTCGGTGCTCCCGGTTTCGGAAGGAGTGTTCTCGGACAAGTGCTTGATTCCTCTCGCTTGGATGTGCGAGCGCCCTGCGGGGCTGCGAACTGGTTGGGATGGTCCGGACGAGAACCCGTCCAGAGGGTGCGGCACGCGAATGCTGCCGGATGTAGCGACACTAACACCGCCAAGCGCGGCGGTGCAAGCGCCTGCAAAACCCTGTTGGGCCGCGGTCAGGCTGGCCCGGTGGCCGGCGGCGCGGGGCCGCCGGACCGTGCTGGATCAGACCAGCGCCTTGTCGATCATCTGGCTCAGCTGGCCCTTGCCAACCGCACCGATCTGGGTGGCCTGGATCTGGCCATCCTTGAACAGCAGCAGCATCGGGATCGAGCGCACGTGGTACTTGATCGCGGTGGCGCGGTTCTCGTCCACATTGACCTTGGCGATCTTCAGCTTGCCGTCATAGGCGTCAGCCAGTTCGTCCAGGACCGGGGAAATCATCTTGCACGGGCCGCACCATTCAGCCCAGAAATCCACCAGGACCGGTTCGCTCGATTGCAGGACGGCGCTGTCGAAGTCGGCGTCGCCGACGTGTAAAACCTTATCGCTCACTTGGAGTCTCCTGGTGCAATGCGACTGCCCATGCCGGGTTGGCGGTCGCATTGCGGTAAACTGGGGCATTGCGCGGACAGTGGGCAGGGCCCAGGTGTCGCGCGACCCGGCGCAGGGGCCGCAGTGTGCGACGGTGCCCGAATCGATGCAAGCTGCCCGGCCACACTGACCGGCTGGCACTACAAAGACGAAATCAATGAGCGACAAACCGCTAACCGACGTGACATTTTCCTCCTTCGACCTGCAACCGACCTTGCTGGCAGGCCTTGAAGGCGCGGGTTTCACCCGCTGCACCCCCATTCAGGCGCTGACCCTGCCGGTGGCTCTGCCGGGCGGCGACGTCGCCGGCCAGGCCCAGACCGGTACCGGCAAGACGCTGGCCTTCCTGGTCGCCGTCGCCAACCGCCTGCTGACCCGCCCGGCGTTGGCCGACCGCAAGCCGGAAGATCCGCGTGCGCTGATCCTGGCGCCGACCCGCGAGCTGGCCATCCAGATCCACAAGGATGCGATGAAGTTCGCTGCCGACACCGGCCTGCGCTTTGCGCTGGTCTACGGTGGCGTGGACTACGACAAGCAGCGCGAGCTGCTGCAGCAGGGCGTGGACGTGATCATCGCCACCCCCGGCCGCCTGATCGACTACGTCAAGCAGCACAAGGTGGTGTCGCTGCATGCCTGCGAAATCTGCGTGCTGGACGAAGCCGACCGCATGTTCGACCTGGGCTTCATCAAGGACATCCGTTTCCTGCTGCGGCGCATGCCCGAGCGCACCACGCGCCAGACCCTGCTGTTCAGTGCCACGCTCAGCCACCGTGTGCTGGAGCTGGCCTATGAGCACATGAACGAGCCGCAGAAGCTGGTGGTGGAGACCGAAAGCATCACCGCCGACCGCGTCCGCCAGCGCATCTACTTCCCGGCCGACGAAGAAAAGCTGCCGTTGCTGATCGGTCTGCTGTCGCGCAGCGAAGGCGCGCGCACCATGGTGTTCGTCAACACCAAGGTGTTCGTCGAGCGCGTTGCACGCGCGCTGGAAAAGGCCGGTTACCGCGTTGGCGTGCTGTCCGGCGACGTGCCGCAGAAGAAGCGAGAGAGCCTGCTCAACCGCTTCCAGAAGGGCCAGCTGGAAATCCTGGTGGCCACCGATGTGGCCGCACGCGGCCTGCATATCGACGGCATCAAGTACGTCTACAACTACGACCTGCCGTTCGACGCCGAAGACTACGTGCACCGCATCGGCCGTACCGCGCGCCTGGGCGAAGAAGGTGACGCGATCAGCTTCGCCTGCGAGCGCTATGCGATGAGCCTGCCGGACATCGAGGCCTACATCGAGCAGAAGATCCCGGTCGAGTCGGTTACCGCCGAACTGATGACCGCGCTGCCGCGTCCCGAGCGTGCGCCGCTGCCGGAAGGCGAAGAAGGCGAGAGCGTGGGTGCCATCTTCCGCGAAGCCCGCGAGCAGAAGGCCGCTGATGAAGCCCGTCGTGGCGGTGGTCGCAGCGGTGGCAAGCCCGGTGAACGCCGTGGCGAACGCAGCGCCGACGGCAAGCCGCGTGGCCCGCGCAAGCCGCGCGTCGAAGGCGCCCCGGCCAAGGCCGATGGCACGCCCAAGCCGCCGCGTCCGGCCGCCGAAGGTGCACCGAATGCCGCCAACAGCCCGGCAGTGGAAGGCGAGCGCGCACCGCGCAAGCGTCGCCGCCGTCGCCACGGTCGCCCGGTTGAGGGTGCCGAAGGCGCCGCACCGGCAGTGGCCAACAACAACGGCCCGGTGCAGGTACAGGCCAAGCCGATGCGTGCCGGTAATGACAGCGACTCGTTCCTGACCCGCCTGGGCCGCAAGATCCGCCGGATGCTGTCCGGCAGCTGATGGCCGCGAGCCTGTAGTGCCGAGCCATGCTCGGCAGGGCTCTACCAGCAAGGTCAAAACGGTAGTGCCGAGCCATGCTCGGCAGGGGCATTCCCGATAAAGCCCCATGCCGAGCATGGCTCGGCATTACAGCCCCCTCCCTTTTGCGCAGCAAAGGGGACGGTTGGGGAAGGGTGAGTTTTTTGCCGGTTGATGCAATCCCGGCTTCGGGGTGCGTGCCGCTTTTACCGCACGGCTGGTAAGGCCCCTTGCCGAGCATGGCTCGGCACTACAGCTCCCTCCCTTTTGCGCAGCAAAGGGGAGGGTTGGGGAGGGGTAGGCCCTTCGCCGGTTGATGCAGCAATGGCTTCGCGGCTTACGCGGCTCCTACAAGCTTGATGGCCGGTAAAGCCCCTTGCCGAGCATGGCTCGGCACTACACGTAACCCACGTCGCGTGACCGGCATCCTCCGCAGTCTGCCCGCGCTCCTGCATAATCAGCACGATGAGCGTTCTGCGTTTTGACAATGTCAGCAAACAGTATGCCGGTGGCCATCAGGCGCTGGTGGACGTCAGCTTCGAGGTGGCGGCCGGCGAAATGCTGTTCGTCACCGGGCACTCCGGTGCCGGCAAGAGCACCCTGCTCAAGCTGATTCACCTGAGCGAGCGGCCCAGCCGTGGCGCGGTCATCTTCGGCGAGCGCAACCTGCTCAAGGTGCGCGGCGGCAAGGTTGCCCTGCATCGGCGCGAAGTCGGCGCGGTCTACCAGGACCATCGCCTGCTGGTCGACCGCAGCATCGGCGAGAACGTCGCCCTGCCGCTGATCCTGCGCGGTGACCGCCGTGCCGATACCGGCAAGCGGGTGCGCTCGGTGCTTGAGCGGATGGGCCTTGGCCATCGCGAGAAGGCGCTGCCCAGCGAACTGTCGGCCGGTGAGCAGCAGCGCGTCGGCATCGCCCGCGCGATTGTCGCCGAGCCCAGGCTGCTGGTGGCCGACGAGCCCACCGGCAATCTCGACCCGACCCTGGCGGCGGAGATCATGACCCTGTTTGCAGAACTGCCGGCGCGTGGCACCAGCGTGCTGGTGGTCAGCCATGACCTGGCCCTGCTCAAGCAGATGCGCAAGCGTGTGCTGATCCTCGACCACGGCCGTCTGGTCGATGACATCTCGCCGCAGGACCTGGCCGAATGACTACCAGCAGCAAGCCTGAAAGCGGCAGCAGCAATACCAGCACGGCGGCGCCGTCGCGGCTGGCCACCTGGATCAATCACCATCTGCACAGCGTGGTTTTCAGCCTCGGTCGCGCCGTGCGCAGGCCATGGGCTACCGCGCTGACCGTAGCGGTGATGGCGCTGGCCCTGGCACTTCCGTTGGGCCTGTCGATCGCCTTGGACAATCTCAAGCATTTCTCTGGCAGCGTGCAGCAGTCGCGCGATATCAATCTGTTCCTGAAGACCGATGTCGACGCCGCCGCCGCGCAGGATCTGGCCAAGACCCTGCGCGCCCGTGCCGATGTGGAGCAGGTGCAGTTGCGTACGCCGGGCGAAGGATTGGCCGAACTGCGCCAGAACGCCGGCCTGGGTGAAGCCATCGATGCACTGGGTGAGAACCCGCTGCCCACGTTGCTGATCGTGACCCCGACCGATGGCGTCGATGCTGCCCTGGCCAAGTCGCTGGAAACCCTGCCACAGGCCGATCTGGTCCAGCACGATGCGCTTTGGCGGCAGCGCCTGGATGGCTGGCTGAGCTTTGGTGCGCGGCTGGTGCAGGTGCTGTCGGTGCTGCTGGGCCTGGGGGCGGCGCTGGTGGTCGGCAATACCGTGCGCCTGGATATCCAGGCGCGGCGCGAGGAGATCGGTGTGCTGCAGTTGCTCGGTGCCAGCGACGGCTTCATCCGTCGTCCGTTCGTCTATCTGGGCGCGTGGTACGGGCTGGGCGCCGGTGCCGTGGCGCTGGGCCTGATCGGCGTGTGCGGGCTGGCCCTGCGTGCGCCGCTGGCCAGTCTGTCGCAGAGCTACGGCAGTCCTTTCACGTTGCATGGCCTGGATCTGCTGCATTCGGGCATGGTGCTGGTTGGCACCACGATTCTGGGTTGGTTGGGGGCATGGCTGGTGACAGGTCACTTCCTCAGGCAGACTCGCCCGACTGAAACCTGAGGCCCGCATGTCCACGCATGAGCTCAAGCACCTGATCAGCGACGCGCCGCGGGTAATGGTGGTCGATGGATCCAAACTGGTACGGCGCCTGATCAGCGACGTGCTCAAGCGCGAACTGCCCGACGTTGAAGTGGTGGGCTGCGCCAGCATCGCCGAGGCGCGCGAGGCGCTGGCTGCCGGTCCGGTGCATCTGGTCACCACTTCGCTGGCCTTGCCCGATGGCGATGGCCTGGCGCTGGCGCGTGGCGTGCGTGAGACCGCGGGGCAAGCCTATGTGCCGGTGATCGTGGTTTCCGGCGACGCCCAGCAGCATCTGGAGCAGCGCCGCTTCACCGAGTACGTCACCGACTATTTCGACAAGGCGCTGGGCCATGAAGCCCTGGCGACCTTCATCCGTGGCTATGTGCAGCCCGAGCCGGTGGCCAACGCCACCGTGTTGTATGTCGAGGACAGCCGGGTGGTGGCCGAGGCCACCAAGCGCATGCTCGAACGCCATGACCTGCACGTCGTGCACGTGCTCACCGCCGAGGATGCGTTCTCGCTGCTCACCGCCGAGTCGCTGGGCCGCACCACGCGGCAGGTGGACCTGGTGCTGACCGACGTCACCCTCAAGGGCGAGCTGAGCGGCCGCGATGTGGTTGAGCGCATCCGCGTCGACTTCGCCTATGGCAAGCGCCGCCTGCCGGTGCTGGTGATGACCGGTGATGGCAACCCGCACAACCAGTCGGCCTTGCTGCAGTCCGGGGCCAATGACCTGGTGCAGAAGCCCATCGAAGAACGCCTGCTGGTGACCAAGGTGTTGTTCCAGCTGCGGCTGGCGCGCATGGCCCAGCCGGCGGTGGTGCTGTGAGCGAGGACGGCGTACAGATCCAGCTGGAGCCCAGCTGGAAGTCCCGTATCGGCGACTGGCTGCTGCGGCCGGAGATGCGCGAGCTGTCGGCGTTCCTGCGCAAGCGCAAGGCCGCTGGGGCACATGTGTTTCCACCCGGCCCGGAAATCTTCGCGGCCTTCAACGCTACCCCGTTCGAGCAGGTCAAGGTGGTGGTGCTGGGCCAGGACCCGTACCACGGCTATGGCCAGGCGCACGGTTTGAGCTTCTCGGTGAAGCCGGGCGTGCCGGTGCCGCCGTCGCTGCTCAATATCTACAAAGAGATCGAGGCCGACCTGGCCATCCCGCGCCCGGACCACGGCTGTCTGCTGCCATGGGCGCAGCAGGGCGTGTTGCTGCTCAACGCCGTGCTGACGGTGGAAGAGGGCAAGGCGGGCGCGCACCAGGGCCGCGGCTGGGAGGGTTTCACCGACCATGTGGTCGACGTGCTCAACCGCGAGCGTGAAGGCCTGGTGTTCCTGCTGTGGGGCGCTTACGCCCAGCAGAAGGGCAAGGTCATCGATACCCGCCGCCACCGTGTGTTCAAGGCCCCGCATCCCTCGCCACTGTCGGCCCACCGCGGCTTCCTCGGCTGCCGCCATTTCTCGCAGGCCAATGACTACCTGGCCCGCAACGGCCAGACCCGGATCGACTGGCGGCTGCCGGCCTTGGCCGATCTGGCGCCGTCTGATCGCTGAACTGCCTTGATTCCTGTCATATCGCGGTGACCTTGGCTTTGCTACCTTGGAGGGGTTGGGAATGCCGTCGTTGCTGTCGCCTATTCAGGTTTGACCTCGAGTTTGCGAACAAAAACAGAACGCTGGAACTTTTTCTGTACTGAGCAGTCCAATAGTTCGACTGCTAAGATGAGGTCCTATGAACCTGAACACCTCTACTGCCCTTGTGGCAAACAATCTCCCGATCCCCAGTGCGCTCGGTTCGCTGGACGCCTACATCGGTGCCGTGCACCAGATCCCGG
>NZ_DAMBKV010000036.1:0-4509 GCF_032066555.1 Stenotrophomonas sp.
TGCCACCTCAACAACTGCGCCACCGGCGTGGCCACCCAGGACGAGCGCCTGCGCGCGGGTTACTTCACCGGCCTGCCGGAGCGCGTGGAGAACTTCTTCCGCCTGCTGGCCGAGGAAGTGCGCGAATGGCTGTCCTACCTGGGCGCGCGTTCGCTGGATGAAATCGTCGGCCGCACCGATCTGCTGCAACAGCTGGAAGTGTCGCCGCGCGAAGGCGTCAAGGTGGATCTGTCGCGGCTGTTGGCACCGGCCCAGTACGACGGCGCGCATTGCGCCGCGCAGCGCCTGTACCAGTCGCCCGACAGCCTGGCCACGCAGATGGATGACCTGCTGGCCGATGCCATCGCCAACAAGCGCGGCGGCGAACACCGCTTCCTGATCCATAACACCGACCGCTCGGTGGGCACGCGCCTGTCCGGCACCATCGCCCGCGCGCATGGCAACCACGGCATGAGCGAAACACCGTTGAACCTGCGCTTCCGCGGCACTGCCGGGCAGAGCTTTGGCGCATTCAACGTCGGCGGCCTGAACCTGGAAGTGGAAGGCGAAGCCAACGACTACGTCGGCAAGGGCATGGCCGGCGGTCGCCTGGTGGTGCGCCCACCGCGCGGCGCGCGCTTCGAGGCGCGCAACACCGCCATCATCGGCAACACCTGCCTGTATGGCGCCACCGGTGGCGAGCTGTTCGCCGCAGGCCGCGCCGGCGAGCGCTTCGGCGTGCGCAACTCCGGCGCACTGGCGGTGATCGAAGGTGCCGGTGACCACTGTTGCGAGTACATGACCGACGGCGTGGTCGCAGTGCTTGGCAAGGTCGGCCTGAACTTCGGCGCCGGCTTCACCGGTGGTCTGGCCTATGTGCTCGATATCGACCGTGATTTCGTCGACCGCTACAACCACGAGCTGATCGACATCCATCGCATCTCGGCCGAAGGCTTCGAGAACTACCGCCAGCACCTGCACACCCTGATCGGCCGCCACCGCGAATTGACCGGCAGCATCTGGGCGCAGCAGATCATCGACGAGTTCCGCGACTACGTCGGCAAGTTCTGGCTGGTCAAACCCAAGGCCGCCAGCATTGAATCGCTGGCCGAGTCGCTGCGCCGCGCCGCTTGACGCATTGTCTCCCTCTCCCGCCTGCGGGAGAGGGCCGGGGTGAGGGCAGCTTCAAGCGCCCCCTCATCCGCCCCTCCGGGGCACCTTCTCCCGCAAGCGGGAGAAGGGCTCCTCCAGACGCCACGAGTTCCCATGAGCCGCAAGCAAGCCTTCCAGTTTCTCGATCTGCCCCGCACCATGCCGCAGCGCATTCCGGTGGAATTGCGCACGTCCGGCGATTGGGGCGAGCTCTACGGCAAGTTCGACAAGGCCGACGCGCAGTACCAGGCCGGCCGCTGCCTGGACTGCGGCAACCCCTACTGCAGCTGGAAGTGCCCGGTGCACAACGCCATCCCGCAGTGGCTGCAGCTGGTGCAGGAAGACCGCATCCACGAGGCGGCCACGCTCTGCCATTCCACCAATCCGCTGCCGGAAGTCTGCGGCCGCGTCTGCCCACAGGATCGCCTGTGCGAAGGCAGCTGCACGCTGGAGGAATTCGGCGCGGTCACCATCGGCGCGGTAGAGAAATACATCGTCGATACCGCCCTGGCCACCGGCTGGAAGCCGGACCTGCATGCGGTTGAGAGCACCGGCAAGCGCGTTGCGGTGGTCGGTGCAGGCCCTGCCGGTCTGGCCTGCGCTGATCGCCTGGCGCGTGCAGGTGTGCAGGCCGTGGTGTTCGATCGCTACGAACAGATTGGTGGCCTGCTGCAGTTCGGCATTCCCAGCTTCAAGCTGGACAAGAGCGTGATCGACCGCCGCCGCGAGATCCTCGAAGGCATGGGCGTACAGTTCCGCCTGGGCGTGGAGATCGGCCGCGACATCAGCATCGAGCAGCTGCAGGCTGATTACGACGCGGTGTTCCTCGGCACCGGTGCCTACCGTTACACCGACGGCGGCCTGATTGGCCAGGACCTGAAGAACGTGCTGCCGGCACTGCCCTTCCTGGTGCAGAACAGCCGCATCGTCGGCGGCAATGATCCGCAGGGCCGGCCGATTGCCGGCTGGGAAGACCAGATCGCCCTGCCCGACCTCAACGGCAAGCGTGTGGTGGTGCTGGGTGGCGGCGATACCGGCATGGACTGCGTACGCAGCGCGATCCGCCTGGGCGCGGCCAAGGTGACCTGTGCCTACCGTCGCGACGAAGCCAATATGCCGGGCTCGGCACGCGAAGTGGCCAACGCCCGCGAAGAGGGCGTGCGTTTCCTGTTCAACCGCCAGCCGCTGGCGATTGAAGCCGGTGCCGATGATGAAGTGATCGGCGTGACCGTGGTCGAGACCACGTTGAGCGAGCCGGACGCCAATGGGCGCCGCAATGCGGTCGCGATTGATGGCAGCGAGTCGCTGTTGGAAGCCGACGTGGTGATCATCGCCTTCGGCTTCTCGCCGACGCTGCCGGAATGGCTTTCGTCGCAGGGCGTGGAGGCCAGCAGCAATGGCCGCATCATTGCCGGTGGTGCTACGCGTCTGCCATTCCAGACCCACAACGCCAAGCTGTTTGCCGGTGGTGATGCGGTTCGCGGTGCGGACCTGGTGGTGACTGCGGTTGCCGAGGGCCGCGATGCTGCTGAGAGCATTGTTGCGTTGTTGCAGCGGTAGCGCTCAGCAAGCACGGAGAGGCGTTAGAAGCTGAAAGCGCCCTCACCCCTACCCCTCTCCCGTTGAAACGGGAGAGGGGACTACTTCGGCTTTTTTTTGACGACGGCCGAGCTCGCTGCTTCGGCTGTTGGCTTTGGCTTTGGCTTTGGCTTTGGCTTTGGCTCTCAGCTTTGGGGTATCCGTTCGCCCAGTAACAAGGACCTCCCTTCTCCCGTATGCGGGAGAAGGTGCCCGACAGGGCGGATGAGGGGAGCTTTTGCTCTGGCATGAGCTTTGGCTTTGGCTCCCCACCAACCAACCAACACCCAGCTGCCCTACACTCAAGAACTCCGCACAAAGAGAAATCGCAATGCGCATCGGTCTGGCCGCAAACCGTCTCCATCACGAAAGCGCCGACGCTGCGTTGTTCCGTTGGCTGCGCGCCAGCGAAACCGGAATCCGCGAACTTGGCGTGGAACTGCATGCTGTCGGCCGCACCTACGACGCGATAGCCAGCACCCATCCTCTGCAGGATTACCCCGGACTTCAGCGCTATCCAAACGGCCGCGAAGGCGGATTGATGAAGCTCGTGGCCGAAGTCGTAGGCATGGGTACCCCGGAGCGCACACTCGATGGCGCGATCTACTTCATCGACCCGGTCGATCCTTCTTCAGTCTTCCCCGAAGCCATCGCCCTCAAGCGCCAATGCGTCATCCACGGCAAGCCTTTCATCTCCACGGTAGCCACCGCACGCGACTGGATTGAAATGGAGCGCATCCACGCCGGCCTCGCACCGGACCCGGGCGCCGATGATCTACATGACTTCAGCAAGCAGACGCTGGCGCTGATCGCCCACGATGCGCGCAAGCCGCAGATGCTGGCCTTTGCTGCCGAGCACTTCGATGTGTTGTCGCAGTTCGGGCAGCGCATCGGCACCGGCACCACCGGTCAGCGCTTGAACGAAATGGCCTGGAGCCGTGGCTGGCCGCGCGACCAGGAATGGATCCACCGTTTCCAGAGTGGTCCGCTCGGTGGTGACGCACAGATCGCTGACCGCGTACTCGAGCACCGCTGCCAGCGCGCAATCTTCTTTGAAGACCCGCATGTCGCCCGCCAGCACGAAGCCGACATCCAGTTATTGGAGCGTGCGGTAACCACGGTCACCGATGAAGCGGTGTGCATCACCGCGCCGAATATCGCCGCCCGCTGGGCAACTGCCGCACAGATCCGCCAGAACGCCTGACCGTAGTGCCGAGCCATGCTCGGCAGCGGCGTTCCAGGCAGTTCCTGCAGAGCCCCAATGCTCTGGCTCTGGCTCTGGCTCTGGCTTTGGCTCTGGCTTTGGCTTTGGCTTTGGCTTCTACCTCGCCTTCAGCTCCAGCTCTTTCTTTCCCTTCTCCCGCCTGCGGGGGAAGGTGCCCGAAGGGCGGATGGGGGGCGCTTCTGGCTTCTGGCTCCCTTCAAGCCTTTCAGGCGAGTTGTTTCTACCAGCTTCGCGGCTTACGCCGCTCCCACAAATTCCCCAAAAGCCTGCCTTCGCTTCGGACAAAGAAAAACCCCGCTGCTTGTGGCAGCGGGGTTTTGTTTTTAAATCCTGACGATGACCTACTCTCGCACAGCTTAGGCTGCACTACCATCGGCGCGGCTACGTTTCACTTCCGAGTTCGGGATGGGATCGGGTGGTTCCATAGCGCTGTTTTCATCAGGAAAGCGGTTTGAGCAGCGCGTTGCGCCAGCTCCAATACGTTTCCTTGCGGAACCAAGCCAGGCTCAAAAACCCCTGGCTTACATAAAAAGACAAACCCCGCTGCGTGAGCAGCGGGGTTTGCGGATAAAAAC